>NZ_VJXX01000002.1 GCF_009377195.2 Arthrobacter bussei
CGATCGTCCCCGGCAGGTTTTGAAATGGGCCAGCTCCAACGAGCTCTACCAAGCCCACATCACCACCTTCGATCAGCCCGCGATACCCTCAAGACCACAGGTGGTGCATTGACCGGTTGAGGTCGCCTTAGGTTTTCGAGACGCGTCTCGGTGGCCGATCGACCGGATCAGCTGTTGCAGTTGTGGTACCTCTGCGCCCGTCTTCATCGTCCCGGGTAAACGTCCCTTCGCCGGTCCGGCGGTGCTGATCGTCGGAACAAAGTGTCAGAAGGTACAGAGAACCACCGGCTTACGGGCGTGTAGACCTGTCCATTCGAGTCGACCGCAGAAGTGCGAAGGTTGTTGTCATGAAGCGAGATGAACCAGTATTTACTCGGGAAGGCGCCGTGATGCGCGCGGTCACGGGTGTGTTCTACCGTGCCGTGGATCCTGCTTACCGTGATACGGCTCTAGCGGGCTCCCGGTCAGCTGGCCGATACTCGCCTCCGGACGTACCAACTCTGTACCTTAGCTCCTCGCCCGAAGGTGTCGCCGCTGCAATGATCGCCCACGCCGACGATCGAACCCCTGATCTTGAGGTGCTGCAATTCGAGGTAGAGGCTGGTCGGATTATCGATCTGCGTGATCACGAAGCTTTGGAGTCGATAGGGGTTAGTCCCGCGGACGCGGCAGCGGATTGGCAGCAAGCAGTTGCCACGGGCGATACGCCTCCATCGTGGAAGGTTCGAGAAGCTCTGCAGAGTCTGGGCGCTCATGGGCTGATAGACCCCTCACGCAAACAGCCGGGTCTATGGCACCTAACCCTGTTCAACTGGAACGCCGACGGCGTTCCGCGTGTCTGGCAGATTCCCGCCCGGTAAGGGACCGTCTTACGGGCAGCAGTGCGCAGTAGTGTCGGCAGCATGGCGATGCACGAGGATCAGCTTGAAGTCAGTGCTGCGACTGTGCGGCAGTTGGTTCTGGAGCAGTTCCCCCAGTGGAGCCACGAAACCGTTGAGCCGGTGGTGGCTCACTGGAACAGTGAACGCGATCTACCGCATTGGAGCACTCAAAACCGCGCGGCTTCCACTTCGCTTTGCTGATCCACTCCTCGTAGCTGCAGACCTGCAGCGGGAAGCGTCGGCTATGCGGGAGATGCTGGCGGTATCTCCGGTTCCTGCCCCGGTACCAATCGCCGTCGGTCGCCCGGGTCGTGGATACCCGTTGCCGTGGTCAATTCAGTCGTGGCTGCCCGGGGACGTAGCGACACCGGAAGGGACCGCTCATTGCGAACAGTTCGCCGAAGATTTAGCCGGCCTCATCGGTGCATGTCGTTCCGCCCCGACGCGAGGGCGCCCCTTCGCAGGTGCTGGGCGTGGTGGGCAGTTGCCGGACTCGGATGCGTGGATGGAGACCTGTTTTCGGGAAAGCCTGGACATCCTCGACGTCCCTGTCCTCAGAGGTTTATGGGCACAACTCCGGGTTCTGCCCCGAACCCAGGCAGATTCCATGACGCATGGGGACCTCATTCCGGCGAACCTCCTGACCGAGAACGGACGTCTGATCGGCGTCCTCGATACCGGCGGCTTCGCACCGGCCGATCCCGCCCTCGATCTCGTAGCGGCCTGGCACCTGTTCGACGCTGAGACCCGGTCGGTCTTCCGTCACGCGCTCGGTACCACCCTCATCGAGTGGCAGCGCGGTGCTGCGTGGGCGTTCCAACAAGCCATGGGCCTGGTCTGGTATTACCAAGCATCCAATCCTGGAATGGCCCAGCTCGGTCGCAGCACGCTTGCACGCATCACTAATGATGATGAGCTTGTGAGCACTCTTCCCTCTGTTCGGTAGAACAATGCATAGGTGGATCAATGCGATGGAAGTACCAACGGTGTGGTTCGGCGCGGTTGCGATGGAAGGTTAGGGCTCATGGATGTCGAAGTGAGAAAACCGCAGGTTGACGAGCTCGATCGGATTCTTCGTGTGCTGAATGAGTGGCAGGATGACAGCGGACCACTGCATCTGCATCCCGGTGATCTGGGTTGGTACTCGCTCCGTGGAGCCACAGCCACTGCCGCTGCAACGCGGGTGTGGTCGCGCGGTGACACCGCTTTGGCGATCGCGCTGATCGACGGTCCCCAGCTGCTGCGGTTCGCGATAGATCCGGCGCTGCACGGGGACGAAACGCTCGCCCGTCGCATCGCCACGGATGTTGGTGAGCCGATCAAGGGTGTCCTCGATCCAGGAAGCGCGACTATTGAGGCGCGCGGCGCATTGGCTCTTTCTGAGCAACTCGCGATAGCGGGATGGTTACCCGACGAGGCATGGACGCCATTACGTCTTGATTTGGCGGAGCCGGTCGCTGATCTGCAAGGTCTCGTCGACGTTGCAGACGTCCGCGTCGAAACTGTTGAACCAGGTCGCACCGATGAGTGGGTAGCTGTTCATTGGTCCGCTTTTCGTGGAACACCGATGCCAGACGAACGGCTTCGTAGCTTCGTGGCCGGATGGCGGGCAGCCGCTGAAGGCCCATTTCTCGACTCCGGGCGCATCCTGTCGCTCTACAACGACGGCAATGTAGTCGCCGTCGCCGCGGTGTGGTCGGCTGGGGCAGGGCGTCCCGGTCTCATCGAACCGATGGGCGTACATCAGGACCACCGCGGTCACGGATACGGCACGATGATGACGCGCGCTGCCGCCACTGCGCTTCGCGAGATGGGTTCATCGAGCGCCACTGTCTGTGCAGAGAGTTCCAATGTCGGTGCGTTGTCCACCTATCTGTCGGCCGGATTCTTGGCCTACCCCGAGGTCACCGACTGGCGCCGCGATTCGTGACGCCTCGGCAAAGCCCGCGTCGTAGCACTGGACCATCCCGCTACGGGACCCCTCCGTGGGGTCGGATCTAGATAGGGTCGTTTCGATGAGTGCCCCGGCATAGGGTTCCGTCATGAACACCATTCATCCCGGTGAGTCCCTCAATCCGCCTCCTGCGGTGATCGTTCAGTTGTTGGAGCGGGTCGTGAGCGAGCAGTGGCCTTCGGGGCCCGAGCATTTCGCAAGCTACTTCACCCGCCTTGGCTGCACGCTATGCGCACGACTAGAGCCTGACGAACAGGCTTCCTTGGGTGTGACTCGAGGGCAGTTCATCGTGCCAGGGTCTGCAGTGGAGAACGCTTCCTGGTCAGCGCTAAGCGATGAGCTCTTCAACCTAAGCTTCTTCGCCTATGCCGGCGCATGGAAGTCCTCGCCCGCGGATGTGAACGCTGGCTATGACGCAATTCGGGCAGGCATCGCTGCTGCCTTCGGTCCTTCACCGGATGAACGCACCGACCAGGGCGGTAATCGATCTGCGGTCTGGTTCAGCCATGGAACCACGATCGAGTTATACGCGCATGTGACCGAGGCGCCTGTGTTGCAGGCCGGCGCCTCCCATCAGGAGCGCACAGCGAGGTTTCAAGGTCTCCTCGAGCAACGACCAGACCAACCGAAATATTGAACTTCTGAATCGAGAGAACATCAGCTACAGCCGCAGCCATCTGTACGGTCAACGATCCTCCTGTGGAGCAGCTCCGCATAGGCTGACCTTGTGCTGCACTTCCTCATCGACACTTCTACATGCCTCGACCTTGCGCAACGACGAGACGGGCAGCGCTGGATCGTCGCTCTGCGGGTACTCATTCACCAGGGAAACCTGCAGCTGCTGGTTCCGCCCGTGGTCATTGAGGAATTCGACCGCAACGAAGCCCGCGTGCAGGCGGCCATGACGTCCAGCATTGCGGCCAGGTTCAAACAAATCCGCCATGATCTCGTGACCTACGGCAGCGACGACGATGGTCACGCCGTGGAGGTCATCGAAAACCTCGGCCGACACCTCCCACTCGTCGGCGCGATGACGACCCGGAACTTCCGCGAGATCCGTGAACTCCTCATCGCCGGTCAGAAGGTCGAGCAATCGGAGGCCGAGACGAACCGCGTCATCGAGCGGGGGTTGAGAAAGGCCGCGCCATTTCACAGCGGGAAGAATAGCGTCGCCGACGCCGTCATCTTCGAGCTCTATCAGACCGCTATCCAGGGAGCTGACCTCACGGAGCATCCACACGCCTTCATCACCACCAACCACACCGACTTCTCTCGAATGAATGGCGATAGGCGAGAACCACATGACGATACTGCAGATGCGTTCGACGGAACCGGTAGTCGATATGCCCTCGGGGTGGACGGCCTCGACATGGTCCTGCGTAACCACTTCGGTGAGGAAGTCGAGGAGCTCTTCGAGGAAAGTGACTTCCAGGAGGAGCCCCGCCGGCTGGACGAGATTCTGGCCGCGGAGACGGAATTGTTCGACCGTCTCTGGTACCACCGGTCCTTGCAGCACGATTACCGGGCCGAGCGGAAAGGGGACGCAGGGGAGCTTGAGCGCCACCAGGCCATCGCCGGCCCCGGCCGGGCGCGCGTCGAGGCCACCTACACCAAGCCCGGGCAGCTCGGGCCGTACACGGACTTCGAGCTCGGGATGCTGAACGGGAAGATGAGCGCTCTGCGGTGGGTGCTCGGTAGCGAGTGGGATTTCCTCGACACCTGATCCACGGTTCGTAAGCCGATCCTTAAGCTTCTTCTCCGGGAATTGGAAGCTACGGTGGAGGCCATGACTCCTCGACCCGCTCAACGGGTGCTCTTCCATGGTGTGACCGGCAGCGGGAAGACCTCCGCCGCCCACGCGTATGCCCTTGCTGTCGACGTCCCCGAATTCTCGGCCGACGACGACCTGGGGTGGCTGCCCGGATGGAAGGGCCGCCCGATCGAGGACCAATATCGGATCGCGACAACCATCGCCACCCAGGACCAGTGGGTCCTCGACAGCGCCTACTCGTCCTGGCGAGAAATTGTCCTCGCCCGTACCGAGCTCATCGTGTTCCTCGACTACCCGAGATGGCTCTCACTCGGACGCCTCGTCCGCCGAACCATCCGACGCATCATCAGCAAACACCCGGTGTGCAACGGCAACACCGAGACTCTCCGCCGCGTCCTCGCGAAGGACTCCATCATCGCCTGGCACTTCAAGACCTTCACCCGAAAACGGGACGCGATCAAGACGATCAGGGCCGACCCGTCCATGCCGCCTGTCCTGTCCTTCCAACGACCACGCGACCTCGACGCCTGGATCGCATCAGGCGCTTACCCGCCCCACGCCGACCGGCCGGCACACAATCAATGAACGTTGTCCGATCCTCTAACGGGCAGAGTTGGCCCGTACATGGTGGTCTGTGGGCCCACCGGTCTTAGGAGGGTGCATCTCCGTCGGTTGAAGCTTGCTTAGCCGCTGCTGTGAGTAGGGATTTGCGGGCGCGCTTGATCGCTATGGTCGCGTTCTTACCGAGCTGCGTTCCTTTCGCGGTCGCCTCGACCTGCTCGAGGTGCGGTATCGCTGCAGCGTTGCCGATCGTTTGTCGTAGCGCCGACATGGCATGAAGGCCTACTTCATGGTCATGAATCAGTTCGAGGAGGACAGGCGCGACGAGCTCACTTTTTCGGTACCGCCAGAGTGAATCAACGAGCTCCTTCCGGGCCGTACCAAAGCGCTTATCGGTGGCGAGTTCCAGCAGCTGTGGCAGCTGGTCGACTGTCGCCGTCGTGGCCAATGAAGCGCCGATCAGCCATCCCGTTGTGTTGGTGACATCTGTGACTGCCCAGCGACGGAAGCCTGCCTCCAGGACTGGGAATACTTGCGGGCGTAACTGTGGATAGCCGAGGTAACTCGCCACAGTGCCGACCACCTTAGGTTGGTTCAACCGCGGGAACCACTCCAACAGGACGGGCCAGGACGCTCTGATATCGAACGTTGATGGTGCGAAGTAAGTGGTGTTGTTGACGAAATGGCCGAAGTCCGCCAAACCCGCAACCCCGTGCGCAGCAAGAGCTGTCAGCAGCGCATCCCGCTCCTCATCCTCCGCAGCATTATGTACATACATACGGTGTAGGCCCTTTCTCGTAGCGACGGTTCCAGCGTATACACGCCGTACTCAGTGCCTGCCGATGCCATCAGCGGGATGATCTGAAGCTCCGTGCTTGCTTATCGGAGGAGCCTGAACGAACTCACGCGTCCGCAGCGTCCCGCTGCGGGATCCTCCTGCGTGCACCTACTGACTTTTGATCACAAAGTGTCCCGGGTAGGGATGGTGGTTCTGGCGGCGGTGCCTTCAGAGGCTGAGCCTGTGCGTTCCGGTGCTGCCGTCTGAGTAGACGACTGTGACATCGAGCCCGCTGCTGGCGTCTCTGAGTTCATCTCCGGGTAGCCAGAGGGCGAACTGACCTCGTGCCACGGTTGCGGTGACTTCTCCCAATATCGGGCTGTTGTAGGTGACTCCGGTGACGTCTGTCCCGGCAATGCCAGCGGCCATGGAGATGTCACCGGCACTCATCGATCCGGTGCCAAGACTCACGGCTTTCAGATCCCTCGAACCTAGAACGGAGTGGTCGGCCGTCCGGCCGATGGAACCGATCATTGCCTTGCTGAAGAGCGAAGCTGAGTCATCGGTGATGCACATGGCGGAGAAACCGTCCGAACCGGTAAGAACAACGGTCGTCCAGGTGCCACGGCGTTCGGCGATCGCGGCCTGCGCCCGGTTTAGGTCATCGGCATACTCGCTAAGGATGCCAGTGTCCTGCTGTGATGCTCGGCAGGCATCAACTGCTTCTGCTTGGTCCTGGACACCATCGATGCTGGCCGGTGTTGCTGTCCAGCTTGCGAAAGCCTGATCGCCGCCCTGTGTGAGAGATGGCATGACGAGTGCTGCGGCAGTGGCAGCCGCTACCAGGCCGCCGGTCAGGACCAACTTGCGTGCGCGTCGAGGCCGCTGTACTTGTGAGCGTGCGGGGGCTGAGACGTCGGTGGTGAGGATTCGGTGGAGGTCCGCTCGGGCGCGCGGGGAATCGGCATGGTGGGCTCGCGCATCGGCAGGGTCGAGGGAGCGCAGGATGTTGTCAACGTCGTGGAGCTTGGTCATGATCGTGGTGTCCTTCCGGAGAGTTCGACGGACTTCGGAGTTATCTGTGGCAAGTGGTCGAGGTGGAGTTGAAGGGCTCGTCTGGCGCGGCTGAGCCGGAGCCGGAACGCGACCGGTGAGATGCCGAGTACCGCGGCTGCTTGTGGTGCTTTGAGTTCCTCGAGGACCGCAAGACCCAGGGTTTCTTGATGGACTGCCGAGAGCATGAGCCACGCTCTGCTGACATCGACGCGAGTCGCGACCAGGTCGGCACCGGAGTCATCGGAGAAGGCGGTCGTATCTGTTAGTCGGACCTCGAGCGAGGAGCGGCGCTGCTCGCTTCTGTGGTTGTTCAGCAAAATGTTCCTGGCGATGCCGAAGACCCAGGCTCGCGCATCTTCATGGTCTTTCGGCAGCTCGTCGAGGCGGCGCCATACAACGAGAAACGCGTCAGCGACGACGTCTTCGGCGTGATGCGCGTGGGTGCGGCGTTGCACGAACCGGATCAGATCCGAGTAGACGGTTTGGTACAGGAGCTGGAAGGTTTCCTGCCGGTCAGGGGGCCGCGAAGAGTCACTCATACCCTGTACATGTCCGGCACTCGGGGAAGTGTGTCGCAAACAATAGGTACCGGATGCATGTTGTCACCAATCCCTCCTCCGGAGGTGTCTGTTAGGACATTCTGGTCCTATGGACCCACGTAGTCACAGATGGCGGGACACCGTCGAAGCGGTGATCACAGCACTGAACGAGCTCGACCCCTACGGGTTAGATCCCGGCACCGTTGACGGCGCACCCCACGACGAGTACGAGCCAGAGGCCCGCCCCATGGCCAGCCTGTTGCTCACCAGAGGCTCAATCAGCCGAGCCCAGATCGACGCGATCTGGCAGGACTGGTTCCACGAACCCCTCAGTGACGTCATCAGCCCTGACGAAACTCAACGCTTCTGCACCAAACTCAACTCGCTTCACCCGCCGGCCTGACATCCTCTCGAAGCGCGCAAGCCGATCTGCTTCCGGGCGCTGGTAAAGCTGTGGTGTTTTAGCTGATCTGGTGGAGGGTGTGGCCGATGATGCGGGCGGCTTCTGGGTAGGCGCCGGGGTTGGGGCCGGAGTAGTTGAGGCGGACGTAGGGGCCGGTGGGCTCGGCGGGGAACCATTCGGTGCCGGGTGCGACAAGGACGTTGTGTGTTTCGCATTCCCGGATGAACGCGGTGAGGTCGGTGCTCTCGGGCAGTCTCAGCCAGAGGTTCAGACCGCCTGGCGGGATCAGGGTGAGGTGCGCCGATGGTGCGTGCTGGGTGAGGCTGGTGATGAGCAGGTCCCGGCGGGAAAGTAGCTGGTGGCGGAGCCCGCGGAGGTGACTCTGCCACCCGGGGTGGGTGACGATGTCCAGGGCGGCGGTTTGCAGGATTCCGCTGACGTACATGGACGCTGCCGCACGGTCCGCGAGAATCCGGTCCCGTGCAGGTCCGCGGGCGATGATCGCGGCGACCCTGAGCGCCGGGGAGACGCTTTTGGTGAGGGAACGGATGTAGACGACGTGTCCGTTGTCGTCCTGGGCTGCTACCGGGGTGGGATTCGTGGTGATCCCGAAGTCGTGGGCCCAGTCGTCCTCGACGAGGAACGCCCCATATGTTCTGACGACGTCGAGGATCTGCTGCGCGGTGGTAGCTGACCATTGGGTCCCGGTGGGGTTGGCGTAGTTCGGTTGGGCGTAGAACGCCCTAGCACCGGTTTCCTCGAACGCCCGTGCGACATGGTCCGGGTCAGGGCCGGACGGGCCGGACGCGATAGGGACCAGGCGGACGCCGGCTTGTGTTGCGGCGAGGATCGCACCCCAGTACGAGGGGGACTCGATAAGCAGCGGCCTACCGCCTGTGACCAGGGCACGGAAGATGGAACTGAGCCCGCTCTGGCTACCCGGGAGCACGATCACATCACTGGCCTGGGGTGCTGTGATACCAGTGGGGGTGGCGGAGGCGAGTTCAGCGGCGAACCACGCCTGCAACTCCGGTATCCCGGCGATGGGTGAGCGGGTGAGCGCGGTATCGCTGCGGCCCGCTCGAGCAAGGGCGGCACGGACCAGGCGTTCGGGCAACAGTTCCCGGTCCGGGTACCCACCATGCAGGGCGATCGCGTCAACCGAGGCGGCACGCATGGTTGCCGGCTCCGAAGACAGGCGGTTGCGCGGAGACCCCAGCGCCCCGGTCTGCCACCCGTAGTCAGAGGGTCTCGCGGTGCGCACAGCACGGACGAACGTCCCTACCCCCGGTCTGCTCTCGATCAGTCCCTGCCCGGTCAAGATGCGTAATGCCTTCTGCACGGTGACCGGGCTCGCCTCGTACCGGGCCACCAGGGATCGGGTTGAGGGAAGTTTCGCACCAGCCGGAGCCGCTGCGATCCACGTTTGGAGGTCGGCCACGATCCTCGTGCTGCTATCGTTGGTCATGAATCCACATAGTAGCGCTACCCTGGAAACATCGATGCCGCTATCGCCTTCCCGGGCGGGACTGGCCTGGGGTTTCCTCGGTGTCCTCGCATTCTCCTTCACCGTGCCGTTCACCCGGGTCGCGGTCGGCGGACTGTCGCCCCTGTTCATCGGCTCGGGTCGGGCCGTGATCGCCGCGACCTTAGCCATCGCAGCTCTGTCCCTGACCCGGCAACGATTCCCCGCCGGAGTCCAGTGGGTGCGCCTGGCCGTGGTCGGCGGCGGTATCGTCATCGGCTTCCCGCTGTTGACCTCGTATGCCCTGACCACCGCACCAGCCAGCCACGGGGCCGTGGTCATCGCACTGCTGCCGGCGGCGACCGCTGTCATGGCCGTGATCCGCGGTAAGGAGCGACCACCGGTGTCCTTCTGGGTGACGGCGGGTATGGGTGCCGTCGTCGCTGTCGGATTCGCCGCCCTGCAAGGCGGCGGCCTCACCCACCTGACAGCCTCGGACCTGTTGCTGTTTGCCGCCGTCCTCGCTGCTGCCATCGGGTACGCCGAAGGCGGTCTCCTCGCCCGTGAACTCGGCGCTTGGCAAACCGTGTCCTGGGCCCTCGTCATCGCGTCCCCGATCATGCTCGCCCTGACCATCACTGCCGTCGCACAACAACCGCCCAATGGCACTCCGACCGAGTGGGCTGCATTCGCCTACCTCGCGGTCGTCAGCATGTTCCTCGGCTTCTTCGCCTGGTACCGGGGACTCGCGATCGGGCCCATGGCGCAGGTCAGCCAAGTCCAACTCACCCAACCCGTCCTCAGCATCCTCTGGGCAGTCTTCCTGCTGGGCGAGCACCTCACGGCTACCACCGTCATCGGAGGGATAGCCGTCATCGCCTGCGCCGGTGTCGCGGTACGGACACGACTCAACCGCCCCAAGCCAGCGTCCCGCCCATGAACGATGACGGATCGTTCAGCGGACGTTCGGCGTAGGGGAACCTTTTAACTTCAGGACGCTTTGCTGACGATGTGTAAGAGATATCCGTACGAGAGTGTGCTTTGTCGTGCGTGAGCCTGGAGCCAGCTGTCGGCAGAGTTGTCTGGGAACTCCATGGCAACGACCTTCGCCAGGTCCTCGGGAGTGTTGAAGGTCCAGCTGCTCATGACTTTCTGAGTGGCGGCTCCTTGGTCCTGCCACCAGCACAGGATGAAATCTCCCGGGCCCTGGTGCTTCGCCGTGTTACCGGCCCGCAGCAGCTCGGCGAAGTCGCCGCCCTCCTGGTCGTTGTCGATGACGATCAGTGAGCCGCCGGGTCGGAGCACTCGGAGTGCTTCACGGAGTCCTGCGGAGCAATCGTTATTGGGTGAAGGAAAGAAGTAAGCGAAGCGAGCGTGGACAACATCGATGGATGAATTGTTGAGGGGGATGTGTTCAGCGGACCCCTGCAGGACTGTCGCGTCGGCCGTTCGGTTCGTTGCCGTTTCGAGCAGGGAGGTATCCGGCTCTACTCCGTACAACGTGCGTGTGGTTTTGGCGTAGCGCGGCAGCCAGTAGCCGGTGCCGCAGCCGAGGTCGAGAAGGTCCTTCCCATCCCACGGGGCGGCGGTGCGAAGTGCCCGCCACAGGGTCTCCTCATGGTCGATCGCGTCGTTCTCTATCTCGTAAAGGTCGACGTTCTGTCCCTGGTTCCAGGCTTTAACGAAGTCCGTGAGCATGCCGTCACCCTTTCATGGAATGACCGATAGGGGATCGACCTGCGAAGATCACTCAGGTCTCCTTCACAGCTCAGCCATGGTGCTGCGGGTACAGTCGTCTCAACTTGAGGTTGGGGGACCGTAGTGGCTAGTGCCGGAAACCGCGTGGTGGCGATCGTCTTCATCGCAGTGGGGCTGATTGCCATTGCTGCAGCCCCGTTTCTGTTTATGCCCGCACTAGTTGCGGGTTCGTGGATCTTCGCGTTGAGACTGAGAACTTCGCATCCCGGCTACTCCCGTGCCTGGTGGTGCGCCGGGCTAGCAGCTGGTTTGCTCGCAGCGGCGATAGGCGCCACCATTTCCGTGGCACCTCAACTGCTCGTGGCCGGGCTTCTGCTTTTGGGTTTCATCGCCTACGCGGCGTCTGTGGTCCTCTTCGGCCAGGCATGGAGTCAGGGAAGCGACAGCCCGACTGCTGCTTGGGTCATAACAGTGTCGTTCGGGCTCGTGCCTGTACTGGGGGTCGCGCTGATGGCAGCATTCGGGCGCGGCATCGCACTGGCTGACGCAGGACAATCCTCCTGGGTGATCGACACCCTGTTCCTGGCAGGACTTGCCGGCGTACCCACGTTTTTCCTGATAGGGCTGATAGCCCTCTCGAGGATGCAAACCCGTCGTGCGACTTCACTTGCCCCGTAGAGGGATCCTTCTACGGGCCACCTTCTAGAGGCCAAGGGCTAGGGTGACTCATGACAACCATCGTTCGGGCACCAGGAAACTTAGTAGTTGCGACCATCGAGAGGGTAGATGTTCGCTTCGCGGGGGTCGACGTCACGAAAGCTCCCCTCCACGTGGACGTTCCCTCAGGCACCCCCTGCGTAGTTGTCTATCTCAGCGCCGTGCGAGGGTACGAGACGGTAAGTCATGACGCGGAAATGGCTCGAACCCGAAGCCGTGAGGACCTTGCGGCAGAAGCTGAGAAAGCTCAAAAGGACGGACCTCCCCAGTTGAGCAATTTCGACAGAGTGGGCGTCACCATTACGGACGACGAGGGTACTCAGTACGAGCCGTCCGCGTTCCGAATGGTGGGTGACGGTCTTGGTTGGGATGACATGTGCGTCTACACGCCGGCGCCACCTTCAGCAGCCGCGATTCTGCACTTGGACTTCACGGTCGATGGGGAGTCCACAAACAGCGGCTGCGACGTAGCCCTATCTCCTGCTGAGGGATCCTCAGTGAAACGGACGGATGCCAGATTTAGCCGTCCTTCGGACGAGGCATATCGCTGGGCAACCCGAGATCCCATAGCGTCAGAGCTTTGGAGAGCTTGAGAGGGAGACAGTGCCATGGGGGCGGGAAGTAACGGGCCAGTGGTTGAGGACATCGGTTCGCTCAACGACTCAGGGGACTTCTCACCTGACGGCCGACCTCAGCAACCGGCTCCTAGCAGTCCTTACCGGAAGGGAACGGCTGCGGCCGCCGCAGGGATAGTGGCTTTCGGGTACATCGTGCTTTACACGGCTCTGACCTCGTCGCCGCCTGTTCCAGTGGTGCCCGAACCAGAGGTCATTCAGAGCGTTCCTTCCAGCGTGAAGTGCGAGGAGTTAACGTTCTTCGTTGCGGATAATCAGCACTACGAGAATGTCAAAGTCGAACCGCCCTTAGGTGCTTGTACGGTCGCAGCACGTCCTCCTGCAGGAGCTGTCATCGATCCGGTGTCAGCGTGTGAAGCCGTTGGCGGTCACGTCACCGCCTGGCATGAAGGTGATTATCCGACCCTATTGGAGCAGCGCCCAGCGCTTCCGAATGGGCAAAGGATACTGACCACGACGGACGCCGAGAGCCAGACCGTGATGGAACTCGGGATCGTGATGCCGAATCAGACTTTCTCCCTGTGCGGGCCTTTGGAGTGGCGCTACGAACACGACGGCCAACAGCTTACTCAGCAGATCCCAGCAGACGCGGACTTAGGTGAACTGCCGAAGGGCAGGTACTACGCCTACGAACGCACGACCGAGGGCAACCTCAAACTGCGTGGTGTTGGAAACCGGCACTATTACATCGAACCGCTTCCCGAGGGGTTCCCTCTTCCCAGCTCACTCAGCAACGAGCCATGAAGTCGTGCACCCACCTAGAGTCACGTATGTGGATCCCCAATGGACGCGTTGGGCCTGCTTCTAGAATCAGCAGATGGTAGCCACTCACCTCCCGCTCGACGTAGTGCCTGATGAGGACGATCCGCTGTGCGCAACAGTGTGGGTCACCGTTCAAGTTGGCGAGGACCGCATCCCTTTCGTCCTGGATTCAGGTGCCCGCCGAAGCCAAGTACGCGCTGACGTGGCAAGCAACTGGCCCGTTCTCAGCGAGGACAGGTCCCACACCGTGTTCTCGGAGCTCCAAAGCGTCTACGTCGCAGCGCCTCCCCTGCTCCTAGGTGAGCTGCGGATCGAGGGTCTGGAAGTGAGTCGGGCCCCGGGTGATGACGCCGGTGCTCACAATCTTCTGGGACTCGACGTACTTCGCCATCACAGTTGCCTCCTCAACCTGGCAGAGCAGACGCTGACCCTCGACGGCCCGACGGACACCACAGGAGCAACGATGCCTCTGTACCTGGACGATGTCGGCCACGCCTACCTCGATGTAGTCGTCGAATCGGCGACAGCATCCGCGGTATGGGACACGGGCGCAGGAATCACCGTGGTCAACCCTTCGCTCATCGCCCAACATCCACAGATGTTCAACGAAGTTGAGCCGACGAGCGGGACAGACGGCGCCGGCCAAACCCAGCAGACACCGACCTACATCATGGGCCCGGTCAGCATCGCCGGCGTTACCTTTCAAACCCAGAAGGTCGCGGCCGTTGACCTCAGCGCAGCCAACGCCACGCTAGATCGACCAATGGACCTCATCCTTGGCTACCCCACACTGTGCCAAGCGACCTGGTACATGGACTTCCCTCGACGCCAATGGGCGCTCTCACTACTACCTCGCTGAATAGCTGGCGCCTCTCCAGGAATACGATCCCCCTGAGTGTCCCGCTCGAGGATGGGTTTGCGGGATGGCTGAAGAAACGGGCTGGATAGACTCGAGAGCATGACAAATGATGTCTCCGTCACTGCTGGTCGCTGATGCCTGAAGAGTATGTCGCTCTGAGCATCCTGCTTCTCACCTTGGTGTTCCTGCCCACTGTCTGCCTGTTTGTCACCCGTCAGGCAGCTGAGGGCTTGATCAGCCGCAACGCAGCAGCCGGGATCCGTACCAGGCACACCCAGGCATCTGATGAAGCTTGGGCAGCCGGGCACAGAGCTGCTCTTCCAGCGTTGAGGAAGATGATGCCGGTCGCCGGTATCGGAATGATCGCGGCCCTGGCCGCACAGGTTCTTGTTGGTGGACAGGCAGGACCGCTGATTGCGTTCGGGGCGCTCATCGCGCAGACCGTGGTCCTTTTCCGCTCGACTGCGCTGGCTAATGCTGCCGCACGCACGGCCACCGAGTAGGGCCCAGGCAGTGAACCCTGATCGGTCCACATCATTTACGTCAGTTGTTGCGGGCCTGCTGGTCGGTGTCGGACTAGCTGGTGCCGGCTGGTTCGCTATCGGGCCCGACCACGTCGTCTACGCGGTCATCGTCCAGGGCGGGTTTCTCTTCATGGCGCTGCTGATCGGTCCGTCACTGGTCGACACTGCGCGCTCCCGCTACCAGGTCAGATCGTTCGAACCACGGATCTATGCGCTGCTGGGTGCTGAGGTCGTTCGGCGTGCCCTCGATGTCGTGGGCTGGAACCGGGTCATCAAGAACATGCGTCAGGCCAACAACGAAGAGCTGGGTACGAGCGGCTTCCCCCGAGGGACTGAACAGTCCGAAACCGGTCACCTTCTCGGCCTCGCCGCCACAGGGCTCCTCGTCCTCATTGCTGCAGTGACGTCCCACCCCGCGGGCGCCCTGCAGATCCTGCTCATCGGAGCCCTCCTCCACGTTTACCCGATCATGATCCAGCGCCTCGTTCGCTTCAGACTCACGCATCGGCCCACCCGCAGCAACCGCCTTGAGCGCTAAGGGATGGTTCACCGGTCGTGGCCGGCGGATGCCATCAGGCATTCGACAGCATCAGTGAGTTCTGAAGGCGGTCAGCATCCGTCGAGCTCATTGACACGTGGAGAGCTTGCTGACTGACTAGCGGGATGACGACCGACGCGGTTCTCGACAAAGTGTTGTCCTTGAGTCACGCGGCGGTGGGGGGACATCTACTCTCCGATGCCGACTCCCTCGCAGCTGGAATCGGTGCGACAGGCTGGAGTCGCTCAATTGACGGAGGACACTGGCACTGCCCTGATGAATCGTCCTGGTCGCTGCTTTCCTCGGATCACGCACCAAATCTTGCGGTCTTCCTGACTGACGAGGACGCGGCAACGGTCTTCACAGCAGGCCAGGAGCTTGCGCGACGACTCGATGAATTCGAGGGCCTGACCCGTCACGGGGCTGATCCCGGTTGGCCGACCTGGCCACTGGGCGACCCTCGCTGGGCAGAGTGGAACGGGCTCGGGCCTGACTGGGTCATGTGGATCGGCGGTCCGGCACGGATCTCGCTGAACGTCAGTCCCGCCTATCAGCCTGGACGCTACCGTTCACCGCCGCACCTGCACTTCCAAATCGAGCGCCTCGACACTCCGTCGGAGGGTCTTCCGGTCGACCATGAACGCGCCCGTCGGATCCTGCGCTCGGGATCACCTATCGCACGGTGGTACCTCGCCGCCGAGAACGACTTGCCCCAGGACGTCATCAACGCACTTCAGCGTGATGACGACACCGCTGTCGTTGCGGCCGTGGAGTCAGGCGAGAAGTTCCGCACCATGCATGCTGCTGCCCAAGAACACATGAGGCGGCAGGAGGATTTACCCTAACGCCGACCGTTGGCATTCCCGCTGAAGGATCCTCTGGTGAACGTGGGCTTGCACGTAGGGTGAGCAGATGGATACGGAGGCGGAAGTGCTGTTGGCAGGGCCGCGTGGGCGACGCCTGTGCTTGCAACTGGTGACAGAGCTGGACCCAGTCATCAGATCCGCAGTGTTCTGGCTCGCCCATGATCTGGATCCGGGCAAAGGCACCTCTCGCGTGCTGCTGACGGCCACCTCCGGCGACGAACCGGAGTTGCCGCCGCGGCCCACCCTTGGTGATCTCATCGCCGCTTTGACCTCACTCGATGTCACGCGGGCTGAGCCCGAGGCCATTGATCGCGCGTTAGCTGAGGCAGTCGACACGTCGCGGCCCTGGCAGGAACCAGACGGGGAGGACGTCCTCGCCGCCCTTTCCGGGGTGACAGCTGCCCTTGCCCCGCTCGCCCACCACGTTGTGACCTCACCCTCCACACAGTGGTGGTCGAGCTGTCGGCAGCTTGAGCAGTGGGCCATCGACTGGCGAGCAGGTGATGATCCAGCACCTCTACCCCGGACACCGTCACAAGCCCTGGCTGCGTGGTCTCGTGGTGCACGCGCCGAAGAGGTCCGCGCCCGCAAGGAACGACCCCGGGATCCTCACGTCCCTTGGTCGGGGACGTGGTGGTCCTTCCCGCAAGGAACTCTGCACACGGCGGGGCAGATGCCGCTGGGCCTGAATCTCATCGAGGACTCCTTCGGCGAGGAGCAGGTCACCGTGATCCCCGTGCGCGGCACCGGGCACACCTACGAAATACACAGTGATGAGGATTGGGTGTCACTGTGCCGTGAGCACCCGTTAGAGGTCACCGCATCCCGGCGTCATGACTGGTTTCGATGCACCGGCACCGACGGTGCGTGGGTGATTCCGGACTGGGAGAAAGTCTCGGAACAGTGGGATGCGGTGCACCTGACCACTTTGGCGTACCTCACGAGCGCCAACCGTGCGCTGCACGTCGACGGCGGAACGTTCACGGTCCTCGCCGGGTGGAATACCGATACGACGATTTGGCTGACCGACGTCGCACGTGAGTGGGAGGGCCCACACCAGCAATGGCAACGATCCACCTATCAGGAGACCTGGAAAAGAACCCTCAACTAGTTCGGCCGGACGCCCTTAAGCCCGTCCCGCAGGAGGATCGGCCTACGGACCGCTGTCTGGGTGTGAAGACGCGTATTTGGGTGTTGATGAGCTCTCCTGTCTATTGCAGGAGTGGGAGGCTTGGGTTCGTTGGTACGAGGAAGGGCGGTGCCTGATGGTTTCAGCAGTGACCTTGATCCGATCCGCTGAGCTGTCGGAGGTGGCGCAGTACGCCTATGCCGCGACCGCGCCGGCGGACGCACGGTTGGTCTTCCTTGCTGGTTCCTGCCCGTTGGACAAAGCGGGAGCGACAGTGGGTGAAGGTGATTACGCCCTGCAGGCGGAGCAATGCGTCGCGAACATGCGGACCGCGCTTCTGGACGCGGGTGCGACTGTCGAGGATGTGATCAGCACGCGCGTGCTTGTGGCATCGGCTGAGCGGCGTGATCTCGTGACCGCCTGGCAGGTCGTGCGCGAGGCGTTCGGGGATCATGATGCGCCGAGCACCCTGTTGGGTGTGACCGTGCTGGGGTACGAGTATCAGCTCGTGGAGATTGAAGCCGTCGCCGCCGTCAGAGACTCCATCATCTAGCGAGGCCGCATGCAGGAGGACTTACGGCACGGTTAGCGGTCGGATGAGCGGTCCTGGTAGACGGCATCGAGCTTGTACTTCGTGCTCGGATCTTCTGCGGTGATAGTCACTGATTGCTTTTCTGGTACGAGTTCAAAGGACGACAGTGCGGTGGTACTGGCCGAGCCGGTTGGGCAGATGACCGTCAGTCCGTCTTCCATGATGAGATTGCCGGCGCTCAGGCAGGTCAGACGGGTGTCGATGTGCGTGGCGTTGTCCGGCGGTTCGCCGAGCTCGATGATGCTCGTTCCGGTGTAGGTGCCCGAAACAGGGTCTGAGATCCCCGTGAAGCTGGTGGGGCCGGATGGATTCTCCTCCTCCAGCTCACCACTCGTGCATCCGGTGATCAGCACGACGGCGATCAGTCCGGTGATCATCACTGCTGGCCGTCGCACCCCGTGGGTGAGCAACAGGGTCACCGGCGGGCGCGGTTTCGGGAGTGACGGCGGACGAGGTCATTGATCGCGAGTGTCGCGATGATGATGGAGACCGCCACGACTGCCAGGCCGACGTAGAGACCGGTCAGCATCATCATGGGCGAGCTCGCTTCGGCGAGGAAGCCGATGCCGCCGATTGCGCCGGCGACCCACAGCACGGCCACGGCAAGCAGAGCAACGATCGAGGGGAAGGCCCCGCGGTGCTCTCTGAACCAATGCGTCGTGCGTGCCTTTTGTGCCCCCATGAGTGCCATGCTCCAAGTCTCCGGTGACAACATCACAAGGAGGCTGACGACACGTACCGGATTGGTCACAGTCCGGTAGGAGAAGACCACAATCGGTGGGCTGACCCGGTCGGGCGGTCTTCACTGAATGTCGAGGCAGTCGTTGATGATCCACCAGACACCGTCGAGGGTGTACCCGCGGTCGTGGTCCTGGCTGAGCGTGTGCGCTCGGACTGCTCGCATGGCAATACCTGCGTGCGCCCAGTCATCGACCGTGGCATTCCGATCGTCAACGTACCGGTTCCACAGGTCATCGTGCTGCTCCTTTGGTAGGCGCACCATCGCACCGTAGGGTCCCCGGAAATCATCGACCGGGCCCTCGAACCGGACGGTCGCGAAACCCAGCCGGGCTTCAGCCGAGAGCAACCTCAAACCGCTCAGACTCGGACAACGCGCAAACGCCCGCTCGATAGCCTGCACATACTCCTCAGACCGCAGTGATGTACTGCGTCCTCTCACATCCCCCATGACAAGAAGTCTCCCATTCCCGCCGCCAGGCACCCCGGATGCAGGAGTGCCTGCGCGCAAGGTCCAAGGTCGGTGTCCTTCACCCCTGAGGGCACTCCCTTCGCTGCCACTGCTGCATGGTCGCCTGGTCGGGGCTTGTGCTGAGCGCACGTGGTCAGGAGGCCGGCCGATCAGGGTTTGCTGTAGGGGGCGCGGTGCCTTCGGCAGATATCGTCGCACAGCTCGTTGACCGACTACGAGAGCATGTCGCGGGGTGAGGACCGAGGTCGCCGAGCGCGGCACGATCCATGTCACAACCACGCGATGAGAAGACGGGGGCAGACACCAATGTATCTACAGATCTACAAACCGACATGTGTAGGGCGCCGTTGCGCGTGTACCACTGCTCACGCGCCCCGCAAGGTGGGGCTCACCTACAGGTGGACAGCTCTGGGCTCCACCCGCCCACGACTTGTTCACCGGGCCCGTGATCGCTTGACACTGACCGCGGCTCTGCCGCGAGAGTAGGACGCATGGGAGATCACCGCGACCAATTCGTAGACCTCGACGCCACCGCCGATACCGCCGAACAGAGGGCGCACGAGGTCAGGACATTCCTGCGGAAGCGTGGCCTTGCCGAGCTGGACGAACGTGCCGGGGACGATCTCTGGCGCGACGCGATCGTCGACCGGCCCGGCCCAGCGTGGCAAGCGCCCTGGCACGAGTACAGCCCCAGCTCACGACGGACTCCGTGGAGAACGATCGCCGTCGTACATACCACTGAGGGGAACGACCAAGGTTTCTTCGCTATGGACGGTACCGGCCCACCGTCGTGCCGCGCATGCGGAGAGAAGTTCGACGAGGACGTGTTCTGGATTTCCTTCAAAGCCTGGTACGAGGGCGGAAGGGAGCCGGTGCTCAGCTGCGCGTCCTGCGGTGAACGTGGCCTGATGGGTGATCAGGACACGACCAGTTCAGCGGTCATCGGTCGGGTCGCGGTCGTGACCGATGGCGCAACTGGGGATGTCATCAGCGAGATGCTGCGAGTATTGCGCGCCGATCTTGGCGGACGGTGGGCATACGTCCACATGCACCTCTGACACACGGACCTGCGAATGAGTGAGTTTGTGAGTCTGAAGAGCGCGACTATCTCGAACATGTCGTAAGGATTTAGCCGGGCTAACTACACGACGAAACTGCTGAAACAGGAACGTACCGGTAGACGATCCTCTAGCGGACTTCTGTAAGAGCGTGCTCCAGAATCCTTTTTGTATGAGCCGACTGGGAGTTTTGTCTGGCGGGAGGGCCCTGAGTGGGGGGGGGGGCTGGTGGTTGCTGTTTAGGGTTGGGGTATGGCTGGTGTGGGGGATGTGCTTGAGGCTGTTGGTTTGGTGGTCGGATATGGGGGCACTCCCGTGTGTGGGGAGGTGAACCTCGGTGTGGCAAGAGGTGAGGTTCTCGCGGTGGTGGGATTCAACGGTGCCGGTAAGTCCACCGTCGTCCGCACACTGGCGGGGCGTCAAGACCCGGTGGCGGGGGATGTGCGGGTTCATGGCCTACCGGTGATGCCCGATGCCGTGATGTTCCGCCGGCAGGTCGCCACGGTGTTCGACGAGGACGTGTTCTTCCCGTCGTTGACCGTACGGGAACATCTGCTCCTGGTTGCTCGGGGTCATTCGGTGGGCGCTCCCGAGGAGGCCGTGGATGCCGAGCTGGACTACTTCGGCATCGCGGACCGTGCCCATGCGGTTCCCGATGCGTTGTCTTCCGGGCAGCGTCGGCGTCTGCTGCTGGCTGCCGGTTTCATCCGTCCGTCATCACTGTTGTTCCTCGATGAGCCCGAGCAGCGTCTGGACCCGGTGATGCGCGACGCGTTGTCCCGACGGATCCGGGAGCGGGCCGATGCCGGCACCACGGTCGTCGTGGTCACCCATGACCCCCGCCTGTTGGTCAGGACGGCGACGTCGTGTCTGGTGATCGACGAGACCGTGACGACGGTGGGCACTGAGCGGGGAGCGCAGATCATTGCAGGCGCCTGACTCTCCGGCAGCACCTCCAGGACCGGCAACGCCCGATGCTGATTCGGTGCTCCTTCCACGGGATGTCGTCCGTTCGACCCGGCGTGCAGCCCGGCAGTACAACAAAGCTCGATCATCGACTCGCGATCTGTTCGTCGATGTGTACTCGAACGCGCTGGCAGCTGTCTGCGTGATGATGATGGTCGGGTCCCTCGTCGTGGCGCTGCGCGAGGAAATCACGGCGAGGAACATCGGCGACTCCACGCTGGTGGCCGAGCAGTCACAGGTGGTGCCCGCTGGGATCTTGTGCATGGTGGTGGCGTATCTGGCCTTGGTCGGAGTCGTGGTGCTGGCCCGCAAGCTGGGACCTGTCACCGTCGGTCAGGCCGAGGCTGCGTGGTGGCTGCCGCTACCGATCGATCGCCGGCCCATGGTCCTTCCGTCGTTCCTCACGCGACTGGTCGCCGTCGGGTCGATCTCTTCGATCACCTACGTGCCGTTCAGTGTCCTGACCACGTTCGACCGTTCACCCTCGGCGCACGGAATCGCAGCAGTGACCTTCGGAGGCGGTGGCGTCGTCGCTGTTACCGGCGCAGCAGTGCTGCAACTGGCACCAGCGACCACCGGACGGCGGGCAGGGATATTCCTCGCTCTCCTCCCGATAGCCGCCCTACCGTTCATCACCTCCACCGTGTTGCCCCTTGTCCTGGTTGCTAGCCTCGCCGCGGCACTCCTCGCCTACTTGGTACCCCGCGTCGGCGACGTGCACGGCACCGAGTTGCAGCGTGGCGGTGCGGTGTCAGGCCATGCAGCGGCATCGATCTTCTTCGTCGACCTCAACGAGCTTCGCCGCTCGCTGATGGTTGCGCCCTCCGCACACGTCAGCTTCCGCGGCTCGCGCTACTACGGACGGCATACCCGCGGGCCACTGGCCGCCCTGGTCCGCGCGGACGTCGTGGCTTTCCTGCGCGTGCAACCACCGCCTACCGCTGCGCTGGTATGGCTGGGGCTCAGCGTCGGCGTCACCGTCATGACGCCGACCCTCCCTGTGGTCCTTCAACTGACCGTGATTCTCATCGCCGGGTGTCTGGTGACAGCAGGAACAGGGACCGTCGCGCGGCAGACAGCAGTCACCGCCGAACTCGACACGCTCCTGCCAATCAGCCCGGCCCTGGTGCGGTGCAGCCGGACGCTCATGCCCGCACTCGCGATGGCAACGTGGACGGGCGCCCTGACCGGGGCACTGGTGGTACTCGGTGCCGGCACTCCCGTTTTCGTACTTCTGGGTGTCCTCGCGGGTGCCGGCATGGGAGCCGGAGCCACCCGGGCAGCAACACGCCCCCCGACGGACTGGACCACACCACCGGTAGAGACCCCCTTCGGCCCCGTCCCAAGGAATCAGATGTCCTCCCTCCTGCGCGGAACGGACATGACCGTCCTCGCCATGACCCCACTCCTCCTCGCCCTCTACCTAGGCACAGTGCACCCTTGGCTGATCATCGCCCAACTCATCGCCAGCACCACCGCCATCACCGTCCAGGCCTCGAACCCCGGCCCCCGCTGAAGGACCCTGCTGCGGGCACCTCGAGTGCATCTCCCGGTCTGATAGCTCTACTGGTAGAAGGGCAGCTTCTCGTTCGCTTCGACCCGGACCACGTCGAGACGCGATTGAGTCAGGAGCGCATCGATTGCCGCAGGGTCAGCTCCAATACCAGCCCAGTGGGGGGCAGCGTCCGAGGTGACGCACCAGGCCCGGTCTGAGGGCCAAATGAAGGCGGGGCTCGGCATGGGGTAACCAGTTTCGGCTGACCACGAGTCTCCGACCGCACCAAAGACCAAGTCCGGGAGCGACACCCTGCAGAGGTAGTACTCACGATTTGGGGTCACCACACGGGGTGTGCGCAGCACGGAGGCAGGAAACTGATCCTCGCCCCATCCATCCCACATCAGCAGATACCCCTCGTTAGGACAGCCGGCGTGCTGCAGCAACACGTCCACCGCGATGCGAAGTTGCTCGGACTCCGAGGGTGCGTCATCTGGCAGGCCGCTGCTCCGGCATGCACCCTCGTGTTCGGGTTGACCCTCATAGGCCGGATCTGGAATAAACCGCAGTCTCGCATACGCGGGAAAACCAGTCGGGCCTAACGTCACGAGATCCCACCAGTGTTCATTACTCGCCACGATCCACTGGGCGGCCGCAAGGTCCCTGCACGGAGAGAACAACATTCCTTCATACTCCTACTCGACAACCACGACGAGTAGGAGGACATCCGTCCCGCAGCAGGATCGCCCTGCGAACCGGTGAGTTAGGCGCCGGCAGCTCTGGTGTCTCTCTCGTGGGCACATGACCGAAGCGATCTACGTGCAAGATATGAAGCGACTCCTCGAGCCCATTTTCGAGTCGATGCTCTGTCCTACAGAACTGCGGTCGTTGATGTTTTGGCTGGAGCGGGTCGCTGACGGGGCGAGGAATCTCCTTCCGATACCCCTATTAAGACGAACGACGCCTGGGTCAGGTGGAAGATACTGGGCGAGGAGGGCGGATCGGGCAGTCTCCGTTCCGACGATGGCGTTGACGCCCTCGTGCGTCTCGTGCAGAGAGAGCTTCAGGATTTTATCGCCGAGAGCAGTTTCGGGTGGGGAGAGCTTCCTCCCCTCCACTACCTGCCCTAGCCGGTCACTTTGTGCCGCAAGCTGACCCCCATGGGGACATCTGTAGTCCCTATTCAAGACGTCGGCTCCGGCGCCTCGGGTGCTCCGAGTTGCACTGCCAGCTCCATGCAGCGCAGGCGGGCCGGGGAGAAGTCGTAGGGCATGCTCTGGATGACCTTCGCCGCGCTTCTGGCGCGGTAGGCCTCTGCCGGCTTGGGGCCGGGCGCTGCGTCGGCGTCCTCGGGCGGGTGCAGCTCTTCCCAAGCGTCAAAGAGAGCGTCCTCCTCCTCCAGCTGGCCGGACTCCTCGATGACGCGTATCAGCGCGGTTTCGAAAGCGTGCCGTTCGGCCGCTACCTGCGCCACGCGGGGGTCGTCGACGGGGACAGTGTCGTCCAGGGCTTCCTCGGCCGCGTCGATCCGGTCGGATTCCGCCCGCAGTGCCGGATCGGCGGCCAGAGCGAGGAAGCGGCCGGCCTGGACGGCGGCGCCGAGCGGGCCGAAGATCCGTTCGGTGACCAGCAGGACGTCCAGGTCGTCCTGGCGTAGCGATCCCTCGGGTGCGCCCTCGAGGCGGCCGGAAACGATACCGTCGAGCAAGCCCAACCGACTGCCGAGGTTCTGCATGCGTTGCACGGAGGCGCGCTTTCGCTGCAACTCGGCCTCCTGGGCGGCGAGGGTGTCCTCCAGTCGAGCGAGGACGCTTGCCATCTCGTCCTCGCCGTCGCCACTGCCTAGTGCGGCGCCGTCGAAGGCGTTGCGGATGTCGTCGAGCGCTATCCCGGCGTCGGCCACGCGTCGGATCCAAAGCAGCCGGATGATTTCCTCGTAGCCGTATCGGCGGCGGCCGTCGCCGCCCCGCTCCCGCTCGGGAAGCAATCCGACCTGGTGATAGTGGCGGATCGCCCGGGGAGTGATGCCGACGAACGCAGCAGCGTCACCGATCAGGACCTGTCGGGGTGGGGCCGGGAACGGGTGCATGGGGAACCTTTCGGAGCGGAACGGGACGTGCTTCGAGCAGACCACATGACGCTGCGGCAGGTGCAAACCCGATCCCACGCGGCGGACGCTCGTGGACCGTCCCACAGGGGATGGATCAGCGAAGGCGGTGTAGGCCCTTTACGATCGGAGGATGATTCCTGAATCGTGGGCGGCGTACTACCGGCAGGACGACGGGGAGCTACTTGGGTACCTCGTTCCTGACGGCGATTTGTTCCTGCCAGTGACCGTCTTCGGGTACGAACTCGGGGAGCCTGTCGATGAATACGATGCGTCCTACGTCCTGGAGAGCATTGGCCTGAGCTATCTGGCCGACACGTGGGCGTTGTCCATCGCGGACCGTCGTGAGCCGATCAGCGTGCAGATCGTCGAGGCGAGCCCTGAGGCCTTGAAGGTGAAGAGCGTGGACTACGGGTGGGGGCAGGACTACGGCACGATTATCGTGTCACAGGTCACATAGTTAAGAGAGCGCTCTCTTGGGGTCTGTCCGGATCTTGCCGGTGTCGCCGCCGTGTTGTGATCGGGGATCGCCAGCGCAAGATCAGAGCGGCCCGTAGTTCCTCGAGTTTGGCCGTGGCGGAGCCAGAAGCGTTGAGCTCATCCTGCGCCTGACCGATGAACCAAGTACCTTCATCCTGCTTGTCACCGACCCCCTCATCCATCTAGGTCGTATGCACGCTAGGCCGTATGCACGGGGTAGCGACCCTCGCCGGCGGGTGCCTCGTTAAACTTGATGCCGGCTGCCTCGAAGTGTCGTGACGTGGTTGTCAGGGAGCTCACTGCAGCGCAGGGGTGGTTTACAGGGAAATGACCGTAAGCACGTGGAGGTGTGCGTCGTCCTGGTGTTCAACGCTCGGGATTTTCTGTGCGGATCCGAGCGTCGTGTAGCTCCAGATACAGGCCAACGGAGCCGAGCATCCCCGTGAGAATGACGATCGCAATCCCGTGATTGACTGGGAAATATTCCTCGCTGAAAACGAAACCCAGTCGAGTGAAGACGGAAAGCATCCATGCCGTGAAGAGAATCAGCAAGATAAGTGCTCCGGTAAACGCCCTGTTTTCTTCACCACGGTCTGTCGGACGTCTTCTTCGCGTCAGGCGTGAAGCAGGCATGAGTCTTACCATCGCTTGCTGAGGAATGCTTGTACGGGCGCTTCACCACTTGTACAGACACAGAGCTATAAATGTGCACCGAGAAGCGGGTGCCGGCACAGGGATTTTGTGCCAGCACCCGACTCCTCGATCATCACCGGTTTCCTGGTAAGTCACGCACGACGACGGCAAAGATCGTTGCGCGGACAGGGATCCAGGGCTGTCTACATCACCGGACGAGTGGTCCGTTGATGCTACCGCTGGTTCTTACGGGGCTTCGCGAACAGCGTGTCGCTGGCGCTTGCTTTCATCTTTTTATCAGCCCGTTTTTCCAGGATCGACTTCCCTGGTTTCTTAGCGCCCACACTTCTGGGAGATTTTCCGGACACCGAGATCACCACCTTTCCGCCTCGGTACTCAACACCATACGCGCTTCTATTTTTTAAGCCAGTCCGACAGATTCGGTTGGTGCGCGCGGCGTACCGGCGGGCGGAATTGCTAAAAAGAAGTTAGGGGCTAGGATTGTGACTTATACCTTTTAGCCGTTTGTTCCGATCGTTCCCGTTCGTGGGGGCGGTCTTCTGTGTTTGAGGAGTGGAAAATGCTGTACCCCGTTGAGAACGTCACCTGGCTCACCCCGGATGCCCACGCACGCCTGCAGCAGGAACTCAATAGGCTCCTCGACACCCGGGGAACCCAGCAGGAGGTCGTGGAGCGGGAGGCCACCGAAAGTCGGATCCGGCAACTCCTGGCAACCCTCAAGAACGTGCGCCTCCACGAGCCGGCCGATGATGGCGTCGTTGAGCCCGGCATGATCGTCGAGGCGTGCATCGACGGACACCCGGAGACGTTCCTGATGGGAAGCAGGGAAATCTTCGCGAATGAGGACCTGCAGGTTTTCAGTGAGCGCAGCCCCCTCGGCGTCGCGATCCACGGTCTGAAAACAGGGGAAGCATCGTCCTACCGTGCACCAACCGGCCGGGACATCACGGTGTCCATCATCTCGGCCAAGCCCTACCCAGGAACAGGCCAGTTACCCACCATCAGGACCGAGACGACTCGCGCAGCAGGTTGATGAGCAGGACGGCGGCACGATGGAGGGCTCACACGGAATCATCGGTCTAGGTCACGGGCGCCGGAGCATGGATAGCTTCACCCAGCTCCTGCGCTCTCTCGACGCCTCAGTTCTCATCGACGTCCGAACCTACCCAGATTTGCCCGCGCGCCCCGACTTCGCGCCCTCGGTTCTCGGACCCGCTCTCATCCGTCAGGGCATCCGTTATCGCCGGATCGAGGTCCTCAGCGGAGCAAGGGAGCATGAATGCCTCACCGTCGAACACCTCCTGCAAGGAACCAGTGATCGAGGCTTTGAACGGCATATGCAATCCAAGCCTTTCCAGGCAGGTCTTGCCGCAGTCATCCGCGAAGCCGGACATGGGCGGGTGGCTCTGATGTGCGCCGAACGTCGATGCCGATGCCATCGCCGTCTGATCGAACAAGCACTAACTGCCCACGGAATCCCCGTAACAGGACCACACGACGTCGAGCCCTTCCACTCAACGGCAGCATGACACCCGACGCCACGTCAGGCGTCGTGAGGCAGGCGTCAGCTCTGTGGCTTAAAACGAGCGTCCAGAGCGGTGGCGCTAAGCGTTGTCCTCATGCCGGCACCCCAGGGAAAACCTTGCTAGCAGCATGACGCCGGCTTCTTCGAATCCCAGCGGCTGCCGTGCATGATGCAACCTGGCGCTGGCGGCTCAACGGACATCGCAGATTATGGTGCTTTCGCGTCCGTCTTCATCTTCCCGGATTAACGTCCCTTCACCGGTTCAACGCTGCTGAACGGGAGGTGATGGTTGGGTGAGCGTGCTGGGTTCGCCTTGTGTCGGGGTGGGTTAGAAGGTGTCGAGGATGGCGCGGGCAGCGAAGAGGGCGTGCGTGTCGGCTTCGTTGATGTGTGAGGTGCTGTTGACGATTGTTCGGGCTACTTCGTTGACTTTGCGGTTGGTGTTCTGACTGCGTCTGCTGAGGAGACGGAAGGCGTCTTCGGCACTGATGCCGGTCTGGCCCATGATGATGCCTTTGGCTTGTTCGATGATGCTGCGTGCCCGGGCTGATGCTGCGACTGCTTCGTGGGCGAGGCGATGTGAGTCGTCACGAATAGAGGCGGTCAAGTCGACCAGGAGACCTGAGATCGCGGTGACGTCGCCGTGCTCGCTGATGGTATTACCGGTGACGAGTACCTGGTGGAAGCGGCCTGCTGCGTCTTCTAGGGTGAGGTAGGTGGAAAGTGGCCCTCCGAGAGCGACCACGTCTTCCCAGAATGCTTGCCCTTGCTCGCGTTGGTGCGGTAGGACGTGGCTGCGCCCGAGCTCGTAGGTCGGGACGATCTCGCCGCGGTGATAGCCGTGGATCGTGTAGGTCTCATCAGACCACTGCAGTTCGCCGGTGGCCAGCTGATAGGTAAAGGTCCCGGTCGGACACACCGAGCCAACGTCAGCCGGCCGATCTGTTTGGGATGGTTCCGCGGACTCGGCCGTCAGGTGTGCTGTCCGCGTGACGGCCGGATCCGTCATCCGCGCTTCCGCGCGATCTTCATTGCCTATGTGGCCAGTCGACGGAGTGTAGGGGCCTAAGGGCTGGCTTGGATCGAGTTCATCGGGACGGTCCATCATGTGCATTCGTTCACTTCGTTCGTCGGCGCTAGCCTCATAGCGCCGTGTGGCCCTGACCATAGCAATCACCACCACTAACGGTCACCCCCTCTCTTGAACCCACACTGACGCGCCCGCACACCGTCTCGGGTCCATCTCTGATTGGTTTCTGCGCCGCACGGGAGGAAAACTGGCCCTGGGAGTCACCCACAGGTGGACGACTTTGAGCCCTACCCTTCTGACTCCACTCGCCCACAGGTGAATGACCTGCCCATCACCCGAGACGTAGGGAGGGTCCCTGCCGGTGCCCGTAAGGGTGGCTCGCTGCCTGATCGGACTCGTAGTTCCGATCCTGGTCACCGGACACGCCATCCTCGACCGGCCAGACAGGTAATAGAAGAGGGCCCTCCCGCGTGAGCGGGGAGGGCCCTTTCCAAGCGCTCGTCCGACTAGGGATGTCGACAAGAACACGAACCAGCGTACGTGGGGGTCCGGCATGCATGCTCGAGCGACGCGCGCCCTGCGCTGACTACTCGGCTGACCCTCGCTCAGAGGTGTGATGGATTGAGCAGTCGGCCCCACAATTTTCGGATCCTTACTGTTGCCTCTATGGAAACACACTGATACTGTTTCTTGTATGGAAACAGGCGGGAGTGTGCCACCGGATCGCCATGAAGCGCGTGCGATGCTACACGCGGCGAAGGAGGCCGAGGAGCAAACGCGTAACCCACCGTTGCCGTGGCGGTTCTTCATCGCTCAGGCGGTCCTGGTGACGGTGATTTGCTGGGCGCAGATCCTTCCCATCAATCCGGCCCGGGTCGTGACGGCTGTCGGTTTCATAGCGATCGCAGGGGTTGGCATGCGCTGGGTGTTTACCAGGCCTGGGTACGGCATCGTGTGGCCGGACGGTCCGGCGGCCTTTCCGTTCATGATGGCGCTGCTCGTCTCAGTCGGCGTTCCGGCAGTGTTGGCCATCGGCTTCGGTGCGTCGTGGCTCTGGTTCATCGCCGGGATAAGTGGCGGTGCGACGACGCTCGAGATGGGTCGCCGCTACCGTAGGGCGACCGCTCGTGTCTGATCCGCTATTCGACCCCCTGATCCATGCACGTCACCGGCTGCAGATCTGCGCGATCACCAGTACGGCGACGCATGTGGAGTTCGGGGAACTGCAAGACAGGCTCGGACTCTCAAAGTCCGCGCTGAGCAAGCACATCTCCCAACTGACCGAGCAGGGCTACCTCCACCAGGAGCAGATAACCCGCGCAGGACGCTCACGCCTGCGACTCACGCTCACGGATCGGGGACGCCGCGCCTACGAAGGACACACCGCAGCACTAAGAGAAATCATCGAAAGCACTCGGTGAAGAGCATTTTTTGGTACGAGCGGTCTGCGACGCCTCTCTTAGGGCCGCTGGTAAGGGGTAAGAGGTCAGAGATGCGTGGCCGGAGCGGCCGCCCCCGTCGGCTGGCTATTTCGGCCCGCCAGCTCGCCCGCTGATTGCGGCCGCTTACTAGTGCCGACCTAATCCGTTGACCAGTTGCTCGGCTGTTGACTCGTCGGCGCGTTGCAGCTTTGCACCCCATCACTTGCTTTGGCGGGAGCCCTTGCCGTGCTTACCGGCGATGAGGGCGAGCCACGCGGTGGAGTGGTTCGGCTGTTTGTGACACTGCTCGATTCGGATGCATTTGATGTCACCATAAACGGGACAGCCGACAACGCACGTCTTTGCCGCGGTACCGGCAGAAGGTCGTCCTACCGATCCATGAGCGCACGAACAGTAGATGCTCGATCGGGCGGCCTTGTGCCGCTGTGTCTTGAGTACCAGCCCACACCATCGGACCCACCGGCATACCGGAAGCCACATTCCCTGCTGCGTTAGGGTGACTCATGATCGCGACGGAGTATCTACGGGACGAATTATTCACCGGTGCGTGGTTCGGATTGATGACGATGGTGTGGTTCGGGTGGGCCCAAGAAGCTCCACCGAAGCGGTGGGCCCTCTGGTTAGGAGTTGGGTCCATCCTTGGGGTCTTGATCTCCGTAGGGCTCGGCATCATGGTGTGGCGTACCTGGGAATCCCCGAGCGCACTGGAGGGCCGTTACCACTGGTTTGGGGTTCTGGTGGTGGGGGAGGTAGTGGCTGCTGGTCTCGGAGCTCGATACTTGCTGAGGCTTCACCAGGGCCGATGGGTCGCTTGGTGGGTTGCGATGGTCGTGGCCCTGCATTTCCTACCATTGGCCGCTCTTTTACAGGCACCCATGCTCTCCGTTCTCGGAGTAGTTCAAATGATCGGACTCCTTGTACTCCTTCCCGTATCGCGTCGACAAAAAGGGCCAACCAGCGCCCTCGTCGGAGTTTGGATGGGGTGCACACTGCTCACGTCTGGCTTAGCCATCGGTGTGCCAGCATTCTCAACGGTGATGGCCTAGGTACAGAACTGACGGTGGGCTGACCCGGTCGGGCGGTCTTCACTGAATGTCGAGGCAGTCGTTGATGATCCACCAGACACCGTCGAGGGTGTACCCGCGGTCGTGGTCCTGGCTGAGCGTGTGCGCTCGGACTGCTCGCATGGCAATACCTGCGTGCGCCCAGTCATCGACCGTGGCATTCCGATCGTCAACGTACCGGTTCCACAGGTCATCGTGCTGCTCCTTTGGTAGGCGCACCATCGCACCGTAGGGTCCCCGGAAATCATCGACCGGGCCCTCGAACCGGACGGTCGCGAAACCCAGCCGGGCTTCAGCCGAGAGCAACCTCAAACCGCTCAGACTCGGACAACGCGCAAACGCCCGCTCGATAGCCTGCACATACTCCTCAGACCGCAGTGATGTACTGCGTCCTCTCACATCCCCCATGACAACAAGTTTCCCACCCTTGCGCGCAGGCACCCCGGATGCAGGAGTGCCTGCGCGAAGGTCCAAGGTCGGTGTCCTTCACCCCTGAGGGCACTCCCTTCGCTGCCACTGCTGCATGGTCGCCTGGTCGGGGCTTGTGCTGAGCGCACGTGGTCAGGAGGCTGGCCGATCAGGGTTTGCTGTAGGGGGCGCGGGGGCTGCGGCAGATATCGTCGTACATCTCGTTGACCGATTGCGAGAGCATGTCGCGGTCGACGGCTGGCAGGTGAGTGAGTCCGTGGAGGTAGGCGTTGACCTCGAACTCGTCCATGCTGCCGCCCATGCTCAGGTAGTACAGCCACAGCTCACCAACAGTGAACCCCGCACGTTGTAGGGCGTCGAAGGTTGCACTGTGCTGGTTTTCGTCAGCGGTACTCACGGTGCCCTCCAGTGGCGGTCACCCGTTTCCGCCATCGTCCCCTTCTGTCCTCTTAGCCTAGGAAGCCAGCCGGCGACCTGCCCGTCGGCTTGGTGCTTGAATACCGGTTGAGGTGAAGAGCTGGCGGGTGCTACAGCCGCGCAGCAGCAATGCCGCCGGCTTCGTGGCGCGGATACATGGTGAAGGTGACTGGATGGTGGAACCGTCGGCGTCGCTGGTAAGTAGATGGCTGATTCACGGGTGGAGCGGCTTACGGGCGGACTTCGGCGGTGGATTCCTGGCTACGATCTGACGATGACGAGCTTCCTGGAGCAACCCGCCTGGCACACCACACAGATACCGCCAGTGCCGGCACAGGCGTCGGTGACGAGGGCCGCGGCGCAGAAGTGGCTTGATGGGTATGTGAGCGCGTGGAAGAGCTATGACGAACGAGCGATCGCCGACCTATGGTCGGAAGCTGCCGTGTGGCATTACCCCTTCCAGACGCGAGCATCAGGACGCTTGGAGATCGTTGCTGAGTGGATGAGTGAGCGAGACGCCTTCATCGGTGAGTCCTTTGACGCCAAGTACTATCCGGTCGTCGTGGAGGGCGACCGAGTCGTCGCTCATGGCCGGACGGTCTTCTACAAACCAGGTACTGATCGAGTGGTCACGGCATACGACAACATCTGGTTCCTGCGCTTTGATGACTCAGGCCGGTGCTCCGAGTTCCATGAATGGTACGCCGGGCGCCCAGAGGACGAACCAGACCGAGCAGCCCCCAATCGCTGAACCAGCTACGAGAAAACGCACCGGTCATCCATCAGGACCACCCTTAGGAGTATCGTCCTACGACCAGGAGTATCGTCCTACGACGCGTTCGGACAGTGAGCTTACGTCCAGGCGCACTTAACGTCTTTCACTGTTGGTTCGGCGAGCAGCGAGCAGCGAACGGCCGCTGAATGTCAGTCGGATCGTCTCGGCATCTGTTTGACCCGCACCGATATCAAGGAGACCTGGCATGACCCGAGTTCGCCTCGACCTTTTCTCATCGCTTGATGGGTACACCGCCGCCGACCCTTCGACGGAGGAGCCGATGGGCCAGGATTGGGGACCGCTCACCGCAGCGTACGCGGCCACGCGCACAGTCCGGCGGAACGTTTTCGGAGACACCAGTGAGGAGGGAACGACCGGCGTCGACGAGTCGTACGCCGCGGCGTTCTTCACTGAGGTCGGCGCCGAGATCATGGGCGCGGGCATGTTCGGCCTGCACGCGCATCCCGATGACCCTCACTGGAAAGGGTGGTGGGGTGATAAGCCGCCGTTTGGCTGCCCGGTCTACGTACTCACCCATACCGCACCCCGCCCTTCGATCGAGATGGCCGGCGCAACGACGTTCCACTTCCGCAGCTGCACGATCCAGGAGGTACTCGGCGAGGCAACCACCGCAGCCAACGGCTCAGACATCCGCGTCGGGGGCGGGGTACGCACTGCGCGCGACTTCCTTCGCGCGGGCCTCGTCGATGACCTGCACGTTGGTATCGCACCGATCATCCTGGGCCGAGGCACCCGTCTGTGGGACGACCTTCGAGGCCTGGAACAGACACACCAAGTGAGGACCGAAGTCGCCGAGAGCGGCACGATCCACGTCACGTTCACCAGATAGACACGACGGGGTGCAAATCTCTATACATCTACAGATCTACAAACCAACATTTGTAGGGCGCCCATGCGCTTGTACAATTGCTCACGCGCCCCGCGAGATGGGGCTCACCCACAGGTGGATGGCTTTGAGCTCACCCTTCGGGCTCCACCCGCCCACAGGTGGATGACCCAATGCCAGCCTTCAACGCCTTCGAAAGCCTCATCGGCCGTGCCGGATCAACCAGATCGTGCTGTTCATGACCATGCTGGTAGGAGGCTGTGCACGCCTACCGCTCGCTCGAGGTGATCTTTCGAGTGTCGGTGAGGTGGTGGGTGTGTGCAGGCAGGCTCCTGGTTCCTGCTGTCCAGGTGTGTGCGGGACAAGCAGCGGAGCGTGGGGAGCTTGTGCCGTGCACAAGTGGTCAAGAGGCGCGCCAACTCCTTCACCCCTGTCGACCAGCCCCGACCGATTGAGCACCGGTGGGTTTTGCTAGACAGCTGATTCCTCAGAGGAAGTGAAGGACTTCTCGTACAGTGGCGTGAGGGGCGACGGAGGAGACACGAGGTTGGCATGACGTATCGGGAACGCTAGATCAGAGCGATCGCACGCACGCCCAAGAAGCTGTTCGGCAGGGGGCACGATTGGACGTATGCCCTTATGGACGGACCGGGTACGGAGCGTCGGATGGTGGGCACGCACGAGCTGTTGACCCAGCTGGTGGAGGACACGAGGTTCCCCGGCAACGACGCGTACAACGCCCTGAATCTGGCCCAGAAGGCGTTTCTCGCGGGTAATAGGAGCTGGGTCGGCTATCCGTCAGGGTCTGAGGTGGAAGACCCGCTGGCGACGAACCTGCACGCAGTGAGTCTCGACATGCTGGCCTTCGGCTCCCTGTTGAGGGTGCGGCGTCTTCCAGCTCTGGCGCAGCAGTACGAGGCGATGGCGCTGGATTTGCGGGCGGACCCCACCGAAGCTGACGTCGAGGCGGCGCGTGAATGGGTCGGACCAACTTTGCGGGGCGGAGCCGGGAGCCTCAACGACGCCTACGTGCAACATCACGGCAAGGTGGACGAGTACCTCGATGACTGGTTCGAGGCGATCAAGCTCAGGCTCTGGGACTTCTCCAGCGGCGGCAAACCATTCCACGACGATGCTCCTGAGCGTGACCGCAAGTCCTAGCTATCCGGTCCGATAATCTGGGAAAGACCCAGCTGTTGGTGAAAGCCGGTCAGCGGCCTCGAGGCGCCCTATCAATTCACCCAATCAGCGTCGGAAGCGTTGCGTATGGGTACACCCCGACGCAATGCGATCCGCGCACGGTCATCCGGGTGCGGGCTCCGCAATAACCTCATTCATTAGTGCCGAGGTCGATGGAGGCGCCTCGATCTCCGAGCTCAGTTGTAGCTGCGGTGCTGGTCGTCGATTTGTGGGCGGACGGTGATCAGCAGGGCGACGATGAGGGCTGCGGTGGCGAGGATGATTGCTCCGCTGCTTAGGGCGGTGGTGTAGCCGTCGACGATGGCTTGGCTGGTGGTTGTTACAGCTTCAGGATCGCTCGCACTTCGGGCGTCGTAGAGCGCTGCAAGGGCGTTGGGTAGCCGGTTCTCTGTGGTGGTGATGCTGATGGTGGATAGGGCGGCGATGCCTAGGGCGACGCCGATTTGCTGGGCTGCGTTGAGCAGCGCCGAGGCGATTCCGGAGTCCTCCGGCCGGACACCGGTGACGGCGGTGAGGGTCAAGGGGACGAAGCTCAAGCCGAAGCCGACGGCAACGGCGAAGATCCCGACCATGAGGTGCTGGACGTACCCGGAATCCGGGGTGATGGTCGACAGCCAGAGAATCGCTGCGGTGGAGATGAGGATCCCGGCGACGGCGACCGTGCGGGGAGCGAACCGGACGACGAGTTTCGAGGCGGTGCCGGCGGAGATGATGATGCCTGCGCCGAAGGGCAACCAGGCCAGGCCGGTGCGGATGGGGTCGTATTCGAGGATGTGCTGCATGTAGAGGGTCAGCAGATAGAAGGTGCCCATGGGGCCGAAGCTGACGAACAGCATGCCGAGCTAGGAACCGGTCCGATTGCGGTCGGCGAACAGGCGCAAGGGGAGCATCGGGTCGGCACTGCGGGATTCAATGATGACGAAGGCCGGTAGCAGAACGGCGGCCAGGGTGACTGCGATCAGTGTCAGTAGGTCGAACCAGCCTGCCTCGCCTCCGTGGATGATGGCGAAGACCAGGGCGGTGATCCCGCCGGTGCCGGTGAGGGCTCCGGGGAGGTCGAGTCGTCCGATGTGGCGGGGTGCGTCGACGAGGATGCGGGTTCCGGCGAGCAGGGCGAGGCCGATGGGGAGGTTAATGAAGAACACCCACCGCCAGCCGAGCGTGCCTTTAAGGACCCCTCCCAGCAGTAGTCCGACGGTCACGCCGAGACCGGACATCGCCCCGTACAGGGCTAGTGCCTTGTTCCGCGCTTCCCCGGCAGGGAAGGTCGTGGTGATCAGGGCCAGTGCGTTCGGCGCAGTCAGTGCCGCTCCGAGTCCCTGGACTGCGCGGGCGGCGACGAGTACTGGTCCGGCCGGTGCGAGGCCGGCCACTAGTGAGGACAGGGTGAACAGTCCGATGCCGATCTGTAGGATCCGACGCCGGCCGAAGAGGTCCCCGAGCCTTCCTCCGAACAGGAGCAGACCGCCGAACGCCAGGATGTAGGCGTTGATCACCCAGGGCAGGCTCGCGGGTGTGATGCCGAGTTCGTTCTGGATCGAGGGCAGGGCTATGTTCGCGATGGAATCATCCAGGACCAACATCAGCTGAGCACTGGCGACCACCAGTAACGCCAACCCCAGGCGCCTGCTATTCACTGCGGCCGGGGCACCGGACTTTGCGCCGGTCGCTGATGGATGGGGTTTCGCTGGCATGACAACTCCTGAGAGGAAAGAAACGCTCCTGACTTGATACCCCTAAGGGGTATTTGCTTTATTTTTTACCCCCTAGGGGTATACGAGTCAAAGGGTTCGTCGTCGGCGACGCTGGCGGTTACTCGAGGTCAGGATGGAGAAATCAATGAGTGGGACAGCACCAATGAGCGAACATCACGGAGGGTATGAAGGACATGCTGGGCATGGCGGGGGTGCTGGGACGTCATGGTCGATGGCAGCCATGGCGACACTGCACTGCCTGACGGGGTGCGCCATCGGCGAAGTGCTGGGCATGGTCATTGGCACCAGCCTTGGTCTGCATCATCTGGGCACGGTTGCCCTGGCGATGCGTTGGCGTTCGTCTTCGGATACGCGCTCACTATGCGCGGGGTCCTGCGGGCCGGTGTGAGTTGGCGCAGCGCGGTGAAGGTCGCCCTCGCAGCCGACACCATTTCGATCGCGGTGATGGAGATCACAGACAACACCGCGATGCTGACTATCCCAGGCGCAATGGACGCCGGCGTTGCGTCCATCCTGTTCTGGCCGCCCTCGCGGCGTCCCTGGCACTAGCCTTCCTCATCACAACGCCGGTGAACCGGTGGCTCATCAGCCGAGGCAAAGGTCACGCCGTAGTTCACCAATACCATCACTGATGGTTGATACAGGCCTCACTCGGACGTAGAGCATGTTGCGTTGGGGTATACCCCAACGCAACAGCGCATCGGCCCTGAAAAAGCGTTGCTTCAGGGTCCATTCGTGGCTTTCGCATCAGGAGTGATCAACGGTCTAGACATGACGCAACGCTTGTGTGTGGGTCGTGGGGGAGTGCTTCGTTGTCAGTGGCCGCTTGTACACCTTGTTTACCAATGACAAGGGGAGGCCTACGTGGCTACTAGCAAGCAGCACCCGCATCCGTCCGGACAGGTCGTCTCCGTGCGACTTCCACCAGACATCATCAAACGGATCGAAGCTCTGGCCGAGCACACAGGCCGCAGCCGCGGCCTCTATATCCGTCTCGCACTAACTGCGTTCCTGCTGCAGCTCGAAAAGGATCACTGGAATTAAAAGACCGCCCGTTACGAGCAGCACGGGTTCGATCGGGACTTTCAAGAGCTCATGATGCGCCACATGGAACGACTACGAGGGTGACTTCCCAGTCCGCTAACCAGCCCCAGCCACCTGCTCGGTCAAGGATCCCTAAGCGGGAATACTGGTTGCGGTCACGGATCGTCGTGCCGCCTCATGTGTTCCTGTGCGCTAGCTAGCGTGGATCCTCCGGTACTTCTGTCTTGACTCGATGGCCGCAACGGCAGCAGGGTCTGAGTCTGTCACCAGTAGGTTTTCTCCGAGGGTGCTGGCAGCCCGGCTGCCTTGCGGGCCCTATCGGCCCGGTATTCCTGACGCATGTAGTGCTGCGCGACCCATATTAGGAAGACGCTCAGCAGGAACGGTAACCAGCTTGCCCCTAGTGATCCTGTATCACGGAACGTTAGGACGGTCAGCACCACAGCGAATCCGAATATCACGAAGGAGAAGGCGAAATACACCGTCCAATCCACCTTCCCGCTTAAGTTTGGACCGAGGCCGCCCCTGCCAGGGCCGTACTGCTCAGGCGTGTAGAGATAGGGCTCTTCGTCCTCCCCGATGGAAAGGATCAGATTCTCCCCATTTATCGTGCGTCGCTGGTGTTCCTCCTCCATCTGAAGCTTGCGTTGGTGCCGTGCTGCGTCATAGGTCACGCTTTTCTCCTGACATTTCTGAGTTCGTCCGCGTTTTTTACCTGCGCGACTGAAATTCGACGACGATCATAGGCCCCGGCATAGCCGTCATAGTGCTCGGCGGGACCGGCTAAACCAGCGCTAGGGCGGGACCGGCGGGAGCGCGGGAGCGGCGGAGGAGCCGGCACTTCCAGTGGTCGTTGTGGTGCTTGAATAGGAATACCACTGAACCAGTCGTTCTTGTCGGAGCAGGTCTGTGCCGCAACCGCGAGAATCCTGCACGCATCGCGCAATGACCCACCAGGTGGCTTCTGTTTGAAGCCATGTCGTGGGTGACGGCGGTGACAGTGCATCAGAGCAGGTAGACCCGGGTCTATTGGTGTCGGTCACCTGCCCGGTTAGTAGAACCACCACCTGAAAGGTCTCATGCGCACCGTCACCAAACTGACATCCCTGTTGCTCGTCCTGCTTATGCTCACCTCGTGTCGCTCCAGCGAAAGTGAGGAGGAAATCACCAGCAGATACGTGGACACTCTTTCCTTAGTGGAAGGGGTCGCCGAGGTCGAGACGGAATGGCGGAAGGGTGGCGGCGTGGCGGGCACTTTCATGGACGTCAGGCTTCGTACGACGACCGACGATCCTGTTGAGCTGGAGGCGATCCAGTACCGTGCCTGGGAGGAAATCATGCCGACAATTGATCTCCAGTCATTGGTGCGCCTGGATTGGCGGGTGGTAAGTGCTGATGGCAGTCTCGTCGCCACACCCACCGAGTTGGGGTTCCAGTCCGACACCACCAACGAAGGCATTTTTAAACGTCAGTGGGAAGACGAGGGGTTGAGGGAGCAGTACCAAGGCCCGAAGTGAGCGCCTGGAGCAGTACCTCCGGCGCAAGCTGGTAGATACTTTCCTCATGCTGAGTCGAGCGGCGATCAGCGTCTAATCCATCGGGGGAGACAGTAGTGAGTGAAGCAGTGGAGATTCTGATTGCGATACTCGTAGTCGTACTGACCTGCGTACTGTTCTGGTGGTTCTGGCGGTGGGAGCTCTACGTGCGACAGCCACGCCGGGACACCCCGAAGGTGAGCGCCGTGGTGAGTCATATCGAGCAGCACGGGGTGAGGATCCGGCCGGGAGAGAAGCTGAAGCCTCACAGCCAGAGGTGGACCCTTCTCGACACCGCAGCGAAGAACCCGCAGCGGTACGGTATGAACCCGCAGCGCCTGCACCGGGCGCGGGCGCAGTATGACCCCTGGATGGAAGACATCAACAAGGACATCGGAAAGAGGTCCTGGTGGATGAGCATCTAAGCCTCGCCCACCACGACTGAAGCGACACCAACAGTCAAAGGATGCGGGTGGGCGGCAGCGCCGGTATTTGTTCTCGCCGTCCGATCCTTCTACACCTGACGGCGGGCGACCCGAGGCATCCAGCGCCCCCGCAACCGCATCCGTATTCTCCACTATGACCACCATCGATCCTGACGCCGCACACGAGCCCAGCGTTCTCTAGGACAACGGAACATTTGCTGCACAGCATCTGGCAGCACCACTAGTCATGCGAAGGTAAGAATCATGAGTGCATCCGATAAGTACCAGGACCAAAGCGCTTCCCGTCATCACGGAGCCGCAGTCCGGCGGTCCCGCCTGCGGAGCCGGCTGATGAATCCCTTGTTCTGGCTGCTCATGTGGCCGCTGTTCTTCGCAGCACTCAAAGGCTTCACCGAGTTACCAGCTATTTGGGTCGCCATCATCGCAGCCATCCTGGCCACGACCGTGGTGTTCCTGACTGCTTATCTCAAGCGCAGACCGAACCTCGGGGACGTCGACGTCACCGGTCTCTGACATACCCAGGCGCCTCGCGGCGAAGAGCAGCACCTAGAAAAGGCATTGAGGTGATGGGATGTAGATGTGACCTACTTGATGTGTTGATGACAACTCCCACAGGGTAGCCGTCGTGCAGGCTTCGGTTGATCCGTGATGTTCGTCCCCGTGTCACGCATGTACTCGCAGTGATGCCGGATGAGGGCCAAGCTCGGAAGCGAAGATCCCCTGTCGCAGTCACAGGGGCCCGAACGGTAAGCCACCAGGTGTGCGGCCGACGGCAATCTTCTCGAGCTCGTGCCGGATGTCCGGTCGGGAGGCGATGTGACGCCGGTAGAGGACGCTGCCGCGCTCGAAATGCCAGCCGGGGATCACCACGATGGCGGCCGTCAACGCGAGGATCACCATCAACCCGATCATGGCCGCGGAAACTCCCGGTGCGCCGGTGGAGATCGCCAGATACGTTACGGCAGCCGAATATGCGGCGCCGACAACCACAACGACAGCCCAGCCGCGCTTCGCCGTCGACGGTGCGCGCCCCGTGTGAAGTTTGGCGTACTGCGGTACCGGGTCTGATCGGTGTCTCAAGTGCACTGCCGCGCCGGTCGTTCCTAACGCCGCGGCGAGGATCAGCAGGTATACGCCGGAGTGAAATGAGAAGCGAGAACCAACACTCCGAGAGCACCCATGATTCCTGCGGAAGCATAGAGAGAGAGGAAGGCCGATCGCCTCAATGAATGGTTTAGCGCGATGCTGCGCAGAACAGTCCGCGACCGCGGATCGCTCGTGGTGGCGTCCTGATCAAGCCAGTGATCCACCTGAGGTGTTTCTGTCGGGGCGCTGCCAGTCTCACTCATCAGCGCTCATCTGGTTAGTCATGCGATCGAGTCTAGGCACCTCCACATCGGTGCCCATAAGCCGATCCGTCTGCGTGACGGCTGAATAAAGGGGCTGGATAGACTCGAGAGCATGACAATGATGTCTCCGTCACTGCTCGCTGATGGCTGAAGAGTATGTCGCTCTGACCATCCTGCTCCTCACCCTGGTGTTCCTGCCCGTTGCCGTCATCGAAATGATCGTGGCCCTGACCGCACAAGTCCTTATTGGTGGATAGACAGGACCTCTGATTGCGTTCGCGGCGCTCATCACGCAGAACGTGGTCCTCTTCCGCTCAACCGCGCTAGCTATTGCCGCCGCATGCACGGCCACCGAGTAGGACCGAGAGCAGCGAACGCGGAACGGCCCATATCATCTCCATCAGTAATTGCGGGTCCGCTGGTCGGTATCGGGCTAGCTGAGCGCCCAATCATGCGGACGATGTGCGGTCAGGTGCGGCGTCCAGTCAGGTGCACGGTAACGGTGTCGCCGAGTTCTTTGCCGAGCTTCTTCCGTAGTTTGGCGCTGATCGAGAGCATGTGCCCCCCGATACCGGTGGGCATGAGACCTGCTGTGAGCGGTTCACCATCGACGGTAGCGACGACCTTGATCGACTTTCCGGTTCCGAATAGGTCAACCGAGTCTGGCACTTCCACGCATGACCAAAGGTCACCTTTCACAGTGACTCCGATCAGCGCGCAGAAGGCAACATCAAGTGGGCCGAGGCTCGTACTCACGGGGTTCTCCTCATCCTCGTTGGTGGCGCAGTCCATCTGAGGGGATCGGGACGACGCCCTCGAGCGGGACCATCACTACTCGTCCGGATGTGTTCGACGCCCGGGTCCAGAGTGGCAAATACGAAGGCGGTCTCAACCAGTCAACGCACCGCGGAGTAAACGAGTTTAGATCGTCGTGTTCGTGCTGTCTGTCGAGCGGCTTTTTGGAATGCTCGAACCGGGCGCCTAGTAGGTGGTTCCCATCACCGTTCTGACTTCGTTCAGTGTTTCTTCTGCGATCTGGTTGGCTCGGTCATTACCCCGTTGCAGGGCGGAACGTGCGACTTGTTCGTCCTGAGCTAGTTCACGCCGGCGGTTGCGGTGCTCGCGTAGGAAGTCATTGATGGCATCTGTGGCTACTTGCTTCAATCGGCCGCTTCCAGCGCCACCAATGTCTTCGGCCAAATCCTCAGGTTGCACTCCCAAGCAGAGGGATGCGGTCGACAGGAGCGCCGACACCCCAGGTCTACCCTCCGGGTCAAAGGTGATGTGTCGGTCCGAATCGGTCCGGGCGCCGCGGATGGTCGAAGCAGTTTCGTCCTCGGTCATGGAAAGGGAGATCGCGTTGCCGTAGCTCTTGGACATTTTTCGCCCATCAATACCCGGGAGCTCAGGGGTTTCAGTGATGAGCGCTTCAGGCTCAGGGAAGACATGTCCGTAGCGTTCGTTGAAGCGGCGCGCGATCACTCGTGTCATCTCCACGTGCGGCAGGTTGTCCTTCCCCACGGGTACCAGATTGCCTTTGCAGAATAAGATGTCGGCAGCTTGATGCACTGGGTAGGTCAGTAGGAGACCGCTTAGTGCGCGCCCCGACGCCGCCAGTTCCGCCTTCACTGTTGGATTTCGGTGCAGCTCGGCCTCGCTGACGAGGCTGAGGAACGGTAGTAATAGCTGGTTGAGGGCAGGCACGGATGAATGCGTAAAGATCGTCGTTTCCTCCGGGTCCAGCCCTGCCGCAAGATAGTCGAGTACGGCGCTATACACGTTTCCCCGGGCATTAGCTGTGGTGTCCCTATCAGTGATGATTTGGTAGTCAGCCAGAACCAGGAACGTCTCAACCCCGGCACGCTGCAGGCGAACCCGCTCGGTGATCGTTCCAAAGTAGTGCCCTAGATGAAGGGGACCGGTGGGCCTCTCACCTGTGAGGACGCGGAACTTTTCCGGGTTCGCTGCGACTTGAACTGCCACGTCGGATGATCTGGACGTCGTTGCTGTGAAGGAATCCATGCTTCGCTCCTGAATAGGGAGCTGCACAGAAGTTCCGCAAAATGTCACGGGCCGCCATGCAGCCCGTGAACATACTTCAACCGGCCGCTAGTGCAGCCACCACCACATGCCCTGGTTGAAGTTCATGATGCATAGCCTAGCCTCCCATGACAGCTCTTCAAGGACGGGAAGCCTGCGGATCTCTTCGAGCTACCACCTGAAACTCATGCGCTGATGTGCCCCAGTCGAGAACTTTCCGCGGGCGTGTGTTGATCTTGTCGGCCATCTCATCAAGGTCCTGCTGGCTGAACTGGCGCAAGTCCCCGTTCTTCGGCAGATATTGGCGCAACAACCGGTTTGTGTTCTCGTTAGTTCCGCGCTGCCAGGGGCTGCGCTTATCGCAGAAGTAGACTGGCAGGTTCAGCTCCGCGGTCAGCTCCTGATGCTCGGCCAACTCTCTACCGCGATCCCAGGTCAACGAGAGCCGTTGGCCCTCGGGCAGGGCGCGGAAGCTCGAGGTCAATGCGGCCCGAACAACATTGGCTTTGATCCCGTTTGGTAGGCGTACCAGGCGCACGTACCGGGTTTTCCGGTCCACCAAAGTCGCCACGGCCGAGGGGCGAGACCCCATCACCAAGTCTCCTTCCCAATGGCCTACTTCGGTCCGCTCCTCAATGCTGGCTGGACGGGCGTGGATGGACACCATGTTCTTCAACCGTCCGCGGTTACTGACCCTCGCCGGCCGCGGAACCCGCATCGTGCGTCCCGAGCGCAAATGCTGGGACGGGCGGCCCAAACACCGAGCGAGGGCCTTGCGCTCAGCGATATAGATCGACCGGTAGATCGCCTCGTGGGACAACCGCATCGTCGCGTCCTCCGGGTACGTGCGGCGTAACCACTGGGAAATCTGCTCCGGCGACCAGTCCTGGCCCAACTTGAACGCCACCACAATCAGCAGCATCAGATTCGTATCCAAACGTTGCGGCTTTGGCCGCTTCGCGTGGAGCATGGCACGTTGATCGGCCGTCACCGCCCGGTACTGCTCACGCCCACCATTACGGTGGATCTCCCGCGACACAGTCGAAGAAGCCCGGCCCAGAACCGTAGCGATAACAGCCGCTGAATAACCCGCAGCAATGCCCCGGGAGATTTCCTCCCGGTCCGCAGCCGAGAGATGCCGCTCGTTGCGCTTTGATGCCGGCAAACGGATACCACCGGACTGCAGCAAGAACCTCCGCACCTTCTGGTGCGTCGTCCCCACATCCATAGCGATCGTCCGCAACGAATCGCGTTGCCGCCACTGCACCCAAAGCTGGTCCTGTTGCTCAGCCGTGAACCCAAAATCACGCACCATCTCACTCACTCGCCCATCATCAGTCATGAGCGGTGCGTTGACTGGTTGAGACCGCCAACGTATTCGCTACACGCAGCTGCGACACCGCGAAACAGCACGTAGAAGCTCCTTTCGCATAGTAATACTCAGTGCTAGAATGTACGTTTCACTTCTGACCGCCAAGAACGGGTTCCGCTACAAGCGGCAGCTCACCCACAGTGGACGGCTTTGAGCTCCATCCTTCGGGCTCCACCCGCCCACAGGTGCATGACCAACACCACGCCCACGGCTGAGCCCAACCCTCGTGGCTCTATTGCCACTATTAGTCCTATGAGCCCTAAGTCGGACCAGCTCCTGCTCCTGCTGTACGCAACCACCAGGAAGCCCAGCCCAGATGCATGCCGTCGGAGCCTCACCCGCTACGCGGCCTTTGTCTCGGCGGCAACCTGCTCTGCGACGTCGTCGGCTGTCGCCGCTAGCGCCGGCTCGGTACGCCCAGCCTCAGCTGGCGAGCTGGTGCCGGCCCCGTCCAGGGCTCGCTTCATCTGGGCGGTGCTGAGTCCTAGGCGGGCGGCAACCGCTGCGCGTCTCTCTCCGGTGTCAAGCATCTGCTGCACCTTCGCGCCGGCCTCTTTCGCGGCCGCCTCGGCGTCCTGCTCGGCTTTCGCCAGGATCGCATCGGCCCGCTCCTGCGCCTCGGCGCGGATCTGCTCGGCCTGCTGCTCCTGCTCGAAGAACTCCGCCGCCAGGTCAATCAAGCGCTCGTGCCCCTCGGTCAGCTCCTGGGCTTTCGCCCTCGCCTTCTCCCGTGCCGCTACCTGCTGCGCTGACTTTCTCTGTGCTGCCATGATGACTCGTCCCCTTCACTCATCCTGCGTTCCATACGCGCCCCGGCCGCGACTTGCGAACCGACGCACTTTCCCTGCCAAACCTAACGGGTGGCGGCCGCCCACCACGGGCCGACCTCGACCGATCACAGACCTGGTCACGCATGACGAGTGCGATTCCCGTATGCCCCGCTCGAGAAAACGCCCGGTGATGGTGCCTTAAACGGGACACCCTCTGGACACCTTGCGTGCTGCCTTGCCCCGATGTGACAGGTCGATCGTTCGAGCTCTAGCTGGTACTGCAGCAGCCCAGGTCAGCTGTATGGACCAGAAGTGCCGTGCGCGAGAGGGCGGTCCGCGTCGATCGAGACGCGTTCTGACACTGGTCGCAGAGCGGTGCGATAGAACACACTCAACGAAACCGCGCGACATCGCTGGAATCGCGTTGCTTCATCGCCCGTTCGCGTTGTCGAAATCGTTGCGCTCGGGGCTCGGAGACCGTGCGACCGGAGTAGCAGGCGGACGGCAGGCCGGGGGGGTACAAGGGGTAGAAGGACCGAATCTCATCCAGCGATGCAGGACCTGTGCAACACCCCCCTGTAGGGCATCCTGTCTCGACTCGTGTGCGAGCGATAGGCGACATCCTCCATACTCCTCGGTTGGACTGTCTGACCCGCACGTCAAGCGCATGTACATCAGTGCGTAATCATGCACGTATCATTACAGGACTTGGTCCTGCTGGAGATAGGTCCCTCGGATGCTTTCTGTTCTGCGCCGCCCGGCGTACCGCAACCTCTTCACCGCTCAGGTGGTCGCCCTACTGGGCACTGGTTTATTGACGGTCGCCCTGGGCCTGCTCGCGTTCGATCTGGCCGGTGGACAGGCTGGTGCGGTCCTGGGAACGGCGTTGACGATCAAGATGATCGCCTACGTCTTCGTGGCCCCCGTGATGGCGGCACTGGTCGAGCGCTTGCCGCGGAAGGGTGTCCTGGTCGGCGCGGATCTGGTGCGGGCGGCGATCGCGCTGAGTCTGCCCTTCATCGATCAGGTCTGGCAGATCTACGTGCTCGTGTTCATCCTGCAGTCCGCCTCGGCGACGTTCACGCCCGCGTTCCAGGCCCTGATTCCCGTCGTCCTGCCCGGGGAGAAGGAGTACACCAAGGCACTGTCCCTGTCCCGGCTCGCCTATGACCTGGAGTCCCTGGTGAGCCCTCTGCTGGCCGCTGCTCTTCTGGCGGTGATGAGTTTCCACAACCTGTTCGTCGGGACGATGATCGGATTCCTCGTCTCCGCGGCCATGGTCCTGGCGACCCGGCTGCCGGCCATCCCGGCGTCGCACTCTCAGGGCTCGTTGCTGCACCGCACCACGCTCGGCACCCGGATCTTCCTCCGGGAGCCTTCCCTGCGTGGCCTGATGGCACTGAACCTGGTGGTCGCCACCGCAACGGCTCTGGTGCTGGTCAACACGGTCGTTTTTGCCAGAGACCTGTTCGGTGGTTCCAACACCGACGTTGCAATCGCTTTGGCCTTCTACGGGGTCGGCTCGATGATGGTGGCCTTCCTCGCACCTCGGGTCCTGGAACGGACCCCGGGCCGCACCTTCATGCTGACGGGTGGGTGGATCCTGATTGCGGGCCTGATCGCCGCGGCCTTCCTCGCGTCCACGGAACAGAGCAGCATCCACCTCACAGACAACTCGTGGGCGATCTTCCTAGGGCTGTGGGTGCTGCTGGGCATCGGTACGTCAATGATCAGCACACCATCCTCCCGTCTGCTGCGCCGGGTCGCGACCGACGACACCCGCAGTTACCTCTTCACCGCCCAGTTCTCGCTCTCCCACGCCTGCTTCCTCCTCGCCTACCCCCTCGCCGGATGGGTCGGCGCCGCCGCAGGGCAGGAGACCGTGGCGCTGGTCCTGGCGGCGTGTGCTCTCATCGCGACGATCGCCGCAGTGGTCCTCTGGCCCGCCACCGGCCCTGACGGACCACAGGAGAGGGTCGGGCCACGTGCACGGATCGGTTCGACGCTGCCCGTAGCGGAGGCTGAGGGAGAAGGATCTGTCGAGGCGGCGCACGGCGGATCAGCTGACGAGGCGAAGCCGGCGCGGCGCAGTACCGAGCGCGGGCAGTAAGGGCAGGGGAGGGCGGTAACGTGGGGACGTACCTGCGGGACGAACACCGGCGTTCGGGACGATCCACCGGCATCAACAGGGCGATCAGGGGGCCAGGAGCATCATGGGCGACGTACAGGCCGACCGGTCGAGGGCATCCACGACCACTTCCGGATGTCCGCGGGTGAGGACGTCCCGCCTGAGGACGTCACGGGGGTGCGCCCCATGATTCCGAGTCTGGTGCACTCGGTCCACCCTGACGCGGATCGCCTGGCCGCAGGAGCGGCGACCTTTCAGATGCTCGCGGACCCCACCAGGCTGCACATCCTCTGGATCCTGACGCAGGGCCCGGCCGACGTCGGGACCCTCGTCGCCGGAACCGGAGCGAACCGCACCGCGGTCAGTCAGCACCTGGCCAAACTCCGCCTCTCAGGGCTGGTCTCCACCCGCAAACAAGCTCGCAACGTCATCTACAGCATCATCGACGGGCACCTCACCCGCCTCATCCTCGAGGGCATGAACCACGCCGACCACCGCGTCACCGGTGAACCCGTCCACGAATAGACGCCGACCGGTTCTCGATCAGTGGTGGATCGCCCGTCAGCACCGCAGAGGCGACCGCCACGAAGCCTGCGCTGCGCTGGCCCTCGCCCGTGATGCGACCCGCCGACACGGCCGCGACTGGTGAGTCTAGGCTGTGCATCATGATGATCAATCGGCGCCTTCAGCCACTGCTCGAGCAGTACGACTGGGCGACGGAACGACTCATCACTCGTCTGACCGGGCCGACCAGCAACTCGGGTGACGACCAGGACGTCGACGTCCCGGTACTGACGGACGCCGAATACCAGTGGGAACCGGTCGGCGGGTGCTGGTCGGTAAGGCGGCGTTCCGACGGTCCCGGGCGCGGCGCTGTGAAGCTGATCGGCGCAGGGGAGTGGGGGCGGGACGGGGCCCCCGACAGTCCGTGGCCTCCGCCTCTCACAACGATCGCCTGGCGGCTCGATCACCTGTCCGAGACGCTCATGGGCCGCTCCAGTCATCTGGGCGGTGATCGCACCTTCACTCGAGCTACCTACGAATCTCCCGCCGATGCAGCCGGCGCCATTGCACAGATCCGGCAAGCGGCGGCCGACTGGCGCCGGTCGATACTCCAGGTCGACGAGTCCGACTACGACCGGACCGGACTCAGCAGCTACCCGTACGGCAGCGATGCCGAGGAGACGTTTCCGTCGATCGTCTGGTGGATGAACCAGGAGATCCTGCACCACGGTGCCGAGATCGCGCTCCTCCGCGATCTCTACGTTCACCGCGCGCGTTGAGGACGGGCGCGAACTCGGACAGGTCGGGTGATGAACGTGCCCCGTGCGCGGCCGTAGCTGCAAACGACCCGCAGAGCCTGCTCCTCGCCGTCATATCCGGAATCCACGCAGGCCACATCTCCGTTGGACTCAACGGTAGAGCCCCGCGAGGAGCACGATGATGTCCTGCAGGATGGCGGGCGGGTCGGTTCGGGTCCAGGCGGCGTAGACGGGTACGGGTGCTGCATCGCGGATAGGTCGGTAGGTGAGCCCTTGGCGGCGGTACTGGTGTGCTGTCGATTGTGCGGTTACTCCACGGGCTTTGCCGCTGCTGATGACGGTGAGCCAGTCATCGACATCGGTGGTGGGGATGGTGTTGCGTGGTTGGCCGGCGTCGGGCCAGAGGTCGAGCTGGGTGCTTCCGGTCCGGTGATCGATCGCCAGCGGAGCTGCAGCTACGTGAGCGAGTGTCACTGTACGTCTGGCCGCCAGGGGGTCCCCGACGGCCATTGCGCAATAGCGTTTCTCGGTACCGATCAGGACCAGGTCGAGGTTTGCCACATCCGGTAGCCGACGCAGGATCACCACGTCACTCGTCCCCTCGGCCAGTCCTGCTGTGGGTGTGTTGATCCGGGTCAGTCGCAGCTCGTGGTGGGGGAGGGCTTCGGCCCATCGGCGTTGAAACTCGGGGGTGTACCTGCCCAGGGCGGACCATGCGTAGCCGACCCGGAGGGTGCTCACGCCGGCAAGAGCTTCCTGGCGCAGATCTCCGACGACAGCCAGGGCTCGGCGGGCATGCCGAAGCACCCTTTCACCGTCCGGAGTGAGGGACACGGTCCGGGTCGTGCGGTGCAGGAGCCGGATCAGGAGGATGGACTCGAGCGCAGCGACATTGCGGGAGACAGCGGTCTGCGAGATACCGAGCTCGATTCCGGCGTCGGTGAAAGTGCCCGTATCGATGACGCTGACGAAGGATCGAAGATGACGCAGTTCGATGTCCATCCCCGAATCCTACTCATGCCTGAAACGCATCAATGCGGTGATTCATGCATTGTGAGCAGGCCATGGCGGGCTTGCACACTTCCAGCATGACAAAGCTGAAGCACGCGGCGGGCGACCGCGCAACCGGTCTGGTAACTGCTCTGGGCGGTGCGCTCTCGAATCAGTTCGGGGCAGCCAGTGGGTCTCTGGCTTTCCCGGTCATCGGGCCGCTCGGTGTCGTTGCCGTCCGCCAGATCGTCGCCGCCGTGATCCTGCTGCCCCTCGTCAGACCCCGGGTGCTCGACCTCACCCGGGCTCAATGGTGGCCGGTCCTACTCCTGGCGCTGGTGTTCGGGACGATGAACCTCACCTTGTACCTGGCCATCGATCGCATCGGCCTCGGACTGGCTGTGACCCTCGAATTCTGCGGACCCCTCGCGGTCGCTCTGCTCACCTCCCGGACCAGGAGCAGTGTGATCTGCGCTGTCATCGCAGGAGCCGGCGTCACCGCGATCACCCGGCCCCAACCCACCACCGACTATGCAGGCATCGGGCTCGCCCTCATCGCTGCGTGTAGCTGGGCCGCTTACATCCTGCTCAACCGGACCATCGGCTCTCGTATCTCGGGAGCACAGGGCACGGCCACAGCGACGGGAGTCTCCGCCGCTCTCTTCCTGCCCGTCGGCGTCTGGATCCTTCTCACCAGCCGTCCGGACGCATTCACCCTGCTTTGCGCCATCGGTGCCGGCGTCCTCGCCTCGGCGGTTCCATTCTTGGCCGACCTGGTTGCCCTGCGGAGGATCCCCACGAACGTGTTCGGCATCCTGATGAGCATCAACCCGGTGCTGGCCGCACTCATCGGAGCGGTACTCCTCGACGAGCACCTGGGAACTGTCGAATCGATCGGGATAGTTCTCATCGTGACCGCGAACACGGCCGCTCTGCGCCTATCCGCCCGCACGACACGATCAGCAACGGCGGGAGCCGCCGAAGGCTGATCAGCAGCAACTTCGACCCACCTGCGCACGACCCCTACCTGAGCCTGAGTTCCTCGGCCTCGATGGGAGCGGGCCGAGGTCCCCGGTCGAAGCGCCGTGTCAGGGCGGTGTTCTACGCTTCGTAGTGGATTCCTGTCCGAGGTGTCCGTCGTACCCGACCTACCGTCGTTGGAGCATCATGCCTGTCAGCTCGATACCGCGCCCCGCCGAAGTGGCCCACCGCGTCCGCAGCGCTTTCCGTGCCCGGGTCTCCGGAGACCCCACCGGTGCACCTGACTGGGTGCGCGACATCGCCCTGGTCGGGGAGGGCCCCGGCTTGTTCGAGCCCGACGGCGTCGTCTGGCAGGTCCACGGTGGCCTCTCCACCCTCGTCGGCGGCGTCGCGGCCCTCCTCGGACAGGGTGCGCACCCCCTCGCCATGGCCGGTGTTGCACGTCACTCCTCCTACCGCAGTGACCCCTGGGCCCGCCTCGCCGGGACGGCGCGCTGGCTCACCATCACCACCTTCGGCTCCGCGGAACTCGCCGAGCGGGACTCGGCTCGGGTCCGCCGCATGCACGGGCGGGTCAATGGCACCACCGACGACGGCCGCGCCTACTCCGCCTCCGACCCCGCCCTCCTGCGATGGGTGCACCTGGCCTTCACCGATGCCTTCCTCGGGGCCCACGAAGCCGTCGGCCACGACCTGGCCCCACGGTTCGGCCGCACCTGGGCCGACACCTATGTCGCCGACTGGTCCCGCAGCGCCCGGACTCTGGGAGCGGAAGATCTCCCGATCAACCGCCGGGAACTCGCGGACGCACTGCGTGCGCTGGAACCCGAGCTCGAACCCGTCCCCGCCGAATTGCTCACGTTCCTGTCAGCCCCGGACGGGCTGAATCGCGCGGAACGGATCTTCTACAGCGGCATCGCCAGCGCTGGAGCGCTGGTCATCTCACCGTCCGTGGCACCCCTCGCGGGTGTGCCCGGCCGCGGTGACCGCTCGCTCGCGAACCGCCTCCGGTTGCAGCGCACCCGCGTGCAGCTGCGGACCTTCCAGCTGGCCCTCGGGCCTCATAGCCCCTCCGTGGATGCGGCGCGCTACCGGTTGGGCCTCGCCGGCCGCCCGGACTGGCTCGACTGACCCTCACGGGCGGAGCGCACGGCGGCGTAGGGCAGGGCGGCCGGCGCATCGGCTTCGCGCCGAACGACCTGCGGTCTGGACTCGCCCGCAGGGACGAAGGGAGTGCGCGGGGAGGACCTACCGGGGCGTCGACGCGAGCTGGAAGATGCGCGCCCGCCGCTGCGTCGCCTCGTCGAGGAGGACGCGCTCCTCGGCCGCGTAGTCGGCGTCGCGCCGTCCGCCGAGCATCCGCTGGCGGGTGTAGGCGATCCGCGATGCCGTGCGGATGAACCCGCGCATCTCCTGCCGGGCACCGATCGAGCCCGCCCAGGCCAGGGCCTGCGAGCGCCCGCGCCGCGTGGCCAGCATGCGCACTTCCTCCGGGGTGAACCAGCCCGCGCGGGCGTAGTCGCCGAGGCGTGATTCCGTCAGACGGCGCTCGGAGCGGCGGAGGAGCACGACGGCGATGACGGCGGCGACGAACAGCGGCACCTGCACCACGAGGTAGAAGAGGAAGAAGTCGTGGAACAGCACGAGAGTGCCGCCGTTCCAGAGCATGTGTCCCGCGATCGCGGGGATCAGCCCCAGCACGAACGCCCCGAGGATCCGCGGGTTGCCGCCCCCGCGGCTGAGGGCGAATCCGAGCACGAAGCCGAGGAGCGAGGTGAACATGACGTGCGCGAAGGGTGAGAACAGGCCGCGGAGGATGAACACGCCCACCACTGCCGCCGCGTTCCCCGACTCCACGACGGCCGAGCCGAAGTAGAGGATGTTCTCCGTGAAGGCGAAGCCGGCCGCCACCGTCCCGGCGTAGACGATCCCGTCCACCGGCCCGTCGAAATGGCTGCGGCGCGTGTAGACGAGGATCAGCACGCCGAGGCCCTTGGCGAACTCCTCGACGAGCGGTGCCTGCAGCACGGGTCCGATGAGGTCGGGTGACGTGGTGGTCAGCGCGCTGCCCAGCAGTTCCACCACGTAGGTCCCCAGGAGCAGGGTCACCACCACGGAGGTCCCGGCGCCCCACAGGAAGGCGAACAGCAGGGCGCCCCTCGGCTCCGGATCCCAGCGGTCGATCCAGCGCAGGCCCAGCAGGCAGATCCCGAGGGGGACGAGTGCGAGGATGCCGCACAGGATGAACGCCGACGGCCCGAGGGAGAGCGAGAGCAGGAGCAGCACTGCCGCCACCACGAGTGCGGCGACGACGACCAGGATCACGTTGAGCACTCCGTGCCGCCGGGCCGGGGCCTGGTCCCAGACGGGCCGGAACGCCGGCCCGCCCGGACGCAGGGGCGCGGGCCGGTGGTGCCGGACGGTGGTGGTGCCCCACCAGCCCTGGTCCGGCCGATGGGGCGCGTACTGCTGGTGGCCGACGTCGCGCGGCTCGCGGCCACCGGGTCGAGGGTTGTTCATAGCCATGCTGCAACCCTAGGGGTCAGCGCCGCTGTGATAGTTTTGACCCCGCAACCAGCCTTTAAATTCCGTCCCGTGAGGCGGGGAAGGAGGAAGCGTGTTATGACTGTGCCTGCCTCGGAATCCGGCATCCACAAGCGCGTCGTTCTCGCAGAAGCAGACATCGATCGCGCTCTCACGCGTATCGCCCATGAGATCCTCGAGGCGAACAAGGGGTCCCGTGACCTCGTGCTCCTCGGCATCCCCCGCAGGGGTTTCCCGCTCGCACAGCGGCTCGCGCAGAAGATCTCCGCCGTGGACCCGTCGGTCGATCCCGACCTGATCACCGGCCAGCTCGACGTCACCATGTACCGGGACGATCTCCGCCGCCACCCCACCCGCTCCCCGCTCGCCACCCAGCTGCCGCCGTCGGGCATCGACGACAAGGTCGTGGTGCTCGTCGACGACGTGCTCTACTCGGGGCGGACCATCCGCGCCGGCCTCGACGCGCTCGCCGACCTCGGCCGCCCGCGCGCGGTGCGCCTCGCCGTCCTCGTGGACCGCGGGCACCGCGAACTGCCCATCCGCGCGGACCACGTGGGCAAGAACCTCCCGACGTCGTCCCAGGAGCGCGTCCGTGTCCACCTCGCGGAGATCGACCTGATCGGCGGGTCGCCGGTCGACGAGGTCGTCATCGAGGACCGCGCGTGAAGCACCTGCTCAGTACGCAGGACCTCTCGGCCCGGAGCGCGCTCCGCCTGCTGGACACCGCGGAGGAGATGGCGGCCGTGGGGGAGCGGGAGATCAAGAAGCTGCCCGCCCTGCGCGGCCGAACCGTCGTGAACCTGTTCTTCGAGGACTCCACGCGCACGCGGATCTCCTTCGAGGCCGCCGCGAAGCGCCTGTCCGCGGACGTCATCAACTTCGCGGCCAAGGGCTCGTCCGTGTCGAAGGGCGAGTCGCTGAAGGACACGGCGCAGACACTCGAGGCCATGAGCGCCGACGCTGTCGTCATCCGCCACCCGGCCTCCGGCGCACCGGCACGGCTGGCCGCGTCGGGCTGGATCGATGCCGCCGTGGTCAACGCCGGTGACGGCACGCACGAGCATCCCACCCAGGCGCTCCTCGACGCCTTCACGCTCCGCCGTCACTGGGCGCGGATCACCGGCACCCCCTCCGCGGGGACCACGCTGGCGGGCATGAAGGTCCTGATCGTCGGCGACGTGCTGCACTCGCGCGTCGCCCGGTCCAACGTGTGGCTCCTCACCACCCTCGGCGCCGAGGTGCTCCTCGCGGGTCCGCCCACGCTCCTGCCGGTCGGCGTCGGCAGTTGGCCCTGCAGGGTGTTCTACAACCTCGACGACGCCCTCGCCGAGCGCCCCGACGCCGTGATGATGCTGCGGCTGCAGGCCGAGCGCATGAACGCCGCGTTCTTCCCGTCCACGCGGGAGTACTCGCGGCGGTGGGGCTTCGACGACGGCCGCCTGGCCCTGCTCGACACCATGGGGCTCGACGACACCGTGATCATGCACCCGGGTCCGATGAACCGCGGGCTCGAGATCTCCTCCGCCGCCGCAGACTCCCCGCGGTCCACCGTGCTGGCGCAGGTGCGCAACGGCGTCTCCGTGCGCATGGCCGCCCTCTACCTGCTGCTGTCGGGTGACCCGCAGGACGACGACGACGCAGTGGACGGCCGCGCCGACCAGGACGATCCGCCCGCCACGACCCCGGAAGGCCGTACTCCGTGAGCCACGACACCACACCCCGTCCCGATGACGCCGGGTACCTCATCCGCTCCGCCTCGCTCCTCGGCGGAGCGCCCACCGACCTCCTCGTCCGTGGCGGCGTGATCGCCGCCCTCGGCCCGGATGCCGGCCGCGACGCCGGCACGGACGCCGTCACGATCGACGCCGACGGGCTCGTCGCGCTGCCCGGCATGGTGGACCTCCACACGCACCTCCGCGAGCCCGGCCGCGAGGACGCCGAGACCGTCGAGACCGGCTCGCGGGCCGCGGCCCTCGGCGGGTTCACCGCGATCCACGCCATGGCCAACAGCTCGCCCGTCGCGGACACGGCGGGCGTCGTCGAGCAGGTCTACCGCCTCGGGCTCGCCTCCGGATGGGTCGAGGTCCGGCCGGTCGGCGCCGTCACCGTCGGGCTCGGTGGCGAGCGCCTGGCCGAACTCGGTGCCATGGCCGAGTCGCGGGCGGGCGTCCGCGTCTTCTCCGACGACGGCATCTGCGTGCACGATCCCGTCCTGATGCGCCGCGCCCTCGAGTACGTGAAGGCGTTCGACGGCGTGATCGCGCAGCACGCGCAGGAGCCTCGCCTGACGGAGGGCGCTCAGATGAACGAGGGCGACGTCTCCGCCGTCCTCGGTCTGACGGGGTGGCCGGCGGTCGCGGAGGAGAGCATCATCGCTCGCGACGTCCTGCTCGCCCAGCACGTGGGCTCGCGCCTGCACGTCTGCCACGTCTCCACCGCCGGGTCGGTCGAGATCATCCGCTGGGCCAAGGCCCGCGGCATCGACGTGACGGCCGAGGTCACACCGCACCACCTGCTGCTGACCGACGAACTGGTCCGCAGCTACGACCCCGTGTACAAGGTCAACCCGCCGCTGCGCACGTCCGACGACGTCCACGCCCTCCGGGCGGCCCTCGCGGACGGCACGATCGACGTCGTCGGCACCGATCACGCCCCGCACCCGAGCGAGCACAAGGAGTGCGAGTGGGCACAGGCGGCGATGGGCATGACGGGCCTCGAGACCGCCCTGTCCGTGGTGCAGCACGCCATGGTGGAGACCGGTCTGCTCGACTGGGAGGGCTTCGCTCGGGTCACCTCGGCGACTCCGGCACGGATCGGCCGCCTGGCGCACCAGGGCCGTCCGCTCGCCGTCGGGGAGCCCGCGAACCTGATCCTCGTCGACCCCGCGGCCCGCTGGACCGTGGACCCGTCGACGATGGCGACCAAGGGGCGCAACAGCCCCTTCCGGGGCCTCGAACTGCCCGGCCGCGTCCGGGCCACGTTCTTCGGGGGCCACCCAACCGTTCTCGACGGCAGCCTCGCGACCCCGCGATCAACCCCGCGTTCGGCCCCGCACGCGTCGCAGTCCGCGCAGGCCGGGGCGCAGGGCGATCTGCAGGGCGGAGAGGCTCCGGCATGGAATATCTAGGCTGGATCCTGATGACCGTCGCGATCATCGTCGTCATCGTGGCGCTCATGGCCCTCGGCTGGCGGAACCGGCTCCGACGCCAGTCGGACGTCCCGCCGCCACCGGAGGTGCCCGCCGATCCCGGACGCGTCCTGTACGAGGCCGACGGCCAGTACGTCGCCACGACGACGGCGGGGGACTGGCTGGATCGCGTCGCCGTCCACGGCCTCGGCCTCCGCGGCAACGCCGTCGCCTCCGTCCACCCCGAGGGCGTCCTGTTCACCCGTACCGGGGCCCGCGCCGTCTTCGTACCGCGTGAGGACCTCGTCTCCGTGCAGCTCGCCGGCGGGATGACGGGCAAGTTCGTCGAGAAGGAGGGCCTCGTCGTCGTCACCTGGCGGCTCGGCACCGGCCCGGACGGCGAGGAGCGCCGCGTGGACACCGGCTTCCGCACGCGCCACGCAGCGCACAAGACCCAGCTCGTCGCGGCCGTCGCCGCCCTCATCCCCGCTCGGCCCCCGAACGGGACCAGCCGCACGACCCACCGAACTCCACCGACCCCCGAAGGCAGGGAACAGCTGTGAGCCACGCTCCATCGACGGCACCGATCCAGGCGAAAGCACCCGCGGTGCTCGTCCTCGAGGACGGTCGGACCTTCCGCGGCCGCGCATACGGCGCCAGAGGTACCGCGCTCGGCGAGGCGGTCTTCGCCACCGGCATGACCGGCTACCAGGAGACCATCACCGACCCGTCCTACGCCCGCCAGGTCGTCGTCCAGACGGCACCGCACATCGGCAACACCGGCGTGAACGCGGACGATGCCGAGTCCCGCCGCATCTGGGTGGCCGGGTACATCATCCGCGACGCCGCCCGCCGCCCGTCGAACTGGCGCTCCGAGCAGAGCCTCGACGACCAGCTGCGCGAGCAGGGCGTCGTGGGGATCGAGGGCGTGGACACGCGCGCCGTCACACGCCACCTGCGCGAGCGCGGCGCCATGCGCGCCGGGATCTTCTCCGGTTCCGAGGCCGGCATGACGGAGGCGCAGCTCGTCGAGAAGGTCCTGGCGCAGCCGTCCATGACGGGCGCCCGGCTCGCCGAGGAGGTCAGCATCGACGAGGCGTACGTCGTGGAGCCCGCCGACCACGGGTGGACCGGCGAGACCCTCGCGACCATCGCGGCGCTGGATCTCGGCATCAAGGCCATGACGCCCAAGCACTTCGCCCAGCGCGGCGTGCGGACCGTCGTCCTACCCGCTGCCGCAACCTTCGAGGACGTCGTCGCGGCGCAGCCCGACGGCGTCTTCATGTCCAACGGCCCCGGCGACCCCGCCACCGCGGACGCGCAGGTGGAGCTGCTCCGCCGTGTGCTCGACGCCCGCATGCCGTTCTTCGGCATCTGCTTCGGCAACCAGATCCTCGGACGGGCCCTCGGCTTCGGGACCTACAAGCTCCGTTACGGCCACCGCGGTATCAACCAGCCGGTCCTCGACCGTCGCACCGGCAAGGTCGAGATCACGTCGCAGAACCACGGGTTCGCCGTCGACGCGCCCCTCGACGGCCCCGTCGAGGCGCCCGCGGGACGCTACGGCCGCGTCGAGGTCAGCCACGTCAGCCTGAACGACGACGTCGTCGAGGGCCTCGCGTGCCTCGACCTCCCCGCCTTCTCGGTGCAGTACCACCCGGAGGCGGCAGCAGGGCCCCACGACTCCGCCTACCTCTTCGACCGGTTCATCGACCTCATGCAGGCCGAGAAGGCCGCGCCCGGCTCGGGGAACGCCGTCCTGGCCTCGGCACTCGATGCCGGCTCCGAAGCCGGGGCGCTGGCTGACGCAGCCGCCGCCGAACTCGGCACCCACGGTTCGAAGGTGACGGGTACACAGCCCCGGCACAGCCACGCAGAACAGACCAGCACCACGCAGGAAGAGAACTGATGCCCCGCAGAACCGACCTCAAGAGCGTCCTGGTCATCGGCTCCGGCCCGATCGTCATCGGGCAGGCCGCCGAATTCGACTACTCGGGCACCCAGGCCCTGCGTGTCCTGCGCGAGGAGGGCCTGCGCGTCATCCTCGTGAACTCGAACCCCGCGACGATCATGACGGACCCCGAGTTCGCCGACGCCACCTACGTGGAGCCGATCACGCCCGACGTGGTCGCGAAGATCATCGAGAAGGAGCGCCCGGACGCCCTCCTGCCGACCCTCGGCGGGCAGACGGCCCTGAACACGGCGATCGCCCTCGACAAGAACGGCGTGCTGGAGAAGTTCGGCGTCGAGCTGATCGGTGCCAATATCGCCGCCATCGAGCTCGGCGAGGACCGCGAGAAGTTCAAGGGCGTCGTCGAGCGCTGCGGTGCGGAGTCGGCGCGGTCGGCGATCATCCACTCGATCGAGGAGGCGCTGGTCGCCGCCGACGACCTCGGCTACCCGATGGTCGTCCGGCCCTCCTTCACCATGGGCGGTCTCGGGTCCGGGCTCGCGTACACCGAGCAGGACCTCCGCCGGATCGTCGGCCAGGGCCTGCAGTACAGCCCCACGAGCGAGGTCCTCCTCGAGGAGAGCATCCTCGGGTGGAAGGAGTACGAGCTCGAGATGATGCGGGACCGGAACGACAACGTCGTGGTCGTCTGCTCCATCGAGAACGTCGACCCCGTGGGCGTGCACACCGGCGACTCCATCACCGTGGCCCCCGCCCTGACGCTCACCGACCGCGAGTACCAGCGCCTGCGCGACATCTCCATCGCGGTCATCCGTGAGGTCGGCGTGGACACCGGTGGCTGCAACATCCAGTTCGCCGTCGAACCCGGCACCGGCCGCGTCGTCGTCATCGAGATGAACCCCCGCGTGTCCCGGTCCTCGGCCCTCGCGTCGAAGGCCACGGGCTTCGCGATCGCCAAGATCGCCACGAAGCTCTCCCTCGGCTACACGCTCGACGAGATCCCGAACGACATCACGCTGAAGACCCCGGCGTCCTTCGAGCCCACGCTGGACTACGTGGTGGTCAAGGTCCCGCGCTTCGCGTTCGAGAAGTTCCCGGCGGCGGATCCCACGCTGACCACCACCATGAAATCGGTCGGTGAGGCCATGGCGATGGGCCGCAACTTCACGGAGGCCCTGCAGAAGGCGCTCCGCTCGCTCGAGCAGAAGGGCTCCCAGCTGTCCTACGCGCCCGTGGCGCCCGAGGAGGTCGACGCCCTCGTCGAAGCCGCGAAGCGCCCCACGACCGAGCGCCTCTCGCAGGTGCAGCGCGCGCTGCTGGGAGGTGCGAGCGTGGAGCGCCTGTACGAGGCGACGGGGATCGACCCCTGGTTCCTCGACCAGCTCGTGCTGCTCAACGAGGTCGCCGAGGAGGTCCGCACCGCCCCCAACCTCTCCGAGGACGTGCTGCGTCTGGCCAAGCGCCACGGCTTCTCCGACGAGCAGATCGGCGCCCTCACGCACACCCCCGACGCCGTCGTCCGCGGCGTGCGCCATGCGCTCGGGATCCGTCCCGTGTTCAAGACCGTGGACACGTGCGCGGCGGAGTTCGCCGCCTACACGCCGTACCACTACTCCTCCTACGACGAGGAGGACGAGGTGGCCCAGCACGAGAAGCCGTCCATCATCATCCTGGGGTCCGGTCCAAACCGGATCGGCCAGGGCATCGAGTTCGACTACTCCTGCGTCCACGCCACCATGGCGCTCCGCGAGGCCGGCTATGAGACCGTCATGGTCAACTGCAACCCGGAGACGGTGTCCACGGACTACGACATCTCCACGCGCCTCTACTTCGAGCCGCTGACCCTGGAGGACGTCCTCGAGGTCATCGCCGCCGAGGAGCGCACGGGTGGTGTGCTCGGCGTCTTCGTGCAGCTCGGCGGCCAGACCCCGCTGAAGCTCGCTCAGGAACTGGCCGACGCCGGCATCCCCATCCTCGGCACCTCACCGGAGGCCATCGACCTCGCCGAACACCGCGGGGCCTTCAGCCGCGTGCTCGACGCCGGCGGGCTCATCGCCCCGAAGAACGGCACCGCGGTGTCCTTCGAGGACGCGAAGCGGATCGCCGACGACATCGGCTACCCCGTGCTCGTGCGCCCGTCCTACGTGCTCGGTGGACGCGGCATGGAGATCGTCTACGACGAGCCCAATCTCTCCCGCTACATCGCCAACGCCACGGAGATCACCGAGGCGCACCCCGTGCTGATCGACCGCTTCCTCGAGGACGCCATCGAGATCGACGTCGACGCGCTGTACGACGGCACCGAGATGTACCTCGGCGGCATCATGGAGCACATCGAGGAGGCCGGCATCCACTCCGGCGACTCCGCGTGCGTCCTCCCGCCCATCACCCTCGGTGCCGACGTCCTCCAGCGGGTCCGCGAGGCCACACTGGCAATCGCGCAGGGGGTCGGCGTCCGCGGACTCATCAACATCCAGTTCGCCCTCGCCTCCGACGTCCTCTACGTCCTCGAGGCCAACCCGCGCGCCTCCCGCACCGTGCCGTTCGTGTCGAAGGCCACGGGGGTACAGCTGGCCAAGGGTGCCGCCCTGATCGGCACCGGTGTCACGGTCGCCGAGCTCCGCACGCGGGGGTTCCTGCCCGCACAGGGCGATGGCGGCTCCCTGCCCCTGGACGCCCCCGTCTCGGTCAAGGAGGCTGTGCTGCCCTTCAGCCGCTTCCGGACGCCCGAGGGCACCGTCGTCGACTCGCTGCTCGGCCCCGAGATGCGTTCCACCGGTGAGGTCATGGGGATCGACAAGTACTTCGACACCGCCTTCGCCAAGAGCCAGGCCGCCGCGAACGCGGCCCTGCCCGTCGAGGGGAAGGTCTTCGTCTCGGTGGCGAACCGGGACAAGCGGTCCATCATCATGCCGGTCAAGCGGCTCGTGGACCTCGGCTTCGAGATCGTCTCCACGGGAGGTACCGCCGACGTGCTGCGCCGCAACGGCATCCACGCCACGACGGTCCGCAAGGTGGCCGAGGGAGCCGGCGAGGGGCAGGGCACGGTGGTGGACCTCATCACCGAGGGCCGGATCGACATGATCATCAACACGCCCTCCGGTGGCCAGGCGCGCGGTGACGGCTACGAGATCAGGGCTGCCGCGACCTCCTACGGCCTGCCGGTCATCACGACGATCCCCGAGGTCGGCGCCGCCGTGCAGGCCATCGAGGCCATGCGGTCCTACGAGTGGTCGGTCACGAGCCTGCAGGAGCACGCCGCCAACCTGCGGGCGTCCACCGAGGCACGCGATGCGTCCTGAGGTTCCCGCCGCCGCATCGCGCACATCCCGCGCCTCCTTCGGGGAGCGCCTCGCGGCGGCCCGGAGCGGCAAGGGCAGCCTCTGCGTCGGCATCGATCCCCATCCGGCGCTCCTCGCGGCGTGGGGCCTGCCGGACTCGCCCGAGGGCCTGGAGCGTTTCTCCCTCGCGGTGCTCGACGCCGTCGGGCCGGTGTCCGTGGCCCTCAAGCCGCAGGTCGCCCTGTACGAGCGGCACGGCTCGCGCGGGTTCGCCGTCCTCGAGACGCTGCTGGTCCGTGCGGCCGAGGCCGGTGTCCTGACGATCGCGGACGCCAAGCGCGGCGACATCGGCTCCACCATGCAGGCGTACGCCGAGGCCTGGCTGAGGGAGGGCAGCCCGCTCGCGGCGGACGCCGTGACCCTCAATCCGTATCTCGGCTTCGAATCGCTGCGGCCCGCGCTCGACCTCGCACGGTCCACGGGGCGGGGGGTCTTCGTCCTCGCCCTCACCTCCAATCCCGAGGGCCGCTCGGTACAGCATGTGGGCGGGGACGCCTCCGTCGCCCGCTCGATAGCGCTCGCCGCGGCCGGCGAGAACGCGGACCCGGACGGCGCGGGCCGACCGGGTCAACTGGGCCATGTCGGGCTCGTCGTCGGAGCGACGGTCGGTGACGCCGCTGAGCGGCTCGGCCTCGACCTGTCACGGTTGAACGGCCCGATCCTCGCCCCGGGAGTCGGCGCGCAGGGGGCGGGGACGCGCGAACTCCGTGCCGCTTTCGGCGGCGCGCTGCCGCTCGTGCTCCCGACGTCGAGCCGCGCCATCCTCGCCGCGGGGCCGGACGGGACCCGGTTGCGGACGGCCGCCGAACGGACACGCGACGAGCTCGCGTGAAGCAGAGGCAGCATTGATTTCAGGGGCGTGCGCCCGGTAGGTTCGGTTCCAGTCCGACCCCGGAACGTGACCGATCCAATCGACGAGCAGCCGCCGCACTCCGTGGTGCCGCCCAGCACAGGGAGCATGAGTGAGCCTGAAGCCATTGACGGATGACGAACGAACCCGGGCGCGTGAGAAGGCGACGGCTGCGCGGGCCGTGCGGGCGGACATCAAGTCCCGGCTGAAGACCGGTAAGCTCTCTGTGGCGGACGTGATCGAGAACCGCGACGGCGACGACGCCGTGGGCCGCCTGAAGGTCCTCGACCTCCTCAAGGCATTGCCCGGCGTCGGAGACGTCCGGGCGGCGGCGATCATGGCGGAGGTCGGTATCGCGGCCACGCGGCGGGTCCGCGGCCTCGGCATCCACCAGCGCAAGGCCCTGGTCTCGCACCTCGAACAACACCACACCGGCCCGGCCGGTAAGTAAGGAACCCCAGTGTCACAACCCCGGTTGACAGTCCTCGCCGGTCCGACGGCGGTCGGCAAGGGAACGGTCTCCACGTACATCCGTGACAACTATCCCGAGGTGTGGCTGTCCGTCTCGGCCACCACGCGCCCGCCGCGCCCCGGCGAGGTGGACGGTGTGCACTACTTCTTCCTCTCGTCCGAGGAGTTCGACCGGCTCGTCGACGAGGGCCAGCTCCTGGAGTGGGCCGTGGTCCACGGACGCAACCGCTACGGGACCCTCAGGAGGACCGTGCAGGCCGCCATGGACGAGGGCCGAAGGGTGCTCCTGGAGATCGACCTGCAGGGTGCGCGGCAGGTCAAGGAGAGCATGCCGGACGCCACTTTCGTGTTCCTGGCCCCGCCCAGCTGGGAGGAGATGGTGCGCCGACTGGTCGGCCGCGGCACGGAAACACCCGACGAACAGCAGCAGCGGCTGGAAACGGCTAAACTGGAACTTGCTGCCGAGCCGGAATTCAACCACACCGTCGTCAACGACACCGTGGAGCATGCGGCAGACGAGCTCGTATCACTGATGGGACTGCTCCCGCTGCAGCGCTGACAACGCCCTGCACCCGCCGTCCCGCCTAAAATTTGGAGATTCTGTGTCAACTCAGCCCGAAGGCATCATCAACCCGCCGATCGATTCTCTGCTAGAGGCCTCGGACTCGAAGTACGCCCTCGTGATCTACGGCGCCAAGCGCGCCCGCCAGATCAACGCGTACTACTCGCAGCTCCACGAGGGCCTGTTCGAGTACGTCGGCCCGCTCGTCGACACCAAGCTGAACGAGAAGCCGCTGTCCATCGCCCTGCGCGAGATCAACGAGGGCATGCTCGTGTCCTCGCCCATGGAGCAGTCCGAGTAACCGCCGAGCGGTGCGCGTAGTACTGGGTGTCGGAGGAGGGATCGCGGCCTACAAGGCTGCATCCCTCCTCCGTCTTTTCACGGAGTCCGGCCACGACGTCACGGTCATCCCCACGGATGCCGCGACCCGCTTCGTGGGGACGGCCACCTGGGAGGCGCTGTCCGGCCACCCCGTCAGCAACAGCGTCTGGGACGACGTCGACAAGGTGAACCACGTGCGCCTGGGCCACGAGGCGGACCTGATCGTCGTCGCGCCCGCCACGGCGGACGTCCTGGCGCGCGCCGCCGCTGGGCTCGCGAACGACCTCCTGACCGGGACCCTCCTGATGGCGCACGGCCCGGTCGTGATGGCCCCGGCGATGCACACCGAGATGTGGCAGCACGCCGCGACCCGCGCCAACGTCGAGACCCTCCGCTCACGTGGCGTGACCGTCATCGAGCCGGCGTCCGGGAGGCTGACCGGCTCCGACTCGGGACCGGGCCGGCTCCCCGAGCCCGCCGACATCTTCGCGGCGGCCATCGCAGCCACGAATGCCGTGGGTTCCGGGATCCTCGCGGGCAAACGGGTGACCATCACGGCCGGTGGCACGCGCGAGGCACTGGACCCCGTGCGGTTCCTCGGCAACAGGTCATCCGGCAAGCAGGGGATGGCCCTCGCCGAGGCGGCGCTGGCGCAGGGGGCCCACGTGACCCTGGTCCTCGCCCACGCCGAGGTGGCCCCGCCGCCCGGCTGCGACCTCGTCCGGGTCGAGTCCGCGCTGGAGCTCCGCGACGCCGTCCTCGGCCTCCTGCCGACCACCGACGTCCTGGTGATGGCCGCCGCAGTGGCCGATTTCCGTCCCGCAGAGGTCATGGCCGCGAAGATCAAGAAGACCGATGACGGCGCCGATCCCGTCATCACCCTCATCAGGAACCCTGATGTTCTCCGTGAGTCGGTGATCGCCCGCTCGTCGCTGGCGGAGCCCCTCGTCATCGCCGGATTCGCGGCGGAGACCGGCGACGCAGCAGCGGACCCGATCACCCATGCCCGGGCGAAGCTCGCCCGGAAGGGCTGCGACTTCCTCGTCCTCAATGTCGTCGGGTCCGGCCTCGTCTTCGGTCAGGACGCCAACGAGGTCACCATCCTCGACGCGGACGGCACCGAATCAGGTCCGGTACGCGGGTCCAAGAGGACGGTCGCGGACGCCGTGATCAACCACGCCGCCCGCCTGCTCGTCCGCTGAAACCGCCGTCCGCCCCTTCCGCCAGTGCGCCGGGAGCTGCCTCCTCGCGCTCCCGTCACGTGGCCCGCCGCCCGGGCAGGATCGTCCCTCCGACCAAGTAGAGTGAGCACGTGAATTCACCCAGCACCGATTCCCCCCTGCGCCTGTTCACCTCGGAATCGGTCACCGAGGGCCATCCGGACAAGATCTGCGACCAGATCAGCGACGCCATCCTCGACGGCCTGCTGACGCAGGATCCCGATTCCCGCGTGGCCGTCGAGACGCTCGTCACCACCGGCCTGGTGCACGTCGCGGGCGAGGTCACCACCGAGGCGTACGTGGAGATCCCCGAGATCGTCCGGAAGACCATCCTGGGAATCGGCTACGACTCCTCCGCGAACGGCTTCGACGGCGCACGCTGCGGCGTCTCCGTGTCCATCGGCCAGCAGAGCGCGGAGATCGCGTCCGGCGTCTTCACTTCCCTCGAGACCCGCGAGGGGACCGGCGTCGACCCCTACGACGCGCAGGGAGCCGGCGACCAGGGCATCATGTTCGGCTATGCCAGCGACGAGACGGCCGTCCTCATGCCGACGCCCATCTGGCTCTCGCACCGCCTCTCCGAGCGGCTCACGCACGTGCGCAAGGACGGTACGCTCCCGTACCTCCGCCCGGACGGCAAGACGCAGGTCACCATCGGGTACGACGGCGATCGCCCCGTCTCCATCGACTCCGTCGTCATCTCCTCGCAGCATTCGGCCGAGGTCTCCCTCGACGAGCTGCGCGCCGATCTCGCCGAACACGTGATCGGACCCGTGCTCGCCGAGTCCGAGCTCGACACCTCCTCGGTCCGGCACATCCTGAACCCCGGTGGAGCCTTCGTCATCGGCGGCCCCGTGGGGGACGCAGGCCTGACGGGCCGGAAGATCATCGTCGACACCTACGGGGGGATGGCCCGCCACGGTGGTGGCGCGTTCAGCGGCAAGGATCCTTCGAAGGTGGACCGATCGGCCGCCTACGCCATGCGCTGGGTCGCGAAGAACGTCGTCGCCGCCGGGCTCGCGCGGCGCGCGGAGATCCAGATCGCCTACGCGATCGGCATGGCCCAGCCCGTCGGCATCTACGTCGAGACCTTCGGCACCGAGACCGTCGATCCCCAGGCCATCGGGGACGCCATCCGGGAGATCTTCGACCTCCGGCCCCTCGGCATCATTAACGCGCTCGACCTGAAGCGTCCCATCTACCAGCGCACCGCGGCCCACGGGCACTTCGGGCGCGAGGACGAGGACTTCACCTGGGAGCGCACCGACCGCGTGGAGAAGTTGCGGAGCTACTTCAACGCCTGACGCGGAGGGACGGGACGGGCCGCAGAGGCGGACGGCCGACACCATGACCGACAACGAGAACCGCACCACCGGGCCGTCCCGGCGCGACGGCCAGAGCGGGGGACAACTCTCCCTCCTGCACGGCTTCGGGGCCGCGAACCTCCCGAAGGCGGATCCCGAACGGGCCGCCACCCTGCCGATCGCACGGGTGGTCCTCGACGCGCAGCTCCCTCACCTCGACCGGTATTTCGACTACGCGGTACCGGCGGACATGGACGTCGACGCCCAGCCGGGGGTCAGGGTGAAGGTGCGCTTCGCCGGACGCGAGCACGCCGGTTTCCTCGCCGAACGCGTCGCTCACTCCAGCACGACCGCGACCCTGCTGCCGCTCGGCAAGGTCGTCTCACCGCTGCGGGTCCTGACCCCCGACGTCCTTGCTCTCGCCACGTCGGTCGCCGCACGCTCCGTGGGCACGGTCAGCGACGTCCTGCGGTCCGCGATCCCGCCGCGCATGGCACGCGTCGAGGCGGAGTTCCTGCCGGCCGCAGGATCGGCCAAGGAACACGTTCCGGCGTCGCCCTCCGGCGTCGCGCCCGCATCGGGCAGCTCGGGCAGCTCCGGCAGCTCCGGTGCCTTCGGGCGGTACGCCAACGGCGTGACCTTCCTCCAACACCTTACGGCCGGCGAGGCGCCCCGTGCCGTCCTCACCAGCCTCGGAGGATTCGGGCCGCGCGCCTGGACCGAGGAACTGACCGATGCGGTCGCGGCGACGGTCGCCTCGGGGCGGGGAGCACTCGTCGTCGTGCCCGACCAGCGGGACCTCGCCCGCACCGAAGCCTCCTTCGTGGCGAGGCTCGGGGCCGGGACCGTCGCACGGCTCACGGGTGAGGACGGGGCGACGCCGCGCTACCGGAACTTCCTGCGCCTGCTCCAGGGGTCCGCCCGTGTCGCCGTCGGGACCCGCTCGGCGGCCTACGCCCCCGTGAAGGACCTCGGCCTCGTCTGCCTGTGGGACGACGGCGACGACCAGCACGTCGAGCAACGAGCGCCCTACCAGCACGTCCGGGACGTCCTCCTGCTCCGCGCGGAGCAGGAGGGTGCGGGCATGCTGCTGTCCTCCTTCGCCCGCTCCACCGAGGCTCAGCGCCTCGTCGACACAGGATGGGCGCGTGCCATCCAGGCGGACCGGGCGGAGGTGCGTCGGGCGACCCCGCGTGTGGTGCACGCCGCGGACGCCTTCCAGATGGAGCGGGACCCGCATGCGGCGCAGGCCCGAATCCCGCATGCCGCGTGGGCTGCCGCGCAGGCCGGACTCACCCGCGGGCCGGTGCTCCTGCAGGTGGCCCGGACGGGGTTCTCGCCGGCGCTGGCGTGCGACCACTGCCGGCACCCCGCTCGATGTTCCGCCTGCTCCGGGCCGCTCGCGCAGGGCAGCCGCAACGCCCCGCTGTCCTGCCGCTGGTGTGGCCGGCCCGACAACCACTGGGCCTGCGCCGAGTGCGGCGGCACGCGCGTCCGGGCGACCGTGGCGGGCGCCACGAGGACCGCCGAGGAACTGGGCCGGGCCTTCCCCGGGATCCCGGTGATCTCCTCGGCGGGCGACCACATCATCGACACCGTCCGGGACTCTCCCGCCGTCGTCGTCGCCACACCGGGTGCCGAGCCGGTGGCCGCGGGCGGATACGCGGCGGTCATCCTGCTCGACGGCAACGCCCTGCTCAGCAGGGAGTCGCTGCGTGCGGGCGAGGACGCGCTGAGACGCTGGTTCTCCGCGGCGGCGCTCGCGCGGCCGTCGTCGGACGGGGGCACGGTGGTGATCACGGGCGACGACGACGTCGCCCTGGGCCACCTGGTCCGCTGGGATCCCGCGGGCGCCGCGTCACGCGAACTGGCCGAGCGCCGCGAGCTGGGCCTCCCGCCCGCGGTGCGCTACGCCGTGCTGACCGGCACGCGCGAGGCCCTCACGCACTTCCTCGAGGATCTGGAGCTCGAGGGAGCCGCCCGCGTGGTGGGGCCGGCCCCCATCCCGCCCGACATCCGCCGGGAAGCCGTCCTCGCCGCGCGGTCCTCCGGAGCGCTGCGTGGTGCCGGCAAGAGTGCGCCCTCGACGGAGGTGCTGGCCGGGCAGGGGAGCCACCGTGTCCTGCTGTTCTTCCCCTACCGGGCTGCGGCCGGCATCACCCGGCAGCTGCGTGCCCGCCGCGCGGCGCTCTCCGCCAAGCGGACGGGTGATCCCGTGCACGTCCGGCTCGACGCGCTGGACGTGCTCTGACCGAGTCCGGCCGCGCGCGGTCATCGGCCTCCGAGGTCGGTTCCGGGTGCGCCCCGAGGTGTCGGGTCCGGTCGGGGACACCGTCCGTCACGGCGAGCGCACCGTCCACCCCTCGGAGTCGACCCCGACGACGACGGGCGGTGCGCCGCCGATGCCGTGGGCGCGGAGGGCCGCCACCACGTCGGAGACAGGGGCCGCAAGGACGACGGTCTCGCCCCGGAACCGATCGGCGGCGTCGTCGACGAGGGCACAGACATCCGCCTGCGCCGGGGCGTCGATGGTCCCGGCGATCGTGAGTCGGCCGAGCCAGGCCGGTTCCGGAGCGCCGATCCCGAGCAGGACGACGACGGCAGGGCACTGCAGGTCCGTCACGCGCCCGGCCCGTGTCTGCCCCGGGGGCGCGCGGTCATCGCGATGGACCTCGTCCGGCCCGCGTCCGCGAACCCGGTCTCCGCCGTCCGTGCTCCTCGATGGCGCGGCGGCAGGCGTCGCGCAGCTGACCGGCGGACGCCGACCACGAGTACATGGCGGCCCGCTCGAGGCCCAGGCGTGAGGCCTCCGCCCAGCGCCCGGGCTGGTGGAGCTGACGGACCGCGTCCGCGACCGCCTGCGGATCGGCCGGGTCGACGAACAGCGCCGCATCCCCGCCCACCTCCCGGAAGATCGGGATGTCGCTGGCGATCACGGGCGTGCCGGTCGCCATCGCCTCGATGATCGGCAGGCCGTACCCCTCGGCCCGGGACAGGGTGACCAGCGCAGTGGCGTCGTCCAGCAGGTCCTCGTACTCCGCGTCCGTAACCCCGCCGTGGAAGACGACACTGCCGGCCGGCGCCCGCAGTGCTTCCAGTTCGGCCTGCCGTTCCGGGGTGATGCGGCTCAGGAGGTGGAGCGCGTGTCCGGGAAGCCCGGACATCGAGCGGACGAGCGTCTCGACATTCTTGTAGGGCATGAACGAGCCCATGTAGAGCAGCGACGGCGAGCGGGGAGCCTCGGGATCGCGGCGTCGTCCGGTCGGCTGCGGGGCGTTGCCGACGAGCATGACGGGCCGCCGGGTGAGGCGGTGCGCGGCGATGAGGCCGGCTGTGGTGCGGGAGATCGTGGCGACGACGTCGGCACGGTCCAGCAGCAGCCGCTGGGGCCAGTACGCGCGGTGGTAGAGCCGCCACAGGAGGCGCACCGGCAGGGGAAGGAAGGAGGGCGGCGTCGGGTTCTCGTAGTAGATGAGGTCGTGCAGGGTGAGGACCAGCGGGTAGCGGCGCCCCCAGGAGCCCATGGTCTGCATGGGGCAGACGACGACGTCGGGTCGCAGGGCGTTGATGCGCCGCGCCACGAACAGCTCGGCGGGGGAGAGCGGGCTGCTGATCCGCACGTGCGGTACGTCCGGCAGCAGGGCGAGCTGCCGTGGGTCGCTGATCAGCATGACGACGTCGTCCGTACGAGCGAGGGCCTCGATGAGGCTCGCCCCGTACCGGCTGATGCCGTCGTGGTGGTCGGTCCGCGTGAAGCGGGCGTCGAACAGGATCCTCATGCGGGCAGGGCCTCCAGGAAGGTCTCGATGAGCTGCGCCGCCTCGCGCGGCTTCTCGTAGTGGACGAGGTGTCCGACGTCGGGGATGACCTGGAGGGTCGCGGCAGGGAAGAGCGCGGCGAGTTCCCGCTGGCTCGCGACCGACCCGATGTCGTCCTGCTCGGCGGCGATGAGCAGGACCGGCACGTCGATGTCCTGCGCGCGGTCGCGGACCGTGCCGGAGATCGACGCCTGGAAGGCCTCGAGGACCACGCGCCGGCTCGCGAAGGAGCTGAACCAGGCGTCGTGCTGCCCGTGGATCCAGCGGCGCAGCGTCCGGTCCTTCGTCTTCGCCATGAAGGCGCTCATACCGCGCACGATCACCGGGTTGGCGAGCAGTGCGCGTCCCGCCGCCTCCGGCAGCCGGTCGGCAGCCACGTAGTAGCCCTCCGCGACCCGCGACGCCGCGCGGCTGGGTCCCTCGAGGGCAGGGGTACTGATCGGATTGACCAGCACCAGGACCGCAGCGAGGTCCGGGTCCGCGGCCACCGCCTCGGCCGCGACGATGGACCCGAAGGAGTGACCGAGGAGTATCCGCGGTCCGGGACCGGCGAGTCGCGCGACATGGGCGACGAAGCGGGCATAGGTGCCGACGTCGTGCGTGGAGGTCAGTTCCTGGCCCTGACCGAACCCGGGCAGGTCCGGCAGGACGACCCGGTGGCCCGGCAGCTCCTCGACGAGCCGCAGCAGGCCGTGGTGGTCACCCCGGAAACCGTGCACCATGACGATCGGGGGCGCAGCCGGCGTGGCCGGTCCCGAGGACCTGACGGCGGGGAAGTCCCAGACGCGCTGCAGCGTGCCTTCCCAGCCCGTGGTGCGAACGACGGCCTCGCGCATCAGCCCACCCTGTCCGGGTGGGACCCGAAGCGGCGGCCACGCTCGAGCCCGTCGAGGGCGGCCATCCGGGCGTCGTCGAGCTCGAAGCCGAAGATGTCGAGGTTCGAGGCGATGCGTTCCCGCGTACTGGCCTTCGGGATCGTCAGGATGTCCTGCTGGTGGTGCCAGCGGAGGATCACCTGGGCAGGCGTACGCCCGAGTTCCGCGGCGATGCGGACTATCTCGTCGTCGTCGAGCACGTTGCCGCGCCCCAGGGGGCTCCACGCCTGGGTGGCGATGCCGTGGTCGGCGTGGAAGGCGCGCAGCTCCCGCTGCTGCAGGTAGGGGTGCAACTCCACCTGGTTGAGGACCGGCACCACGTCGGTCTCGTTGATCAGGCGTTCGAGGTGTGACTGCTGGAAATTGGAGACACCGATCGAGCGCACCCGGCCGTCGCCCTGGAGCCGCTCGAGGGCACGCCAGGTCTCCACGTACAGGTCCTTGGAGGGGCAGGGCCAGTGGATGAGGTAGAGGTCCAGCCGGTCGAGTCCGAGGAGGTCCATACTCGCGTCGAAGGCCCGGAGCGTCGCGTCGAAGCCGTGGTCGTCGTTCCACACCTTGGAGGTGATGAAGAGTTCGTCCCGGTCACCCGATCCGAGGTAGTCCCGGACCGCCGCTCCCACGCCGGACTCGTTGCCGTAGAGCGATGCGGTGTCGAGGAGTCGGTAGCCGGCGTCGAGCGCCGTGGAGCAGAGGCGCGCTGTGTCCTCGGGCGGCACCTTGTAGACGCCGTAGCCCACCCGGTCGATCGTTCGTCCGTCGGCGAGTGCGGCGCGGGGCACGGGGGAGCTCATGCGTGCACTCTATCGAGGACGGGGCACGGCCTGCTGCAGTCGTGTCCCGACCGGGCCGTCAGGAGTGCACGAGCCGCCGGGCCGAGCCTTCGTCGAGGATGAGGTCCGTGGCGAGCCCCGCCGCCAGGGCGCCGCGGAGTCCGTTGATCTTGGACTCCCCGGACACCACGCAGATCCGGCGTCGGACCGTGCACAGCTGGTCGAGTTCGGGGCCCGTGCTGCGGGTGTTGAGCACGATGTCGCGATGCGTGCCGTCGGCGCGGAAGAACATCGTGGCCACATCGCCGACCACCTCGTCCGTCTCCAGCGTCTCGAGGTCCTCGCGGTCCAGGTAGCCGCCGCTGTAGACGTGGCTGGGGATCCCCGCCCCGATCGACCCCACGCCGAAGATCGCCATGGTCATGCGCCGCTGCAGGTCGAGGATGCGGCGTACGCTGCGTTCCTCCCACATGGCGGTCTTCGTGGCGGCATGGTCGAAGAAAGCGGGTACGGGGAACTGCTCCACCCGCGCTCCGTAGGCCTGGCCGAAGCGCCGCAGGATCTCGCTGGCGTAGGTGATCCCCGTGGTCTGCGTGTTGCCTGCTCCATTGAGCTGCACGATCGTGCTGTCATGGGTCTGCTTCCGGGTCAGGTGGTGACTCACCGCGCTGAGCGTGGATCCCCACGCGACACCGACGATGGCGTTCGAATCGACGAGGGGGCCGATCGTCCGGGCGGCCTGGATGGCGACGCGGTCGAGCACCTCACTGTCGTTCACGCTGTCGGCCACCGGGACCACGTGCGCCTCCACGCCGAAACGGCGGCTGATCTGCTGCTCCAGCGCAGGAGCCCGGTCGGACGGGTTGTTGACCTGGATCTGCACCAGTCCTGTCTCCCGTGCCATCGAGAGCAGGCGGGAGACGGTGGACCGGGAGGTGCGCAGCTCCCGCGCGATGGCGTTCATCGTGAGGTCCTGCAGGTAGTACATCTGCGCTGCCCTCAGGGCATCGCGCGAGCGGTTGCCCGGTGTGCGGTCGACGCCACCGGCACCGTCCGTCCACCCGTCCTCGATGGTCATCATCCCGTCAGTCTGACGCGCTGTGCACGTTTGTGCAATGCAGTTGACTGTTATTCCCACTGCTCGAAGAATTGATACCGCAGTAAACATTCCCGACATTGAAGTTACGGAGTAGTCCTTTGAGCATTCCAGCCGACCGCACCCCCGGTGAAGGCATGACATCTTCGACGCGCACCGTGGTGCAGGAGCTCAGGGACAACCCCCGGGCATCCGTGCTCATCATCGGTGGCGGCATCAACGGGGTCGGAACCTTCCGCGACCTCGCACTGCAGGGCATCGACGTCGCTCTCGTGGAACGGGGCGACTACTGCCAGGGCGCCTCGGGCGCGTCCTCCCACATGATCCACGGCGGCATCCGCTACCTCGAGAACGGCGAGTTCCGTCTCGTGCGCGAATCGGTCATCGAGCGGAACGCGCTCATGAAGATCGCCCCCCACTACGTCAAGCCGCTGCAGACGACCATCCCGATCTACACCACGTTCTCGGGCATCCTCTCCGCCCCCCTGCGTTTCCTGACGCACAAGCAGGGCAAGCAGGTGGAGCGTGGCGCGGTCCTCATCAAGGCCGGCCTGACCATGTACGACTTCTTCTCGCGTGACGGCGGCAACGTGCCGCGTCACTCCTTCGTCGGTCGCAAGAAGGCGCTCGCCGCCATGCCCGAACTCCGCAAGGACATCAAGTACGCGGCCACCTACTTCGACGCCTCCGTCCACAACCCGGAGCGCCTGACCCTCGACGTCCTGCGCGACGGACAGATCGCGAACCCGGCTGCGCGGGCCGCGAACTACGTCAGTGCCGTCGGCACGACCGACGACGGCGTGCTCCTGCGTGACGAGCTCACCGGTGAGACCTTCGGCTTCCAGGCCGACGTTGTCGTTAACGCCACCGGCGCGTGGACGGACGGCACCAATGCCGCCCTCGGCACCGAGACCCTGTTCATGGGTGGTACCAAGGGCTCGCACATCGTCCTCGACCACCCCGAGCTGCTCAAGGCCTGCAACGGCACCGAGATCTTCTTCGAGCACGTCGACGGCCGGATCGTCCTCATCTACCCCATGGGCGACCGCGTGCTCGTCGGGACCACGGACATCGACGTCGACGTCGAGGAGCAGGCCGTCTGCACGGACGAGGAGATCGACTACTTCTTCGAACTGATCGGCCATGTCTTCCCGGACATCGCGGTCTCGAAGGACGACATCGTCTACAGCTTCTCCGGCGTGCGGCCGCTGCCGCGCCACGACGACACCCAGCCGGGCTTCGTGTCCCGCGACTACCGCATCGAGAAGCGCCAGGAGAAAGTGGGCGACCGCCAGGTCACCACCCTGAGCCTTGTCGGAGGCAAGTGGACCACCTTCCGCGCCCTCTCCGAACACCTCGCCGACGACACCCTTGCCGCTCTCGGGGCTCCTCGCAAGACCTCCACGGCGGGAGTCGCCATCGGTGGTGGCAAGGACTTCCCGACGGACGACGACGCCGAGCGCACGTGGATCCGGAGTGCCGTCCGGCCGGGCTTCGACGAGGCCCGGGTGGACGTTCTGCTCACCCGCTACGGAACACGCGCAAAAGACGTCATCGAATACCTCGCCGAAGGCCCCGACAGGATGTTTAATTCCACGAAGGAGCTGAGTACGCGTGAGCTCGCCTACATGGTGGAGCACGAGCAGATCGGCCACCTGATCGACGTCCTGATCCGCCGTACATCGCTCGCCTTCCGGGGACTCGTCTCCGAGGAACTGCTCTCAGAACTCGCCGGGACCCTGGCCCCCCTGCTGGGGTGGGACGCTGCACGGTCCGCATCGGAGATCGAGCTCGCCGAGAACGTCCTCGCCGAGGCCCACAGGGTTGAGGTCAAAAGCCTGATCGCCTAGCGGCTCCCGCCGCTACGTGATCGAACCGCTGTCACTCGCAGCGGTGCTATGCCAACGGCAGTGGTTGCCGGGGGGAACCAAACGGGTGCCGTCGAGGCGGCGGAACCCGTCGATAAATGAATAGATAGAGGAGTCAAAGATGTCTCTGGAAGTATTTGTTGCCGAAACCTTCGGCACGATGCTGCTGTTGTTGCTCGGTACGGGTGTCGTCGCGAACGTGGCGCTGGCCAAGACCAAGGGTAATAACGGCGGCTTTCTCATGGTCAACTTCGGCTGGGGCCTCGCGGTCTTCGCCGGTGTCTATGTCAGCGCCCTGTCGGGAGCACACCTCAACTTCGCGGTGACGATGGGCCTGCTGTTCAACGGCGACGCGGCCGAATACGCGCCGGGCGTGGACAAGACCTTCGCCACCACCCTGGCCTACCTCGCCGCCCAGATGATCGGTTCGATCCTCGGCGCGGTGCTCTGCTGGCTCTCCTACAAGCAGCACTTCGACGACGAGCCGGATCCCGCCAACAAGCTCGGTGTCTTCGCCACCGGCCCGGCCATCCGTAACTACGGCTGGAACCTGGTCACCGAGATCATCGCCACCTTCGTGCTGGTCCTGGTCATCCTCTCCTTCGGCAACACGCCGTCGGGCCTGGGCCCGCTGGCCGTCGCCCTCCTCGTGGTCGGCATCGGCGCTTCGCTCGGTGGCCCCACCGGGTACGCCATCAACCCGAACCGTGACCTCGGGCCGCGTATCGCGCACGCCTTCCTGCCGATCAAGGGCAAGGGTGGCAGCGACTGGGGCTACGCCTGGGTGCCCATCGTCGGCCCGATCATCGGCGGCGCACTCGCGGGTATCGTCATCCAGTTCATCTCGTTCCCCGTCCCCGCCGCCTAGGCCCCGACGCCAGCATCGCGGTCGTCACCGACCGCCACCACTTGTCATCCAATGAAGGAGTAGGACATGTCGCAGCAGTACGTCATCGCCATCGACCAGGGCACCACTTCCAGCAGGGCCATCGTCTTCGACCATAAGGGCGACATCGTGTCCTCGGGTCAGAAGGAGCACGAGCAGATCTTCCCGAAGGCCGGGTGGGTGGAGCACGACCCCGCCGAGATCTGGGACAACACCCGCGAGGTCATCGGTACGGCACTCTCGAAGGCCAACCTGACCCGCCACGACATCGCCGCGGTGGGCATCACGAACCAGCGCGAGACCGCCGTCGTGTGGGACAGGACCACCGGCAAGGCCGTCTACAACGCGATCGTCTGGCAGGACACCCGCACCCAGAACATCGTCGACGAACTCGCGAAGGACGGGGGCGTGGAGCGGTACAAGTCGAAGGTCGGACTTCCGCTGGCCACCTATTTCTCGGGGACCAAGATCAAGTGGATCCTGGACAACGTCGACGGCGCGCGTGCCAAGGCCGAGGCCGGTGACCTCATCTTCGGCAACACCGATTCATGGGTCACCTGGAACCTGACGGGCGGTGTGGACGGCGGCGTCCACATCACCGATGTCACCAACGCGTCGCGCACGCTCTTCATGGACCTCGAGACACTGTCGTGGGACGAGTCGATCCTCGCCGATTTCGGCGTGCCCCTGTCGATGATGCCCGAGATCAAGTCCTCCTCCGAGGTCTACGGCTCGGTCCACACCTCTCAGCTGCTCCGCGAGACCCCGGTGGCCGGCATCCTCGGTGACCAGCAGGCGGCGACCTTCGGTCAGGCGGCATTCGACAAGGGTGGCGCGAAGAACACCTATGGCACCGGCAACTTCATGATCGTCAACACCGGCGAGGAGATCGTCCACTCGAAGAACGGTCTGCTCACCACGGTCTGCTACCGGCTCGGTGACGCGAAGCCCGTCTACGCGCTCGAGGGATCGATCGCCGTCACGGGTTCGCTCATCCAGTGGCTCCGTGACAACCTCGGCATCATCAAGAGCGCGCCCGAGGTCGAGCAGCTCGCCACGACGGTCGACGACAACGGCGGCGTGTACATCGTCCCCGCGTTCTCCGGCCTGTTCGCGCCGTACTGGCGCTCGGATGCGCGCGGTGCGATCGTCGGCCTGACCCGGTTCGTCAACAAGGGCCACATCGCCCGCGCCGCTCTCGAGGCGACGGCGTTCCAGACCCGCGAGGTGCTGGACGCAGCGAACGCCGACTCCGGAGTCAACATGGAGGACCTGAGGGTCGACGGCGGCATGGTCGCCAACGACGCTCTCATGCAGTTCCAGGCGGACATCCTCGGTATCCCCGTGATCCGTCCGAAGGTCACGGAGACCACGGCTCTCGGTGCCGCCTACGCCGCGGGCCTCGCCGTCGGGTTCTGGAAGGACACCGACGAGCTGGCCACCAACTGGGCCGAGGACAAGCGCTGGAACCCGTCCATGGACGACGCCGAGCGTGATCGCCAGCTGCGCCTCTGGAAGAAGGCCGTCACCAAGACCTTCGACTGGGTCGACGAGGACGTCAGCTAGCACGGGCGCCCCCACGGGGCACCTGGCACCACTCGACAGCGCCCGGTCCGACCTTCGACGGCCCGGGCGCTGTCAGGCCGCTCGTAGGTCGGGTGCGGTCGTGCTCCTGTCGATCGGGCGCCGTCGTCGCTGCCGCCACCGCTGCGCACACTGCTAAACTGTCCGCATGTCCCGGAACCTCCTGCTTACCTAGCCGCACGGTCTCGACCGTGCGGCGGCCCCTCCTGTGTGAGGGGCTTTTGTGTGTCCGGCGCAGGGTGCGTCGGATCCCCGGTTCCGGATCGCAGGACGAAAGGCAGGAGCAGCATCACCCCGCGCGTCCCGTCGCCTTCCACCACGTTCCACCAGGTTCCACCGACAGAACAGGTCACACAGTGAGCACCAATCCCGAGGTCGCCCAGCCGGACGAGAACACCTACGACGTCGCCGCCATCGAGGCGCGATGGCCGGCGGTCTGGGACGAGCTCCGGGCCTTCGCCCCGGCGGATGACGGCTCACGGGAGCGACGTTACGTGCTCGACATGTTCCCCTACCCCTCCGGAGACCTGCACATGGGCCATGCGGAGGCCTTCGCCATGGGTGACGTTGCCGCGCGCTTCTACCGGCAGAAGGGCTACGACGTCCTGCACCCGATCGGCTGGGACTCCTTCGGGCTGCCCGCCGAGAATGCCGCCATCAAGCGGAACGCGCACCCGGCGGAGTGGACCTACGCCAATATCGAGACGCAGGCCCACTCGTTCAAGCGCTACGCCATCAGCGCCGACTGGGAGCGCCGCCTGCACACCTCGGATCCCGAGTACTACCGCTGGACCCAGTGGCTGTTCGTCCGGTTCTTCCAGAAGGGCCTCGCCTACCGTCGCAACTCGCCGGTCAACTGGTGCCCGAAGGACCAGACCGTCCTCGCGAACGAGCAGGTCATCAACGGTGCGTGTGATCGCTGCGGCACGATGGTCACCAAGAAGAACCTGAACCAGTGGTACTTCAAGATCACCGACTACGCCGACCGCCTGCTGGATGACATGGAGCAGCTGAAGGGTCACTGGCCCGAGCGGGTGCTGGCCATGCAGCGCAACTGGATCGGCCGGTCGGAAGGCGCGCACGTGCGCTTCCGCATCGAGGCCGATGCCGACCAGGCGGCGTCGGACGTGGCCGTGTTCACGACACGTCCCGACACCCTGTACGGGGCGACGTTCTTCGTCGTCGCCGCGGATGCCGACCTGGCCCTGGACCTGGTCACGCCCGCGCACCGTGCCGAACTGGAGGCGTATCGCGAACAGGTCAAGGGCCTGTCCGAGATCGAGCGCCAGGCCACCGAGCGTGAGAAGACGGGGGTCTTCACGGGCCGCTACGCCGTGAACCCCCTGACCGGGGAGAAGCTGCCGGTCTGGGCCGCTGACTACGTGCTGGCCGACTACGGCACGGGCGCCATCATGGCGGTACCCGCACACGACCAGCGTGACCTCGACTTCGCCCGCGCCTTCGACCTGCCCGTGCGCACCGTCGTGGACACCGGTGCGGAGGATGCCGCCGCGACCGGTGTCGCCACCACCGGCGAGGGCACGCTGGTCAACTCCGGCGAGCTGACCGGCCTGGACAAACCCACCGCCATCCGCCGCGCCGTCGAACTGATCGAGGAACAGGGGACGGGCGAGCACACCATCAACTACCGGCTCCGCGACTGGCTGCTGTCCCGTCAGCGGTTCTGGGGTACGCCCATCCCGATCATCCACTGCCCGTCCTGCGGCGAGGTACCCGTACCGGACGACCAGCTTCCCGTGACGCTGCCCGAGGGGTTGCGCGGGGAGTCACTCGCGCCGAAGGGCACCTCGCCCCTGGCCGCCGTCGAGGACTGGGTGAACGTCTCCTGCCCGTCCTGCGGCGGCGCCGCGAAGCGCGACACCGACACCATGGACACCTTCGTCGACTCGTCCTGGTACTACCTGCGCTTCGTGAACCCGGACCTGGAGACGGCACCGTTCGACACGGACGCCGTCAACCGCTGGCTGCCGGTCGGCCAGTATGTCGGCGGCGTGGAGCACGCCATCCTGCACCTGCTCTACAGCAGGTTCTTCACCAAGGTGCTGTTCGACCTCGGCATGGTCGGCTTCACCGAGCCCTTCAGCGCACTCCTCAACCAGGGGCAGGTGCTCAATGGCGGCAAGGCGATGAGCAAGTCGCTCGGCAACGGCGTGGACCTGGGGGAGCAGCTCGACCGCTACGGCGTCGACGCGGTGCGCCTCACCATGGTGTTCGCGTCCCCGCCCGAGGACGACGTCGACTGGGCGGACGTCTCGCCGTCGGGCTCCGCGAAATTCCTGGCCCGTGCCTGGCGCCTGGGGAACGACGTGACGAGTGCGGTCGGGTCCGACCCGGCAACGGGCGATCGCGCGCTGCGGTCGGTGACGCACCGGACGGTCTCCGACGCCGCCGAGCTGATGGAGGCCAACAAGTTCAACGTGGTTATCGCCAGGCTCATGGAGCTGGTCAACGCGACGCGGAAGGCGATCGATTCCGGCGCCGGCGGTGCGGATCCCGCCGTCCGGGAGGCCACCGAGGCCGTCGCGATCCTGCTCAGCCTGTTCGCGCCCTACACGGCCGAGGACCTGTGGAACCGGTTGGGCCACGAGGCCACGGTGGCGACGGCCGGATGGCCGGCGGTGGACCCCGCGCTCCTCACGCAGGCGACCGTCGTCGCCGTCGTGCAGGTGCAGGGCAAGGTCCGTGACCGCCTGACGGTGTCGCCCGACATCACCGAGGAGGAGCTGCGGGAGCTGGCCCTGGCGAGCGAGCAGGTGCAGCGGGTCCTGGACGGCCGGGGCATCCGCACGGTGATCGTGCGGGCGCCGAAGCTGGTCAACATCGTCCCGGCCTGATGTCTACCGCTCCGGGTGCGGCACGCACGATCGGCGTACGCCGGTGCGGATAGCGGTCGTCACCGATTCGGCGGCCGGCTTCGCTCCCGAATGGAGCGCGGCCGGCGGCCTCGCCGACGGCGTCCGGGTGGTGGCCATGCCGGTGCTCGTCGGCCACGACATCCTGACGGGTGAGCACGATGACGTCACCGCACCCCTGATGGTCGCCCTCGCCGCCGGTGCGGACGTGAGGACCTCGCGGCCCTCGCCCGGCCAGTTCGACCGTGTCTACCGTTCCCTCGCGGAGGAGGGGTACGACGGCGTCGTCAGCGTGCACCTCTCGGGCCAGCTGTCCGGCACCGTCGAAGCGGCGAGGATGGCGTCCTCGCGATCCGTCCTGCCTATCGAGGTGATCGACACGAGGACGGCCGGGATGGCCCAGGGCCGGGCTGCCCTCTCGGCGCTGGCGGCAGTGCAGAGGGGTGGGGACCTGCAGACCGCCGCTGCCGCCGCCGCGATGGCTGCCCGGGCCTCCGCCCTCTATTTCTACGTCCCGAGCCTGGAGCAGCTACGCCGCGGCGGGCGCATCCCTGCCGCGGCCGGCTGGCTCGGCACGCTGCTCTCGGTCCGGGTGATCCTGCACGTCCAGGGTGGACGGCTCGTACCCCTGGAACGCCTCAGGTCGGCACCGAAGGCCCTGCAGCGGCTGGAGGAGGTGGTCCTCGCGGACGCCGCTGCGCGGGTCGGTGCGGTGGACCTCACGGTGCACCACTTCGGCAACGAGGCGGAAGCTGTCGCGCTGGCAGGACGGATCGAGGCCGCCGGTGGGGGCAGGGTCACCACCGCTCCCTGCCCGTCGGTGCTCGCGGCCCATGCCGGTCTCGGTGTCGTCGCCGTCACCGTGAGTCCGTCGGTTAGATCATGAGTCAGTCGGTTCGTCGGTTCGTCGGTTCGACCGTGAGTCCGTCGGTTCGACCGTGAGCCCGCCCGTCCGGTACCCGGTCCGTTCCGTCGGTCCGTTTATCTGGTCTGTCCGGCCTGCCTGTGCCGCACTCCTGGCTGCGTTGTCCACATAGTCGCATCCGGCCGCGAAGGCCATGCGGCCGGCTCCTAGCGTTACCTCCATGGGAAAGCACCGATGGCCGACGACCGGCGACGCAGACATCCCAACGGTGGCGCAGGATGTCCGGGGACGACTGCGCCTCCGTATGCGCAGTGACAGTGACGATGGGTCGAGCGATTCCTCCGATCCGGCCGGCCGGCGATCCTCGTTCCATCCCACCGTGTCCGAGCAGGACGAGGACGAATGGCCGTCGGAGGACGATGACGGCGTGGTGGAACGTCGTCCAGCCGTGACCCGGGGGCTGCAGTGGCGTGTCGCCCGATCTGCGGCACTGGTCTTCCTCGGGATCGCACTGGCGGTCGGCGCGGCCCTGTTCCTCGTCCGCAGTTCGGAACCGTCGGCCGCGGCGATGTCGATCGAGCTCGAGGGCCCGCACGAAACCGTCGGGACCGAACGCGACAGCACCGACGACACCGACGACACCGACACCCGGGACGCCCCTGACAATACTGAGGGCGCCGCTGCCGACGGCGCAGCGGTGCCCTCCGCAGTATCGACCGTGCCACCCCCTGGCGGGGCCGGCGAGGGTCGTGACGAGGTGCCCCACACGCTCTGGGTCTATGTCACCGGTGCAGTCGCAGTACCGGGAGTCGTGGAGGTCGACGCCGACGCGCGTCTTGCCGATGTCCTCGAAGCAGCCGGTGGTGCCTTGCCGGAGGCCGACCTCGAACGGGTGAATCTGGCGGCGCGGCCGGCCGACGGGCAGCATCTTCACCTCCTGGCCGTCGGCGAGGAAGCACCGGTGATCCCCGAGGGCCTGCAGAACCCGACGCCGCTGGGCACGCCGGCCGAGCCAGGTGGCGAGGACCGCCCGCCCGAGGGCCGCCCCGACGGCACTGACAACCCGACCGGGACGTCAGGCGCCGGTCTCATCGATATCAATGCGGCGACGCTCGCCGAGATCGAGACCCTTCCACGCGTGGGCCCGGTGCTCGGTCAGCGAATCCTGGACTGGCGGACGGAGCACGGTCCCTTCATGCAGGCCTCCGATATCGAAGCGGTACCGGGCATCGGGCCTGCCCTGCTCGAGGGGATCCTGCCGCTCATCGTGGTGCAGTGATCCGGCGGGCGGCGGCCGCAAGGGAGCCCCTGGCAGCCCGCGGGACCGGTCCGTCGCGATGGACGGCTGACCTGCGTCTCCTCCCGTCAGCCGTGGCCGCCTGGGCGGCAGCGGCCATTGCGAGCGGGGGAACGGCAGCGGGCTCGACGGCATGGGGGCTGGGCACTGCGGCACTCGCCCTGATCCTTGTGGTCTTCGTCGTCGTACTCCGCCGGCGGCTGGCCGGGCGATGGTCCGCAGGGCTCGCCCACGGACTGGTTCCCGTCGCGACGATCGCCTTCGTCCTGCTGGCCACGGGTGGGAGCCTCGCTCGTGCAGAGGCCGGTCCGGTGTCGGGCGCCGTCCGCAGCGGGTCTCCGATCACTGCCGTGCTGCGTGTCACGGGGGAGCCGTCCGCTCTACCTGCGGGCGCCTTCGGGGACGGTGAGCGGTTCCTCGTCGACGCCGACGTCGTCGGAGGGGTCCTGCGGGGGTCCGGTTCACCTCGGCGACGCCCGTCGTGGTGCTGGGCGGAGCACCGTGGTCAACGGTGGGAACGGGTGACAGCGTGCGAGTGCTCGGCGTGATGGAGCCGAGCGACCGGCCGGGCCGGGCGACCGCGATGTTCCTCCCGTCGAGCAGGCCGACCATTGTGCGAGCCACCGGCTGGCTCGGCACCACGGATACGCTCCGGGCGGATTTCCGCAGCGCAGCGGAGCAGGACGGGCGCGATCGGGGTCTCCTCCCAGGGATGGTTCTCGGCGATAGGACTGCACTGGACCCCGCTCTGGAGTCGAACATGAAGACCACCGGACTGACGCATCTGACGGCGGTCAGCGGGGCGAACTGCTCCTACGTGCTGGCCTTCACGTTCATCGGGCTCAGGGTTGCGAGGACACCCCGGGCCGTTGCGGCGGCGGGCGCGGTCCTGGCCCTTGCCGCCTTCGTCTTCCTGGTGCGGCCGGAGCCCAGCGTGCTCAGGGCCGCCGTCATGGGGGCCATCGGTGTCGCCGCGGTCCTGTCCGGCAGGGGGAAGGTCTCGCTGACACTGCTGATGCTGTCGATCATCATCCTGCTGGCCGTCGATCCCTGGCTGTCGGTGTCGTTCGCGTTCATGCTGTCGGTCGCTGCAACCCTCGGACTCGTCATCGCTGGTCCGTCGGTGGTCGAGTCGACGTGCCGCGTCATGCCCCGCGTCCTCGCCCAGCTCCTGGCGATCCCGCTGACGGCCCAGCTGTTCTGCACGCCGATCCTCGTCCTGCTCCAGCCGTCGCTGCCGGTGTACTCGCTGCCGGCGAACGTCGCCGCCTCGCCCGTCGTGCCGGCGATCACGCTCCTCGGGATGGTGTCCGTCCTCGCTCTCGCGGGCGCACCGGCGCTCGCGCACCCCCTCGTCATCGCGGCGCAGTGCGGCACACGGTGGGTCGGAGCCGTGGCCGACACGTTCGCCGACTTGCCGGGCACCTCCGTGCCGTGGGCCACCGGCCCGGTCGGCGTCGTACTCGCCGCACTGGCCTCGGCGGTGGTGCTGTCGCTGCTGATCAGGAAGCCGGGAAGCTCGACGGCACCGCTCAAGACCCCTTACCGGCCGCTCGATCGGCGACGGCCGCCGTGGGAATACGCGGCTCCTGACACGGGAGGCGCCGGCCCGTCCGCTCCTGTCATGTCGCACCCGGGGGGAGCGGCAGGCACCCCTGCGTCCCCTCCACGGTCTCGTACGCATGCGGATGCCGTGAGCATGGCCCACTCGCAGCGACGACGCAGCGGCCGGTGCCGGGCGGCTGTTGCCACCTGCGTCGTCCTTGCCGTGGTGGTGGGCGCCATCGTCAATCACGCCCGGCAGCCTGCTGCGCCCTCCGACTGGTTGCTCGCCGTCTGCGATGTCGGGCAGGGAGACGGCCTTGTCGTCCGGACGAAAGCCGGGCACGCCCTCGTGGTCGATACCGGGCCGGACCCGGACGCCATGGACCGGTGTCTCGACCGGCTGGCGGTGGACGTCATCGACGCCCTCGTCATCACCCACCTCCATGACGACCACTACGGCGGCACCGCCGGAGCGGTTCGCGGCAGGACCGTCGAGGCGCTCTACTACTCCACCGGCGAGGAGGGCCTCCCGCGAGAGCTGGCCGACGCGGCCTCGGAAGCCGGGGTGCTGCCGACAGAGCTCGATGGCGGCACGGCGCTGGACCTCGATGGCGTGAAGGTGGACGTCCTCTGGCCCGAGGGGCCAGTGAGCGGCGGCGAGGAGAACGATGCGAGCGCCGTGCTCGATCTGCTCGTCGACACCCCACGCCGTCCGGTGCGGATCCTCCTCACGGGCGATCAGGAGGAGGACATGGCGGCCCGCATGATCGCTGCCACGCCGGCTCTCCATGAGGGGGTGGACGTCCTGAAGATCGCCCATCACGGGGCGAGGAACGGCGGGACCGTCCTGATCGACGGGCTCCACCCGCGCCTGGCCGTCATCTCCGTCGGAGCGGACAACGACTACGGGCACCCGCACCCCATGATCGTCAGAGCACTGGAGACCGCGGGCGTCCCGACTGCGCGCACCGATGAACTCGGCTGATTCCTCATCCGTATCGCGGGGAACCGTCTCGAGGTGAGGCCGCTCGGCTGACGGGAGAATCCTGCGTCGAGCGGGCGCAAGCACCACGCGATGACTGTGGAGGCGGAGAACGGACGTGACCAGGATCAGGAGACCCGAGGACGGGTTGGAGGCGCGGCGCCATCGTGCAACAGTAGGTACCGATCTTTTCGAGAGGAACTGCGCTTCATGGCGACAAGAACACCGGCGAGCCGCGCGGGCAGCGCCGCGCAGGCCCCGACCCCCTGGCGTGACGTCCGGCCTGCCGCTGTGGTGCTGCTGTCCGGGCCTGAGGACTACCTCGCGTCGAAGGCGGCAGAGTCCATCCGCCATCAGGTCAGGACCGCCCAGCCCGGCGCGGAGCTCGTGCGGTTCGATGCGGGCACCTACGAGGCCGGAACGCTCACGATGCACGCGAGCCCATCGCTGTTCGGCGACTGGAAGATCATCGAGGCGGCCGGCCTCGCGCAGATGAACGACGCTTTCCTGGTCGACGCCCTGGCGTACCTGACGGATCCGGCGCCCGACGTCGTGCTGGTCCTGCGGCACGCAGGAGGGAACCGGGGCAAGAAGCTGCTCGACGCAGTCCGTGCCGCCCAGGCCACGATCGTGGACTGTCAGCCCCTCAAGAAGGACGGTGAGAAAGCCGAGTTCGTCACCGCCGAGTTCAAGCGGGCCAAGCGCCGCATCGACCCGGACGCGGTTCGTGCGCTCGTCGCCGCCGTGGGCTCACAGCTGGCGGAACTGGCGGCGGCCTGTCAGCAGCTGATGGCCGATACCGCTGTGGATGTCACCGCCGAGCTTGTCGAGCAGTACTACGGCGGCCGTGTGGAGGCGACGGGATTCAAGGTCGCCGACGCAGCGCTCGCAGGCCGGACGGCTCAGGCACTGTCCATGCTCCGTCATGCCCTGGCCACCGGCGCGGACCCGGTGCCGATCGTCGCGGCCCTCGCCATGAAGGTCAGGGCCGTCGCGAAGGTCCACGGGGTGCGTGGTTCCTCCGCCCAGCTCGCCCGGGACCTCGGCATGGCGCCATGGCAGGTGGACCAGGCGCGAAGGGAGGCTCAGCGCTTCAGCTCCGACGCCCTGGCCCGCGCCATCAGGGCTCTGGCGGAAGCGGATGCGCAGGTCAAGGGGGAGTCCCGTGACCCGGTGTACGCCGTCGAGCGTGCCGTGACCGTCATCGCGCTCGGCGACGGCTGAGGGTCGGGACGGCGGCGTCCCGCCCGGGAGGGCGACCGGCCGGCCCCGCGCGTGGCGGTCGAGCCGCGTCGTGTGACGATCCATCGGCGCTCGTCAGGTGCTCCTGACCCCTCCGGGATGAGCGCCGGGTGGGGGATGCAGGTCGCCTGCAGTCGGACGTCAGCCCGGACGACGAAGGGCCGGCTCCCTGTGGAGCCGGCCCTTCGTCACTGAGGTCCGCAGCTTAGAGCGCGTTGACCTTCTTGGAGATCGCGGACTTGCGGTTCGCTGCGTTGTTCCTGTGCAGGACACCCTTGCTGACAGCCTTGTCGAGCTTGCGGCTGGCGGCCTGGAGGGCCGTTGCGGCAGCGTCCTTGTCAGCACCTTCGACGGCCGTGTTCACGGCGCGGATGGCGGTCTTCAGCTCGGACTTGACCGAGTTGTTGCGCTGCCTCGCCTTCTCGTTGGTGAGGATGCGCTTCTTCTGGGACTTGATATTTGCCACGTATGAGAACTTTCTTTGTATTGCGGACTGGGTCGTGAGGGTATTTCGGCCAACCGGAGACTGAGCGGCGTGGGGATACCGTGCGGTGATCGGCCAAAGTGCCCGAAGACCTGCGCGGACACACAGCTGTCAAGGTTACCAGAAACGCACCGGGCAGAGGACCTTCGAGGCAGGGTGAGCCGGTGATCAGTGCAGGATCATTGCAGGATCATTGCAGGAGATGGGCAGGTACGGCGGCGATCACGCGCTCGAAGCGCTCACGCGGGAGGACCGAGCCCTCACGCCTGATGTCCGCGGCGGACAACCGCAGCACGCGGTCCACCTTCACCTCGCTCGGCCGGCCCTGCCGGTCCCAGCCTCCGGTACCGACGTCCACATACCTGTCGTCGTGGTCCCGCTCGTTGTTGCGGTCCCGGCTGGTCAGCATGAGCCCGAGCAGGTCCGTGCCCGACCGGCCGATGAGGAGCACCGGGCGGTCCTTGCCCTGCGTCGGATCATCCTCGTAGGCGACCCATGACCAGACGATCTCGCCGGGATCCGGGTCACCGTCCGCGGAGGGCGAGTAGGAGACGACGGCCTTGAGGCGGCGCGCCGAAGCGTCCGGGCGGGCGGCGGGCCGCTTCGTCGAGGTCGACGACGGGTTCGTCGCGCGTCCGGCGTCCCGGGTGCCGCCCCCGCCCGTGCGACGGTCCGTCGTCCTCGATGGGCGGGCCACCACCCGAAGGACGTCGCGGGCGAGTGACACGAGGGCGTTGACCGAGAATGCCATGCAGCGATCCTACCGAGCCGGCCCAGGCGGGCTGCGGGGCCCGCCGTCGTGCGTCCTCGCGCGATTGTCGGGGCCGACCGGCGTCGTGGGAGACTAGGGGCAGGCCGCCGCGACCGGGCGGGTCGCCGCACGAGGGTGACCGCTCGCCCAGTACGCCGACCCCCGTCCCGTCGAAGTGAGGAACACACGTGTCACCCATGGCCCGCACCGCGCCGGTGCCTGCCGCCACCGATCCGGCGATCATCAGGAACTTCTGCATCATCGCCCACATCGATCACGGGAAGTCCACCCTGGCTGACCGCATGCTCCAGCTCACGGGTGCCGTCGAGCAGCGGGACATGAAGGCGCAGTACCTCGATCGCATGGACATCGAGCGCGAGCGCGGCATCACCATCAAGTCCCAGGCCGTGCGTCTCCCCTGGGAGGTCGACGGGACCGCCTACGCGCTGAACATGATCGACACCCCCGGGCACGTCGACTTCACCTACGAGGTCTCGCGGTCCCTCGCGGCGTGTGAGGGGGCCATCCTCCTCGTGGACGCCGCGCAGGGCATCGAGGCCCAGACCCTGGCGAACCTGTACCTCGCCATGGAGAACAATCTGACGATCATCCCGGTCCTCAACAAGATCGACCTCCCGGCAGCGCAGCCGGAGAAGTACGCGGCCGAGATCGCGAGCCTCATCGGCGGCGAACCCGAGGACGTCCTCATGGTGTCCGGTAAGACCGGTGTCGGCGTCGAGGCGCTGATGGACAAGATCGTGCGTGACCTTCCCGCACCGACCGGCGATCCGAACGCGCCGGCACGCGCCATGATCTTCGACTCCGTGTACGACACCTACCGCGGTGTGGTCACCTACGTCCGCGTGGTGGACGGCAAGCTGAGCCCCCGTGAGCGCATCCAGATGATGTCGACGCGCGCGAGCCACGAACTGCTCGAGATCGGCGTGAGCTCGCCCGAGCCGAAGCCCTCCAAGGGACTCGGTGTGGGCGAGGTCGGCTACCTCATCACGGGCGTGAAGGACGTGCGCCAGTCGAAGGTCGGCGACACCGTCACCAACCTGCAGAAGCCGGCCTCGGAGTCGCTCGGCGGCTACGAGGACCCGAAGCCCATGGTGTTCTCCGGGCTGTACCCGCTCGACGGCACCGACTACCCGGTGCTGCGCGACGCCCTCGCGAAGTTCACGCTGAACGACGCCGCGCTCGTCTACGAGCCCGAGACCTCGGCCGCGCTCGGGTTCGGGTTCCGTGTCGGCTTCCTCGGCCTGCTGCACCTCGAGATCACGCGCGAGCGCCTCGAACGCGAATACAACCTCGACCTCATCTCCACGGCTCCCAACGTGGAGTACGACGTCACGCTCGAGGACAAGCGCGTCCTGAAGGTCACCAACCCGAGCGAGTACCCGGTGGGGAAGATCGCCGAGGTCCGGGAGCCCATGGTGTCCGCGACCATCCTCGCGCCGTCGGAGTTCGTCGGCGCCATCATGGAGCTGTGCCAGCAGCGCCGCGGCGTGCTGGGCGGCATGGACTACCTGTCCGAGGACCGCGTGGAGATCAGGTACCGACTGCCCCTCGCGGAGATCGTCTTCGACTTCTTCGACCTCCTGAAGTCGAAGACCCGCGGCTACGGCTCGCTGGACTGGAAAGCCGACGGCGACCAGGTCTCGGACCTCGTCAAGGTCGACATCCTGCTGCAGGGCGAGCAGGTCGACGCCTTCAGCGCCATCACCCACCGGGACAAGGCGTATGCCTACGGCGTGATGATGACGGGGAAGCTGCGCGAACTGATCCCGCGCCAGCAGTTCGAGGTGCCCATCCAGGCGGCCATCGGCGCCCGCATCATCGCCCGCGAGAGCATCCGGGCCATCCGCAAGGACGTCCTCGCCAAGTGCTACGGCGGTGACATCACCCGTAAGCGCAAGCTCCTCGAGAAGCAGAAGGAGGGCAAGAAGCGCATGAAGATGGTGGGTCGCGTCGAGGTTCCCCAGGAGGCGTTCATCGCCGCACTGTCCTCGGACGAGTCCAAGGACAAAGCTAAGAAGTGACGTTCCACCCCTCGAAGGAGGCCAGGAATGCCTAGCGCCCTGCCACTCGGCCTGCCCGCGCCGGCGGACGGGATCCTGCCGGCGGAGGCCGCCGTCGATGCCGGTGCGCGCGACTTCGGCCTCTACGTCCACATCCCCTTCTGCGCCGTGCGCTGCGGCTACTGCGACTTCAACACCTATACCGCCACCGAACTGGGTGGGGGAGCGTCCCAGGACGCGTACGCCGGTTCCGTCCTCGCTGAACTGGAACTCGGAGCACGGGCGCTGGCGGGCTCCGGCGTGCCGGCCCGCCCGATGTCCACCGTGTTCTTCGGCGGCGGGACGCCCACCCTGCTGCCCGCGGAGGATCTCGCCTCGATCCTCCGGGCCGCGACGGCTCGCTGGGGACTGGCGCCCGGCGCGGAGGTCACCACCGAGGCCAACCCGGACTCGGTGACCCCGGCCTCCCTGCGCATCCTCCGTGACGGGGGCTTCACGCGCGTGTCCTTCGGCATGCAGTCCGCTGTGCCGCACGTCCTCGCGGTGCTTGACCGGACGCACGCGCCGGACCGCGTGCCGCAGGCCGTCCAGTGGGCCCGCGAGGCGGGCCTGGCGGTGAGTCTCGACCTGATCTACGGGACGCCCGGCGAGAGCCTGGACGATTGGCGGACTTCGCTGACGACGGCGCTCTCCTACGCGCCGGACCACATCTCCGCATACGCGCTCATCATCGAGGAGGGTACCCGTCTTGCGTCGCAGATCCGTCGCGGGCAGGTCCCACCCATCGACGACGACGACCACGCGGACAAGTACGCCCTCGCCGACGAGCTGCTGACGGCCGGGGGACTGCACTGGTACGAGGTGAGCAACTGGGCCAGGACGCCCGACGACGCCTGCCGTCACAACCTGGCCTACTGGCGCGGGAGCGACTGGTGGGGCGCCGGCCCCGGCGCGCACTCGCATGTCGGCGGGACGCGCTGGTGGAACGTCAAGCATCCGCGCGCCTATGCCGCCGCGCTGGAGGGCGGGGCGTCTCCCGCAGCCGGCCGCGAGATCCTCAGTGGCGAGGACCGCTACGTCGAGGACGTCATGCTGAGGGTGCGCCTGCGGGAGGGACTCCCGACGGCGGTCCTGACGCCGTCGGGCAGGAAGGCCGTGGCCGGCCTCATCGCCGATGGGCTGGTGGAGCCCGTCGACGCCTTCGCGGGCCGCGTGGTCCTGACCTTCAGGGGACGCCTGCTGGCCGACGCCGTCGTGCGCCGCCTGCTGCCCGACTGACACCGATGGAGCGCCGCCGCACACCGCCGGAGCGCCGCGGCACCCGGCCGGAGGTGTACCGGCGGGCGTGCCTAGCGGATGAGCCGCAGGTTCAGGGCGTAGCGGTAGGGCCGTCCACGGTTCACCTGGATGCCGGCGTTCACGGAGAAGATCGTGATGGCGACCCAGATGAGGGCGTTGACGACGGCGAAGATGCCGCCGATGTCCGGCACGAGGGACAGCAGCCAGGCCGTGAGGGCCAGAAGGGTCGGTGGGAGCGTGAAGTTCAGCGCCTCCTTCGATTCCTGGGCGGTGAACGGGCCGCGGTCCTTGAAGATGAGGAAGATCAGCAGCGAGGGGATGAACCCGAGGATGCCGCCGAAGTGTGCGAGGGTGGCGAACTGCCGGTCCTCGGACGCCGTGAGCGGCAGGGCGTTGGCCGGAGTTCCCTCGAAGGCGGGGAGGGACGCGCTCCGTCCTTCGTGCTGATGGTCGGCGGTGTTGGACAACGGTATTCCTTTGCTGGCTCGCGGAATTCCTCCGCCGTGACTGTGCTCCAAGGATACGGGGTGGCCACCATGGATCGCTTCAGGCCGTGCCCGGTGGAGCGGTCAGGAAATCGATGACCTCCTCGACGCGACCGAGCAGCGAGGGCTCAAGGTCCGCGTAGCTCCCGACGCCGCCGAGGATGCGCTTCCACCCCTGGGCGACGGCCGCCTGGTCCTGGTACGGCCAGCCGAGCCCTGCGAGGATGCCCGTCTTCCAGTCCTGACCCCGCGGCACCACGGGCCAGGCCGTCCGCCCGAGAACGGCCGGCTTCACCGCCTGCCAGACGTCCACGTAGGGGTGCCCGACGATCAGCACGTGGTGACGTGCTCCGGGTACGGTCATCGCCTGCTGCGCGATCCGTGACTCCTTCGTGCCGGGCAGGAGGTGGTCGACGAGGATCCCCAGGCGGCGGGTCGGTCCGGGTCCGAACGCGCGGATCGCGCCCTCGAGATCATCGACTCCGTGGAGGGGTTCGACGACGATCCCCTCCAGCCGCAGGTCGTCGCCCCACACCTTCTCCACGAGTTCGGCGTCGTGCTGGCCCTCCACCCAGATCCGGCTCGCCCGGGCCGTCCGGGCACGCGCCCCCTCGACGCGGACACTCCCCGACGCCGTTCGCGTGCGTGCTGCGGCCGGCACCGGGCGCGGGGCGACCAGCTGCACCGGAGCGCCGTCGAGCAGGAAGCCGTGTCCCAGCCTGAACGTCCTGTGTCTGCCCCGACGGTCCTCGAGCACCATGACGTGCAGTCCGCCGGACTTCTCCACGCGCACCACGGCGCCCACGAATCCGCTCTGGACGTCCTCGAGGACCATGCCCCGCTCGACCGGGACCTCCGGGAGGGCCACGCGTCGCGGAGCCGAGATGTCCTGTGCTCCCCAGCCGTGATCCATCCCGAACACCCTTCCGACGAGGGCTCCGGCGGTATGCCGCGGCCCGGGTTGCCAATGCTAACAATCGCTCGCGACGTACTAGACTTGGCACTTGGGTGTGTCGAGTGCTAACCGCTCGGAACCACCCTGACCGCGTGCCCGTGAGGTAGGGACAGACCCGGAGGTGACTTGAGGAGTGAGTGAACCGCGACGCCTGGAGGTGCTCCGGGCCATCGTCGAGGACTACGTCCACTCGAGGGAGCCGGTCGGCTCCAAGGCGCTCGTCGACCGCCATCAGCTCGGGGTGTCCTCGGCCACCATCCGCAACGACATGGCGGTGCTCGAGGAGGAGGGGCTGATCGCCGCCCCGCACACGAGCTCCGGCCGGATCCCCACGGACAAAGGCTACCGCCTGTTCGTCGACCGCATCTCGGAGGTGAAGCCCCTCTCCGGTCCGGAGAAGAAAGCCATCCAGACGCTGCTCGAGGGTGCCGAGGACGTCGACGACGTCATGGACCGGACGGTGCGGCTGCTCGCGCAGCTGACGAACCAGGTCGCCGTCGTGCAGTTCCCCCGCGTGGGAGGGGCATCGGTACGCCACATCGAGTTCGTCCTGCTCGCTCCCCAGCAGATCCTGGTGGTGCTGATCGCGACGAGCGGGACGGTGCAGCAGCGGATGGTACGGACGCCGTCGGACATCCAGGAGAGCGAACTCGCCGAGCTCAAGCAGCGGATCCTGTCCGCGGTCTCGGGTGTCAGGCTGACGAACCTCCCCGGAGAGCTCGGCTCCGCGCTCGCGCAGTTGCCGGCCGGCCTCCGGACGCACGGGGGTACGATCGTCAGGGCGCTCGAGCAGCTGGCCGGGCTCGGCCGCGAGGACCGGATCCTGCTCGCGGGGACGGCCAACCTCGCGCGGTCCACCGGTGACTTCCCGCTGAGCATCGGCCCGATCCTCGAAGCACTCGAGGAGCAGGTGGTCATGCTGCGGCTCCTGTCCGAGATGGAGTACGACGCGCGCGGGATCTCGGTGCGGATCGGCAGCGAGAATCCCTACGGCGGCCTCTCGGGGGCGTCCGTGGTGGCGACCGGCTACGGACCGGACGCCGGAGCGAAGCTCGGTGTCCTCGGACCCACCCGCATGGACTACCCGACCACGATGGCCGCCGTGCGCGCCGTCGCCCGTTACCTCTCGAGGATCCTCGAGGAGTAGCGGGGCCCGCAGGATTCCCACCGGCACTGCCGGTGAGCAGACGACAGTTGTCTCCAACAGGAAGTGATGTGCACGAGTGAGTAATCACTATGAGGTCCTCGGTGTGGCGCAGGGCGCGACCGGGGAGGAAATCAAGAAGGCTTACCGCAAGCTGGCCCGCAAGCTCCACCCGGACGTCAACCCGAGCGATGATGCGGCCGAGGAGTTCAAGCTGGTCACCCGCGCCTACGAGGTGCTGTCCGACCCCCAGAAGCGTCGCGTGTACGACACGACCGGGAACGAGAACGGGACGGACACCGGCTACGGCTCGGGCTACTCCGGCTCCGGGTTCGCCTTCCAGGACATCTTCGAGACGTTCTTCGGGGGCAGCGGCCAGCAGGGCGGCGCCCCGTCCCGGACGCGCCGTGGCCAGGACGCGCTGATCAACGTGCGGATCGACCTGAAGGACGCCGTCTTCGGCGCCAACAAGAAGATCGAGGTGGACACCGCCGAGGTGTGCCCCACCTGCGACGGCTCCTGCTGCCAGCCCGGTACCTCACCACGCACCTGCGACATCTGCGGTGGCTCCGGACAGGTCCAGCGGGCCGTCCGGTCCATTCTCGGCCAGGTCATGACCAGCGCGCCGTGCGGTACCTGCCAGGGTTACGGCACCGTCATCCCGAGCCCCTGCCACGAGTGCAGCGGCGAGGGACGCATCCGTGCCCGCCGGACCCTGACCATCAAGGTCCCCGCAGGCGTGAGCACCGGCACTCGCATCCAGCTCGGCGGCCAGGGTGAGGCCGGGATCGCCGGTGGCCCCCAGGGTGATCTCTATGTGGAGATCCGGGTCAACACGGATTCCACCTTCCTGCGTGACGGCGACGACCTCCACGTGACGCTGAGCGTCCCCATGACGGCGGCAGCGCTCGGAACCTCCGTCCACCTGGACACCTTCGACGGCGACCAGGAGCTGACGATCAAGCCGGGCACGCAGTCCGGGGAGATCCTGACCCTCCGCGGGCTCGGCGTCACGCACCTGCGCAACCAGGGCAGGGGAGACCTCCGCGTCCACCTCAATGTTGAGACGCCACGCAACGTCGACCACCAGCAGGAGGAACTCCTCCGGAAGCTGGCCGAGCTCCGTAACGAGGAATACACCGACGGTCAGCTGGCGAGCAGTGGCTCCGGCGTCTTCGCCCGCCTGCGGGAGCGGCTCGGGAACCGCTGACCATGACGCGTCCGCTGTTCTTCGCGCCGGGCACCGAGGTCCGTTCCGCCCGACCCGGGGGCGCCTTCGTCCTCGGGGGTGACGAGGGACGCCATGCCGCCACGGTGCGTCGACTGGGCCAGGGCGAGCGGATCGATGTCTCGGACTCCGCGGGGTACCGCCTGACCGGTGTCATCGCCGCCGTCGGAGCGGGGACCGTCGAGCTCACGGTCGAAAGTGCCGGGCAGGACCCCGCACCCCTCCACCGTCTCGTCCTCGTCCAGGCCCTGGCGAAGGCCGGCCGCGACGAACAGGCGGTGGAGGCGGCGACGGAACTGGGGGTCGACGCGGTGGTGCCGTGGCATGCCGAGCGGAGCATCGTGCGGTGGCGGGGGGAGAAGGCGGAGAAGGGCCGGCAGAAGTGGCTGTCCCTCGTGACTGCCGCGTCGAAGCAGTCGCGGCGGTCGTTCGTCCCCGACGTCCTCCCCGTCATGGACACCGCCGGGCTCACCGCGTGGACCGCCTCGGTCGATCACGTCGTCGTGCTGCACGAGGACGCCGACGCCTCGCTGTCCGATCACCTCGCCGTGCTCCGCAGTTCCGGCGGACTCGACGGGCCGACGACCACGGCCGTCGTCGTCGGACCCGAGGGCGGGATCGGCGACGCGGAACTCGGGAAGCTGCGATCCGCGGGCGCCGAGAGCGCTCGGCTGGGGCCGCACGTGCTGCGGTCCTCGTCCGCCGGTCCGGCGGCCCTCGTCCTGCTGAACCACCTGCTGGGGCGCTGGTAGACGCTCGACCACCTGCCCGGGCGCTGGTGGCCGCACGGCATGGAGGCGAATCAGGTCAGCGGACGACGACGGACTTCGAGTCCTCGGCGACACCGTCGCCCGAGGGCGCCGAGACCGTGATGTCGTAGCTCCCCGGGGGCAGGCCGACGGCGAAGGAATAGGCGCCCGGTGCACCATCCGCCGGCACGATGTCGACCACGCCGTCCAGGAACAGGTCCGTGCCGCCGGCGGAGCCCTCGGACCTGCGATCGATGCGCCAGACCACGGAGTCGTCTCCAGCGGGCCCCAGCCCGTGGACGGTGAGGCTCTCGCTGCCGAGTTCGACGCCCTGCTGCGGGTCGATGATCCACACCGGAGCGAGGACGCCGGTGTCCCTGGTCAGTTGCCCGCCGAGGTCAACCGACCCGAAGGCCCGGTAGTCCGCGGTCCCGTCGACCAGCACCACGACGGAGCTGGCTTCACCGCCCGTGATGAGACCGCCGTCCGACGCCGCCGCCGTCGCCGTGAACACCAGTTGCTGCAGTGCGAGCCGGGCATCCTCCTCGTCGAGGCGCTGCGCCAGGGCGTCGGAGGAGATGTCGAGGGTGATGACATTCCTCGTCGAGACGGAGGAACTGATGCTCGAGGCGGGATCCCAGGGGGAGGTGTAGTCGGGGTCCAGGGGTTCGCCCTCGGTCATGATCCGCACGGCTTCGGAGATGGGATCACCGCTCGACGCGGCAGGGGAGGGCAGGAACTCCCGGAAGAGCCTGTCCGCCCCGTTCACATCACCCAGCCAGTAGACCGGCACGAGCGGCCGCGAGGTATCCGCCGGCCCCGCAGCGGCACCCTGCGACTCCAGGGCCTCCTCGGACGGGGCGCCGGTGACGGTTCCCTGACCGGAGGCCTCGACCGGTCGGGCCAGGTCCGTCCTCGCGGCACTGCCCTCGAACACGTCGAGATTCGGGACGAGGAAGACGCTGCTCGCCACCAGGACGCCGCCGGAGACGAGCAGGATCCCGCGGAGGCCGAGCCTGCTCTGCCGGAGGGGGTCCTGGCTGTTCATGCTGGCCCCTTTCCGTCAGGCGCTTCCGGGCGCGATGGGTCGATCGGTACGAAATTCTCGGGTGACGAGCGGGCACCGGGGGTGCTGTCGCCAGGCCGGCCGCAGGACGAGGTTTCCCTGCCGGACCTGAATCAGCTTGGCACAGCCGGAAGGGCGGTCCCGCAGGAATACGAGGGGTGTGGAGGACTGAAACCGGATCGATACGAAGCCGTTGCCGATTCGCGACGGGGAGTTGCGGCGTCGGCAGCCCCGGGAGGTGTCGCGCGCCGTCGTGCGCCCGGTGCATCGACTCCTGCTGCGCCGTGGTGTATGACGTAGGATTAAGGTCTCTGCCATCTGTCGAACCCGGCCGCCCTGAACGGGCGGACACGGTTGCGGCACACGGCTACACGGGCACGGAGCCGGGACGACAACGCGAACGAGGGGCGATCGAAGGCCGCAGGGCCGAGCTATGAGCGAATCTTCAACAGGGATCAACGTGGCAGGACTGGATACGAGGACCGTCTACTTCGACTCGACGGAGCAGATGGTGCAGGCACTGGGCTCCAATGACGAGGCCCTCCGCCTGATCGAGGAGTCCTTTCCCGGCGTCGGCCTCCAGGCCAGGGGCAATGAGCTCACCATCTCCGGGCCGTCGGCCGACGTGCTGCGCACCGAGCGCCTCGTCAGCGAGATCCGCACCATGGCGAGCAACAACGCGACCGTCTCCCCGCAGGTGCTCGAGCAGCTCGTGACGATGCTCAAGACACAGAGCGCCGCACGACCCTCCGAGGTGCTCTCGGTCAACATCCTCTCCTCCCGCGGGAAGACGATCCGCCCGAAGACCCTGAACCAGAGCACCTACGTTGAAGCGATCGACCGCAACACGATCGTCTTCGGCATCGGACCCGCGGGTACCGGCAAGACCTACCTGGCGATGGCCAAGGCGGTGCAGGCCCTGCAGCAGAAGGAGGTCAACCGGATCATCCTGACCCGGCCCGCCGTCGAGGCAGGGGAGCGTCTCGGCTTCCTGCCGGGAACGCTCAACGACAAGATCGATCCGTATCTCCGCCCGCTGTACGACGCCCTGCACGACATGATGGACCCCGACTCGATCCCGCGCCTGATGGCCGCCGGCACGATCGAGGTGGCCCCGCTCGCCTACATGCGCGGCCGGACGCTCAACGACGCCTTCATCATCCTCGACGAGGCACAGAACACGACGCCGGAGCAGATGAAGATGTTCCTCACGCGGCTCGGGTTCGGCTCCAAGATGGTCGTGACCGGGGACGTCACCCAGGTGGACCTGCCGAACGGGACCAGTTCAGGACTGCGTATCGTGAGCGAGATCCTGCGCGACGTCGACGATGTCTACTTCAGCGAACTCGACGCCTCGGACGTGGTGCGCCATCGCCTCGTGGGCGACATCGTCAGCGCCTACAGCGCCTGGGACGAGGAGCAGCGCGGCAGCCAGCAGCGCTCCGGCCGCCCGGTGACCGGCCGATGAGCGTCGAGGTCAACAACGAGTCCGGGTACGACGTCGACGAGGAGTCCCTCGTCCGGCTGACCAATTTCCTGTTCGAATCGCTGTTCATCCATCCCGAGGCCGAGTTGTCCGTCATCCTCGTGGACACCGCCGCGATGGAGAAACTCCATGTCGAGTGGATGGACGAGCCGGGCCCCACCGACGTGCTCTCCTTCCCCATGGACGAACTACGGCCGGGGACCGCGGGCCGGGTGACACCCGCGGGGCTCCTCGGTGACATCGTGCTGTGCCCCGAGGTGGCCGCTGCACAGGGTGCGGCTGCAGGCCATGGGACCCGGGACGAGCTGCTGCTGCTGACCACCCACGGTGTCCTGCACCTTCTCGGCTTCGACCACGCGGAGCCCGACGAGGAGAAGGAGATGTTCGGCCTGCAGCGCCAGCTGCTCGCGGACTTCCTCGGCGGCGACGCCCCCCGGGAGACCCGCGCTTGACCGTCTGGCTCCTCGGGCTCATGGGCCTGCTCTTCGCCCTGACCGCTGCACTGGTCACGGCGGCCGAAGCGGCCTTCAGTTACCTGCCGCGACAGGAGGGTGAAGCCCTCGTCCAGGGCTCGCGGACCTCGTCCCTGCGCCGTATCCTGGACGCCCCCGTGGCCCACATGCACGCACTGCGGTTCTGGCGGGTCTGGTTCGAGATGGCCGGCGCCGTCGCGGTGGCGATCCTCTTCCACGACCTGCTGGACAGCATCTGGCTGGCAGGACTCCTCGCCACCGCGGTGATGGCGGCCATCGGGTTCGTGATCGTCGGTGTGTCCCCGCGCCAGCTCGGACGGATGCACGCCGCGACCGTCGTCCGCCTGACGGCCGGTCTGGTGGCGTTCCTCCGTGCCCTGCTCGGCCCTGTCCCGCGCTGGCTGGTCCGCATCGGCAGCGCGATCACGCCGGGGGCCGCGCGAGACGAGGCGGCCTTCTTCACGCAGGAGGAGTTCCGGGAACTGCTCTCGCGTGCCTCCGATGCCGAGATGATCGAGGACAACGAGGCCGAACTCATCCACTCGGTGTTCGAACTCGGCGATACGAAGGTCCGCAGCGTCATGGTTCCGCGCACCGACATGGTCACCATCGAGTCCGGCTCGACCCTGAGCCAGGCGATGTCCCTGTTCCTCCGCTCCGGCTATTCGAGGATCCCCGTGATCGGCGAGAGTTCGGACGACATCAAGGGTCTGCTCTACCTCAAGGACGTCGTGGCCAGCCTCCACGGCAGGCCGGCATCCAACCTCGCGCGACCGGTCGACGCCGAATGCAGGCCTGCCCGGTACGTCCCCGAGTCGAAGCCCGTGGGCGACCTCCTGCGGGAACTGCAGCGGGAATCCACGCACGTGGCCATCGTCATCGACGAGTACGGCGGTACCGCGGGTCTGGTCACCCTCGAGGACCTGATCGAGGAGATCGTCGGCGAGATCGTCGACGAGTACGACTCGGAGGTACCGGAGCAGGAGAGGCTCGACGACGGCGAATTCCGCGTGAGTGCGAGGATGGGCATCGACGACCTCGGTGAGCTCTTCGGCCTCGACCTCGACGACGAGGAGGTCGACACCGTCGGTGGGCTGCTCGCGAAGACCCTGGGCAGGGTGCCGATCGTCGGATCAGAGGTCACAATTGACGGTATCGGGCTACGGGCCGAGCGCGTGGAGGGTCGGCGCAACAGGGTCTCGCACGTGATCGCCCACCGCATAGCGCCGTTGAACACCGAGCACCACGAACGAGAGACGACAGAGGCAGATCATGAGCGACGCTAAGCACAGGGCGGGGTTCGTCTCGCTCGTCGGACGCCCGAACGCCGGGAAATCGACTCTCACCAACGCCCTGGTGGGCCAGAAGGTCGCCATCACGTCCGCCAAGCCCCAGACCACCCGCCACACCATCCGCGGGATCGTCAACCGGGATGACGCACAGATCGTGCTCGTCGACACACCCGGCCTGCACCGTCCGAGGACGCTGCTCGGGCAGCGCCTGAACGACCTCGTCGCGGACACGCTGGCCGAGGTCGACGCCGTCGGATTCTGCCTGCCCGCCAACGAGAAGATCGGTCCGGGCGACCGCTTCATCGCCGAGCAGCTCGCACGCCTGCGTCGCAAGCCGCTGATCGCCGTCGTCACCAAGACGGACCTCGTCGACCGCAGGTCGCTGACCGAACAGCTGCTGGCCGTCGCGAAGCTCGGCACCGAGGTCGCCGGACCCGAGGGGTGGGCCGACATCGTGCCCGTCTCCGCCGCCGACGGCTTCCAGGTGGACACCGTGGCCGACGTCTTCAGCCGGCACATGCCCGAGTCGCCCGTCCTGTACCCGGACGGCGAGCTCACCGACGAGCCCGAGGCGATCATGGTCGCCGAACTCGTAAGGGAGGCGGCTCTCGAGGGAGTGCGTGACGAGCTGCCGCACTCCCTCGCCGTCGTCGTCGAGGAGATGATTCCCCGCGAGGGGCGCAGCGAGGACAATCCGTTGCTGGACGTCCACGTCAACCTCTATGTCGAGCGGCCGTCCCAGAAGGCCATCATCATCGGGAAGGGCGGTGCCCGCCTCCGTGAGGTGGGCACCAACGCGCGGCGTGGGATCGAGGCGCTGCTCGGTACGCGGATCTACCTGGACCTCCACGTCAAGGTCGCCAAGGACTGGCAGCGCGACCCCAAGCAGCTCGTCAAGCTCGGCTTCTGACGGGCACCAACGCCCCGCCCCGGTCGTTGGGAGCACAGCGGGGTCCCGTCCCGTGCACCGTGGATCACCGACGATCCGGTCCCTCCACTCCGTCGGGGCGCGCCGCGGGTGCGCCGCGCACCCGGGCGAGCGGACGGTGACAGAATGATCCGAATCGTCCAGCCATCCGAAGGAGCCCGGGCATGACCCGCCGACAGCCACCCGAGGGCGCCGACCCCGCCGCCGCCCCGCCATCAGGCGCGTCGGGTGAGCCGACGGGTGAGCCGACGGTCGGAGACGGAGCGATCCGCGGAACGAGCGACGGCGATGGTCCTATCGGCCGCCACCTCGGGCACGCCCGGCGACACCGCGGACTGAAGATCACGGCCCTCGTCATGACGACGCTCATCGTCGCGGCGGTCGCCTTCGTCGGGGTCCAGGTGCTCAGGCTGCAGTCCAACGTCGTCACCCTGCCGCTCAACCTCGCCGAGGGTCAGGAGTCCGCGCTTCCGGTCGACTCGAGCACCGACCCCCTCCAGATCCTGATCCTCGGCTCGGACACGAGGACGGGCAACTCGGGTGAGTTCTTCGGTGACGAGAGTGATTCCTCGGGTGAGGGCAACTCGGACGTCATGATGCTCCTGACCCTCTCGGCCGATCGGGAGAACGTCACGGTCGTCTCGTTCCCGCGGGACCTCCTCGTCCCGCTGCCCGCGTGCATGAATCCCGACACGGGGCAGCCGTCGGAGGCCCAGGAGCTGGGCCAGCTCAACGCGGCACTCAACGAGGGGGGGCCCGGCTGCACCGTCGCCGCGATCAACAACCTGACCGGACTCTCCGTCGACCACTTCATGATGGCGGGGTTCAATGCGGTCAGTGAGCTCTCGTCCGCGGTGGGCGGCGTCGAGGTCTGCGTGCAGGAGCCGGTCGACGACGAGTTCTCCGGCCTGAGGCTGCCCGCGGGAACCAGCGAGGTCGAGGGCGACCAGGCCCTCGCGTTCCTCCGGACGCGCCACAGCTTCGGTGACGGAGGGGACATCGGCCGTATCGCGGCGCAGCAGTCGTTCATGGCTTCGCTCGCCCGCAAGGTGCGCGCCGAGGGCACCCTCACCAACCTGCCCAAGCTCTACTCCATCGCGGAGGTCGTCACGCGGAACCTCACCGTGGACGAAGGCCTGTCCCAGCCCGCGGAGATCCTGAAGATCGCCGACCGGCTCAAGGACGTGGACCTCGGCAACATGGCGTTCGTGACGGTCCCGGTGCAGCCCTGGGACCAGGATCCGAACCGCCTCGTGATCGACGAAGCGGCCGCAGCACCCCTGTTCGATGCCCTGCGTGAGGATCGTGGCCTGACCGAGGAGAGCGCGGCACCGTCCGCACCGGCATCGACGCCGGCCCCCTCCGAAGCTCCTGCCACACCGGAGGCACCCGCCTTCGATCCGGCGTCCGTGCCGCTGCTCGTCGTGAACGCGACGACGGACGCGGGCCGTGCTGCAGAGGTGCAGCGGCTGGTCCTCGAGGCCGGGTACACGCAGGCGGTGACGTTCGAGTCGGCGCCTGCGGCGACCACGCTCGTGGTCTACGGACCGGGGTACGACGGCGCCGCGGAGGACGTGGCGACGCGCTTCGGCGTCGCCGCGGCGAACATCATCGCCGATCCGGGCCTCGTCGGGGTCCAGCTGCAGGTCGGAGCGGATCTCGCGACCGGCTCCGCCGTCGTGGTCCCGCCGCTCGGCAACGAGCTCGACGGCCAGACCGCCGACCAGGTCACCTGCCAGGCGTCCTCCGGGCTGTAGTCGCGCGAACCCTGCACGACCAGGGTCCATATCCCGGGGAGGTCCGACCCCGAGCCGGCGGGCGGACCTCCCGCCACGTCACCAGATGCGGACGCGGTCCTCAGGCCCGAGCCACAGGCGGTCCTGCTCACCCACGCCGAAGGCCTCGTGGAACTCGTCGAGGTTCCGTACCACCTGGTTGCAGCGGAACTCGTTGGGGGAGTGCGGGTCCACTGTCAGACGACGCCGGGCCTCCTCGGGGCGGATCTTCTGCTGCCAGCACGTGGCCCAGGAGAGGAAGAAGCGCTGCGTCCCCGTGAGGCCGTCCACCACGGGTGCCTCCCGGCCCTCGAGGCTGAGGAGATACGCGCGGTAGCTGATCCCGAGTCCGCCGAGGTCGCCGATGTTCTCGCCGAGGGTCAGTTCGCCGTTGACCGCCTGCCCCGGGACCTCCGAGGGCTCGAGGGCGGCATACTGGGCGACGAGGCGGCCCGTGAGTGCGTCGAAGGCCTTCCGATCGTCCTCGCTCCACCAGTTGGACAGCATCCCGGTCCCGTCGAACTGCGAGCCCTTGTCGTCGAAACCGTGTCCGATCTCGTGTCCGATGACCGCGCCGATCGCGCCGTAGTTCACGGCGTCGTCGGCCTCGATGTCGAAGAACGGCGGCTGCAGGATCGCCGCCGGGAACACGATCTCGTTCATGGTCGGCATGTAGTAGGCGTTGACGATCTGCGGTGTCATGAGCCACGCACCCCGGTCGATGGGCCCGCCGAGCTTGCCCAGCTGCCGGCCGTGCTCGAACTCCGCGGCGCGGAGGACGTTGGCATACAGGTCCGAGGGGGCCACCTCGAGCGGAGCGTAGTCGATCCACTCCTCCGGGTACCCGATCTTCGTGGTGAACTGCGAGAGCTTCTCGAGTGCCCTCGACCGGGTCTCGTCGGTCATCCACGCGAGCCCGCGGATGCTCGTCTCGTAGGCCGCGATGAGGTTCCGGACGAGAGCCAGCATCGCCTCCTTGTGGGTGGCGGGGAAGTGCCGCTCGACGTACTTCTGCCCGATCGCCTCGCCCATCGCCCCCTCCACGAGGGCGACCCCACGCTTCCAGCGGTCCTTCAGGCGGGGGGTCCCCGCGAGGTGGGTGCCGTAGAACGCGAAGGTCGCGTCGACGAAGCGATCGTCGAGGTAGTCGGACGCATGCAGCAGGACGCGGCTCGCGAGCCACTCGCGCCACGTCCCGAGATCCTCCTCGCGGAGCGCGGCGTCCAGCCCACGCACGAAGTCGGGCTGGTTGACGACGAGCTCGGCGTAGTGCGCCGGAGTGTCCGTCACCGTGGAGAGCCAGGGCACCAGGTGTGCGGAGAGACCCCCGAGGTCCCCGTGCCCGAGGAGGTTGTAGGTCTTCTGGGGGTCCCGGCGCTCCACCGAGCCCATCGACGAGGACGCCAGGCGCGTCTCCAGTGCGACGACACGCGCGGCCGCTCCGGCGGCGTCGGCAACCTCGACGAGCGCGAACAGCTGCTCGAGGAGCGCCTGGTACTTCTCCCGCGTCTCGGCGAAGCCGTCCTCGCGGTAGTAGGACTCGTCCGGCAGGCCCAGTCCGGACTGGTACAGGTGCAGCAGGTAGCGTGTCGGGTTCCCGGCGTCGTTGCTGACGTACGGCGCGAGGAGGCCCTGCACGCCCGAGCGCGACAGGTTTGCACTGAGGTCCACCAGCTCACCGGCCGTCGTGACGTCCGAGATGCGCTCGAGCAAGGGCCGGATCGGCGTCGAACCGTCCCGCGCGACGCGGTCCGCGTCCATGAAATCCGCGTAGAGCGTGCCCAGCTTCGCGTCGATCCCGTCCGTGGCCGCATCACCACCGGGGTCAGCCCCCGATCGCGCGGCGGACTCCTCGATGATCGCGCGGACGGCCAGCTCCGAGGCGTCGCGCAGCGCGGTGAAGGACCCGGCGAGCGGGCGGTCCTCAGGGATCACGGCGTCCTTCAGCCACACGCCGTTGGCATGCCGGAAGAGATCGTCCTGGGGACGGGTGGTCCCGTCGAGATGGGTTGGATCGAACGTGCTGATGGTCAAGATCGGCTCCTGGTTCTCCGTGGTGCAGCGCAGGACGACGCCCGTCCGGGCGCCCCGGAACCCATCCTAGGGGCCGTGCTAGGGTGACGGAGTGCGCGCACAGACGACTCTCCTTCGGTGCCGCGGCGAGGCCTAGGACGCTGTAGAGCTACTGGCCACCCCTCGCCGCGGAGTCCGCGATGCCCGGCCGCCAGCACCTCACCTCCCACAGACAAGGCCGATGTTCATGGACAACGCTCAGAAGACCTCCGGAATGCCGTTCGGCAAGTACATGCCGTTCCAGGACCAGATCACGGTCGAGCTCCCGGACCGTACGTGGCCCGACCGCACGATCACGAAGGCACCGCGCTGGTGCGCCGTCGACCTCCGCGACGGGAACCAGGCCCTCATCGATCCGATGAACCCGGAGCGCAAGCACAAGATGTTCGATCTCCTGGTCCGCATGGGCTACAAGGAGATCGAGGTCGGTTTCCCGTCCGCCTCGCAGACCGATTTCGACTTCGTGCGGCAGCTGATCGAGGGCGACCGCATTCCCGACGATGTCACCATCCAGGTGCTGACCCAGTCCCGCGAGCACCTGATCGAACGGACCTATGCGTCCCTCGAGGGAGCGGACCGGGCGATCGTCCACCTCTACAACTCCACCTCGGTCCTCCAGCGCCGTGTCGTCTTCAACCAGGACCAGGACGGCATCATCGACATCGCGACGCAGGGTGCTCGCCTGTGCCGCAAGTTCGAGGAGACCATGGGTGACACCCTGATCACCTACGAGTACTCGCCCGAGTCCTTCACCGGTACGGAGCTCGACTTCGCGGTACGCATCAGCAACGAGGTCTCCGCCGTCTTCGAGGCCTCCGCCGACCGGCAGATGATCCTCAACCTCCCCGCGACCGTCGAGATGGCCACGCCCAACGTGTACGCCGACTCCATCGAGTGGATGAGCCGCAACCTCGCCGACCGGGACAGCATCATCCTGTCGCTGCACCCGCACAACGACCGGGGGACCGGCGTCGCCGCCGCCGAACTCGGTTATCTCGCCGGCGCGGACCGGATCGAGGGCTGCCTCTTCGGCAACGGTGAGCGGACCGGCAACGTGGACCTCGTGACGCTGGGCATGAACCTGTTCAGCCAGGGCATCGACCCGCAGATCGACTTCTCCGACATGGACTCCATCCGCCGCACGGCCGAGTACTGCAACCAGCTCAGCGTGCCCGAGCGCTCCCCGTACGGAGGCGACCTCGTCTTCACCGCCTTCTCCGGCTCCCATCAGGACGCCATCAAGAAGGGCTTCGAGAGCATGGAGCGCGACGCCGCTGCAGCGGGTGTGGGGGTGGATGACCTGCCGTGGGCGGTCCCCTACCTGCCCATCGACCCGAAGGACATCGGCCGGTCCTACGAGGCGGTCATCCGCGTCAATTCCCAGTCCGGCAAGGGCGGTGTGGCGTACCTGCTGAAGAACGAGCACAGCCTCGACCTGCCGCGCCGCGCGCAGATCGAGTTCTCCGGCGTCATCCAGCGCCGCACCGAGACGCAGGGCGGGGAGGTCAGCGGCGCGCAGCTGTGGTCGGTCTTCCAGGACGAGTACCTGCCGACCCGTGCGGACGGCGGCTCCGAGGCCTGGGGCCACTACGAACTGACCTCGGTCAACACCGACACGGCCGAGGACGGCTCGTTCAAGCTCGTCGCCACCCTGCTGGTGGACGGCGTGCAGCAGCGTAGGTCCGCCACGGGCAATGGCCCCATCGACGCTCTCCTGACCATCCTCGGGGAGGACGGTGTGGATGTCAGGGTTCTGGACTACACCGAGCATGCGCTGTCCTCCGGCGGCAACGCCCGCGCTGCTGCGTATGTGGAGTGCGCCGTGGGCGAGCGGGTGCTGTGGGGCGTCGGGATCGACGCCAACACCACGATGGCCGCGCTGAAAGCCGTCGTCTCGGCCGTCAACCGCGCCATCCGCGACGCCGCCTGATCATCGCGGCGCGTGACCGGGCCCTTCTGCCGGAGCCCGGGACCGCCGCCCCTGCGCTCCCGCGCCGCTCGGCCGGCGCGGGGGTGGCAGGTGGAAGAATGAGGACGTGACTTCCTCGTCGGCCTTGCGTACCTACCGCACCCACGGAGTAGTGCTGCGCACGTACAAGCTCGGTGAAGCGGATCGCATCATCGTGCTGCTGACCCGTGACCAGGGGCAGGTGCGGGCCGTCGCCAAGGGGGTCCGCCGCACCAGCAGCAAGTTCGGCTCGAGGCTGGAGCCCTTCATGTCGGTCGACCTGCAGCTGGCGCGGGGCCGCACGCTCGATGTCATCACCCAGGTCGAGACGAAGGGGCTGTACGGCCACGGGATCGCCTCTGACTACGGGTGCTACACGGCGGCGACCGCGATCGCCGAGACCGCCGAACGGCTGACGGACATCGGCGAGACCGGGGGAGCGCAGTACGCCCTCGTGGCCGGCGCGTTCTCCGCCCTCAGCCGCAACCTGCATCCCTCCGAGCTCATCCTCGACTCCTATCTCCTGCGCGCCCTGGCCACCGCGGGATGGGCCCCCAGCTTCACGGACTGCGCGCGCTGCGCCGCGCCCGGACCGCATTCCGCGTTCTCCGCACCGCTCGGCGGGGCCGTCTGTCCCGACTGCAGGCCGCCGGGAGCGGCGTCACCGTCGTCGGCCACCATGGAGCTGCTCGGCGCCCTCCTGACCGGGGACTGGACCGTCGCCGACACCTCGGAGGCCGCGGCCCGGCGCGAAGCGGCCGGCCTGGTCGCGGCCTACCTGCAATGGCACCTCGAACGCGGGGTCGCCTCCCTCAAACATGTGGAGCGTGTATGAAGCCCGACGGACCCGTAGCACCGTGGCCGCACCCGAGCGGTGAGCGGGCGCCATCGATTCCCGCACAGTTCGTCCCCGGGCACGTGGCGATCGTCATGGACGGCAACGGACGCTGGGCCAACGAACGCGGGCTGCCGCGCACCGAGGGGCATCGCGCCGGCGAGGCAGCCCTGCTGGACGTCATGGCCGGGGCGATCGAGATCGGCGTGAAGCACGTCTCGGTCTATGCCTTCAGCACCGAGAACTGGAAGCGGTCGCCCGAGGAGGTCCGGTTCCTGATGGGCTTCAACAAGGACGTCCTGCGGCGCCAGCGTGACCAGCTGAACCAGTGGGGGGTCCGCATCCGCTGGTCCGGGCGGCGGCCCCGGCTGTGGCAGTCCGTGATCCGCGAACTGGAGGACGCCGAGCGCCACACGGTCGCGAACACGACCTGCACCCTCACGATGTGCGTCAACTACGGGGGCCGTGCGGAGATCGCGGACGCGGCGAAGGCCATCGCCGAGGACGTCGCGGCGGGCACGCTGAAGGCGTCCTCGGTGAGCGAGAAGACCGTCCAGCGGTACCTCGACGAACCCGATCTGCCCGACGTCGACCTCTTCCTCAGGACCTCCGGGGAGCAGCGGCTGTCCAACTTCATGCTCTGGCAGTCCGCCTACGCCGAGATGGTCTTCATGAACACGCTGTGGCCGGACGTCGATCGACGCACGCTCTGGCGGGCCATCGAGGAGTACGCCGCGCGCGATCGCCGATACGGCGGAGCCGTGGATCAGGCATCGGCGGGGCGGACGTCCTCCTGAGATGAGGGCCGTTCCGACAGGGGTCAGACCGTGCGCCGGCGGTCGGATCCCGTCACCGGGGGAGTAGCGCGGGCGGTGCGGAGGGGGCGCACGGAGGCATCGAGCCACCACTCCACCGTCTCGATGGCCTGTTCGCGAACGTCGCTCCGGGACAGGAAGACATCGTGCAGCGCGTCCTGCAGCCGCCGGATGGTCACCGTGTGGCTCAGTTCCGCCGCGCGCCGCACCATCGCCGACACGTCCAGGACGCTGTCGGTGCGCAGCATGGCATCACTCCACGTGGTGCTGAGGGTGGACGCCGTCGAGCACAGGACGAGGACCGGAACGTCGATCGCGATTCCCCGGGCCACGGCGGCGTGGCCCGCGAGGACCGCTGCCAGCCAGCCCGCCCTGATGGGGAAGCCGGCCTCCGGTCGCCAGGCCGCATCGATGGGCCACTCGCCGTCGCGCGTGTCGCTGATGCTCCTGAAGTAGAAGCCGAGCTCGGGCAGGCGCAGGCGTGCCTTGGGTCGTCGGCGTGAGACCGTGTCCAGGATGCCCTGTGCCGCGGAGCGCAGCAGCGCGCTGCCCTGCGTCTCCAGCCAGGGGCTGTTGAGGACCAGGCCTGCCACCCGGCCGGGATGCCGCGCCGCCCAGAGCGCCGCCGTCAGGCCGCCCGTCGAATGCGCCATCAGGACGAGGTCCACGGACCCCGGCGCCGGGTCTTCGGGCACCGGCCGGGCACGGCCCGCGATGCGCCTGCCGAGGGCTGCGATGGCGGCCTCCAGATCGGCGTCGTACTCGTCGAGGGAGGTGGCGAAACCGGGAGTCTGGCCGGGACGGAGGCTGCGCCCGTACTTGTGGAGGTCCACGGCGAAGAAGGCCCACCCGCGTTGGTGCAGGGCTGTGGCGAGCTCCCGGTGGAAGAAGTAGTCGCTGAAGCCGTGCAGGTACAGGACTGCGCGGGCCGGCGGATCGTCCTGTGGACCGGTTCCCGGCGCAGGAGGAATGGCGGGCCCGTCGAGCGGCTCGTAGGCGACGAGCGTGGCCACGCGGGGGCCCTCGTCGTCGGGCCCGAGGTGCAGGGTCAGGGCCCGGAAGTCCTCGCCGAGGATGTCCTCCACCCAGGGATCGTCCATGCAGCGACAGTACCGCGCGCGCAGGGGATCAGCTTCAGGTGCCCCGACACTGCATCCATGGCGGCCGGCGACTTGGTCCGGGGCGAGGGAGCGTGGAATTCTGGGACCATGCGTATCTACCCGACCTTCTTCCGGATCGTCTTCTCCGGGATGGACGCCGAGAAGGCCCACAGGATCGGGTTCGCCCTCATCCGTGCCGCGGACCTCATCCCTGCAGGCTGGGCCCTGCGCCGCTTCTGTGCACCGCACCACGCCCTCGCGACCACGGCGTTCGGGGTGAACTTCCCGTCGCCGTTCGGACTGGCCGCCGGATTCGACAAGGCGGGGAAGGGCATCCTCTCCCTGACCGCGCTCGGGTTCGGGCACGTGGAGATCGGCACCATCACCGGGCAGGCGCAGCCGGGGAATCCGGCACCGCGCCTGTTCCGGCTCGTCGAGGACCGTGCCGTGATCAACCGCATGGGTTTCAACAACGACGGCGCCGCCGCCGTCGCCCCGCGCCTGCGGTCCGCGAGGACCAGGCTCACCCGCCGCTACGGGCCACGGACCCGGCCGGTGGTGGGTGTGAACATCGGGAAGACGAAGAAGGTGGACCTCGTCGACGCGGTCGCCGACTACCTCGTGAGTGCCGAGCAGCTGGCTCCCGTGGCCGATTACCTCGTCGTGAACGTCTCCTCGCCGAACACGCCCGGCCTCCGCCTGCTGCAGAGCGTCGAGTCGCTGCGACCCCTGCTCGAAGCCGTCAGGACGACGGCGGACACGGCCGCCGGCCGACACGTCCCCCTCCTCGTGAAGATCGCGCCGGATCTCACCGATCAGGACATCGACGACGTCGGTGCCCTCGCCCTGGACCTCGGCCTCGACGGCATCGTGGCGACGAACACCACGATCACCCGCGAGAATCTGGCCACCGACGCTGCGACCGTCATGTCGAAGGGCGTCGGCGGGCTCAGCGGTGCACCCCTCAAGGCGCGTTCGCTCGAGGTGCTGAAGCGGCTCCGCGCGGCCGTCGGCGATGGTCTGGCGATCATCGCCGTCGGGGGAGTGGAGACACCCGAGGACGTGAGGGAGCGCCTCGATGCAGGAGCGACCCTCGTCCAGGGGTACACGGCGTTCCTCTACGAGGGCCCGTTCTGGGCTCGCCGGATCAACCGCGGACTGGCACGCTCGGGCGACTGACGCCTCGCGTCCTTCCGGAGGCGACCGCCGTCGTCCCCGGGTGACCGTCGTCGAAGACGCGACGAGCCGGGCCCGAAGGCCCGGCTCGTGAAGTGGCTGAGGAGACGCCTCAGGAGGGGCGTCAGGAGGGGTACTGGCCGCGCTTCACCTGGGGCTTCGGCAGCCGGAGCCTGCGCAACTGCAGCGCACGCGTGACGCCGTACCAGAGGTCTCCCTGATTCGGTGATCCGAACTTCTCCGTCAGCTTCTTCTTCAGCTTCCGCCGCAGCAGCACGCAGTCGACCACCACGGCGACGATCAGCACCCAGAACGCCATCAGGACCGCGCTCTGCACGGCGAGGGACTGGAAGAAGCTCAGGATCACGAAGACCAGTGCGGCGATCATCAGGAACTCGCCGATGTTGACGCGGGCGTCGACGAACTGGCGGATGTACCGTCGGTTCGGACCCTTGTCCCGCAGCGGCAGGTACTTCTCGTCGTCGGTGTCGAGCGCCTGGCGCATCCTCGCGCGTTCGTCCCGCACGGTCGACCGGCTCTGCTCGCGGGCTGCCTTGCGGTCGTTCGGGACGAGAGGGCGCTTCCGCGCCGCCTCCTGCACGCTGCGCTTGGGCGTCGGCGCTCCCTTGCCCTGCACACGCAGGGCTTCCTGGGAGCGCGAGGCCCCGTCGACGACAGCAGGGGCAGCGGGAGTCTTCTCTTTACGTCCGAACACCCCCTCAGGATACCGGCTCCCCGCCCGCCGCCATCCCTGCGACGGATCACGACGGGGAGGGCGGAGCGGATCCGGCTGTGTAGGGTTTCGGCATGACCTCCTCGAATACCTCCCCAGCGCTCCCGGACGAGCCGTCGACCGTCAGCTCCCGCCTCCGCGCCAGCGTGGACGCGGCCTTCCCGCGGATCGTGCAGCAGCTTTCCGACCTCGTCGCGATCCAGGGCATCGCCTGGGATGCCTTCGACGCCCACGAACTCGATCGCAGCGCCGAGGCCGTTGCCGCGCTGGTCCGCAGCGTGGGGATCGACGACGTGCGCATCCTCCGCGTCGACAACGAGGGCACGCCAGGCGGGCCCGCCGTCGTCGCCCGCCGTGCACCCGCCGAGGGCCGGCCGACCGTCCTGCTGTACGCCCATCACGACGTGCAGCCGCCCGGGGACCCCGACCTGTGGGAGTCCGAACCCTTCGTCGCAACGGAGCGCGACGGTCGGCTCTACGGACGCGGAGCCGCCGACGACAAGGCCGGCATCATGGCCCACATCGGTGCCTTCGGCGCGCTCAGCGAGGTGCTCGGCGACTCGTTCGGCGTCGGCGTGACCCTCTTCATCGAGGGTGAGGAAGAGGCCGGCTCGCCGACCTTCCGCTCGTTCCTCGAGACCTACCGTGACGATCTCGCAGCGGACGTCATCATCGTGGCCGATTCCAGCAACTGGAAGGTCGGCGTCCCCGCGCTCACCACCAGCCTGCGCGGTCTCGTCGACGGCACCATCGAGGTGCAGGTCCTCGACCACGCCGTGCACTCCGGGATGTTCGGCGGCCCCGTGCTCGACGCGCCGACCCTCCTCGCGCGGCTCATTGCCACGCTGCACGACGACGCCGGTGACGTCGCCATCGCGGGACTCGCAGGCGGCGACCACGCGACGGTGGACTACGACGAGCAGGACTACCGCTCGGACGCGTCGGTGCTCCAGGGCGTGCAGCTCGCGGGAACTGGATCGATCGCCTCGCGCCTGTGGCACAAGCCGGCCCTCTCCATCATCGGGATGGACGTCCCGACCGTCGCGCTGTCCTCGAACACGCTCCTGCCCAGGGCGCGCGCCAAGTTCAGCCTCCGGCTCGCCCCGGGTCAGCAGCCCGCTGCCGCCATGGATGCCGTTCGCGCGCACGTGGAATCACACGCCCCGTTCGGTGCCACCGTGACCTTCACGCCGGGGGAGACCGGCAGCCCCTTCAGCACCGACACCAGCGAGCCCGCCTCGCGCCTCGCCCTGGAGTCCCTCGAGGAAGCCTGGGGCGTCAAGGCCGTCGAGGCGGGGATGGGCGGGTCCATCCCGTTCATCGCGGACCTCACGGAACTGTTCCCGTCCGCGCAGATCCTCATCACCGGCGTCGAGGACCCGGACTCGCGCGCGCACAGCGCGAACGAGTCCCTCCACCTCGACGAGTTTCGGAAGGCCGTCCTCGCCGAGGCCATCCTCCTGGCCAGGATCAACGACGGCGGCCTCAGCGCCTGAGGCGTACCGACAGCGGGTACATGAGGGGACGGGTGGAAATGTTTCCGCCCGTCCCTTCGTTATGACCAGAGCGGGCCCGGCGTACCATGGAACGAAGCCGTGCGCGCGACACCGCGGACAGCACTGAGAGCGGACACACCATGCTGTCGTCCGAGCTAGGAGAAACACCATGAGTACTTCGACCACCGAGACCGGCTCCCTCGAGGAGACCACAGAGCTCCCCGCGCACGAGGTGGACCTGTCCGACGTCGCTGCCGGCAAGGTCCGCAGCCTCCTCGAGCAGGAAGGGCGCACCGACCTGCGGCTGCGCGTCGCAGTCCAGCCCGGGGGCTGCTCCGGCCTCATCTACCAGCTCTACTTCGACGAACGCGTGCTCGACGGCGATGCCGTCCGCGACTTCGACGGCGTCGAGGTCATCGTCGACAAGATGAGCGTCCCGTACCTGTCGGGCGCGTCCATCGACTTCGAGGACACCATCTCGAAGCAGGGTTTCACCATCGACAACCCGAACGCGGGCGGATCCTGCGCCTGCGGGGACTCCTTCCACTGACCTCCGGTAAACACCGCAGCCGCGGTACGACAGCATCGCTGAAAGGCCCGGGACGGCACGCTGGACGTGCTTCCCGGGCCTTTTGCATGTCACCGAATCGTCGGTGTTACGGGTAAGCTCTACAGTGAGTAGTAAAACTGGATGTGCACCCCGGGCAGCTTCATGAGCGGGTGGCAACGCACGTAGAAAAGGAAGGTCCGTCTGTGATTTTGCAGGACCGAACCGGTAGCAAGCGCGTCAGGATCGCGAAGATCTCCAGCATCTCGCTGGTCGGCGCCCTCCTACTGACCGGCTGTTCGGCTGAAGCCCAAAAGGGCTGGCTTCCGGCAGACCGGGACAACACCAACCACACCGGCATCATCACGGACCTGTGGGTCAACTCGTGGATCGCTGCGCTTGCCGTCGGCATCATCACGTGGGGCCTGATCATCTGGTGCATGATCGCCTATCGCCGCCGGAAGAACGACACCGGGTATCCGCGCCAGATGAGCTACAACCTGCCGCTGGAGATCTTCTACCTGACCATTCCGCTGTTCATGGTGCTGGTGTTCTTCTACTTCACGGAACGCGACATCGCCACGATCGACGCCCGCGTCGAGGATCCGGACGTCATCGTGGACGTCCGCGGCAAGCAGTGGTCGTGGGACTTCAACTACGTCAAGGAAGACAAGTACTCGACCGGTGTCCAGGGCAGCCTGAACGGCGAGGAAGGTGTTCCGGAGAACCTCCCGACGCTGTACCTGCCGGTGAACCGGAGCGTCGAACTCCAGCTCAACGCCCGCGACGTCCAGCACTCCTTCTTCGTCCCCGCGTTCCTGCAGAAGCGCGACCTCTACCCGGGCCGCACCAACTACATCAACCTCACGCCCACCAAGGAGGGTACCTTCGCGGGCAAGTGCGCCGAGCTGTGCGGGCAGTACCACTCGGAGATGCTCTTCAACGTCGAGGTCGTCTCCCAGGAGGAGTTCGACGCACAGATGGCGCAGCTGGAGGACGGACAGCTCGGCGACGAGTACGACCGCGACTCCTACCCGGAGGACGATCCCGATACCGACCCAGCTAGGAGCAGCAGCTGATGTCCACCTTCGAATACACCCTTGAGGAAGCCGGTACCATTGCCGCTCCCCGTGTAGTTCCGAGGTCCAAGGGACGCATCGTCGTCAACTGGATCACCTCCACGGACCACAAGACCATCGGGTACATGTACCTGATCGCGTCCTTCGTGTTCTTCTGCTTCGCCGGCGTGATGGCGCTGATCATCCGCGCAGAGCTCTTCGAGCCGGGCATGCAGATCCTGCAGACCAAGGAGCAGTACAACCAGCTGTTCACGATGCACGGCACCGTGATGCTGCTGATGTTCGCCACGCCGCTCTTCGCCGGCTTCGCCAACGTCATCATGCCGCTGCAGATCGGCGCTCCCGATGTCGCCTTCCCCCGTCTCAACGCTCTCGCGTTCTGGTTCTTCCTGTTCGGCAGCAGCATCGCCGTCTCCGGCTTCATCACCCCGCAGGGAGCGGCGTCCTTCGGCTGGTTCGCCTACGCCCCGCTCTCGAGCACCACGTTCTCCCCGGGCGTCGGCGGGGATCTGTGGGTCTTCGGTCTCGCCCTCTCGGGCTTCGGCACCATCCTCGGTGCGGTCAACTTCATCACCACCATCATCTGCATGCGGGCTCCCGGCATGACCATGTGGCGGATGCCGATCTTCACCTGGAACACGCTGATCACGGCGATCCTGGTCCTCATGGCCTTCCCGCCGCTCGCCGCCGCCCTGTTCGCGCTCGGCGCGGACCGTCGCTTCGGGGCGCACATCTTCGACCCCGAGGCCGGCGGTGCCATCCTGTGGCAGCACCTGTTCTGGTTCTTCGGCCACCCCGAGGTCTACATCATCGCGCTGCCGTTCTTCGGCATCGTGTCCGAGATCTTCCCCGTCTTCAGCCGCAAGCCGATCTTCGGCTACAAGGGCCTGGTCTACGCGACGATCGCCATCGCCGCACTCTCCGTGACGGTCTGGGCGCACCACATGTACGTGACCGGGGCGGTGCTCCTGCCGTTCTTCGCCTTCATGACCATGCTCATCGCGGTGCCGACGGGCGTGAAGTTCTTCAACTGGATCGGCACCCTGTGGAGGGGCTCGCTGACGTTCGAGACCCCGATGCTCTGGAGCCTCGGCTTCCTCGTGACCTTCCTCTTCGGTGGCCTCACCGGGATCATCCTCGCGTCGCCGCCCCTGGACTTCCATGTCTCCGACACCTACTTCGTCGTCGCGCACTTCCACTACGTGGTCTTCGGGACCGTGGTCTTCGCGATGTTCGCGGGTTTCTACTTCTGGTGGCCGAAGTTCACCGGCAAGATGCTGAACGAGCGGCTCGGGAAGATCCACTTCTGGATGCTGTTCCTCGGCTTCCACGCCACGTTCCTGATCCAGCACTGGCTCGGTGTCGAGGGTATGCCGCGGCGCTACGCGGACTATCTGCCCGAGGACGGCTACACGGCGATGAACCAGTTCTCCACCGTCGGGTCCTTCGTGCTCGGTGCGTCGCTGATCCCCTTCTTCTGGAACGTCTACATCACCTGGCGGACCGGGAAGAAGGTCGAGGTCGATGATCCGTGGGGCTTCGGTGCCTCGCTGGAGTGGGCGACCTCCTGCCCGCCGCCGCGCCACAACTTCACCTCCCTGCCCCGGATCCGGTCCGAGCGACCCGCGCTCGACCTGCACCACCCGGAGCTGCAGCAGACGCACACGCCGGACGACAGTGCCGCGAGCTTCATGGGCTCGGCGGACCGACAGGATGCCAAGTCATGAGGATCGAGAAGAACCTTTTCCTGATCGGCGTCCCGATCTTCGTCCCCATCGCCCTCGTCTACGGCTGGCTGACCGAATGGTCCGAATGGGTCGGATTCCTCGGGATCCTGCTGGTCGGCGGTCTCGCCGGGATGATCGGGTTCTACCTGGCGTTCACCGGCAAGCGGGTCGGCCAGCGACCGGAAGATCGTCTGGACGCAGAGATCCACGAGGGATCTGGCGAGCAGGGGCACTTCAGTCCCTGGAGCTGGTGGCCCCTGGTCCTCGGTCTGTCCGCAGCGACAGGATTCCTCGGCATCGCCATCGGGTTCTGGATCCTCTACATCGGCATGGGACTCGCCGTGATCGCTCTCGTGGGCTGGGTCTTCGAATACAGCCGCGGGTACCACGCCCACTAGGGCAGAACGATTGCATCACCGCTTCACAGGGAGCCCGCCACGAGCGGGCTCCCTTCGCGTTAACCCCGGTCGACCGTCGCAAGCCGGGCCGACGGGTCGCGCCCGGGAGGACAGGAGATGGACGGTATGACGATCCACCCGCGTCCCTTCGACGCCGAGCCGCTGGACCCGGCGTCGCAGGAGGCGAAGCACGTACAGGTCCGCGAGAGCCTGCGGCGATACCTGGAGACCTACGGCGACCCGGGGGCCGCCATCCCCTCCGAGCGGCAGCTGAGCGAGTACTTCGGCGTCGCGAGGATGACTGTCCGGCAGGCCATCGACGCTCTGGTCGCCGAGGAGGTGCTCGAGAGGATCGTGGGGCTCGGGACCTTCGTGGCCCGGAGCAAGATGGACCTCCACATGAAGATGACGTCCTACACCGAGGAGATGATCCGCCGTGGCATGGTGCCGGACGCGCGGGTCCTCGCCTTCGAACAGCAGGGTGCCTCGCCGCTCGTGGCACGGGAGCTGCAGATCGAGATCGGTCAGCCCGTGGTGCGGTTCCGACGGCAGCTCCTTGCCGATGGGGAACCGATGAGCGTCGATGAGAACTTCATCCCCGCGCATCGGGTCACCGGCATCCTCGACGACCCTCCACCGACGTCGCTGTACAACGTGCTGAGTGAGAAGTACGGACTGGTCATGGAATGGGGTGAGGACACCATCGAGGCGACGGCGGCCTCACCGTCGATCGCACGCCTGCTCAACGTCGAGCTGAATGCACCCCTGCTCAAGATCCAGCGACACGCCTACGTGGCCCGCTCGATGATCGACTATTCGGTGTCCTACTACCGGGCCGACCGCTACAAGCTGTGGGTTCCGCTGCAACGCCCAGGAGTGCGTACACCGCGCGCGTACAGCTCCAAGCGGCTCGGGTGACCGGCGTCCCGTCCCGGGCGTCAGGAGGGCCCCTGGTGGCCGCGGACGACTGTTCCGCCCCGGACAGCGTCGCGCACCGTGAACCCGTGTACGCCTGTCCCGCCTCCTGCGGGAGCGCGGTGTCCTAACCGCTGATAGCGAGGACGAAGGCGCTACCGATGACGGCGCCGACGACGTAGCCGGCGAGGACCTGTCCGGGCGTGTGGGCAGCGAGCGTGACGCGGGACCAGCCCACGACGAGAGGCACCACGAGAAGGGCGGCGAACCATCCGCCGGCGAATCCCATGGCACCGACGACGACGAAGACCGCCACGGCGGAGTGGGCTGACAGCTTCCACGCCAGGTTGACGACCAGGACAGCCACCACGCCACCGACGGTGCACAGCACACCGGCGACCAGCTCCTGCGGTGCACCGATCGTCGGTAGCAGCGCGAGACCCAGAGCGATGGATATCAGGGTCCCGGTGAGGATCGGCGCACGCTGCCGCCGGTCGCTGACGTGGTGGTCGGTGATCGTGCCCCACGCGACGAGCGTGATCACACCGGCCACGGGGAGCGCAGTGGTGAACCCCACGGCGACCAGCGCCGAGGGCAGCCCGGCGGGCCACCCGGCGAAGCGGACGGCCAGGACCACGAGGAACAACGAGACGAGAACGGCCGGTGCGAAGACCTCGCTCACGATCGTCGCGGCCCTGCGCAGCCTAGTGCGCCGGTGGAGACCGGAGAGCCGGGAATAGGACGTCGGGGGGAGGTCGTGGTGGCGGTGCATGGAAGCACCTCCGGTCGGGACGGCATGTACCACCCTCCGTGGACATGACGAAGGGCCCGGACGGTGACGTCCGGGCCCTTCGGTCGATCAGGTCGGGATCAGCAGCCGATCAGTGGCTGGCGATGGACTCGCGGTCCTTCGTGCCGGCGATCTCGCCATGGTGGTCGCCATGCGAGGCTGCGAGCTCCTTCGGGGTGACCGGTGCGACGCGGTCCTCGAAGAAGAAGCGCGACACGCGCCCGTGGACCTTGTCGACCAGACCGATCTTGCCATTCTCGTCCGGCGTCGGGACCATGACCTCGGGCGACTCGAAGGCGGTCAGCTTGTACCGCTTGTAGTCGTCGACCTGCTCGTGGACCTCGATGAACTCGCCGTGGGGGAGTCGGACGATGCGACCGGTCTCGCGACCGTGGAGGGCGATCTCGCGGTCCTTGCGCTGCAGCGCGAGGGAGATGCGCCGCGAGACCATGAAGGCGAGGATCGGACCGAAGATCACGAGGAACCGCAGCCAGTAGAGCACGTCGTTCAGCGACACCAGGAAGTGCGTGGCGATGAGGTCCGAGCTCGCAGCGGCCCACATGACGCAGTAGAACGTGATACCGGCGACGCCGATGGCCGTACGGGTAGGAGCATTGCGCGGCCGGTTCAGCAGGTGGTGCTCACGCTTGTCCTTCGTGACCCAGGCTTCGATCCAGGGCCACAGGAACATCGCCGTGAAGACGATGATCGCCGGGACCAGCGCGGGGATGAGCACGTTCAGCGAGAGCGCGTTGACGCCCCAGGGGAACGGGATCATGAACTCGAAGTCGAAGTTGTCACCGATGGTCCCGGGCATGAGCCGCAGCGCGCCGTCGACCCAGCCGATGTACCAGTCCGGCTGTGTACCGGCCGACACGGGGGAGGGGTCGTAGGGGCCGTAGTTCCAGATCGGGTTGATCGTGAACGCTGCGGCGATCGCTGCGAGGACACCGAAGACGATGAAGAAGAATCCGCCGGCCTTCGCTGCGTAGACGGGACCCACGGGGTAGCCGACCACGTTGGTGTTCGTTCGTCCCGGGCCGGGGAACTGGGAGTGCTTGTGCAGCACCACCATGAACAGGTGGATACCGATCATCAGCAGGATGACCGCGGGGATCAGCAGGATGTGCAGCACGTAGAGACGGCCGATGATCATGGTGCCCGGGAACTCGCCGCCGAAGAGGAAGAAGCTCAGGTAGGTACCCACCACGGGGATGGCCTTCATGACGCCGTCGATGATCCGCAGGCCGTTTCCGGAGAGCAGGTCGTCGGGGAGCGAGTAGCCGGTGAAGCCGGCAGCCAGGCTCAGGATGAGGAGGACGCAGCCGACGACCCAGTTGAACTCGCGGGGGCGGCGGAACGCGCCCGTGAAGAAGACGCGCAGCATGTGCACGGCGACCGAGGCGACGAACAGCAGCGCAGCCCAGTGATGGATCTGGCGCATGAACAGTCCGCCACGGATGTCGAAGGAGATGTCCAGCGACGATGCGTAGGCGACGGACATCTCGACGCCACGGAGCGGCAGGTAGCTGCCCTCGTAGTGCGTCTCCGCCATGGAGGGGTCGTAGAAGAAGGTGAGGAAGGTACCGGAGATCAGCAGGATGACGAAGGTGTACAGTGCCACCTCACCGAACATGAACGTCCAGTGGTCGGGGAAGATCTTGCGGCCGAATTCCTTGACGATTCCCGAACCGCCGACCCGGGAGTCGACGTAGTCGGTGACCTTGCCCACACGCGTCTTCGGCGTGTAGGTATGTGTCGCGGTTGAGCTGCTCATGTCAGCCTCGCTCCCAGAAACTAGGTCCTACGGGTTCTTGGAAATCGCTCGATGCGACGAGGTAGCCCTCGTCGTCGATCTCGATGGGTAGCTGTGGTAGCGGACGTGCTGCCGGTCCGAAGATCACCTTGCACTCTTGCTCGAGGTCGAAGGTGGATTGGTGGCAGGGGCACAGCAGGTGGTGCGTCTGCTGTTCGTAGAGTGCTACCGGGCAGCCGACGTGCGTGCAGATCTTGGAATACGCAACAATTCCGTCGTAGCCCCAATTCTCCCGGCCTGGGGAGGGATTGAGTTCCTCGGGGTCGAGGCGCATGAGCAGGACGACTGCCTTGGCCTTCTCCTCGAGCTTGTTCTCGACCTCGTTGAGTCCCTCGGGGATGACGTGGAACGCCGATCCGACGGTTACGTCCGAGGCACGGATGGGGGTGCCGCTGGGATCGCGGGTGAGGCGGACGCCGGTGTCCCACATGGTCTGCTTCAGCGTGTTGCCGGGCAGGGGGCCGAGGTCCCGGAAGATGGCGATCGCCGGCAGGGGAGCGAGGATCGCTGCACCGAGCAGGGTGTTGCGGATGAGGGGACGGCGCTTGATGCCGGATTCCTCGAGGATGTCGTTGACGATCTTCTCGGCATCCTGGCGGTCCTGCTCGGAGCGGACCTCGTGGCGGCTCTCCGTCACCTCGTGGTCCGGCATCAGCGTCTTGGCCCAGTGCACGATCCCGACGCCGATGCCGAGCATGGCGAAGGCTGTGCCGAGGCCCAGCATGAGGTTCTGCAGGCGGAGGCGCTCGATGGTCTGGTCGAGCGGGATGAAGAAGTATCCGACGAAGAAGAGCAGGGTCCCGACGACGGAGATCGCGAACAGCAGCGCCACCTGGCGCTCGGCACGCTTCTCCGCCTTCGGATCGCGGTCGGCCAGGCGCGGCCGGTGCGGGGGCAGGCCCGGGTTCTGGAACTCGTCGAGCTCTGCGCCCGGTGCGGCTACGGTGACCGACGTGCCGGGAGCGCCGTGACTAGAGTCGGCCATGATCCCTCTCATCCTTCTTTGGCTGGTGCATGCGCACTGTCTGTGATTCGTTGGCGGTGTTCCGTCGGATGGTCACGAGGACCTTGACGTGAGCCACACCGTGAAGGCGATGATGACGCCGAGACCGGCGACCCAGATGAACAGGCCCTCGGACACCGGTCCGAGCGAGCCGAGATCCGCTCCACCGGGGGAGCCCTGCTCCTCGATGGTCTTGAGGAAGGCGATGATGTCCTGCTTGTCATCCGGGGAGATGTTCGCGTCGCTGAAGACCGGCATGTTCTGGGGGCCGGTGACCATGGCCTCGTAGATGTGCTTCTCGCTGGTGCCGTCGATCGACGGGGCGAACTTCCCCCGGGTCAGGGCGCCACCGGCTGCGGCGGCGTTGTGGCACATGGCGCAGTTCACGCGGAACAGCTCACCGCCGTTGGAGGAATCGCCCTCCGAGGCGTTCAGGATCTCTTCGCCCGGGATGGCCGGGCCGGCACCGAGCGAGGCGACGTAGGCGGCCATCTGGCGGATCTGCTCATCGGTGAACTGGACCGGCTTGGCCTGGGCCTGGGGTCCGTCCATCTGCATGGGCATGCGGCCCGTGCCGACCTGGAAGTCCACGGAGGCAGCACCGACACCGACGAGGGAGGGAGCGGCGTCCGAGCCCGTGGCACCCATGCCATGGCAGGAGGCGCAGTTGGCGGAGAACAACTTGCTGCCCTCTTCGACGTCGTTCGCCGTGAACGTGGTGGTCTGCGCCTGCGCCTCGTTCGCGGTGCTGGCTGCGGCGTAGATCCCGCCGGTGACGAGGAGCGCCATCAGGAGCAGGGCGAACGCTGCTAGTGGGTGACGCCGCCTCTGGGAAAGTGCCTTCACGGAGTGTTTCCTACCTGTCGTGGTGCCAGAGCTGCTGGTGTTCTGCATTGAATTCTACCTCTAGTAGAAGAGTCTAGCGGAGGGAATCACTGAAGGAAGTAGATGATGATGAAGAGGCCGATCCAGACGACGTCGACGAAGTGCCAGTAGTAGGACGTGACGATCGCGGAGGTGGCTTCGAAGTGTCCGAACTGCCGTGCGATGAAGGCGCGGCCGATGATGAACAGGAACGCGATCAGCCCACCGACCACGTGGATGCCGTGGAAGCCCGTGGTGATGTAGAAGGCGGACCCGAAGGCGTTGGAGGAGAGTGCGACGCCCTCAGCGACGAGTTCGGCGTACTCGTAGGCCTGCACCGATACGAAGATCGCGCCCATCACGAAGGTGAGGAGGAACCACTCGACCATGCCCCAGCGGGCCAGCTGGAAGACCCCGCCGGTGCGGCGGGGTTGGAGGCGCTCGGCGGCGAAGACACCGAACTGGCAGCTGAAGGAGCTCGACACCAGGATGATGGTGTTCACGAGGGCGAACGGGACGTTCAGCTTCTCGGTCTCCATCGCCCAGAGCTCACTCGAGGTGGAGCGGAGGGTGAAGTACATGGCAAAGAGGCCGGCGAAGAACATCAGCTCGCTGGACAGCCACACAACGGTTCCGACGGAGACCATGTTGGGGCGGTTCAGGGCGGGATGCGGAGCGGCGCTGGGGGCTTGGGTCGCAGATGTCACAGACTCATTATGTCCCCAAGATCAGCGTGATCACCAACGCGAAACGGGCCCCGCAGCGCCGTCACCGCGCCGAAGTGGGCACCGACGCCCGTGTTTACGCGGAAGTTCCCCGTGATGACTTTCTACAATTCGTAGATAATCTGTGGGAGTGAGCCTGACAACCAGCCCTGACGCGGTGTACCCCACCTGGCCCTCGATCTTCTCCTCTCTCCTGGGTCGGAAGGATCTGAGCACCGGACAGAGCCGCTGGGCGATGGACGCGATCATGTCCGGTGAGGCCAGCAACGTCCAGATCGCCGGTTTCCTCGTGGCCCTGCGCGCGAAGGGGGAATCGGTCGACGAGCTCGTCGGCCTGGTGCAGGCGATGCTGGGCCGGGCCCACCGGATCCAGGTGTCCGGGCCGACCCTCGACATCGTCGGCACGGGCGGCGACGGACTGAACACCCTGAACATCTCGACCATGTCCTCCCTCGTGGCCGTAGGTGCCGGCGCGAAGGTTGTCAAGCACGGGAATCGCGGAGCCTCCTCCGCCTCGGGGGCCGCCGATGTCATCGAGGAGCTCGGCGTGCGCCTGGACCTCGCGCCTGCGGAGGTGGCCCTGACGGCCGAGCGGGCGGGGATCACCTTCTGCTTCGCGCAGGTGTTCCATCCCTCGATGAAACACGTGGCGGTCCCGCGGCGTGAGCTCGGCATCCCCACCACCTTCAACTTCCTCGGGCCGCTCAGCAACCCTGCCGGCGTCAGCGCCCAGGCGCTCGGCTGCGCGGACGCGCGGATGGCGCCGCTGATGGCCGGGGTGCTCGCGGCTCGCGGCATCCGCGCCCTCGTCTTCCGGGGCGACGACGGCCGGGACAAGATGACGACGAGCGGCTCCTCCACCGTGTGGGAGGTACGGGACGGCCGGGTCGAGGCCCAGGTGGTCCACCCCGGCGACGTCGGGCTCGAGGTGGTGCCCGTCGACGCCCTCCGCGGGACCGACGCGACAGGGAACGCCGCTGTCGTGCGATCCGTCCTGGCCGGCCACCCGGGTCCGGTGCGCGACGCCGTCGTGCTCAACGCAGCCGCAGGGCTGGTCGCCCTCGACGACGCGGCGGAGGGATCACTCGTGGAGCGCCTCCGGGCCGCCATGGTCCGCGCCCGCGCGTCCATCGATTCCGGTGCCGCCGAGAACGCCCTCACCCGCTGGATCGACGTCAGCCGGGCACTCTGACCCGACAGTCGCCACGGGCCCCGCGGGTGGCTTTCCCGGCGGCGTGGACGTCAGCTGTCGAACCCGAGGGAGAACGCGGCGTCGAGGTCGTGCTGGGAATAGGAACGGAAGGCGATCTGCGTCGTCGTCGAGCGGATGCCCTCGATCTTGGACAGTCTGTCCGCGATGACGTCGGCGAGATCCTCGTGACGACTGACGCGGGCGATCGCGATGAGGTCCCACTCGCCGGTGACGGAGTAGACCTCGCTGATGCCCTCGATCTCCGAGATGGCCTGCGCGCTCTCGGGGATGCGTGAGGCATCGGTCTGGATGAGGACGAATGCGGTGATCATGGAGTGCCTTTCGGGTGGGACGGGATCTGCTCCTACGCTACCGGCAGGCGGCGCCGCCGGACGGCGTGCAGGACGGCGCGGGGAAGGACCAGGAAGGTGCCGAGCACCAGCAGCGTGACGATCTGGAAACTGACCGCCACCCCTTCACCCGACGCCGCGCGCAGAAGGAGCCCGCCGACCACGGTCGCCAGCCAGAGCGCGACGGCGGTGGGCCACGGCGTCGATGGCGAGCGCCAGGCGCGCAGGGCCAGGCTCGCCAGGGCATAGGCGGTGAGGAAGGGCCACGCCGTGTCGAGCACGCCGAGGAAGGTCACCCCGTGCTCGTGGGTCCGGCGACCGGACACCGCGAAGGCGAGGATCAGGACGGTGTCGATGCCGGCCCAGACGAGCGCCGGCAGGGCCGGGGAGGTGCGGAGCCGCCCGGAGCGGTTCCTCGAGGGGCTGGTCATGGGGCGGGTCGTCGGGCTGGTCGTGGGGCGGCTCGGCATGGGGTCACCCTACTGCTTGTCGCCCCCGGTCTCCTGGACTAGGTTCGAGCCACGCACCACACGAAGCCGTGCACCGCCGCACGGCCAGACGAAGGGTACCCACCATGGGATCGATCACGCCGTGCCTCTGGTTCGACGGCCAGGCCGAGGAGGCTGCCGCGCTGTACACCTCCGTGGTGCGGAACTCGCGCATCCTCGATGTCTCCCGCACCGGCCCCTCCGAGAGCGACCCGGCCCTCACGGTGTCCTTCGAGCTCGACGGGCAGCCCTTCGTCGGGCTGAACGGCGGTCCGCAGTACTCCTTCACCGAAGCCGTGTCCTTCCAGATCTCCAGCGACGACCAGGAGGAGGTCGACAGGTACTGGGCGGCGCTGACCGAGGGCGGCGAGGAGAGCCGGTGCGGGTGGCTGAAGGACCGCTACGGCCTGTCCTGGCAGATCATCCCCGCCGTCCTGCCGTCGCTCATCGGCGGACCCGACCCCGACGGCGCCCAGCGCGCAGTCGCCGCGATGCTGACGATGCAGAAACTCGACATCGCCGCCCTGCAGACGGCCTACAGCGGCACCTGAGCAGGACAGCCGGCCAAGGGCCCCACTCCGGGGCCGCGTCGGACAGGTTCCGATCCAGGGCTCGGCCAGCCGGCCTCACGCGAGGTACGCCGGCTCCCGGTCCGGGGCCGCTCGAGCCGGCCTCACGCCAGACGGACGTTCCCGATCTGGTCGACGCGCCAGCCGGGGTTGTGGGCGATCTCCCAGATGATGCCATTGGGATCGGCGACGAGGCCATGGTGGATCCCGCCGAATTCGCCGTCCTGGGGGTCCTTCAGGACGGTGCCGCCGGCGTGGACGAGGCGTCCGATGGTCAGCGCGACCTCCTCCCGTGAGCCGACGTTGTGGGACAGGCTCATGCCGTGCGCACCAGCGGGAGCGCCCGAAGCACTGCCGCCGGTATCGCGGCGGAAGGACTCCGCGTCGAACAGCCCGAGGAGGACGCCGGGGGCTACCTGGAAGAAGATGATCTCGCCGGGGACGTCCATGAGGGGTGTCCAGCCAAGGCCCGCGGTGTAGAACTGCCGTGCCGCGTCGAGGTCGGGGGTGGCCAGCGTGACGAAGTGCACCTGTTGGTCCATGACAGGAGTATCGCCGACGGCGCGGTGGTGGCGGCTTCCCGACACTGCGGAACCTCCCTGTCCGCATGCCTCCTTCGGGCAGGCGCCGCCGTCGTACTGTTGTGGCAGCCGCTGAGGGCTCCCGCTTCACCGACGGGCGCGCAGGCACGGACATCCGGTACCGACGAGGAGTAGCCATGACGACACTCGAGCACCGTCCCTCCACAGCACTGCTGGTCATCGACGTGCAGAACGGGGTCGTCGCGTCAGCCCACGACCGGGATGCGGTGGTCGCGAACATCGATGCACTCGTCCGGCGCGCGCGTGCCGAGGCGGCCCCGGTGGTCTGGGTGCAGCACTCCGACGAGGAACTCGAGCGCGACTCGCACGCGTGGCAGGTCGTGCCCGAGCTGCGTCCCCTCGACGGCGAGCGCCTGGTGTACAAGGCGCACGGCGATGCGTTCGAGGGCACGGACCTCGAGGACGTCCTCGAGGCGGCAGGGGTGGGACGGCTCGTGGTCACGGGCGCCCAGTCGGACGCCTGCATCCGCTCGACCATCCACGGGGCCTTCGTCCGCGGGTACGACGTGACCCTCGTGGGCGACGCCCACACGACGGAGGACCTCAGCGCGTGGGGCGCGCCGACGCCGGACAAGGTCATCGCGCACACCAACCTGTACTGGCAGAACCAGACCGCGCCCGGCAGGAAGGCCGCGGTGGCAACGACCCGGGCGGTGGCCTTCTCGGACTGAGCAGGTGGTGGACGCCGTGGAGGCGTCGGCCGACCGGTCGAGCGATGGCGGGCGTACGCGGGGGCAGCGTGTGCATCCTTCCGGCGGGCTCGCAGGCGTCGCCGTCCTGCTGGGAACGGCGACGCCTGCGGCTCACCCCGGAAGGGTGATGGAGGTCGGGGGAAGGGCTCCTGGAGGTCGGGGGAAGGGCTCCTGTCAGGGCAAGCGGCCCGGTCGCAGCACCGAGGCGATGTGCGCCCTGCCGGGGTCGAGCAGGACCGGGCTGACCAGCACGGCGGGACCGCGCTGCAGCGTCCCGCTGGTCAGCGGGCGGCAGCGGACCCCGCCCCGGCCCCGCATGGCCTTGTGCGCACCCGGCGCCAGCACACGGTCCATCCAGGCGCACGGGTGCGCGTGGCGTCCGCCGTGGAACGCCACGGTTCCCGCCGGCGTCCCGAGGGTGAAGTCCTGGCCGATGAGCGGCGTCAGCTCGGCACCGCGCAGGATGATGTTGCGGCGGGGGAGGAGCGCGTCGAAGGGCTTCGCACCGAGGTCCGCGGCGATGGCGTCGAGTGACTCCACGGCCATCAGGGTCACCGCTGCGTCCATGTGGGCGGCTTTCCCGAAGAAGCGGTCACCGACGATCCCCTTGCCGGCCACCACGTCGACGCTGCGGGCATCCTGCGTCGGCACGTCTGCCGCCCCGTCCTTCGCGCGCCCGAAGTACGCGTGCCCGGGCGAGACCAGCAGATGGAGGATCTCGACGTCGTACCTGTACTCGGCCATGCGCCCACGCTACCCGCACAGCCGGACCCGCCGCGGGTCAGGGGACGTGCTCGCGCTCGCCGTGCACCAGCCAGTGGCCCACCGAGCGCGCCTTGTACACGGCCGGATTGTGGGAGGCGATGGTGCGCGCGTTGCGCCAATGCCGGTCCAGCGCCCTGCCTGCCTCTGTTGCGGAGGCTCCGCCGACCTCGAAGAGGTCTGTCGCCGCCCTCAGCGACTGCTCGACCGCGACGAGCTGAGCCTGGTTCACCGCGACCTCGGCGGCGTCCACTGCAGCCCGTACAGCCGTGTCGGGACCTGTGACGTAATGATCCGCCGCCGTGCCGGTCGCCGACCGGGTGTCCGGGCCGTCGTCGGCGGGCCGGACACCGGCCGGACCCGCCCGGAGGAGTCCGACGGCGGCGTCCAGGGCGTCGGCGGCTGCGAGCACCACGGCCTCGGCCGCGAAGGCACGCCCAGCCACCTCTCCGACCACCTGGAGCACCTGCGGGTCCTCCCGGGGGAGCGCCGCCGCCGCCGTGATGTAGGAGCGCGTGCGCGGACGCACGAAGTCCGCTGCGTCGCGGGCCGCCGCGCGGGCGACACCCGCGAGTGCTGCGACCAGGACGAGCTGGAAGAAGCCGTGCACATGGCTCGGGGCGTCCGGCGAGTAGGTCCGGACATGCGCGGGGTCCACACGGACATCGGTGAAGTGGGTGGTCCCGCTGCCCGTCAACCGCTGCCCGAAGCCGTCCCAGTCGTCCACGCGCTCCACGCCGGCAGCTGTGGCGCGGACGGCGTAGCCCACGCGCTCGCCGTCGCGCACCGCGCTGCCCGCGATCCAGTCCGCGTAGAGGCTCCCGGTGCTGTAGTACTTCGACCCGGTGAGGGTGAGGGCGCCGTCCTGCCCGTCCGCCTCGGTGAGGGCAGTCCGGATGTCGCGCAGCGAGGTTCCCGTCAGCTCGCTCGACGCATTCCCGATCATCGCTCCTGCCGCGATGTCGAAGAGCCAGCGGTCGCGATGCGCCGACGGCGGCTGCAGCAGGAGCCCCTCGACGTACGCGAAGTGGCCGCGCCACAGCTGCGTGAGGTTGGAATCGGCGGTTGCCAGTTCGGTGAGCAGCGAGAACAGCTGCCGGAGCGTGGCGCCGGAGCCGCCGTACTCGACCGGCACCCGCAGGGCCCCGAAGCCAACCTCCTTGAGGGCTGCCACCTCCCTGAAGGGCAGCCCGCGCTGCTGCTCGCGGTCCACGGCGCCCTCGGCGATGGCGGCGAAGAGCGGGCGGAACCGGTCGATGAGCGCAGCGGTCGGTGATGGATCCGCTGTGCCGGGCCAGCGGCCGGCTGCACCTGCCGCACCGACCGCACCGACCGCCCTGTCGGCGTCGGACGTTCCGGATGTCCGCCCGGCCGGCCCGGCGGTGGTCGCTTCGGCACGGACAGGTGTCCCTTCGGCCCGGGCGGTCGACGGTTCCCGATCGGCGGCCACGCTCATCGCCTGCCTCCGGCGAAAGCCGGCGGAGCGGCGGACGCGTCGGACGCGTCGGGCACTGCGGGCCCCGGCGCTGCGGGCGCTGCGGCGACGGATGGCGCAGCCGCGCTGCGGTCAGCGGGGGACGGGCCGCCAACGGACGGGCCGCCACCGTGCCCGACGTCGGACGCCTCCGTCCGGGCGAGGACGCCCGCATCGTCGCCGAGGTGCGCACCGTTGCGGTAGCGGGCTCCTGGATGTTCGGGGAAGAGGCGCCTGTTGCCGGGCCCGAAGAGGCGTTCGCGCAGCGTGGACTCCTCGTAGGAGCGCCGGTAGAGACCCCGTTTCTGCAGCTCCGGAACGACGAACTCGACGAAGTCCTCGGCGGTCCCTGGCGTGAGGAACTGCCGGAGGTTGAAGCCGTCGAGATCCGTGGCCTCCACCCACCGCTCGATCTCGTCCGCGACCTCTCCAGGCGTGCCGATGGCCACGAAGGGGCCGCGGTCGAACCTCGTGATGCGCTCGAGGGCCTCGCCGACGGTCGTTCCCGCCGGATGCCGTCGGTTGCTGGGCTGCCGGTCACGACCCGGGCGGTTCTCGCGCGCGAGGATGTCGTCGATCACCTCGTGGGCACGGTACGCCGCGAGATCGATCCCGCCACCGCCGGCGTGGGCGAGGTAGCCCTCCGCGCTGGACAGCCGCCGGAACTCCTCGGCCTTGCGCTGGGCCTCCTTGTGGGTCCGCCCGACGATCACCACGGCACCGGCAAAGGCCTTGATGTGGTGCGCTGCCCTGCCGTTCGTGACGGCGAGCCGGCGGAGGTCCGCGACGTTGTCGCGGTAGGCGGCCGCGTCACGCCCTCCGACAAAGACCCCTTCCGCATGCCTCGCCGCGAAGGCCTTGCCGGCCGTCGAACTGCCGGCCTGGAAGAGCACCGGCGTGCGCTGCAGCGAGGGAGCACTGAGGTGGGGACCCGCGACCGAGAAGTGGGGGCCGCGGTGGTCGATGTAGCGGACCTTCGACGGATCGGTGTACACGCGGCGCTCGCGGTCCTCGATCACCGCGTCGTCGTCCCACGACCCCTCCCACAGCTTGTAGAGGACATCCAGGTACTCGTCGGCGATCGCGTACCGCTGATCGTGTTCGACCTCGTCGGGCAGGCCGAAGTTGCGGGCGGCGTTGGGCAGGTAGGAAGTCACGATGTTCCAGCCGAAACGGCCCTTGGTCAGGTGATCGAGGGTCGACGCCCTCCTCGCGAAGGCGAACGGCGGCTCGTAGGTCGTCGAGAACGTCGCAGCGAACCCGAGGTGCTCGGTCACCGCGGCCATGGCGGGGATGATCAGGAGCGGATCGTTGCTCGGGATCTGCACTGCTTCCCGGAGTGCTGTCTCCGGCCCGGCACGATAGCCGTCGTAGGTGCCGATGACGTCGGCGAGGAAGATGCTGTCGAAGAGACCGGCCTCGAGCAGCTTCGCCGTCTCCACCCAGAAGTCGAGGTCGTTGAAGCGGTGGCGGTTGTTCTCCGGGTGGACCCAGAGACCGTGGGAGATGTGTCCCACGCAGTTCATCTCGAAGAGATTGAAGGAGATCTGGCGTGTCATGAGCGGACGGTGTCCTTCCGGAGGGCGGGAAGCGCGGGGATGGCATGGATGAGGTCCTGCGTGTACGCGTGGCGTGGGTGCTCGAAGATGTCCTCGACCGGGCCGTGCTCCAGCACCACGCCATCGCGGAGGACCAGGACGTCGCGGCTCACGTGCTGGATCACGCCGAGGTCGTGCGAGATGAAGAGGTAGCTGAGACCGAACCGTTCCTGGAGGTCCGCCAGGAGGTCGAGGATGCGCGCCTGCACGGTGACGTCGAGGGCGGACACCGGCTCGTCGCAGACGATCACCTCCGGCTCGGCGGCGAGGGCGCGGGCGATGGCGACGCGCTGGCGCTGACCCCCGGAGAGATCGATCGGCCGGGCCCGTGCGCGGTCCGCCGGCAGATCCACGAGCCCGAGGAGCTCGAGGACGCGCGTGGCCCGAGCCCTCGGCGGAACCCCTGCCGCGGCGACGGCCTGACCGATGATCTGCCGCACGGTCCTGCGCGGGTCGAAGGACTGCAGGGGATCCTGGTAGATCATCTGCACCGAGCGCCGTACGAAGGTGTCCCGAGCCGCCCGGTGCTCGTCCCACGTGCGTCCGTGGACCAGGACGGTGCCCGCGTCGGGCTGCTCGACCCCGAGGACGATCCGGGCGACAGTGCTCTTGCCCGAACCGGATTCGCCGACGATCCCGAGGGTCGTCCCCCGTTCGAGGGTGAAGGAGACATCCTGCACCGCGGTGCGCGTGGTGCGGGCCGGGCCGGGATAGTCCTTCCGGAGCCCGCCGACCGTCAGGATCGGAGTATCGCCGGCCGGGGGCCGGCGGATGGATCCGTGGAGGTCACGTACCGCCGGGGCGGGCGTGCCCGACGGCGGCCGGTCCGGTGTCCCCGCGGCGTCGTCGGCCGAAGGTGCGATGAGGCGGCGACCTCGGGACGCGCGGGACGGTACGGCCGCAAGGAGCCCTCGGGTGTAGGGGTGGCGGGGGTCCTGCAGGACGGCCTCGACAGAACCCTCCTCGACGATCTCCCCGTCCCGCATGACTGCCACGCGATCGGCGAGGTCGGCGACGACGGCGAGGTCATGGCTCACCACGAGCATGCCGGTCCGTGATCCCTTGAGGCCGCCGAGGAGCCGGAGGACCTGCGCCGCGATCGTCGCGTCCAGCGCCGTCGTCGGTTCGTCCGCGATGAGGAGGGCCGGGCCCGCTGCGATGGCGGAGGCGATGAGCGCCCGCTGCCGCAGACCACCGGAGAGCTCGTGCGGGTACTGGTCCGCGCGCAGCTCGGGATCCGGCACGCCCACGGAGGCCAGGAGCTCCGCGACGCGACGCCGTCGTCCTGGCCGGTCCAGCTCGGTGTGGAGCCGCAGGACCTCGCCGACCTCGGCGCCGACGGTACGGAGCGGGTCGAGGGAGGACAGTGCGTCCTGCAGGACGAACCCGGCGCGGCGCCCGCGGACGCGGGACCACTGCCGTTCGGACCACTGCCCGGCATTCACGCCGCCGAACCGCTGGACGTCCGACCGGACCTCCGCGGACGGACCGGTCAGGCCCACGAGGGTGCGGGCGGTGACCGATTTCCCGGATCCCGATTCACCCACGAGAGCCAGGCACTCACCGGACCGGACGGACAGGCTGACGCCGCGCACCACCTCGCGGCGCCGGGCGCCGTGCCCGAAGGCGACGGTCAGGTTCTGGAGCTCGACGAGGGGGGACATGGGGGACACGGGGGACGGGGGGAGCGAGGTCATGGGAGTCTTCCTTCGGACCGCCGGCGCAGCTCGCGCCCGACGACGGTGATGGACAGGACGGTGGCGACGAGGAAGGCCGCGGGGAGCGTGATCAGCCAGGGTGCATTGGAGATGAAGTTGCGCCCGGCCGAGAGCATGGCGCCCCATTCGGGCGCGGGGGGAGGGGTGCCGAGGCCGAGGAAGCTGAGGGAGGCACCTGCTCCGATGGCGGACCCGACGCCGATCGTCGCCAGCACGAGGACCGGCTTGATGACGTTCGGCAGGATGTGCGCGAGGAGTACGCGCCAGCCGGGCAGCCCGAGGGTACGCGCCGCCTCGACGTACCCGGAACGGCGGACCAGGTGGGTCTGAGCACGGGTGATCCTCGCGTAGTAGGCGATGCTGCCGGCGCCGATCGCCAGGATGGCGTTCCCCGTCCCGCCGCCGATGATGCCGATCACCACGAGCGCCAGGAGGATCTCCGGGATGGCGAGGGTCACGTCGAGCACCCGCATGACCGATGCCTCGACGAACCGTCCGTTGAGGCCTGCCAGCAAACCGATCGCCGTGCCGCCGACCACCCCGATCGCGGTCGCGCCGAGACCGATGGAGAGCGATGTCGCTGCACCGTGGACGATCCGCGTGTAGGCGTCGGCGCCGGAGTCGTCCGTGCCGAACCATGCCTGCGGCCCGGGTGCCTCGAAACTCCTCGCCGGCTCGACGGCGTAGGGGTCGCCGGGAGCGAGGAGTCCAGGAACGAGGACCGCCGCGGCGAGCCACAGGAGGAACGCGGAGGCCAGGACGAGCCCCGGGCGGAAGCCGCGCCGTCGTCGTCCCGCTCGTTTGACCGGCCTCGGCGCCCCGGGCGTGGGGAGCGTACCGGTCGGGGCGGCCTGCACCGCGACCGGCGGGAACGTGCGGTCGGTGATGCTCATGCGGTCACCACTTTCGGATCGATGAGGGTGTACAGGAGGTCGATCACGAGGTTCACCACGACGTAGACCGCGGCAGCGAGGAGCACGATCCCGATGATGACGGGCAGGTCCTTGTTGTACACAGATGCCAGGGTGAGGGAGCCGATGCCCTGTCGGCTGAACAGCGTCTCCACGACCACCGAACCGCCGAGCAGCGCAGCGACCACGAAGCCGGACATCGTCAGCACGGGGATGACGGCGTGCCGCAGGGCGTGGCGGACGCGGACAGCGAGGTCCCGCAGGCCCCTGGAACGTGCCGTGAGGATGAAGGGCTGCTCCAGGACGTCCTCGAGTTCGTTGCGGAGGACCTGCGACAGTGTGCCGAAGACAGCCAGGGCCAGGGTGAGGGCTGGCAGGACGAGCGCGGCAGGGCCCTGGTTGCCGCCGATGGGGAACCAGTGGAGCGTGAAGGAGAAGAGGATCAGGAGGGCGAACCCGATGATGAAGGTGGGGGTCGCAGCGAGGACCACCTCGATCCCGGAGACGATCTCGCGGATCCACGGGGCGCGCTGCGCCGAGAGGATCGCCACCGCGAACGTGAGGGGCAGCGCCAGGGCGACGGCGGCGGCGGACAGGGCCGCCGTCGCCCCGATCTGCTGTCCGATGGCCTCCGACACGGGGATGCGCAGCCGATAGGACTGACCGAGGTCACCCTGCAGCAGGTTGCCCAGGTAGCTGCCGTACTGCACGACGAACGGCTGGTCGAGCAGATAGTCGGCGCGGACCTGCGCGATGGCCTCGTCGGTGGGCCGCGCGTCCGGCCCACCGAGGATCAGCAGGGCCGTGTCCCCCGGTACCAGATGGATCGCAAGGAAGGTGAGGGACGCCGCGCCCCACAGGACGCCGACGCCGATCAGCAGGCGGGTGACGACGCGGCGGAGGACGGCCACCTACTCCGCCTTCCAGGCATAGGTGAGGACGGGCACGGGGTGGGAGGTGTCCACGGCGACGCCCTGCACGGTCCTCGAGTAGGCGAACTGGCTCGGGTTCTCGTACAGCGGTACGCCGGGAACGATCTCCAGCAGGCGGTGCTGGGCCTTCGCGTAGGCCTCCGCCGCTTCCGGCCCGTCATCCGACTCCCGCGCGGTGGCCAGCAGCGCGTCCAGGGCGGGGTCATCCACCGAGGAGGAGTTCTGGCCGATCCGTTCCCCCGTGATCTCCGAGGAGTGGTACCGGATGAAGAGGACGTCGGTGGTGTTGGTGTGCCACACGCCGGCCAGGGCGTCGTAGTCGCCGGCGTAGCGGAGTTCCGTGAGCTGGGCCTGGGGTACCTGGATGATCCGGAGATCGAAGCCCACCTTCCGTGCCTCACCCTGGAGCTGCACGAGCAGTGGACTCGGCGTGGAGCTCTCGACGGTCGGCACCTCGACGGTGAGCCGCGCACCGTCCTTGGTGCGGAAGCCATCGGCGTCCCGCCCCGTCCAGCCGGCCTCGTCGAGGAGCGCGTCCGCCCGTTCCGGATCGTAGGTCAGCACGCCCTCGACGGTCGGGTCGTAGTACTTGCTCTCCTTCGAGAGGAAACCGTCGATCGGCGTGTAGGTGCCGAACCCGAGGCTCTCGGTCACCGCCTGGGTGTCGACGGCGGCGGCGAAGGCCTGGCGGACGGCGAGATCGTCGAACGGAGCACGCGCCAGGTTGAAGCCGAGTACGTAGGGACTGCCCGTCCTCGGCAGGTTCTCGTACACGAAGTTCGGGTCCGCCTGCACCGCCGCGGCGTTCTGGGGTGCCAAGTTCTCGGTGAGGTCGTACTGTCCCGAGACCAGGGACTGGTGCCGGATCACCGGTTCCGCGACAAGGGTGACCTCGACGCCGTCGAGGTGGGCCGCGCCCTCACCGTCGAGCCACGCGGGTGCCCAGTCGTAGTCCTCGCGCTTCGCGTAGCTGATGCTCTGCCCGGGCCGGTAGTCCTCCACGGTGAAGGGGCCCGTGCCGATGGGGTTCTGGCAGAGGGTCTCCGGGGACTCGGAGATGGCCTTGCCCGAGTTCATGCCGAGCCAGGACTGCGCGAGTGCGTAGAGGAACGGGGTGTAGGGGTAGGCGAGGTGTGCTTCGAAGGTGTACTCGTCCACGATTGTTCCGTCCACGTACGGGGCGATGTAGGCAGCGGCGAGGGGAGACTTGGTGGCCGGGTCCCGCATGTGTTCCAGGTTCTGCCCGAACACCTCCGCGTTCCAGGGTGACCCGTCGCTGAACGTGACCCCTTCGCGCAGGCGGAAGGTGTACGTCTTCCCGTCCTCGGAGATCTCCCAGGACTCGGCGAGGTAGGGCGCGATCTCCCCGTCCTTATCCAGCGTCACGACGTTGTCGTAGATGAGGCGCCCGAGGAACTGCTGCTGCGTGGCAGAGATCCCGTGTCCGTCGAGGCAGCCCGGCTCTGCGGAGATGGAGACGTCGAGGATGCCGCCGGACACCGGCTCGGTGCCCGCCGGCGCGGTGGATCCCGTGGGTCCGGCGCATCCGGCGAGGACGGCGATCAGTGCGACGGCGCCGAGAGCCGTACGCGAGAGCGGTGTGCGGAAGGGTCGGGCGGATGTGAATGCACCGGATGAATTCCGGGCGGGATGGATCGACAATTCAGGCATGGTGAATTCCCTCGTCAGAAAAGGACGTCCTGGAGCGGTGAGCGTCCGGAGAAAGGTGGAAGCAGTCCCTCGTCAGCAGCGCAGGGCACGATGTGGGGACAAGGCGAGAAATGCTAGGGGAGTGCTGGACAGCTCACGGCGAAGCCCTTTCGGAGTGCTCTTGCCCGCACCGGTCCGGCGCGCATGCGCCGGGGTGAAGGCCGCTTCGTCATCCGAACCACCCAGGAACATGGGGTTGGTGCGCGGTCCAGTCGGAGCTTTCCGACCGCGTCTCTTGAAGCTGGCTCAACTATAAGCAGAGTGCTGATGTGGTCGGGGAAACAAAGAAGTAATGTGACGCGAAGATGGAATCATCTGTCGACAGTGCGGGGAATTCGGCGAAGGCGCATTCGAGGTTCTCCGTAGGACACGCCGAATTCCCTGCATTGCCGACATGCGCGTAGGTGAGGATACCGGCGGTACCGCTCATCGTCGCCGACAGCGCGTCTCGGCAACCCGCGAGTGCCTAGGAGATCTGCAGGCCACCGTTGACGTCATAGGTGGCCGCGGTGATGTACCCGGCGTCGGGTCCCACCAGGAAGCAGATCAGCGCGGCGATGTCGTCGACGGTGCCCACACGTCCCATCAGGATGTCCCTGGACATGTCCTGCTTGCGATCCTCGGTGAGTGTGCCGCCCATGATGTCGGTATCGACAGGGCCGGGTGCAACGGCGTTGACGGTGATGCCATGTTCACCCATCTCGCGCGCAAGGGCGCGTGTGAAGCCGATGATGCCCGCCTTCGACGCGCTGTAGGCCACCTTCGAGTACGTGCCGCCGCCGCGCTGAGCGGAGATGGAGGAGATGCTGACCACACGTCCGAGCTTTCGTTCGATCATCCCGCGAAGGGCGCGCTGCGTGACGAGGAAGGTGCCGGTCATGTTGACGGCGAAGACCCTGTCCCAGGCCGCCCTGGTCTCCTGCATGAACTCGGTGGGGGAGCTGATGCCGGCCAGGTTGATGACGGCGACGATCGGTGGCACCGACGCCTCGACCGTGCTGATCGCGGCGTCCACCGAGGCCTCGTCGGACACGTCGGCGGCAACGCCGACGGCACGAACGCCGTGGCGGTCCGCGATGGCTGCTGCGGCTTCCTCGGCCGCGGCGCCGTCGATGTCGAGGATGGCGACGGACCAGCCGTCGCGGGCCAGCCGGTCGGCCGTCGCACGGCCGATGCCCCGGGCCGAGGCCGCGCCGGTCAGGACTGCGGTGCGTTCTGTCGGGAAGGTCACGTGATCTCCTGGTGTCGTTGCTGCTGGTGGATGAAGTGCTCGTAGTCGTCGTAGGTCTGGTTGATGTGGGCCTGCATCGCCTTGCGCGCGATCTCCGGGTTGCGGGTGCGGATCGCCTCGAGGACCACCTGGTGGTGTTCGATGGCGTGTTCCTGCACCTGGGGAAAGGACGAGGTCGCGCGTCGCATGGTGTAGAGCAGCTGGCTGAGCGGACCGAGGATCACCGGGAGGAACGGGTTCGCCGAGGCCCGGAAGATCGCGTCGTGAAAGGCGATGTCCGAGGCGGTCACAGCATCGAGGTCGCCCACCTCGTGGGCGGCCCGCAACGCGATGTTCGCCTCCTCCATCCGTGCGAGGTCCTCGTCCGTTGCGTGGAGTGCCGCCAGCTCGGCGGCACCGGTCTCCACCATCCGGCGGATCTCCAGCAGGCGCAGCGCCACGTCGGGGGAGTCGGCCGTGGTGGACGCGTACCTGAGGATGGCCTGCAGATCGGTCCACTGGGCCGCCGGATTCACATACGTTCCGAGGCCCCGCCTGATCTGCACGATGTTCTGCGCCTGCAGTCGCTTGAGCGCTTCCCGCACCGTCAGACGGCTCACGTCGCTCGACGCCGCGAGGTCGTGCTCGGGCGGGAGGGCCGAGCCGGGTGCGTAGGTGCCGTCGATGACCCGTTCGAGCAGGTCGTCGAACACCGACTCAGCGAGGGGTTTGCGGGCCATCCGTGTCCTCCTCGGTCGTGCGTCGTCGGGGAGCGATCACCTTGATGACGGCTGAGTCGTCGGCAGTGCCCAGGCCCTGCACCTGGCCGAGGAGGAACAGCTGTTCGGCCGCGGCGGCCACAGGGGCGGCGAGTCCCGCCGCGCGGGAAGCATTGCCGACGATGCCCAGGTCCTTCACGAAGATGTCCAGGCGGCTCAGCACCGCGACGTCGTCGTCGTATCCCTCCAGCATGCGCGGCCCACGGTTGGACAGCATGAACGACGACGCTGCCCCCGCCTCCAGCGCGGCAAGCGTCTGCCGCCGGTCGAGCCCCAGAGCATCCGCGAGGGCGAGTGCCTCGGCTGCCGCCGCGATGTGCACGCCGCAGAGGAGTTGGTTGACGGTCTTCATGGCCTGACCGTCACCTGCCTTCGTCCCGACCACGGTCAGGGTCGAGGCGAGCCGCTCCAGGACGGGCCGTGCGGTGTCGAGGGCACGCGGTTCGGCGCCCACGACGATCAGCAGGTCGCCGTCGCCGGCTCGCACAGGGCCACCGGACAGGGGGGCGTCGACCAGGGCCACGCCCTGCTCGGTGAGCCGCGCGGTCCATGATGCGACGGCATCCAGGCCCACGGTGCTGGTCATCAGGACGACGGCGCCCGGTGCGAGTGCGGCGGCGACGCCGTGCTCACCGAAGAGGACGCTCTCCACCTGGGCGGCATCACGGACCGCGAGGAGCACGATCCCGGCGTCGGCCACCGCGCCGGTGGCCGACGCCGCGCACCTGATGCCGGTCTGCTCGGCTTTCTCCCGGGAGGCCGGTAACGGGTCGTAGCCGGTGATCGTGAAGGCACCGGCCAGCCGGCTTGCCATCGGCAGGCCCATGGCGCCGAGGCCCAGGACGGCGACATGCGGGCGGGCGGCGTCAGGCGTCACGGGTGGACACCGCCGATCCTGCGCAGTCCGTCGCGGGAGAGCGGAGGATGTCCACGACGTCGGCGAGGGAGTCGTCCGTGCCGACGTTCCCGGCGAAGACCACGAACGGGACGGAGCGGGCGGGGCCGTCCGCCGGTTGCCAGAGGGAGACGATGCCCGGGAGCATCGGTCCGCGCACCATTGCATGGCGGATGGAGAGGCCGTGAGCGGCGACGTCGGAGGAGGTGATGCCGCCCTTGGCGACGACGAAGCGGACACGTGCCGCGGCGAGGGTGGAGCGGACGACGTCGACCACCGAGCGGGAGATGGTGCGGGCGACCTCGAGGCTTCGCTCCGGATCGTCCGTGCGGATCAGGCGGCGGCTCGTGTGCAGGATCACGTCGCCCGTGGGGAGGCCGTCGAGGACGGCCTGCACCGCATCGGCCACCGCGGTCTGCCGGCGACCCGGGTCGAGGACGGCTTCGACGTCGAGCTCGACCATCTCCGCCTCGGGTCGCCGGGCCACCAGGGCGTCCAGCTGCCGGGTGGTCAGTCCCACGTGAGAGCCCACCACGACCAGTCCGCCCGACGTGGGGGCGTCCACGTCGGCGAAGACGTCCTCGGCCGTGAGCGGCGCGCGCTCGCTCTGGCCGATCCGGGCACGGACGAAGGGCGGACCCACCCGGTAGAGCAGCTTCTTGCCGCGGCCTTCGGACTCCTCGAGGCCCAGGGCGAGGGCCCGGAGGTCGTCCTCGGTGACGGCGTCCACCACGATGGGCACGGCGTCGGTCACGCGGTCCAGCGCGTCAGCGATCCCCTGCGCTCCCGAGCGGATGATCGAGAGGTCGAGCCGGACGACGGCGCCGGCCGTCCCACCACTCTTCTCCGACACGTAGTCACCGAGGTCCGAGGACGTGAACCCGAAGGTGGCGTCCCTGGCGAATTCGGTGTGCCCGACCGGGACGACCGTGCCCCCGTCTCCCCGCAGGTAGTGGGTGCCGCCGATAGTGATCCGGCCGGCGTCGGGAAAGGCCGGGACGATGACGACGCCGTCGGTCCTGATGCCCGCGAGGGAGCGAAGGGTCTCGCCGATGACGTCGGTCTCGAGCGGGAAGTGGCCCCGGAGGGTCGAATCGCCTCTGCTGACGAACCCGACGGTGACGCCGGCATCCTGGGCGGCCTGGAGCGAGTTCGCCACGATCTCCCGGTTGCGCGACGCAGCGGTCTCCCGGTCGAGGCTGCGGGTGTTGGACAGGACATAGACCGCCGGTGCGGCCGTTCCGTCGATCCGCTGGGCGAAGGCCCACGCGAAGTCGACCGGCTCCCAGGAGGTGAGGACCGGCAGATCGGCGACGGACTGGGTGCCGGTCGGGTCGTCGTCGAGCACCACGAGGATCCGCCCGGATACCTCGACGGCGGTGGCGATGGTCGCCGGGTCCACGGGCCGGACCGCCGGGTAGGGGCCGAGCAACTCTTCCTCGAGTATCACTGATCCGCACCTTCACTCCTGGTCACTGCCCCAGGGCCCTTGTCAGATGTCATATGTCCAGTGCTAGTGTGACAGGCAGCAAATTGCCCGTCAAAGTATCGGCCAGGTCGGTGCTACCCCTGGGATGGCAACGAGGCCCGCCCAGTGATCGAGGAGCAGTACATGGACATCCAACTTCTTCTGGCGCTCGTCCTGGGCATCGCCACCATCATCGTGCTGGTGCTGAGGACCCGGCTCGATGCCTTCGTCGCCCTCCTGATCGCCGCGCTCGTGACCGGCATCGTCGCAGGTCAGGCGCCACTGGACATCGTCACGTCGATCACGACGGGCTTCGGCAACACCCTGGCGTCGATCGGCATCGTGATCGGCCTGGGGGTCGGCATCGGCAAGATCCTCGAGGTATCGGGTGCTGCCAATTCGCTGGCGATGGCCTTCCTCAAACTCTTCGGCAAGGGACGAGAGCCCTGGGCGCTCGGGAGTGTGGGCGCGCTGGTGTCCATCCCGGTGTTCTGCGACTCCGGCTACGTGATCATGAATCCGCTGGCCCGTTCGATCGCCCGGGTCAAGCGCGCCGGCTACATCACCCTTGCGCTGGCCCTCGGGTGCGGCATGACGCTGACCCATCACCTGGTACCACCGACCCCTGGCCCACTGGCGGTCGCCGGGATCCTCGGTGCGGATCTCGGTGCGCTGATCCTCGCGGGTCTCGTGTTCACCGTCCTGCTGCTGCCGATCGTCATCGTCTACGCCAAGTGGATCGGTCCGAAGATCGAGCCGTCCATGAACGAGGGCGTGCGCGAGGTCGTCTACGGCACGGCGCAGGCACAATCGGGGCACCGAGGAGCCACCGCTGTTGCGGATCGTGAGAGCCGCACCGGAAGCGGCGCCGTCGCAGGTGCCGGTGGGGATGCCCCGTCGATGGACGTCGACAACACCACCCTCGGCACCCCTCCGGAGGGCGCCGCACCGCACCGGGTCGGCGCCTTCGTCGCATCGCTGCCGCTGCTGGTCCCGTTGCTCCTGATCATCCTCAACACGGTCAGCGGCGCGATCGACCAGAACAACCAGGGCGTCGTCGGTACGGGGGAGTACGTCCCGTCGTCATGGGCCGTTCCGCTGGCTTTCGTCGGCAACCCCGTCGTCGCTCTGGTGATCGGTGTCATCCTGGCCGTCTACATCCTGCTGCCGCGCTGGACCCCGCGGTCGAAGGTGCAGGGCTGGTTCGCCGAGGCTGCGGGGTCCGCCGGCCTGATCCTCCTCATCACCGGTGCCGGTGGGGCGCTCGGTCAGGTGCTGCGGAGCTCAGGTGTGGGTGACGCCCTGGCGGAGGCCATCGCCGGCACCAGCCTGCCGGCGTTCCTCGTGCCGTTCCTCATCGCCACGCTGGTGCGCCTTGCCCAGGGCTCCGGGACGGTCGCGATGATCACCGCAGCATCGGTGACCGCGCCGCTGGTCGGTTCACTCGGTATCGACCCGATCGTGGCAGCGATGGCCTGCACCGCCGGATCCATGGTGTTCAGCTACTTCAACGACTCCTACTTCTGGGTCGTGACCCGCTTCGCCGGGCTCGACGGCGTCGCGGCCCTCAAGGGATGGTCGGGCATCACCACGGCGGTGTGGGCCGGTTCCATCCCGCTCCTGTTCATCGCCGACGCGGTTCTGGGCTGATCCGCGAGGCGCACCGTCGGCCACCACCCACGCCTCGCCGCCGCTCGCCTGGCTCGGCCTGACCTCCGGTTCGAGGCGCGGGGTGCGGGCGGGAACCCTCCTCGGCGTCGGGTCCACCGCCTCGAAGGCGGCTCCGATACGCAGCAGTTCGGCGTCGTCGTAGGCGGTGCCGGCGAAGGTGAGCCCAACGGGCATCTGCAGGTCCGCCGTGATGCCCATGGGGACGGTGACGGTGGGCAGCCCCAGATGGCGGGGGACGAGGTTCCCGTTGGAGACCCATACGCCGTTCCGCCAGGCGATGTCCGCGGACGCGGGGTTCCTGTCGCTGTCCGCGGGTCCGACGTCGGCTGCCGCGGGGAAGACGACGGCGTCCAGGCCGAGCCGGTCCATCCACTGGTCCAGATCGATGTGCCTCGTCTGCTCGAGACCGCGCAGCCCCTCCTCGACGTGCGGGATGCTCGTCATGCCGACCCCGCCGTTGCGACGGATGTGCTCGGGATATGCCGCGATGTCGTCATCGAAGCCGCTGTAGCGGTCCAGTGCGCCGTCGGGCGAGGGGAAGATCAGGGTTCCGTCGACGTCGGCCAGTGACGAGAGCCGTGGGTCGTTGTTGGCCTGCAGGAAATCGTGCCAGGCCCATGCCGACAGGTCGAGGATCTCGTGACGCAGGTACTCCGGGCTGACGAGCCCTCTGGTCGCGATCGTCGGAGCGCCGGGCCGGTCGCCCTCGTAGTTGGAGACGACGGGGAAATCGACCTCGACGACCTCGGCGCCTGCCTGCTCGAGGATCCGTCGCGCCCGCTTCCACAGCTCGATGATCGAACCGCGGGTCGCGATGCGCTGACCCGTGGGTCCTCCGATACCGGGTTCGGGACCGGTGCCGGCGTCGGGATCGGCGTTGATGTACATGCGGGGGACACCGAACCGTTTGCCGGCGAGGACGTGCCGTGCCGCTTCGGGAGTCCCGGGATGGAGGTCCGGGTAACTGGGGGGACGGAGTTCGGAAGCCGGCGGGATGGGGATCCAGGGCTGTACGCGCCAGAAGTCACCCCGGGTCTCGTCGTCGTCGGCGACGATCACCTCGAGGACGTCGAGCATGTCGGCCATGGTGCGGGTGTGGGGGACGACGACGTCCATGGTCGGCACGAGCGGCCAGTTGCCGCGGACGGAGATGAGGCCGCGGGATGGCGTGTAGGCGCACAGTGCGTTGTTGGAAGCGGGGGCGCGCCCTGACGACCAGGTCTCCTCGGCGAGGCCGAAGGCGGCGAAGCTCGCAGCGGTGGCAGTCCCGGATCCGTTGGACGATCCGGAGGCGAACGCAGCAGTGAGGTAGTCGGCGTTGTAGGGGCTTTCGGCGCGACCGTAGACGCCACGCTGCATGCCGCCGTTGGCCATCGGCGGCATGTTGGTGAGTCCGATCAGCACGGCTCCGCCGGCTCGGAGCCGTCCGATGGTGAAGGCGTCCTGCTGCGCCACGAGGTCCTCGAAGGCGGGAGATCCGGCGGCGACGGTGAGCCCCTGCACCTTGTAGCTGTCCTTGGCGGTGTAGGGGATGCCGTCGAGCGGACCGAGGGCCCCGGTACGTGCCCTGCGTCGATCTGACGCACGAGCGTCGTCGAGGGCCGTGGGATTCATCACGACGACCGAGTTCAGGCGGATGCCGTCCCGGTCGTACGCCTCGATCCGGCGGAGGTAGGCGCTGACGAGTTCCTCACTCGTCGTCCTGCCGGTGGTGAGTGCGTCCCTGAGCTCGGCGATGCTGGCTTCCACGACGTCGAACATCAGGGCACCGCGCGCGGGTGGGGAGCGGGCTGCTGCTGGGTGATGCAGTGGATGCCACCGCCGAAGGCGAAGATGTCGCGGGCATCGACCAGTTCCACGGTGCGGTCGGGATAGGCCGCCTGGAGGATCCGTCGTGCTTCTGCATCGTTGGGGTCGTCGAAGGCACAGAGGACGACGACGCCGTTGGCGACATAGTGGTTGATGTACGACCAGTCGACGAAGCCGTCCTCCTCCTCGATGACGGTAGGAGCGGGAACGTCGACGATCGTCAGGGGTGATCCGTCCGCGTCGACAGCCGCTTCGAGGACGGAGCGCAGGAATCGGGTGACGGGGTGGTCGGGGTGGTCGGGGTCGTCCTGGCGGTGCAGCAGGAGTGTGCCGGTCGGCGTGAAGCTCGCGACGATGTCGACATGCCCCCGCGTGCCGAACTCCTCGTAGTCGCGGCTGAGGCCCCGTGGGAGCCAGATCGCGTGCCGTATTCCGAGCTGGGCATGGACCTCGGCTTCCACGCTCGCCCGGGTGGCGTCGGGGTTCCGTCCGGGGTCGAGCTGCACCGTCTCGGTGAGCAGGACGGTACCGCGGCCGTCGATGTGGAAGCCACCTCCTTCGTTGACCAGGACGCTGCTGGTCGATCCCACGCCGGCGAGCTCGGTGACGCGCCGTCCGACCTGTTCGTCCTTGCCCCACTCGGCCCAGGACTGCGCTCCCCAGCCGTTGAAGATCCAGTCGATACCGTGGACCGATCCGTCGGGCCTGTGGGCGAAGGTGGGTCCGGAGTCCCGGAGCCAGGCGTCATCGAGCGGAACCGCGTGCACGGCGATGGCGTGGCCGAGCATGGTCCGTGCGGTGTCGACGTCTGCCGGGTCGGCCAGGACGGCGACGGGTTCGTAGCGGGCGATGGTGCGGGCGACGCGGGTCCACGCTGCGCGGGCGCGGCCCAGGGTCTGTGATCCGGCCCGCCCGAAGGTGTCGTTCGAGGGCGGGAAAGCCATCCAGGTCCGTTCGTGCGGTGCCCACTCCGGGGGCATCGTCGTCGTGGGCGCGCCCGCCCGATCAGGCCATGCGTCCGTCGCCGTGTCGGGGGCGGCGGTTCCTGAGCTGTTCATGATTCCTTGCTTCCGTGGTGTGGGTCGGTGGTCGTCGCCGTCGGGTGCGCGGTCACTCGGGGATGACGAGCGCCGACGACTCCTCGGTCAAGGTGCGCCCGTTGAAGAACTCCGGATTCCGGCCCGGAAGATCAGCATGATGACGGCGCCGGCAACGAGGATGCCGATGCCGATCACGAAGACGAGACCCACGCCGAAGAGCTCTGATCCGCTGCCGAAAGCGGGGTCCCAGCTGTCGATGGCGGTCTGCAGGAACACGACGATTAGGCCCAGTCCGCCGAGGAGTGGGGCGAGGAACCTGAAGAGGATGTTCCTCGTGCTGGTGAACAGGGAGGCCCGGAAGTACCAGACGCATGCCAGCGCCGTCAGGCCGTAGTAGAAGCAGATCATCAGCCCGAGAGCCTGGATCGTGTCGTTGAGGACGTTCTCGCTGATGATGCGCATCAGGACGTAGAAGCCGCCGGACAGGACGCCGGCGAAGATCGTGGCGTACACGGGGGAATTCGTGGTCGGGCTGACCGATCCGAACCTCGCAGGAAGGGCCTTGTAGTAGCCCATGGCGAGCAGGGTGCGCGCGGGGGACACGAAGGTCGACTGCAGCGACGCGCCGCAGCTCGAGAGGACGGCCAGTGAGAGCAGGATCGCGAAGGGACCCATGACGGGTGCCGCGAGGGACGTGAAGACGTTCTCGGAGTTGTCCGGGTTGTTGAGGCCGAGGCCTGTGTCCCCGGTCCCGGCGAACATGATCGTGGCGATGGAGCCGATCAGGTAGATCGCGAGGATGACGGCCGCAGCGATCGTCGCGGCCAGCCCCGAGGTGCGCCGCCCATTGGTGGCTTCCTCACTGACGGTCAGGCAGACGTCCCACCCCCAGAAGGCGAAGATCGACAGGGACAGACCGGCCGCGAACGCGGAGAAGCTCTCGATACCGAGCGGGTTGAACCATTCCCAGCTGAAAGCCAGTCCTGAGGCCTGACCGGCAGCGATGCGGCCGAAGGCCTGGATGGTGTACCAGGCAAGGACGAGGAGCTGGAATCCCACGAGGACGTACTGCACGGACTTCGTGGTGCGGATGCCACGGCAGGACACCCAGACGGCGATGGCCATGAACGCCAGGCACGTGACGATGTTGACGGCCTTGTTGGTCGTCAGGTCGGCGAGGGACGCACTGCCCGTGAGCTGTGCGAGGAACAGATAGAAGAAATCGACGGCGACGCCCGCGAGATTGGAGAGCACGATGATGTTGGCAGCGAGCAGGCCCCAACCACCCATCCACCCCACGAACGGCCCGAAGGCCTTCGTGACCCAGGTGAAGGTGGTGCCGCTGTCGGGGGAGTCGGCGTTGAGTTCCTTGTAGGCGAGGGCGACCAGGAACATCGGGATGAACCCGACGATGAAGATCGCGGGGAGGTGGACGCCGATCTCGGCCACGGTGAGACCTAGCGTGCTGGTGAGGACATAGGCGGGAGCGATCGTCGAGATCCCGATGACGACGATCGCGAGCAGGCCGAGCTGGCCCCGGGCCAGACCCTTGGGGGACAGGGATGGGGTGTCTCTCGACGTGGGTACGGTGCTGGTCGCTCCGGTGCCGGGCATTCTCATGGTGTGCCTCTTCTGACGGGCGGAGGGTCGTCGTTGACCCGTCCGCGGGAGGTGATGGATGCTGCATCCCTGAGGCGCGGTGACGAGCCTCGGAGGTCGGGGACAGAGCAGATCGTGCTTCGTCGTCGACCGGACCGTGCGGTCAGGCGTGTGCGCCGACTGCCCGGGAGGACAGCGCGCCCACAACGTGGTCGATGGTGCACATGGTGCACATGGTGTCCTCGGTGGTCATGACGAACGCCACAAAATGAATGATGTTCATTATTTCTGGATCACTGTAGAGGACCTGGTCGATCCGGCACAAGCCCTCCGGCAAGACACGGCCGATGTCCTGCTCGCCGTGGGCATCACGCAGGGCACGGCGAGACCGTCGAGAGAGGGACAGTGCCGGCTCGGGGGAGCAGGTGCCCGGCTCGGATTCTTGATGGTCGGCACGCGAGGGGCCGGTGGTCGAGGGGAGCACCCCGAGCGTTGCTGCTCGTGGAGCCTGGTGCGAACTTCACTCAGGGGTGGTCTGACAGGCCATGGATAACCGGCGGTCCACAGGATAGACAGAAGGCTCACCCACAACGGAGGTACAGCATGATCGATCGTGACGGTCTGGGCTCGTTCCTGAGACATCGGCGTGAATCCCTCCAGCCGGAGGACGTGGGACTCATCCGGGGTCAGCGGCGGAGGACCACCGGCCTGCGGAGGGAGGAAGTGGCCGGACTGTGCCACATGTCCACCGACTACTACGCCCGCCTCGAACGCGGCACCGGCCCGCACCCCTCCGAGCAGATGGTGACCTCCATTGCGCAGGGTCTCCACCTGACCCTTGGAGAGCGGGATCACCTGTTCCGCCTCGCCGGGTACACCCCACCTCAGCGTGGCACCACCAGTGAGTTCGTCAGTCCGGGACTGCTACGGATACTCGACCGCCTCGCGGACACTCCCGCCGAGATCATCACCGAGGTAGGGGACACCCTCCGGCAGACGCCGCTCGGCCTGGCGCTGTTCGGTGACGCGTCGCACCGCACAGGTCCCGACCGGAGCATCGGCTACCGGTGGTTCACCGACCCTACGGCCAGGGAAGCCTACCCGCCGGAGGAACGCGAGCAGCTGTCCCGCGTCTACGCTTCGGGTCTGCGCCAACTCGTCGCCCTCCGCGGACCGGGCTCGCGGGCAGCCGAGCTTGCCGCGCTTCTCCAGCACAACGCAGACTTCCGGAGCATCTGGGACACCCAGGAAGTCGGGGTGCAGCCACCCGAGGTCAAACGCTTCCTCCATCCGACGGTCGGCCGGCTGGCTCTGAACTGCCAGACCCTGCTCGATCCGGACCAGTCCCATCGCCTCCTCGTCTACACCGCGGTTCCCGGCAGTGACAGCCACCAGAAGCTGCACCTGCTCTCTGTCATCGGGACGCAGACCATCAGCTCCTGACCATGGCCAGTCCACCAGCCACTGTTTCCAGATCCACGGATCGACAGGTCCTCGATGTCACGGAGCAACCGGTGAACCATGGGAACAGGCACCGCATCCGGCGACCACGAACCCCGAACGAAGGAACACCCCATGCCGCACAGCTACGACCTCACCATCCCCGATCTGACCGGCAGACTCGCGATCGTCACCGGTGCGAGCGACGGTATCGGCGCCGTCATCGCATCGCGGCTGGCCGCCGCTGGAGCGGAGGTCATCATGCCCGTCCGCAACCAGGCCAAAGGCGATGCGGCAGCGCTGCGCATCCGGGCCGCCGTCGACGGCGCCAGGGTCAGCACCCGGCCCCTGGACCTGTCATCCCTGAGCTCCGTCATGTCCCTGACGGCCGCACTCGTGGCAGAGGGCCGCGCGATCAACATCCTGATCAACAATGCCGGTGTCATGCAGCCACCCACCCGGCAGGTGACGCGCGACGGATTCGAGCTGCAGTGGGGCACCAACCACCTCGGCCACTTCGCCCTGACCCTGGGCCTGCTGCCGCTTCTGCGCGAAGGCCGGGCCCGTGTCACCCACCAGACGAGCGTGGCCGCCCGGAAGGGCGACATGAACTGGGGAGACCTGAACTACGAGCAGAGTTACGACGTCATGAAGGCGTACTCCGGTTCGAAGATCGCCGTCGGGCTGTTCGCGCGCGAGCTCGATGCCAGGAGCCGCGCGAACGGGTGGGGTATCAGCAGCAACCTCTCGCACCCCGGCATCTCGCCGACGAACCTCCTGGCCGCACAGCCCGCGATGGGCCGCGACCGGATGCCCGCGGCGCGTCGTCTCATCGGGATCCTCTCCCGGATCGGACTTGCGGGCACCCCGGACAGTGCCGCACTGCCGGCACTGATGGCGGCGACCGACCCTGACTACGGGGGAGATCAGTTCTTCGGGCCCAAGCGCACCGCCGGGGGACCGCCGGCCCTGCAGGGGTTCTGGGCACCCCTGCGCGACATGGACGACGCACGCCGCCTCTGGGAAGCATCGGAACAGCTCGTCGGGACACGAGCGAACTCCTGAGCGCGGTCCCGGCAACGCTGCCTGATCAGTAGGCACATCATCCTCGGCCGACATCACTGGGCTGATCATGAACCCTGACGGATCGCACGGTGCACTGCTTTCGACCTCGAGTCGGCGACGCGTGAACCCTGATCGCACCACGACTGAGCAACTCGCCGGGGATGGGGCGGCAGGAGCTGCGTCCTGTGAGCTCGCTGCAGATCCACTGCTGTACGACGGGGGGTCCGGACAGTCTCGAAGAGGGGTGATCGGGAACTCTAGTTGACATAATGTAGATTATCGGCAAATTAGTAGTTGTTCTGAGACGGGATCATCCGGTTCCTGAAAGTCTTGCCCGCACCGGTGCGAGACCTGCGGGCTACGGCATCATCGGTCGTTGACCGTGGGCTCTGGAAGCGCCACAAATGATCTACGGAAGCGGATCGAGAAGTGCAGAGGTCAGGGTCGCGCTCAGGCCGGGCGGAACATCCACGTCCGCGCCCAGCGCCTGCAGGACGCGGCTGAGGTAGTTACGGGCGGCCGCCGCAAGAGCGATCTCCACGATCTCCGGGTCCGTGAACCCCTCGGCGCGCAGGGCGAGTGCGTCGGCGTCGGTCATCGACGCCGACTCGGTGCTCATCTTCTCGGCGAAGATCATCATCGCCACCTCAGGAGACGACAGGCCCGCCGTGCGGTAGTCGCGGGCAATGGCCGTCAGTTCCTCCTCGCCGATGTAGGGCAACGCCTTCCGGCCGTGCGCGAGCCGACAATGCCTGCTTCCGATACCCAGAGCCGCAGCGAGCGTCACCAGCTCGTATCTCCGGGGGTCCATCGAACCGGCGATGGCGCGGATCAGTCCCTCCCACGCACGGTAGGCAAGGACCTTGGTGTGCGCCGCGACGTAGCCGAGGGAACCGGCATCCTCGCCATAGATGGCAGCGATCTCGCCCGTCGCCTCGCTCTCGGACACCTGCTCGAGAATGCTCACTGTCGGACCTCCTGCAGTACGTCGGGCTTCCAGTATCGGGCGTCGGAGAACGGCAGACCAGAGCAGGCGGCACCGGTGAGCGCTTCCCGCGCCGTCGCCGACTCCCCGATCAAGGTCGGGCGGGTTGCCAGCCGGAGAGGTCGAGGACCCGGTCCGCACGGTCACGGGTCGCAGCGACGAGGTCGGCATTGGGTTCATCGACGCGGCGCACCCATTCCTCGGCAGCCGCGGGCGTCTTGCCGAACAGGACGTGGCGGGCGATGAGCCGCGCACGGCGTACGTCGGGGTCGACGTCGATGAACCAGACCTCGTCGAGGCGGTCCCGAGCCTCCCGCCAGCCGGGGGCATCGAGCAGCAGGTAGTTCCCCTCGGTGACGATCAGGGTCGACGACGGCGGTACCGGCAGTGCGTTCGCCAGGGGCTGCTCGAGGGTGCGCTCGAAAGCCGGTGCATACAGGACGTGGTCCGGGCGTCCGTGCAGCCGGGAGAGAAGCGCTGCGTAGCCGTGGGCGTCGAAGGTCTCGGGCGTGCCCTTCCGGTCGAGCAACCCGAGGGTGCGCAGAGCCTGATCGGCGAGGTGGAACCCGTCCATGGGTACCGAGGCGTATGCGGCGGTGTCGAGGCCGACAACGGCCTCTGCCACGGTCGACTTCCCGGCGCCCGGCGCCCCGACGATGCCGAGCAGGAAGCGACTGCCGTCGGTGGCCCGCGGAAGCAGTGCCGCCAGCTGGCGGGGGTCCGAGACAGGCGTGACGATCATCGTGCGCAGCGTCGCGGGATGAGGCGCGGGATGAGGCGCGGGATGGTCGGACCTAGCCGGTCAGCATCGATGGTCATGACAGGAGATTCTGCACCACGTGCGCCTGGACGCCCTCCGGCTGCACGGGGTCGACCGGCGATTCCGGTTCGTCGTGGTCGGCCAAAGGGCGGAAGGGCCGGCGGTCGGCCACGACCATCAGCGTCCTGGACAGCGCCTGACGCCTCCCCCTGTCCAGGTCCCGGCAGCGGTCGGACCAACGGTCGGAACGGGCTCAGAACAGGGGCCAGGGCACAGCGGGCATCCCGCCGCGGGGCCCGGGGAACCGCGCGGCGGATCGCAGCCGGGTGCAACGGGCCGCGAGGGCCACGAGTTCGTCGGGCGTGATGAGGGCCGCGAGGGCGCGGCCCAGTTCGCCATCGAGCGCTTCGCCGACACGGGCGACGCCGTCGAGTTCGTCGGCGGTCAGCGGATCCCCCACCCAGCCCCACAGGACGGTGCGGAGCTTGTGCTCGGTATGGAAGGTCAGTCCGTGGTCCACGCCGTGCCGGTGCCCATCGGCCATCGCGAGGATGTGGTCCCCTTTGCGGTCGGCGTTGTTGACGACGACGTCGAACACCGCCATGCGCCGCAACGCCGTCGTGTCCTCGTGGATGAGCGCGACGGTCCGGCCGGTCTCGTCCTGACCTTCGAGGACGTGCTTCCAGCCGGTGTCGGGAACCTCGTCGACTCCGACGAGGTCGACGGCATCCTGCTCCGGATCGGCGTCCTGCCACAGCTGCACCATGCCGTCGCCCAACGGTCCGGCGCGCAGCCAGGTCCGCGGGACGACGTTCCAGCCGAACGCCTCGGAGACCAGGAATGCGGCCACCTCGCGGTGCGCGAGGCTGCCGTCGGGGAAGTCCCAAAGCGGATTCTCCCCCGCAATCGGCTTGTAGACGACCACCGCACCGTCGACGCTGCCGAGGAACGTCGCATTGGACGCCGTCCTGATGCGGCCGGTGAGCGTCAGTTCGGCGCCCACGAGGTCGGGTGCCGGCATCAGGCCTCGGGCATGGCGCAGGTGTGCCCGTCGGCATCGATCGGCTGGCCGCAGATCACGCAGATCGGACGGCCGGCACCGACGACCTCCCTGGTCCGCTTGGCGAAGGCCCGTGCGGTGCCGACCGGCATCCGCACCAGCAGCATCTCGGACGCATCCGTCTCCTCGTCCTCGAGAGCATCGAGGTCGTCGTCGCTGTCGGCGTCGACGAGCGGGTAGGCCTCGACGACGATCTGCGCGGTGGTGGGATCCCACCCGAGGCTCATGGTCCCGGTACGGAACTGCTCCTGCACCGAGTCGAGCTGGTCGTTGTCCACGAGTTCGATCGGTGTGCCCGTGGGGACGCTGAAGGGGTTGCCCTCGAGGGTGATGAGCTGGTCGAGGATCTCGTCGATCTTCTCGGCGAGTTGCGCCGACTGCTGCTTCTCCAGCGCGATGCTGACGATCTGCTTCCCGGTGCGCACCTGCAGGTAGAACGTGCGCTCCCCCGGTACTCCGATGGTGCCGACGACGACCCGGTCAGGCCAGGTGAACTCGTGAACGATGGTAGGCATGATCCTATTTTAGGCGCTCGGGGACGGTGGTGACGGATGACCTGCGCCACCACCGACGGGCGCATCGGCTGCCGCCGCGGCGGCCTTCAGCCAGGACAGGTCGCCCGCATCGGAATTGGTCAGATGCACCGTCGGGCGCATGCTGCCGTACTGCACGATCGACACCGAGGCGGGACCCACGGTGATGCGCTGGAACAGGTCGAGGTGCATCCCGTAGGCGTCGGCGAGGACGGACTTGATGATGTCCCCGTGGCTGACCGCCACCCAGACCGCGCCGGCACCGTGTTCCGCTTCGAAGGCCGCGTCCTGTCTCCGGATCGCCGCCACGGCCCGCGCCTGCATGCCGGCCATCGACTCCCCACCGGGGAAGATGACGGCGGAGGGCTGGGACTGCACTGTCGACCAGAGCCCTTCGGTCGCGAGATCCTTCAGGGACCGGCCCTGCCACCGGCCGTAGTCGCATTCCGTGAGATCGGCGTCGACGGGGGTCTGCGGGGTACCGGATTGGCGGTCGAGGATGAACTGCGCCGTCTCGCGGCACCGTTCGAGGGGACTCGACACCACCCCGACCAGGGGCACCACGGACAGCCGGTCCGCCGCCGCCGCCGCCTGCCCGCGCCCGGTCTCGTCGAGGCTGACGCCGGGGGTCCGGCCGGCGAGCAGGCCGGTGGCGTTCGCTGTGGTGCGTCCGTGCCGCACGAGGATGACTGTGGCCATGACCCCAGCCTAACCACCGGCACGACCGCGGTCGGACACAGCGGTCCGCCGGGCGGCTCAGGCGCCCACGTACGCGGCGAGGTGCCGACCCGTGAGCGTCGCACGGCTCGCCACCAGTTCCGCCGGTGTCCCCGCGAAGACGATCTTCCCGCCGTCGTGGCCGGCACCCGGTCCGACGTCGACGAGCCAGTCGGCGTGCGCCATGACCGCCTGGTGGTGCTCGATGACGATGACCGACTTCCCTGCGTCCACCAGACGGTCCAGCAGTCCCAGGAGGTTCTCGACGTCCGCGAGGTGCAGGCCGGCCGTCGGCTCGTCGAGGACCAGGATGCCGCCCTTCTCCCCCATGTGGGTGGCGAGCTTGAGGCGCTGGCGCTCGCCACCGGACAGCGTGGTCAGCGGCTGGCCGAGGCTCACGTAGCCGAGTCCGACGTCGGCCAGCCGGCGGAGGACAGCGAGGGCGGCCGGGACCTTCGCGTCCCCCGCGGCGAAGAACTGGACCGCCTCGCTCACCGGCATCGAGAGCACCTCGCTGATGTTCTTCCCGCCCAGCGTGTACTCGAGCACCTCGGCCATGAAGCGCTTGCCACCGCAGACCTCGCACGTGGTGGCGACCCCGGCCATCATCGCGAGATCCGTGAAGATGACGCCCGCGCCGTTGCAGGTGGGGCACGCACCCTCGGAGTTGGCGCTGAAGAGGGCGGGCTTCACCCCGTTGGCCTTCGCGAAGGCCTTGCGGATGGGCTCCAGCATGCCCGTGTACGTCGCGGGGTTGCTGCGCCGTGATCCCTTGATCGCCGTCTGGTCCACCGCCACCACACCGTCACGGCCGGAGACCGAGCCGTGGATCAGCGAGCTCTTCCCGGAGCCGGCCACCCCGGTGACGACGCACAGCACCCCGAGGGGGATGTCGACGTCGACGTCCTGGACGTTGTGCGCGGTCGCACCCCTGACCTCGAGGACACCCTTCGGCGAGCGCAGGCCGTCCTTGAGGGCGGCACGGTCGTCGAGGTGCCGGCCCGTGAGCGTCCCGCTGGCGCGCAGGCCCTCGACCGTCCCCTCGAAGCACACCGTCCCGCCGGCGGTCCCGGCCCCGGGACCGAGGTCGACCACGTGGTCGGCGATCGCGATCATCTCGGGTTTGTGCTCCACCACCAGCACCGTGTTGCCCTTGTCGCGCAGGCGCAGCAGGAGATCGTTCATGCGCTGGATGTCGTGCGGGTGGAGGCCGATCGTCGGCTCGTCGAAGACGTAGGTGATATCGGTGAGGGAGGAGCCGAGGTGCCGGATCATCTTGGTGCGCTGGGACTCGCCGCCGGAGAGGGTGCCCGACGGCCGATCGAGGCTGAGGTAGCCCAGACCGATCTCCACGAAGGAGTCCAGCGTCTCCCCCAGTGCCTTCAGGAGCGGCGCGACCGACGGCTCGTGGAGGCCCCGCACCCAGACGGCGAGGTCGCTGATCTGCATCCGGCAGGCGTCGGCGATGCTGACGCCGTCGATCGTCGAGGAGCGCGCCGCCTCGCTGAGGCGGGTGCCGTCGCACTCCGGACAGGTGGTGAACGTGACGGCCCGGTCCACGAAGGCCCGGATGTGCGGCTGCATGGACTCGCGGTCCTTGGCGAGCATGGACTTCTGGATCTTGGGGACGAGGCCCTCGTAGGTGATGTTGATGCCGTCGACCTTGATCTTGGTCGGCTCCTTGTAGAGCAGGTCCTGCAGCTCGCGCTCCGTGAAGTCCCGGATCGGCGTGTCCGCGTCGAAGAACCCGCACCCGCCGAAGATCCGGCCGTACCAGCCCTCCATGCTGTAGCCGGGGATGGTCAGTGCTCCCCCGTTCAGGGACTTCGTCTCGTCGTAGAGCTGCGTCAGGTCGATGTCGGTCACCGAACCCATGCCCTCGCACCGCGGGCACATCCCGCCGGTGATCGTGAAGCTGCGCCGTTCCTTGACCGTGGTGCCGCCGCGCTCGATGGTCACCGCGCCCGCACCGCTGATGGACGCCACGTTGAAGGAAAACGCCTGCGGTGACCCGATGTGCGGCCGGCCGAGGCGGGAGAAGACGATCCTCAGCATCGCGTTGACGTCGGTCGCCGTGCCGACGGTGGAGCGGGGGTTGGCACCCATGCGCTCCTGGTCCACGATGATCGCCGTCGTCAGTCCCTCCAGCACGTCGACGTCGGGCCGCGCGAGCGTGGGCATGAAGCCCTGCAGGAAGGCGCTGTAGGTCTCGTTGATCATCCGCTGGGATTCCGCGGCGATGGTGTCGAACACCAGGGAGCTCTTGCCCGAGCCCGAGACACCGGTGAACACCGACAGCCGCCGTTTCGGGATGTCGATCGTCACGTCGTTCAGGTTGTTCTCCCGTGCGCCCTGCACCCTGATCAGGTCATGGGTGTCCGCCGCGTGTCCGGTCCTTCCGTCCGATGCCTGCTGCCCGTCCGCCGTGGCCGTGGTCATGGTGTCCCCTCGAAGCTCCTGCTCGGCGGTCGGCACCGCCTGCCACCGCCCCGCGCGGTTCGGCTCGTCCGATTGTCCTGTGCCGCGGCGGAACCGGCAATGGCCTCGTGACCCGGAACTGTCCGCGATTGTGATTGGCTGAGGGAATGAGCACCTCCGACCCCAGTCCCGATCCGGCGCCCTCCGGCGACGCCCTGACGGCGGCGGCGATGACCGAGCTGGTCGGGTCCGTCCTCGCGCACGAGCTCCCGCCCATCGTCGTCGCCGGTCATCCGGTGCTGCGCCATCCCGCAGAGGAGGTCCAGGGCCGGCTCGACGACGAACTCCTCGGCCGGCTGATCGCCACCATGAGGAGGGTGATGCATGCCGCGCCGGGGGTGGGCCTCGCGGCGCCGCAGATCGGCATCCCCCTGCGCATCGCCGTGCTCGAGGATCGCGGCGTTCCCGACGAGGCCGTGGCTACGGCCCGCTCCCGCACGCCCCTTCCCTTCACCGTGATGATCGATCCGCGCTACACGGCGGTCGGCGACGCGATGGACAGCTTCTACGAGGGGTGTCTCTCCGTCCCCGGCTACCAGGCGGTCGTCGATCGCCACCACGCCGTGGAGGCGACCTACACGCGGCCGGACGGCACCCGCACCACGGAGGTCTTCGAGGGCTGGCCGGCGCGGATCGTCCAGCACGAGACGGACCACCTGGACGGACGGCTCTACCTGGACCGGGCGCATGTGCGCTCGCTCTCGTCCGACCGGGAACACGCACGCTGGGCGCAGCCGACCGTCGAGGACGCGCGCCGCGGTCTGCGCTTCTGACCACGGCGCGCCTCCTGCCGGCAGGAGGCCGCTACTGGACGGCGGTGTCCGAGGGGTTCGCCGCCGTCGGGAGGTAGCGCGCCCACCAGCGCAGGATGTGCTCGAACCGCTGCCTGCGGTGCCACGGGGACCCGGAGCGTGAAAGTTCGTGCGTCTCGCCCGGGAAGACCAGCATCTCGGTCTCGACGCCCTGCTTCTTGAGGGCCGTGTAGTACCGCTGGGCCTGCTCGATGGGGCAGCGCAGGTCCTCCTCCGAGTGGATCACGAAGGCCGGTGTCCGCACCTCGCCGATCTTCGCGAAGGGGTTCTGTGTCTCGACGTGCGCAGGATCCGTGCCGGTGTACTCCTCCGAGAAGAACCACCCGATGTCGGAGGAACCCACGAACGACGGCGGATCGAGGTAGCCGCGCTCCACGATCGCCGCCTGGAAACGGTGGTCGTGCGCGATGGTCCACGCCGTCAGGTAGCCGCCGTAGGAACCACCCATGACGCCCAGGCGCTCGCCGTCCATGGCGTCGAACTCGGCGACGGCGCCGTCCAGGTACGCCAGCACGTCGTCGAGGTCCACCGTCCCCATGGCCTCCTTGATGACGCGCCCGTGGGCCTGGCCGTACCCGGCGGCACCGCGCGGATTGCACAGCAGCACGGCGTACCCCGCAGCGGCGTACACCTGGGCCTCGTCGAAGTACCCCCAGCCGTATTGCGCGAACGGCCCGCCGTGAATGACGAGGAGCACGGGGTGCGGGCCGTCCCCCTCGGGCAGCACCACCCATCCGTGGACGGGCGCCCCGTCCGGGGCGATGTAGGTGCGCTCCTGCGGTGCGCCGACGCGGGTGTCCGCGCGGAGCCCCGCCGAGAAGTCGGTGAGCGTCCGGAGCCCTGCGCCCTCGACCACGGCGACGTCGCCGGAGGTGGTGGGATCCGTGTAGGACACGACGACGGCGTCACCCGCCGCGTCCGCCCCGGTCACGACGGTGGGGCCTGTGACGAGGGACTCGGTCTCCCCCGTGGCGGAGATCCTCAGCAGTTCGCCCGCGCCCCGGGTCCGGTTGAAGGCGAGAACCGCATCCCGCCCGGCGGCCACGAGGTCCTGCACGTCGCCGAAGTCGACCGTCTCGGGGTCGCTGAGCCGCCGGACGCCGGTCGGATCGTCGACATCAAGCACGTAGAGGGCGGTGTTCCGCGCCACGAAGTCGAGGCCCGACGGCGAGAGGTCCGAGGCCAGGAAGAAGATCGAGCCACCGTCCGCGCTGGGGCGCGGTGCTCCGCAGCCGAGCAGCGTGTCGCCGCCCAGGTTGGTGAGCTGCCGACGGTCGCCGCCGTCGAGCGCGATGGAGTGGATGTCGGAGACCAGCGTCGAATCGGCGTCGTCGCCCAGCGCTGCGGTGAAGAGGATCCGGTGTCCGTCGGCGGAGAAGACCGGTTCGAGGTGGTCCGCGTCCGCACCCGTCAGCTGCGTGGCCGCCGGCACCGCCCCCTGCTCCTCGAGGGCGCCCGGGCCCTCCACGGGCTTCTGCCCGAGCCGCCCCACGGCCGTGACGTACGGCTCGTCGTCGAGGTCCGGGAGGGTGACGGAGAAGAGCTGCGACCGCTTGTCCGTCGTGTAGCCGAGGCCGTTCATCCGGTACTTGTACTGCGTCACGAGCCGTGGGTCCTCGAGGCCGGCGCCGATGCCGTCGACGGTCCCGTAGCGACCGTGCTCGGGGACGCGGGCGGCGAAGACGACGGTCGCCGAATCCGGGGAGATGTCGAACCGGCCGACGCCGAGCGGCTGGTCGGTCAGCTGGACGGGTTCCCCGCCGGTGGCACGCACGGCGAACAGCTGCGGTTTCCCGCCGGCCGACGCGCGCAGGAAGACGAGGACGGTCCCGTCCGGTGCGAAGCGGGGCGAGGTGTCGCGGAAGCCGCGCGTGAGCCGGCGACGTCCGCCGTCGAGCGTGATCTCCCACAGTTGGCCGACATAGCTGTCGGCGCGGAAGTCGGGGCGGGTGGCAGCGACGACCAGACGGGAGCCGTCCGGGTGGAGGGTCGGTGCGCCCGTGGTGGTCAGGAGTTCGATCTGGTCTGGTTTCACCCTCCCGATCAGACCCGAAATAGTGGCCTGAGTCAACGGTGGGCGGGGGGAAGATCGGCGGGGATCCCTAGGATGGGACGATGCCCGCGCTGCCCCACGACGTCCTCACCTGTCCCGTCTGCTCGTCCGCGCTTGCCCCGGACGGCCGGGCGCTGGTGTGCGCTCGGGGGCACCGGTTCGATGCGGCCCGCCAGGGCTACGTGAACCTCCTGACCGGCAAGGGCTCGCCGTTCGAGGGCGACACCCCGGAGATGGTCGACGCCAGGGAGGCTTTCCTCGGCTCCGGGCACTACGCGCCGCTCAGGGATGCGGTGATCGCCGCGAGCCTCCGCCATGCTGCGCGGGGCGGGATCGCGCTGGACGCCGGGGCGGGGACGGGATACTACCTCCAGGGCGTGTCGGAGGCCCTGCCGTCCCACGTCCCGATCGCTCTCGATGTCTCCAAGGCCGCGCTCCGGCGTGCCGCCCGCCGCCTGCCGCACGGTATCAGCCTCGTCTGGGACGTGTGGCGGCGGCTCCCGCTGGCCGACGCCTCGGTGGACGTCCTGCTCAACGTCTTCGCCCCGCGCAACGCCGCCGAGTTCGTGCGGGTGCTCGCTCCGAACGGATGTCTCGTGGTCGTCACCCCGCGGCCCGGGCACCTCGCCGGGCTCGACGCCGTCGGGCCCCTCCTCTCGGTACCGCCGCAGAAGGCCGACGATGTCGCCGCCTCCTTCGCCGGGGTCCTCGCCGAAGCCGAGCGGACGGACATCGACTACACGATGGTTCTCCCCCGGGACCTCGCACGATCGGCGCTGGTGATGGGACCCGCGGCGCGGCATGCGGACCGGCGCGTCCCCGGGGCCACCGGAGGAGCCACCGCCGATCGGGGGCTCGACCCCGGATCGCTGGACGTCGATGCGCGCTTCACGCTGCAGGTCCTGACCCGACCGGTGTAGCTCCGCGCCCCCGGCGACGATCCGGCCGCCGCAGGGGTCCGCTGCCCACCCTGTACACTTAGGTGTTTACCCGGGCCGGCGCAGGAACATCCGCGCGCCCGCCGGTGTTATACACATGACTTCCCCCGCACCGGCAGGTGGTGGGTGGCACGGCACGCAAGCGGTAACGATCCCCGTCCTGCGGGGATCACGGTGACAAGGAGAACGACATGAGCGATCGCAGCCTGCGGGGTATGCGCCTCGGAGCACAATCGATGGAGACGGAGTCCGGCGTCGAGCCCGCTCCCCGCCAGCGGGTCGAGTACCGCTGCGAGGACGGCGAGCGGGTCTTCGTGACCTTCTCGTCCGAAGCCGACATCCCGGCGACCTGGGTCTCCAAGACCGGCAAGGAAGCCCTCCTGGTGGACGGCGAGAAGCCGGACACGTCGAACGACAAGCCGGTGCGTACGCACTGGGACATGCTGCTGGAGCGCCGCTCGGTGGAGGAACTCGAGCAGATCCTCCAGGACCGGCTCACCATCCTGCGTGAGCGCCGCGGAGAGCGCCGCTCCGCCTAGGACGGGGGCCTGCAGATGCAGGCCCTGTCGCACAGATGAGAAGGCACCCGCCGTTCGGCGGGTGCCTTCAGTGCGTCGGGCCCGGGGTGGACTCGTCGACGGATGCTCAGGAGCGGCCGGTCAGGGTGTTCCAGCGCGCCGCAAGGCCCCATCGGGTGACGTTGGCGATGGCTTCGAGCACGATGTTGCCGCTCATCTTCGAGTCGCCGAGTTCCCGCTCGACGAACGTGATGGGGACCTCGACGATCGTCATCCCGAGGCGCGCGACGCGGAACGTCATGTCCACCTGGAAGCCGTAACCGACCGACTCCACGGCGGAGAGGTCCAGTGTCTCGAGGGTGGAGCGGCGGAAGGCCCGGAATCCGGCGGTGATGTCATGGACCGGCAAGCCCAGCATGAGCCGCGAGTAGGTGCTTCCCGCGCGGGAGAGCAGCTTGCGGTGGAGGGGCCAGTTGACCACGCTGCCGCCGGTCACCCAGCGGCTGCCGATCACGAGATCGGCGCGATCGACCGCGTCCAGGAGTCCCTGCAGCTGTTCCGGGCGATGCGACCCGTCCGCATCCATCTCCACCAGGACGTCGTAGTCCCGCGCGAGGCCCCAGCGGAACCCGGCGATGTACGCAGCACCCAGACCCTCCTTGCCGGTCCGGTGCAGCACGTGCACCTGGTCGTCCTCGGCAGCGGCGCGGTCGGCGAGCTCCCCTGTCCCGTCGGGGCTGTTGTCGTCCACGATCAGGACGTCGGAGGCCGGGACCGCCGCGCGGAGCCGGGCGAGGGTCAGCGGGAGGGACTCGATCTCGTTGTAGGTGGGGATGATCGTGACGACTCGCACGCAGGTGGGCCTTTCCATCGAGGATGCGCATCGCGCGGGGACTGCTCCGCACGCAGAGCCAGTCAGCAAGTATAGGCGACCGGAATCAGGCGTCGGAGATCCGGTACCACTCCTCGGGCAGGCCCACGCGTCTTCGTACCGGTCCCGGCACGCGTGCCGACATCGTTTTCTACTGACGTGTGAACCTGCCCTTGTGAGTGCCGGCTCCAGCCGAAGGGGCAACACGCGCCATGGAAGAAGGCCGATGCGTTGCGCTCGTGGAGACCAGCCAGGTTTCCTCCCGCAGGAGTTCCTCTAACCCGTAGGGCAAAAGCTTACGTGCTGTGGAGGAGGTGTCAACAGCCCGCTGACCTGCGGAAACGTCTTTCGGCGCAGGTCAGGCGGGGGTGATTCCCCGGCCGGGGAACGACGTCGGACGATGTGCGGATCAGTCCGCGGCGAAGCCGTCGACGGCGTACAGGCGCGTGCCGTCGTGCACCGTCTCGAGGCACAGCGGAGCGTTCTCGGTGTCCAGCGCCGGCAGGAGCGGGGTACCGGCGCGCGGGTCGGTACTCCAGGACTGGACGCGGTTGTCGGGCGTCTGGACCATGAGTTCGTCGACCTTCCAGACGGCGAAGGATGCGGGGGTACCCGGAGCCAGCTGGCCCATCATCGGGCTGCGGCCCGAGAGCCGCCAGCTCGCCCTCGAGTGGGCGATGAACGCCGCCCTCGCCGAGATGGTCTCCGCCGCGGAGGTGTGTTCCAGGCAGGCCCGCACCGAGGCCCACGGATCCAGCGGGGTCACGGGGCTGTCCGAGCCGAGGGCAACGAGCACCCCGGCCGACAGGAGGGACGCGAAACGGTTCATGGTGCCGCTGCGGTGTCCGAGGCGCTGCGCGTAGAGGCCCCCCTCCACGCCCCACAGCGCGTCGAACAAGGGCTGGCCGCTGACCGCGACGCCGTAGTGCACCAGCGCGGCGATCGCGGCGTCGTCGGCCATCTCGACGTGCTCGAGGCGATGTCTCGCCCGGCGGACCTCCTCCACGCCGAGCTCCTGGGCTGTGCGCTCCAGGGCGCGCAGCACGAGATCCAGGCCCGCGTCCCCGATGACGTGGAAGCCGGCCTGCACCTGATCGGCGGTGGTCGCGACCAGGTGGGCGGCGGCGTCGTCCTCCGTGAGGTAGAGCGTCCCGCTCGATCCGGCGTCGTCGCTGTACGGCTCACGCAGCGCGGCCGTCCGGGACCCGATCGACCCGTCGGCGTTGAGGTCTCCGGCGAGGCCCGCGAGCCTGCCCCCGAAACCCCGCATGAGCTCCCCGACCTCCTCGCGGGACGAGGTCAGCTGCGCCCAGTAGGGGATCACCTCGGGGAGCGGCAGGTCGTGGCCGGGTCCGTCGATCGACAGCAGCGTCTCGAGGTCCTCCCTCGGCGCGATGTGCGGTGCAGCCATCTCGGTGACCGCGACATAGCCGCGGGAGGCGGCATGGAGCAGCGCAGCCTGCTGGTAGCTGCGGCGCTGGTCCACCGTCAGGCGCCGGGTGGCACGCCGGGCGGCCTCGTGGGCGGCGCGCACCACGAAACCGTCGTCCCACCCGTCCACCGCGGCAAGTCCGAGACCCGCTGCCAGCGTCCCCGAGACCACGGCGGAGTGGATGTCCGCGCGGACGAGGTACACCAGCGCTCCTCCTCCGGCGCGGTCGAGCTCCGACGCCGTCGGGACGCGCCGCTCCGGCCAGGAGGACTCGTCCCACCCGTAGCCGAGGATGGTCGTCGCGCCCGTGGCCGCCGCGGATTCGACGGCGGCGAGGAGCTCGGCCAGCGATCGGCACGCTGTCAGGTCGATCGAGCCGAGGGCGATACCCGTCTCGGTGGTGTGGGTGTGCGCATCCACGAAGCCGGGCGTGACCAGGGCGCCGTCGAGGTCCACGGTCCGGACGTCCGGACCCTCGAGGTTCGTGGCTGCGTGTTCGGTTCCCACCCATGCGACGGTCCCGCCGTCGACGAGCATCGCCGTCGCGAACGGATCGGCGGGGCTGTAGACGGAGCCGTTGCGGTAGAGGACGGGGCGGGGGCGCTGGGACGTGGGCATCGCTGTGCTGGGCTGCTTTCCGTGGAGGGGTCGGGTCAGGACGCGGGCTGCAGCCGGTCCTACTCACTGATGTTCGAGTATGCCACCACGCCCCGGCGCACCAGCCTGATGGCCCGCACGCAGGTCTGCTGGAGTCCGCCCGGCAGGTCGGGGACCTTGGCCAGCTGGTCGAGCAGGTCGATCACCTGCTTCGACCACCGCACGAAGTCCCCCGCGGCGAGTTCCGTGCCGCTGAGGGCCGCCTGCAGGGAACGCCCCTGCGCCCACTTGAACATGGGCCAGACCAGGGAGAGTTCGGGCTCGCTGGTCACCGGCAGCCGGTGCTGCTCCTCGACGTCGTTCAGCTGGGACCACTGGCGGATGATCGTCTCGACCGAGCCCTCCAGTGCGACGCTCGGCATCACCGGCCGCACACCGCGTTCCTCCCGCTTCGCCTGGTACACCAGCACCGTGGTCACGGCGGCGAGCTCGGCCGCGTCGAGGTCGCCGAAGGCGCCCGCCTCGATGCACAGCGCGATCAGGAGGTCCTTCTCCCCATAGATGCGGCGGAGCTTCTGGCCGGCCGCGCTGACCCGCACGGCGTCATCGGTGTACTCGAGGTAGCCGTAGTGCCCGAGGACCTCGGACACGCGGTCGAAGGTCTTCGCGATGGTGTTCGTGCGGCCGCGGATCTGGCCGGCGAGCTTGTCGGTCTCCCGGCGCAGCTTCCACCACCGCTCGGCCCAGCGGGCGTGCTGCTCCCGCTCGCTGCAGCCGTGGCAGGGGTGCGCGCGCAGGCGGCGGCGCAGGTCGGTGATGGCCCGCTCCTCCGCTGCCGCCGATGCCGAGTAGCCTGCGGCCACGCGGTCCGCGCCGCGCCGCGGCGGTCGCCGGTCCTGCAGCGCGTTGCGGAGCGAGGACGTGAGGTCCCGCCGGTCCTTCGGGCTGCGGGCGCTGAAGTGCTTGGGGATCCGGATGCGGGACAGGACCTCCACGGGGCCGTCCAGGTCCTGCACGCCCACCCGGCGGATCTGCGTCTCGAGCGTCAGGACGGTCGGTCGCGGTTCCCGGGACGTGTCGCTGTCGAGGACGACGGCGAAGCCTTGGCTGAGCCCTCCCGGCACGTCGATGACGTCTCCCGGTCGCAGTGACTCCAGCGAGGACTCCGCGGCGGACCGGAGCGTGCGCGAGCGGTCGCGGGACGCATTCGATTCGAGGTCGGACAGTTCGCGTCGGAGGTTCGCGTACTCGCGGAAGTCACCGAGATGGCAGGTCATCGACTTCTCGTAGCCCTTGAGGGACTCCTCACGGCTGCGGACCTGCTTGGCGAGGCCGACGACGGACCGGTCCGCCTGGAACTGCGCGAAGGAGGTCTCGAGGATCTCCCGGGACCGCTCCTGCCCGAACTGGGCCATGAGGTTGATGCTCATGTTGTAGGTGGGCCGGAAGCTCGAGTTCAGCGGGTAGGTCCGCCGGGAGGCGAGTCCGGCCACCGCGCCCGGGTCCGTCCCGGGCTGCCATAGCACCACGGCGTGGCCCTCGACGTCGATCCCTCGGCGGCCGGCACGGCCCGTCAGCTGCGTGTACTCCCCCGCCGTCACGTTGACGTGCGCCTCGCCGTTGAACTTGTCCAGCTTCTCGAGGACCACCGTGCGTGCCGGCATGTTCACGCCCAGTGCGAGCGTCTCGGTCGCGAAGACGGCCTTGACCAGCCCCGCCGCGAAGAGGCGCTCGACGACCTCCTTGAAGGTGGGGAGCATCCCGGCGTGGTGGGCCGTGAAGCCCCTGATCAGGCCCTCCCGCCAGGTCCAGAATCCGAGGATCTCGAGGTCGTCCCGCGGGATGTCCGTCGTCGCGGCGTCGATCGTCTCGCTGATCTCGTCCCGTTCGTCCTCCGTGGTGAGCCACAGACCGGCGTGGAGGCACTGCGTCACCGCCGCCTCGCAGCCAGCCCGGGAGAAGATGAAGGTGATGGCCGGCAGCAGGTCCGAACGGTCCAGTGCGCTGATCACCTGGGGTCGCGTGGCACGCCGCACGATGGTCTGCTGGGGTGGACCGCCGCGGCCTGCACGGGACTTCCCACGCCGCCCGCCGGCACCCCAGTTGGCGCGCTGGTTCAGGCGGATCTCGTTGCTCGCGAGATCGAGCAGCTCCGGGTTGACGTCGTACTGGTCCCGAGCGCCGGCCTCGGCACCAGCGGGAGCGGCCTCGTCGAAGGCGACGTCGCCGGCGAACAGGTCGATCAGGTTCTGACCGACCATGACGTGCTGCCAGAGCGGCACCGGCCGGTGTTCGGACACGACGACGTCGGTGTCCCCGCGCACGGTGTCGAGCCAGGCCCCGAACTCCTCGGCGTTGGACACCGTGGCGCTGAGCGAGACGAGCTTGACCTCGGTGGGGAGATGGATGATGACCTCCTCCCACACGGCTCCGCGGAAACGGTCCGCGAGGTAGTGGACCTCGTCCATCACCACGTAGCCGAGGTTGTCGAGGGCGTCGGAGTTGGCGTAGAGCATGTTCCGCAGCACTTCGGTGGTCATGACGATGACGTCGGCGTCGGCATTGATGCTCGTGTCGCCGGTCAGGAGCCCCACACGCTCGCTGCCGTGGACCGCCGCCAGCTCCGAGTACTTCTGGTTGCTCAGCGCCTTGATGGGGGTGGTGTAGAAAGCCTTCAGCCCATGCTGCAGGGCCATGAAGACGGCGAACTCGCCCACCACGGTCTTACCCGCACCGGTGGGCGCGGCCACCAGGACGCCCCGGCCCGCCTCGAGAGCCGTACACGCCTCCCGCTGGAACGGATCGAGCTCGAACTCGAGGGTCTGCTCGAAGTGGGACAGTTGCGTCCGCGCGTGCTGCGTCCGGGCCTTCGCAGCTGCGTATCTCTCAGCGGGAGTGCTCATCTTTCCACCCTAGACGCATCGCCGGGGCGGGGTGCGCCCTGTACGCGCAGAGCGTTCGGGCACCGGTCCTGCCCGCGGTGCTAGTAGGAGGCGGAACCGTCCGCAGGTTCGCGCCACACCTACTGCCCGACCCTGCCGTCGATGCACTCCCGGAGCAGATGGGCGTGCCCGCAGTGGCGGGCATATCTCCTCGGCACCGGGTTCTTGACTCCGGCACTACCTCGAAGCGGCATCTCCTCGATCACCCGGCGTGCTGACCGCGGCGATGAGATGGTCGATGTCGTCTGCCAGTTCCACGACCGGTCGGCGGCTGTCGAGCTCGAGGGTAGAGCCGGCTCGGAGGAGGGGCTCGACGTCCCGGACGTGCCGACGGATCACCGCCTGGTCTTCGAAGGACGTGCCGTACGGATTGTTCGTCCGGGTCGCGACGCGGCGGATGAGGACCTCCATCGGTGCGCTCAGGAGGATGACGGCCTCGAACCGGTCGTAGAAGCGGCCCTGGTTCTCCACGGTCCCCGAGACGATGAGGGCCGGGGTCGACGCGAGCAGTTCAGACATGCGGCGTTCATCCCACGTGCCGTCGGGCAGTACCCACCCGTCGTCGTCGGTGTCGATCGTTCGGCGACCTCGCAGGGACAGCTCGTGGAGCACTGCCGTCTTCCCGGCTCCCGACATACCGGTGATCAGGACGTGGGCCATGGCAGTCAGCGTACTGATCAGGCTGATGGCCGGCCAGGCGGCGCACCATGGCGACGCACCGATCAGCCGACCGCTTCGGCAGGTAGGCGGGGACGACGGCCGGGATGTGGGCTAGAGGTCGTTCAGGGGTGTCGCCCGGTCGGCGTGTGCTTCCACGTCCGCGTCCCGGGCCGCGTTCCGGCGGGCCCGGCGCTTGTCGTTGAGCAGGCACAGACCGATCGCGACGAAGAACAGCACCAGCATCGGCACCGCCAGGTAGAACATGCTCAGCGCGTCCCCACCCGGTGCGGCCATCGCCGCGAACAGGCACACCAGGAACACCGTGATCCGCCACGCCTTCAGGATCTGCTTCCCCGAGACCAGGCCCACCATGTTCAGCCCGAACAGCACCACCGGCAGCAGGAACGCGATACCGAACGCCAGCATCAACCGCAGCACGAACGCGAAATACACGGTCACGCTGATCAGGTTCGAGAACTGGTCCGGCGTGAAATCCGTCAGGACGCGCACCGCGTTCGGCAGGATCAGCCACGCCAGATAGATCCCGGTCAGGAACAGCGGGACCGCGACCACGATGAACCCCAGCGCCGTCCGGCGCTCCTTGGTCTTCAGCCCCGGCGTGATGAACGCCCACAACTGGTACAGCCAGACCGGGCTGGAGAGCACCACGCCCAGGAAGATCGACACCTGGATGAGCAGGTCGAACGGTGACGCCGCGGTGTCGAAGTTCAGCGACGCCGTCCGGCCGTCCTGCTCGTTGATGGCCACGATGGGCGCACCCAACGCCTCCAGGACCGGCTCGTACAGGAAGAACCCCGCCACGGTCCCCGCCAGGACCGCCAACGCCGACTTGAACAGCCGGTTACGCGCCTCGCGGAGGTGTTCCTTCAAGGCCATCCGGCCCTCGGGATTCGCTTTCCTGCCGCGCGCAGGAACCTTCTCGGTCGTCACAGGATCAAGGACCGGCTACTGGCTGGTGTGCGAGGAACCACTCTGCCGGGACGGCCCCGCCGGGGACTGGCCCTCCACGGAACCCTCGCCGTACTGCTGGACCGGCTGCCCGGGCTGGTGGAACTGACCCGGCTGCTGACCGGGCTGCGAGTGCTGAACGGGAGCCTGGTACGTCGGGGTGTACGTCTGGGGAGCCGGGTCGACCACACGGCCCTCGACCGGGTCCGTGCCGGCCTCACCGGTGTTGTTCTCGTCCTTCATCTGCTTCACCTCGGACTTGAAGATCCGCAGCGACTGACCGACGCTGCGCGCCAGACCGGGAAGCTTCGGTGCACCGAACAGAACGATCGCAAGAACAATGATGATGACGATGTGCCAGCCTTCGAGCCTCATGCCCAATTCCTCTCGTTGATCCCCACCACAGTTTAGGTCACAGGTGGGGCAGGTCCCGCAGGAGCTGCGGCTGTCCACGGCGGTCACGCTTCAGGACACGCCTGCTGCGTCGGTCGTCGAGCCGGCGCGTCCGGGCCACTTCACGGGCGGCTCGGACGTCCTCGGGCGCCGAGAACACGGCGGGGACGGCGATACCCGGGACACCCGCGGCGCGAGGAGGACCCGCGGCATCCGTCGGGGCGTTCACCTCGAAGCGATCCATGGCTTCCCCGAATTCACCGAGAGTTCGCATTCCGCGACGGAAGACGCCGAAGCCCACCGCCACGAGGAAGATCGCGCTGACGGCCACCAGCGCGACCCAGAGCACAATCCACATCCACCAGAGCATGAGGCCCAGTCTAGGCCAGAGCCTGATGGGCACGGGCGGCGGCGAGCCACTGCAGGGTCTCCTGCCGCAGTTCCTCGGGCGCGACGACGGCGGCTGATCCGCCGAGACCCGCGACCAGGCCTGGGATCCATGTGCTCGAGGCGACGCGCAGCCTCGCCGCCAGGCGGTCGTCGCCGAGCTCCTGCACGGCCTCGGCGTTGTACTGAGCGGCGATCCACCGCGCCCTGGGCTCGAGCACCAGGGTCACCGTGCGGTCCTTCGCGCCCGAGCGGTAGGGCGAGACGGCCTTCCTCCCGCGGGCGAGGGACTCCTCGTCGATGTTCGCCGTCGCCGGCTGGTCCGTGAGCGTGGCGCGCTGGATCCGATCCAGGCGGAAGTTCCTGAGCCCGTCGGAGTCGACGCTCCACGCCTCCAGGTACCAGGTGTCCTGGTGCAGGAAGATGCGGATCGGCTCGAGCAGGCGATGCGTGATCTCGTCCCGCGTCGGGACGAAGTAGTCCACCTCCACCCGCACGCCCGAGTGGAGCGCGGCCTGCAGCACCTCCAGGGTGGGATCGATGTCGTCCTCGGTCAGTTTCGTGGCCACCGCCGTGCCGATGCGCGCCGCATCGCCGGCAGCGGCCGTGAGCTTCGTCTGGGCGCTCACGATCGCCCCGTTGTTCCGCATGCCCGGCAGCTCCCGCAGCGCCTGCAGGCCCACGATCAGCGAGCAGGCCTCGTCCATGCTGAGCTTCACGGGTTCGGCGAGGTCGCGGGCATTCGTGAGGTAGATCCGCCCGTCCTCGATGTTCACGTCCATCAGCCCGTCCGGGTAGTGGCGCGGACCGCTGACGAAGAGGAGGTCGAGATCCTTGGTGAGCTGGCTCTCGCTCACGTCGAACCTCCTGGCGGTCTCGCCCACCTCGGAGCCCGGGTGCGCGAGGAGGTAGGGCACCAGGTCGAGCAGCCGGAGGAGGTGGTCCTGCGACGAGGACTTGCGTCGCGGAGCCGGACGCACACCGTCCGTGATCTCGAGGCCCTGCGGAGCCGCCAGGGCGGCGTCGTACGCCTTCTCGAGCAGCCGTCCCACCTCGACCGCGAGTTCCTGCGGTTCCTCGACGCGCGCATTGGTGCCCAGTCCGGTGATCGTCGCCGCCATGGGGCTGGACGCGGCGTAGGGGACGCGCAGGATGTCCCACTCCTCCCCCGTCTGCAGGACCTCGGCATCCTTGCGGACGCGCAGCACCTGGCACGAACCGGGGCGGACGGCGACGACGGCGGTGCGGTCCGGCTCGCTGCGGGACAGCGAGGAGAGCGTCTGGTTCATGTCGAAGGAGTCGGGGACGTCGAAGGTCCCGCTCAGCACCACGGGCTCACCGGTCATGCGGGAGAGCCGGAAGAAGCGCTCGGCCTTGCGCGTCGTGTCATACCCCACCACGTACCAGTGGCCGAACCGGGCCCCCATGCCCCATGGATGCACGGTGCGGACCTCCTCGCGCCCGGTACTGGCGGCGCGGTAGGGGAAGCGGAGCGGCGTCCGCGTGGTCAGGGCCTGCCACACGATGTCCCAGTAGGGGGCGTCGGTGGTGATGCGCGGCTGGATGAGGGGCGTGAGTTCGGTGCCGCCGTCGGTGCTCCGCGAACTGAGCTTGCGCAGGGCCCGCGACGCCGCCGAGTCGAGCGACCCCTGGTCCCAGACGCCCGCGGCCAGGTTGAGGACGGCGTACTCCTCCGGCAGGAAGGTCACCCCGCCGAGTCGGTAGTCCTCCGCACTGATCCGGTACCGCTGCACGGTGTTGTCGTTGTCGAAGAGGGTGTCCTCGCTGAAGGACTCGAGCGGGATCCCCTGTTCCCTCAGCGCGGCCTTGTCACGGTCGAAGAGCTTCTCCCGGGCAGCGACGGACGTCGCCTCCCGGTAGAGGTCGATCTCGTCGAACAACTCCTCCTTGGTGAATCCCCGGCGGCTCGAGAGGAGCATGATCACGAGGGTGAGGAGGCGCTCGGTACGTTTTGCGGACACGGTGAAACCCTACCTTCACTACAAGCACGGAAGGGACGCACGCCGACGATCGTCGACCTGCGTCCCTTCCGGACGAAACCGTGGTGCTCTCCTCCGGCCCGACGGGCGGGGCGGAGGTGGTACTAGCGGACCGCCAGGAGGTCGACGACGAAGATCAGTGCCTCGTTGGGTCCGATCGCCGAACCGGCGCCGCTGGGTCCGTAGGCCAGGTGAGAGGGGATCTCCAGCCGACGTCGTCCGCCGACCTTCATGCCGAGCAGTCCCTGGTCCCAGCCCTGGATGACCTGGCCCACGCCGACCTTGAAGTCGAGTGGCGCCCCGCGGTTCCAGGAGGCGTCGAACTCCTCGCCGGTCGAGAAGGCGACGCCGACGTAGTGGGTGGACACGGTGTTGCCGGGCTTCGCCTCGTCACCCTTGCCCTCGATGAGGTCCTCGATGACGAGGTCCGTGGGGACGTCGTGGGAGGGGAAGTCGATCTCCGGCTTCTGCCGGTCGAAGTCACGCTGTCCGAAGGACATGGTTTCCTTTCCTGGAGCTTCGGGGGTGTGGGAGGGCCGGCCGGACTACTCCGCCGCGGCCTTGCTGACGATCTCGACGTAGAACACGAGGGTTCCGGAGGGCTGTCCCTGCTGGGCGTTCGGGTAGGCCCAGGGCTCCGGGATGACGAGCATGACCTTGGAGCCGACCTTCTGTCCGGCCAGGCCCTTGGTCCAGCCGGTGATGACGCCGTTGAGCGGGAACTCCGCGGCCTCACCGCGATCGAAGCTCGAGTCGAACTTCTCGCCGTCGCTGTAGGTCCAGCCCGAGTAGTTCGCGGTGATGGTGTCGGCGTCCGTCAGGACCTCGCCGTCGCCCTCCTCGAGCACCTTGATCACGAGGTTGTCGGAGGGCTCGTTCTCGGGGATGGTGACCGCCGGCACGCCGGCGTCGTCGAACTCGAACGTGGGCAGCTGACCCTCGTCGTCGAGCTTCTGGACGTCCTCGGGCGAGAGCACCTCGGGCTCGGGCGGAGGCTGCTCGGCGGAGAGGACCTTGAGGACGATCAGCTGCTCGGGCAGGGCGGTCTGGCCCTCCGTCGGCTCGGGCGAGGGGCGGGTGTAGGCGATCTGGGCGCCGACCTTCGTACCGACCAGGACGTCGTACAGTTCCGCGTCCTGCTCCTTGAGTGTGTCGTCGACAGGCAGGACCTGGGGCTCGCCCTGGGCGTACGTGTCGCCGAGGACCTCACCGTCCGTGGCATTCAGCGCGACGAGCTGGTACCGGATCCGCTGCCCGGACTCGATTGCGTCGCCCTCGCCCTCCATGACGGTCTTGGCCGCCACGCCCGTGATCTCGAGGGGGGACTCGAACTCGACGGTCGGGGGCTCCTCGTCGGATCCGCCGCTCACCTCGACGGTGTCGAAGACCTCGGCGGCGCCGGCCGAGTTCCCCGTCTCCTCGCCGGTCAGGTTGTCCGTCGTCGGCCCGCCGCAGCCCGTCAGCAGCAACAGCAGCAGCGGGAGGAGGAATGCTAGTACTTTTCGCACAGAACTACTTTCGGGTTGGTGACCGGTTCAGGCTGCCCGCAGAAGAAAGGGCCCTGACAAGCCTAACGGCTGCCGGCCGGCGGTTTCTCCTGTGAAAGTGCTGGCAGACACTCGATCACGGGTGCGGGCGGCTCACAGTTGCTGCAGCAGGGCCTCCACGCGCTCGTCCACCGAGGTGAACGGATCCTTGCAGAGGATGGTCTGCTGGGCGCGGTCGTTGAGCTTGAGGTGCACCCAGTCGACGGTGTAGTCGCGGTTCGCCTCCTTGGCCCGCCGGACGAACTCGCCGCGCAGGCGTGCGCGCGTGGTCTGCGGCGGAAGATCGACCGCCTCCTTCACGGCGGTGTCGTCGACGACGCGGGCGGCCTCCCCCCGCGCCTGCAGCAGGAAGAACAGGCCTCTCGACCGCGAGATGTCGTGGTACGTGAGGTCCAGTTGCGCCGCGCGCGCCGACTCGAGGTCTCCCCCGGACCGTGCGAGGTAGCGGTCGATCAGCTTCTTCTTGATCGCCCAGTCGATCTCGGTGTCGATCCGCGCCGTGTCGCCCGTCTCGACGGCGTCGAGCACCCGCTCCCACAGGTCCAGGATGGTCGGGACGTGCGCGTTGTGCGCGCCGTGGTCCGCCACGAACGCGGTGGCTCGCGCCAGGTACTCCCGCTGCATCTCCAGCGCCGTCATCTGCCGTCCGTTGGCGAGCTTCAGCAGCTGGCGTCCCGTGAGGTCGTGGGAGATCTCGCGGATGCTGCGGATCGGATTCTCCAGGCGGAAGTCACGCATCATCTCGCCTGCCTCGACCATCCGCAGCAGCAGGTCGACGGACCCGACCTTCAGCAGCGTGGTGGTCTCGGACATGTTCGAGTCGCCGGCGATGACATGCAGCCGGCGGTAGTGCTCGGCGTCCGCGTGCGGCTCGTCCCTCGTGTTGATGATCGGCCTGGAGCGCGTCGTGGCGGAGGAGATGCCCTCCCACAGGTGATCGGCCCGCTGCGAGAAGGCGTAGAGGGATCCGGTCTGCGTCTTCAGGACCTTCCCGGCCCCGACGAGCAGCTGCCGGGTGACGAGGAAGGGGATCAGGATGTCGGCGAGGCGCGCGAACTCCAGCTTGCGCGGAATCAGGTAGTTCTCGTGGCTGCCGTAGGAGTTGCCGGCGGAGTCCGTGTTGTTCTTGAACAGGTAGATCTTGCCGTCGTAGCCCTCCTGCGCGAGCTTGCGCTGCGCCTCGGCGACGAGGTCCTCGAGGATCAGTTCACCTGCGCGGTCGTGCGCGATGAGCTGCGCGAGGTCGTCGCACTCCGCCGTGGCGTACTCGGGGTGGGAGCCGACGTCGAGGTACAGGCGGGAGCCGTTGGTGAGGAAGACGTTCGAGGACCTCCCCCAGCTCACAACCTTCCTGAACAGGTACCGCGCCACCTCCTCCGGCGAGAGGGGCCGGGAGTTGGGCCCGGAGTAGGAGATGCCGAACTCCGTCTCCACACCGTAGATCCGGCGGTCCATCAGCTGTCCTGCCCGTTCTGCAGCAGGAGGTCGAGCTCGGGCCCGCCGATGCGGCGGAACGCCCGCCTGCTTCCCCGCAACGTGTCCGGGTCGCGTTCGAGGAACGCGACCTCGAGGACGGAGGGATCGAGCACGGGTGCACCGGCGTCCCCGGCCCCGGCGGTGACGACGCCGTCGTGCCGGAGGGATCGGGCTGCTGCCCGGACGGCCTCGGGAAGGCTGAGGTCGGCGGACCAGGAACCGCGCAGGGCGTCGACGACGGCGTCCGCCGCGCCACCCATGACCACGAAGCCCGTCTCGTCGGCGATCGAGCCGTCGAAGGTGAGGCGGTAGAGGTGGTCTGCGTCCTGCGAGCGACCCACCTCGGCGACGACCAGTTCGACCTCGAAGGGCTTGCTCTCCGCCGTGAACACGGCGCCGAGGCTCTGGGCGTAGACGCTCGCCAACCCGCGGGCCGTGACGTCCTCGCGGGCGTAGGAATAGCCCCGGACGTCGGCGTACCGCACGCCGGCCTGCCGGAGGCTCTCGAACTCGTTGTACTTGCCGACGGCGGCGAAGGCGATGCGGTCGTAGATCTCGCCGAGCTTGTGGAGCGAGGGCGAGGGATTCTCGGCGACGAGGGCTATGCCGTCGCGGCAGCTCATCACGACGACCGACCGCCCCCGGCCGATCCCCTTCCGCGCGAAGTCGGCGCGGTCCTTCATCAGCTGTTCGGGCGAGACGTAGAACTGCTGCGTCATGGCTATGCCTCCCTGCCTGCCGAGGAGCGGGCGTCGATGATGGCGTGCGCCACCGCTTCCAGCTCGCGCTCGGGGATGCGGCGCGCACCGGCACCGTCCACCACGTAGACCACGGGCCACAGCCCGCGGACGGCATCGGGGCCACCGGTGGCCGAATCGTCGTCGGCGGCGTCGTAGAGCGCCTCGACGGCGACACGCACGGCCGAGGCCTCGTCGAGGCGCGGGTTCCACAGCTTCTTGAGGGCGCCGCGGGCGAACACCGATCCGGAGCCGACCGAGTGGTGCTCGTGCTCCTCGTACCGCCCGCCGGTGACGTCGAAGGAGAACAGGCGCCCCACGTGGCGGTCCGTGTCGAAGCCGGCGAAGAGCGGGACGACGGCGAGGCCCTGCATCGCCATCGGGAGGTTCTGCCGCACCATGGCCGCGAGCCGGTTCGCCTTGCCGTCGAGGCTCATCATGGTGGCCTCGATCTTCTCGTAGTGCTCGAGCTCCACCTGGAACAGGCGGGTCAGGTCCAGGCCGATCCCGGCGCTTCCCGCGATGCCGAGGACCGAGTAGTTGTCGGCCGGGAAGACCTTCTCGATGTGCCTGCTGGCGATCACGTTGCCCATGGTGGCCCGCCGGTCACCGGCCATCAGCACGCCGCCTGGGAAGGTCAGGGAGACGATCGTCGTCGCGTGCGGCGCCAGGTGGGAGGCGTCGGTCGAGGCGGTCACGGGACCCAGGGACCGGTTGGCGGGCAGCAGTGCAGGGTGGTGTTCACCGAGGTAGGCGGAGAAAGAGGCCGAGGCGGCCCGTGGAACGGCTGCGGCTGCATCGTCCGGGAGCATCCGCTACTGGCCGCCCTTCTGCACGAAACCCCGGACGAACTCCTCCGCGTTGGACTCGAGGACACCGTCGATCTCGTCGAGGAGATCGTCCACGCCCTGCGTCTGCGAGGATTCCTGGGCAGCGGGGGCAGCGGGGGCGGTGGGGGCCGCCGGGGCGGGCTCGGGGAGTTCCTCCTCGGATCCCGAGGTCGAGCCGCCGGTGGAGATGCGGTCCTGTGAAGCCATGGTGGCCACCCTTTCGTGGTCGTGATGCGTGCGGTGGTCAGGTTCCTATGGTGCCACGCGCCGCTCGGGGCCGCTCAGTAATCGGGACAGGAAATCCTCTGCGTCGACCGCCGCGTCGAAGAGCGCACCGGTGAGCTCGGCCGTGCCCCGGAGCGGCTCCCTGGTCTGCACGCGCTGCAGCCGCCGCTCGCCCGGAAGTTCGAAGATCAGCGAGTCCCAGCTCGCTCCGACGACCTCCGCCGGGTACTCGGCGATGCAGCGCCCCCGGAAGTACGCGCGGGTGTCCCGCGGGGGTTCGACGACGGCACGGGCCACGTCCACCGGCCCGACGAGCAGCTCGACGTCGCCCCGCCGCGCGAGACGTCGGTAGATGCCCTTGTCCGGTCGGAGATCCGCGTACTGCAGATCGACGAGCGCGAGGCGTGGGTCCGTCCAGTCGAGCCCGTCCCGCGCACGGTACGCCTCCAGCACCGAGAGCTTCGCGATCCAGTCCACCTGGCGGGCAGCGTCCATCGGATCCCGGCGCAGGGTGGCGAGCAGTGACTGCCAGCGCGCGACGACGTCACGCGTCTGGTCGTCGGCATCCGGCGGGAGGGCAGCGGTGACGGCCTCGCAGTAGAGCTCCTGGAGGTCGAGGCCGCTCATCGCGCGGCCGTCGGTGAGCTGCACGGTGCGGGTGAGGGATGCGTCGTGGCTGATCGACTGGAGTGCGGCCACGGGGTCCTCGAGGACGGGCACGGGCGCGCGGCCCTGCTCGATGAGCGCGAGGACCAGCGCCGTCGTCCCCGTCTTCAGGTAGTTGGAGACCTCGTGGAGGTTGGCGTCCCCGATGATCACGTGCAGGCGCCGGTACTTCTCCGCGACAGCGTGGGGCTCGTCCCGCGTATTGATGATGGGCCGCCGGACCGTCGTCTCCAGGCCGATCTCGTTCTCGAAGAAGTCAGCGCGCTGGCTGATCTGGAACCCTGCGTCCTGGTTCAGCGCACCGAGCCCCACCCTGCCCGCTCCGCAGATGACCTGCCGCGAGACGAAGAAGGGGATGAGCGCCTCGGCGAGCTTCGAGAAGGGCACGCTCCGCGGGACGAGGTAGTTCTCGTGCGAGCCGTAGGAGACGCTCTTGTTGTCGGTGTTGTTCTTGTAGAGGATGACCGGGGAGAAGCCCGGAGTGGCGGCGATCCGCTCCATCGCCGCGACGGCCACGCTGTCACCGGCCCGGTCCCACAGCACGGCGTCGAGCGGGTTGGTCACCTCGGGCGAGGAGTACTCGGGGTGGGCGTGATCCACGTAGAGGCGGGCCCCGTTGTTCAGCACGAGGTTCATGAGCACCGCCGCCTCGGCGGGCTCACCGCGCTCGAGGGCGATCTGCTCGGCCGTCAGCTCGTCCAGCTCCGGCGGCTCGTCGGTGAGCTGGCTCGGATGGGCACGGGCCCGGTCCATCCGGAAGCCCCGCGCGTCCGTCAGCGGGGTCTCGTCGGTGTAGTCCCAGCGCGTACCGGCCAGGTTGCCGAGACCCTCGCGCAGCGTCGCGGCATAGGCGTTGACCACCTGGGAGGACAGCAGCGTGGGGTTGGCCGACGGCAGGGCAGGCGCGATGATGCCGTACTCCGTCTCCGTCCCCATCACGCGGTGGACGGAGATCCCCTCACCGACGGCAGGCAGCCCCTGTGGGCGGCCCGTGCGCCGTCCACCCGTCTCCATCACAGATACTGGCCGGTGTTCGCCGTCGTCTCGATGGACTTGCCGGGCTCCTGGCCCGCCTTGCCCTGCACGATGGTCCGGATGTAGGTGATGCGCTCGCCCTTCTTGCCGGAGATCCGCGCCCAGTCGTCGGGGTTCGTGGTGTTCGGCATGTCCTCGTGCTCGCGGAACTCGTCCACCACGGCGCGCATGAGGTGCTCGATCCGCAGGCCCTTGCTGCCGTCCAGCAGCAGGTCCTTGATGGCGTACTTCTTGGCACGGTCCACGACGTTCTGGATGACGGCACCGGAGTTGAAATCCTTGAAGTACAGCATCTCGGTGTCCCCGTTGGCGTAGGTGACCTCGAGGTACTCGTTGGACTTGTCCGTGGAGTACATCTGCTCCACCGTCCGCCGGATCATCTCCGCGATGGTGGTCTGCGGGTCGTCGCCGTTCTCGGCGAGGTCGTCCGCGTGCAGGGGCAGGTCCGGGGTGATGTACTTCGCGAAGATCTCCGCAGCTCCCTCGGCGTCGGGCCGCTGGATCTTGATCTTCACGTCGAGGCGCCCGGGACGCAGGATCGCCGGGTCGATCATGTCCTCGCGGTTCGAGGCCCCGATGACGATCACGTTCTCGAGCTTCTCCACGCCGTCGATCTCACTCAGCAGTTGCGGGACGATCGTCGTCTCGACGTCGGAGGACACACCGGTGCCACGTGTCCGGAACAGCGAGTCCATCTCGTCGAAGAAGACGACGACGGGGCTGCCGTCGGACGCCTTCTCGCGGGCCCGGGCGAAGATGAGGCGGATGTGGCGCTCGGTCTCGCCCACGTACTTGTCCAGCAGCTCAGGACCCTTGATGTTCAGGAAGTAGCTGCGAATCTGCTCGAGCCCGGCCCGCTCGGCGGCCCGGGCGGCGAGGGAGTTCGCCACGGCCTTCGCGATGAGGGTCTTGCCGCAGCCGGGAGGGCCGTAGAGCAGGATCCCCTTGGGTGGCTTCAGCCCGTGTTCGCGGTACAGGTCCGGGTGCAGGAACGGGAGTTCGACGGCGTCGCGGATCTGCTCGATCTGCGGGCCGAGGCCGCCGATGTCGCCGTAGGCGATATCGGGCACCTCCTCGAGCACGAGGTTCTCGACCTCGCTCCGGGGGACCTTCTCCAGCCCGTACCCGGACTTCGTGTCGACGGCGAGGGCGTCGCCGACGCGGATCCGCTCCGCCTGCAGCGGGCCGCTGAGCTTGATGACGCGCTCGTCGTCGGTCCGGCCGACCACGAGGGCGCGGTCCGTGCCCATGAGCTCCTTGACCGTGACGAGCTCGCCCGCGCGCTCGAAGCCGAGGGCCGCGACGATCGTGAGGGACTCGTTGAGGAGCACCTCCTGGCCTGCGGCGAGCTGCCGCACGTTGATCAGCGGGCTCACGGTGACGCGGAGCTTCCGCCCGGACTGGAGGATGTCCGCGGTGTCCTGCACGGTGGCCTCGGTGGTGGTGCCGGGCTCGGCGGGGCGCCGCGGATTGACCTGCATGACCGTGGCGAAGCTGAAGGGCGCGGCGCCCTCCTTCTCGAGGGCCGCCTTCAGCCGGACGATCTCCGTGCGTGCCGCTTCGAGGGCGCTGACGAGCTTGCCGTTGTTCTGGGTGGCGGCCGCGAGCTGCCGGTCGATGTGGCGGAGCTTGTCGCGGAGGACGTTGAGCTGCCGCTGGGCGATCGAGGCATCCACGGCGGGCGGAGACACGTCCCGCTGGTCAGGGGCGGGGTTGTCTTGGGAGTCCGGCATATCGGTTCGCCACCTTGGGTTCGGTCCGTCAGCTGTCTTTCGACCTTAGCGCAGACCCCGCCCCGCGGAGCCCACCGGTGATTCGTGCGACGACGCGGGGTTGACGCGGCCGTCCCGCACCTGCTGCATCAGCTGATGCAGCTGATGCACGGTCATCACTTCAGGTCCAACGCGCGACGACGGCGAGGCTCTCCCCGCTGCGCCCGCAGGCGACTCAGGGCCGGCACCGACGTCGGGCCGGCAGGCGCCGGCGGGCCGGCAGGGCGACTCAGGGCAGCACCCGACGCGGGCGGGCATCGCGCTCCGAGCCGGTGTCGGGCCACGTCGTCCGGCGAGCGCCGCTTTCTCCGGCGCCGTCCGCCCGGCGGCCGGGCTCTACTCGACCGTGCCGCCGTCGGCGATGGCGTCGCGTCGCGCCTGCGCCTCCTCGGCCGGGAGGGAGCCGCGCTGGATCGTGGACGCCGCATCACGGGCCACCCGGCGCAGGCGCTTGTCGGAGACGTCGCGCTCCCCCACCGCCTGCGGGGTCCACGCATTGAGGTCCTCAGCGCTGAACCCGGTCTTCGAGGGCCGGCGCTTCGGCGTGAAACCGACGGCCCCGTCGGCCAGGCGGCGCGTGGTCAGCAGGAAGCCCGTGTGGGCGACCATGCGGTGGTCGGGGCGTACCGCGAGTCCCTCCAGGTGCCAGCCGCGCACCATGGACTCCCAGCCGTCGGGCTCGGTGAAGCGGCCGTCGGCGCGGATGGCCTCCGCCGTGCGGGAGAGCTGGGTGACGGTCGCGACGTAGCTGATCCAGACTCCGCCCGGTGCCAGTACGGTGGCCACGGCGTCGAGGCACTCCCAGGGAGCGAGCATGTCGAGGACCACGCGGTCCACGGAGCCCGGTTCCTCATGCTCCACCACCTGTTCCTGGAAGTCGCCGAGGGTGATCTGCCAGGCGGGGTGCGGGCCGCCGAAGATCGTCTCGACATTGCCGCGGGCGATGTCGGCGAATTCCTCGCGACGCTCGAACGAGTGGAGGTAGCCGGAGTCACCGACGGCGCGCAACAGCGAGATGGACAGCGCGCCCGACCCGACGCCGGCCTCGACCACGCGGGAGCCCGGGTAGATGTCGGCCATCGTGACGATCTGCCCGGCATCCTTCGGGTACACGACGGCGGCGCCCCTCGGCATGGACAGGACGAAGTCCGAGAGCAGCGGGCGGAGCGCCTGGTAGAGCTGGCCGCTGGTGTTCTCGAGGATCGTCCCCTCCGCGGTGCCGAGGATGGCGTCGTGCTGCAGGAAGCCCTTGTGCGTGTGGAAGGCGCCGCCGGGGGTGAGGGTGACGGTGTTCATCCGGCCCTTCTCGTCCGTCAGCTGGACCCGTTCTCCGGGTCGGAAGGGCCCTCGGCGAGCAGCCGCGCCGTGCGGCGCGGCCTGCAGTTCGGCGTCGGGGGACGGCGCGGTGGGGGTGGTCGGGGTGTCGCTCATGATGGTCCTTCGGCAGGTGCCGGCGGGGCCGGCAGTGTCAGTGATGGGGAGTGTGTCGAGGCGCCGGTCGGCAGCACGGGGCTCAGCCTTCCGGGCCCCGGCGCGGCGGTCAGGCGCCGGGCGAGGGTTTGCCCGTGATGGCCTGCACCACAATGCGCTGGTGCAGCAGACCGGTGACGGCACCCTGGCGGTTGACGACGGCGTACTCGTTGCCCTCCAGCCGGGCGAGGAACTGGACAAGTTCCTGCCCCTCGGCCCACTCGGGGACGTACGCCCCTGCGGCGAGGCGCCGGGCGGTCGCGTTGACCGCCGTCGTCCCGGCGACCTCCTCGGGGACGGCGAGGAGGGCGCCCTCGTCCACCACGGCCTCGGGGATGCCGGTGGCGCCCGTGATGACGACGGCGGCACCCGGGTGCTCGCGCAGGAGGCGACGGGCGGCGAGAACGGTCGTCCCGGCGGGCAGCCCGAGAGCGCGCTGCTGGAGACGCCCGGCACTGATGGCCGGCAGGCGGAGCCGCATGCGTGCGTTCTCGATGGCCGCCGTGGCACCCATCCAGAGGAAGGCGCCCATGACGACGGCGATGATGATCACCGTGAAGTCCGGCCAGCGGCCCTGGAGCAGGGGCAACCCGATCACCACGGCGAGGAGCAGGATCACCAGAACCCTGCCCGCCCATCCCGCGGCGACCGTTCCCTTCTCCTGGCTCCCCGTGGCTTTCCAGACGGCGCTCTCGACGAGGCGGCCGCCGTCGAGTGGCAGGCCGGGGAGCACGTTGAACACCGCGACGAGCAGGTTGGCCCAGACCAGGATGGTCGCCAGCAGGTAGGTGACCGACCCTGGGGTCATGGCCTGCAGGATGCCCCAGCCGATACCGGCCAGGACGAAGTTCGCGGCCGGCCCGGCGAGGGCGACGAGCAGGGACCGCCCAGGGGACGCATTGAAGCTGGCGAACTGCGTGTGGCCGCCCCACAGGTTGAGGACGATCCGCGTGGTGGGCCAGCCGAAGGCCCGGGCGGTGAGCGCGTGGGAGAGTTCGTGGATGAGCACGGAGGCGGCGAGAAGGAGCGCGTAGCCGAGGGCGACGGCGTACGCGCCCGCGCCGATCCCGGGGAACGCGTTGGTGACGCGCGGCCCGAACACCAGCACGATGAACGCCGTGATGACGAACCAGGACCACGCGAGGACCACGGGGATCCCGGCGATGCGGCCCAGGGACAGCCCCGGGCTCGGTTCTGCTTTCACAGGAGGCGGGGTGCTGGTCATGCCCGCTCCCCTGCAGGCGCCGTGCCGCGGGGACCGACCAGGGCGGCGAGTTCGGCGGGGGTGCGGCCCTCCAGCGTGCTCCAGTCCGTGCGGCGCGTGTCGGGTGGGAGTGGGACGAAGTGCGGGACGGCCAGAGTCACGAGGCCCGCGGCCAGGGCGGAGGTGACGCCTGGCAGGGAATCCTCGATGGCGACCACGCGATCCTTCGTGAGCCCCGGATGATCTGCGGCGAGGAGGTCGAAGCCCAGCTGGTACGCCTCCGGGTCCGGCTTCCCGGCGGAGACGCGGTCCCCGGTGACGAGGTGGGAGAACGTACCTTCCGGCAGGTGCGAGGCGACGGCCATCGCCAGCAGTGGTTCGGACATGGTGACCATGGCGCAGGGGACGCCCTCCTGCCGCAGGGCCGCCAGGAGCTCGCGCGCGCCGGGCCGCCAGGGCACGTCAGCGGCGACGTCGGCGGCGACGCGTCCGGTCAGGTGCTCGATGATGGCGCTGATCCCGAGGTCCACGCCGGCCTCCTGCAGCCGGCCCGCCGAGAAATCGAGGGCCTGGCCGACCAGGGCGGTGGCCTGCTCGATGCTCCAGGTTCCGCCGTAGGACTCGACGAGATCCCTCTCCGCGCGGATCCAGTACGGCTCGGTGTCGACGATGGTTCCATCCATGTCCCAGAGCACGCCCTGAAGCCTCCCGAGGTTCCCGCCGGTGCTGCTGCCGTCCGGCTCGGCCTCGACGCGGGCAAGGGTCTGGACGGTGCCGGTGGGGTGGTGTGCCATGGTCCCAAGTCTACGGTGACCCCTTGACAGGACCGCGCGTCAGCTGTCCGCGTAGCCGTCCAACCTCGCCTGACATGGCCGCGCGGCGGGGTTTAGGGTGAGAACGTGGACAGCTTCGACGAACACCAGCCGACCGGCGTGCAGGATCTCTTCCAGGATGCAGGCGAGCCGGAGCGGCGCATCACCATCATGCTCGCGGCCTTCGAGGGCTGGAACGACGCCGGTGAGGCTGCCAGTGACGCCCTCACCTACATGGGGCGTTTCTTCGGCAGCGAACGCATCTCCACCATCGACGCCGACGAGTTCTACGATTTCCAGTTCACCCGTCCCGTGATCAAGCGGAACTCCGCCGGTCAGCGGCGCATCAAGTGGCCGAACACGCGGATCAGCAAGGCCGTCGTGCCGGATTCAGCGGTGGACCTCATCCTCGTCAACGGCGTGGAGCCCTCCTACAAGTGGCGTGCCTACACGGCCGAACTCGTGGGGCTGGCGAAGGAGCTGAACGTCGACTGCATCGTCCTCGTGGGTGCACTGCTGGCCGACGTACCGCACAGCCGCCCCATCCCGGTGACGGTGACCTCCGACGACGACCTCGTCCGGGAGAGCCTCGAGGTGGAGCCGTCGACCTACGAGGGACCCATCGGGATCGTCGGCGTCCTCGCCGAGATGGGTCTCCTCGCGGACATCCCCACCATGTCCCTCTGGGCCGCGGTGCCGCACTACGTCGGGCAGTCGCCCTCGCCGAAGGCGCAGCTCGCGCTGCTCAACAAGCTCGAGGAGATCCTTCAGATCTCGGTCGAGACGCACGTCCTGACCGAGGAGTCCGAAGCCTGGGAGCGCGGGGTCGACGAGCTCGCGACGGAGGACCCCGAGGTGGCCGCCTACGTGCGTCAACTCGAAGAGGCGAAGGACACCGTCGACCTGCCGGAGGCGAGCGGCGAGTCGATCGCGCGCGAGTTCGAGCGCTACCTGAAGAAGCGCCGCCGCGAGCAGTGAGCGTCGGCGGTAGCAGCCACGCCGAGGAGAACAGCCCGCGGAGCCGTCACAGGATCCACATCCGCCGCGCTCCGGCGCTGAACAGGCGCGGAGCTGAAGCCGAGAAGGCGGCCTAGAGGCGCACCCCGAGCAGGGCATCCGCCAGGTCGCTGACGTCCTGCCGGCCTGAGCCGTCGCCGTGAGTGCCGGCGGCCCAGGCGTCGACCGCGGCCAGCGCCGAGGGGGCGTCGAGATCGTCCGCGAGGTGCCCCCGGACCTGTGCGAGAAGACGGGCGACGTCGGCACGGTCCGCGTGCGCGGCTGCGGCCCGCCAGGCGGCGAGCCGTGCGACGGCTTCCCCGAGGACCGCGTCCGTCCAGGACCAGTCCGAGCGGTAGTGGTGCGCGAGGATGGCGAGCCGGACGGCGGCCGGGTCCACGCCGGCGCGGCGGAGCTTCGAGACGAGCACCAGGTTGCCGCGCGACTTGCTCATCTTGCCGCCGTCGTAGCCCACCATGCCTGCGTGGGCGTAGTGCTGCGCGAGGGGGGATCCGCTCGAGGCCCAGGCGTGCGAGGCACTCATCTCATGGTGCGGGAAGACGAGGTCGGAACCGCCGCCCTGCACCGTGAAGGGAGCCGGGAGGTAGCGGTGCGCGATCACGGCGCATTCGATGTGCCAGCCGGGCCTGCCGTCGCCGAGAGTGCCTCCCGGCCAGTTCGGCTCGGCCGGCCGCGCGACGCGCCAGAGGAGTGGATCGAGCGCGTTGCGCTTGTGCGGCCGCGCCGGGTCTCCTCCGCGCTCGGCGGACAGAGCCACCATCGTGTCGGCGTCGAGGTGCGAGACCTGACCGAGGAACCAGCGGGCGTCGTCGTCCTCGTCCAGCGCTGCGGCCGCATCCAGGGAGAAGTAGACGTCGCCGTCGGGTTCCCCGCCCTCACCCGGGACCGTGTAGGCGAGGCCACGGGCCACGAGGTCCTCGACGGCGGGGACGATCCACCCGACCGCCTCGACGGCTCCGACGTAGTGGTCGGGCGGGAGGACATTGAGCGCCTCCATGTCCTCGCGGAAGAGGGCGATCTGCTCGGTGGCGAGGTCCCGCCAGTCGACGCCCGTGGCCGCGGCCCGCTCGAGCAGGGGATCGTCGACGTCGGTGACGTTCTGGACGTAGGACACGGTGGAGCCGGCGTCCCGCCAGGTGCGGTTAAGGAGGTCGAAGGCCACGTAGGTGGACGCATGGCCGAGGTGCGTGGCGTCATAGGGCGTGATGCCGCAGACGTACAGGCTGCGCTCCGGATGCCGTTCGAGGACCGTCCGTCCCTGCAGGGCCGTGTCGAACAGGGTGATGTCCGACTGGGTGCCGTCGAGTTCAGGGACAGGAGTCGAGTTCCACGCAATCACACGTTCTACCTTACGGCTCGGCGTCAGGCGCTGATGACGCCCAGTCCGAGCAGCACGTACAGAGCGAGTCCGAGCAGGATCCGGTACCAGACGAAGAGCCCGTACCCGCGGGTCGTCACGAACTTCAGGAACCAGCCGATGATCGCGAAGCCGACGACGAACGCCACCAGTGTGGCGAGGGCCGTCTCGGGCAGGGCGTACGGTCCGGTCTCGTCGTAGCTCTTGACCAGCTGGAAGACACCGCTGCCGAACACGGCGGGGATGGCGAGGAGGAACGAGTAGCGCGCCGCCGCCTCCCGCGTGTACCCCATGAGGAGGCCCGCGGTGATGGTTCCGCCCGAACGCGACACGCCCGGGACGAGAGCCAGCGCCTGGGCGAGTCCGAAGAGGATGCCGTGCCGGTAGGTGAGGCTGTGCAGCTCCCGCGCCTGGCGCCCCACATGGTCCGCGACGGCGAGGATCAGCCCGAAGACGATCAGCATCGTCGCCACGATCCACATGCTGCGGAACGTGCTCTCGATCTGGTCCTGGAAGAGGAGCCCGAGCACCACGATCGGCACGCTGCCGAGGATCACGAGCCACCCCATGCGGGCATCCGGGTCGTTCCGCGGGACGGTGCCGCGCAGCGCTCCGAACCACGCCTTCACGATCCGGACGATGTCGCGCCAGAAGAAGACCACGACGGCGGTCTCGGTGCCCAGCTGGGTGATGGCGGTGAAGGCGGCTCCCGGGTCCTGCGCGTTGGGGAGGAGTTCGCCGACGATGCGCAGATGGGCGCTCGACGAGATGGGGAGGAACTCGGTGAGGCCCTGGACGAATCCCAGGATGACAGCTTCTATCCAATGCACGCTAACGACCCTAAGCCATGCACCCGGGCACAGGCCCTAGGCTTGGCCTCATGCAACGGCGAAACGTGGGAGCGAGCGGCCTGACCGTCTCCGCTCTGGGACTCGGCACCATGAACTGGGGCCAGGAGGTCGACGAGGAATCGGCGCGTGAGCAGCTGCGCCTCTTCACCGATGCCGGCGGCACGCTCGTGGAGACAGCGGCGCGCTACGGCGAGGGTCAGTCGGAGGCCATGCTGGGCGGGTTCATCAATGACACCGTGGCCCGCTCGGAGCTCGTCCTGGTGGTCCAGGGGGGCACCACGAGGTCCGGCAGCAGAAGGCTGGACAGTTCGCGGCGCGGCCTTCTCGACTCGCTCGACGCGTCCCTGGCCCTGCTGGGTACGGACCACGCGGACGTCTGGCTGGCGCCCTCCCCCGATCCCGCCGTGCCGCTGCCCGAGATCCTCAGCGCCCTCGACGTGGCCTACTCGTCCGGCCGGGCCCGCTACGTCGGTGTCTCCAACTACGCGGGGTGGGAGTTCGCACGCGCGGCCGCCACCGCGTCCTTCCCGCTCCTCGTGAACGACGTCGAGTACTCCCTCGTGAACCGCGGCGCGGAACGTGACGTCTTCCCCGCGGCGGCGGCTTCGGGCGCGGGGATCCTCGCCTGGGGTGCGCTCGGCCGGGGTGTCCTGACGGGGAAGTACCGCGGGAGGATCCCGTCCGAGTCGAGGGGCGCCTCCGACGTCTGGTCGCCCTACGTGGAGCCCTACCTGTCAGGGAAGCCGCAACGGATCACCGAGGCACTGTGCACGGCTTCGCGCGGGCTGGACCTGCAACCCCACGAGGTGGCGCTGCGATGGCTGCTGCACCGGCCCGGCGTGGCCTCGGCCATCATCGGCGCCCGCACACCCCAGCAGCTGAAGGAGATCCTCCAGGTCGGCGGCGCACCCGTCGCGGGGCCGATCTCCGAGGTCCTCGACGAGGTCTCCGCGCTGCTTCCCTGAGAGTCCGGGCAGGCTGCGCGCGAGTGGCCGGGCCGCGCATGAGCGACGAGCCCTAGCGTGAGCAGCGATCAGAAGGTCGAGCGCTCCAGGCGAGAGCCCTGCGCGTGAAAGGTCAGTGCTCGATCTCGGCGTCGACGAGGTCGGAGGCGTACTCGGCGTCGTCATTGTCGTCGTTATCGTCGTCGTCGTCCGACTCTTCGTAGATCTCGAGCGGAGTGACCTCACCGAATGCGTCGTACAGGGCTTCCTCGTAGACTTCGAAGGCGTCAACGATACCGAGGTAGGCGGCCTCCACCGCGGGATCGTCCTCCCGCCGACGTGACGCCGAGGCAGCGAGATGCTCTTCGAGGGCTGTCACGAGGGACTGGAGCGCGACACGCGGATCAATGCTCATGGCCTAGACGTTATCGGTAAAGTGATCGAAATTGGAGGGATATGCGAGAACATTTTCTGAACGCGACGGCCGTCCGGGAGCGGGATTACGGGCGGCAGTACGAGTATCTGGTGCTCACCGTCACCGCGGGTGAACCTCTTCCCGCGGCGCGGAAACTTCTCACCGAACACGCCGAGTACGGCAAGTGGGAGCTGGAGCGCAGCTGCATCTACATGGGTGGCAGCAGGCGCTACTGGCTGAGGCGGAAGGTCCTGCGCGTGGAGCGCACGGCCTGACCCCACCGGGCCACCGGCCCGACAGGCCCCGGAACCACCGGTCGGTCACGACGACGGCGGCCCCAGCAGGGAGGTCGCGACCGTCGACCGGGCAGATTCGAGGGTCGACGGATGGAACTGCCCCGCCAGGGCATCACGGTGCAGGCGCACCACCTCGGAGTCCGCCGAGAAGCCCGACCCTCCCCCCACATGCAGCGCGACCCCCGTCGCCTCCACAGCGGCGTCGACCGCGTGGGTCTTGAGGGTCACGAGGCGCGGGAACCACGCCGGTCCGGCCTCGTCCCCCGCATCGAGGTCGCGCACGACGTTCTCGAGTTCGGCATCCGCTGCGGTGCGGCGCATCGCCGCCCCTGCGAGCAGGTTCCGCAGCACCGGGTCGTCGGCGAGCGGTCGTCCTGCGGTGTGACTCCGCCTCCGCAGGAGCGACTGCGCCGCGAGTTCCAGCGCACGGTCGGCGATGCCGAGGTAGACCGCGGCGATGAGGGTCTCGAACGCGGCGAAGATCCCGAAGACCAGGAGGTCGGCGTTCGGTCCGACGGGGAGGCGGCGGAAGACGGCGGCTGCGGGGACACGGACATCGATGAGGCGCGTGGTGTTCGACTGCGTGGCTCGCATGCCCAGGGGATTCCAGTCAGTGAGGGTCTCCACCCCGGGCGTCCCGCGCGGGACGAAAGCGTGCAGGATCGAGTCCTCGGCGCCGTCGCGCCCCTCGAGCTTGCCGAAGACACCGAGCCGGGTCCAGACGGGCGAGAGACTCGTGAAGACCTTCGTGCCGGTGTAGCTGTACCCACCGTCGGGGGTCCGTTCGACGCGCGTCAGGGAGTCGAACAGGACGGCGTCGTTGCCCGGCTCGGACACACCGAACGCGAAGACCTCGCCGCGGGCGGCGTCGTCGAGCACGAATTCCAGGGAGGCGTCGCCGCGGTCCGCGAGCAGGCCGGCCACCGCCGTCCAGACGAGATGCATGTTGGTGCCGAGGGCGGTCGCCGGTGCCGCGGAGGCGAGGAGACGCTGGGCCCGGGCGGCGCGCGTCAGCCCGCCCGACGCACCGGGCCGGACGTCCGCGAGCATGCGGAGGTACCCGCAGGCGGTCAGATCGTCGAAATCCTCCGTGAAGAAGGAGTTCCCGGCGTCGTAGCCCGAGGCCCGCCCCCGGAAGCGCTCGAGCAGCTCCGCGGTGAGGAGCTGACCGGCGGTCGTAGCGGACGTCGTCGTCATCTTCGCCCCTGCCGTCCCGACGCCGGCGGTCAGTAGGTGGTGAGCAGGCGGGCGAGCACCTTGGCGCCGAAGCGGAGCGAGTCCGCAGGCACGCGCTCGTCGACGCCGTGGAACATGCCGGTGAAGTCGAGATCATCCGGCAGTTGCAGGGGTGCGAAGCCGTACCCGGTGATGCCGAGGCGGCTGAGCGACTTGTTGTCCGTGCCGCCCGAGAGCGTGTACGGCAGCACCTTGGCGCCGGGATCCTCGGCGTGCAGGGCATCGATCATCGAGTCGACGAGATTCCCCGCGAACGGCACCTCCAGGGAGGTGTCCTTGTGCTCGTAGCTCACGTCGACGCCCTCCCCCGCGAGTCCGCGGATGATCTCCAGGACCTGGTCCTGCTGGCCCGGGAGGGTGCGCATGTCGATCAGCGCCTCGGCGGTGCCGGGGATGACGTTGTGCTTGTACCCGCCCTTGAGGACCGTCGGGTTCGCCGTGTTCTGCAGCGTCGCCCCGACGAAGCGCGCCACGGTGCCGAGTTCCCGCAGGAGGATGTCGGGATTGTCCGGGTCGAACTCGACCCCGGTCAGTTCGGTGACGCCGTCGAGGAACTGGCGAGTGGTGGGCGTGAGCTCGATGGGCCAGGCGTGGTCACCGATGCGCGTGACGGCCCGGGCGAGGGCGGTCACCGCGTTGTCGGTGTTGATCTGCGAGCCGTGCCCGGCCCGGCCGTGGGCCACCAGCCGCAGCCAGGAGATACCCTTCTCGGCGGTCTGCAGCAGGTAGGTGCGCTGCCCGCCGATGGTCGCCGAGAATCCACCCACCTCGGAGATGGCCTCGGTGGCACCCTCGAAGACCTCGGGCTTGTTGTCCACGAGCCAGGAGGCACCGTATGCGCCGCCGGCCTCCTCGTCGGCGAAGAACCCGAAGATGAGGTCGCGCTGCGGTTTGACGCCGTCGCGCTGCATGGAGCGGAGGACGGACAGGATCATCGCGTCCATGTCCTTCATGTCGACGGCGCCACGGCCCCAGATGAGCCCGTCCTTCTCCTCCCCGCCGAAGGGGTCGACGGACCAGTCCTCCTTCTGGGCGGGCACGACGTCGAGGTGCCCGTGGACGACGAGGGCCGGCAGGGACGGGTCCGTGCCCTCCATGCGCGCGACGACGGACGTGCGACCGGGTGCGGCCTCGAACAGCTGCGTGGACAGGCCCACCTCCTCGATGAGGCCGGCCGTGTACTCGGCGGCGGACCGCTCCCCCGGGCCGGCGTTGTCGCCGAAGTTCGAGGTGTCGAACCGGATCAGTTCCTGGCAGATCCTGACGACTTCATCTTCGGGGGTGATGCCCATGTGGTCCTCCTGGGTAGCAGTTGCTGCCCAGCCTACCGAGGGTGGCGGGCGCCGTGGGGACCGACGGGTGAGTGGTCGCCGGGAGGTCTGCCGTCGGACCGCGAACGAAATCGGGACAACCGGTCACCGCGACCGGCGAGAAGCCCTCGGCGGGATGACGGTGGCCACTGCTGCACCGCGGGGTCCGGTAGTCGGCCGTCGCCAGACATGCGCGCGGGACGGGTCCTCCCCCGTCGCCGGTCTGCCGTTTCCGTCGCGGGTCATCGGTGGGCCCCGGCTGCGGGTCGCACCAGAGGCGGGCTGAGGTACTCGTCCTTCACGGTGAAGACGGTGGCCGGGGCACCTTTCGACCGGGCGACCTTGCGGCCGGTATCGGTCAGGGCGCCCGTCATCTTGCGGGTGAAGTTCCCCGCGTCGAGCCTCGAGTTCCATACGGCGTCGTAGACGTGACGCAGCTGGTAGAGAGCGAACTCCTCGGGCACGAGTCTGGCGGCAGTGAGCGTGTACTCGATCTTCCCGGCCAGGCGCTCGAGCGCCTCGGTGAGGATGTCCCGGTGGTCGAAGGCCAGCTCCTCGTCGGCGAGGACCTCGTGCACGGGCTTCCAGTGCGCGGCGCTGGCGTCGCTGCCGGGACTGAGCCCGGGCAGGGTCCGGCTGTCGGTGGCCAGCAGTGCCAGGTGGGCGACGGAGACGACCCGCATGCGCGGGTCACGTTCCGGCGAGCTGTAGGTGGCAAGCTGCTCGACGTGTGCGCGGTGCCGCCCGAGGTCCAGTCCGGTCTCCTCCTCCAGTTCGCGCCAGGCGGCGTGGAGGGCGTCCTCGTCCGGTTTGACGAAGCCGCCGGGCAGCGCCAGCGCGCCCCGGAACGGGCGTCCGCCGCGGCGGATGAACACCGCGTGCAGGACGCTGTCGGTCACGGCGAAGACGACGAGGTCCACGGTCAGTGCGACGGAGGGGTATTCCTTGGGCTCGTAGTCCTCGAGGAACTGCTGTTCTTCGGTGGCCATCATGCTCCTGCGAGGACCGTGCGCCTGGCCCAGGGCGGCGAGGTGAAGCGGTTGCGCTGGGCGATGATCAGATCGATGAGCTCGATCGCGGTGTCCATGCGCCGCTCGTGGTCGCCGGTGACGAGGATCCAGGAGTGGCCGGCGGCGGTGAGCTCCTCCTTGAACCATTCGGTCATCTCGGCCCGGCGGTGCTCGCCTTCGCGCCAGCCGTCGTCCTCGAAGGCGACTCCCTCGTGATCGGTGATGAGGTAGATGTCCCGACGCGGCAGCTGGTGCAGGGCCCGGTAGGAGCCGTAGCTGCCCTCACCGAGGTAGTAGCGCTCCCACAGGGTCGTCGCGAGGCTGTCGGTGTCGGCGATGACCAGCGGACAGCGCGCTGCCGCCTCGTTCTCCATCTCGTTCTGCCGTTCGCCGATGACGGCGAAGTCCTCGAACGTCCACTCGAGGTCGGAGAGCACCGCACCGGGGTCCTGTGCCTGCGCGGCCGCGAACTTGTCGTACGTGTACTGGCGGCCGAACTCGGGCACGTCCACCAGCTCGGGGTACCGGGAGCGGTAGTGCTCGGTGAGAGCGCGGGTGAGAGTGCTGGTGCCGGTGGATTCGGAACCGACGAGGATGATGCGTACGGCCATGTCCTGCCGCGCCGGCTTGATGATGTCCCGCCAGGCCGCGGTGAGGTCATCGCGGCACAGGGTTCCGCTGACGGGGTAGGCGGTGCGTGCAGCGTCCACCATCACGTGCGCCGCGTCGAAGCCGGCGGCCAGCTCCTCCCCGTACTCCTCCGAGCTGAAGACGGCGTCGACGGCGGTGATGCCGTCGAGTCCGAGGGCGGTGCGCATCAGCTCGATGTGGGCCTTCCAGATGGCCTTGGACGTGTAGTCCTCGGGGCAGTCGTCCGCCATCCCGATGACCGACACGTTGGTTTCGGCGAACTCGTCGGCGAGCCACTTCACGCGGTCCACCAGGGCGATGTTCTCGAACCGGTTGCCGAGGACGACGACGGCGAGCCTGGTGCTGGCCGCGGCGGCGTTGGCGATGAGGTGCCGGTGGCCGATGTGTGGCGGGTAGAACTTCCCGATGACGAGTCCCTGGTCGATGGTCATGCCGGCACCTTCTCGGTCTCGGCGGCAGGGGTGGTGCGATCGGTGCGGCTGCGCTTCCAGTCGACGAGACCGTAGACGCAGAGGGCAGTGAAGCCGATGTAGAGGATCGCGGTGAGGTTGAGACCGCGGGAGACGTAGAGCGGGATGGACACCAGGTCGATGACGATCCACACGTACCAGTGCTGGAGGATCTTCCTGGCCTGCCCGTAGGTCGCGAGCAGTGAAGCGGCGAGGACGAAGGCGTCCGGCCACGGGACCTGGGAGTCGGTGCCGTGGGTGAGGATGACGGCGATCCCGATCGTCGCCAGGGCGACGGCGCCGAGGCCGACGGCGACCTCGTTCCGGGAGGCATCGCGAATGGGCAGGTCGCCGGTCACCTCGGTGTCCTCCGCTCCGCGGACCCAGTTGTACCAGCCGTACACGGCGACGGCGGCGAACACGGCCTGCAGGACGGTCTCGCCGTAGAGCCCGGCGCCCAGGAACAGGATCATGAAGGCGATGTTGTTGGCGATGCCGACCGGCCAGTTCCAGGCCCGCTGCCGGGCGACGCCGTACACGCAGGCCGCGCCGGTGACGAACCCGATGACCTCGATCCAGCTGACGGGTGCCCCGAGCAACTGAGCGGCCGGGGCATTCATCCAGTCCAGTACTGCGTCCATGTCCTGCTCCTCGTTTATTGTCACTCTGACAATAAGCAGTCTAGAGCATCGATCTCCTGTTGCGGAACGCTGAGGTCGATTGCTGGCCCATCGGCTCGCCCATGGACGGCATCTCGAGGAGTCATGACATCAAGGCACCGGGACGCCGCTCGTCCTCACCGTGACCGACATCCTGGGCGTGACAAGCGTCTGGAGCACGGTGATCAGCGTCGCGCTCTTCCTCGCGATCTTCATGCCGCTCGGCCTCGCCGCGGTGAAGGAACTCAACGACCATCGGAAGCGAGGGCTGGAACCGCTTCCCCGGATTCCCACCCGTCGTTCACTGATCGCCCTCGGAGTCTTCACGGTCCTGTTCTGGGCGTTCTTCCTGTGGATCATCCACTGGCGCGGCGACGTCGTGTTACCCCTCCTGCCGATTCTTTGCATCATTGCGCTCGGCGTCGATATCCGCAGGTACTCCCTGGCAGGACGACAACGCGCCGACGACGCCCTCCCGCCCGCCGATTGATGCGTTCCGCCTACGGTCCCGGGGCAGGACGCGAGCGGTGAGGTGATCCCATCGGACCGCGATAGTAGGGTGCCGATGACTGGGACCCGGAAGGCTGGATGGCGAAGGGAGAGCCGTGATCACCGAGCTGAACAGACTCATGGAAGCGGTCGAGGACAGTCTGACCGGCGATCTGGACGTGCCTGACGTCGCTGTGGGACTCGGGACGACGGAGTACCACCTGCGGAGGATGTTCTCATCGCTGGCCGGAATGCCGTTGTCGGAGTACGTTCGACGTCGCCGCATGACACACGCTGCAGGAGACCTGCTCCGCGACGAGGACCTGCTGAGTATCGCGGTGCGGTACGGCTACGGATCGACCGAAGCCCTCGGTCGGGCTTTCCGTTCCGTCCACGGCGTGAAGCCCGGCGACGCACGCCGGGACGGAGGACCCCTTCGCACCCAGTCACAGCTCAGGTTCACCCTGACCGTAGAAGGGAAAAGCACCATGGACACCCGTATCGCAGAACGCCCGGCCTTCCGCCTCGTCGGCCACGCAGCCCGAGTCCCGCTCATCCACCTGGGCATCAATCCGCACATCCAGGCACACGTAGCATCCATACCTCGCGAGGAGCACGACCGACTCAGAACTCTGGGCAATACCCAGCCGGCCGGCCTGCTGCAGGTCAGCGCCGACGTCGACCCCGACTACACCGAAGGCAGCGACCTCACTTACCTGCACGGGGTTGCCGTCACCGAGACGACCCGCGCAGCCGAGAATCTCGACGCCATCGAGGTGCCGGCCGGGACGTGGGCGGTGTTCCGGACCGAAGGCGAGTACCCGGCCACCCTGCAGTCCGCCTGGGCGGCCACTGCCACGGACTGGTTCCCCTCCAACCCGTGGCGTCTACGTCCGGGCCCTTCGATCGTCGCGATCCTCGAGCGGTCCGACGATTTCAGCACAGCCACCTGCGAGTTGTGGCTCCCTGTGGAGCACGCCTGATCGGATACTCACACGACACGTCATCACACTGACCGATGGAGGCGTGCGCGAAGACGTGGACGCCTCCATCGGTCCTGCTGCTCGCCTGCGGAGCAGCGCACTCGATCCGCAGTGCACAACTCGCACCGGGCAGTGATCTCGTTCATTCCCTGACTGCAGAAAACTCCTCGACACCGCCGGCAGGAATGAGTGGAAGCAATCAGTTGTTCCCCGTGTGAGGCTCGATGATGCGCCGACATCCCGGAACCAGCACAGGAGTCTTCATGTCCCTCAGCCCTGACACCACGACGGCTCGCTTCTCCGACACCCGCGTGCCGATCATCGATGAGCTCGCCCGACGCTGGAGCCCCCGGTCATTCGATGCAGAAGCCACCATCACTGAGGCGCAGCTCGACGCACTGCTCGAGGCGGCCCGCTGGTCGCCCTCAGCGAGCAACCATCAACCGCGACGCTTCATCGTCGCGCGGCGCGGGACCCCCGCGTTCGAGTCGATCGCGTCCGCGCTCGTCGGATTCAACGCGACATGGGCTCACCGCGCCTCCGCACTGATCGTCGGTGTCGCCGAGACGTCCACGGTGGAGGGCGACAAACGCCCCTACGCCGAGTACGACCTCGGCCAGGCCGTGGCTCACCTCAGTGTCCAGGCCGAGGCAGAGGGTCTTGTGACCCACCAGATGGCTGGCGTCCAGTGGGACACCCTGATCGCCGCCTTCGGTCTCACCGAGAACCTCAAACCCATGACGATCACCGCCGTCGGCACGATCGATACGGCGGACAAGCTCCCCGAAGCTCTCGCCGAACGGGAGACGGCGCCTCGCACGCGCCTGGCGCTCGAGGAGATTGTTCTCCTTCGCAGCTAGCAGAACCAGCTCGAAGATGCCCCGCGGGTCCTTCTCGTACAGGTCAGCACGACGTCGGCGACGAGGACCCGATGCGTCGCTGACTGGACTCGGGAGCATCACAACGAGCCACTCGTCGCTGCCGGTACATGATGCGTGAGGAGTACGTCGCTCCGACTGTCCTGCTCATCGTTCTCGTCTTCCTGCCGGCCGTCTGCCTGTTCGTCACCCGTCAGGCTGCAGAAGGTCTCATCACCCGAGATGCACGGCCGGAATCCGCACCAGGCACACGCAAGTAACCGACGACGCGTGGATATCCGGTCACAGGGCTGCTCTTCCGGCTGTGAGAAGGACCAGAGACGATGAGCTCAAGCTGGATCCGATCACCACCGACGATCCTTGGGCGGCCTGGACCCTGATCGACCTTCCCTCGGAGCAGACCTTCCGCGTATTGGACGACGCCGGCCGTATCAGGCCGACAGAATACGCATCCATTCACCTCATGAAAGGCCTTGACACCCGAGACCTCTCTCCAATCACCAACGCCCACAACAACATCCTCGACATCTGAGATCGTCGCGCTCCACCTGCCCGGTGAAGTATCCCTCGTCGGGAACAATGCGCTACGGGTGCTGGCCCTGTAGGGTGCGGATGTAGGCCGCATTGCCGGTGATTGCTGGCTTGTATCGCTCGATGTCGGGAGTACGAACGAAGCTCACCACTAGGTCGAGCAATGCTGCGACGGATTCATCTGGGTGTCCTGCGGCATGCAGAGTGATGGCCTCGAATGCGCCCAGGGCAGGGGAGTCGGGAAACGCAGCACGAGCTTCTCGAAAGACCACCAGAGACCTTTCGTATGCGCCCAAGTTCCTCAGCGTCGATCCGTATTGGACGTAGCACCGGCGCAGTAGATCACCGTGGAGCCCGGCGGCGAGAGCCTTCTCGTAGAAGCCTTGGGCAATGTCTTCCTGGCCCGCGGTGTCGTATGCACCGCCGACTTCGTAGAGAACTCGCGCGTTTTCGGGGTCGGCTGCGTAGTAGGGCAACAACGCGTCGATGGTGGGCTGCATGTTGTCGCGGTCCCGACTCTCGAAGATCAGATCGAGCTCATGATTCAAAGTCATGGTGTAACTCTGGCATGAGACCTCCCCTGCATCCGCGAGCCGATTCTTTGTGAACACCCGAAAGGTGGCAAGTTCTTGCTGTGGCGCAGTCGTGGAAACCGTGCCAGCCTGAGTCGATGCGGCCTCTGCGATATTCGATCAATGTCTCGCTCGACGGCTGCGTCGACCACACGGCCGGCGTCCAGGACGAACAATCCCACAATCACGCAGCCCGAACCATAGCTCGTGCCGACGCGATCATCCTTGGCCGCACCACCTACGAGCTGATGGAATTCTGGCGTACGGCGGAGGACTTACCGCCATGGATGAAGCCATTTCAGGAGTCGATCAACGCGGTCAAGAAGTACCTCGTCTCGAGCACGCGTGAACCGGACGGATGGAACACCGAAGCGCTGACCGGTGACCCCGTCGAGGCGATCAGGACGCTGAAGGAGCGGCCGGGCGGAGGACTGTATGTCGGGGGCGTGGCGCTGCCCCTCGCTTTGGCTGACGCCGGACTCATCGACGAGTACGAGTTCGTCAGGTACCCCACACTCGTGGGCCACGGGCCCAGGCTCTTCGACGGTCTCGACGGTCCGCTGAATCTGCAACTGGTCGGGATCACAGAGTTCCCCTCCGGGGCACGAGCGGAGCGCTACATTCCGGCCAGTCGCTCATAGCCGCCCTGGCCAAGGCACTGTGACCATTTCGGTACGTGTCGTGATCCTCCTGGTGATCTTGCCGTCGGACACTGGGGTATGGCACTCATGGGGGTTCAGAAGACAGGTTCGGCGCATTGGTTCAGAGAGCACCGCGGAGCCTTCCCATCTATCGCTGGCTTGCTTGCCTATGTCGGTTTGGCGGTCGTAGCGGTCTCCATCATCATGACGACGCTCGCCCTCAATGACCTCGTACGCCGCTACTCCCGGGACGGCGCGCGCCGGTGACGGTCCTGCTCACCAGACCCGACTTCGTTACTGGAAGGCGAGCGTGTGTCCGACTGGGTTCGCATGCAGGCCAGATCACGACGCAACGATGTGTGGCTCGACGTCAATGGACAGGGTAAGCCGAAGATCACCGAAGAGCCCTGGTGCATGCCCGACGGTGTCACCGGTGTCTACCCGTTCATCGTGGACTGGCGTCCTGAAAAACTTCCCTTCCCGCTATGGCTCGCGCCCTACAACGGAGGTAAGACATTCGGTGACGTGCTGTGGACCGTTGGGATCACGCTGAAGATCGCCTCCACTGGTTTCATCGCGGCACGTCGCGCACTTGGGGCCACCGGGTACCGGACCTTCGACGTCGAGGTTCGCGACCACGCGGGCTCGCCTGTCGAGGGATACACCGGCTTCGCGACCGATCCGTCCCCAGGCTCTGACATCCAGAACCTCTACGACCAGACAGGCCAGAACTATGCGTTCATCGCCTCGCAGCGTGTCATCGAGGCATTGCGCGACCACGGAGCGGACCAGCTCGACATCAGCCCCTACACCCCCGACTGACCCGGCATCCGGCTCTTACCCCGACCGACACCCGAACTCCTGAGGACCGGGAATCGATGCTCGTGCGCAGTTGTACTGGGAAGCACCTCAGGTCTTGATCAGTTCATGTACCCCATTCAGATCAACACCGATGCGGTGCCGGTCAACCGTCCGCTTCTGATCATGGGGATAGGTGTAGCCGTCATCGTTCTGGTCGTAGTCGGGGCTCTCGTGACGACCGCCTCGATAGGGCCAGAAATTGGTGGGCACGGAAGTAGCACGACAGACGATCTCGCTTCGAGATGCATTGACAGGTGGATCGCTGCCTGACTGACTAGCGACATGGTCCATCACGCCGTCCTCGACAAGGTCCTGTTCGTGACGCGTGAAGCGATCAGCAATGGTCTGCTCTCTGACGCCGATTCCCTGGCTGCCGGGATCGAAGCCGCGGGCTGGGTGCGCGCGGTGGACGGTGGGCACTGGTACTGCCCAGATGAACCCTCCTGGTCTCTGCTGTCGTCCGACTACGCCCCGAATCTGGCCGTGTTCCTGACCGAGGAGGACACTGCGGTGGTCTTCACCACGGGCCGGGAACTCGCACGGCGGCTCGACCAGAACGAGGACCTGCACCAGCACGAGTCCGGGCCAGACTGGCCTACGTGGTCATCTGATGATGCGCGCTGGAAGGAATGGACGGGCCTCGGACCGGACTGGGTGATGTGGGACGGAGGCTCGGCCCGGATCTCTTTGAACGTACAGCCCGCCTACCAGCCAGGTGGTCATCGCTCGCCACCGCACCTCCACTTCCAGATCGAACGTCTCGACACCCCATCCGGCGGGCTCCCCCCGGATCCTGATCAAGCACGCCAGATAACCGCCTCAGGATCACCTATCGCACGCTGGTATCTCGCAGCAGAAGTCGACCTGCCCGAAGACGTCATTGATGCTCTTCGCCGTGACCCAGACCCTGCCGTCGTCGCCGCCGTCGAATCGGGAGAGAGATACCGGACGATGCACGCCACCGCGCAGGACCACATGCGGCGACACGACGAACCCTGACTCGAGCCCGGCCCCGCAGCGCCCCATGACGACCAGAAGGCCGACTCTCTGGTAGGGAGAACCTCACCGAGCAGGTGACCCCAGTTACCACGCCTAGGGAGACGTGGTGGGGACGATCGGCTGTGGGCCGAGACGACAAAGCTGCGGACGAGTACCGTCTGGGCACTCCTGGCGGTCCATCTCAGGCGTGTTGTCGCACTTCTGACGCATTCGAGGGGGATTCCGCGGGCGTGCGGAACGGGATGATGGCTGTCCGGAACAGGTCAGCTTGGCCTTGAAGCTTGCGCACGAGTGGCCCGACGGCAGTCGACTCGGGGTTGCTGAGATCGAGTGCGCGGGTGGTGGATGCCTCCAGCTGGCGCGCTCCGACCATGACGGCGCTGGCCCGCAGACTATGCAGGGCCCGCACAGCATCTTCATGGTGGTGGGCTCTGAGCGCGTCCTCGATGACGCGGATACGGTCAGTGAGCATGGCAGCAAAGGAGTCGAGGAAATCAGTGGCAGTCGCCCGCGAGTCCAGCTGATCAATCAGCTCCTCGAACACTGCAGGGTCAAAAGCCGGAATCACAGGCACCGCACGAGCGAGGCACCAAGATCCTCGTGCGAGGCTACGAACGTCGAGGTCGAGCCACCCTTTTGCCTGTCCATCGCCGCCCCAGTTCCGACACCCGCCGCCACCGTGGCAACCGTTCCCAGTGTCATCCGGACAAGCCGGTCAGCACACGAGTAGCGGCTACCTGTTCTGGGCCGCCCTCGATGAGTTCAATCCTTTGGTGGGTTCGGTTCGGCAGGGTATTCGCAGGACTCGGTGAGCTTCGGTCTGTTCCCGTTCCCGGCGGATGGCCGACCCGTACATTGAAGGTGTGGTCTCACGTCTCGTTCGCCTGGTCATGGCGGCACCAAAGCCGTGCCCTGCGATCCGATCGACGGCAGGAAGCTCGCACCCGATACCGGGACGGTGATGGGCGTGAATCTGGAATGGGGCAGGGAGACCCTCGCCGAGTACTCCGAGAAGCTCGGTGAACGCGCCGCGGTCGCGGTGGCGTTCGCGGACTTCCCGTTGAACGAGGAAGACCCGGGCCCGTTGGCGCTCGTGCCGCGACTGCCCGGTCTGACTGACGCGGAACGAGTCCTCATGCTGGAGTGGCTAGCCCGATACATCCAAACCGCGCAACAGCGTTGATCACCACGAGCCAACAGGAGCACGCGCTGAACTGGCTTCGCGCTAGTACTGGAACAACGGCACCTCAGTAAGTGCACACCTACTCGAGCCGCCTGCCACCATGCATCAGCATTTGTACCTGTTCGACGATCAGGTCAGGGCGGGTGAGGAACGGGTGATGCCCGGTTGGCAGCTCAACGCTGCGTGTTGCTCGGTTCGCGTGGAAGCGCTGCAACTCAACCGAGGTGCTTCTGTCCTGCCCGCAGACGATGTAGGTCGAGTCGGTTCCCTGCCAGCCGGCCGCGCTGGTCGGCGTCATGAACGCTCCCACAGCCTGCGCGGCTACCCGGTCCCACGCCCGCTGCCTACTTTCGCCATCGGCGTCCTGGAGGAACCGGTTCCCGAATGAAGCCACGTCCTGCCGCGCAATGAGAGCAAGCTGAGCGAAGAAGTCACGAAGCGCTACGGCGACGACCGCTCGATCGACGAGATCTCCAAGACGTGGAAACCGTTCCGCTCCTGGGCAGCAGTGCACCTTCGCGCGCTGCGGGCACTCGCCGAATAGACAAGCCACTCACGTCATGCACCGTGGGCGCAGCCAGGGGCAGCACCCGCCGACCCAGCGTCCCGCTGATCGATCGTTTCCGTACACCTCACGCGGTGACTGCCTTTCATCGCGGACGCCTCGGCCCCTTCGCCGGCGGCGGGTGCATGACGGGATATCTGACTGCTCTTATTGCTTGCTGTCGGCGCGCCCGATCGAATTGGTGCTGCCTCTGAATGCGGCGCGGGCGGCGGGCCAGCTGTTCGCGTCCACCTGGAGAGCGGTGCGGAGGTATGCGGTGCTCATCCGCTGGACGACGGCGACCCGTTCCGGGTTCTCGTCGGTTGTTTCGGCGACCTCGTATCCGACGATACCGCCGAGCGCGTGCTCGGCGCGGTGGAAGGTCAGGAGATCGGTCGCGCCCGGGCTGAACGTGTAGGCGTCGGTGAACCAGTCCGGCCCACGGCTGGACATCTTCGACTGGTCGCGATCACCGGCGATGACGAGGGACGGCGTGGTCAGCTCGTGGAACGAGGGGCGCATGAAGGGGAAATTGGCCTGGGCGAATGGATGCAGGTCGTCACCGCCGATCCCGGTTGCGGCGAGGAGGATTCCCGCGGTGACGCGGCTGTCGGACATGTCCTCGCCGACCTGGCCCGCTTCATTGAGGATCCGCGCTCCGAGGAGCGCCTGCGCTGTCTGGCCACCCCAGGAATGGCCTGTTGCGGCAACGCGACTGCGGTCGACGCGGCCGGCAAGTCCGGGGACGGCGGCCTCGATGCTGTCCAGCTGGTCGAGGATGCGTGTGAGATCCGCGATCCGCTCGGTCCAGATCGTCGGGAACACCGGGTGGTCGAACCCGAAGCCGTTCCGGCGCGAGTCCAGGTGCGTGGGTTGGATCACGACGAACCCGCGGGAGGCCCAGAACGCCGTGAGCGGCGCGTACCCGTCGAGGTTCCATCCGTTGCCATGGGAGAACATGACGACAGGAAGGTTCCTGCCGGTCACAGGGGCGGACACCCGCACCTCCAGGGGAACAGCACGGCCGGGAGCGGACAGTTGGACCGGGGCGACGAGATCACCGGAGCTCCGGTATCGATGATGCCGTCCAGTTCGGTGATGAGTGATGAGGTCATGGTGAGTTCCTTTCGAAGGGCCGCGCTCTGCGATACTAGTATCGGATCGGTGTTCCATAATAGTACGGAACGTCGCTCCGTAATTCACCAGACGAGATCAAGTCATTGAGGACGGGCATATGGCTGACACCCACCGCGAGCAATCACGCGTTCCGCGGTCCAGGAACGTGGGCCGCCCGCGTCAAAGCGAGCAGGCCCTCCTTGACGCAGCGGCAGCGGTGTTCGTGACGTCCGGAGTCGACGCTCCGGTGCGGGAAATCGCAGCGAAAGCCGGCGTCGGCGTGGGAACGATCTACCGACACTTCCCCACGCGTCCGGAGCTTGTGGTCGCGGTATACCGGCACCAGGTCGAGGCGTGCGCAGAAGCCGGCCCACGGCTACTCGCGGAGAGCGCGTCGCCCGAGGCGGCCTTACGCGCTTGGGTGGCCTTGTTCGTGGACTTCCTTGTCACCAAGCACGGTCTCGCCGGCGCACTGCAAGGAGACAACGCCGGTTCTGATGCTCTGCATACCTACTTCGTCGGCCGTCTTGTCCCGGTGTGCGGTTCGCTCCTTGAAGCCGCCCGGGAGCCAGGGGCCGCAGCGACGGAGATCGATGCGTACAACGTGCTCAAAGGCATTGGCAACCTCTGCATCAGTGCCTCAAGCGATGCCCAGTACGACGCCGCCGCTCTTGTGCAACTCCTCATATCGGGCGTGCTTGCCCGAGGAGACCGCTGACCCAAACTCATCGCGTCGTCGCGCAGAGCACGACAGGAAGCGCTGCGAGAATCACGCCACTTACTGCTGGGATTCACACCCATTCTGAGCCCCTATGCGCTGTGGCACCGGGGTCTTCCCCAACGCAACACTTCCCACGGCGGAATGACGCACGTGAGGCATTCTTACGCCCGTTTTCATCGTTCCAGGTAAACGTCCACTCCCCCGCATGACGGAGCCAACCGACTCTCAAACTCCTAGCAGGTACGGTGGACCACCGGCTCGCGGGCAGGATTACGCCATGACGTCGGCAGCATGCCGACGCACGACCCGAGTCCCTTCCCTCCGTCCGGGAAGAGACTCGTACCGTGTCGTGTCTCGTTACTCTTACCTGTAGTCCGGCTCCTGGAACCTGGTTCGCCGCCTCTCCTCTCGTCGAGAAGGTCTGCTGCGCTGCTGTCGGCGTCGCTGGCGAGGTGCCCGTAGATATCCACTGACATCTGGATGGTCTCGTGGCCGAAGCGTGCCTGGTGACGGGCAGGGGGACGCTCTTCGCGATCAGCCACCTGACGTGCGTGTGGCGCAGGTCATGCGGCGTGGACGCCTGATCGAGGCGCGGCGCTTCGGCCGGGTCGGTGAGGGCCGTGATGGTTGGGCCCAGAAGAGGCGGTAGAACTGATTGTTGCGTAGCGCTCCTCCACTCGCGTTCTTGGAGACAAGGTCATCGTTCCGCAGCGAGGTGAGCTGCTGGTCGAGCAGCTCGGTGAGGGACATCTACACGGACCCGGTACGTCGGCTCTTGGGGCTCTTGGGTCCTCCGATGACCCATCCCCCGTCAGCGAGCTTCCAGGCCCGCGTAACGTGCACGGTGTACCTGCCGGAAGCGTCCTTCCTGATGTCGCGCCGGCGCAGCGCCGTGGCCTCGCTGAAGCTCTGATTCGTGGCGGCGAAGAAGCGGATCAGTGTGGAGTACTGCGGATCGATGCTGTCGGCGATGAGCGAGACGTCGGACGTGGTCAGGAAGACGCTCTCCCGCGACCTCACAGAGGATCGCGGGGCCCGGATGCCCTTGGCCACGTTCTCGGTCACGTGGCGCTCGCGCACGGCCGTCTCAAGCGCCGCGGACAGTAGCGCATGGATATTCTTTCGGGTCTTATCCGCAACGATCATGCCTTCGAACCACTGCAGGGCCTGCGCCCGCGGGAGCCGGTCGACGGGGATCGAGCCGAGCGGCTCCACGATGTGGTTCTCGAGCAGCCGTCGGTAGCGGGCCCTCGTGCCTGATTCGATACCTGTGATGCCGTCGATGTGGGTGCGGACGACGTCGCGGATACGCGGGGAGGTCGAGCGGATGACGGCCGCAACCTCGGCTGCCAAGCGGAAGCATTGACCGTCGTCGTTCAGGAAGTGCTGCAGCATTGTCGGCGAGGCAGGGTCGTCGAACGAGCGCGAGGTCTGCTTACCGGTGTGCGGTTCCCGCCAGATGACCTGTTAGCGGGTCCATCCGTCTGCCCTGGTGGTAGTGCGTGTGGTGGCCATGACTGGTGATCCTACGATGCTCATCAACCAAAACGGCCTCTTCATCAACAAAGCCCCTAGCCAGATCGCTCTGACTAGGGGCTTTACTGTGCGCGGAGGGGGACTTGAACCCCCACCCTCAATAAGAGGACTAGCACCTCAAGCTAGCGCGTCTGCCATTCCGCCACCCGCGCGGGTGGTTTTTCACCGTATAAACCGGCGAAAGCAACGAGAAAGACTCTAACACGAGAACAGCTCAGGAGTTGAATCGGTGGCCTGTGCGCGGGCCGCCGACGGCACCCGCATAGCGATGACCATGGAGGATCCCCTACCGTGTCGCCCGCGACCGCGGCAAGCGCTCCCGGCCCACCCGTCGTACCGGCCGCACGGCATATGCTGACCAGACCACGGGCCGGCATGTGCCGTGGCACAGGGAAGATCCGAGTAACAGGGAATGGATGCGGTGGACGAGACGAATCCCGGCCAGGAGCAGTTCGCCCTGACGTTCGACGCCATGAGACGGGCCAACATCTCCACGGGTGAACTCTGGCTCCACTACTTCAGCATGGGCGGAGGCGTCGACGAGTACGAGGTCAACGCCTACCTGCACGGTTTGATCGACCTGCCGGAACATGAGCGGGACTGCATCTCCCAGGCCGTCAACGAGCTGTTCGACGACCTCTGCCGGCAGCGGGGCGCCCCCTACAGCTCCGGGCGCACCCGGATCTGCGACGACTGACGTGGTGCGCTGCGGTCAGGGCGCGACGGCGATGAGCGCCAGCAGGCCGCACGCGAGTGCCAGCGATCCGCCGATCACGAGGGCGAAGCCACCGAGCCACAGCGCCGACGGGACGCCGGTGGCGGCCCTCAGCAGGTAGGCGTCGGATGACCCCAGGTCCCGCCGTCGGGCATGGACCCGCACCACCTTGATCCAGTCACGGCAGGCCCCCACGAGCAGGGCGATCCCGAGGACCAGGCAGGCGTATCCTGCGGGCTCCCCTCCCCCGAACCACACGAGCGCCAGGGCGACGGCGGCGCTGCCGCCTAGGATCAGGATGCCCTGTCCGTTCCGCACGAGGACGAGGGCGGCCACCAGGAGCATCGCACCGGCGGAGAGCGCAGCCCCCGCCCACCCGTGCGCGGCACTCCACAGGAGCCCGAGCCCGACGACCGCAGGCACAGGGTAGCCCCAGAATGTGGTGAAGGCCGCGCGCCGGCCGCCGCGCCCGAGACTGGTGGTGGTGCCCGAGTGGTCGAGGCGGAGAGTGATCCCTGTGACGCGCTGCAGGGTGAGCAGGGCGGCCCCCACGTGGCCCAGTTCGTGGACCACGGTGACGAACAGTCCGAAGACGCGCCAGGAACGCTGCGGGATGCACAGCACGGCGGCAGCCACCGCGATCGCCAGGATGCCGGTGAGCCCCACCGACGGCGGAGCGGCCTGCGCGAAGCCGCCGACGATGCGGTCCCGGAACTCGGCCGCCGGCGAGCTCATGTGCCGTCCCGTCCCACCCCGGCCTGCACGACTGTCCTACCGATCGGCGTCGGCCGCCCGGTCGAGCCGCTCGGCGATGGCGCCGATCGCCATGGCGACCTCCGCGAAGGAGGTCGACAGGGGCGACAGTCCGAGCCTGATGCCGTTCGGGTTGCGGTAGTCGGGAATGATGCCGTCCGCCCACAGATCGGGCACCATGGCGGCGAACGCGGGATGGTCGATGGTGATGTGACCGCCGCGCCGGGCGGGATCGCGCGGTGAGGCGACGACGACGCCGTGCGGCGCGAGCACGGCCTCCACGGCCTCGACGGCGAAAGCCGTGAGCCGCTCCGACTTCGTCCGGACGGCGGGCATGCCCACATCCTCGAGCAGGTCCAGCATGTCGCGCATGGCGATCATGCCGACGATGGGCGGGGTTCCCGAGACGAGCCTCCGGATCCCGTCCGCCGGTCGGTACGCGGCACCCATCGTGAAGGGGTCGGCGCTGCCGAGCCAGCCCGGGATCGGCTGGTCGAGCGTCGCCAGGTGCCGCTCGGCGACGTACGCCCACGCGGGAGCGCCCGGTCCACCGTTGAGGTACTTGTAGCTGCACCCGGCCGCGAAGTCCACGTCCCAGGCGTCGAGCTCGGCCGGGACGGAGCCGACCGAATGGCTGAGGTCCCACAGGACCAGCGCGCCGGCGTCGTGGACCACCCGCGTGATGCCCTCGACATCGGCGATGTGGCCGGACCTGTAGGCGACGTGGCTGAGCAGCACCAGGGCGGTCTGTGGCCCGACGGCGCCCGCGACGTCCACCGTGGTCGCCCCGCCGTCGTAGGCGACGTCGATCCAGCGCACCGTCAGGTTCCGCTCGCGGGCGATGCCCTCCACGATGAAGCGGTCCGTCGGGAAGTTGTCGCGGTCCACGACGATCTCGGTCCGCTCCGGCCGCGCCGCCACGGCCGCGCGCGCCAGCTTGTAGAGGAGGACGCTCGTGGAATCGGCGACGATGCACTGTCCCTCGGCGGCACCGAGGGCCACCCGCCCAATCTTGTCGCCCACCTGCTGGGGCAGCTCCAGCCAGCCCTCGTCCCAGCCCCGGATGAGGCGGCCGCCCCACTGCTCCCCGACGAACGCCGTGAGACTGCCCGGCGTCACGGCGAGGGGACGGCCGAGGGAGTTGCCGTCGAGGTAGGAGCGGACGGATGCATCCGCCGTTCCCAGGAAGAGTGCGCGGTGACGGGCGAGCGGGTCGGCGGCGTCGAGCTCGGCCGCCCTGTCGGCGAAGGTGGAGCTGGTCATGGCCCCAGTCTAGGTGGCGGGCCCTGCCGGTCCGCGGACTGCGGAAGTCCAGGAGGGCGGCTCCCTGGGGAACCGCCCTCCTGAATACTGCATGGGTACTACGTGGATACTGCGCGGGGGGACGACTACCGGCTGGACGCCGTGCTGTAGGCCGCCTGGATGGAACTGCCGAAGTACGGGCCGTACATGACGTTCTTCTGGGTGCTGTAGCCGAAGCTGTTGACGGAGTTCTGCATGCCGCCGGATCCCGAGCCGACGAACCACGGACCGCCCGAGGAGCCGCCGGTCATGTCGCAGGGGATGCCCTGCGACTGCGTGCCGCCGATGCGATCGGCCGTTGCGGTCCCCGTGCAGCTGTAGAGGCGCTCGCCGTTGAACGGCGAGGCGGCAGGGTAGCCGTACGCGGTGTAGTTCAGCCCGCGGGCCATGTTGAAGCCGATGCTCGATGCACCGACCGTCGCCGAGAGGGTCCGGCCGTTGAGAGTGTTCATGACGGCGAAGGCGCCGTCGTAGTTGATGTCGTTGCGGGAGACCCACTCGCTCGCTGCGACCAGCGAACGCGCGGTGAACTTGCCGTAGGGCGCCGCACCGTTGTTGTAGGCGGGCACGAAGACGAAGTTCGTGACGAATCCCGTGGCGAGGTCGTGCGTGCAGTGGCCGGCGGTGGCGACGACACTCTGGTTGCCGCTCTGCACGGAGTTGCCCGAGCACACGTAGTTCTGGCCGCCCTGGGTGAAGAACACCTTGCCGATGCGCGGTACGGCCGTCTGGGCGACGGCGCGGGGTTCGACGACGGGCTGCTTCGGCGCCTTGGCCACCGACTCCTGACCTGCCTTCGGCATGATGGACCGGCCCTCGGCCGCCCACCCGGAATTGATCGCGGTGGCTGGCTTGGCGTTCTTCATCCGGTCCGCGGTCCAGTAGGCGTCCAGCGATGCCTGGCTCTCGTTCTGGGCGTGGGACACGACGCCGGCAACGCTCGTGTCGGTGGCGGGCGACGGCGCTGCCTGGACCGGACCTGCTGCCATCAGCGCTGATGCCATCAGGGCCGACGCGGCGATCATGCCGGCTTTGAGACCTCTAGAGTTCACGAAACTCCTCTTTCCATCAAGTGGGGCGGCCTTCGGGGGCCGGTCCCTGGAGTCTGCCCCGCGCCCACATGCCCTGCCCAGCCGATTCGGTGACTTCGGAAGAATTACCCGTGAAAACCACCGGCTCTCTGGACAGGGCCTGCCCGGCATGGAACTATTCCGCGCGGACCCACCCCGTGAAGTGCGGCCGGCGGCGCTTCGCATCCCAGCCCACGACGTCGACCCGGGAGCCGGCTGCAGCGACTTCGCCGGTCGGCGAGGCGAAGGAGAGCGCCACCCTGCCGGGCAGCGGCACGGGCGTGGCGAAGTCGACACGCCACGAGAGCGCACCCGACGGAGCAGGCACGGCTTCGTCGACCATCCGTGCCGCGAGGTACATGCCGTGGGCGATGGCGCCCTTCATGCCCAGCAGCCGCGCGGAGGGACCGCTGAGGTGGAGGGGGTTCCAGTCCCCCGACACCGCCGCGTACCGCCTCCCCAGGTCGGCGTCCAGACGCCAGAGTCCCGTCGGGACGGGCGGGACGAAGGCGGGCCGCTCCACGGGCGATCGTTCCGGTGCGCCCACCGCCCGGATACCGCGGGCCAGGTAGACGGAGCGTCCCGACCACACGCGCTCCCCGTCGACGGCGATCTCCGTCATGAGGTCGACCTGCGTGCCGGCGGGGTGGGGCCTGAGGGCCTCGCTCCACGCGACGACGTCGAGCGTCTCCGACACGCCGACCTGCCGCTCCTGCCGCACCTCGTTGCTGAGATGCACCATGCCGAGGAGCGGGAGGGGGAAGTCCGGCCGCGCGAGCACGCTCATGGCCACCGGGAACGCGACGGTGTGCAGGTAGGCGGAGGGCAGCTGGTCCCGGGCCGCGGACCCGAGCAGATGCTGGAAGCACGTGATTGCGGGCAGCTCCACGCGCACGCCGCCGACGCGGTGCCGCACGGCGGGCAGGTCCGACGGCGCACCCTTCCGTGCCACCCTGCGGGCGGCCGTCGTCAGCAGCGCCCGGCGGTACAGCCCGGCGAGGGCGGGGACGGCCTCCAGCTGCACGAGATCGGTCGCACCGTTCTCCTGGCTCACGCGCCCACAAGGTTCTGCCCGCACACACGGAGCACCTGGCCGTTGATGCCGGCAGCGGCGTCGGAGGAGAGGAATGCGACGGTGTCCGCGACGTCGACGGGCAGGCCGCCCTGCTGCAGGCTGCTGAGGCGCCGGGCGACCTGGCGCGTGAGCGGCGGGATCTTCGCGGTCATGTCGGTCTCGATGAAGCCCGGGGCGACGGCGTTGATGCTGCGGCCCGTGCCCCCGAACTCGGCCGCCTGCGCCCGGACCATGCCGATCACACCCGCCTTGGACGCGGCGTAGTTGCTCTGCCCGCGGTTGCCGGCGATGCCGCTCGTCGAGGCCAGGCTCACGATTCGTCCCGTCTCCGAGAAGACCGGGGAGGCGATGAACTGCTCGTTCATCCGCAGCTGCGAGGCGATGTTGACCGCGATGACGGACTCCCAACGGGACGCGTCCATGTTGGCCAGGAGCTTGTCCCGCGTGATCCCGGCGTTGTGCACCACGATGTCGAGCGTGCCGAAGCGCCGGCGCACGTGGTCGAGGATCCGCACGGCGGCGTCCGCCGCTGTGATGTCCACCTGCAGCGCCGTCCCGCCGACGCTGTTCGCGACGGCGGCGAGCTGCTCCCCCGCGGCCGGCACGTCGACGGCGACGACACGCGCTCCGTCACGTGCCAGGACCTCGGCGATCTTGGCCCCGATGCCGCGGGCAGCGCCGGTGACCACGGCGGTCTTCCCGGCCAGGGGCTGGTCCGCGACGCCCTCCCCCGAGGCAGCGGTCGCGGCGGCGAGGTCGGTGATGCTTCCCGACGGAGTGGAAGCCACCTCGACGAACTGGCCGTCGACATAGGCGCTGCGACCCGAGAGGAAGAAGCGCAGGGCTCCGAGCGTCGTCGGATCCGTCGTGGTGGCGTCCCCGCGCAGGATGATGCCGTTCGCCGTCGCCCCGCCCCGCAGTTCGTGCGCGACCGAGCGGAGGGCGCCGTCGATCCCCTGGCGGGCAGCCGCCTGCGCGGGTCCGGAGGCGTCGGCGGCCGAGCGGAGGACGCCGATCACGCGTCCGCCCGGTACCAGCAGCTTGACGGCGTGCCCGAGTTCGAGCATCGGGGCGGCGAGGTCGGCGGGCTCGGTCGCTGCCTCCAGGACGACGACGGCGGCGCTCAGCTTCTCGCCGGGCAGGACGTGGCGCCGCACCTCGACGTCCCAGCCGAGCAGCACGTCGGCGAGCGCGTCCGCCCCCGCACCCGCGCCGGCGACCAGGACGGGGTGCGGCGCGAGCACCTCACCGGGCGTCCAGCGCCGCAGCACGGAGGGCCGGGGAAGACCGAGCGCCTTGGCGATCTTCGCGGGCAGGGGCGTGTTGACGAGGTCCAGGTACGCGTCGGCCATCAGTTCCTCGCCTCGAGGATCGCGACGACGCCCTGGCCACCCGCGGCGCACACGGAGATGAGTCCTCGTCCGCCCTGCTCCGAGAGGGTCTTGGCGAGGGATGCGACGATGCGGCCGCCGGTCGCGGCGAAGGGGTGCCCGGCAGCGAGCGAGGACCCGTTGACGTTGAGCTTCGAGCGGTCGATGCTGCCGAGCGCGCCGTCCAGGCCGAGGACACGCCTGCAGTACTCCTCGTCCTCCCAGGCCGCGAGCGAGCTGAGGACCGTCCCGGCGAACGCCTCGTGGATCTCGAAGAAGTCGAAGTCCGCGAAGGTGAGGCCGTTGCGCTTCAGCAGGCGTGGCAGCGCGTGGACCGGCGCCATCAGCAGGCCCTCGTCGCCCTGCACGAAGTCCACCGCGGCCGCCTCGGCGTCGACGACGTTCGCGAGCATGGGCAGGTTGTTGGCACGCGCGTAGTCCTCGCTGCCGAGCAGCACGACGGCGGCTCCGTCGGTCAGCGGCGTGGAGTTGCCGGCCGTCATGGTCGCCGGGCTGTCGAGGCCCTTGCCGAAGACGGGCTTGAGCGTTGCGAGCTTCTCCGGCGAGGTGTCGGCGCGGAGGTTCGCGTCGCGCACCAGTCCACGGTAGGGCGTCAGGAGATCGGCGAAGAACCCCCGGTCGTAGGCTGCCGCGAGGTTCTGGTGGCTGCGGTAGGCGAGCTCGTCCTGGGCCTCACGGGTGATCTGCCAGGCGGCCGTGGTGATGGCCTGGTGCTCCCCCATGGACAACCCGGTTCGGGGTTCACCCGTGCCCGGTGCGTTGGGCGAGAGGTCCTTCGGCCGGAGCGTGCTGAGGATGCGGATCTTCTGCTGGGTCGTTTTGGCGCGGGAGAGGTCCAGGAGGACGCGGCGCAGCCCCTCGCTGACGGCGATCGGGGCGTCGGACGCCGAGTCGACGCCGCCGGCGATCCCCGACTCGATCTGGCCGAGCCTGATCTTGTTGGACAGCCCCACCACGGTCTCGAGTCCGGTGGCGCACGCCTGCTGCAGGTCGTAGGCGGGAGTCTCCGGCGAGAGTGCCGATCCGAGTACTGCTTCGCGGGTCAGGTTGAAGTCGCGGGAGTGCTTCAGGACGGCGCCCGCGGCGACCTCGCCGATGCGCTCGCCCTGCAGGCCGAAGCGTGCCACGAGCCCGTCGAGCGCGGCGATGAGCATGTCGCGGTTGGACGAGTAGGCGTAGGCTCCGCCGGCGCGGGCGAAGGGGATGCGGTTGCCGCCGATGACGACTGCCGTGCGGGGTGACTGGGCAGCGTTCTGCGCCCCGGCCTGATTAGCCATGGAAGGACTCCTGGTGCGAGGGGGTGAGTTACCGATACCTAGCGTACCTGATACGCTGAGTATCATGAAGCTCGCCGCCGCCCGGAAGGGTGCCTCCCGTCAGGCGTCCGCCGAGGCGCCGACCGCCCCGGACGGGCGGTCGAGCCGCTGGGAGGAACACCGCGCAGCCCGGCGACGCGAACTCATCAAGACGGCCCGGCGGGCCATCGACTCGCTCGGTGCCGGAGCCTCCATGGAGGACATCGCCGCTGCCGCGGACACGTCGAAGTCCGTGTACTACCGCTACTTCGGGGACAAGACGGGCCTTCAGCGGGCCGTCGCGGAGGTGGTCATCGGGCAGATGCAGCAGAAGGTCATCGACGCGGCGAGGGCCGCCGCGACCCCGCGCGAAGGCCTCCACTCCATGGTCCTCGCCTACCTCCAGATGGCCAGGACCTCCCCCAACGTCTACGCCTTCGTGACGAGGGTGGGAATCGCGGATTCGGGAGCGCACGACGACGGCGCGCAGGACACCCTCGCCCACTTCCTCGCAGCCGTCACCGACATGGTGTCCCGGCCCATGCGCGCGTACCTGCTCTCCCCCGACCGCCCGAGCGGTCCCGACGATTCCGCACCCGAGTACTGGCCGGCCGCGGCCATCGGCATGGTGCGCGCAGCAGGTGAGCACTGGCTCTCCACCCCGGACGGTCCGGACAAACCGACCGAGGAGCAGATGGCCCACCACATCACGGGCTGGCTCTTCGACGGCATCGCCCGGTACGAAGCCCTCACGCAGGCGGCTTCCCCCGGCCGCCGGATCCCGCCCCGCTCCCCTGACGCTCCCTCCCCACCCCCGGTCCCACCGACGCGTTCACCCACCCGCCGACCAGCGAAGGACACACCATGACGCAGACCATCTCCCGGCCGCAGCAGATCCCCGCCACGGTCGACATCCGTGACGACGAGCGAGCCACGGTGGACACCGCGGAACTCGGCGACCTGCTCCTCGGCAAGTGGGCGGACGTACGCCGCGTCGCCCGTGAGCTCGCCGGACGCCCCGAGGTCCACAAGATCGAGGGCCTGACGCACCACGACCACCGGCTGCGCTGCTTCGACCAGCTGCACTACCTGGTGCAGCAGCAGGCCGTGCACCGCGCCTTCCCGGTCGCGTTCGGCGGGAACGACGACCACGGCGGGAACATCGCCGGCTTCGAGGAGCTCGTCGTCGCCGACCCGTCGCTGCAGATCAAGGCCGGCGTGCAGTGGGGCCTCTTCGGCTCCGCCGTCATGCACCTCGGGACGCAGAACCACCACGAGGCGTGGCTCCCCGGCATCATGAACATGGAGATCCCGGGCTGCTTCGCGATGACGGAGACCGGACACGGCAGCGACGTGGCGAGCATCGCCACCACCGCGACCTTCGACGCCGCGACGGACGAGTTCGTCATCAACACCCCGTTCCGGGCCGCCTGGAAGGACTACATCGGCAACGGAGCCATCGACGGGCGTGCCGCCGTCGTGTTCGCCCAGCTCATCACCAACGGCGTCAACCACGGCGTGCACGGCCTCTACGTCGAGCTGCGCACCGAGGACGGCTCCTTCAAGCCCGGTGTGGGTGGCGAGGACGACGGCATCAAGGGTGGCCTGAACGGGATCGACAACGGGCGGCTGCACTTCACCGACGTGCGGGTGCCGCGCACCAATCTGCTGAACCGCTACGGGGACGTCGCCGAGGACGGCACGTACACCTCCCCCATCGCCTCGCCCGGTCGCCGGTTCTTCACCATGCTCGGGACGCTGGTGCAGGGCCGTGTCTCGCTGGACGGTGCCGCCGTCGCAGCAAGCAAGCTCGCGCTCACCGCAGCCGTCACGTACTCCACCCAGCGACGCCAGTTCAACGCCTCGTCGGACCTCAAGGAAGAGGTGCTCATGGACTACCAGCGGCACCAGCGCCGCCTGCTCCCCCGCCTCGCGGCGACCTACGCCGCCTCCTTCGCCCACGAGGAACTCCTCGAGAAGTTCGACGACGTCTTCTCCGGCGCGCACGACACGGACGAGGACCGGCAGGACCTCGAGACCCTCGCCGCAGCCCTCAAGCCCCTGTCCACGTGGCTCGCCCTCGACACCCTGCAGGAATGCCGCGAGGCGACCGGCGGGCAGGGCTTCCTGATCGAGAACCGCTTCGCGTCGCTGCGCGCCGACCTCGACGTGTACGTGACGTTCGAAGGTGACAACACGGTGCTCCTGCAGCTCGTGGCCAAGCGCCTGCTGACGGACTACGCCAAGGAGTTCAAGGGTGTCGACTTCGGGGTGCTCGCCCGCTACGCCGTGTCCCAGGCCGCGGGCAGGACCCTGCACCGCTCCGGGCTGCGCCGGGTCGCGCAGACCGTGGCCGATTCGGGGTCCGGCAAGAAGTCGGCGATCGCGCTGCGCGACGAGGCCACCCAGCACGAGCTGCTCTCGGACCGGGTGCAGACCCGTGTCGCCGAGCTCGCCGGCGCACTGCGCGGAGCCAGGGGCATGTCCCAGGAGAAGTCCGCCGCACTCTTCAACCAGCACCAGAACGAGCTCATCGAGGTGGCCCACGCCCACGCCGAACTGCTCCAGTGGGAAGCCTTCACGCGGGGCCTGAAGGAGATCGAGGATCCAGGGACGCGGGAGGTCCTCACGCGTCTCCGTGATCTCTTCGGTCTGTGCCTCATCGAGAAGGACCTCGCCTGGTTCCTGATGAACGGCCGGCTCTCCTCGCAGCGTGCCCGCACGCTGGACGGGTACATCAACCGGCTCCTGGCCAAGATCCGCCCGCATGCCCTGGACCTCGTCGAGGCGTTCGGCTACGGGCAGGAGCACCTCCGGTCGGAGATCGCGACGGGCGTCGAGGATCGCCGTCAGGAGGAGGCGGCCGAGTACATGCGCCGCCGTCGGGCCGGCGGCGATGCGCCGATCGACGAGAAGACCCTCCTCGCGCGCGCAGCGAAGGACAAGAAGGCGAAGAAGGCGAAGAAGGCCGCCCGCGCCAAGTAGTCGGCGTCGGCGCTGGGCCGGGCTGAATCAGCTTGGGGAGCCGGGCTGATCCAGCCCAGGGAGCCGGGCGACGGGGTGGTGCAGGTCGGCGACGCAGAGGGAACCGCCGAGACGGGTGAGCAGCGTCATCGCCTCCCAGGACAGGCCCGGGCTCGAACGATCCCCACCGGTGACCGCGCAGGCAGCGATCACCGGGCCGCGCCGGCTAGAGGACGCTCCGGTACACCCCGAGGGTCGTCTCAGCGATGGATCCCCAGTCGAAGTGGCGTTCAGCACGTTCACGTCCCGCTACGCCCATCGCCCGGGCCCGTGCGGGATCACCGACCAGAGCGTTCAGCGCGGCGGCGAAGTCCGCGACGAAGCGCTCGGCGTCAAGGGGGGTCCCCGTGCCGTCCTGCACCTGCTCCAGCGGCACCAGGGTGCCGGTCACGCCGTCGTCGACGACCTCCGGGATGCCCCCCGTGGCCGAGGCGACGACGGCTGCGCCGCACGCCATGGCCTCGAGATTGACGATCCCGAGCGGCTCGTAGATGGACGGGCAGGCGAAGACGGTGGCGTGGCTGAGGATCTGGACGACCTCGCGCCGCGGCAGCATCCTCTCGATGAGGATCACGGAGTCCTCCCGGCCCCGCTGCTCGCGGAGGTTCCGGATGAGCACCTCGGTCTCCGCGGCCAGCTCCGGGGTGTCCGCGGCGCCGAGGCAGAGCACCAGCTGGACCTCGGCGGGCAGGTGCACCGCTGCGCGCAGCAGGTACGGGACGCCCTTCTGCCGGGTGTTGCGTCCGACGAAGACGACACTGGGCCGGCCCGGATCGATCCCATGGGCCCGGAGGGCGTCGTCGTCCTCGTCCCGCGTCCAGGTGGAGACGTCGATGCCGTTGTGCACCACGTGCACCTTCGCCGGGTCGACGTCCGGGTAGCTGCGGAGGATGTCGGCGCGCATGCCGGCCGAGACGGCGATCACTGCTGCCGCGGCCTCGTAGGACGTCTTCTCGGCCCACGAGGAGAGCGCGTAGCCACCTCCGAGCTGTTCGGCCTTCCAGGGGCGCAGCGGCTCCAGGCTGTGGGCGCTGAGCACGTGCGGGATGCCGTGCAGCAGCGAGGCGAGGTGTCCGGCCATGTTCGCGTACCAGGTGTGGGAGTGGACGAGGTCCGCCCCACCGATGCCGTCGAGCATCTGCAGGTCGGTGCCCAGCGTCTGCACCGCCGCGTTGGCCTGCGCGAGGCCCTCCGGCACCCCGTAGGAGAACACGGCCGCGCCGTGGTAGTCCCCGGGACGCGGCTTGCCGAACGCGTGCACCCGCAGGTCGACCTGCGGCGCGAGCACGCGGCTGAGCTCGGCGACGTGCACCCCCGCACCACCGTAGATCTCGGGCGGGAACTCCTTGGTCACAATGTCTATTCGCACCGAACCAACGTAGTGCAGTGCGGCGGAGTCCTCTAGTGTGAAGTGACCGGAGGGGTTCCGGAACGCGGACCTACGCTTGATCGACCACCGGTCGTGGACGCAGAACACTCGAGGAAGAGCGGGGGGTCACCAGTGGCACCGAAGAAAGTACTTGCCGTGGTCTTGGCAGGTGGAGAAGGCAAGCGGCTCATGCCGCTCACCGCGGACAGGGCCAAGCCGGCCGTCCCGTTCGCGGGGAGCTACAGGCTCATCGACTTCGCCCTCTCCAATCTGGTCAATTCCGGCTACCTGCAGATCGTGGTGCTGACGCAGTACAAGTCGCACAGCCTCGACCGCCACATCTCCGAGACCTGGCGCATGTCCACCCAGCTGCAGAACTACATCGCGTCCGTCCCGGCGCAGCAGCGACGCGGCAAGAGCTGGTTTCTCGGCAGCGCCAACGCCATCTACCAGTCGCTGAACCTGATCCACGACGCGCAGCCCGACATCGTCGTCGTGATCGGCGCGGACCACGTCTACCGCATGGACTTCGAGCAGATGGTCGACGCCCATGTGAGGAGCGGGGCCTCCGTGAGCGTCGCGGCGGTCCGGCAGCCGATGAACCTCGTGGACCAGTTCGGCGTGATCGAGACCGCGCAGGACGATCCGGGCAGGATCGCGGCCTTCGTCGAGAAGCCTGATTCCACCCCCGGCCTGCCCGACGACCCGAACAGCTTCCTGGCCTCGATGGGCAACTACGTCTTCACGACGGACGCGCTCGTGAAGGCCCTCGAGGACGACGCCGCACGGCTGGACACGAAGCACGACATGGGCGGGGACATCATCCCCTACTTCGTCGAGCGCAACGACGCCGCGGTGTACGACTTCACGCAGAACGACATCCCCGGGGCCACCGACCGGGACCGCCAGTACTGGCGCGACGTCGGCACCATGGACTCGTACTACGACGCGAACATGGACCTGATCTCGCCGCTGCCCCTGTTCAACCTGTACAACCTGCAGTGGCCCATCTACACGCGGCAGAGCGTCTCCCCACCCGCGAAGTTCGTGCGCAGCTCCTCGGGCCAGTCCGGCGAGGCGCACGACTCCATCGTCTCCGCCGGCGTGGTGGTGTCCGGGGGCGCCGTCCAGAGCTCCATCCTCGCCACCGACGTCTTCATCGCGGAATCGGCCGAGGTCACCGGGAGCGTGCTCCTCGACAAGGTCAACGTCGGAGCAGGCGCCGTGGTGCGCCGGGCTATCATCGACAAGAACGTCCGCATCCCGGCCGGGGCGACGATCGGCGTGGATCCCGAGCTGGACCGGCGCCGGGGGTTCTCCGTCACGGAATCGGGGCTGACGATCGTCAGCAAGGGACAGGCCGTGGAACCGGCCTGATCAGGCCGCCGACGCGCTGATCCCAGTCACCGACACGAGGAGAGCCCCGGCCCGAGCCGGGGCTTTCCCTGTGTCAGCATCCGACGTGTCAGGATCCGAAATGTCAGGATCCGAAATGTCAGGGTCCGACGGCCGGTACGACGGTCGCCTACGCGACGCGCGTGATGGCCACCGTGACGTTCAGGGTCGATCCGCCGCCGCCGGAGAGGATGCCCTTCAGCGGCGACACGTCCCGGTAGTCGCGCCCGCGGGCCACGGAGACGTGGAAATCGCTGACGGGCCCGCTGTTCGTCGGATCCCAGCCGCGCCATTCGCCGTCGTACCACTCGACCCAGGCGTGGGACTGTCCGGCGACCGTCTCGCCGACGGCCGCCGCGCGGCGCGGATGCAGATAGCCGGAGATGTACCGGGCGGGGATGCCGAGGCTGCGGAGTGCTCCGATCGCGACATGGGCGAGGTCCTGGCACACCCCCTTGCGCTCGGCCCACGCGTCCTGCGCGTTGGTCTGGACGCCCGTGGCCCCCTGCACGTAGTCGATCTCGGACCGCAGCCGGTCGAACACGGCGCGCGCGGCCTGGTGCGGGTCGAGGCCGTGCGCGGTCTCCGCCATGAGCTCCCGCACCTCGTCCCCGGGCTCGCTGAGCGCCGTCTGGCCGAGCCAGTCGGCGAAGTCGTTGGTGAGAGCCGGTGAGGCGAGATCCTCCCAGGAGAGGATGTCTCCCTCGGCCGGGACGCGCTCCGTCCGGCTGACCTCGACGGTGGAGACGGCTGTGACCTCGAGATGCTCGTGGGGCACGTGCACGTCGAAGGACGTCACCCGGGTGCCCCAGTAGTCGCGGTAGGTGGCCACGGCGGCGCTGGACGGGGTGACCTTCAGCGTCGACTCGAGCACCACCTGCTGGGGATCGGTCAGCGGCGTCATGCGCGCCTCGTTGTAGGACAGCGACACCCGGCGGAGGTAGTCGTAGCCGGTGCGGTGTTCGATCAGCAGGCGTGTCATGAGACCTCTCCGACCCAGGACAGCTCATCGGCCTGGGAAAAGTACGTGCGGGACACGGCGTCGGATGCCCTGGCGCAGGCCTTCTGCACGCGGTCCATGTGCTCGGGCAGCTCCGCCATCAGGTCCCGCGTCTGGTGGAACTCGAGGAAGGTCCTCGCCTGACCGACGATCCGGCTGGCGTCGTTGATGAAGCCGACACGCTGGTAGGCCGGATTGAGCTGGGTCAGGCACTTCTCCGCGTCACTCAGCGCGTAGACGATCGATCGCGGGAAGAGCCGGTCCAGCAGCAGGAACTCCGCTGCCTGCTGGTCGCCGAAGGCCGCGCGCCGGGTCCTCAGGAAGGACTCGTAGGCGCCGGCGCACCGCAGCATGTTGACCCAGGACAGACCGGCCGCGTGGACGTCGTGGGTCGAGAGCATGCGCGCGGTCATGTCGGCGCGCTCGAGACTGCGCCCGAGCACGAGGAACTGCCAGCTCTCGTCGTGGCTCATGGTCGTGTCGGACAGGCCGCGCACCATGGCGGTGCGCTCCACCACCCAGTGGCAGAAGCGGTAGGTCCCCACGACGTCCTTGCGGTGCTGGGTGAGGCCGTACCAGGTGGTGTTGAGGCTCTCCCAGACGCTGCTGGAGACGGTCTCGCGGGCCCGCCTGGCATTCTCGCGTGCGGCACCGAGGGCGCCGGCGATCGACGTCGCGCTCGTGCGGTCGTAGGCGAGCGCCTGGAGCAGATCCGAGAGCTCCAGGTCCTGCTTCTCCGGGCGGCTGCCCATGACGCCGAGCAGCTGGCGGGACGTCTCCCGCTGCTGCGGGAGCGGCATCTGGTTGAGCCGTTCGAGGTGCACGTCGAGGATGCGCGCGGTGCCGTCGGCCCGCTCCACGTAGCGGCCGATCCAGAAGAGCGATTCAGCGATGCGGCTGAGCATGGGGCCTGCCTTTCCGAAGGGGTGCTGGGACGTCTGGTGCCGGTGGGCGCGTCATTGCTGCTGCTGTTCCGACTGCTTGTCCTGCCAGTTGGTCTCGATCGGCCACACGCTGGTCCGTTCCCGCACGCTGACGGAGGGACGCTCGGCGGGGACGCTGCCGTCCGTCGGGCGCCGCACCTCGCCGTCGACCACCCACGTGTCCTTCGAGCCGCCGCCCTGGCTCGAGTTCACGATCAGCGAGCCCTCCTTCATGGCGACGCGCGTGAGTCCGCCCGGCAGCACCCAGACGTCCTCGCCGTCGTTGACCGCGAATGGCCGCAGGTCCACGTGGCGCGGGCTGAACTGGCCGCCGGACATCGTGGGCACGGTCGAGAGCTGCAGGACCGGCTGGGCGATCCAGCCACGGGGGTCCTCGAGCACCTTCGCGCGCAGCGTGTCGAGTTCTGCCCGGGTCGCGTCCGGGCCGATCACGAGGCCCTTGCCGCCGGAGCCGTCGACGGGCTTGACGACGAGTTCGTCGAGGCGGTCCAGCACCTCCTCGCGCGCGGGGGCGTCCTCGAGGCGGTAGGTGTCCACGTTGGCGATGATCGGGTCCTCACCCAGGTAGTAGCGGATGAGGTCCGGCACGTAGGTGTAGACGAGCTTGTCATCCGCCACCCCGTTCCCCACCGCGTTGGCGATGGTGACCATCCCGGCACGCGCCGCGTTCACGATGCCGGGACAGCCGAGCACGGAGTCCGCCCGGAACTGCAGGGGGTCGAGGAACTCGTCGTCGATTCGCTTGTAGATGACGTCGACGCGCTGCTCCCCCGCCGTCGTCCGCATGTACACGCGGTTCCCGCGGCAGATGAGGTCGCGGCCCTCGACGAGCTCGACGCCCATCAGCCCCGCCAGGAGCGTGTGCTCGAAGTAGGCGGAGTTGAACACTCCGGGGGTGAGGACGACGACGGTGGGATCGTCCACACCGGGAGGCGCCGTCTTCCGGAGGGCTGCGAGGAGGCGCCGCGGGTACTCCTCCACCGGGCGGACGTGCTGCTGGCCGAACGCCTCCGGCAGGCCCTTGGCCATGGCTCGGCGATTCTCCAGCACGTAGCTGACGCCGCTCGGGACCCGGACGTTGTCCTCGAGCACCCGGAAGGTGCCCTGCTGGTCACGGACGACGTCGATGCCCGAGATGTGGACGCGCACACCGCCCGCGGGGCTGAAGCCGGCGGCCTCCCGGTGGAAGTGGGCGCTCGAGGTGATCAGCCGGCGGGGGATGACGCCGTCGGACACGACCGCCATCTTGTCGTAGACGTCGCCCAGGAACGCCTCGAGGGCACGGACCCGCTGGGCGACACCGCGCTCGAGGACGTCCCAGTCCTCCCCGGCGATCACGCGCGGCACGATGTCGAGGGGGAAGGGCCGCTCCTCCCCGGCGAAATCGAAGGTGACGCCGCGGTCGAGGAAGGTGCGCGCCATGGAGTCCGCGCGGGCTGTCACATCGGCGAGGTTCAGCGCAGCCAGGGCTGCCGCCACCTGGCCGTACTCGGCGCGCGGTGACTGCCCGACATCGAACATCTCGTCGAACGCGGGCGTCTTGCGGGCGGCGGCTGCATAGTCAGCGAAGAGCTCGGACATGGATCAACAGTGCCATGGATGACGCCGCCGGACACAGCCGTACACGCCACCTCCGTCACCGTTAACCTCCCGGAAACAGCCGCGGGGGGCGCCTTCCGGGCGCGTGGTTGAATGGCCGGATGGAGAACGAGAACCTGAGGCGGGACGAGGCGGCCGCCCGATCGGCGCTGCTGCGGACCGAGACCTACGCTGTCGAACTGGACCTCTCGGAGGCGCGGGACGCCCGGGAACGGACCTACCGGACCACCACCACGGTGGTCTTCACCTGCCGGGAGCCGGGAGCCTCGACCTTCCTGGACTTCATCGGCGACGTCACCGCGGTGGAGCTCAACGGAACGGCCCTCGACCCCTCCGCCGTCCGGGACGGAGCCAGGATCCGCCTCGAGGGCCTCGCAGGGCGGAACACGGTCACGGTCACCGGCCAGGCGCTCTACAGCTCCAGCGGCGAAGGGCTCCACCGCTTCGTCGACCCCGCCGACGGGGAGACCTACCTCTACACGCAGTACGAGCCGGCCGACGCGCGCCGCGTCTTCGCCACTTTCGAGCAGCCGGACCTGAAGGCGTCCTTCTCGTTCAGCGTCCTGGCCCCGAGCGACTGGACGGTCGCGTCCAACGGCAGCGAGAGCGCCCGGGAGCAGATCTCGGACACTGCGGCGCGCTGGACCTTCGCGCCGACCGAGCGCATCTCCACCTACATCACCGCCGTGCTGGCGGGACCGTACCACCGCGAGACGGACGTCTGGACCGGCACGGCCGGCACGGCGGGAGAGGGCCTCAGCATCCCGTTGGCCCTGTACTGCCGCCGCTCCCTCGCCCCCGCGTTCGATGCTCCGGAGATCTTCGACACCACCCGGCGCGGGCTCGAGTTCTTCCACACCCTCTTCGACTACCCCTACCCCTTCGGGAAGTACGACCAGGCCTTCGTGCCCGAGTACAACCTCGGCGCCATGGAGAACCCCGGGCTGGTGACCTTCACCGAGAGCTATGTGTTCCAGTCGGCCGCGACCGAGGCCCAGCGTGAGGCGCGTGCGAACACGATCATGCACGAGATGGCGCACATGTGGTTCGGCGACCTCGTGACCATGACCTGGTGGGACGATCTCTGGCTGAAGGAGTCTTTCGCCGACTACATGGGGGCGCTCGCGGTCGCCGAGGCGACCCGGTGGAGCACGTCGTGGGTCAGTTTCGCGAATCGCCGCAAGTCCTGGGCCTACGTGCAGGACCAGCTGCCGACGACGCACCCCATCGTCGCCGACATCACCGACCTCGAAGCCGCCAAGCAGAACTTCGACGGCATCACGTACGCGAAGGGTGCCTCGGTCCTGAAGCAGCTCGTGGCCTTCGTGGGTCGGGACGCGTTCACGGACGCGGCCCGCCGGTACTTCCGTCGCCACGCGTACGGCAGCACCACGCTGACCGATCTGCTCGACGTGCTGGCGGCAGCCACCGGCCGCGACCTGACCGCCTGGTCGCGGTCCTGGCTGCAGACCTCGGGGGTCCCCGCGCTGCGCGCCGAGGTCGCGGTGCAGGACGATGTCTTCACGGACGTGACCGTGGTCCAGGACGCCGTGGACCCCGTGACCGGCGTCGACGAGCACCGGCCGCACCTCGTGCGCGTGGGCCTGTACGCGTTCGACGACGACGGCGCCCTCGTCCGATCGGGGTCCGAGGAGGTCACGGTCGACGGCGGACGCACGCCGGTCGCCGCGCTGGTCGGCGTCCGGCAGCCGGACCTGCTGCTGGTCAACGACGACGACCTCACCTACGCCAAGCTGTCCTTCGACGAGCGGTCGCTCGCCACGCTCCTGACCTCGATCGACCGGCTGGAGGATCCGCTGGCCCGCGCAACGTGCCTCACCGCGCTGTGGTCGAGCACGCGCGACGCCACCCTGCCCGTGCCGTCCTATGTGGACGCCGTCATGCTCGCCGCACCGGCCGAGACCGGCGTCGGGGTCCTGCAGGTCCTCCTCGCCAATGTCCGGACGGCCATCGGCAGCTTCGCTCCCGCGTCCGAGCGACCCGGGCTGTGGGAACGCGTGGGGGCTTTTCTGTGGGACGGCGTGCGTGGCGCGGAGCCTGGCTCGGACCTCCAGCTCGCCTGGGCGCGGGCGCTGGCTGCCACGGCGCGCTCCGCCCCCGCGGCGGCGGACCACCTCCGTTCGGTGCTCGACGGCGAGGAGAAAGTGCCGGGCCTGCGGCTCGACGCCGAACTGCGCTGGTTCTTCCTCCAGGGCCTCGCTGCGCAGCAGCGCGTCCTGCCCGGGGAACTGGAGGCGGAGAAGACCGCGGATCCGACGGCATCAGGGCGGGTGGGCTTCGCACTCGCGTCGGCCGCACTGCCCGACGCGGCGATCAAGAAGGCCACGTGGGACGAGGCCGTGCACGGGACGCGGCTGTCCAACGACCTGCTCAGCGCCGCCGTCGAGGGCTTCATGCTGGGGTCCAGGGACCTGCTGGGTGCGTACGAGGAGCCCTACTTCGCAGCGCTGCGCGACGTCTGGGCGACCCGTGGCATCGAGATGGCCAGCAGGATCGTGCGCGGGCTGTACCCGGGCCACCAGGACCTCGAGGGTGAGCCCACGGACCACCCCGTCGTCGTCCGGACCGACGAGTGGCTGGCCGCCAACGCCGAGGCGCCTGCCGCACTCCGCCGCATCGTCGTCGAGGAACGGGACCACCTGCTCCGCGCGCTGCGCGCACAGGCTCAGGGGACGCGGTAGAGCCACTCCTCGGTACCGAACTTCCGCTCCACGAGCTCCTCGGCCCGCTGGATCTCGGCGTCGGACAGGGTGGCGTCCACGGCTCCGTAGCGCTGGCGGAACGTCGAGATCATCACCTCGATGATCTCCTCGCGGGTGATCCCGGTCTGCCGCCGCAGCGGGTCCACCCGCTTCTTCGCGCTGCGCGTGCCCTTGTCGGACATCTTCTCCTTGCCGATCCGCAGCACGTCGAGCATCTTGTCCGCATCGATGTCGTAGCTCATGGTGACGTGGTGCAGCATCCCGCCGTTGGCCAAGCGCTTCTGCGCAGCTCCCCCGATCTTCCCGAGGTCCGTCGCGATGTCGTTGAGGGGCTGGTACCACGCGGTGATGCCCAGCTTCTCCAGTGCCTCCATGACCCACGCGTCGAGGAAGGGGTAGGACTCGGCGAAGCTCAGTCCATCCACGAGGGACTGCGGGACGTACAGCGAGTAGGTGATGGCGTTCCCGTGCTCCATGAACATGGCGCCTCCCCCGCTGATCCTTCGGACCACCGTCACGCCGTGGCGTTCCGCTCCGGCCGGATCCACCTCGTTGCGCATCGACTGGAAGCTCCCGATCACCACCGACGGGGACTGCCACTCCCAGAAGCGCAGGGTCGGGTTGTGCGCTCCCGTGCCGACGTCGTGGGTGAGGACCTCGTCCATGGCGACGTGCATCGCCGTGGACAGGGGTGTCGGCGGGATGATCTCCCACGGGTGGTCAGCGAAGCCGGTGGCCCGCCCGAGTGCGCGGCGGACCGCCGTCGCGATGGCCTCGGCCGAGAACCCGAACAGGACCGCCGACGGATCGAGCCGTGCGGTGACGGCTGCGGCGATCTCACCCGGGGCTGTGTCGGCGGGCAGGCCCTCGAGGGCGGCGTTGATGTCGAGCAGCGCCTCGTCCGGTTCCAGGAAGAAGTCGCCGTTGACCGAGACGCCGGCCAGCCGGCCGTCGCGGACCGCGAGCTCGACAGCCGTGAGCTTCCCGCCCGGTGTCTTGAACTCGCCGTGCAGGCCGTCGGCGTCGGGGTGCTGGGCCATGGTCTGGTCCTCTCGTGTCGATCCGGCCGTGATGGTCGGTACCGGCCGACGGTCGGAGTGCTTCTGCTGGGTTAACGCAGCAGGAGCCGCGCCGGACCGGCGTGGCTCCTGCTGGTGGACGAGGGCATGCGCCCGTGGGGTCCGTGTCCCGTCGGGGACGTCCTACTTCTTGCCGCCGAAGCCCTTGAAGCGGGCGTTGAAGCGCTCGACGCGACCGGCGGAGTCCATGATGCGCTGCTTGCCCGTGTAGAACGGGTGCGACTCGGACGAGATCTCGACCTCGATCAGGGGGTAGGTGTTGCCGTCCTCCCACTCGATGGTCTTCGCGGAGCCGACCGTGGACTTGGTCAGGAACGCCTTGTCGGAGGCCAGGTCGCGGAAGACGACGGACTGGTACTTGGGGTGGATATCAGACTTCACAGGTCTACCTTCTCTGGTTACCTGGGTTTTGCCAGGCACGGGACGTACGAAAGGGTGGCGGATGCGCCAGTTGTTCATACTAGCGCAGCCCGTGGCGGGCGGCTAAACGGCGGCTAGACGGCGGAGGACGCCGGCGGCCGTACCGGCGCGTAGCGGCACTCCCAGAAGGCGACGGCGGCAGCGGCGGCGACGTTCAGCGAGTCCACCCCGCCGTGCATGCGGATGGTGAGGGCGACGTCGGCGGCCCCGAGGGCGGCTGCGCTCAGTCCGTCGCCCTCCGTCCCGAGGAGCAGTGCGAGGCGCTCGCGGTCGCGGCCGGCGAACCCGTCGAGGCTGACGGCGCCCGGGACCAGCGCGAGCGCGGCGATCGTGAAGCCGGCGGCCCGGACCTCGGCGAGGTCATCGGGCCAGGAGGTGAGCCGGACCCAGGGAACCTGGAAGACACTGCCCATGCTGACCCGGACGGCCCTGCGGTACAGCGGGTCGGCGCTGCGCGGGCTGAAGAGGACGGCGTCGATCCCGAGGGCCGCCGCCGAACGGAACACCGCTCCGAGATTCGTGTGATCCACCATGTCCTCGATGATCGCGACCCGGCGCGCGGTCGCGAGCACCTCGCCCAGGGTCCGGCCCGGCGGACGGTTCATCGCGGCCAGCGCACCCCGGTGCAGGTGGAAGCCCGTGATCGCTTCGAGGGTCGATTCAGGGGCGACGAACGCGGGCACGTCGGGGAAGCGGCCGATGACGTCCTCGAGGTCCGGCAGCCACTTGGGCGCCAGCAGGAAGGACCGGGGAACGTGACCTGCGTCGATCGCACGGCGCAGGACCTTCGAGCTCTCCGCGATGTAGAGGCCCTCGGCGGGTTCCCTGACGAGCCGCAGCTGGACGTCGGTCAGGTTCCGATAGTCGGCCAGCCGAGAATCATCGACGGACTCGAGGTGGACCAGCATCAGGACCTCGGGAACGAAGAGCCTGCCGCGGTGCCGCAGCTCACGCCCGGGCGACCGCGCTGTAGCGGCCGTTCTCCTCCGTGACCTTCAGCGCGACGTCGAACGCGGCGCTCAGGTTCTCCTCCGTCAGGACGTCGCCGAGGGGTCCTGCGGACACCACCCTGCCGTCGCGCAGGAGGAGGGCGTGCGTGAAGCCGGGCGGTACCTCCTCGAGGTGGTGCGTCACGAGGACCATCGCCGGCGCGTCCTCGTCACGTGCCAGATCCGTCAGGCGGCGCACGAGGTCCTCGCGTCCCGCGAGGTCGAGGCCCGCGGCGGGTTCGTCCAGGAGCAGCAGTTCGGGATCGGCCATGAGGGCCCGCGCGATCTGCACGCGCTTGCGCTCCCCCTCGCTCAGGGAGCCGAAGGAACGGTTCATGTAGCGGGACATGCCCCACGTATCCAGCAGGCGGAAGGCCCGGCGCTCGTCGAGGCGCTCGTACTGCTCGCGCCAGCGGCCGGTGACGCCGTAGGAGGCGGTGACGACGACGTCCAGCACGGTCTCGTGGTCCGGCACCTGCGAGGCGAGGGCCGCCGAGGCGAGTCCGATCCGCGGCCGGAGTTCGAAGACGTCGACCGCACCCATGACCTCGTCGAGGATCCCGACGACGCCGCGCGTCGGATGCAGGCGTGCGCCCGCGAGCTGCAGCAGTGTGGTCTTGCCCGCTCCGTTGGGACCCATGACGACCCAGCGCTCGCCCTCGCCGACCTGCCAGTCGATCCCGTCGAGCAGGGTCTTGCCACCCCTGACGAGGCTCACTCCCGCCAGTTCCAGAACGTCACTCATGGTCCTAGACACTAGGCTAAGGAGCGGCTTCGTGGCGAAACCGCCGGCTTTCGGACGAGGCGCCGACTGCGGCGGGACAGGAGCGTACGGATTGATCAAGGCAAGGGTGGTCGCCTGGGCGGCGCAGCTCGACGACGCCCACCGCGACGGGCTGGCCACAGGACTCGAGCGTGCCGGCGCGGTCGTCGAGGTCGGGTCCCTGCACCGCGGCGCGACGTACGACGTCCTCACCCTCGAGGTGCAGGCCGGGGTGCTGGACGCGTCGTTGCGGACCGGGCTGGCCGCGTGGAGCGCAGCCTCCGGCATCGGCGCCGCCCTCGTGCCGGAACCCGTCTATGCGTCCGGGCGCAAGCTGCTCATCATGGACGTCGATTCCACGCTCATCAAGCAGGAGGTCATCGAACTGCTCGCGGCCCATGCGGGACGCGAGGCCGAGGTCAGGGCCGTGACGGAGGCAGCGATGCGGGGCGAGCTCGACTTCTCGCAGTCCCTGCACCAGCGGGTCCGCGCGCTCGAGGGTCTGCCCATGTCCGTGATCGACGAGGTGGTGTCCCGGATCGAGCTGAGCGACGGCGCGGAGCAGCTCGTCTCCGCCTACCGGGACGCCGGCCATGTGGTCGGGGTGGTTTCCGGCGGGTTCTCCCAGGTCCTCGCGCCTGTGGCGGAGCGGCTGCGCCTGTCCTTCGCCCGCGCCAACGACCTGGGGCTCCACGACGGGATGCTGACCGGTCGGGTGTCCGGCGCCGTCGTCGACCGCGCGGAGAAGGAACGCGTCCTCCGCGCGGAGGCGGAGCGGGCGGGGGTGCCCCTGGCGTCGACCATCGCGGTGGGTGACGGCGCCAACGACCTCGACATGCTCGCGGCTGCGGGGCTCGGCGTGGCGTTCAATGCCAAGCCGGCCGTCCGTGCGTCCGCGGATGTCGCGCTCGACCTGCCGGACCTCGACGTCGTCCGCCACCTGTCAGGACTCTGACACCGGCTGCGGCGCCGGTCCTCGGACCGGTGTAGGAGACCCGGATCCTGCGGCGGGCATCGGCCCTGAACGATCACGCCGAGATGCTCGGCCCGGCCCGGGCAGCGAGCCGGGCGCGCTCACGCTGCGTCGGCCGGCGGTCACGCTGCGACCGCCCGCCAGGAGCCGGCCGCAGCATCCCGCCGTGGGTGGACGTCAGCTCTTGGCGAGGAAGTCCTCCGCACCGCCGACATACTCGGTGTGTCCGGTGGCGACGTCGGCCGTGGCCATCCGGACGATCTCCGTGGCGAACTCCGCAACGGAGTACAGCCGGCCGGCTTCCTGGCGGCGGGCCTCGATGGCGCCGGGGGTGGCGCGGTCCAGCAGCGTGGCCGTCACCGTCCCCTCGATCATGTCGCCGGACACGACGACGAACGAGATGCCCTTGGCCTCGAGATCGGGGATGAGTGCGCGGAGCGCGTCCTCGCCCGCGCGCTTGCTGCGCGCGACCGGCTCGTAGGCGTCCATCGTCTCGACCTTCTCGATGAAGTGCGCCTGGTGGCTCGTGATGAAGACCACGCGGGAGCCGGCCGGCATGACCTCGACCGCTGCGGTGAGCATGGCCACCTGCGCGTCGCGGTTGAGTCGGAGCGCGTAATCCTCTCCCATGGAGGTCTCCATGCCACCGGACGCGTTCAGCACCAGGAGGTCCAGCCCGCCGAACGTCGAGACGGCGGCGTCGACGAGGGCCGCCGGACCCTCCGGGGTGGTGAGGTCCGCGCCCACGGCGACGGCCTTTCCGCCGGCCGCCTCGATGCCGGCGACGACCTTCGTGGCGCGCGGTGCCTTCTGCCGGTAGTTGACGACGACGGCGGCGCCCTGCGCCGCGAGTTGCTGGGCGACATCGGCGCCGATGCCGCGCGACGAGCCGGTGACGATTGCAGTGGTTCCCTCGAGGGTGGACATGGTGCTCCTTGTTCTGGGGGCTGGTGCGGTGAAAGGGTGCTGCGGGTGGTCGGGGCGAGCCTTCGTGCGTCAGTGCCCCATGCCGAGGCCGCCGTCGACCGGGATCACGGCGCCGGAGATGTACCCCGCGTCCTCGCCGGCGAGCCAGGACACGACGCCGGCCACCTCCTCCGGCGAGGCGAACCGGCCGGCCGGGATGGTGGCGAGGTAGCTCTTGCGGGTGTCCTCGGGAAGTTCCGCCGTCATGTCGGTGTCGATGAAGCCGGGCGCGACGACGTTCGCCGTGATGCCGCGCGATCCGAGCTCGCGCGTGAGGGAGCGGGCGATCCCGATGAGCCCCGACTTGGACGCCGAGTAGTTGATCTGCCCGGGCGCTCCGTACAGGCCGGTCACGCTCGAGATGAGGATCACCCGGCCCCGCCGGAGCCGGATCATGCCGCGGGAGGCGCGCTTGACCACACGGAAAGCACCGGTGAGGTTGGTGTCGATGACGTCGGTGAAATCGCTCTCCGACATGCGCAGGAGCAGCGTGTCCCTCGTGATGCCGGCGTTGGCGACGAGGACCTCCACCGGACCGTGCTCGGCCTCGACCCGGGTGAACGCGGCGTCGATCTGCTCCTCGCTGGTGACGTCCGCCTTGACGCCCAGCATGCCCTCGGGAATCTCACCACTTCGGTAGGTGATGGCAACCTTGTCGCCGTTGGCTACGAATACCTTGGCGATGGCCAGTCCGATCCCACGGTTGCCCCCGGTGATGAGGACGCTGCGGCCGGTGGCCGTCGTCGTGTTGTCTGCACCAGATGCCACGGGAAGAACTCCTCTGTCTGCGGGCCGGAAAGGGGTCCACGTTGTCCGTATCGACGATGTCGCGAGCGATCCGGCGGGGATGTACCGCGTCCCGCCGGCCCCGTCCGCGCCTGTTCGTCAAACTATCCCGACGATCCTATCGGCGCATCCCTCGACTTCGGGAACGAACCCCGAAGTGAGACAATAGAGGGAGTCTCCTTGGAGTGTGATGAGTAAACAAACGAAGCACAACACAGACGTCCACAGCATCTCAGACGCACGTGAATCACACAGCGATGAAATGCGAACCCGAATGATCCGCTACACGGTCTCGATGAGCATCCGTCTCGTCTGCTTCATCCTGGTCTTCGTCGTTCCCTACGGCTGGCTGTCCTGGGTCATGATCGCCGGCGCGGTCTTCCTGCCGTACTTCGCTGTCGTCGTCGCCAACGGCGGCGGTGACACGAGCAACATCAGGCACAGTGATGCGCTGATCGACCGGGCGCCGGTCCGCGAGATCGAAGCGAAGGTGGTCGACGCCGGTCCCGAGGACGACGACGACATCCTGAGCGGCGAGATCATCGATGACAGCGCCGACCCCGCCCATCACGGGTCACACGCGACGGGCACCGGAAGACCGGGTACGGATGCCTGACGTACCACCGATTCCCCGACCCGCGGTCACCTCGACCGCGGGTCTCGGTCTGTTCGGGGTGCACCCGGCACCCGGCGACGCTCCCGTCTGCTCCCGCAAGGGATGCCGCGAGCGGGCCACCTGGCAACTGCTCTGGAACAATCCGCGGATCCACGCACCCGAGCGTCGTAAGGCCTGGGCCTCCTGTCCCGAGCACGTGACGTGGTTCGAGGAGTACCTGCGCGAGCGCGGGCTGTGGAAAGAGACGCTGCCCCTGACCGCCGGCCAGCCGATGGGAGCTCTCTAGATGTACCGGTTCCTCTTCTCCGCACGCTGGTTCGGCTGGCTCGCCATGGTGATCGTGCTGGCAGCCGGCTGCGTGGGGCTCGGCCGCTGGCAGCTCGACCGGCGGGAGGCCGTCGTGGAGGACATCCAGCGCATCGAGGCGAATTACGACGCCGCGCCCCAGCGCTACGTCCCGGGCGAGAACGGCTTCGACAGGTATGACCCTGCACGCGAGTGGACCCCCGTGACCTTCGTCGGGACCTACGACGTGGACAACCAGGTCGTGGCACGGAACCGTCCCCTCAACGGCCAGCCCGGGTACGAGGTGCTCACGCCGTTGCGGCTCGACGACGGCACGGCCGTCATCATCGATCGCGGCTGGCTGCCGATCGGGAACATCGAGGCCGGCCGGCCCGATGAAATCCCGGCGCCTCCGTCCGGGCAGGTCGAGGTGACCGCGAGGATGAAGCCGGGCGAGCCGGCCGTCAACCGCGGAGCGCCGGAGGGCCAGGTGGCATCGATCGACCTCGTCGCGCTGTCCGACCGCCTCGACTACCCGCTGCAGGACGCGGCCTACGGACTCCTCGCGCTCGAGCGGCCCGGAGCCGCAGTCACGCCCGTCGCGGCCCCCAAGCCGTCGATCGACGAGGGCCCGCATCTGTCCTACTCCCTGCAGTGGTTCGCCTTCGGGGTCCTCGCCTTCGTGGGCCTCGGGTACGCCGCCCGGCAGCAGCGACGCAGCAATGCCGAGCTGGACGGGAGCGCTCCCGACCTGCCGACGCGGCAGCGCCGTCGTCCCTCGTCCGAGGAGGAGGAGGACGCCATCCTCGACGCACAGGGGATCCGCTAGCTCCGCACGCCGGGCTCTCCTCAGCGACCGAGCCAGCCGAGCGCAGCACGCTGGACAGCGGGCAGCGAGGAGACGACGAGGTCGTAGGAGTCCTCGATCAGGTCGCGGAGCATCCCCTCGTCCAGGGTTCCGTCGAGACGCACACCGTTCCAGTGCTTCTTGTTCAGGTGCCATGCGCCGGTGATCTCCGGATGGGCGGAACGGAGCTGCACGGCGAGGGCGGGGTCGCACTTGAGGGAGATGGAGAGCGGTTCGACCTCCACCCGGACGAGGGCGAAGATCCTGCCGGGTCCGGGCGGTGCGGCCCCTCCGGGGACCCGCACCCGGAACACGGCGATCTCCGGACCGAACGGATAGTCCTCGTAGGCACCGGCGAGTCCCAGGCAGGCGGCCCGGAGCCGTTCGACATCCATACGGCCACCCTAGTCCCGCCCGTCCGTGACTGCGTCGCCGGACGGGCGGGAGGTCGTCCGAGAAACTTAGGCGCCGACCGGTTCGACAGCCTCCTGAGGAGTTATGCTGACGGAAGCACGGTGACCTGTCTCCTCACCCTCGTGCTGATCACCTCGTGACCTGATCCGAGATCATCCCTTCTGGATACTCAGCAGTGCGATCGCGCTTTCGGCCCCGCCCCTCCGCTGGAAGGCGACCCTTGAAAAGCAGCAGTACAGCACGCCATGCCCACTCCCGCTCGAGCCGACGGGCGCCCGGCGCCCTGGCGGCGGGGGCGCTCGTCTTCACGCTGCTGGCCACGGCCAGCGGCCCCTGGTCGGCCTCCGCCGCCGAAGCCCCCGTGGGCCTCGGCACGGCCGGTTCCTACTCCGTCCTCGGCGGAGAGACCGTCACCAACACCGGCCCCACCATTCTCAGCGGCAGCCTCGGCGTCAGCCCCGGATCCGCGATCACGGGCTTCCCGCCGGGCGTCGCGGCCGGGACGATCAATGCCGCCAACGCCGAAGCGCTGCAGGCGCAGTCCGACGTCGGGATCGCGTACGACGACGCCGCGAGCCGCGCCCTCACCGAGAGCGTCGCCGGCGATCTCGTGGGGCGCACCTTGCCTGCCGGCGTCTACAACTCCACCGGCCCGCTGGCCCTCAGTGGCACGGTGACCCTGGATGCGCAGGGAGATCCGAACGCCGTCTTCATCTTCCAGGTCGCATCGACGCTCATCACGGCGTCCGCGAGCACCGTGGCCCTGATCGGCGGAGCCAGCGCGTGCAACGTCTTCTGGCAGGTCGGCTCCTCCGCGACCCTCGGGACCGCCTCCACCTTCAAGGGCACGATCCTCGCCCTCACCTCGATCCAGGTGACGACATCCGCCAGCGTCGAAGGCCGGGCGCTTGCGCGGACCGGTGCCGTCACCCTCGACAACAACGTCTTCCTCACGAACTCGTGCGGCGTCGTCCCGACGGTGCCGCCCACGGCCACTCCGACGGTTACGCCGACGGTCACTCCGACGCCCACGGCCTCTCCGACGGTTACGCCGACGGCAACTCCGACGCCCACGGCCACTCCGACGACGCCCACCCAGCAGCCGACCGTCCCCCAGCCGACGACCCCTCCCGCCGGTCCCTCCGACGCTCCCGGCGCCCCGATCCAGCCGGGCGGCGGGCCGGGCACCGGGGACGGCACCGGCGGTTCGGGTGGCGCGGGCGACGGCACCGGTGGTTCGGGTGGTATCGGCGACGGCACCGGCGGTTCGGGTGGTATCGGTGACGGCGCCAGCGGGTCGACCGACGATACGGCCGGCGGCGGCAGCACGTCGCTCGGCATGAATCGCGGGACGAACGTCCAGACCTCGGCCACCGCCGCGAGCCCGTTGACGCCGTTCACTCCGATCTTCGTCGGCGCCGCCCTGCTGTGCGCGGTCGCCGCGCTGGGCTCGCTGAAGGACGTGGCAATCAGGCGCACGGCGGGATCGCACCGCCGGCACTGACCCGCTTCGGGCAACGGTCCGGGCGCTTCTTCCATCCGGCGTCGCGACAGTGCTCCTGCCCCGGGACCGGCTCGGTCGAAGCCGGCCCGGACAGGCCCCTACACAGGCACGGCGCAGCCGATGACGGCGACGGCGGAGAGGACAGCGTCCGCTGTCCTGTGGTGTCCCGCCGGTGGTTCAGCGGCCGACGGATCCGGGTGCCCGGCGCGTCCGTTCCGCGGATCACCGCAGGGCGACGAGGACCAGGTCACATGATGCGGATCAGGCCAGGGTGACGAGCTCCAGGTAGTCCTGGTTCCAGAGATCCTCGACGCCGTCGGGCAGCAGCACCACCCGCTCGGGGTCGAGCGCATCCACCGCACCCTCGTCGTGACTCACCATCACCACGGCACCGCTGTAGTTCTTCAGCGCCCCGAGGATCTCGGCACGGCTCGCGGGATCGAGGTTGTTGGTGGGCTCGTCCAGGAGCAGCACATTGGCCGAGGAGGCGACGATCGTGGCGAGGGCAAGGCGCGTCTTCTCACCGCCGGAGAGCACTCCGGCGGGCTTGTCGACGTCGTCGCCCGAGAAGAGGAACGAGCCGAGGATGCCGCGTACTTCGGCGTCCTGCATGTCGGGGGCCGAGGACTTCATGTTCTCGAGCACGGAGCGTTCCGTGTCGAGCGTCTCGTGCTCCTGGGCGTAGTAGCCGACCTTGAGTCCGTGACCGGCGATGACCTTGCCGGTGTCCGGCGTGTCGACGCCCGCGAGCATGCGGAGCAGCGTCGTCTTGCCGGCTCCGTTGAGCCCGAGGATGACCACCTTCGAACCGCGATCGATGGCGAGATCGACGTCGGTGAAGATCTCGAGCGACCCGTAGGACTTGCTGAGCCCCTCGGCCGTCATCGGGGTCTTACCGCAGGGCGAGGGCTCGGGGAAGCGGAGCGCCGCCACGCGGTCCGAGGCGCGGACGGCGTCGAGCCCGCCGAGCAGCCGCTCGGCACGCTTGGCCATGTTCTGCGCGGCGACGGCCTTCGAGGCTTTCGCGCGCATCTTGTTCGCCTGGTCCATGAGGACCTGCGCCTTCTTCTCCGCGTTGGCCCGCTCGCGCTTCCGCGCGCGCTCGTCCGTCTCGCGCTGCAGCTGGAACCGCTTCCAGCCCATGTTGTAGATGTCGATCGTGCCGCGGTTCGCGTCGAGCTGGAACACCTTGTTGACGGTCGCCTGCAGCAGTTCCACATCGTGGCTGATCACGATCAGGCCGCCCTGGTGGTTCTTCAGGAACTCACGCAGCCAGGTGATGGAGTCGGCGTCGAGGTGGTTGGTGGGTTCGTCGAGGAGCATCGTCTCGGCGCCGGAGAAGAGGATCCGCGCGAGCTCGACCCGGCGGCGCTGGCCGCCCGAGAGCGTCTTCAGCGGCTGGTTCAGGATGCGCTCGGGCAGGGCGAGGTTGGAGGAGATGGCCGCGGCCTCGGCCTCTGCCGAGTAGCCGCCCCCTGCGAGGAACGCTGCCTCGATGCGGTCGTAGCGGGCCATGGCCTTGTTCCGCACCGACGTCTTCTCGCTCGCCATGTCCTCCTGCGCCTGGCGCAGTTCGGTCACGACGGCGTCGAGGTTCCGGGCCGAGAGGATGCGGTCCCGGGCGAGCTGCTCCATGTCGGGTGTTCGCGGGTCCTGGGGGAGGTAGCCGATCTCGCCGGACCGGGTGACAGTGCCGCCTGCGGGCAGCGACTCCCCCGCCAGGACCTTGGTCAGCGTCGTCTTGCCCGCGCCGTTCCGGCCCACGAGGCCGATCTTGTCGCCCTTGTCCACACGGAAGGACACCTCGTCCATGAGCAGGCGAGCGCCGGCCCGGAGCTCCAGGTTCGATACGTTGATCACGGTCAGGGCCTTTCGATGGTGTGCCTGAGACGGCGGTTTGTTGTAGGAACCCCACAAGGGATCCCCGGGTGACCGGCGCTAGTCTCGGTACAGAAGCAGTTACGGCTGGAGGAAGTCGACAAATCACCGGAGCAACCGGTGCGACTCCGGCCCGCTGGAGGAGCGTGTGCCATGCAGCCGACCGAGAAGACCTCTCCCGGACCTGTCGTCGACGGCCGTCCGTCGTCCCGCAAGCGGTGGGACACCACCGATCTCTCGCTGGTCGCGGTCTTCGCCGCCCTCATCGCCGCCCTAGCAATCGTACCCGGTATCCCGGTCGGCCCGCTCGGGGTGCCGATCACGCTGCAGACGCTCGGGGTCATGCTCACCGGAGTGGTCCTGGGACCAGGGCGCGGGACCGCCGCCGTCCTGCTGTACCTCGCCGCCGGACTGATCGGCCTCCCCGTGTTCAGCGGCTTCAGCGGCGGATTCGGCGTCCTCGCCGGACCGTCCGCCGGCTACCTCATCGCCTTCCCTCCGGCGGCCCTCGTCGCAGGGCTCCTCGCCAGGGCGGTCCTCCGTAGGGCCGCGCGTTTCCGCACCGTCCTGCTCTTCCTCGCGTGCGTCGTGGCGAGCCTGTCCACCATCCATCCGCTCGGAGTGGCGGGGCTCATGGTGAACGCCGATCTGTCCCTGCGGGACGCCGTGCTCGTCGACGCCGCCTACCTGCCGGGCGACATCGTCAAGAACGTCCTCGCGGCCCTCCTCGCGGTATCGGTGCATCGCGCCTTCCCACGGCTCCTCGCCCGACCCCGTGCCTGAGGGCCGCGCCTGCCCAGCCGGACGACGATGATCGAGTTCATCGGAGCGGCAGTGCAGTCGGACGACGACCGGCGCACGCTGCTGCACCCGCTGACCCTTTCCCTGGCGGAACGACGTGTCTCCGTCATCGGCGCCAACGGCTCGGGCAAGTCGACCCTCCTCCGCCTCGTCAACGGATTGCGTCTGCCCTCCCAAGGGAGGGTCGAGGTCCTCGGTCAGGACACCCGGAAGGCCGGCGGCGCCGTCCGCCGGTCGGTCGGCTTCGTCTTCACCGATCCCCTCTCGCAGCTGGTGATGCCCACGGGACGCGAGGACGTCGAACTGTCCCTCCGCACCCGGAAGCTGCCTGCCGCGGAGCGCCGGCTGCGTGCCGGGGAGGTCCTGCGGCGCTTCGGTCTGGAGCATCTCGCCGACCGCAGCATCTACGACCTCTCCGGCGGCGAACGGCAGATCCTCGCCCTCGCCGTCGTCCTCGCGGTCGAGCCACGCATCCTCCTGGCCGACGAACCGACCACGCTGCTCGACCTGCGGAACGACACCGTCGTGCGGGCCCTGCTCGCCGGCCTCCGGCAGCAGGTGGTGTTCACCACCCACAACCTCGACTTCGCCCGGGAGGCGGAGCGCACCCTCGTCATCGACGGCGGTCGGGTGGTGTTCGACGGCACGCCCGACGACGCGGTGGCCTGCTACCGGGCGCTGTCCACCCAGCCCGACGGCGGCCCGGCGGGCGACGGACACCTCCTGCCGTGAGGGGATTCGGCAGCACGCTCGGCCTGTACCGTCCCGGCGAGGGACTCCTGTACCGGTGGCCGCTCGCACCGAAAGCGGCGGCCTCACTGGGTTGCGCGATCGCCGTCGTCGGATGGGGTTCCGTGCCCACCACGAGCACCGTCCTGGCGCTCGCGCTCGCCGGCCTGCTGATCGGCGCCCGACAATCCGTGCTGCAGACGGTGCGGATGCTGCTTCCGGCGGCACCCGTGCTCGGGATCCTCGCGCTCCACCAGGGCCTTTCGCAGGGATGGGTCCAGGCGTTCGTCGTGGTGGGCGGAATCGCGGGATGCCTCCTCGCGGCGCGGTCGGTGACGCTGACGACTCCCCTGCAGGTGCTGCTGGACGGTACCGCGTCGCTCGCCCGCCCGTTCCGGCGGCTGGGCGCCGACCCGGAACGCTTCGCCCTGGCCCTGTCCATCATGCTGAGGAGCATCCCCTACCTCGCCGGCCTGTTCGTCGACGTCAGGGAGGCAGCACGCGCCCGGGGCCTGGAGCGGAGCCCCAGGGTCGCGGTGACCCCGCTGGTCCTCGGCGCCGTCGCGTATGCACACCGGACGGGTGAGGCGCTGGCCGCCCGGGGGCTGGGTGAGCACGACGAGGGGGACGACCGCGGGCAGGACCACGAGCGCGTCGTCGGATGAGACCGCCGGGTACGCAGAAGGGCGGTCCCGGTCGTCGCCGGAACCGCCCGTCATGGCACATCACGCCCGTCAGCGGCTGACATCAGCAGCCGGCATCGGACGATCAGATGTTGAAGCCGAGTGCCCGCATCTGGTCGCGGCCGTCCTCGGTGATCTTCTCGGGACCCCACGGCGGCATCCACACCCAGTTGAGGCGCCACTCGTCCACGACGCCGTCCAGCGCCTGGCCGACCTGCTCCTCGAGCACGTCGGTCAGCGGGCATGCCGCCGTCGTCAACGTCATGTCGATCAGGAGGGCGCCGTCCTCCGCGTACTTCAGGCCGTAGAGGAGGCCGAGATCGACGATGTTGACGCCCAGCTCGGGGTCGATCACATCACGGAGCGCTTCCTCGACGTCGCCCAGCGCGGTCTGCGCCTGCTGCACATCACTCATCGAACTGTTCCTTTCGCGTATCCCGACGGCGGCCGGGAGATCGGGGTGGTCCTAGGCCTCGACCGGGGTCTGGGCCGTGAACCGATCGTAGCCCTCGGCCTCGAGCTGGTCGGCGAGTTCGGGGCCGCCCTGCTCGGCGATGCGGCCGGCGACGAACACGTGGACGAAGTCCGGCTTGATGTAGCGGAGGATCCGCGTGTAGTGCGTGATGAGCAGCGTGCCCATCTCCCCCTTCGAGTGCTCACGGTTGACGCCCTCGGAGACGACCTTCAGGGCGTCGACGTCGAGACCGGAGTCGGTCTCGTCGAGAATGGCGAACTTGGGGCGGAAGAGCTCGAGCTGCAGGATCTCCACGCGCTTCTTCTCACCACCGGAGAAGCCCTCGTTGACGTTGCGCTGGGCGAAGTCCGCGTCGATGCGCAGCTGGGCCATGGCCGTCTTGACGTCCTTGGTCCAGTGGCGGAGGCTCGGCGCCTCGCCGTCGAGGGCGGTCTTCGCGGTCCGCAGGAAATTGGTCATGGTGACGCCCGGGACCTCGACGGGGTACTGCATCGCGAGGAAGAGGCCGGCACGCGCGCGCTCGTCGACGCTCATGGACAGGACGTCCTCGCCGTCGAGCGTGATGGAGCCACTGTCCACCGTGTAGCGGGGGTGGCCGGCGATGGTCGACGCGAGGGTCGACTTGCCGGAGCCGTTGGGCCCCATGATGGCGTGGGTCTCGCCGGTGTTGATGGTCAGCGTGACGCCCTTGAGGATGGGGACGTTGCCCTGCTCGGTGTCGATGCTGACGTGCAGGTCCTTGATTTCAAGTGTGGACATCGTGTTCTTTCTCCTTCGCCTGCTGGTGCAGGAAGAGTGCAGGAAGTAGGGGTGCGGGACGGCGTTGCGTCAGCCGAGCTGTGGTGCCGGCGCCCCGTTGGTGACGGTGGTGACATCGACGTAGACATTGCCGTCGTGGATCTCCAGCGCAAAGACCGGGACCGGCTCGTACGCCGGGAGCTGCAGGGGGGCGCCGCTGCGCAGGTCGAACTGGGAACCGTGGCCCCAGCACTCGATGGCGCACCCCTCGACGTCGCCCTCCGAGAGGGAGATGTCCGCGTGGGAGCAGGTGTCCCCCAGCGCATGGATCTCCCCGTCGGAGTCGCGGACGACGGCCACGGGGTAGTCGTCGATGAGGACCCTCAGCGCCTGCTTGACCTGGATGTCGTCGACGCTGCAGATCAGCTCGCCGCGGGGCTCGGCAGCCATCAGAGGTTGCCCGCAGCGAGCTCGCGCTCGACGGACTCGGACAGGCGCTCCTCGAGGGCGGGCACCTTGATCTGCTGGATGACCTCGGTGAGGAACCCGCGGACCACGAGGCGGCGTGCGGCCTTCTCGGGGATGCCACGTGCCATCAGGTAGAACAGGTGCTCGTCGTCGAAGCGGCCGGTGGCGCTGGCGTGGCCGGCTCCTTCGATCAGACCCGTCTCGATCTCGAGGTTCGGCACGGAGTCCGAGCGCGCACCGTCCGTGAGGATCAGGTTGCGGTTGGTCTCGTAGGTGTCGGTACCCTCGGCGGCCTTACGGATGAGGACGTCACCCACCCACACGGTATGTGCGTCGGCGCCCTGCAGGGCTCCCTTGTAGGTCACGCGGGACTTGCAGTTTGGTACGGCGTGGTCCACGAGGAGGCGCTGCTCGAGGTGCTGGCCGGCGTCGGCGAAGTACAGCCCGTACATCTCGACCTCCGCGCCGGGCGCGGTGAGGATCGACGACGGCGTGAGGCGCACGAGGTCGCCGCCGAGGCTGACGACGACGTGCTTGTAGCGCGCGTCGCGGCCCACCTTCGCCTGCTGCGAGGAGACGTGCACGGCGTCGTCGTCCCATTCCTGGACGCTGACGACGGTGAGCTCCGCACCGTCGCCGACCACGATCTCGACGTTCTGCGCGAGAGTCGCCGAGCCCTGGTGGTCGAGCACGACGACGGCCTTCGAGAAGGCCTTCGCGTCGATGAGGATGTGCTGCGCCGAGGCTTCGGCGTGCGTCCCCCTGACACTGACCATCACCTCGCCGTCGGCCACGGTCTCCTGCGGGACGGTGATGACGGTGGCGTCGCCGAAGGCATTCCACGCGGCGGCGGACACGCGGTCCTCCGGGGTCGCCGAGGCACCGAGCCGGACGTCGTCGCGACCGACGGTCTCGACGGTGACGTTGCCGGCCCCGGTGACCTCTACTGCCGGCGCGGAGGCGGACAGCGCCTCCGTGTGCAGGCCGCGCAGGCGCTTCAGCGGGGTGAAGCGCCAGTCCTCCTCGAGCCCCGTGAGGGTCGGGAAGTCCGCGATGTCGAAGGACCTGCGACGCTCACCGCGTGACGCCTCCGGGATCACCGGGGCATTGCCGTGGCTGTGCTTCTTCAGGCCGAGCTGCTCGCTGCCGGTGTCCCCGCTCGAGAGGGACTCGCCCTCCTCGGTGAAGCCGTCGATCGCGCTCGAGCTGTCGACGGCGCCTGCGGGAGCGCCGAGGCGCGCCTTCTCGTCGAGATCACCGAGATCGGTGACCTCGCCGTCGGGTGCTGTATCGGGTGTGAATTCCGTGTGGGTGGTCTCAGCCATTGCTAGCCTACGGCCCCTTCCATCTGCAGTTCGATCAGCCGGTTGAGCTCGAGCGCGTACTCCATGGGCAGCTCGCGTGCGATGGGCTCGATGAAGCCGCGCACGATCATGGCCATGGCCTCGTCCTCCGGCAGGCCGCGGGACATCAGGTAGAACAGCTGCTCCTCGCTGACGCGCGACACGGTCGCCTCGTGGCCCATGGTGACGTCGTCCTCGCGGATGTCGACGTACGGGTACGTGTCCGACCGCGAGATCGTGTCCACCAGGAGGGCGTCGCACCGCACCGTGTTCGCGGAGTGCTTGGCTCCCTCGCGCACCTGGACCAGGCCGCGGTAGGCGGCGCGGCCACCGCCGCGGGCAACGGACTTCGAGATGATCGAGGACTTCGTGTTCGGCGCGATGTGCACCATCTTCGACCCGGTGTCCTGGTGCTGGCCCTCGCCGGCGAAGGCGATCGAGAGCGTCTCACCCTTGGCGTGCTCGCCGACCAGGTAGACGGCCGGGTACTTCATGGTGACCTTCGACCCGATGTTGCCGTCGATCCACTCCATGGTGGCGCCCTCGTGCGCGATGGCGCGCTTGGTCACGAGGTTGTACACGTTGTTCGACCAGTTCTGGATGGTCGTGTACCGGACGCGCGCGCCCTTCTTGACCACGATCTCGACAACGGCCGAGTGCAGGGAGTCCGAGGTGTAGATCGGGGCGGTGCAGCCTTCGATGTAGTGCACGTAGGAGTCCTCGTCCGCGATGATCAGCGTGCGCTCGAACTGGCCCATGTTCTCGGTGTTGATGCGGAAGTAGGCCTGGAGCGGGATCTCCACGTGGACGCCCTTGGGGACGTAGACGAAGGAACCGCCCGACCAGACGGCCGTGTTCAGCGACGCGAACTTGTTGTCCCCGACGGGGATGATCGTGCCGAAGTACTCCTTGAAGATCTCGGGGTGCTCGCGCAGCGCGGTGTCGGTGTCGAGGAACAGGACACCCTGGCGCTCCAGGTCCTCACGGAGCTGGTGGTACACCACCTCGGACTCGTACTGGGCAGCGACGCCGGACACGAGGCGTGCACGCTCCGCCTCGGGGATGCCGAGCTTCTCGTACGTGTTGCGGATGTCCTCGGGGAGGTCCTCCCACGTGTTCGCCTGCTTCTCCGTGGACCGCACGAAGTACTTGATGTTGTCGAAGTCGATGCCGGAGAGATCTGCACCCCAGGCGGGCATGGGCTTGCGGTCGAAGTACTTCAGGCCCTTGAGGCGGAGGTCGAGCATCCACTGGGGCTCGTTCTTCTTCGCGGAGATGTCGCGGACGACCTCCTCGCTCAGGCCGCGGCGGGCGTTGTCGCTCACCTCGTTCTTGTCGGCCCAGCCGTACTGATAGGTGCCGATGCCCTCGAGCTCCGGGTTCTTCTCCAGGATGTCGCTGATCACCGACTCCGGCACTGCCGACGCGGCTGGCTTGCGGTCTACTTGATCCGTCATCACGGCCTTCCTTGCTGATGGATAGAAGGGGTTGCTGGATTGCTGGGCGGCGCGGCTTCCGCAGCCGCCGTGGATTCGGCGGTGCCGGGAGCATCCGGGCTGGCCGGCGCGGCAGGTGCCGCCGTCGTCCGTCCCAGGGGAATGTGGGTGGTGCAGACGTGACCGCCTGCCGCCAGGGTGGAGAGGCGCCGGACATCGACGCCGAGCAGCCGGGAGAACACGCCGGTCTCCTGCTCGCAGAAGGCGGGGAAGGCCGAGGCCAGCCCCTGGATGGGACAGTGTCCCTGGCAGAGCTGCACGCTCAGCATCACCGGCCGGCCGGAGGACGCGACGGCCCGGGAGCCCCGAAGCTGCGGCAGTCCGACGGTCTTGGTCGATCCGACGAAGCCGTCAGCGGTCAGCGCACCGGCCAGCGCCTGGGCCCGTGCCTCGAGGTCCGGGCCCGCGGCCTCGACGACGGGCCGGTAGCGCTCCTCCATCCCGGAGAAGCGCGCACGGGCGAACTCCTCGATGGCCTCCGGGCCCGCGGCCGCACCGAGCTGAGCCAGCGCAGCGGTGGCGATGTCGAGGTAGTCGTCGCCCATCTCGGTCTGGCCCCGCCGGCTGAGCACGTAGCGGCGTGCAGGGCGTCCCGCGCCGGTGGCGGAGCTCCGCACACGCTTCACCTCGATCAGGCCGTCCTGCGACAGTGCGTCCAGGTGCCGCCGCATGGCTGCAGGGGTGAAACCGAGACTGTCGCCGAGTTCCGCGGCGCTGACGGGACCGCGCTCGAGGACCGCGGACAGGACCCGGTCCCTGGTGCGCTCGTCGGGATCCGGCGAGACGATCTGGGCCGTCCGTTGCGCACCGCGCGGGGAGGCCGCCGTCGCAGGATCGGGAGCGGAGAGGGCGGCGCGTGGCGATACGGTCACAGTCCATTCCTCCCGTCGGCGACAAAATACACAACACAAGCATGACCTAATGTATTCCGGCCGACCACTTGGGCGAGGCTACCCATCGAGGACCCGCCGCCGCACTACTACCTGTCGTAGAATATGAGGGTGCCGACTACTGCCCCCGCCCTCGAGATCGACGGCCTGATCAAGGACTTCGGTCCGGTCGGCGCGCTCGACGGCCGCATGGTCCGCGTGCTGGACGGCGTGCACCTGCGCGCCTCGCACGGGGCGGTGACCGTGCTCCTCGGAGCGAACGGGGCGGGCAAGACCACCACTCTCGAATGCGCGCAGGGACTCCAGCGCGCCGACGGCGGCGTGGTGCGACTCCTCGGCCAGGACCCGTACCGTGCATCGCCGGACCTTCGCGCCCGCGTCGGCGTGATGCTGCAGGACGGCGGGTTGCCTCCGTCGGTGCGGCCGCTGGCACTGCTCCGTCACGTCGCCTCGATGTACAGCGATCCCCTGCCGGTCGACGGCCTCGCCGGGCGCCTCGGGCTCGACGAGTTCGGTGCCGTCTCGATCCGCCGGCTCTCGGGTGGGCAGAAGCAGCGCCTGGCCCTCGCCTGCGCCCTGGTGGGACGGCCCGAGGTGGTGTTCCTCGACGAACCCAGTGCAGGTCTGGACCCCCAGTCGCGGACGATCGTGTTCGATCTCATCAGGGAACTGCGTGCGGACGGCCTCGCAGTCATCCTCACCACGCACCTGCTCGACGACGCCCAGAAGCTGGCCGACTACGTGTACATCGTCGAGGGCGGCCGGACCGTAGCCGAGGGGACCGTCGCGGAGCTCACCGCCGACAGTGAGACGGACGGGATGCGCGAGCTGCGCTTCGAGACCGTCCCCGGTCTCACACTCCCGCCCGGGCTCCTCCCCCACCTGCACCAGCTCGAGTCCGAACCCGGGCAGTACGTCCTCCGGGGCACGCTCACGGCGGAGGACGTGGCACACCTCGCCACCTGGTGGGCCTCCTGCGGCGTCATGCCCACGACCATCTCCCTGGCGCCCCGATCCCTCGAGGACGTCTTCCTCGACATCTCCGGACGGAGCATCCGATGAGCCGCCCGCACACGGCCTCCGGCCTTCCCGCCGCGCCCCGCGGCAGGACGGCGTCGGGAACGGCCGCGCCGCTGTCCCTTCGGGTGCTCCGGCACGGCGGCTACGAGGCGCTGGCCATGCTGCGCAACGGGGAGCAGTTGGTGCTCGCGATCGTGCTGCCGCTGCTCGCCCTCGTGGCCCTCGTCCTCACCCCCCTGCTGGACGCCTACGGGCCGAGCCGCATCGACGTCGCCGCCCCGGGGGTCCTGGCCCTCTGCACCATGTCGACGGCCTTCACGGGCCAGGGGATCGCCACGGGCTTCGACCGGCGGTACGGGGTGCTCCGCTTCCTCTCGACCACTCCGCTCGGTCGATCGGGCCTCATCCTCGGGAAAGCCGTCGCCGTGGCCGCCGTCCTCGCCGTGCAGCTCGTGGTGATCGGCGGAGCAGCGCTGCTGCTGGGATGGTCGCCCCGGCCGGAGGGGATCCTCCCCGCCGCCCTCCTGCTGCTCGTCGGCTCCGCGGCGTTCACCTCCCTCGGACTCCTCGTCGCCGGCACGCTGCGGCCCGAGGCGACCCTCGCGGTCACCAATCTCGTATGGATCCTCCTCGCCGCCGCCGGCGGCGTGATCATCCCGGCCACGGGCCTCCCCGCCGCCGTCGAGCCGTTCGTCTCGATCCTGCCGTCCTCCGCGCTCGGCGACGGCCTGCGGAACGCCCTCGTGGACGGCGCCCTCGATCCCCTCGCGTGCCTGGTGCTCCTCGCCTGGGCCACCCTCGCCGGCCTGGCGGCCATCCGCTGGTTCAAATGGAGCTGACCTCATGACCTTCCCCCCACTCACCCGCCTCACCGGCCGCCTGCCGAGGACCACCACGCCGCTGGTGCGCCGCCTCGCGGTCGCGTCCCTCGTCTCCCAGATCGCCATCGTCGTCACCGGCGGGGCTGTCCGTCTGACGGCGTCGGGACTCGGGTGCCCCGAGTGGCCGCGCTGCACGCCGGAGTCGATCGTCACCACACCCGAGATGGGCTTCCACGGGGTCATCGAGTTCGGCAACCGCCTCCTGACCTTCGTGCTCGTCATCATCGCCGTCGCCATGATCGTGGCGCTGCTCGGGATGCGGCGGGAGCGCAAGGACCTGTTCAGGCTGTCCGTGGGACTGTTCCTGGGCATCCCGGCGCAGGCCGTGATCGGCGGCATCACGGTATGGACGGGGCTGAACCCCTGGGTCGTGGGACTGCACTTCATCGTCTCGATGGTCCTGGTGGCGCTCGCGACCGTCCTCGTCAACCGCGCACGGCTGACGACGGAGCAGTACGGGGTCCGCAGGCCCGCGGCGGCGCCGGCACTCCTGCGGCAACTCCTCGTCACCTCGACCGTTCTGACCTCAGTAGCCGTCGTCCTCGGCGTGATCGTGACGGGTTCTGGGCCGCACGCGGGTGATCACGGTGCCGCGCGCAACGGCCTCGACTCCGACCTCATGACGCGCCTCCACGCGGTCCCGGTGTACCTGCTGGTCGCCACGGTGGCACTCGCCGTCGTCGTCGCCTACCGCACCGGCGTCCACGCGAAGCTCCGCAAGGCGCTCGTCCTGCTGGCCGCCGTCGTGCTCGTCCAGGGTGCGATCGGCTACACCCAGCACTTCCTGCACCTGCCGGTCGTGCTCGTGGCGCTGCACATGCTCGGCGCGTCGCTGCTGATGGCTGCGGCGGTCCACGCCCACTACACGGGGACGACCAGACGCACCCTGCCGGGTACGGTCACGGCGACGAGGGTGCCGCAGCCCGTCGCGTAGCGCGACAGCCGGTGTCGCGAAGTGATGCGCGACGCCGGGGCCCCGTCCGACAAGCCGACCGGTCAGCCGTCGTCGAATTCGCTCTCGAGGACGTCGAGCAGCCGGCCGAGCTCGCGCAGCTCGGACCCGGGACTCGGCAGCAGGGGCGGCCGCGGATCACCGGCGGCCACGCCGCACGCGCGTGCCAGGAGGTGGAGCCCGCTGATCTTCCGAAGGCCGGCCACATGGTCGACCAGGGGGGCGAGCACGTGGCGCACCCGGTCGATCTCCCTCTGATCACCGTTCACCACGGCAGACCTGAGGCGGGCGTAGAAGGTGGGCAGCAGTGCTGCCGGACCACTGTGCCATGCCTCCGCAGCGACCTCGCCGGACATCATCAGGACGTCCCCGCTCACGCCGTGGCTGAAGGATCCGTCGACCAGCGCCCGGAGTGCAGCGTGCCGCGCGTTGAACGTCGCGGCGTCGGGCGCGGTGTCCTTGAACGCGACGACCTGAGGCAGCACGGCCACCTCGGCGACCACGTCGAGCGAGTAGTCGAACTGGGTGGTACCGGGGTTGTTGTAGAGGCAGATCGGCAGGTCCGTGGCCGCGCACACCGCATGCACCTGCGCCACCACCTCGTCATCCGTGAGCGGCACGTAGGAGACCGGGGAGAGGACGAGGCCGGCAGCACCGGCCTGCGCGGCGTCGACCGCGGACTCGAGGACCTCCCGCGTGCCCACCGAGCTGATGCCCACGGCGACGGGTCTCCTGCCTCCCACCGCGTCGATGGCGGTGCGTGCCACCTCCGCGCGTTCGGCGCGGTCGAGGTAGGCGAAGCTCCCCGAGGACCCGAGGACCGTGATCGCGTCGACGTCCGACGCCGCCAGACCGTCGAGGAGGGAGCGGAGGTCCGCGTGGGCCACGCCGCCGTCCGGGTCGAAGGGCGTGAGTGGATAGGCGATCAGGCCGGTGAAGTCCATGCCGACAGCCTAGGGGCTCGCCCCACCGGTCATCGACCGTGCGGGCGGATCGGCCGGCGGACGATCAGGGAAGGACGGCCGATCCGACGAACGGATCGACGGCGAGGGCGAGGAAGAGAACCGTCAGGTAGCTGATCGACCCGTGGAAGACCTTCATCGCGGCCTTGTTGCTGAGCTCACCCTGCTGTGCGAGGGAGTGGAGGCGGTGGGATTCGCGGATGAACCAGGCACCGCCGACGAGGGCCGCGACCGAGTACACCCAGCCGGCACCGGCGGGGATCAGCAGGAGCGAGCACGCGACCATGGCCCAGGCGTAGAGGACCACCTGGACGGACACCGTGCGGGCCCCGGCGATGGCTCCGAGCATCGGTACGCTGGCGGCGTTGTAGTCGTCGCTGTACTTCATCGACAGGGGCCAGTAGTGCGGCGGGGTCCACAGGAAGATGATGAGGAACAGCACGACGGCGGGCCAGTCCACGGAACCGGTGACAGCGGCCCACGCGATGAGCACGGGCATGCAGCCCGCTGCTCCACCCCAGACGATGTTCTGGGAGGTGCGACGCTTCAGGACCAGCGTGTACACGACCACGTAGAGGAAGATGGCCGCGACACCGAGCATGCCCGCCAGCGGGTTCGCGCCGAACCAGAGAACGGCGATCGCCACGATGCCGAGGACCCAGGAGAACACGAGTGCCTCGCGCGGGGTGACCTCGCCCGTGACGAGCGGCCGGTTCTCGGTGCGGTGCATGAGCTTGTCGATGTCGCGGTCGATGTAGCAGTTGAAGGCGCCGGCGCTACCGGCTGCGAGGGCTCCGCCGACCATCGTGGCGAGGATCAGTCCGAGAGGAGGGAACCCGCCCTGGGCGAAGATCATGGTGGGAAGTGTGGTGACCAGGAGCAGCTCGATCACGCGGGGCTTCGTCAGCGCGAGGTAGGCCTTCGCTTTGCGACCGAAACCTTGACGGGCCTGCGGGGAACGTGCCGGAGCAGGAGCCTGCTGGGTCTTCACAAGGCAACACTTTCGTTTCTTCCGGAGTAAAAGACAAGGCCCATCATACCCTTTTACGCCGTGTAGAAATGGGCGATAGGTGGGGACGGCGGGCGGTTGCGGGACCTCATCGGTCCTTCCCGCAGGTGAGGCGTCACGGACATACGCCGTCCTCGCCGCGCAGCCCCCTCCTCCGGCGCCGCATGCAACCGCCGGATGTGAGCAACGACATTCTTGGACTCCCACGGACGTGAGCGGAGCTGAAGGGATAGTGTGGGTTCGAAAGCCCGCCGCGGATGCGCGCCCGGAAGAGTTTGCCGGGGCTCAGTGCTGTCGCCGTGCGGAGCCTTATATGCAGTATTCAACGGTGAACGGCCAGTCCGACGGCGTGCCAGCAGGTACGCCCCGTCATCAGCTGAGGGGCCGTTCCGGACAGAGAGGGGCCCGGAAACGTGCCACAGACGCAAGAGCAGGAACTGACCTGGACCGAACTGGACCAGAAGGCGGTCGACACCGTCCGCATCCTCGCGGCGGACGCCGTGGAGAAGGTGGGCAACGGTCACCCGGGTACGGCGATGAGCCTCGCACCGGCGGCCTACCTCCTTTTCCAGAAGCTCATGCGGCACGACCCCTCGGACCCCGAGTGGACCGGACGCGACCGCTTCGTCCTCTCCCCCGGCCATACCTCGCTGACCCTCTACATCCAGCTCTTCCTCTCCGGGTACGGCCTGGAGCTCGACGACCTCAAGGCGCTGCGCACCTGGGGTTCGCTCACGCCCGGGCACCCCGAGTACCGCCACACCAAGGGCGTGGAGATCACCACCGGCCCGCTGGGTCAGGGCCTCGCGACGTCCGTCGGGTTCGCCTACGGCCAGCGCCGCCAGCGCGGCATGTTCGACGCCGACGCCCCCGCCGGCACCAGCCCGTTCGACCACACCATCTGGGTCATCGCCTCGGACGGTGACCTCCAGGAGGGTGTCACGGCGGAAGCATCCTCGCTCGCCGGGCACCAGGAGCTCGGCAACCTCGTGGTCGTCTACGACCAGAACCACATCTCAATCGAGGACGACACCGACATCGCGTTCTCCGAGGACGTCCTCAGGCGGTACGAGGCCTACGGCTGGCATGTCCAGCGCGTCGACTGGACGAAGACCGGTGAGTACGTCGAGGACGTCGCCGAGCTGTACTCCGCGCTCGTCGAGGCCAAGAACGAGACCTCCAAGCCCTCGATCGTCGCCCTGCGCACGATCATCGGGTACCCCGCGCCGAACAAGCAGAACACGGGTAAGATCCACGGTTCCGCCCTCGGTAAGGACGAGGTCGCGGCGGTGAAGGAAGCCCTCGGCTTCGACCCGGAGAAGCACTTCGACGTCGACCCGGAGGTCCTGGAGCACGCCCGTGGTGTGGTGCAGCGCGGCGCGGAGGCCCACGCCGAGTGGCAGCAGGGCTTCGACGCCTGGGCGTCGGCGCACGCGGACGAGGCGGCCCTGCTGGAGCGCATCCAGGCCCGCACGCTCCCCGAGGGCTGGGAGGCGAGCCTGCCCAGCTTCGAGGCGGGCAAGGACGTCTCGACCCGCGCAGCCTCGGGCAAGGTCCTCACCGCGATCGGTCCCGTGCTCCCCGAACTCTGGGGCGGCAGTGCGGACCTCGCCGAGTCGAACAACACGACCATCGAGGGATCGCCGTCCTTCATCCCCGAGAGCCGCCAGACCAACGCCTGGTCGGGGAACCCCTACGGCCGGGTCCTCCACTTCGGGATCCGTGAGCACGCGGCGGCCGCGATCGTCAACGGCATCGTGATGCACAGCAGCACGCGCGCCTTCTCCGGCACCTTCCTCATCTTCAGCGACTACCAGCGGCCCGCGGTCCGCCTCGGAGCGCTCATGGGCGTCCCCGCGATCTACGTGTGGACCCACGATTCCATCGGCCTCGGGGAGGACGGCCCCACTCACCAGCCAGTGGAGCAGCTCTCCTCGCTGCGCACCATCCCCGGTCTCGACGTCGTCCGCCCCGGCGACGCGAACGAGGTCGCCATCGCCTGGCGCACCATCCTCGAGAACACCGAGAACCCCGCCGGGATCGTGCTCACGCGCCAGAACATCCCCACCTACGAGCGGGGCGACGGCGTCGCATCGGGAGACACGTTCGGCTCGGCGGAGGGTGTGGCCAAGGGCGGGTACGTCCTCGCGGAGGCGAAGGACGGCGCCCCCGACGTCATCCTGATCGGTACGGGCTCCGAGGTGCAGCTGGCCGTCGAGGCCCGCGAGCAGCTCGAGTCGCAGGGCATCTCTGCGCGCGTCGTGTCCATGCCGTGCCTCGAGTGGTTCAACGCCCAGGACGCCGCGTACCGCGACAGCGTCCTGCCGCGCACCGTCCGTGCCCGCGTCTCCGTCGAGGCCGGCGTGTCCCAGAGCTGGCACGGGATCGTCGGCGACGCCGGACGCAGCGTGTCGCTGGAGCACTTCGGCGCATCCGCCGACTACAAGACGCTGTACCGGGAGTTCGGCATCACCAGCGACGCCGTCGTGGCCGCCGCGAAGGACTCGCTCGAGGCCGTCGCCGCCGACCCCCTGGCACCGAACGGCACCGCAGCCATGGCCTCGGGCCACCAGGCCACCGAGACCGGCGACCAGCAGTAGCCTGCACCGCACGTCCCACACCAGCACCCACCAGCACTCATCCGCAGCAGCGGACAAGGAGCACATCATGACCACAACACCCACCGCCGACCTCTCGGCCGCCGGCGTCTCCATCTGGCTCGACGACCTCTCGCGGGAACGCCTCAACTCGGGAGGCTTCAAGCGCCTCATCGAGGACCTGAACGTGGTCGGCGTGACCACGAACCCGAGTATCTTCGCCGCCGCCCTCAAGAACGGCGACTCGTACGCCACCCAGGTCGGCGCCCTCGCCGAGGCCGGGGCCGACGTCGACCGGGCCGTCTTCGACATCACGACCCACGACGTCGCCCAGGCCTGCGACCTCTTCGCCGCGGAGGCCAAGCGCACCGACGGCGCCGACGGCCGCGTCTCGATCGAGGTGGACCCCCGCCTGTCCCGCGACACGGCGGGAACCATCGCCGAGGCCAAGCGCCTGCACGCCAAGGTGCAGCGCACCAACGTGCTCATCAAGATCCCCGCGACGGTCGAGGGGCTCGAGGCCATCTCCGAGACGCTCGCCGCCGGCATCAGCGTCAACGTCACCCTGATCTTCTCCCTCGAGCGCTACCGGGCGGTCATCAACGCCTTCATGATCGGTCTCGAGCAGGCCAGGGAGAACGGGCACGACCTCGCCACGATCCACTCGGTCGCCTCCTTCTTCGTCTCGCGCGTCGACGCGGAGATCGACGCGCGGCTCGACGCCGTCGGCAGCGAGGAGGCCACGGCGCTCAAGGGCAAGGCAGGTCTTGCCAACGCGCGTCTCGCCTACCAGGTCTTCCAGGAGCAGTTCTCGTCCGAGCGCTGGCAGGTCCTCGAAGCGGCCGGGGCGAACGCCCAGCGCCCCCTCTGGGCCTCGACCGGCGTCAAGGATCCGAACCTCCCCGACACGCTCTACGTCGCAGGACTCGTCGCCGCGAACGTCGTGAACACCATGCCCGAGAAGACGCTCGACGCGATGGCCGACCACGGCGTGGTCGAGGGAGACACCATCACCGGCTCCTACGCGGAGGCCGCCGACGTGCTCGACAAGCTCGACGCCCTCGGCGTGTCCTACCAGGAGGTCGTCGAGAAGCTCGAGACGGAAGGCCTCGACAAGTTCGTGACCAGCTGGTCGGAGCTCCTCGAGACCGTCCAGACCGCGCTCGACGCGGCGAAGGGCTGACCCCCGTGGGCTCCTTCGCTCTGACCGCCTCCGGCGATGCGCTTACCGCCGTCGACGCCGCGGTACCCACGCTCGTCGCCGATCGTTTCGCCTCCCGGCTGATGGCCAAGGACGCCACCCTGTGGGGCGCCGACGCCGAGCCCGAGGCGTCGATCCGCCTCGGCTGGATCGATCTGTTCGACGGTTCCCGCGCTCTGCTGCCCGAGATCGCCGGGCTGCGCGCGGACCTGAACGGCGAGGGCGTGGACCGGATCGTCCTGTGCGGCATGGGCGGCTCGTCGCTCGCGCCGGAGGTCATCACCAAGGAGGCCGGAGTCGAGCTCGTCGTCCTCGACGCCACCGATCCGGAGCAGGTCCGGGCAGCCCTCGAGGATCAGCTGGAGCGCACCGCCATCGTGGTGTCGTCGAAGTCGGGTTCCACGGTGGAGACCGATTCCCAGCGCCGCGTGTTCGAGCAGGCCTTCACGGACGCGGGCATCGACGCCGCATCGCGCATCATCGTCGTCACCGACCCGGGCTCGCCCCTGGAGGAGGCCTCGAGGGCTGCCGGCTACCGCAGGGTCTTCACGGCCAACGCCGAGGTGGGCGGCCGGTACTCCGCGCTGACCGCGTTCGGCCTCGTGCCCTCGGGGCTCGCGGGTGCGGACATCGAGACGCTGCTCAACGATGCCGAGGACAGCGCGGAGTTCCTCGGTGACGATGACGCCGGCAACGTCGGGCTCCAGCTGGGTGCCGTCCTCGGAGGAACCGCTCCCCTGCGCGACAAGATCGTGTTCGCCGACGCAGGTTCCGGTCTCCCCGGCTTCGCCGACTGGGCGGAGCAGCTCATCGCGGAATCCACCGGCAAGCTCGGTACGGGCCTCCTGCCCGTCGTCGCGTCGATCGACGCTCCGGAACTGGCCGACGTCGCCGACGACGTGCTCCCCGTGGTCCTCGCGCCGTTCGACGAGGCGCCGAGCGACGAGTCGACGACCGGGACGCGGGTGACCGTCAGCGGGAACCTGGGCAGCCAGATGTTCGTCTGGGAGTACGCGGTCGCGGTGGCCGGCCGACTGCTCGGCATCAACCCCTTCGACCAGCCGGACGTCGAGGCCGCGAAGAAGGCCGCCCGCGGCCTGCTCGACGCCCAGCCCGAGCCCACGCCGGCCGCCTTCACCGACGGCGCCGTCGAGGTGCGCGGCGACGCCGGACTGCTGGGGTCGTCCAGCACCCTCGCGGAGGCTCTCGAGGCGCTCCTCGCGGCGATCCCCGTGAACGGCTACCTGTCGGTCCAGGCGTACCTCGACCGGCACCGCCAGGCGGATCTCGAGCACATCCGTGGCCCCCTGGCCGCTGCGACCGGACGCCCGGTCACCTTCGGGTGGGGTCCGCGCTTCCTGCACTCCACCGGTCAGTACCACAAGGGCGGCTCCGCCATCGGCGCATATCTGCAGCTCACGGGCGCCGGCAGCACCGATCTCGCGATCCCGGACCGCCCGTTCACCTTCGGTGAGCTCATCGCGGCCCAGGCCGCCGGTGACGCCCAGGTCCTCGCGGACCACGGCCGTCCGGTCCTCCGGCTGCACCTCACCGACCGCACCGCGGGCGTCCCCCAGCTGCGGGACGTCGTCGCCTCCCTCGCCGCCCCCGGCGAGGTCCGCGGGAACGGCTGAGGATGGCTGACAGCACATCGACCCGTGCGGCCAATCCCCTCCGCGATCCCCGTGACCGCCGGCTGAGCAGGATCGCGGGACCCTCGTCCCTGGTCCTGTTCGGCGTCACCGGCGATCTGGCCCGCAAGAAGCTCATGCCGGCCATCTACGACCTGGCGAACAGGGGCCTCCTGCCCCCGAGCTTCGGGCTCGTCGGCTTCGGCCGCAGGGACTGGAGCAACGAGGACTTCGTCCAGCAGGTCCGGGACTCCGTGACGCAGCACGCCCGGACGCCGTTCAACGAGACGGTCTGGGAGCAGCTCTCGGCGGGCATCCGCTTCGTCAGGGGCGAGTTCGACGACGACGACGCCTTCCGCGACCTGAAGGAGTGCATCGAGGAACTGGATGCGAGCCGGGGAACGCGGGGCAACCACGCGTTCTACCTCTCCATCCCGCCCAACGCCTTCGAGACGGTCTGCCAGAAGCTCTCCGAGCACGGCCTGGCCCAGCCCGACGACGGCGAGTGGCGCAGGGTGGTCATCGAGAAGCCCTTCGGCCACGACCTCGAGTCGGCGCGCGAGCTGAACAGCATCGTCGAGGAAGTCTTCCCTCCGGACGCCGTGTTCCGCATCGACCACTACCTCGGCAAGGAGACGGTCCAGAACATCCTGGCGCTGCGCTTCGCGAACCAGCTCTTCGAGCCGCTGTGGAACGCCAACTACGTGGACCACGTGCAGATCACCATGGCCGAGGACATCGGCATCGGCAGCCGCGCCGGGTACTACGACGGCGTCGGAGCGGCACGCGACGTCATCCAGAACCACCTCCTGCAGCTGCTCGCCCTCACGGCGATGGAGGAGCCCATCTCCTTCGACGCCCACCACCTGCGGTCCGAGAAGGAGAAGGTCCTCGCGGCCGTCTCCCTGCCGGAGGACCTGACCGAGCGTTCCGCCCGCGGACAGTACGAGGCAGGCTGGCAGGGCGGTGAGCGGGTCAACGGATTCCTCGAGGAGGACGGCATCCCCGCTGACTCCACGACGGAGAGCTTCGCGGCCCTCCGCCTCGACATCAACACACGGCGTTGGTCCGGGGTGCCCTTCTACCTGCGCGCGGGGAAGCGCCTCGGACGCAGGGTGACGGAGATCGCCGTCGTGTTCAAACGCGCACCGAACCTGCTGTTCCGGGACCACAACGAGGAGGACTTCGGGCAGAACGCCGTCGTCATCCGCGTCCAGCCGGACGAGGGCGTCACCATCCGCTTCGGGTCCAAGGTCCCCGGGACCCAGACCGAGGTACGCGACGTGACGATGGACTTCGGGTACGGCCACTCCTTCACGGAGTCCAGCCCCGAGGCCTACGAGCGCCTCATCCTCGACGTGCTGCTCGGCGAACCGCCGCTGTTCCCCCGCCAGGAGGAGGTCGAGCTCTCGTGGAAGATCCTCGACCCGTTCGAGAAGTACTGGGCCACCCTCGACGGCCAGCCCGAGCCCTACGTGCCCGGTAGCTGGGGCCCCGCATCCGCCGACGAGCTGCTCGCAGCCGATGGACGTACCTGGAGAAGGCCATGATCGTGGAACTGCCGGACACCACCACCTCGAAGGTGTCCAAGGAACTGATGGCCATGCGTGAGCGCGGTGGCGTCGTCGCTCTCGGGCGGGTCCTGACGCTCGTCGTCATCACGCGTTCCGGGTACGAGGAGGAGGCGATCGACGCGGCGAACGACGCGAGCCGCGAGCATCCGTGCCGCATCATCGTCCTCGCCGAGGGATCGCCGGACGAGCCGACCCGGCTCGACGGCCAGATCAGGGTGGGAGGTGACGCCGGCGCCTCCGAGGTGATCGTCCTGCGCGGGTACGGCGACCTCGCGGACGAGAACGAATCGCTCGTCTCCGCCCTGCTGCTCCCGGATGCGCCGATCGTCGCCTGGTGGCCCCACGGCGCGCCGGAAGCCGCAGCGCAGACGTCGATCGGCAGCATCGCGCACCGTCGCATCACCGACTCCGCCAATGAGAAGGACCCCACAGCGGCACTGTTCACCATCAGCAGCACCTACACGGCCGGGGACACCGATCTCGCCTGGACGAGGCTGACGAACTGGCGCATCCAGCTCGCGGCGGTCATGGACCAGGTGAAGGGCGACCAGCCCGTCACCGCCGTGACGGTCGAGGGCGCGTCCGACTCCCCCAGCACCGTCCTGCTCGCGGCATGGTTGACCATGACGCTGGACGCCCCCGTCACCATCGCGGCGGGACCCGCCGGCACGGGCCTGAAGCGGGTCCGGCTGAAGCGCAGCGGCGGGGACATCGAACTGCACCGTCCCGGTCACGACGTCGCCGAGCTGTACCAGCCCGATCAGCCGGTGCAGCGCATCTCGCTGCCCCGCCGCGGGCTGCGTGACTGCCTCGCGGAGGAGTTGCGACGCCTGGACCCGGACGAGGTCTTCGGCGAGGTCATCACCGAAGGACTGTCCCGCACCAACCTGAGGAGTGTACGAACGAGTGAGCGCTGAACCGAAAGTCAGCATCCATCCGTCCCAGACCTCGCTTGCGGCAGCCGTCGCGGCCCGGCTCATCACGAGACTGGTCGACGTGCAGAGCGACCGGGGCACCGCCACCGTGGTGCTCACCGGCGGCTCGATCGGCACCGCGGCACTGAGGGCGGTCGCCGAGTCCCCGGCGCACACCGCCGTGGACTGGTCCAACGTGCACGTCTGGTGGGGTGACGAGCGCTTCCTCGCGGCCGACGATCCCGAGCGGAACGCCGTCCAGGCCCGTGCGGCCCTCCTGGACCATGTCGGCGTGGATCCGGCGAAGGTCCACGAGTTCGGTGCGAGCGATGCGTTCGACGACGAGGATGCCGCAGCGGCGGACTACGCGGCCCAGCTCGCCGCTGCGGCCGAAGCCGAGCTCGATGCCGATCCTGGCGCCGTGCAGACGGATCCCCGACTGCCCCGATTCGACGTCCTCCTGCTGGGCGTGGGGCCGGACGCGCACATCGCCTCGCTGTTCCCGGAGATGGCGGGCATCCGTACGAAGGGTTCGACGACGGTGGGCGTGGCCGACGCGCCGAAGCCCCCGCCCAAGCGCGGCTCCCTGACCCTGGAGACGATCAACACCGCCCAGGAGGTCTGGCTGTCGGTGAGCGGCAGCGACAAGGCCGGTGCCGTGGGGCTCGCCCTCGCAGGGGCCGGACACGTCCAGGTCCCGGCCGCCGGCGCACGCGGGCTCCGGAAGACCCTGTGGCTCATCGACCAGGACGCGGCACAGAAGCTTCCCGGCCGGCTGATCGACCACGACGAGGAGCAGGCCGGCTGACGCCGCCACCTCGGAGACGACGAAAGAGCCCCCGCTTCGTCGAAGCGGGGGCTCTCTCGTCGTGTCGGAAGGGTCAGGATTCGCCGGCGAACCGCTGGATCAGGCCGAGCGCCACGATCACGACGCCCCAGGCGAGGCCCAGTGCAACCGTGAAGCGATTGAGGTTGCGCTCGGCAACACCGGAGGATCCCATGCTCGAGGTCATCCCACCGCCGAACATGTCCGACATTCCGCCGCCACGGCCCTTGTGCAGCAGGATCAGCAGGGTCAGCAGGAGGCTGGTGATCCCGAGCAGGACGAGCAGGATGATACGAAGGATGTCCACGGGGCCCTTTCAAGGCTCGGAAAGCCGCTCGTCGGAGCGGCAGGCGCAGGAACTAGTCTGTCACCAGATGCTGTTCGAACCTGACAATACTAGCAAATTCGGACACGTCGAGGCTCGCACCGCCGACGAGCACGCCGTCGACGTCGCGCTCCTTCAGGATGCTTGCGGCGTTCGCAGCCTTGACCGATCCACCGTAGAGCAGGCGCGTCTTCGCGGCGGTGTCGGCGTCGAAGAGGGTTGCGAGTTCGGCGCGGATGGCGGCGCACATCTCCTGCGCGTCCTCGGGCCCGGCGACCTCGCCCGTCCCGATGGCCCAGACGGGCTCGTAGGCGACGACGAGCCTTCCTGCCTGGTCCGCGTCGAGACCGGTGACACCCTGGCGCAGCTGCTCGAGGGTGTGGGCGACGTGCGTGCCGGCCTGGCGGATCTCGAGTCCCTCACCCACGCAGAGGACGGGCACGAGGTCGTGGCGGTAGGCAGCGTGCACCTTGCGGTTCAGGACCTCGTCCGACTCGTGGTGGATGGTACGGCGCTCGGAGTGGCCCACGAGCACGTACGTGCAGTCGAGCTTGGCGAGGAACTGACCCGAGATGTCGCCGGTGTAGGCACCGGAGTCCTCGGGTGAGAGATCCTGACCGCCGAAGACCACCTCCAGGTTGTCGCCCTTCACGAGGGTCTGCACGCCTCGGAGATCGGTGAACGGAGGGAAGACCGAGACCTCGACGCGGGAGAAGTCGTGGTCGGCGTCGTCGAGGGTCCAGGCGAGCTTCTGCAGGAACGTGATCCCCTGCATGTGGTCCAGGTTCATCTTCCAGTTGCCCGCGATGAGCGGCCGGCGATCGAACGCGCCGTTGGTCGAGGTGGTCATCGTCTTCTCCATCATGGTCGTGTCATGGCGGCGGGATCCGGTGCCCTGGGGCTCCGGATCCCGCCGGTGTGGGTCATGCAGGGGGACCGCCGGACAAATCCGGACCGGCCCCGTCGGGCCCTACCCGCGCTCGAGGGCGCTGAGGCCGGGCAGTTCCTTGCCCTCGAGGTATTCGAGGCTCGCACCGCCACCGGTCGAGATGTGCCCGAACTGGTCGTCGGCGAAACCGAGGCCCCGGACGGCTGCGGCGGAGTCGCCGCCACCGACGACCGTGAGAGCACCGGCGGCCTCCGCATCGACGAGCGCCTGGGCCACGGAGCGGGTGCCGCCGGCGAAGGAATCGAACTCGAACACGCCCATCGGGCCGTTCCAGAAGACCGTCTTCGCCTCGGCGATGTTCGCTGCGAAGTCCTGCGCCGTCACCGGTCCGATGTCCAGCCCGAGACCTTCGGCGCCATACGGCCCCGATTCGATGGCGTCGGCGGCGATCACGCTGCTGCCGGCGTCCGCGGCGAACTTCTCGGCCACCACGATGTCCGTCGGCAGCACGAACTGCGTGCCGTCACGTGGACCGCGCTCGAGGTAGCCGCGCACCGTCCCGATCTGGTCCTCCTCGAGGAGGCTCGCCCCGACGCGGTGACCCTGGGCTGCGAGGAACGTGAACACCATGCCGCCGCCCACGAGGATGCGGTCGGCGGTGCCGATCAGATTCTCGATCACGGCGAGCTTGTCCGAGACCTTCGACCCCCCGAGCACCACGACGAACGGCCGCTGCGGGTCCTTCGTCAGCCGTTCGAGGACCACGAGCTCCGCCCTGACCAGGTCACCCTGGTACGCGGGCAGCAGGGCCGCGATGTCGAAGACGCTCGCATGCCGGCGGTGCACGGCACCGAAGGCGTCGTCCACGTACGCGCCGTCCTCGCCGGCGAGCTCGGCGAGCTCCCGCGCGAAGGCCGTGCGGTCGCCGTCGTCCTTGCTCGTCTCACGGGCATCGAAACGGACGTTCTCCAGCACGAGCACCTCGCCCTCCCCGAGTGCGGCGGCAGCGCTCCGCGCCCCCTCACCCGTGGTGTCGGGCGCGAGTGCGACCGGGAAGTCTGCCAGCTCGCGGAGGACGTCGACAGCCGGCGCGAGGGAGTACTTCGCCTCGGGCGCCCCCTTGGGCCGGCCGAGGTGTGCCATGACGATCACGGCCGCCCCTGCCTGGACCAGCTTGCGCAGGACGGGCAGGGACGCGCGGACACGGCCGTCGTCGGTCACCGTCAGGGAGGGGACGTCACCCTCCAGGGGGACGTTGAGGTCGGAACGGACGAGGACGCGACGTCCCCGGACGCCCTCGGCGAGGAGGTCGTCGAGCGATGCGTAGGCCACGGGCGGATCCGCCTAGGAGAGCTTTGCCGCGACGATTTCGGTCAGGTCGACCAGGCGGTTCGAGTAGCCCCACTCGTTGTCGTACCAGCCGACGACCTTGACCTGGTTGCCGAGGACCTTCGTCAGGCCGGAGTCGAAGATGCACGACGCCGGATCCGTCACGATGTCCGAGGAGACGATGGGGTCCTCGGTGTAGGAGAGGTAGCCCTTGAGCGAGCCGTCGGCAGCTGCTGCCTTGTAGGCGGCGTTGACCTCCTCGGCGGTGACCTCGCGGCCGACCGTCACGGTCAGGTCCGTCGCGGAACCGGTGGGGACCGGGACGCGGATGGCGTAGCCGTCCAGCTTGCCCTTCAGTTCGGGCAGGACGAGGCCGATGGCCTTCGCCGCTCCCGTGGAGGTGGGGACCATGTTGATCGCGGCGGCGCGCGCACGGCGGAGATCCTTGTGGGGACCGTCCTGCAGGTTCTGGTCGGCCGTGTAGGCGTGCACCGTGGTCATGAGGCCGCGCTCGATACCGAAGGAGTCGTTCAGCACCTTGGCGAGAGGGCCGAGGCAGTTCGTGGTGCACGAGGCGTTCGAGATGATGTGGTGGTTCTCGGGGTCGTAGTCGCCGTCGTTGACGCCGAGCACCACGGTGAGATCCTCGTCGGAGGCGGGAGCGGAGATCAGGACCTTCCTCGCACCGGCGTCGATGTGCTTCTGAGCGTCGGAGGCCTTGGTGAAGAAGCCGGTGGACTCGATGACGATGTCCACGTCCAGGTCCTTCCAGGGCAGGTTCGCGGGATCGCGCTCGGCCAGCACCTTGACGCGCTTGCCTCCGACCACGAGGTCACCGCCGTCGACCTCCACGGAGGCCTTCAGGCGACCGGTGACGGAGTCGTACTTCAGCAGGTGCGCGAGGGCCTCGGGGCTCGTGAGGTCGTTGACGGCCACGATCTCGAGGTCGGCACCCTGCTCCAGGGCGGCGCGGAAGTAGTTGCGGCCGATGCGGCCGAAGCCGTTGATTCCAACACGGGTAGTCACGGGTTTCCATCTCCTTGATAGGTGGTGCCGCCGGCCCTCCCTCTCGGGTGACGCCGGCGACGAATACATCTTGTACCGGGCACCCCTTCGTGCCGACGTTGATCGGGTCCTGCGGGCTCCCTGTGAAGCCGGTCATCCGTTCGGAGCCGTGCGGGGATCGCTCCCTGCACGGCTCCAACCTTACTCAGCGCTGCGTTCCCGCGCGCACTCGTGACGCGGGTTGCCCCGCCGGTGAGGCGCGTGGTGGCGTCCTGCAGCCGGAGCGTGCAGTGCGGTGCGCTGTCGGGTGGCTAGTGGCCGGGGGTGATCAGGCTCGAGGCCCCGGTCCTCGCAGCCTGGAAACGGGTCTGGACATCGGCCCAGTTCACCAGGTTCCACCACGCCTTCACGTACTCGGGCTTCACGTTCACGTAGTCCAGGTAGAACGCGTGCTCCCACATGTCCAGCATCAGCAGCGGAACCGTGCCCACCGGCACGTTGCCCTGCTGGTCGTAGAGCTGCTCGATCACGATGTTCTTCCCCAGCGGCTCGTACGCCAGGACCGCCCACCCCGACCCCTGCAGCGACGTCGCCGCCGCCGTGAAGTGCGCCCGGAACGCGTCGAAGGACCCGAACGCGTCATCCAGCGCCGCAGCCAGCTCACCCTCGGGCTTGTCCCCGCCCTCGGGCGACATGTTCTTCCAGAAGATGCTGTGGTTGATCACACCACCCACATGGAACGCCAGATCCTTGGAGAGCTTCGGGATGGTCCCGAACTCACCCTTCTCACGCGCCTCGGCCAGCTGCGCCAGGGCATCATTGGCGCCCTTGACATAGGTGGCCTGGTGCTTGGAATGATGCAGCTCCATGATCCGGCCCGAGATGTGCGGCTCCAGGGCCGCGTAGTCGTAGTCAAGATCCGGCAGTACGTAAACGCTCACGTAGTCCTCCATGTAGTGATCCCGTGTACCCGCGCTGCCCGCAACCCCTCACGGGCTCCGAACGGCAGGAGTCCCGCCGGATCAGCTATCGACCGCGAGCGGGCTTGCTGTTCCATCCTATGCATTCATTCACTCGTCGAGCATGTCCGCGGTCACATTGGCGTCGGTCCCCGGGATGCCGATGTCCGAGGCCCTCTTGTCGGCCATCGCGAGGAGCCTCCGGATGCGGCCGGCGATGGCATCCTTCGTCATCGGAGGGTCCGCGAGGCGCCCCAGCTCGTCCAGGCTGGCCTGCTTGTGGGCCACCCTCAGCTCGCCGGCATAGCGCAGGTGCTCCGGGACCGTCTCACCGAGGATCTCGAGCGCGCGCTCCACGCGGGCACCGGCGGCGACGGCGGCCTGGGCGGAGCGGCGCAGGTTGGCGTCGTCGAAGTTCGCGAGGCGGTTCGCCGTGGCCCGCACCTCCTTGCGCATGCGCCGTTCCTCCCACACCATGAGGGCGTCGTGCGCGCCCATGCGGGTGAGGAGCGCGGCGATCGTGTCACCGTCCCGGATGACGACACGGTCGACGCCGCGTACCTCGCGGGCCTTCGCGGCGATGTCGAGGCGGCGGGCGGCGCCGACCAGTGCGAGGGCGGACTCGGGGCCGGGGCAGGTGACCTCGAGCGACGACGAGCGCCCGGGCTCCGTCAGCGAGCCGTGGGCGAGGAAGGCACCGCGCCAGACCGCCTCGGCGTCCGCGGTCGAGCCGTTGACGACGGCGGAGGGCAGTCCCCGCACGGGGCGGCCGCGGGTGTCGAGGAGCCCGGTCTGCCGGGCGAGGGACTCGCCCTCGCGCACCACGCGCACCACGTAGCGGTTGCCTCGCTTGAGTCCGCCGCCCGTGACCACGATGATCTCGCTGTTGTGGCCGTATACCTCCGCGATCGCGGCACGGAGGCGCCGCGCGGTCGACGCGAGATCCACCTCGGCCTCGATGACGATCCGGCCGGAGATGATGTGGAGTCCTCCGGCGAATCTCAGCAGCGCGGACACCTCGGCCTTGCGGACCGAGGACTTCTTGACGTCGAGGTGCGAGAGCTCCTCCTTGACGTCGGCGGTCAGGGCCACAGATACACTCCTAGTTCTCCCCAAACATGTCGTTGTAGGACGTCGCCAGCCGCAACGGATCATGTACGGGCTTTCCGGTCGAAACTCCCACTGTACCGAAGACGGCGCGCCCGCCCATCCCGGCGACGGCCCGCTCGAACGCGGCATGGTCCCCTACCACGGCGGGGTCGACGAGGACGACGTCGACGGTGAATTCCGGGGCGTAGCGCGAGATCACGGTGAGGTGGTCGATGGCGCTCATGCCCTGCGTCTCCTTCGTGTCGTTGCTGAGGTTCATGGTGAGGCAGCGCCGGGCCGACGTGCGGCAGAGGGCGTCCCGCAACTCGGGGAGGAGCAGGTGGGGCAGCACCGAGGTGTACCAGGAGCCCGGCCCGAGCACCACCCAGTCGGCGAGTTCGATCGCCTCGAGAGCGTCCTGGCACGCGGGGGCCGACGCCGGGAGGAGCCGGACGTTGCTCACGTTGCCGGTCTCGGCCGCGACGGCGAGCTTCGCCTGGCCGGAGACGTTCGTGACGCGCAGGGCACCGTCCACCTCGCTGAGGACGTCCCCCTCGATCGTCAGGGGGACGCTGGCCATCGGCAGCACGCGTCCGCGCGCCCCGAGGAGTGCCCCCGCCCATTGAAGGCCTGCCACAGGATCACCGAGGAGCTCCCAGAGCGTGACGATCAGCAGATTTCCCATGGCGTGGTGGTCGAGCGACCCCTCGACGCCGGGACGGGACGTGAACCGGTGCTGCATGACGTCGCGCCACGTGCGGCCCCAGTCGGTGTCGTCGCACAGGGCCGCCAGGGCCATGCGGAGATCCCCCGGCGGCAGCACTCCCAGTTCGTGGCGGAGGCGCCCGGAGGACCCGCCGTCGTCCGCCACCGTCACCACGGCGGTCAGTTCCTGCGTCAGGAGGCGCAGCGCCGAGAGGGAGGCGGACAGGCCGTGTCCACCGCCGAGGGCGACGACGGACGGCCCGGGTCCCTGCCCCTCACCGCCCTGGCGTGCCGCCGGCGGGATGAGGGGCAACGGGCCCGAGAACAGCGCCACTACTCACGCCCGAGGTCGCGGTGGTGGGCCGTGACCTGCACTCCGGGCAGCTGCGCCAGGCGCTGCGCGATCTCCTCGGTCACCGCGACGGAACGGTGCTTCCCGCCCGTGCAGCCGACGGCGATGGTCGCGTAGTGCTTGTTCTCCCGGCGGTAGCCGTCGAGGACGGGGACGAGGGCGTGCACGTAGCGGTCGATGAAGTCGCCGGCCCCCTGCGCCCCGAGGACGTAGTCGCGGACCGGCGCATCCAGCCCGGTCTGCGGGCGGAGGACCGGCACCCAGTGCGGGTTCGGGATGAAGCGCACGTCGGCGACGTAGTTGGCGTCCACCGGCAGTCCGTACTTGAAGCCGAAGCTCATCACGTTGAGGCGGAGGACGATCGGGCCCGACTCCGAGAACAGCTCGGTGACGCTGGTTGCCAGCGCGTGGACGTTGAGCTCGGTCGTGTCGATCACGATGTCCGAGGAGTGCTTGAGCTCCTTCAGGACCTCGCGCTCGGCGGCGATGCCGTCGAGGATGCGTCCGTCCCCCTGCAGCGGGTGCGGACGGCGCCCCTGCTCGAACCGGCGGACCAGCACGGCGTCGTCGGCGTCGAGGAACAGCACGCGGTAGTTGACGCCCGCTGCTCGCAGGGCCGCCAGCGAGGCGCGGATGTCGTTGAAGAGTTCCTTGCCGCGCACGTCGATCACGACGGCCAGCTTCGGGATGGACTGGGGCGTCCTGGCCACGAGTTCCGTCAGCGTGGACAGCATCTGCGGTGGGAGGTTCTCCACGACGTACCAGCCGTGGTCCTCGAGCGCATTGGCCGCCGTGCTGCGGCCGGCGCCCGACATGCCGGTCACCACCAGCAGCTCGGACTCGGTGGGTTTGACCGGAGTCAGGCTCGTGGCCTCAGTCATCGTGGTGCATCCGTTCCGGATCGACGGGGGCCCGGTCCCGCTGGATGCCCCGATGTGTGCGGTCTGTGTGATCAGCTCATGATCGGTGCGGCCTTCGAACCCACCGCGCCTTCAGCCTAGCTAATCTTCGATGATCTCGCCCGTGGCCATGTTCACGGCCGGGGCGGGAGCATGGTCGGGCTCGACGGCGAGCGAGCTGCGGACGGTCTCGGCGAGTGCGGGCCCGATGCCGGGCACTGCGAGGAGCTCGTCGACGGACGCCGCGCGGATCTTCTTGACCGAGCCGAAGTGCTTGAGCAGGGACTTCCGCTTCGCGGGCCCGAGCCCGGGGACCTCGTCGAGGGCGGAGGCCGTCATCGACTTCCCCCGTTTCTGGCGGTGGAAGGTGATCGCGAAGCGGTGCGCCTCGTCCCGGATGCGCTGCAGCATGAACAGTCCCTCGGATGCGCGGGGCAGGATCACGGGGAACTCGCTGTCCTGCACCCACACCTCCTCGAGGCGCTTGGCGAGCCCGACGACGTAGACGTCGTCGATCCCCAGGTCCTCCAGCGCACGCGCCGCTGCGGCCACCTGCGGCGGGCCACCGTCCACGACCACGAGACTCGGGGGGTAGGCGAACCGGTTCCGGGTGACCGCCGTCGTCGTGTCCCGCATCGGCTCGCCCGCCCCGTCGACCTCCGGATGGTCGAGGACCGAACCGGCGTCGTCCACGGGGTCGGTCTCCGGATCCGGCAGGTCCGCGGCGGCGTCGCGCTGCTCGCCCGCCTTGCCGGCCAGGTAATTGCGGAAGCGGCGGTGGATGACGTCGTACATCGACGCGGTGTCGTCCCGCGCCGCGTCGCCCGTGATGGAGAACTTCCTGTACTCGGACTTGCGGGGCAGGCCGTCCTCGACCACGACCATCGAGGCCACGACGTTGGTGCCCTGGACGTGGGAGATGTCGAAGCATTCGATGCGCATGAGCGGCTGGGGCAGGTCCAGGGCCTCCTGCAGTTCCTGCAGGGCGGCGGAGCGCGTGGTGATGTCACCCGCTCGGCGGCTCTTGTGGAGGCGCAGCGCATCCGCGGCATTCTGCTCCACGGTGCCCATGAGGGTCGCCTTGTCCCCGCGCTGCGGCACACGGATGTCGACGCGTCCGCCGCGCAGTCCGCGCAGCCACTCGAGCATCTGCTCGCCGTTGCTCGGGAGCACGGGCACGAGCACCTCCCGCGGGATCTCCTCGTTGCTGCTGCTGCCCTCGCCGTAGACCTGCTGCAGCAGGTGCTCCACGAGGTCGGCCGTGTCCATGTCCTCGACCTTCTCGACGACCCAGCCGCGCTGGCCCCGGATGCGGCCGCCGCGCACGTGGAAGACCTGCGCGGCGGCCTCGAGCTCGTCCTCCCTCAGGGCGAAGATGTCGGCATCGGTGTCCTCGGAGAGGACCACGGTGTTGCGCTCGAACACCCGCCGGAGCGCCGCGATGTCGTCCCGCAGGCGTGCCGCGGCCTCGAAGTCGAGCTCGGCGACAGCCTCGCCCATCTTCCGTTCCAGGCTCGAGATGAACTTCTTGGAGTCCCCCGCCATGAAGTCGCAGAAGTCGCGGGCCAGCGCGCGATGGTCGTCGGGGCTGATGCGTCCGACGCACGGCGCCGAGCACTTGTCGATGTAGCCGAGGAGGCAGGGCCTGCCGCTCCGCTCCGCGCGCTTGAAGACGCCGCTGCTGCAGGTCCGCACCGGGAAGACCCGGATCATCGTGTCCACCGTCTCGCGGATGGCCTTGGCGGGGTAGAACGGCCCGAAGTAGCGCGTGTCCTTCCTCTTGTCACCGCGCATCACCTGCACGCGGGGGTACTTCTCCCCCATCGTGACGGCCAGGTAGGGATAGGACTTGTCGTCGCGGAACATGATGTTGAAGCGCGGATCGAACTCCTTGATCCAGGTGTACTCGAGCTGCAGGGCCTCGAGTTCACTGCCGACCACGGTCCACTCCACGCTGGCAGCGGTGAACACCATGGAGCGCGTCTTCGGCAGCAAGCCCTGGGGGTTCGCGAAATAGGAGTTCAGGCGGGAGCGGAGGTTCTTGGCCTTGCCGACGTAAATGACCCGGCCGTGCTCGTCGCGGAAGCGGTAGACCCCGGGATCGAGCGGGATCTCGCCGGTCTTCGGACGGTAGGTCACTGGGTTTGCCACGCCATCAATCCTAGGGCTGCGCGGTGACACGCCCCGACCGTACGGGCCCCCGTCCGCTGACGGCTGCACCACCGACCGGCCCGGCGCCGGCAGGGATGCGGGACCTACTCCGCCGGCGGGCTCTGGTTGTAGTGGCCCACGCGTTCCTGGCCGCTCAGCGCCGCGATGCTGTCCATGATCGTGTCCGTCGCGTTCCGCCGGGCCGGCAGCGGATGGCCCGGACCCGTCCGGGCGAAGACGAGGGGCTCACCGATCCGCAGCGTGAAGTGCTGGGGCCGGACGCCCCGCCGCCCCGCCGGCTGCAGGGCGTCGGTCCCGATGAGGCCAACGGGCACCACGGGTGCGCCCGTCGTGAGGGCCAGCCACCCGACGCCGGTCCGCCCCCGGTACAGCCGGCCGTCCCGCGACCGGGTGCCCTCGGGGTAGATGCCGACACCGTCGCCCTGCTCCAGCAGGTCCAGGAGCGTCTTCAGTGCGGCGACGCTCGCGGCCTGCTGGCCCCGCTCGACCGGGATGGACCCGACGCCCTCGAAGAACGACCTCATGAGCGAGCCCCTGATCCCGGTGCCGGTGAAGTACTCGGCCTTGGCGAAGAACGCGACGGGCCGCGGCATGAGCGCCTGGACGAGGACGCTGTCGAGGAAGGACAGGTGGTTGGGCGCCACGATGAACGGACCGGTCTTCGGCACGTGGTGCAGGCCCTCGACCGTGGGACGGCACAGACCGGCGATCAGGCCCCGCGTGGTGCTGCGCGTCAGGTCATAGACCCCCACGGAGCACCTCCAGCAACTCGTCGGCCGTGTGCACGACGGCGGCCGCCCCGGCCTCCTCGAGCTCGCCGGGCGCGGCGAAGCCCCACGCGACGCCGACGCCGGGGAGGCCATTGGCACGGGCCCCCTCGACGTCGTGCCGCCGATCCCCGACCATCACGGCACGCCGAGCCACGGCAGGGTGGGTGTCGAGTGCGGCCCGGATGATGGAGGTCTTGCCCGTGGCCGCCAGGCGCTCGTCCCGCGGGGATCCGTGCACCGACGCGAAGAGGGACCGCAGGCCCTGGGTCTCGAGCAGTTCCTCCGCCAGCCATTCAGGCTTCTGCGTCGCCACGGCGACGACCGCCCCGGCCTCCGCGAGTATCTCGACGCCCCGCGCCACTCCCGGGTAGGGACGGCTCTGCTGCATGCCGGTCGACCGGTAGCCGGCCCGGTAGGTCGTTATGACGGCACCGATCAGCGGCGCCGGGACCCCGGCGATGACGCCGAGCGAGTGGAGGAGCGGCGGGCCGACCATGGCCTGCAGGGCGTCCTGGTCGGGGACGGCGAGGCCGTGGGCACGCAGGGCCTCGCTGATCCCGCCGGTAATGGCGCCGGCCGGGTCGACGAGGGTGCCGTCGAGGTCGAAGAGGATCAGCGAATACGGAGGAGGCACCGGGCAAGCTTGCCATAGTCCCCGGGCGGCATGCATCATGCATGCCGCGCCGGGAATATCCGCGGGAGCGGGGTGGGTCAGACCGCGGCTTTATCGAAGATCTCCTTGAGGAAGGTCCCCGTGTAGCTGCGATCGCTCTTCGCGACCGCCTCGGGCGTTCCTGTCGCGATGATCTGGCCTCCACCCGAACCGCCGTCGGGCCCGAGGTCGATGACCCAGTCGGCGCTCTTGATGACATCGAGGTTGTGCTCGATGGTGATGACGGTGTTGCCCTTGTCCACGAGTCCCTGCAGGACGATCAGCAGCTTGCGGATGTCCTCGAAGTGCAGACCCGTGGTCGGCTCGTCCAGCACGTAGATGCTGCGGCCGTTCGACCGCTTCTGGAGCTCACTCGCGAGCTTGACGCGCTGCGCCTCGCCGCCGGAGAGCGTCGTCGCCGGCTGGCCGAGCCGCACATAGCCGAGCCCCACTTCCACCAGGGTGTTCAGGTGCCGCGCGATCGGGCTGAACGCCGCGAAGAACTCGGCGCCCTCCTCGATCGGCATGTCCAGCACGTCCGCGATGGTCTTGCCCTTGTAGTGCACCTCGAGCGTCTCGCGGTTGTACCGCGCACCGTGGCACACCTCGCACGGGACGTAGACGTCGGGCAGGAAGTTCATCTCGATCTTCAGCGTGCCGTCACCGGAACACGCCTCGCAGCGGCCGCCCTTGACGTTGAAGGAGAACCGCCCCGGCAGATAGCCGCGGACCTTCGCCTCGGTGGTCTCGGCGAAGAGCTTGCGGATGTTGTCGAACACGCCGGTGTAGGTCGCCGGGTTCGAACGGGGGGTCCGGCCGATGGGGCTCTGGTCGACGTGGATGACCTTGTCGAGGTGCTCCAGTCCGTCGATCCGCTTGTGCCTCCCGGCGACCTGCTTGGCACCGTTGAGCTTGTTCGCCAGGACCTTGTAGAGGATGTCGTTGACCAGCGTGGACTTGCCGGACCCGCTGACGCCGGTCACGGCGGTCAGCACGCCCAAGGGGATCGTGGCGTCGAGGTTCGTGAGGTTGTGCTCGCGCGCACCGACGATCTTGAGCTGGCGTGACCGGTCGATCTTCCGCCGCTTCTTCGGGATCTCGATCTTCCGGCGCCCCGAGAGGTAGTCGCCCGTCAGCGACTTCTCGTTGGTCAGCAGGTCCTCGAGGAGTCCGGAGTGGACCACCTCGCCGCCGTGCTCGCCGGCACCGGGTCCGATGTCCACGATCCAGTCCGCCTCGGCGATCGTGTCCTCGTCGTGCTCGACGACGATGAGCGTGTTGCCCAGGTTGCGAAGGCGTGTGAGCGTCTCGATGAGGCGCCGGTTGTCGCGCTGGTGCAGGCCGATCGAGGGCTCGTCGAGGACGTAGAGCACCCCCACGAGACCGGAGCCGATCTGCGTGGCCAGGCGGATGCGCTGGGCCTCGCCGCCGGACAGCGTGCCGGACGCCCGTTCGAGGTTCAGGTACTCCAGTCCGACGTCGAGGAGGAACGTCAGGCGGGCCTGGATCTCCTTGAGGACCTGGTTGGCGATCTGCGCCTCGCGTCCCGTGAGGACGAGGTTGTCGAGGAAATCGGCGCAGTCGCGCATCGGCATGGCCGAGACCTCGGCGATGGACCGCCCGTTGATGAGCACCGAGAGCGACGCGGGGTTCAGCCGCGCCCCGCCGCACGTGGGGCAGGGGATCTCCCGCATGTACTCCTCGTAGCGGTCCCTGGCGTGGTCCGACTCCGTCTCGAGGTGCTTGCGCTGGATGTACTGGATGGCACCCTCGAAGCCCGTGCTGTACTTCCGCTCCCGACCGAACCGGTTCTTGTACTGCACCACCACCTTGTGGTCCTTGCCGTACAGCGCCGCCTCGCGGGCGCGGTCCGGGAGCTTGCGCCACGGCGTCGTGATGTCGAACTTCAGCTCCGAAGCGAGGCCCTCGAGGAGCCGCGTCCAGTACTCGAGGGTCGCGGTCCCGAGCGACCACGGTGCGATGGCACCCTCGGCGAGGCTGAGATCCGGGTTGGGGACCACGAGCTCCTCGTCGACCTCGAGCTTGGTGCCGATGCCGGTGCAGGCAGGGCAGGCGCCGAAGGGGTTGTTGAACGAGAAGGAGCGCGGCTCGATCTCGTCGATGGCGAGCGGGTGCTCGTTGGGGCAGGCCAGGTGCTCCGAGAAGGCGTGGAGGCGCTTCTCGTCGTCCTCGGGGAGGTCGACGAATTCCGCGAGGACGCGACCGTCGGCGAGCTTCAAAGCCGTTTCGACCGAGTCGGTGAGCCGCTGCTGGATTCCGCCCTTGACCACGAGGCGGTCGATGATGACCTCGATGGTGTGCTTGTACTGCTTGCCGAGCTTCGGCGGATCGCTGAGCTGGATCAGCGTGCCGTCGACGCGGGCACGCGAGTACCCCTTGGCCGTCAGCTCCTGGAAGAGGTCGACGAACTCGCCCTTGCGTGCCCGCACGACGGGTGCGAGGACCTGGAAGCGGGTCCCCTCGTCGAGTTCGAGCAGCTGGTCGACGATCTGCTGGGGGGTCTGCTTGGCGACGGGCTCGCCGCACACCGGGCAGTGCGGCCTGCCGACGCGCGCCCAGAGCAGACGCATGTAGTCGTAGATCTCGGTGATGGTGCCCACCGTGGAGCGCGGGTTCTTGCTCGTGGACTTCTGGTCGATCGACACCGCGGGCGAGAGGCCCTCGATGAAGTCGACGTCGGGCTTGTCCACCTGGCCGAGGAACTGGCGCGCGTAGGCCGACAGGGATTCGACGTACCGCCGCTGTCCCTCCGCGAAGATGGTGTCGAAGGCGAGCGACGACTTCCCGGAACCGGACAGACCGGTGAACACGATCATCGCGTCACGCGGGAGGTCGAGGTCCACGTTGCGCAGGTTGTGTTCGCGGGCGCCCTTGACGATCAGGCGCGAGAGGTCCTGGGGAGCGGGGTCCGGGTGATGGGCATGCTGCTCGAGAGAATGTGCTGTAGCCACCCGTCAACTGTAGGGGAAAAGGCGTTCGAAGACATATTCGAATCGGACATCCCCCGCCCTGATACTGCGCGTGCAGCGGACCCGTTCACGCTCGGCGCAATGCGGCCCTGATGATCGCCACCGCGTCGGCCTCGGAGAGGCCCACCGAGCGGACCGTCCCCGCGAATTCCTCGGCGGCAGCACCCACCTTCTGCCGAGCGTCGTCGCTCCCTGCCGCGATGACGGTGCCTGCCCTGCCGCGCGTCTCCACGACACCTGCCTGGTCGAGTTCGCGGTAGGCCCGGGCCACCGTGTTGGCCGCGACGCCGAGGTGGGTGGCGAGCGCGCGGACGGGTGGCAGGCGGGTCCCGACGGCGGCTCGGCCGGAGTTGGCCGCGGCCATGACGGCGTGCCTGACCTGCTCGAAAGGCGGGACCGCACTCGTCGGATCCAGCCTCAGCCATCGGGGGATGTCCTGCTCCATGCGTGTCCTTCCGTGGAGGCCGGCAACGGGTGGGCCTGGTACCTGCACCCTATCTCCGGCAGCGGGGGCGCCCGCGTGTCCCGGACCCCTGAACCACCGGTCCGTGTGCGTCCTGCGGGCTCCCGCTCCCCTGCCTACACTGAACCCATGCACCAGCTCAGCGAAGTGACCATCCGTTCGATCGCCGTCTCCGAGATGGACAACAACGTGTACCTGCTCACCTCCCGGTCCTCGGGTGCGCAGGTCCTGATCGACGCGGCGGACGACGCACCGGCGATCCTCGCCCTGCTGGCGGATGCACAGGAGGACACGGATGCCGAGGCCCGCGTGGCCCTCATCATCACCACCCACGCGCACTGGGACCACGTCCGGGCGCTGGCCGAGGTGAAGGAGGCGACCCACGCCAGGACGGCGGCGGGCGCGGACGACGTCGCGGACATCGCCGTTCCCACCGATGTCGCCCTGCAGCACCACGACGTCGGGTCCTTCGAGGGCTTCGAGCTGGAGGCGATCCACCTGCGCGGGCACACACCGGGGTCCGTCGCGCTGCTGTACCGCGACCCGCACGGTCCCGCCCATCTGTTCACGGGCGACTCGCTGTTCCCGGGGGGCGTGGGCAACACCCAGGGCGATCCCGACCGCTTCGCGTCCCTGATCGAGGACGTCGGGACGCGGATCTTCGACTACCTGCCCGACGACACCCTCGTGCATCCCGGGCACGGCGCGGGCACCACGCTCGGGGCGGAGCGCGGCTCGCTCACGGAATGGAAGCAGCGCGGCTGGTGACCAACGGGTCCCCTGAAGGACCGCGCCGTTCCGGCCGGCGGAGGGTTAGGAGCTCGGTGAGCCCACCGGCCCCCGGCGTGAGTGGCCACCGGTAGGCTGGACACACCATGAGGATCCACGAGCACCTGTCCCGGCACAACGACGGCCGACTCACCGCTGATGCGGTCTACGAGGCCTTCACGGGGTGGGCGGTCGAGCGGGGACTGGTGCTCTATCCGGCGCAGGACGAGGCGGCCATGGAGCTCGTCTCGGGGAACAACGTCATCCTCGCCACACCCACCGGATCCGGGAAGTCCCTCGTCGCCGTCGCCGCGCACCTGAAGTCCTTCGCCGAAGGGCGCACGAGCTACTACACCGCGCCCATCAAGGCGCTCGTGTCCGAGAAGTTCTTCGCGCTCTGCGAGATCTTCGGGCCTGAGAACGTCGGCATGATCACGGGCGACTCCGGGGTCAACCAGGACGCCCCGATCATCTGCTGCACCGCGGAGATCCTCGCGAACCTCGCGCTCCGGGAAGGTGCGCTGGCCGACGTCGACACCGTGGTGATGGACGAGTCCCACTTCTACTCCGACCCGCAGCGCGGCTGGGCCTGGCAGGTCCCCCTCCTCGAGCTCCCCCAGGCGCAGTTCCTCCTGATGTCGGCGACCCTCGGCGACGTCAGCAGGTTCGAGAAGGACCTCACCGACCTCACGGGTCGTCCCACCGCGACGGTGACCTCCGTCGAACGGCCCATCCCGCTGCACTTCTACTACGTCGAGACGCCGGTGCAGGAATCGCTCGAGGAACTGCTCACCACGCGGCAGGCCCCCGTGTACGTGGTGCACTTCAGCCAGGCGGAAGCCATCGAGCGAGCCCAGAACCTGATGAGCATCAACATCTGCACGCGCGAGGAGAAGGACCGGATCGCCGAACTGATCGCCACGTTCCGTTTCTCGGCGGGCTTCGGCAAGACCCTGAACCGCCTGGTCCGGCACGGCATCGGCGTCCACCACGCCGGCATGCTGCCGAAGTACCGCCGCCTCGTCGAGCAGCTCGCCCAGGCCGGCCTGCTCAAGGTGATCTGCGGGACGGACACGCTCGGCGTCGGGATCAACGTGCCCATCCGCACGGTCCTGCTGACCGCGCTCAGCAAGTACGACGGCGTGCGGACACGCCTGCTGAACTCCCGGGAGTTCCACCAGATCTCGGGCCGCGCGGGCCGCGCCGGCTACGACACGGCAGGCACCGTCGTCGTCCAGGCCCCCGAGCACGTCGTCGAGAACGTGAAGGCCATGACGAAGGCCGTGGGCAAATTCGGCGACGACCAGAAGAAACTGCGCCAGGTGGTCCGGAAGAAGCCACCGCAGGGGTTCGTGTCCTGGGGCAGACCGACCTATGAGCGGCTCGTCGAGAGCGTGCCGGATCCGCTGACGTCGTCGTTCTCCGTCAGCCACTCCATGCTGCTGAACCTGCTCGAGCGCCCCGGCGACCCGTTCGCCGCGGCCAAGCGGCTCCTCACCGAGAACCACGAGACGCGGGCGTCCCAGCTGCGGCTCATGCGCCGAGCCATCGGCATCTACCGCGAACTCGTGACCGCCGGCATCGTGGAGAGGCTCACCGAACCGGAGCCCGACGGCCGGATGATCCGCCTCAAGGTGCACCTGCAGGCGAACTTCGCGCTCAACCAGCCCCTCTCACCCTTCGCCCTCGCAAGCCTGGAGCTCCTCGACCCCGACGCGCCGGGGTACGCGCTCGATGTCGTCTCGGTCATCGAGGCGACACTGGAGAAGCCGCGCCAGGTGCTGAACGCGCAGGAGAAGAAGGCACGCGGCGAGGCCGTTGCTGCCATGAAGGCCGAGGGTATCGACTACGACGCGCGGATGGCGCGCCTCGAGGAGGTGACCTACCCGAAGCCGCTGGAGGAATTGCTGCAGCAGGCGTTCGACGTCTACCGCTCCTCGGCGCCGTGGCTGGGAGACTTCGAGCTCGCTCCGAAGTCCGTCGTCCGCGACATGTACGAGCGGGCCATGAGCTTCGGCGAGTACGTCGCCTTCTACTCCCTCACGCGCTCCGAGGGGATCCTGCTGCGCTACCTCGCCGACTGCTACAAGGCCCTGCGGCACACCGTCCCCGTCGAGGCACTGAGGGAGGACCTCAGCGACACGATGGAGTGGCTCGGCGAGCTCGTCCGCCAGGTGGACAGCAGCCTGCTCGACGAGTGGACCCAGCTCTCCGCCGGTATCGACGCGGGTGCGGCCGCCGCTGCCGCCGTCGACCTGCCGGAGGAACCGCCGTCGGTCACGTCGAACGAGCGCGCGTTCCGGGTGATGGTGCGCAACGAGATGTTCCAGCGGGTCAAGCTGTTCGCCGACGAGCAGGACGAGGCGCTCGGAGCCCTCGACGCGGAGTCCGGCTGGACGGCCGATCGCTGGGCAGAGGCACTCGACGGGTACTTCGGCGACTACGAGGACATCGACGACGGGCCGGAGGCCCGCGGTCCGGCCCTCCTGCTCATCACGAAGGCGCCCGGGACCTGGCGCGTCCGGCAGATCCTCAAGGACCCCGAGGGCAACGGGGATTGGGGCATCAACGCCGAGGTGGACCTCGCGGCCTCCGACGATGCAGGGAGTCCTGTCGTGCGGATCCTCGGTGTGGGCGCACCCGCAGGCTGAAGCGCTAATGCCGGGCGGCTGCCGGACGGATGCCCCGGCGTCGTTAAACTTGCCTCATGACGATCCGCGAAGCACGCCCGACCGATGTCCCGGTGATCCTGCAGCTCATCCATGACCTCGCCCTGTACGAGAAGGAGCCCGACGCCGTGAGGAACACGGCGGAGGGCCTGGAGGCCGCACTGTTCGGTGACCGCCCCACGATCTACGCGCACGTGGCGGAGGCGCAGGGCGAGGTGCAGGGTTTCGCCCTGTGGTTCCTGAACTACTCGACCTGGGAGGGCGTCAACGGGATCTACCTCGAGGACCTGTACGTGCGTCCCGACGCCCGCGGCGCCGGGTACGGGAAGGCGCTGCTGTCGAATCTCGCCCGCATCGCCGCCGACCGTGGGTACGCCCGTGTCGAGTGGTCGGTCCTGGACTGGAACGAACCGTCCATCCGCTTCTACGAGCGCCTCGGAGCCCGCCCGCAGTCGGGCTGGAGCACGTTCCGCCTCACGGGCGACGCCCTGGCCGAGGTTGCCGCGCTGTGACGCCGGCCACCGGGTCCGGCGTCCCGGACGTCCCGACGGACGCAGCGGACCACACCACCGGACCGACGCGGGTGATGAGGGGCCTCCGCGCAACCGGTCATGTCTTCCGCGTGCCGCTGGACCACGCCGACCCGGCCTCCCCGACCATCGAGGTCTTCGCCCGGGAATACTCCTCGCTCGACCACGACGACCCGGACGTCGCCCGGCTCCCCTGGCTGCTCTTCCTGCAGGGTGGACCGGGCGGACGCGGCGTGCGGACCACGCAGCTCTCGGGCTGGATGAAAGCCGCGGCGAAGGACTTCCGCATCCTCATGCTCGACCAGCGGGGCACCGGCCTGTCGACCCCGGCCGACGCCGCGACGCTCGGCCGCTTCCGGACTCCGGCGGAGCAGGCCGGCTACCTCGCCCATTTCCGGGCGGATTCGATCGTGGCGGACGCGGAACTGATCCGCCGCGCGCTCGGCAGCGGCCCGTGGACGGTCTTCGGCCAGAGCTACGGAGGCTTCTGCACCCTCACCTACCTCTCCCTCGCGCCCGAGGGGATGGAGCGGGCGCTCATCACGGGCGGCCTCGCCCCCCTGTCCGGCCCCGCCGACGATGTCTACCGCGCCACGTTCACGCGGGTGGAGGAGCGGAACCGCGAGTACTTCGCCTGGTATCCCGAGGACCGTGACCTGGTGACGCGCATCGCCCGCCACCTGGACGGCGTCGAGGAGGTCCTGCCCAGCGGGGAACGCCTCACCGTGCGGCGCTTCCAGATGGTCGGGGCCTTTCTCGGCGGCAACACCCGGGTGCACGCGCTGCACTACCTGCTCGAGGACGCGTTCATCGAGATCGACGGACGGCCCCGGCTCTCCGCCGTGTTCCTCGAGCAGGTCCACGCGGTGGTGAGCCGCGCATCGCAGCCGCTCTACGCCGTGCTGCACGAGTCGATCTACTGCCAGGGCACCGCGTCCGCCTGGGCCGCCGAGCGGGTCCTCGGAGATCATCCGCAGTTCCTCCCCGACGCCCCGAAGGTCCTGCTCACCGGCGAGATGGTCTACCCCTGGTACTTCGGGGAGGATCCTGCCCTCCGCGCGCTGCAACCCGTCGCGGAACTCCTCGCCGGCAAGGAGGACTGGGGGCGACTGTACGACGCCGACGTCCTGGCCACGAACACCGTCCCCGCCGCCGCCGCCGTGTACCGGCACGACATCTACGTCGACCGGGACCTGTCCCTGCGGACCGCCGCGGCCGTCCGCAGCCTCGAGGTCTGGGAGACGGACGAGTTCCACCACGACGGCATCGCCGACGACGGCGAGGCGATCTTCACCCGCCTGCTGGGCATGACCCGGCGGTAGCCCCTGATCGTTCCGGTGCCCCGGAGCGTCGATGCCGTCCGGCGTCGCGTGTCGCCTCCCGTGGCAGCCCGGTCCTCCCTTCCGCGCGGCGCAACGCGGAAGGACCCCCGTGCACGGCGGCACGGGGGTCCTTCGTCAGGTCGGGTGTGGAGTGGCCGGCACGTCCGCGGCTCCGCCCGTGGACAGGACACGGACGGGACCGACACGATTCCGCCTGCTAGCGGCGGGTGTCCTTCGCTCCGACGTCGCCCGCCGCCTGGTCCAGGTCCTCGTCGACGACGGGTGCCTCGGCGACCTCGCCCTTCTCATCCGCGCGCGCCGCGGGGTTGTCCGTCACGCGCGAGCGGATGAGGCTGGCCACGACGGCGATGACGATGGTCGCGATGATGACGGCCAGGGATACGAAGGTGGGGATCTCGGGCGCCCACTCGATGTGCTCGCCGCCGTTGATGAAGGGCAGCTCGTTCACGTGCATGGCGTGCAGGACGAGCTTCACACCGATGAACGCGAGGATCACCGACAGCGCGTGCTTGAGGTAGATGAGACGTGTCATCAGGCCGCCCAGCAGGAAGTACAGCTGACGGAGACCCATGAGGGCGAAGATGTTGGCCGTGAACACGATGAACGCGCTCTGCGTGAGACCGAAGATGGCGGGGATGGAATCGACCGCGAAGAGGAGGTCCGTGAGGCCGATCGTGACGAACACGATCAGCATCGGCGTGAAGACCTTCTTACCGTCGACGACGGTGCGGATCTTGTTGCCGTCGTAGGACTCGGACATCGGCAGGACCGACTTCAGCTTCGAGATGAGCTTGTTGTCGCCTGCGTGCTCCTCGTCCTCGCCGGAATCGGTCGCCTGCTTGTAGGCGGTGTAGAGGAGGAAGGCGCCGAAGATGTAGAAGATCCAGCTGAAGTTCTCGATGACGGCCGCGCCCAGGGCGATGAAGATGCCGCGCAGGATGAGCGCGATGATGATGCCCACCATCAGCACTTCCTGCTGGTACTTCCTCGGGACCGAGAACCTGGCCATGATGATGATGAACACGAACAGGTTGTCGATGCTGAGGCTGTACTCCGTGACCCAGCCGGCGACAAACTGCCCCCCGTACTCCGGACCCGTGAAGACGAACATCAGTGCCGCGAACACGAGCGCGAGGCCTACGTAGAAGGCGACCCACAGGCCCGCTTCCTTCATCGACGGCTCGTGCGGGCGCTTGACGACGAGCAGCAGGTCGAACAGCAGGATGATGCCGAGGACGACGAACGTGCCGACCTCGAACGCGAGGGGCAATGTGGGCATGGAGTACCTTCCGGGGGTGCAGTGACGTGCCGTAAGTCTCTCCGCCGCGGCATGCTGCCGACCGACCGCTACGCCCGGCGGAGCAACGATGCTCAGCGTGTTGACGTCCGTAGCGCTTGGGATACTCCCCTACGTCCGCCCAATCCTACCCGCGGCGCAGGAATACCGGGGTATGGGCACCTCGAGCCTTGACATCGACCCGGCCGGGCCGATCGACGTGCCACCCCGCACGGTGGACGACGGCGTCCGGCTCGCCCACGGGCATCGGGACAGTGCCGGGCCCGGACGGCGCGACGAACCCCGCAGCGCCGCAGGTCAGGCGTGACCGGCCGACTGCATCTGTCGAAGCTCCTTCTTGAGGTCGCTGATCTCGTCCCTCAGGCGACCGGCGAGCTCGAACTGCAGCTCGCCGGCAGCAGCATGCATCTGGTCGGTCAGCTGCTGGATGAGATCGGTCAGATCCTCCGCCGGCACCGAGGCGAGTCCGTCGTGCCGCCCTGCGCCCTTCTTCGGCTTCCGGCTCTTCCCGGCCTCCTCCAGCAGCGCGCGGGTGTCGGCGTCCTCCCGGTTGATGGTGTCGGTGATGTCGGCGATCCGCTTCCGGAGGGGCGTGGGGTCGATACCGTGTTCGAGGTTGTGCGCCACCTGGATGGCGCGGCGTCGGTTGGTCTCGTCGATCGCCCGGTCCATCGAGTCCGTGATGCGGTCGGCGTACATGTGCACCTCGCCGGACACGTTGCGGGCGGCACGCCCGATGGTCTGGATGAGCGACGTCGTGCTCCTGAGGAAGCCCTCCTTGTCCGCATCGAGGATGCTGACCAGGGACACCTCCGGCAGGTCGAGGCCTTCCCGGAGGAGGTTGATGCCCACGAGGACGTCGAAGGTCCCCATGCGGAGTTCACGCAGGAGCTCGACGCGCCGCAGGGTGTCGACGTCCGAGTGCAGGTACTCCACCTTGACGCCGTGTTCCAGAAGGTAGCCCGTGAGGTCCTCCGCCATGCGCTTCGTGAGCGTGGTGACGAGGACGCGCTCGTTGATCTCCGTGCGCTTGCGGATCTCCCCGAGGAGGTCGTCGATCTGGCCCTTGGTCGGCTTGACGACCACCTCGGGGTCGATCAGACCGGTGGGCCGGATGATCTGCTGGACGAATCCGTCCGCCTTGCCGAGCTCGTACTTGCCCGGGGTCGCCGACAGGTAGACGGTCTGCCCGATGCGGTCGAGGAACTCGTCCCACTTGAGCGGTCGGTTGTCCATCGCCGAGGGAAGCCGGAACCCGTGATCCACGAGGGTCCGCTTGCGGGAGGAGTCACCCTCGTACATGGCGCCGATCTGCGGGATGGTGACGTGCGACTCGTCCACGACCAGCAGGAAGTCGTCCGGGAAGTAGTCGAGGAGGCAGTGCGGCGCGGACGCCGGATCGCGCCCGTCGATGTGGCGCGAGTAGTTCTCGATGCCGTTGCAGAAGCCCATCTGCTGCATCATCTCGAGGTCGTACGTCACGCGCATGCGCAGCCGCTGCGCCTCGACGAGCTTGTTCTGGGATTCGAACTCGGCCAGCCGCACCTGCAGCTCGTCCTCGATGTCCTTGATGGCGCGCGTCATGCGGTCCTGGCCGGCGACGTAGTGCGAGGCAGGGAAGACGTACATCTCCTCCTCCTCGCGGATCACGTTGCCCGTGAGGGGATCGAGCGTGTAGATGTTCTCCACCTCGTCGCCGAAGAACTCGATCCGCAGGGCGTGCTCCTCGTACATGGGGATGATCTCGACGGTGTCCCCGCGCACCCGGAAGGTCCCCCGGTGGAAGTCCATGTCGTTGCGGGTGTACTGCATGCCGACGAACTGACGCAGCAGCTCGTCCCGGTTCATCTGATCGCCACGGCGCAGCGTGACCATCTTGTTGATGTACTCCTCCGGCGTGCCCAGGCCGTAGATGCAGGACACGGTGGCGACGACGATCACATCGCGCCTCGTGAGCAGGGCGTTGGTGGCCGAGTGCCGGAGGCGTTCCACCTCCTCGTTGATGGAGGAGTCCTTCTCGATGAACGTGTCCGTCTGCGGGACGTAGGCCTCGGGCTGGTAGTAGTCGTAGTACGAGACGAAATACTCCACCGCATTGTTCGGCAGCAGCTCCCGGAACTCGTTGGCCAGCTGCGCGGCGAGGGTCTTGTTCTGCACCATGACCAGGGTGGGGCGCTGGACCTGCTCGATCAGCCACGCCGTCGTTGCACTCTTGCCGGTACCGGTGGCTCCGAGCAGCACCACGTCCTTCTCGCCGGCGTTGATGCGTTCCGCCAGTTCCTTGATGGCCGTGGGTTGGTCACCCGCCGGCTGGTACTCGCTGATGACCTCGAAGGGCGCGACGACACGCTTGATATCCTGCGCAAGACTCATGCGTCAACGGTATCGCCTGACGGTGACACTTCTCCTCCGTTTTCCTGCAGGCTGAACATGGCTCGGCAGCCATCTGCGGCCTTCCCGTCCCAAGCCCGCCCGCGCACTGCCGAATGCGCCCGAGAGGCGGCCTCACGACCCGTCGGGGAGCACTCCTGCGCCCACAGGCAGCACGGTCACGGTGACGTCGAGCGCCGGATCCGCCGATCGGTGGATGACGGTGTCCGTCCCTGATCGGTGGACCCCGGCGTCGGAGCCCCGGGGCACCTCCGCCCGCGGGAAGCCCGCTGCCGCCACGGCGGCCGACACGGCAGCCAGGTCCTCCCCGGGTCCCGGCCGGACGAGCACCTCCGCGACGACGACGTCGGACCCTGGGCCGGGCTCGACGGCGGCTCCAGCAGGGAGGGCGGCGGTGAGTTTCGCCGCCATCCGTCGGGCGAGGCCGTGCGTCCCCGCGAGGCCCGCGGGGAGCTCGGCACCGCGGGGATCCGGCGCGGCGGGAGGGCGGGTACGGGCCGGTCGGCCGTGTACGAGGTTCACCGCGAACGGGAGGATCCTGATGTCCCAGAGGGCCTGGGTCGCGGCGACGAGTGCCTCAGGCGTCCCATCATTGACGAGCACTGCGTCCGCGGCCGCTCGTCGCTCGCCGCGTGGAGCCTGCGCCGCGATGCGCTGCTCGGCGTCCTCCCGGTCCATGCCCCGCCGTTCGATCATCCGGGCGATCCGCGTCTCGTCCGGGGCGTCCACCACCAGGACGAGATGGAAGCGCGCGGCCTGGTGCGTCTCGACGAGGAGCGGGATGTCCTCCACGACCACCGCGTCGGCCGGCGAACCGTCGATGAGCCGGGCGGCCTCCGCTCGGACCCGGGGATGGATGATCCGGTTCAGCGTCTCCCGCGCCCCGCTGTCACCGAAGACGAGCCGTCCCAGCGCCGGCCGGTCCAGGGCCCCGTCCCGGCCGAGCACGTCCGTGCCGAAAGTCCGGACGACCTCGTCGAACCCTGGCGTGCCCGGATCCACGACGGCCCGCGCCAGCAGGTCCGCATCGACCACCACCGCCCCGAGGCGTCCGAGTTCCGTGGCCACCGCGGACTTCCCCGCGGCGATGCCTCCTGTCAGACCGATGCGCAGCATGAGCACAGACTAGCCCGTCGCGAACCCTCTCCATCGTCCGGTCGCGAGTGTCTGTCAAGGGTCTCCTCGCTGCCCGCCCGACCCGGGGGAATGTCGGTACCCGTGAATACGCTCAGTGGACTTACTTTCTCGAGGAGGACCGTGTCCATCACGCTGCAGGACCTTCAGCACACCGCTGCTTCCACCTTCGGTTGGGACGATCTGCGGTCCGGCCAGGAGCATGCCATGGAGGCGGTCCTCGAGGACCACAGCATCCTCTGTGTCATGCCGACCGGCTCCGGCAAATCCGCCATCTACCAGGTTCCGGCCATGGCGCTGCCGGGCGTCGCCGTCGTCATCTCACCCCTCATCGCGCTGCAGCACGACCAGGCCGAGGCGATCAACGCCCATGCGGGCTCGCCGCGTGCCCGCGTCATCAACTCCGCCCTGCGGAAGCGCGAGCTCGAGGCCGCGTGGGAGGCAGCGGCCGACGACGACGAGCAGACCCGCGCCAAGTTCCTCTTCCTCGCACCGGAACAGGTGGCACGGGACGAGGTCGCGGCGCGGCTGCGGTCTCTCGACGTCTCCCTCGTGGTCGTGGACGAGGCGCACTGCGTGTCCTCGTGGGGCCATGACTTCCGCCCCGACTACCTGCAGCTCGGCCACCTGGTGCGGGACCTCGGTGCGCCCGTGGTCGCACTGACCGCGACCGCGTCGCGCCCCGTGCAGAAGGAGATCGTCGAACGTCTGCACCTGAAGGACCCGACGATCCTCGTCGAGGGCTTCGACCGTCCGAATCTGCACCTCGAGGTGGTGCACCACGTCGAGGACGCGGAGAAGCTCGACGCCGTCCGCAGCCAGGTGCTCGGCCTCATCGGACCGGGCCTCGTCTATGTCGCCACGAAGAAGGCGGCGGACCGGCTGGCCGCCGAACTCCAGGAAAGGGGTCGCCATGCGGACGCCTACCATGCAGGGCGGCGCAAGAAGGACCGCGAGTCGGTCCACGAAGGGTTCCTCGACGGTCGTATCGACGTCGTCGTCGCCACGACCGCCTTCGGCATGGGCATCGACAAGCCCGACGTCCGCTTCGTGGTGCACGCCGACATCTCGGACTCGCTGGACAGCTACTACCAGGAGATCGGTCGCGGCGGCCGCGACGGACTCGACGCCCGGGCCATCCTCCACTACCGGCCCGAGGATCTCTCGCTCCGTCGGTTCTTCGCCGCGAAGACCGCCAATCGCACTCAGCTGGAGGACCTATTCCGGCTCATCTCGTCGCAGGGTGGACCCGTGAAGATGAAGAGGCTGAAGGAACTGACCGGTCTCTCCTCCCGCAAGCTCGCGGGCCTGCTCAACCTCCTGACCGCCTCAGGGTGCGTGAGCGACGGAGTGAAGGGGTACCGGGCCCGGAAGATGAACGCCGGGGAGGCCGTCGACCGCGCGGTGGAGCAGGCAGCGAACCGGGAGCGGATCGACCGGTCGCGGATCGACATGGCCCGCCGCTACGCCGAGACGAAGGGGTGCCGCCGGCAGTTCCTCCTGTCCTATTTCGGCGAGGAGTTCCCGAAGACCTGCGGGGCGTGCGACAACTGCGAGCGGACCGCCGGGTCGGGCACACCGGACACGACGCAGGAGATGTACACGAACGGCACTGCGGCGGGCAGTGCCGACGGCAGCGCGGAGGAGACCGCGCACGTCGACGAGATGCCCTTCGCCGTCGACGCCGCGGTGGAACACGTCGAATGGGGGCGGGGCTCGGTGATGGGATATGAGGACGGGATCGTCACGGTCCTGTTCGAGACGGTCGGCTACAAGACCCTCTCCCTCGAGCTCGTCGAGGAAAAGGACCTGCTGACGGGCGTGTCGGCCGCCGGTTAGGCAGGCGGAGAACGCAAGGACCGGTCGTGGGAGAGCCCTCGAACGGACGTCCCGTTCAGGGGACGGCCAGCTCAGGGGACGATTCGTCGAGGGGACGGCCCGTCCGGAGGACCTCACGATGGGGCGCCGCCCGATGGGGCGCCCCCCTCGTCACCTCGGCTGGGCGGGGTTGGTCGGATCGCCCTGCGACGGCGGGTTGATGGGCGGACCGGACGTCACAGGGCTGACCGGTGACCCGCCGGCCGTACTTTCCATCTCCGGCATCGACGTGGCAGCCCCCTCGGAGAGTTCGGCACCGCGCAGCACGGCGTCGAGCCTGTGCTGCAGCACCACCTTCACCGGCAACCGGTCACCGTGTGCTTCCTCGTAGTCGATCAGCGCCTGCAGGCCACCCGCGTCGATGCCCGTGATGCGGGTGGGAAGGGTAGCGAGCGGGATGTGGTCGTAGTCGGGCAGGGGCAGCGCATCGTGGTCTGCTGATCCGGTCACGTCGACTCCTCGGGGTATCGGTAAGCATGCGTGGTGATTCCACCCTAGGGACGGCTGGTTGAGGGGTGCAAGCACCCTGCCGCCTGCCCTCCACTGGACCGGGAGCAGTCCTACCGTGTACGCGGGTCCGCTGTCTGCCCCGGATCCGGGGCGTGATCGACCATGGCCACGGGGCGGCGCTGTGTATCCTGATACTTTGTATCCGATCAGAATCACTCTGTTGCCGAGGCTGGAATCTTGACGTCACCGATGGAAGAACTGACCATGGTCTTCGCCCGGCTCAAGGGTCTCCTCCTGACCGAACTGAAGGCCGGGCAGGCGGTCGAGGACCTCGCCGAGGCCGTGAAGAAATCGGTCCCGGGGTCACTCGGCGCCGGAGTCTCGCTCATCGACGATCAGGGCCGGAGGCGCAGTACGGGGTACACCGACGACGTCGTGGCCACCGCGGACGCCCTGCAGTACGAGCTGGGACAGGGTCCCTGCCTCACCGCCTGGGCGGCGGAGTCGACGGTCCAGATCGATGACCTCCAGGAGGACGATCGCTGGCCGCTCTGGCGTCAGGCCGTCGCCGGCCTCCCCCTCCGTTCCACCCTCAGCACCGCGCTCATCCACGACGGGAAGAGCATCGGCGCGCTGAAGGTGTATTCGCCCCTCGCCTCGGCCTTCTCGACGCAGGACCGCAAGCAGCTCATGCTGCTCGCCTCCCCCGCGGCCACGCTCCTCGGCAGCGCCCAGCCGGACACCGCGGCCGGTACAGCAAGCAGGGCCCTCCGCGAGGCCCTGAACACCAGGGACGTCATCCACACGGCCCGGGGCATCCTCATGGAGCGGCACGGACTCGACCCCGAAGCATCGATGAGGCGCATGCTGGACGAGGCGTCCGCCACGAGAACCGATCTGAGGACCGTCGCCCTCGCCGTGATCGACGGCACTGCCGGTAGCTCGCACTAAGGCGAAGCCCGTGGAGAACCATCCAGATCACGAATATCAGCGGATCCACCTCCTCAGGGCCATCCGGCATGCCCAGATCGACGCGAGCGAACTGTGGCTGCACTACTTCGGGCTCGGCGGGGATGCCGGCGAATACGAGGTGGAGGCCTACCTGCACGGTTCCTTCACACTTCCCCCGCTGCAGCGGGACCTGCTCGCCCACGCCGCCAACGAACTGATCGATCGGCTCCCACCACCGCCGCGCGCCCCGTACAGCACCGACCCCTCGGCCGAGGAGGCGGACCTGCCGGAGCGGGGACCGTCCGGCCCGGAGAGGGCTGCCCCTGACGGCTCGTCACTCGACTGGCTCTTCGACGACCGGCGTGGGGACACCGAACCGGACGGCGGAGCCGACAGCAGTCCCGGCACCCCCTGATGGGAGAGTCGGGCGTCCTGGGACGGGCCCTACGATGGATCGGGTGAGCCCCTTCGATCCCGACCTGCTGCGCCGGCGCCCCGACCTCGAAGCCCCGGAGCTCGTCGCCGTGGACGCAGCGGACCGTCTCCTGCTCGACGTCGCAGCGGAGGCACTGCGACGCACCGACGGCGCGATTGCGACGATCGGGGATTCCTACGGAGCGGTGACCCTGGGAGCCGTGGACCTGACGGGGCGGAGCGACCTTCGGTCCTTCCAGGACGGCCTGGTGCACGAAAGGGCTCTCGCCCGCAATGCCGCGGAGCAGGGGCTGCACCGCGCCTACCGCTCCTATCCCCTCTCGCCCGAACTGCTCGACGGCGTCTCGACGGTACTGCTCCGTCTGCCCCGTGCACTCGACGAGCTGGACGAGCTGGCCTGGACGATCGCTGCCCACGCACGGCCGGACGTCCAGGTGTTCGCCGCAGGCCGCCTCAAGCACATGTCCGTCTCGATGAACGCCGTCCTGGCTCGCCACTTCGGGGCCGTCACCGCGAGCCTGGCGCGGCAGAAGTCGAGGGTCCTGGTCTCCCGGCAGCCGCTGGCCGTCCCCGCCACCGCCTTCCCCCGTCGCTCCGGGCACGACGTCGGCCTGGACCGACCGCTCGAGCTCCGCGCCTTCGGCGCCACCTTCGGCGGGGCCGCGCTCGATCCCGGCACGCGGCTGCTCCTCCCCCACCTGCAGGGCATCTCCGTCGGCGGGCCGGTGGAAGCAGAAGTGATCGACCTCGGCTGCGGCAACGGCGCGATCTCCGCCTTTCTCGCGCTCAGCCGGCCCGACCTCCGTCTGCACGCCAGCGACCAGTCGGCGTCGGCGGTCGCCTCCACGCTGGCGACCGCTGCGGCCAACGGGGTCGCTGACCGCGTGGCGGTCAGCCGGGATGATGCCCTCTCGGCCCGGCCGGATGCCTCCGCGCGCGTAATCGTTCTCAATCCGCCGTTCCACAGCGGGAGCACGGTCCACGAGGGTATTGCACACCGCCTCTTCGACGCGTGCGCGCGGGTACTGACGGAGGGCGGCGAGCTCTGGACGGTGTGGAACAGTCATCTCCGGTACAGGCCGGTCCTCGAGCGCACCATCGGCCCCACACGGCAGCTCGACCGCACCAGCCGCTTCACCGTGACCGTCTCGACCAGGAGGAAGCGGCCGCACGGGTGATCGACGTGCTGTCTCGTTCGGACGAGTGGCCGCGTACAGCCCCGGACGCACAGAAGGCCCCCATCCGATGGATGGGGGCCTTCTTGTCAGCGGTGAACCGGTGGCTTACGCTCCGGTCAGCTTCTCGCGGAGTGCCGCGAGTGCCTCGTCGGACGCGAGCGTCCCCGAACCGGAGTCGGTGACGACGGGCTCGGACGAGTAGCTGGTCGAGTTGGACTCGACCGGCTCGTTCGCCGCGGCGGCGTCGTCGGACGCGTGCTGGACGACCTGCTTCTTGTGGGCTTCCCAGCGGGACTGCGCCTCGGCGTACTGGGCTTCCCAGGCCGCGCGCTGCGTCTCGTAGCCCTCGAGCCATTCGTTCGACTCGGGGTCGAAGCCCTCGGGGTACTTGTAGTTGCCCTCGTCGTCGTACTCGGCGGCCATGCCGTAGAGCGCGGGATCGAACTCGGTGCTGTCGGCGTCGACGCCCTCGTTGGCCTGCTTGAGGCTGAGCGAGATGCGGCGGCGCTCCAGGTCGATGTCGATGACCTTGACGAAGAGCTCGTCCCCGACGGAGACGACCTGCTCGGCGAGTTCCACGTGGCGAACGGCGAGCTCCGAGATGTGCACGAGGCCTTCGATGCCGTCCTCGACGCGGACGAACGCGCCGAAGGGAACGAGCTTCGTGACCTTGCCCGGGACGACCTGGCCCAGGGCGTGCGTGCGGGCGAAGGTCTGCCAGGGATCTTCCTGCGTGGCCTTCAGCGACAGGGAGACGCGCTCGCGATCAAGATCGACCTCGAGCACCTCGACCGTGACCTCCTGGCCGACCTCGACGACCTCGGACGGGTGGTCGATGTGCTTCCAGGACAGCTCCGAGACGTGGACGAGGCCGTCGACGCCACCGAGGTCCACGAAGGCACCGAAGTTGACGATCGAGGAGACGACGCCCGGACGGACCTGGCCCTTCTCGAGCTTGTTGAGGAACGTGGAGCGGACCTCGGACTGCGTCTGCTCGAGCCATGCACGACGCGACAGCACGACGTTGTTGCGGTTCTTGTCGAGCTCGATGATCTTCGCTTCGATCTGCTGGCCGATGTACGGAGCCAGGTCGCGGACGCGACGCATCTCGACGAGCGATGCGGGCAGGAAGCCGCGCAGGCCGATGTCCAGGATGAGGCCACCCTTGACCACCTCGATAACGGTACCGGTGACGACACCGTCCTCTTCCTTGACCTTCTCGATGTCGCCCCAGGCGCGCTCGTACTGAGCCCGCTTCTTGGAGAGGATCAGTCGGCCTTCTTTGTCTTCCTTGGTGAGCACCAGAGCTTCGACCTGATCGCCCACGGAGACGACGTCCCCCGGGTCGACGTCGTGCTTGATGGACAGCTCGCGGGAAGGAATGACACCCTCGGTCTTGTAACCGATGTCGAGCAGGACCTCGTCGCGATCGACCTTGACGACCGTACCCTCGACGAGATCTCCGTCGTTGAAGTACTTGATGGTCGCGTCGATAGCTGCGAGGAAGTCCTCAGCGGTGCCGATGTCGTTGATAGCGACCTGCGGGGCACCTTGCTTCTCGGTGGTGGTGATGGTCATGTAGTTGGGACTCCGTTGTGGATGATGACGTGCTCCGGTCATGGTGAACGCCGCGGTTCCAGCCATGCCGGGAGCGGGTTCCCCTGTCCGGATGTGGACGAAAGGGACAGAACCTCGAGAGGTTCGACAGTGGTAGTGCCCTGCGGAGGACATCGGTCTGCACCGGGACCCGCCAGAGCGCACTACGCGCCTGTCCAGTCTAGCCTCGGCCCCCAACACCGTCAAAGCAGCCAGGTCGCGGCGAGCCGCTCGGACGGGGCCCTGCCCGACCCGGTCCGGCGGTCACCTTCGAAGCTAGAAGTGCGTGATGCAGTAGGGCTCCTGTGCCAGCCCGAACAGGACATCCAGCCGCTCGACCTCGGCCGCGCCGGCAGTGAGGCCACCGGCCGCCGCGAGGGTCGAGGCCTGGACTCCACCGAGGTAGAGCGATCCGAGGGCGTTGACCGTGAGCGTGACGTCGGCGGCGGTACCGTCGTCGACGATGTGCACCTGCGCGACGCCGTCCGTCACCGCCAGCGCGAAGGTGCCCTGTGCGAGGCCGAGATCGTCCTGCACATCGAGGACGATGCTCCCGCTGCCGCGGTAGGACCGCGCTCCGAGCGCCGCGGGGACGTCGAGCATGCGGACCCAGAGGACGTCGTCCGTGCCCTTGACGGCATAGCAGCGGCGGTCGCGCAACGCCCACGGGAGGGGGTCGTCGCGTCGGGCCTCGTCCCAGGTGACCACCTGGATGAGGTCGAGCGATCCCAGGTAGCGCCACAGTTCCAGATAAGCCGACGGGGTGCCGGCGACGAGGTCCAGGACCTTCATGGTGCGCGGCGACGTCTCCCAGCCCGCGAAGCGGTAGGTCACATAGCCCGCGGGCGTTCCCTCGGCGTCGTAGTGGACCGCCATCCGGACGGCACGGTCCTCGACAGGCCGCTCGCGTCCCCAATCGCCGGAGGCCCGCCGCGCATAGGCGTACTGTCGGCCCACGGATCCGAAGGTCGACGCCTGGAAGCCGGCGAACACCTGCCCGGCAAGGCGCACCGCGTGCTCGCGGGCCACGAGGGTCGTGGTGCCGGTGGCCGGAGCAGTCACCTCGAAGCGCTCCCGCACGTCCACCTCGATGCTCTGCGTGAACGTCGCTGCCCCGAACCCGAAGCGGCCGTAGATGGTCGCCTCCGATGCGGTGAGGATCGCGACGGGAAGGCCACGGTCCTTCGCCTCATGCAGGTCGCGCGTCATCATGGACCGCAGGATGCCCCGGCGGCGGTGGCTCGCCCGGACGGTCACCGCCGTGATCTGGTGGACCTCGATCTGGGCCGAGCCGACGTTCAGGGGGTGGACCATGGTGCCGTAGGTGCCCACCGGATGGTCGGCCCCGAGCGCTTCGGCCGGCTGGGCGTCGTCGTGGACACCCCAGAGCACGCGCCCGTCGGCCTGGTACGCCTCGAGGAAGCGCGGGATGTCCTCAGGATCGAAGGTGCCGTCGTGGAAACCGATGCCCTCGGCGTTCAGCCAGGTCGCGAAACGTCCCGTCGTCGAGGCGTCCTCGTCGGGATCGGGGGTGAAGATGCGGGTCTCGAGGGCAGGTGTCGTGTCATGGCTCACGAGGACCACCCTAGCCCGGCGACCGCGTCCCGGTCCCTCGTCGGCGCCTCCGTCCGCTCCTAGTGTGCGGCGTCGTGCCAGCTGGCTCCCGTACCCACCGAGACGTCGAGCGGGACGGAGAGGTCGGCCGCCGACCCCATCTGTTCGCGCACGAGTGCCTCGACCTCCTCGGCCTCGCCCTCGGCAATCTCGAGGACGAGTTCGTCATGCACCTGCAGCAGCATCCTCGAGGCGAGTCCGCGCCGGGTGAGGGCCTCGTCCACCCCGAGCATCGCCTTCTTGATGATGTCCGCCGCGGAGCCCTGGATGGGCGCGTTCAGGGCCGCGCGCTCGGCCATCTCCCGCAGCTGGCGGTTGTCGCTCGAGAGATCCGGGAGGTACCGGCGACGTCCCTCGATCGTGGAGGTGAAGCCGTCCTTGCGTGCCTGCTCCACGATGCCGCGCAGGTAGTCTCGCACGGCACCGAAGCGCTCGAAGTAGTCGCGCATCAGGGTGCGCGCCTCGTCGACGGAGATGTTCAGCTGCTTCGAGAGGCCGAAGGAGCTCAGACCGTACACCAGACCGTAGGACATGGCCTTGACCTTCGACCGCATCGCGTTGGTCACGTCCTCGGGAGCCACGCCGAAGATGTGCGAACCGACGAAGCGGTGGAGGTCCTCGCCCTCCTGGAAGGCGGCGATCAGCCCCTCGTCGCCGGAGAGGTGCGCCATGATCCGCATCTCGATCTGCGAGTAGTCCGCCGTCATCAGGCTCTCGTACTTCTCGCCGTTCCGTCCCTGCCCGACGACGAACACCTCGCGGATCCGCCGTCCCTCGTCCGAACGCACCGGGATGTTCTGCAGGTTCGGGTTCGTCGAGGACAGCCGGCCGGTCGCCGCGATCGTCTGGAGGTAGGTGGTGTGGATGCGGCCGTCGTCGTCCACCGCTTTCCGCAGGCCCTCGACCGTCTGGCGCAGCTTCATCGCGTCGCGGTACGCGAGCAGCTGCGTGAGGAACGGGTGCCCGGTCTTGACGATCAGATCGGTGAGCGCGTCCGCGTCCGTGGAGTACCCGGTCTTGATCTTCTTGGTCTTCGGGAGCTCGAGCTCGTCGAACAGCACCGCCTGGAGCTGCTTCGGGGAACCGAGGTTGATCTCCTTGCCGATGATCCGGTAGGCCTCGGCCCCGGCAGCGCTGATGGTGGTGGAGAAGTCGTCGTAGAGCCGGTCCAGACCCTCGACCGAGACGGCCACGCCGGTGAGCTCCATCCGGGCGAGGACCTCCGCGAGGGGCAGCTCGAGTCCGCCGAGCAGCTGGTTGGCGCCGCGCTCCACGAGCTGTCCGGCGAAGTGCTCGCTCAGCTGGAGCGCCGCGTAGGCCGCGACGACGGCGGGCGAGGCGACGTCGTTGCCGCCGAGGTCCAGAGCCTGCTGGCCCGAGGAATCGTTCGCGGCAGCCGTGATCGAGAGCCGGAGGTGATACTGCGCCAGATCGGCGAGCTCGTAGCTGCGGCGGTCCGGCTGGATCAGGTACCCGGAGATCGCCGTGTCGTCGACCTCGCCTGCCAGTGCGAACCCGCGAGCGTGCAGGAGCTTCGCGACGGTCTTGAAGTCGTGCACGATCTTGGGGGCGTCCGTGCCGGCCAACCACGCACCGAGGATCTTCTCCGCCTCGGCGTCGAGCTGCTCGAGCGGGATGAACGCGGCCTGCAGGGAGGTCACAACGGCGATCCCCACGACGTCCGTGGCGCCGGCCGTCGTCTCGGTGGCCAGGGAGACGGAGGCCTGGGCCTGGTTGGTCGACGCGAACCAGTGCGTCAGCGCTGCAGCGTCCTCGAGCATCACGTGGGCCGGGGCGCTCTGCTCCTCCCCCTCCTCCTCGGACTCCTCCTCCCCGAAGAGATCGAAGAGGCGCTTGCGCAGGGTGTTGAACTGGAGCGAGTCGAAGAGATCCTCGACGGCAGCGCGGTCGGGGTGCTGGGACACCATCGCGTCCAGGTCCACCGGCAGCTCGAGGTCGGTGAGCAGGCGGTTCAGGCGGCGGTTGCGCTTCACGTCCTCGATGTTGGCGCGCAGCGAGTCACCGACCTTGCCGCCGATCTTGTCCAGGTTCTCCAGGATGCCCTCGAGGCCGCCGTAGAGCTTGATCCACTTGGCCGCCGTCTTGGGGCCGACCCCCGGCACGCCCGGCAGGTTGTCCGCACTCTCTCCCACCAGCGCCGCGAGGTCCGAGTACTGGTGGGGCGGGACGAAGTACTTCTCCTCGATGGCCTGCGCGTCCATCTGCGGGATGTTCGTGACGCCCTGCTTCGGGTAGAGCACGGTCACGCGGTCGTTGACGAGCTGGAAGGCGTCCCGGTCACCGCTGACCACCTGCACGTCCCAGTCCGCCGCGGCTGCCTGGTGGGCGAGCGTCGCCAGGATGTCGTCCGCCTCGTAGCCATCGAGCGAGATGGTGGGGATCCGCATGGCCTCCATGACCTTGATGATGAGGTCCACCTGCCCGTGGAATTCCTCGGGCGTCTTGGATCGGCCGCCCTTGTACTCCGTGTACTCCTCCGAGCGGAAGGTCGGGGTGTCGAGGTCGAAGGCCACGCAGACGTGGCTCGGCTTCTGGTCCTTGATGAGGTTGATGAGCATCGCGGTGAAGCCGTAGACCGCGTTGGTGTGCTGACCGGTGTCGGTGGAGAAGTTCTCCGGCGGCAGTGCGTAGAAGGCGCGGAAGGCCATCGAATGGCCGTCGATCACCAGAAGTCTGTTGCGCGAGCCGTCGCTCCGCCGAGCCGACGCCTGCCCGCCGGCCGGTGCCACGGCGCCGTCCGGGGTGCCCTCGGCAGGCGGCGTCATGGTCAGGGTGGCAGCAGGTTTGGTCGTTTCACTCACAGGTGCCAGCCTAGTTGCCATGACAGACAACCGCACCCGCCCCGACCCCGTCCAGCAGCCCACGGAGGAGCGCCTGGCCGAGCTCACCGCCGCAGGGATCCCGCCCGAGATGCACGGGTGGCTCGGCCGGTACGGGGTGGGTGCGCTGACCGTGAAGATGGGCATCGTCTTCCAGGAGATGAGCGCCGAGCGGATGGTCGCCACGATGCCCGTCGAGGGGAACCAGCAGGTCGCCGGCATCCTCCACGGTGGCGCGCACGTGGTGCTGGCCGAGACGCTGGGGTCCTTCGCCGCCGGCCTGCACGCCGGTCCCGGTCGGCAGGCGGTCGGGATCGAGGTCGGAGCCACGCATCACCGGAGCATCGATTCCGGCACGGTGACCGGCACGGCGACGGCGATCCATCTCGGGCGGACGCTCACCACCCACGAGGTCGTCATGACCGACGAGCAGGGCAGGCGTCTGTCCACCGCCCGCATCACCAACATGATCCGGGACGCGCGCGGTTGATCCTCACCCCGTCCGGGCCCGCCCCTCGGTCCGTCCAGCGGACGGACACCCACCGCCCAGAGAACAGTCAGTCGATCCCCGGATACTGACTGCGGCCGGCCGGGTGGGACGCCCCGGGGCGTCCGCCCCGGGACACGCCGGGAGCGGGACGAGGGATGATGGCGGACAGACAGCAGGGAAGGCGACCAGCGCCGGGATCGATGCCATGGCGGATCGCGGTGATGCTCCGGTCCGCGTGGCACAGTCCGGTCCGGCCGGCCCGCACGGCTCCCCTCGCGCTGTCGGTCCTCGCCGCCGTCTGGCTCCTCGCCCTCGGCACGGGTGCGCTGCCCGCCGGACCGCCCGCCGGGCTCGCGCCGTCCGTCCTCTTCTCCGCCCGCACCTCGGAGCAGCACCCCCTCTCCCTGCTGCTGTCCCTGGTCTGGGCGCCGGATCTTCCCGCCTACCTCGGAGCGACGGCGGCGACCGCCGCCCTCGGCATCCTCGCCGAGACCCGGCTCGGGACGCGGCGCTTCGCCCTCGCCGTCGTCGTCACCCACCTCGCGGCGCTGATCGGCGCCCTGGTGCTCGGTACCGCCGTCGCTCCCCTCTTCCCCCGCTGGTCGGCAACGTTCGGCAGTGCATCGCTCGGCGGTCCGACGCTCGGGATGCTCGGTGCCATGCTGGCCGCCACCGCGGGGATGGGGCCCCTCTGGCGGCGGCGGCTGAGGATCATGGGCGTCCTCCTGCCGTTGACGCTCGTCCTCTACAACGGCGCGCTGATGTCCGTCGCGCTCCTGCTCGCAGCCCTCGCGGGCCTGGCTGCCGGGCCGCTCCTCCTGGGGCGCCACGCGCACCGACCGGCTGCGCCGTCCATCCGTGAGTCGCGTGTCCTGGTCGCGCTCGTCTGCGCCGCCGCCGCCGTCGGGCCCGCGCTCGCCGCCCTCTCGCCGCATGCGACCGGGCCGTTCGCGGTCCTCGGGATCCTCTTCACCTCCGTGGAGGGCGCCACGCCCGACGCCGTCCGAGCGGCCTGCAAGCCCGGCGGCGTGGTGCGGCGCTGCGCCGAGGCGCAACTGCAGGCACGGGCCGGTGCGGGGGGCCTCGTGATGTCCTGCCTCCCGACGGTCCTCCTGCTCGTCCTCGCCGACGGCCTGAGACGCGGCCGGCGCTTCGCGTGGGCCGGGACGATCGTGGTGCAGCTGGCCCTGGCGCTGCTGTCGGTCCACACCTTCCTCACCTTCCTGCGGCACCGCGCGGACGGTGAGCTCGCGACGCTCCTGGCGGGTGCACGCCCGGAACGCATCATCGCCGACCTCGTGGTGCCGGCGCTGCAGCCCGTGGTGATCGTCGTGCTCCTGGTCCTCGTCCGGCGCCTCTTCGTGCTTCGCGCGGCTCCCGGCACCTACCGCACCATCGGGCTTCACACGGCCGGCGCCCTCGTCGGTTCCGGCACCCTCTACGTGGGGCTCGGACTGGTGGTCGCGCGCCAGTTCAGCCCGGGGGCCACGCTGCCCACGCTCCTCGCCGACTTCCCGCAGCGGCTGCTGCCGATCGCGGCGACGCTGCACGTCTACCCCGGGTTCCTGCCCTCGGACAGCGCGGCGATCATCCTCTACGAGTGGATCGGGATCGCCTTCTGGGCTGTGGTCGCCGGACTCCTGCTCCGCTCCTTCCGGTCGGTCCGGCGCACCGGGGACGACGCCGACCGCGATCGCGCACGGAGCATCGCCTCGGTGGAGGGCCGCGGCTCCATGACCTGGATGGGCCTCTGGCCGGGCAACTCCTACTGGTTCGACGGGTCCTCCTACGTGCCCTACCGGGTGATCTCCGGCGTCGCACTGACCCTCGCGGGTCCGGTCGGCCCGGCCGCCGACACCGGACGAGCACTGCGCGGGTTCTCGGAGTACTGCCACACGCAGGGCTGGATCCCCTGCTTCTACTCGGTCACCGGCAAGGTGGCGGACCTGCTGCCGCGTGGGTACCGGCGCCTGCAGGTCGCGGAGGAGACAGTCCTGGACCTCGACGGGCTCGCCTTCACCGGCAAGCGGTTCCAGGACGTCCGCACCGCCCTGAACCAGGCCAGGAAGAACGGCGTCCACAACGAGTGGGTCGATCCCGTGCAGACCCCGCCGGTGATCCTCGACCAGGTGCGCAGCATCTCCGAGGAATGGGTGGCGGACAAGTCGTTGCCGGAGATGGGCTTCACCCTCGGCGGGATCGACGAGCTCCGCGACCCCGCCGTGCGCTGTTCCGTCATCATCAACGACGGACGGACGGTCCACGCCGTGGCGTCCTGGCTGCCCATCCACGACGGCGGACGGGTGACCGGGTGGACGCTCGACTTCATGCGCCGGCGCGGCTCCGGCTTCAAGCACAGCATCGAGGTGCTGATCGCGCAGGCCGCGCTGGACCTGCAGGCGGAGGGCCGTACAGAGCTCAGCCTCTCCGGTGCTCCCCTCGCCCGGTCGGGGTCGGAGGACGCCGACGGCGACCCGGGCGACGCCCTCGACCGGATGCTCGGCGTCGTCAGCCGCACCCTCGAGCCGGTCTACGGCTTCCGTTCCCTCTTCGCCTTCAAGGCCAAGTTCGGCCCGCGCTACGTCCCGCTGTACCTGTGCTTCGAGGACCCGGCCACGCTGCCGGCGATCGGGCAGGCCATCACGCGTGCCTATGCGCCCGACGTCGGCGCGGCGGACGTGTGGCGGCTCCTCGTCACAGGGCCGCGACGCAGGGGCCGGACCGCACCCGGGCCGGCGCCGGCCTCCCTGCCCGTCCGCGCATCCGGTCCCGTACCCGCACCCGCACCGCCCCTCCGCGAGCGCGACCCGTCCCCCACCCGTTCCGGCGGACCGAAGGAGTAGCCATGGACCCGCTCGAGTGGGACCTCATCGACGGGCCCGCGCCCGCCGTCCTCGCCGCCCTGGGCGGACTGGCCCTCCTGTGGCTCGTAGCGGGCCGCCGGCGGCACCTGGTTCGCGCCGTCGTCCCGGCCGCACTGATCGGCGCGGTAGGGGGTGTCGCGGTCTGGTTCGTGACCGAGGAGGTCCTCAACATCTGGGGGGCGCCACAGCCCCCCTGGTTCTACCTGCTGGGCGGCACGGCGATCGCGGCGGTCCTGCTCGGCGCGACGGGGCTCCGCACCCGCCGGCGGTGGTGGCAGCGCGTGCTGACCGTCGTCGCTCCCGTCCTGGTCCTCGTGGCGGTCGCCGTGAGCATCAACGCCTACTACGGTTCCTTTCCCACCCTGCAGGCGATAACCAACGGTGCGGACGTTCCCCGCCTGGAGGCCGTCCGCACTCCCGAGGGCTCCGGTCCGTTGACCACCCTCGACGCCTGGGAGCCACCGGCCGACATGCCCTCCACGGGGACCATCTCGGTGACGACGATCCCCGGGACGGTCTCGGGAGTGGAGGCCGGTGACGCCTACGTCTACCTGCCCCCGGCGTATCTTGCGTCCACCCCGGCCCACCTGCCGGTCCTCGTCCTCATCCATGGCGACCCCGGCGGGCCCGAGGACTGGATCACGGGCGGTCGGCTTCCCGCGGTGATGGATGCGTACGCCGCGGCGCACAAGGGCCTGGCCCCGATCGTGATCCTCCCTGATGGCTCTGCCAGCACCGGTCCCACGCCGTCACTGTGCCTGGACAGCAACTACGGCAAGGCCGGGACCTATCTGTCCACGGACGTCCCCGCATGGGTGAAGTCCACGCTGAAGGCGGGCACCCATGCAGCTACGGACTGGGCGATCGGGGGATTCTCCTACGGCGGGACCTGCTCGCTGACCCTGGCGACAGGACACCCGTCCGTGTATCCGACCTTCCTCGACATCTCCGGCGAGGACGAGCCCACCATCGAGGCGGGCCGCGACGCGCTGATCGCGAACTACTTCTCCGGTGACGCGGCGGCCTTCGAGGCCCAGAATGCCCTGGACGTCGTCACAACGACTCCCCTGCCCGGCACCGCGGGGATCATCACGGTCGGTGCCGATGACAGCTTCTACAGGCCGCAGGGCGAGAAGGTCTCGGCGGCCCTGACGTCGGCGGGGGTCGACGTCCAGCTGCAGACCGTACCCGGCGGTCACACGTGGGAGGCCTGGAATGCCGGCCTGCAGAACAACCTCGACTGGCTCATGCAGCGGGCCGGCGTCCTGGCCGGGTAGGAACCACGGTGCCGGAAAGCAAGTCCGCCCTGTGACCCCCGGGATGGTTGCCCGGGCTCCCCGGCTCTTCCTACCGTGGAAGGAGGGCCGGTCCCCGATGACCGTCCTGCCAGAGCACAGAACAGCACCCGGACGGAGCCTCCCATGGCAGACAAGCATCACAGGACCATCGCCGCCCTCCTCGCCGCGAGCACGCTCTTCCTGGGCGGCTGCGACCTCGGCACCAAGGACAGCGACAACTCCGGGACGGACACCGGAAACTACGACGACAACAACGGCATCGACACCGACCTCGGCGACGATGCCCGGGGGAACGACAACTAGTGGCGGAGCGCGCGGCGGCCCTCGGCCGGGCGGCTCTCCGCGGTGCCGCGGCAGGCCTGCTGGGGACCGCGGCCATGACCGCCGGTGAACTCCTGGAGCAGCGCGTCACCGGCCGGCCGGACTCCCACGTCCCCGCGCGCACGCTGCGTCTGCTGTTGCGCCGGCCCACCGGCCAGGCGGCGCAGTACCCGGGGTGGAACCACGCGATGCACTGGCTCACCGGTGCCGCGCTCGGCGCGGTGCGTGGCATCTGGTCCGTCACGGGGATCCGTGGTCCGTCAGCGACAGCCGCTCACACCGTGCTGCGCCTCGCCTTCGACCAGACACTCGAGAACGCGACCGGGGCGGGCGCCGCTCCGTCGCTCTGGCCCTCCGGCGAGAAGACCGTCGACTACCTCCACAAGGGCGTGTACTCGGTGGTCACGGGTGCGGCGTCCGACGCGCTGAACCCACCCGCACTCGTCAGCCGAGCCGGCGTGCGCTCGCACTGACGCAGGACCCACCCATCGGCACCTGCCGACATGGGTCAGGCGTCGGCGGTGGCCGTCCCCTCCTGGATGTGCCGTCGCAGCTCGGCGGGCCGGAAGGGCTTGCGGAGGTAGCGGTCCGCCCCGGACTCGAATCCCCGCTTCTCGTCCGAGGGATCCGCGCGCGCCGTCAGCATGACGATGAAGGTTCCCGAGAACCGACGGATGCGCTGCGCGACCTCGAAGCCGTCGATGTCGGGCAGGCCGACGTCGAGCGTCACGACGTCCGGCATCAGGCGCCGCACCATCTCGACCCCGGCGAGTCCCGCCGGCGCGGTGTGCACGCGGAAACCGGATCCTGTCAGCACGGTGTGCAGGAGATCCCGGACGTCGTCATCGTCCTCGATGACGACGGCAGTGCGGGCGCGGTCGGTACTCGGCATGCCGCAAGTTTACTCCGGGGCGTTTCCGCCGGGGCACGCAGCCCTACGGGATGCTGCAGCTGCGGGGAGGGTCAGGACTCGGGCCTGACCGTCGCCTCGACCGCCTCGACGCCGCCGGACGGCTGGACCATAACGGTCCGGAGGGTGCCCGGCAGTTCGGGGAACAACCCGATCATGAGGAGTTCGCTCGTTTCTCCCGGCAGCGCTCCCCCGCTGTACTCCTCCACGAGTCCGACGACGTCAGGATTGGCCTCACCGCCGTTCGCCGCCGCGCCCCACTCCTCGATCACCGCCGCTGCGGGTCGGAGTTCCAGCTCCTGCCCCTCGGGCGTGGAGATGGTCACGGTGTCCAGGTCGAGGGTCAGGCCACCCTCGGGATTCTGCACCGTGACCAGAGCGTAGGTCACGGCGTCCTCGCCCAGCTCGGCGCGCAGGGCCTCCACGTCGGCCGGCGCCTCGGCGGGCAGGACGACGTCCCCCTTCGCCTGGTCGACGAGGAAGGCGAAGCTGCCGCTGTTCGCATCCGCGAGCCCCTCCACGGAGGGCGCGTCGGACGGGGATGCAGCCTGCTCCGATGCCGTCTCGGCCGGATTCGGCGTGGGTCCGGCAGGTTCAGGACCGGTGGCGGGGTTGCCTCCGCAGCCGGAGAGCGCGAGGAGCAGCAGGAGGGTCGTCGGCAGGGCGTTCTTCTTCATGGTTCTCCCAGCGGCCGGCCAGGGACCGGCACGGTGTCAGGCCCGGTTCCACCGGGGCGCAGCAGCGTTCCTTCCTGTTCTACCAGCGGGCCATCGGCGTCGGGCAGGGACCTCGGACGACGCCGGACCGTTGACAGGCCGCGTCAGTCCCGGTTACGTGCACGACTGGGCTGCACCCGCATCGGTTCCCCGGGCATCTTGGGGAAGTCCGGTGGGAAGGGCAGCTCCCCGAGTCCCTGCTCGGCGTCGCGCTCCCACCACGAATGCAGCACGTCGATGCTCCCGGGTGCGTCATGCATGTGCTCCCACGGATCGCCGATCGTCCTCAGTCGCTGCGGGACCGTGGCGACCGTGAACGACGCCGGGTCCACGCCGGAGAGCTCCTCCCACGTCACGGGGCAGGAGACGGGCGCATGCGGCAGAGCCCTCGGGCTGTAGGCGCCCGCCATGGTGCGGTCCCGGTTCGCCTGGTTGTAGTCGACGAAGATCCGCTCGCCGCGCTCCTCCTTCCACCATGCCGTGGTCACACGGTCCGGCATCCGGCGCTCGAGCTCACGCGCGGCAGCGATCACGGCGCGGCGGACGTCGAGGAACTCGTGGGCGGGCTCGATCGGCGCGAAGATGTGCAGTCCCCTGTTGCCCGACGTCTTGACGAAGCACGCGAGCCCGGCGTGGGCGAGGACGGCGCGCAACTCGTGGGCTGCGGCCACGACGTCGGCGAAGGTGGTACCGGGCTGCGGGTCGAGGTCGATCCGCAGTTCGTCGGGGAGATCCGGCTCCGCGGCACGGGACGCCCACGGATGGAAGACGACCGTGTTCATCTGTGCGGCCCAGACGACGGACGCCGGTTCATCGAGGACCAGCTGCGGATGGGAGCGTCCGCTGGGATACGTCACCGTCACGCTCCGCACGTAGTCAGGAGCACCCTTGGGCGGATTCTTGCTGAAGAAGAACTCACCGTCCACGTCCGCGCCGAAGCGCTGCAGGGAGACGGGGCGGTTGCCGTTCGCACGGAGGAAGGCGGGGGCGACCTCCACGAGATACCGGGCGAGGTCCAGTTTGGTGAGGCCGACGTCGGGCCAGAGCACCCTCGAGGGGCTGGACACCCGGACCGGCCGCACGCCCTCCGGTCCGTCGACGTCGAGGATCATCGCTTCGCTGGCCATGCGCCCACAGTACCCGCGGGTCCTTCCGGGCGGCAGGCCCGGCGGGAGTCAGCCGTCCGCGGGCCGCTCCCCGAACGGCCTCACCGTGTCCCGCAGCACGTGGAGCGTGAAGGCGGGACAGGCGGGATCCATGACCAGCCGGACGAGCGGTCGCGCACCCCAGACGCAGGTGCAGCGGGTGGCGCTCACCGGCCGGACCCGGGGGCTGGTCCTGCAGTCCGAGGAGGCGTCTGGAGCGGAAGGGTCGGCGTCGTCATGACGCGATGATCCCGGGTGCGGAGCAGGAGAAACAGCAGGGTGCTTCACACACCCCGGGTGTTACGCGAACAACGCCGCCGGGTGATCCGCCTGACCATCCGCCGCATCGGCAGCGCGATCATCAGCGCGGTCATCAGCGCGGTCATCAGGGTGGTCCGCCGCGCGGAAGGACCGCGGCCGTGGTGCCCGAAGTGGGACTCGAACCCACACACCTCTCGATACTGCATTTTGAGTGCAGCGCGTCTGCCAATTCCGCCATTCGGGCCGTGCCCGCCACGGCTGTGAGGAAGAAGGCCGACTTCCGTCCTCCGCCGGTGCGCGAAACCACTCTACATGCCGATAGGCTGGATCCCGGATCGGGACCATGCCGTCCGCGGTCCGCCGGAACGCCGTCATCATCAAGGAGCAACAGTGTCTGAATCCACCGAAACCACGCCCGCCGGACCCGCTCGCCGGGTCATCGTGGCCGAGGACGAGACGCTGATCCGGCTCGACATCATCGAGATCCTCCGCGGCGAGGGCTACGAGGTCGTGGCGGAGGCCGACAACGGCGAGAAGGCGGTCGCCCTGGCCCAGGAGCACAGGCCCGACCTCGTCCTCATGGACGTCAAGATGCCCGTCATGGACGGCATCACCGCTGCGGAGCAGATCGTCAAGGCGCGCATCGCCCCCGTGGTCCTCCTCACGGCCTTCAGTCAGAAGGAACTCATCGAGCGCGCCCGTGACGCCGGTGCCATGGCGTACGTCGTCAAGCCCTTCACTCCCGCGGACCTGATCCCCGCCATCGAGATCGCGATGTCACGCCACGAGGAGATCAAGGCCCTCGAGGCCGAAGTGTCCGACCTCCAGGAACAGTTCGCCACCCGCAAGCTCGTGGAGCGGGCCAAGAGCCTGCTCACCACCAAGATGGGCCTCACCGAGCCCGAGGCCTTCCGCTGGATCCAGAAGACCTCCATGGACCGCCGCCTCAGCATGCGCGAGGTCGCGGAGACGATCATCAACCAGGTCAACTGACCCCGCAGGGACCCCTTGCGGTCCCACCCGGTCGGCAGCGCCGACCACGAAGACCCCCACCCGATCGGGTGGGGGTCTTCGTGGTCAGCGGGCGATCGCTACTTCTTCTTGACGGGCCAGGGGCCGACGTCCTCCTTGATGAAGGAGGTGTGGTCGTCGGGCAGCTGGCCGGCGTCGGTGATGTCGCCGACGCGGTGCACCTTGATCGAGTTGGTCGATCCTGCCTGCCCGGGAGGGGAACCGGCGGCGATGACCACGAGGTCGTCGACCTCGACGAGACCCTGCTCGAACAGGACGCGGTCCACCTGTGACGTCATCTGGTCCGTGTGCTCGACGAACTCGACGAGCTTCGGCTGGATGCCCCAGATGAGCGACATGGTGTTCAGCGTGGACTGCACCGGCGTGAAGGCGACGACCGGCTTCTTCGGGCGCAGGCGGGACAGGCGGCGGGCCGAGTCGCCGGACTGCGTGAAGGTGCAGATGTACTTCGCGTCGAGCTGGTCGGAGATCTCGACGGCCGCACGCGTAATGGCGCCACCGCGGGTCTTCGGCTTGCTGCCGAGCGGCGGGACGCGCTCGAGGCCGTGGCGCTCGGTGGACTCGATGATGTCGTTCATGATCTTCACCGTCTCCATCGGGTACTTGCCGACGCTCGTCTCACCGGAGAGCATGACGGCGTCCGCGCCGTCGAGGACGGCGTTGGCGCAGTCCGAGGCCTCGGCTCGCGTGGGCCGCGGGTTGTCGATCATCGACTCGAGGACCTGGGTCGCGACGATGACCGGCTTGGCCCAGCGGCGGGCGAGCTCGATCGCCCGCTTCTGCACGATCGGCACGTCCTGCAGCGGGAGCTCGACGCCGAGGTCCCCACGAGCAACCATGATGGCGTCGAAGGCGTCGATGATCTCCTCGAGGGCGTCGACGGCCTGGGGCTTCTCGATCTTCGCGATGACGGGGACCCGGCGTCCCTCCTCGTCCATGATCTCGTGCACGCGCCGGACATCACCGGCATCACGGACGAAGGACAGCGCGACCATGTCGACGCCGATCTGGATGGCCCAGCGGAGGTCCTCCTCGTCCTTGTCGCTGAGGGCGGGGACGTTGACGGCGACACCGGGCAGGTTGATGCCCTTGTTGTTGGACACCATCCCACCGACGACGACCTCGGTGGTGACCTTGACGTCGTCGACGGCAGTCGCGCGGAGCGATACCTTGCCGTCGTCGATAAGGAGCATGTCACCGACGTTGACGTCGTGGGGCAGTCCCTTGAAGGTGGTGGAGCAGATCTCCTGCGTCCCCTCGACGTCCTCGGTGGTGATCGTGAAGACGTCCCCCGGGGCGAGGGCGTGGGGTCCGTCGACGAACCGGCCGAGACGGATCTTCGGGCCCTGCAGGTCGGCGAAGATGCCGACGGGCTTGCCCAGCTCCTCCGAGGCGCGCCGCACGTTCTGGTAGGTGCTGCTGTGCACGGTGTAGTCACCGTGGCTCATGTTCATCCGGGCGACGTCCACGCCCGCCTCGAGCACGGCGAGCGTGTTCTCATAGCTGGCGATTGCGGGCCCGAATGTTGCAACGATTTTTGCGCGTCTCATAAACCTAGCCTAGTCGTGTTGGGGTCGTGGGGATGGTGTGGGGGCCGGTCAGAGAACGGCGATGGAGCGATCGGACGGTGCTACGGGCGCAGGCAGCTTCGTGGATCCCATGAGGTACTTGTCCACGGCGGCAGCGCACGCGCGGCCCTCCGCGATCGCCCAGACGATCAGCGACTGGCCGCGGCCGGCGTCGCCCACCGAGAAGACGCCCGCGGTATTCGTCATGTAGTAGCCGTCCCGCGCCAGGTTGCCCTGGTCGTCGAAGGCGGCCTCGACCTGCTCGGTGATGCCGGCGGGTTCGGCGCCCGTGAAACCGAGCGAGAGCAGCACGAGGTCCGCCGGGATCTCCCGTTCGGAGCCGGCCTTGGGGACACGCCGTCCGTCCACGAACTCCGTCTCCGCGACCTTGATGCCGCGCAGCACGCCGTTGTCGCCCACGAACTCGACGGTGGACGCGAGGTAGCGCCGCTCGCCGCCCTCCTCGTGCGCACTGGCGATGTCGAAGAGCGTCGGGAACGTGGGCCAGGGCTGGTCCGGCCGGCGCTCCGCGGGGGGCTGCTGGCCGATGGCGAGCGTGGTCACGGACGCGGCCTTCTGGCGGTGAGCGGTACCGAGGCAGTCGGCCCCCGTGTCGCCGCCGCCGAGGATGACGACGTGCTTGCCCTCGGCATGGATCTGGTCCTCGACGGCGTCACCGGCCACCACCCGGTTCGCCGGGACCAGGTAGTCCATGGCGAAGTGCACGCCCTGGAGGTCACGGCCCGGGATGGGCAGGTCGCGCGGGACCGTGGCTCCGGTCGCGACCACGACGGCGTCGTAGCGGCGCTTCAGCTGTCCCCAGCTGATGTCCCTGCCGACGTCGACGCCGGTCCGGAAGCGCGTCCCCTCGGCCTTCATCTGGTCGACGCGGCGCTCCACGTGGATCTTCTCCATCTTGAAGTCGGGGATCCCGTAGCGGAGGAGTCCGCCGATACGGTCGTCCCGCTCGTAGACGGCGACCGTGTGCCCGGCGCGCGTGAGCTGCTGGGCCACGGCGAGGCCCGCCGGTCCGGATCCGACGACGGCGACCGTGCGGCCCGTCAGGCGCTCCGGGGGATGCGGCTCCACCCAGCCCTCACCGAAGGCCTGGTCTGCGATGGACACCTCGACCTGCTTGATGGTCACGGGAGGCTGGTTGATGCCGAGCACGCACGAGGATTCGCACGGCGCCGGGCAGAGCCGGCCCGTGAACTCCGGGAAGTTGTTGGTCGCGTGCAGCCGGTCGATCGCCTCCCGGCCCTTCTCCCGGAACGTGAGGTCGTTCCACTCCGGGATGAGGTTGCCGAGCGGGCAGCCCTGGTGGCAGAACGGGATGCCGCAGTCCATGCAGCGGCCGGCCTGCGCCTTCAGGACGCCCTTCTCCTGGGCCTCGTACACTTCCTTCCAGTCCATGATGCGCACGGGGACCGGGCGTCGGGGCTGGGTCTGGCGCTCGCGCACCTTCATGAATCCGCGTGGGTCAGCCACCGGTTACCTCCAGGATCTTGGTCCACGCCTCTTCGCCGTCGGGGTCGAGCCCCTGGTCGACGGCGGTGGCACGGGCGTCCAGCACCGCGGCGTAGTCGCGCGGCAGGACCTTGGTGAGACGGGCGATGGTGTCCTCGAAGGACCCGAGCAGGCTCTCCGCGAGGGTGGACTCGGTCTCCTCGACGTGCTGGATCAGCAGCCGCCGGACGATCTCGATGTCCTCGGCGTCGAGGTCGACGAGCAGGAGCTCCCCGTTCTCGAGGCTCTGCTTGTTGACGCGCGCACGGTCCAGGTCCAGCACGAACGCCGTCCCTCCGGACATGCCCGCGCCGAAGTTGCGGCCCGTGCGCCCGAGGATGAGGGCCTGCCCTCCCGTCATGTACTCGCAGCCGTGGTCGCCGATCCCCTCGGCCACCGCCGTCGCGCCGGAGTTGCGGACGAGGAACCGCTCCCCCACCTGCCCGCGCAGGAACATCTCGCCGCTCGTCGCGCCGTAGCCGATGACGTTTCCGGCGATCACGTTGTGGTCGGCCCGGAACACGTTGGCGCGGTCCGGACGCACGATGATCCGGCCTCCGGAGAGCCCCTTGCCCACGTAGTCGTTCGAGTCGCCGAGCAGGCGCAGCGTGATGCCGGCCGGCAGGAAGGCCCCCAGGGACTGTCCGGCCTGGCCGGTCAGGGTGACGTCGATGGTGTCCGTCGCCAGGACGTCGAGGCCGAAGATGCGCGTGACCTCGTGCCCGAGCATCGTCCCGACGGAGCGGTCGGTGTTGACGACGTCCAGCGAGATGCGGACCGGCGAGCGGTGCTGCAGCGCGTCGGCGCTCATCTCGATGAGCTTGTTGTCGAAGTGCTGGTCCAGGTCGTGGTTCTGCTTCAGCATGTTGCGCATCGGCTCGCCGGAATCGAACTCGTTGCCGCGCAGGATCGGATCCAGGTCCAGTCCATCGGCCTTCCAGTGCTCGATCGCCGTGCGGGCGTCGAGCAGCTCGCTGTGGCCGATGGCCTCCTCGAGCGTCCGGAAGCCGAGCTCCGCCAGGATCTCGCGGACCTCCTCGGCGATGAACTCGAAGAAGTTGACCACGAACTCCGGCTTGCCGGTGAACCGGCTGCGGAGCTCGGGATTCTGCGTCGCCACACCCACCGGGCAGGTATCGAGGTGGCAGACGCGCATCATGATGCAGCCCGAGACCACGAGCGGAGCAGTCGCGAAACCGAACTCCTCACCGCCCAGCAGGGCGGCGATGACGACGTCGCGCCCGGTCTTCAGCTGCCCGTCGACCTGGACCACCACGCGGTCGCGCAGGCCGTTGAGCATGAGGGTCTGCTGCGTCTCGGCGAGGCCGAGCTCCCACGGGATGCCCGCGTGCTTCAGGGAGTTGAGCGGGCTCGCGCCCGTCCCGCCGTCGTGCCCGGACACCAGGACGACGTCGGCCTTGGCCTTGGTGACGCCCGCGGCCACCGTGCCGATGCCCACCTCGGACACCAGCTTCACGTGGACCCGCGCGCTCGGGTTGGAGCGCTTGAGGTCGTAGATGAGCTGGGCGAGGTCCTCGATGGAATAGATGTCGTGGTGCGGCGGCGGCGAGATCAGCGCGACGCCGGGCGTGGAGTGCCGCGTGCGGGCGATCCACGGGTAGACCTTCTGGCTCATGAGCTGGCCGCCCTCACCGGGCTTGGCTCCCTGCGCCATCTTGATCTGGATGTCGTCGGCGTTGGTCAGGTACAGGCTCGTGACGCCGAACCGGCCCGAGGCCACCTGCTTGATGGCCGACCGCCGCTCGGGATCGAGCAGGCGCTCGACGTCCTCGCCGCCCTCGCCCGTGTTCGACTTCCCGCCCAGGCGGTTCATCGCGATGGCGAGGGTCTCGTGCGCCTCCTGGGAGATGGAGCCGTAGCTCATCGCCCCCGTGGAGAAGCGCTTGACGATCTCCGAGACCGGCTCCACCTCGTCGAGCGGGATGGGCGGCCGGGCGTCGTCGCGCAGCCGCAGCAGGCCGCGGAGCGTCATGAGCTCGCGCGACTGGTCGTCGACGCCCTGCGTGTAGGCCTTGAAGATGTCGTAGCGGCGCTCGCGCGTCGCGTGCTGCAGCCGGAAGACCGTCTCCGGGTTGAACAGGTGCGGCGGGCCCTCGCGGCGCCACTGGTACTCGCCACCGTTGTCGAGGCCGCGGTGCGGGTCCTCGATGCCGTCCTGCGGGTACGCCGTGTCATGCCGTGCAGCGGTCTCCGCGGCGATGACGTCGAGGCCCACGCCACCGAGCTGCGTCTGGGTGCCGTGGAAGTACTCGTCCACGAGCTCCTGCGAGAGTCCGAGCGCCTCGAAGGTCTGCGCGCCGCAGTAGGAGCTGACCGTGGAGATGCCCATCTTGGACATGATCTTCAGGACGCCCTTGCCGAGGCCCTTGATGAGGTGCGCGACGGCGGCCTCGGCGCTCACGCCCGTGATGTCCCCGTTGCGGACCAGCTCCTCGCAGCTCTCCATCGCGAGGTAGGGGTTCACGGCGGACGCCCCGTAGCCGATCAGCACCGCGACGTGGTGGACCTCGCGGACATCGCCCGCCTCGACCACGAGGGACGTCTTGGTGCGGTTGGCGCTCTTGAGGAGGTGGTGGTGCACGGCGCTCGTCAGGAGCAGCGACGGGATGGGCGCCCACTGACCGTTCGAATCGCGATCGGAGAGCACCACGTACTCGACGCCGCGGTTCAGGGCGCTGGAGACCTGCTCGCAGATCTCGGCGAGGCGCGCCCGGAGGGCCGCCTCCCCGCCGTCGTGCCGGTACAGGCCGCGCACGCGCACGGTCAGGCGGTCGCCGTCGTCGGTCTCGAGGTTGGCGATCTTCGCCAGCTCGTCGTTGGTGATGACCGGGAACTTCAGGGCGATCTGCTTGGACCGGACCTGGCCGGTGGAGAGCAGGTTGCCGTCGGGCCCGATCGTGACACCCATGGAGGTCACGAGTTCCTCGCGGATGGAATCCAGCGGCGGATTGGTGACCTGCGCGAAGGACTGCACGAAGTAGTCGAAGAGCAGGCGCGGACGCTTGGACAGGACGGCGATCGGCGTGTCCGAGCCCATGGCGCCGAGCGGCTCCGCACCGTTCTTCGCCATCGGGCCGAGGAGGATGCGCAGCTCCTCCTGCGTGTAGCCGAAGGTGCGCTGGCGGCGGTTGATGGAGGCCTTGGTGTGCACCACGTGCTCGCGCTCGGGCAGGTCCTCGAGCTGGATCAGGTTCTCCCGGACCCACTCCCCCCACGGGTTCGCCGCGGCGACCTCGGCCTTGATCTCCTGGTCCTCGATCAGCCGGCCCGCCTCGGTGTCGACGAGGAACATCTTGCCGGGTGAGACACGGCCCTTGCGGACCACGCGGGACGGCTCGACGTCGAGCACGCCCACCTCGGAGGCGAGGATGACGAGGCCGTCCTCGGTGACCCAGTACCGGGCGGGGCGGAGGCCGTTGCGGTCCAGCACGGCGCCGACGAGCCGACCGTCCGTGAAGGACACGGCGGCGGGTCCGTCCCACGGCTCCATGAGCATGGAGTGGTACTGGTAGAACGCGCGGCGGGCGGGATCCATGGTGGCGTGGTTCTCCCACGCCTCCGGGATCATCATCATGATCGAGTGCGTGATGGGCCGGCCGGAGAGCGTGAGGAGCTCGGCCACCTCGTCGAAGGACGCGGAGTCCGACGCGCCGGGCGTGCAGATGGGGTACAGCTCCTCGGGCGAGTCCCCGAGCAGCGGGTTGGACAGCTGCGACTGGCGGGCCCGCATCCAGTTCCGGTTGCCCTTGACGGTGTTGATCTCGCCGTTGTGGGCGATGGTCCGGAAGGGCTGCGCGAGCGGCCACGACGGGAAGGTGTTGGTGGAGAAGCGCGAGTGGACGATCCCGAGGCGCGTCTTGAACCGCTCGTCCGACAGGTCCGGGTAGAACGGTTCCAGCTGCGCCGTGGTCAGCATGCCCTTGTAGACGATGGTCTTCGAGGACAGCGACGGGAAGTACACGCCGTACTTGTTCTGCGCCCGCTTCCGCAGGCGGAACGCGCGTCCGTCGAGATCCGACGCGTCTCCGTCGGCGGGAGCCAGGAACAGCTGGACGAAGTGCGGCATGCAGGCGCGCGCCATGGCTCCGACGAGCTCGGCGACGACGGGCACCACGCGCCAGCCGAGGACCTCCAGGCCTTCGGACTCGGCGATGGACTCCAGTCCGGCGCGGGCGGTCTCCTCCTCCTTCGCCTCGGCGGGCAGGAACGCGGTCCCGACCACGTAGCCGCCGGCGGGCGGCAGGTCGAAGCCCGCGACGGCGCGGAAGAACTCGTCGGGGATCTGGGTGAGGAGGCCCGCACCGTCTCCGGTGCCCTCGTCCGCCCCGACCGCGCCGCGGTGCTCGAGGTTGCGGAGCGCCGTCAGGGCGGCATCGACGATGTCGTGGCCGGGTTCACCGCGCAGGGTGGCGATGACGGCGAGGCCGCACGCGTCCTTCTCGTTCTGCGGGTCGTACAGACCCGTGGCCTCGGGCAGCGAGGCGAACCGCGTGAAGGGGGACTCGGCGGCGTCCGTCGAGGACGTGGCCGTGCCCGGGTCCGCCTGCAGAGGGTGTGGCGTCAAAGCAGTCATAGAAAGGATCCTTCCCCCATGATGGAGCGTCGGGAGGGGACAGCCTTGGCCCCGCGGGCACCGATCCGAGGGGAACGGGCACCGTCTGTCGATCTCGCGTGCACCGCCCGGCCCGGCGCCGCCCGGCGCTGTTGGCGGGCGATCACTGTGGTCATCCTGCGCTGGTCAGGGCGGTACCGGTGCAGGCTCGGAAGGTGATCCGGCCGTCGCACCTGTGGTCCACAACTGTGTGGTGTTGCGTCCTTGAGGGGCGGTGGCCCGGGGACTGCTGTCGGGGACCCAGTCCCGCGGCTCCGCTCTCGCGGGGTCCTCGGAGCGTGGATCGATCCTCAGGAGCCGTTTGTTTCGGACAGATTACCACGCTCGTTCCGCGCGTCCGACGCTCCATCCGGGGCGTGGCCACCTGTGGCTGAAGCGTTACTCGCGGACCGTCCGGCGTCGGCACGATCGGTGGCACCTGCGGCACCTGCGGCACCCGTGGCACCCGCGGCACCGGTGCCCTCGGTGGTGGGCGTGGTGTCGTTCGCGCTCGTGGCGCTCGTGGCGCTCGTGGCGTCCGCCCCGACGGCGTCCTTCGGTTCCCGACCCGACAGGTATACCGACGGCGCCTCGGCCGGCCGGCGCTTCACCGCGAGATACACGAGGACGGCCAGCGCGACGACGAACACCGCGATGCTGGTCCAGACGTTCAGGCGCTGCGTGACCCCGAAGAGCGTCACCATCTCGGCGTCGTCGATGCGCAGGGCCTCGATCCAGACGCGTCCGAGCGTGTAATAGGCGGCGTAGAGCCAGAACATGCGTCCGCCGCGGAGGTTCAGCTTCCGCGCGAGCAGCAGGAGGATCACGACTCCGGCGAGGTTCCACAGGAGCTCGTAGAGGAAGGTCGGGTGGAACAGCGTCCCGGGCTCCTGGTCGAGCGGGAAATTGGCGTTGTCGGCATCGATCTCGAGGCCCCACGGCAGCGTGGTGGGCGCGCCGAAGAGCTCCTGGTTGAACCAGTTGCCGAGACGCCCCACGGCTTGCGCGAGGAGGACGCCCGGTGCCGCCGCATCGGCGAAGGCGGAGAGCCGGACCCCGGCCCGCCGCGCCCCGATCCAGGCCCCGACGGCACCGAGGGCGATCGCGCCCCAGATCCCGAGGCCGCCCAGCCAGATCTGCGGGATCCGGGCGAGATCCCCCTCGGGCCCGAAGTACGCATCCGGCGACGACACCACGTGGTACAGCCGTCCCCCGATGATGCCGAAGGGGATGGCCCAGATGGCGATGTCCCACACAGCGTCGGCGTGCCCACCGAAGGCGACGAAGCGCTTCTGCGTGAGGATGAGCGCGAGGATGATGCCCGCGAGGATGCAGAGCGCGTAGGCGTGGATGGTGACCGGCCCGAGGGCGAAGCTCGCCCACTCCGACGGCGGGCTCGGGATGGACGCCGCGACGGCGATCCCGGTCATGCCGACCCTCCGGCGGACACCTTGGCGGCACCCGTGCTGAGCTCGCGCGTGAGGTCCGCGACGGCCTGCACGCCACCGTCCCTGAGGGCAGCCACCAGGGCCGTGCCGACGATCACGCCGTCGGCGTAGGCGCCGATCTCACGGACCTGGGCGGAGGACGAGACGCCGAGTCCGACGCAGACGCGCTCGGCGCCGGCGTCGTGCGCGGCGTCGACGACGGCCTGGGCCGCCGCGCCGACGGAGGTCCTGGCACCGGTCACGCCCATGACGGACACCGCGTAGACGAAGCCGCGGCTGGCATCGACGGTGTTCTGCATGCGCTGCGGGGAGGTGGAGGGCGCGACGAGGAACACCCGGTCGAGGCCGAGCTCCTCGGAGACCTGCAGCCATTCCGCCGCCTCGTCGGGGATGAGGTCGGGGGTGATGAGCCCGGCTCCCCCGGCGGCGGCGAGGCGCTCCGCGAAGTCGCGGACACCCATCCGCATCACGGGGTTCCAGTACGTCATCACGAGCACCGCGGCATCCGTCTTCCGGGTGATGCCTTCCACGACGTCGAAGATCTGCGGCACGGTGAAGCCGTTCGCGAGGGCCTCGACCGTCGCCTCCTGGATCACGACCCCGTCCATGACGGGGTCGGAGTACGGGATGCCGATCTCGATGAGGTCCACGCCGTTCTCCGCCATGGCGATCCCGGCCTCGATGGTGGTCCTGACATCGGGGAACCCCGCGGGCAGGTAGCCGATGAGCGCTGCGCGACCCTCGCTGCGGGCCTTCTCGATGGCGGCAGCCGCCTTCGAGGCGGGTGCGCCGGACTCCGGCTGCTGCCGGTCAGGGAGGTGTGTCGTCACAGCTGCTCACCTTCCTCCGCGATCTCCTGCTCCACGCTGTCGTCCGGCAGCAGGTCGAAGTAGCCCGCGGCGGTCGCCACGTCCTTGTCCCCACGGCCCGAGAGGTTCACGACGATGATCCTGTCCGAGGGCTGCTCTCCGGGAGCGAGGTCGGCGGCGAGGCGCCGGCCGAGCTTCATGGTCCCGGCGAGTGCATGTGCGGTCTCGATGGCGGGGATGATGCCCTCCGTCTGGCTCAGGAGCTTGAAGGCCTCCATGGCCTCGGCGTCGGTGATGGGCTCGTAGTGCGCGCGTCCGATGTCCGCGAGGTAGGCGTGCTCGGGCCCGACCCCGGGGTAGTCCAGGCCCGCCGAGATGGAGTGCGACTCCATGGTCTGGCCGTCCTCGTCCTGCATCAGGTAGGACCGGGCGCCGTGCAGCACACCCGGTCGGCCGAGCGTGATCGTCGCGGCGTGGCGGCCGGTCTCCACGCCGTCGCCCCCGGCCTCGAAGCCGTACAGCGCGACCTCGCGGTCGTCGAGGAAGCCGTGGAACATGCCGATCGCGTTGGACCCGCCGCCCACGCAGGCCGTCACGGCGTCGGGCAGGCGTCCGGTCTGCTCGAGGATCTGCTCGCGCGCCTCGTCGCCGATGACCTCGTGGAAGTAGCGGACCATCGACGGGAAGGGGTGAGCTCCCGCGGCGGTGCCGAGGAGGTAGTGCGTGGTCTCGACATTGGCGACCCAGTCCCGCAGGGCGTCGTTGATGGCGTCCTTGAGGGTCTGCGACCCGTTCGTCACGGGGACCACCGTCGCGCCGAGCAGCTGCATGCGGGCGACGTTCAGCGCCTGCCGGCGCGTGTCCTCCGCGCCCATGTACACGACGCACTCGAGGCCGAGGAGGGCTGCCGCGGTCGCGCTGGCGACGCCGTGCTGGCCGGCGCCGGTCTCCGCGATGACGCGGGTCTTACCCATGCGCTTGGCGATCAGCGCCTGGCCGAGCACGTTGTTGATCTTGTGGGACCCGGTGTGGTTGAGGTCCTCCCGCTTGAGGAAGACCCTGACGCCCCCGCAGTGCTCGGCGAAGCGCGCGGCCTCGGTGAGCAGCGAGGGACGGCCGGCGTAGTTCTTGTTGAGCTCCGCGACCTGGGCCGTGAACTCGGGATCCGCCTTGGCCTTGTCGAAGGTGTCCTGCAGCTCGTCGAGCGCAGCGATGAGCGATTCGGGCATCCAGCGGCCGCCGTAGGCACCGAAGTAGGGACCGGGGGCGTGGCGGAGGCTCTGGTCGTGGCTGAGGAAGGCCTCGGCCGTCCCGGCGTCGATGGCGTCCGCTGCTCCGGCGTCCGTGCCGGTCAGGCCCGTGTCCTGGTGCATATCAGTCATGACTTCAGCAATCCTGTCCTGTTGGTCCTCGCCCGGACGGGGATGCGTCGCGGGCGCCGACGGGTCCGGTGATCCGTCCCGCGTGCTGCTCGGTGGTGCTGGTGCCGACCGGTGGCCGGTGCTTGGCGGGCGCGTGCCCGGTACGGGTGGTCCGGCTGGACCGCTCCCCGGTGGGAGCTGACGCCGCCGGTCCGTCCACGCGTTCAGGCGCGTGCGGCCATGCCCGACTCCCGCCAGGCGGTCCGACCCGTCCGTCGGAACTCCTCGATCGTCGCGGCTGGATCGTCGTGCCGGACGAGTGCCTCGCCGACGAGGACCGCGTGCGCGCCCTGGCCCGCGTACTCCTCGACGTCCGCCGCATCACGGACGCCCGACTCGGCGATGACGACGGTCCCCGCCGGGATGAGGTGGGCCAGTCCGGCGAAGACGCCGCGGTCGATCTCGAGCGTCTTCAGGTTGCGGACGTTGACACCGATGATCGGCGCCCCCGCCGCGACGGCACGCCGTACCTCGTCCTCGGTGTGGGTCTCGACGATGGCGTTCATGCCGAGTTCGTGGGTGAGGGCGAGGAAACCTGCGAGCTCGGCGTCGGTGAGTGCCGCGACGATCAGGAGCACGACGTCGGCGCCGTGGGCCCGCGCCTCCCAGATCTGGTAGGCGTCCACCGTGAAGTCCTTCCGGAGCACGGGCAGCTGCACCGTCGCTCGGACGGCGTCGAGGTCGGCCAGCGAACCCCTGAAGCGCCGCTCCTCCGTGAGCACGGAGATGACGGCGGCTCCGCCGCGCTCGTAGGACGCGGCGAGGGACGCCGGATCGGCGATGTCCGCGAGGGCGCCCTTGGAGGGGCTGCTCCGCTTCACCTCGGCGACGACCGCCAGGTCTCCTCCCGCACCCGAGCCGAGCGCCGCGAAGGCGTCGATGGGCGAGGGAGCAGACGTCGCCGCCCTCCGGACGTCCTCGAGGGGAACGGCACGCCGACGCTCCGCGAGGTCCTCGCGGACGCCCTCGATGATGTCGTCGAGGACCGTCATCTAGTGGCCGTTGTTCTTGAGCTTGGAGCCGCCGACGCCGTAGCCGATCTTCCGGAGGACGAATCCGACGAGGAGGCCGACGAACATCACCGCGATCCCGATCCAGAAGAGGAGGGTGCCGAAGTCGTGGTTGCCCTCGGTGCTCGCCAGGATGTAGGCGAAGGAGGCCACAGCGGCACCGGCCAGCATGATGAGCACGCAGGTCCATGCCGCGGGGCTGTTGCCGTGACCGATCGTCTCGTCACCCATCCGGGCGTGGTTCGCGGGGGTGTTGCGGGTTGCGGAGGCGCGGGTCTCGGATGCCATGGTGAATCTCCTTCGAACGGGTCAGGTTCCATTCTGCCATTGATGGGGCGGTCGGGAGGAACCGGCGGGGAGGTACACGACCGGCTGTCAGCCGGTCGGGTCGTTGCCCCGTGAGAGCTGGTCCCAGCTGTCGATCTCGTCCGCGTGGGCACTGGACCGGCCGCGCGAGGGACGCGCCGCGGGCGAGGGTGCCCCGCCGGTCACGTCCCCACCCGGAGGCAGTGCGTCGGGGGTTCCGTCGGGCGCCGCCACGGACCGCGCTGCCGTGGCGGATGACGCGCCCCCCTGGACCGGTCGTCCGTCAGCGGGACCTTCTCCGCCGCCGGCGTCGTCACCGGAGGCGGGGACCACCCCGGGGGCGACGTCTCCCGTGGAGGGCGCGGGTGCTCCGGGCTGCAGGTCGCCGGCAGCGGGCGTGACCGCCCGGGAGGCTCCGGCGTCGTACCGTCGGTTGACCCCCCAGGTGCGGCCCGCGACGACCACCCAGGCGGCCGCGAGCACCAGGAGGACGCCGGCGGCGACGGCGAGCCACGGGAAGACGCCGGCCGTCGCCTCGGCGCCGGCCAGGCCGCTCACGCCGATGGCCTCGCCGACGGCGGGTTCGGCAGCCGCTTCCGGATCGAGAGCGACCCCCGCGCTGGACAGGGCGATACCGACGCCGGAGAGCACGAGGATCACGGCGATGACCCACCGTGCGAGGCGACCGGCGATGGAGACGGCGAGGGCCGCCGCCAGGGCCACGAGGGCGAAGGCCGTCACGGGGGTCGACGCGTCGCTCCCGGCGATCATGAGGTCCGGCGTCTGCACCGCCTCCTGCGGCAGGCGGACGGTGAGCCAGGTCTGGGTCGTGGAACCGAAGGCCAGGAGCGCGAGGACCACGATGCCCATGACGACGATGCCGCGGCGGGTGAACCTCCCCGGCGCGGTGCGCTCTGTGCGCCCGGCACTCATGGTGCGTCCACTGCAGCAGGCCGCAGCCCGGCCGCGGTGAGAGCGGCCCGCAGGGGTGCCGCAGCCTTGTTCACGGTCTCGAGGGCCTCGGCCTCCAGCACCGAGTCGGCGACGATCCCGCCGCCGGCCTGCACGTACGCCGTGCCCTCGCGCAGGAGGGCGGAGCGGATGGCGATGGCCATGTCCATGTCTCCCGCGAAGTCGAGGTAGCCGACCACTCCCCCGTAGATGCCGCGGCGGTGCGGTTCCACCTCGTCGATGATGCGCAGTGCGCGCGGCTTCGGCGCCCCGGAGAGTGTCCCGGCCGGGAAGGTCGCCGCGAGGACGTCGTAGGCCGTCTTCGCCGGCGAGAGCCGGCCGACGACCGTGGAGACGAGGTGCATGATGTGGCTGAACTTCTCCACCTCCATGAATTGCGTGACGTCGACGCTGCCCGGCGTGCACACCTTGGAGAGGTCGTTGCGCGCGAGGTCCACGAGCATGAGGTGCTCGGCCTTCTCCTTCGTGTCCGCCCGGAGCTCGACGGCGAGGTCGCGGTCCTCCTCCGTGGTCCTGCCGCGGGGGCGCGAGCCGGCGATGGGGTGGGTGATGACCTCGTCGCCCGTGACGGTGACGAGTGCCTCCGGCGAGCTGCCCACGATCGAGTACCCGCGTCCGTCCGAGTCCTCGAGGCTGAACAAGTACATGTAGGGGCTCGGGTTGGTGGTCCGCAGGATGCGGTAGACATCCAGCGGCGAGGCGTCGCACTCGATCTCGAAGCGGCGGCTGATCACGACCTGGAAGACCTCGCCGTCGACGATGGCCCGCTTGCCGCGCTCGATGGCGCGCAGGTACTCCGGCTCGAACCAGGACTCCCGGACGCGCTCCATCGACTCCTCCGCCGTCGGCGTGCCCTCGGCCATGACGGACACGGCGAGTTCGGCCGGGGCGACGAGCATGGCGAGCATGGCGCGCACCCGCGCGACGGCGTCGTGCCAGGCCTCGTCGACCCGCTCGTCGGTGCCGTCGAAGTTGACGGCGTTGGCGACGAGGGTGAGCGAGCCCTCGGAGTTGTCATGGATGGCGAGGTCGGAGACCAGGCACATCGCCAGTTCGGGCAGCAGGAGATCGTCCTCGGGCGGACTCGTCAGCCGCTCCCAGTGGCGCACGGCCTCCCAGCCCACGAAGCCGACCATGCCGGAGGTGAACGGAGGCAGTTCCTCGAAGCGCTCCGTGCGCAGGGCCTCGACGGTGAGGCGGAGCGCCTCGACGGGATCGCCCGCGACCGGGACGCCGGCCGGCGGCTCGCCCAGCCAGTGCGCCTCGCCGTCCCGCGTGGTCAGGGTCGCCCGGGAGTGCGCCCCGATGAACGAGTAGCGCGACCAGACGCCGCCGACGGCCGCGGATTCCATGAGGAACGTACCCGGGCGGCCGTCCGCGAGCTTGCGGTAGATCCCGATGGGCGTGTGCGCATCCGCCAGGACCTTCAGGTGCACCGGCACCACGCGCCGCGCCTTCGCCAGGTCGCGGAACTCCTCGAGGGTGGGGCTGATGGTGCCGAGCTGCTGCATGCGGGTCAGGATCCTTCCGCGTCGGGACGGCTGGAGGTGACGGAGGGCAGGTCGCGGCCGTCGAAGCAGGTGCGGGTGCCGGTATGGCAGGCGGCGCCTTCCTGGTCGACGGTGACGAGCAGGGCGTCGCCGTCGCAGTCCAGGGCCACGCCCTTGACCCACTGACGGTGTCCGGAGGTGTCACCCTTCCGCCAGTACTCGTCGCGTGACCGGGAGAAGAAGGTGACCCGACCCGTGGTCAGGGTCCGGCGCAGGGCCTCCTCGTCCATCCAGCCGAGCATGAGCACCTCGAGCGTGTCGTACTGCTGGACGACGGCGGCGACCAGGCCGGCGTCGTCCTTCTTGAGGGCCCCGGCGATCGCCGGATCGAGCAGGGGCGCGCCGGGCGCCGCCTGGCGTTCGGAGACCGGAGGAGCGCCTGTTCCGGCGGCGGACGGGGAGGACGTGGTGGGAGGCATCACCCCTGATTCTAGTGCGGCCGGGACGGCGGCGCGGCGCGCCTGCCACCGCTCTCGCGCAGCGTGCTAGTTTCAGCAGTGATGCACTACGTAACCCCGTCCCGCGAGGTCCTGGCCGAGACGCTCCTGGCAGCCGGTCCCGATGCCCCCACGCTCTGTGAGGGGTGGCACACGCGCGACCTGGCGGCGCATCTGTACCTGCGCGAGCACAAGCCGGCCCTGGGCCTCGGCATGGTCGTGAAGAGGTTCGCCCCGATCACCGAGCGCGCCACGCGGGAGACGGCCGAACGTGCCGGATCCCCGGCGGGCTACGAGGCGCTCGTGAGGCGTTTCCTCGCCGGTCCACCCGCGCTCTCACCGATGCGCCTCAATGCCGTCGACAAGAGCGCCAACCTGATCGAGTACTTCGTCCACACCGAGGACGTCCGGCGGGCCGGCTCGCGCTGGGCACCGAGGGCGCTCGACGAGGACTACGCGAACGCCCTGTGGGAGGAACTCGTGAAGCGCGCCGCCATCCTCTACCGCGGCGTGGATCTCGGGATCGTGCTGGTGCGGCCGGACGGTCCCCGCCACGTCGCGAAGCGCGCACCCGTATCGGTGGCCATCGTGGGCGAGCCGGGCGAGCTGCTCATGCACGCCCACGGTCGCCGCGCCCAGGCCCTCGTCACCTTCGAGGGCCGGCCGGATGCCGTCGCCCTGCTCGAGAGTGCCGACGTCGGTCTCTGAATCCTGCCGCTGCGGGCGGGACCCGGCGCCTAGCGGACGGGGAACCCTGCCGCGCGGATCGCGGCCTTGACGTCCGCGATCGCGGACACCGGACCGAAGTGGAACACGGACGCCGCCAGCACGGCGTCCGCGCCGGCCTCCACCGCAGGCGGGAAGTGTGCGGGCTCGCCCGCACCGCCCGAGGCGATGAGCGGCACGCCGACGGCGGCCCGCACGGCGCGGATGAGTTCGAGGTCGAACCCCTCCTTGGTGCCGTCGGCGTCGATCGAGTTCAGCAGGATCTCCCCCACCCCGCGGTCGGCGGCTTCCTTCGCCCAGGCGACGGCGTCGATCCCGGTACCCTTGCGGCCGCCGTAGGTCGTCACCTCGAAGCCCGACGGCGTCGCGGCGTCCCGGGTGCGACGCGCGTCGAGGGACAGGACGAGGACCTGGGCACCGAAGTGCTTCGTGATCTCGTCGATCACGGCCGGGCGAGCGACGGCGGCGGTGTTGATGGAGGCCTTGTCCGCGCCGTAGCGCAGGAGACGGTCGACGTCGGAGATCTCCCGGACCCCCCCGCCCACCGTCAGCGGGATGAAGACCTCCTCGGCGGTCCGCGAGACGACGTCGAACGTGGTCTCGCGGTTGCCGGAGGAAGCGGTCACGTCGAGGAAGGTGAGTTCGTCGGCACCGGCCCGGTCGTAGCGGTGCGCGAGCTCCACCGGGTCCCCGGCGTCACGCAGGTCCTCGAAGTTGACCCCTTTGACCACGCGTCCGGCGTCGACGTCGAGGCAGGGGATCACGCGGATGGCGACACTCATGCCCGCCTCCCTAGATCCTGCAGGCGTGGATGGTGCTGACGAGGATGGCGCGCGCACCGAGCTCGTACAGCTCGTCCATGATGCGGTTGGTCTGGTTCCGCCGGACCATGGAGCGCACGGCGACCCACTCGGAGTCGCGCAGGGGCGAGACGGTCGGGGACTCGAGGCCGGGGGTGAGCGCCGCCGCCGCGTCGACGAGGTCCTTCCTGACGTCGTAGTCCATCATCACGTACTGCCGGGCCACGAGGACGCCCTGCAGGCGGCGCAGGAGCACGTCGAGGCCCACGGGAGCCTCCCCCGCGCGGCCGATGAGCACCGCCTCGCTCTGCAGGATGGGATCCCCGAAGATCTCCATCCCCGCGGCGCGCAGCGTGTTGCCGGTCTCGACGACATCGGCGATGGCGTCGGCGACGCCGAGGCGCACGGAGGACTCCACGGCGCCGTCGAGCCGGACCACCGACGCCGTGATGCCGCGCTCGGCGAGGTAGTCCTTGAGCAGGCCCTCGTAGCTCGTGGCGAGCCGCTTGCCCTCGAGCTGCTCGAGGGCGTCGAAGTCGCCGACCGGGCCGGCGAAGCGGAAGGTGGACGCGCCGAAGCCCAGCTGCATGAGCTCCTCCGCCTTCACCTGAGCGTCGAGGAAGAGGTCACGGCCGGTGATACCGACGTCGAGCGTCCCGGAACCGACGTACACCGCGATGTCGCGGGGCCGAAGGAAGAAGAACTCGATCTCGTTCTCGGGATCCACGAGGACGAGCTCGCGGGAGTCGCGGCGCTGGCGGTAGCCGGCCTCGGCGAGCATGGACGAGGCGGCCTCGGAGAGGGCGCCCTTGTTGGGGACTGCTACACGGAGCATGGGGTACTTTCGCGTCAGGAGGGTGGGACAGGCGATCGTGGGCCGCGGGCGGATGGGCCGGCGCGGCTAGAGATGCTTGTAGACGTCCTGGAGCGTGAGGCCCTTCGCGATCATGAGGACCTGCAGGTGGTAGAGCAGCTGCGAGATCTCCTCGGCGGCGTCCTCCGTCGACTCGTACTCCGCGGCCATCCAGACCTCGGCGGCCTCCTCGACGACCTTCTTGCCGATGCCGTGCACGCCCGAGTCGAGTTCCGCGACGGTGCGCGACCCCGCAGGGCGCTCGACGGCCTTGGCGCTGAGCTCCTCGAACAGGGAATCAAAGGTTTTCACATCCCCTAGGCTATCGGCTCGCCGCACCGGCTCGGCACGCCCGGCCCGCCCTGTGACGGATGCCTCGGTCGTCACCGCCCGAAGGCCCGGAGGACGGAGGCCGTGGCCAGCGCCGCGGAGACCGCCTCGTGGCCCTTGTCCTCCGAGGAGCCGGGCAGGCCGGCGCGGTCGAGGCCCTGCTGCTCGGTGTCGCAGGTCAGGACGCCGAAGCCGACCGGTACGCCCGTCCGGACGCTGACGTCGGTCAGGCCGGAGGTCGCGGCCTGGCACACGTACTCGAAGTGGGGCGTGCCGCCGCGGATGACGACGCCGAGGGCAGCGACCGCGTCGAACTGCGGGGCGACGCGCGCGGCAGCGACGGGCAGCTCGAAGCTACCCGGCACGCGGATCTCGGTGACGTCCGCGCCCGCCTCCGCGGCGGCACGCCGGGCGCCGTCGAGCAGTCCGCCCATGATCTGGGTGTGCCAGCTCGCGGCGATGATCGCGAGCCGCAGTGGCGCACCGTCCTGGGTGGTGAGTGCGCTGATGTCGATGCTGGGTGCTCCGTGGCCGCTCATGATGGTCCTTCCGGGTGGTATCTGTGGGTATGTCTGTGGGGATGCCCAGGGGTGTCCGGACGATGGACTGCGCCGCCGGCGCCGGTGCGGCCGTCAGGCCCCGGACGCTGCACGTGCCCCGATGAAGGCGACGAGGTCCTCGATCGAGACGAGGGGGATGCCGTGCTCGTCGGCGAACCGGCGCAGGGCCGGCAGCCGCATCATGTCGCCGTCGTCGTGAACGAGTTCCGCGATGACGGCGGCCGGGCGCTTGCCCGCGAGGACACTGAGCTCCACCCCGGCCTCGGTGTGGCCGGCCCGCTCGCGCACGCCGCCCGGTGCAGCGCGGAGGGGGAAGACGTGGCCCGGCCGGGTGAGATCCATGGGCCCGCTGGCGCCGTCCGCCAGGACGCGCGCGGTCCGGGCCCGGTCCGCGGCGCTGATGCCCGTGCTGACGCCTGTCGCGGCGTCACAGGACACGGTGTACGCCGTGCCCTTGGAATCCTCGTTCACGGCGGTCATCGGCGGCAGGAGGAGGCGGTCCGCGTCCTCCGCGCGGAGCGGGACGCACAGCACACCGGAGGTCCACCGCACGGTCCAGCCGACGAGCTGCGGGGTCGCGTCCTCGGCGGCGAAGACGATGTCGCCCTCGTTCTCGCGGTCCTCGTCGTCGACCACGACGACTGCGCCGCCGGCCGCGATGGCGGCGATCGCGTCCTCGACGGGATCGAGGCGGAGGGGCGTCACGTCGCGGGCAGGCTCGCGGATCACTGCGCGTCCCCGGCCGCGTCCTGCCGCCGGGCGTCGGCCGCCGTGAAACCGAGCAGGCGCTCGGCGTACTTGGCGAGCACGTCCATCTCGAGGTTCACGGGATCGCCGATGCCCTTGGCGCCCAGGCCGGTCTCCTTCAGGGTCGTCGGGATGAGGCCGACCTCGAACCACTGGTCGAGCTCGTCCGGCGCGCTCACCGCGGTCACGGTCAGGGACACGCCGTCGATCGCGACGGACCCCTTCTCGGCGGCGTACCGGCCGAGCGTCGCGGGCAGGCCGAAACGGAGCCGGTGCCACGCGCCGAGGTCCTCGCGCTCGAGGAGCACCCCGATACCGTCGACATGGCCCTGGACGACATGACCGTCGAGGCGTCCGCCGGCCGGGACGCAGCGCTCGAGGTTGACGGGCGTCCCGGGCTGCAGCCCGCCCGTGGTGGTGCGCCGGAGGGTCTCTCCCATGACGTCGACGCCCACGCGCCCGCCGTCGAGCGTCACCGCCGTGAGGCAGACGCCGTTGACGGCGATCGACGCCCCGGGGCTGAGGTCCCTCCCGGTCTCGGGCGCCTCGAAGACGAGCAGCGCGCTCTCGCCGTCGGGGGTGACGTCGAGTGAGACGACGCTGCCCTGCTCGGACACGATTCCTGTGAACACGGGTACTTCCTTCGGGTGGGTCGGGTGGGTCTGGAGGAGATGGAGCGACGGGTGGGTCCCGTGGAACTACCTGGGGTCGGGTCGTCCGGCATCGGACACCGGGACAGGTTCGGCCTGCTCGCCGGGTGGCGGCGGGCGGAGGTGCAACCGCACATCAGCACCGAGCCGGCGGACGGCCGGTCCGCCCGCATCGTCCAGGCTCCAGCGCGGGGCGGCGGCGAGGGAGTCGATCCCCAGGTCCGGGAAAGCGGGAGCGCCGTCACCGAGAACCACGGGCGCCACGTAGCTGACCAGTTCGTCGACCACACCGGCGCGGAGGAAGGCGGCGGCGATCCGCGGTCCCCCTTCGACGAGGAGGTGCCGCACCCCCCGGGCGAAGAGCTCGTCGAGGGCGGCGGGGACGTCGCGGGTGGGCAGGTGGACGAAGCCCGCACCCCGGATGGCGGCCTCGGAGGGCACCGGAGTCAGCCCCATCGCGACGCGCAAAGCCGGCCCGGACCCCGCGGCAGGCTCCTCCCCCGAGGCCCCGCCGCGCGCGGTGAGGCGCGGATCGTCGTCGCGCACGGTCCCGCTGCCCACGAGGACCGCGTCGGCGAGGGCCCGGAGGCGGTGGCCGTCGGCGCGCGCCTCCGGTCCGGTGATCCACTGGCTGGAGCCGTCGACCGCAGCCACCCGCCCGTCGAGGGACTGGGCCGATTTCAGCGTCACGAAGGGGCGGCCCGCTACGACGGACGCCGTCCAGCGCTCGTTCAGGTGCTTCGACGCTTCCGCTTCGACCCCGCCGACGCACCCGACGCCCGCCGCGCGGAGCCGGCTCGCGCCGCCCGCCGCCGGTCCGTTGACGTCGTCCGCGGCGAAGACCACGCGGGCCACGCCCGCGCTGATGAGCGCCTCGCTGCACGGGCCGGTGCGTCCCGTGTGATTGCACGGTTCGAGCGTGACCACCATGGTGCCCCCGCGGGGGTCGTGCCCGCGGTCCCCGGCGTCCGCGAGGGCCGCGGGTTCCGCATGGGGTGTGCCGGCGCCCCGGTGGTGCCCCTCCCCGAGGACCGTGCCGTCGGGAGCCAGGAGCACGGCGCCGACGAGTGGGTTCGCGCCACGCACGCCGAGACCGGCGAGCTCGAGCGCGCGCAGCATAGCCCTCGCCTCGGCCTCCGCCACCCGCCGCGTCGTCGTGCTCATCGGAGGCTGGGGTCGGGCAGGAGGGCCTCGACACGGGGTTGCGCCGTGCGCTGGGCCCTGGCCCATACGAAGAAGCCCACCAGGGTGAAGACCCCGTAGAAGGCGTACATGACGGCGCTCGCGTAGTAGCCGGCGCTGAACAGCAGGGGAACACCCACGAGGTCCACGGCCACCCAGACCAGCCAGAACTCGACCCAGCCCCTGGCCATGCCGTAGGTGGCGAGGAGGGACCCGACGAAGGTCCAGGCATCGGCCCACACGGGCTCGTAGGAACCGAGCATGCGGAAGAGGGGGGTGAGGGCGACGGTCCCCAGGACCATGAAGGCGACCATGCCGATCCGGGCCCTGGTTCCGGCCCAGCGGGGCGTCACGGCCTGTCCGCCCCCGTGCCGGCTCGCCTGCCACTGGCGCCACCCGTAGACGGAGACGGCGATGAACATCACCTGGCGGCCGGCCTGGCCGAGGAGGTTGGCGGCACTCTCGGCGCCGAAGACCGAGCCGAGGAAGACGGTGAGGAGGAGGACGTTGCCGACGATGCCGACCGGCCAGGCCCAGACCCGACGCCGCATGCCGCCGAGGGCGCTGAGCAGGCCGAACACGTTGCCCATCACCTCACGGAGCAGCAGGGAGCCGTTGCCAACGGGGATGCGGGCTTCGAACAGCCACTGCAGTAAATCCATGCCGATCCTTCGCCGCTACGACGGCTCCGGGTGATGGCAGCAGTGGACCCCGTGCCGCGGCGGACTACGGCAGGGCCGCCACCCGTCGATCGGGCAGCGGACAGTGCACTGCTGTGCGTGCTTCTCCCATCCAGACTTTGACTGTCGGTCCCGGAATTCCACCGGCTCAACCGCCCTCGTTCCGCGGGTGCGGAACGACGGAGCGGGTCGCGGACTATCACCGCCGGTTCGGACTTACACCGACCCCGGAGCACGTACTGCGCCGATTATTTCACAGTGCCCGCGTACCCACCGCCGGATCGTCACAATTCGTCCGACAGCGATCATCGCGCGGCCGTGGCGGACGAGGCCCCGGACGACGGAGGGACGGGACACCCCTGCCGGTTGTCCCGTCCCTCGTGGCTCGCGGAGGAACCTAACCGGCCTGTCGGTCGGCCGTGGTCTCCGACCTGGGCTTCGCGTCGACGCCTGCCTCCTTGCGCTGCTGCGCCGTGATGGGCGCGGGGGCGGCGGTGAGCGGGTCGTAGCCGCCGCCGGACTTGGGGAACGCGATGACGTCACGGATGGAGTCCGTGCCGGCCAGCAGCGACACCACGCGGTCCCAGCCGAGCGCGATCCCGCCGTGGGGAGGCGCTCCGTACTTGAAGCCCTCGAGCAGGAATCCGAACTTCTCCTGGGCCTCCTCGGCGCTCAGTCCCATGACCGCGAACACGCGCTCCTGGACGTCACGCTGGTGGATACGGATGGATCCGCCACCGAGCTCGTTCCCGTTGCACACGATGTCGTACGCGTAGGCGAGGGCGTTCTCCGGGTCCGTGTCGAACGTGTCCACGAACTCGGGCTTCGGCGACGTGAAGGCGTGGTGCACGGCCGTCCACGCGCCGCCACCCACGGCGACGTCACCCGCGGCCACCGCGGCCGACGCGGGCTCGAACATCGGAGCGTCGACGACCCACACGAACGCCCAGTCACCCTCCTTGACGAGTCCCGTGCGTCGGCCGATCTCGACCCGTGCGGCGCCGAGGATGGCGCGCGACGACGCGGCGTCCCCGGCAGCGAAGAAGATGCAGTCGCCGGGGCTTGCACCGGTCGCCGCAGCGAGGCCCTCGCGCTCCGCGTCGGTCAGGTTCTTCGCGACCGGTCCGCGCAGGCTGCCGTCGTCGTCGATCAGGACGTACGCGAGGCCCTTGGCGCCGCGCTGCTTGGCCCATTCCTGCCAGGCATCGAGCTGGCGGCGGGGCTGCGACGCGCCGCCGGGCATGACGACGGCGCCCACATAGGGTGCCTTGAACACACCGAAGCCGGTGTCCTTGAAGAAGCCGGTCAGCTCGCTGAGCTCCAGACCGAAGCGCAGGTCAGGCTTGTCCGAGCCGTACTTCGCCATGGCGTCCGCGTAGGTCATGCGACGGATGGGCAGCGGTACGTCGACGTCGATGAGCTTCCACAGGCGGGAGACGAGCTGCTCGCCGAGGGCGATGATGTCGTCCTCCTCCACGAAGCTCGCCTCGATGTCGAGCTGCGTGAACTCGGGCTGGCGGTCCGCGCGGAAGTCCTCGTCGCGGTAGCAGCGGGCCAGCTGGTAGTACTTCTCGAAGCCGCCCACCTGGAGGAGTTGCTTGAACAGCTGCGGCGACTGCGGCAGGGCGTACCAGGAGCCGGGTGCGAGGCGAGCGGGCACCAGGAAGTCGCGCGCGCCCTCGGGCGTGGAGCGTGTCAGGGTGGGGGTCTCGATCTCCACGAACCCGTCCTCGTGCAGCAGCTCGCGGGCCACGCGGCTCGCCTCGGAGCGCAGGCGCAGGTTGGCCTGGGGGCCCGGACGGCGGAGGTCGAGGTAGCGGTGGCGGAGGCGTGCCTCCTCGCCGACCTCGACGTGCTCGTCGATCTGGAACGGCAGGGGGTCCGAGGTGTTGAGGATGGTCACGGAGTCCGCGATCACCTCGACGGCGCCCGTGGGGAGGGCCGGGTTCTCGTTGCCCTCGGGGCGCTGCTGCACGGTGCCGACGATCTGCAGGACGTACTCGTTGCGGAGGCTCGAGAAGACGTCCTCCTCGCGGACCACGACCTGCGCGAAACCGGAGGCATCACGAAGGTCGAGGAACGCCACGCCGCCGTGGTCGCGGCGTCGCGCGACCCAGCCTGCCAGGGTGACCGATTGTCCTACGTGCTCGGGCCGAAGGGAGCCGAGTTCATGCGTGCGGAGCACAGCATTCCTTCCCACAGGGGTGTCAGATGAATCGCAGGTGTCGATGCGCCTGCCTACAGTTGGTGCGAACCGAGACAACTTTACCGGTCCGCCCCAGGGCGCCCCGACACCGTCGGCCGGAGGAGGACGGCGCCCCGCCGTCCCACCCGACCGGCGTGATCCGCCACCCGGCCGGCCCGCACCCGAGGAGGACCATGTCCCAGCAACCAGCCCTGCGCCGCGTGATGGGCGCCTTCGATGCGACCACGGTGGGCGTGGGCGCGATGATCGGTGCCGGTGCCTTCGTCGTCTTCGCGCCTGCGGCAGCCGCCGCGGGGCGGTTCCTGCCCCTGGCGATACTGATCGCCGGCCTCGTCGCCTACTGCAACGCCTCCGCGACGGCCTCCCTGGCCGTCCGCTACCCGTCCAGCGGCGGTACGTACGTCTACGGCCGCGAGCAGCTCGGTCACTGGACCGGCTTCCTCGCGGGCTGGAGCTTCGTGACGGGAAAGCTGGCCTCCTGCGCGGCGATGGCCCTGACGTTCGGCCTCTACGCCGCCCCGGGTTTCGAGAAGGCAGCGGCCGTCACCGCCGTCGCCGGACTCACGGCCGTCAACCTCCTCGGCGTGACGCGCACGGCTCTCGCGACCCGCGTGATCGTCTCGCTCGTGGTCCCGGTGATCGCCTTCGTGATCGTGGTCGCCCTCAGCACGCCCCCGGCGGAGGCAGCCCCCGACGCCGTGTCCGTGGGAGCCGGCGGGGTCCTGCAGGCGGCGGCCCTGCTGTTCTTCGCCTTCGCCGGGTACGCACGCATCGCGACGATGGGCGAGGAGGTGCGCAATCCCCGCAGGACCATCCCACTGGCCATCCTCGGTGCCCTCGGCTTCACCGTGGTCCTCTACCTCGTCCTCGGGGTGTCCCTGCTCAGGTCGCTCGGCCCGGCAGCCCTGGCGGACGCCACCGCTCCCCTGCGCGACGTCTTCGACGCCGCTGTGCCGGGCGAGGGCTCGATGGGCAGGGGCGGCGCCGTCGTGACCCTCGCGGCAGCACTCGCGAGCCTGGGCGCGCTGCTCGCGCTCATCGCCGGCGTCGGGCGGACGAGCCTCGCGATGGCCCGCGGACGCGACCTGCCGCAGCTGCTGGGGCGCGTCTCGCGGGGCTTCGGCGTCCCCTGGGTCGCCGACATCGCCACGGCCGTGGTCGTCGTCGCGCTGCTGCTGGTCACGGACGTGCTGACGGTGGTCGGCTTCTCGAGCTTCGGTGTCCTGCTGTACTACGCGATCGCGAACATCGCGGCCTTCACCCTGACGGACCGGCAGTGGTACGCGCCGCGCTGGCTGAACGTGGCCGGCGCGCTCGCCTGCCTCGTCCTCGCCTTCACGCTCCCGGCGACGTCGGTGGTCACCATGCTGGTGGTGCTCGCCGTCGGACTCGCCGGCCGGGCGATCGTGCTCGCCCGGCGGCGCGCGACGACGTGAGCAGGGTCAGGCGCGGGTGACCACCGGGCGCAGGTCCGCCGCCGGGGGCATCCACGTGGCGGGGTCGGCCACGACCTGGTCGCCGGACCGGATGTCCTTCACCTCGTGCGTGCCGTCCGCGGCCGTGAACCAAACGAAGGGGATGCCCCGTCGATCGGCGAACCTGATCTGCTTGCCGAACTTCTCGGCACCCGCAGCGACCTCCGCGGAGATCCCGCGCAGGCGCAGGGCCGCGGCGACGTCCTGCGCCTGCGACCACGCGTCATCGTCGGCGAGTGCCACGAGGACCGCCGTCGGCACGGCACGGGAGGCGGTCGCGAAGCCCTGGCTGAGCATGCGCGAGACGATGCGGGTCACCCCGATGGACAGGCCGACACCGGGGAAGGTGCGGTTGCCCTTGCGGGCGAGGGAGTCGTAGCGGCCGCCCGAGCAGATGGAGCCGAGGCCCTCGTGCCCGTCGAGGACCGTCTCGTAGACGGTCCCCGTGTAGTAGTCGAGACCGCGGGCGATACTGAGGTCCGCGACGACCCGGCCCGGGGCGCGACGCGCCGCCTCACCGACCACCTGGCGGAGCTCGTCGAGGCCCTCCTCCAGCAGGTCGTTCGTCACCCCGAGGGCACGCACCTGGTCCACGAAGGACGTGTCCGGCGTGCGGATACCCGCCAGCTCGAGGGCGAGGCCCACCTGCCGGTCGTCGGCACCGGTCTCGTCCCGCAGCAGGGCGCCGACCTTCTCGGGGCCGATCTTCTCCAGCTTGTCGATGCTGCGCAGCACCGCCGCCGTGTCCTCGAGACCGATCCCCCGGTAGAACCCCTCCGCCAGCTTGCGGTTGTTGACGCGGAGCGTGACATCGGGGATCGGGAGGGCCCCCAGGGCCTCGACGACGGCGAGGGCGAGCTCGACGTCGTACCGGAACGGCAGGACGCCGTCACCCACCACGTCGATGTCCGCCTGCGTGAACTCGCGGGCCCTGCCCTCCTGCGGGCGCTCACCCCGCCAGCACTTCTGGATCTGGAACCGGCGGAACGGGAAGGTGAGGTGCCCCGCGTTCTCGACGACGTAGCGGGCGAACGGAACCGTGAGGTCGTAGTGCAGCGCCAGTCCGCTCTCCGAGGCCGAGGCCTCCTCGGCCTGGAGCCGCGACACGGCGTAGACCTCCTTGTCGATCTCGCCCTTGCGCAGGAGGTGCTCCACGGTCTCGACGGCGCGCGTCTCGATGCTCGAGAATCCGTGCAGCTCGAACGTGCGCTGCAGGACCTCGAGGACGTGCAGCTCGATCAGGCGCTCTTCCGGGAGCCACTCGGGAAAGCCGGACAGTGATGCCTTGCGGGCCATGGTGTTGATCTCCTCCTGCACGGGGTCCGGTCACCGCGGCCGTGCTGCCGGCGGTCCGGTTCTGCGGCCTCAATCCTAGGCGTCACGCAGGGCAGCCGGAAAAGGGACGGCAGGCGGTGACAGGGACCGGGTGGCGCTCGGGTGGACGCACCGGCCCGATCCGCGCCGGGACGCGGAACCGAGGGCAGTGGGTAAAGTAGCCTCAGGGGCAGGAATCGCGGTACTGCCGGTGTCGAGCAGGGGTGTCCGGTGGACGCCTCCCTCGCCGCCCGGGACCGGACCGATAGACTCCTGAACCCTGCATGGTGTGATCCTGCATGACATGGCTCCGGCGTTGATCAGGGCCATCCGACGAGCGAAAGACTTCTAGCGGTGACAGAGAGTCAGCAATCCGACGAAACGACCATCGGCCTCGGGACGCAGCAGGACGCTGCGGAGGCCGACGGTGCCATGGGCGACAACCCCTCGACCTCCGGGACGGAGGACGCTCCCGCGGACGCCCCTGCGGCTCCCGCGCCAGAGGCCCCTGCGGACGACGCGGCGGCTCCCGCGCAGGAGGCCCCTGCGGCTCCCGCTGACGAGGCAGTCGGGGACGGATCCGCCACGGATCATGACGCGACTGCGGATGAGGCGTCCGGAGACGGATCCGCCGCGGATCATGACGCGACGGCGGATGAGGCGTCCGCCGGTGCGGCGGACGCGGTGTCCACCGAGGTCGACACGGCTGCCGCCACGGTCGAGGAGGTCGCGGCTCCGGCCGACGCCGCAGCAGCGGATGCCGCCGGGGCTCCGGAAGCGGAGGCGACAGCGGACGACGTCGTGACGACGCCCGGAGCGACCGGGACGTCCGAGCCCGCCGCGCCCCTCGCCGCTGAACCCGCTCCTCTCAGCACCCCCTCCCCCCGCCTCGCAGCTCCCAAGCCGCCGCTGCCCACCGCCATGGCGCCGCGGCCGCTGAAGAAGGCCGCCCAGCCCGTCGTCGCTCCCCCGGCGCACAGCACCTCCCTCGAGGAGGCCGCGAAGTTCGCCCGTGTCGAGGAGGACGGCCATGTCTTCCTCCTCGTCGGCGGCGAGGAGCACGCGGTGGGCCAGTACCCCGATGCGACGCGTGACGAGGCGCTCAGCTACTTCGTCCGGAAGTACGACGACGTCGTCAGCCAGGTCGCCCTGCTCGAGCAGCGTGTCCAGGCGAAGGCGCCGTCGTCGGACATGACGAAGACCGCAAAGCACCTGCGCGCGCAGGTCGGCGAACGCAAGATGGTCGGCGACGTCCTGGCGCTGGAGGCGCGGATCGACGCACTCCTCGCGGCGATCGGCGGTCTCGAGAAGGCCGAGCGCGCCGTGCAGGACGAGTTGAAGGCGAAGGAACTCGCTGCCCGCGAAGCCATCGTCGCCGAGGCCGAGGAGCTCTCGGGACGGGATCCTTCCACCGTGCAGTGGAAGGCCAGCAGCACGCGCATGAACGAGCTGTTCGAGCTGTGGAAGGCGGCCCAGAAGAACGGGCCGCGCCTGGGCCGCGGCACGGAGGACGCCCTGTGGAAGCGGTTCCGCTCGGCCCGCACCGTGTTCGACCGCCACCGCCGTGCGTACTTCTCGCAGCTCGACAACGACAATGCCGAGGCCAAGCAGGCCAAGGAAGCGCTCATCAAGCGTGCCGAGCAGCTGTCCACCTCCACGGACTGGGGCCAGACCGCCGCCGAGTACCGGCGCCTGATGGACGAGTGGAAGGCGTCGAAGCGCGCCAGCCGCAAGGACGACGACGCCCTGTGGGCCCGCTTCCGGGCAGCGCAGGACCGCTTCTTCGAGGCCCGCAAGGCCGTCAACGAGGCCGTCGACGAGGAGTACGCCGGGAACCTCGTGGCGAAGGAGGCCCTGCTGAAGGAAGCCCAGCAGATCCTGCCGATCCGCGACCTCGCCGCCGCCAAGAAGGCGCTGCAGTCCATCCGCGACCGCTGGGACGAGGCCGGCAAGGTGCCCCGCGCGGACATGGGCCGGATCGATGCCGGTCTCCGCCAGGTCGAGGACGCCGTGAAGTCGGCGGACGACGAGCACTGGACGAAGACGAATCCCGAGACGAAGGCGCGCACCAACAGTGCGCTCAGCCAGCTGGAGGGGACGATCGCGCAGCTCCGGGAGGACCTCGCCTCGGCCGAGCGTGCAGGCAACGCGAAGAAGATCGCCAACGCGCGCGAAGCTCTCGCCGCTCGCGAACAGTGGCTGGAGATGCTGCAGAAGTCCGCCCAGGACTTTTCCTAGCCGGGGCCGGTCCGCCGGCCGCCAAGCCACCAGCCCTCCGACGCCGTTGTCCACATCGGCGCCGGAGGGCTTTTGCGTCGAGGCCGTCCTCGTGATGCTGGACCAATGCCTCCCCTCGACAGTGCCGACGCCGCAGCACCCCCGGAACGCCACCTGGGGGCGGGCGTCGTCCCGGTGACGTCGACCGGCGGCGCCCTGTTCCACGCCGGCGAGATCTTCACGTCGGCCGAGCTGCAGGCCATGCGGCTCGACGGCCTCGTCCGCCTCGTGATCGGGGACTCCTACCTCCGCAGCGACTTCCGGGAGGATCCTGCCACGAGGTCCCGGGCGGCGGCGCACAGCGTCCCGCACTCACTGCGCCCCCGGGTGGCGCTCGGTCGCTCCTGCGCGGCGTGGATCTACGGCTGCGCGCCTCCTCCGAGCCTGATCAGCCTCGTGACGGACCATCGGCGCCGCACGACCGCCCTCCCGCCCTTCTCGGCCGCCGTCATGCACCAGGTGGCGCTCGGGCCGTTCGACGTCAACCTGGTGGGTGGCGTGTCCGTGACGACCCCGCTGAGGACGGCGCTGGACATCGCCGTGCACGGAGAGGAGCGGGACGCGGTGGAGATCCTGCGCGCCATCGCGTCCTCGGCCACGCTGGACTGCCCGCTCCGGCTGGTGGAGGTGGCCCTGGCCAGGACCGCGCGCGTGCCGGGGAAGACCCGGGCACTGGAGCGGCTGCGTCAGGCCCGGGGTGCACGTCATGACTGAGCGCAGGGAGCGAGGCGGTGCAGGGAAGCCCGATCACGTCGTCCCGCCGGACGCCTGCCGGTCCAGGACCGGACAGGTCCGAGCACCGGCGCCACGTCCGCCCGTGATCCGATCAGCGGCGCTGCGAACCCGTCGTTCGGTACACGTCGAAGACGCCGTCGATACGGCGCACGGCACTGAGGATGTGGTTCAGGTACTTGGGATCACCCATCTCGAAGGCGAACCGCGACATGGCAACCCGGTCCGAGGACGTGTTCACGTTCGCCGCGAGGATGTTCACATGATTCTCGGCGAGCACGCTCGTGACGTCGGAGAGCAGGCTCTTGCGGTCCAGCGCCTCGACCTGGATCTCGACGAGGAACACGCTGGACTGCGTGGGGGCCCAGTCCACCGGAACGATCCGGTCCGGCTGATCCCTCAGCTCCGCCACGTTCCGGCAGTCGTTCCGGTGCACCGAGACGCCGGAGCCGCGCGTGACGAACCCGATGATGGGGTCCGGCGGGACGGGCGTGCAGCACCGGGCGAGCTTGACCCACACATCACCGACACCGCGGACCGTCACACCGGAGTCGGAGAACTTCGGTCTGCGGGGCTGCGTGGCAACCGCCGTCTCCGCAATCTTCTCCTCCGCGCTCTCATGACCGCCCATCAGCGCGACGAGGTGCTCGATCACGTTCTGCGCGGACGTGTGGCCATCACCCACGGCCGCGTACAGCGCGGAGATGTCCTGGTGTTTCAGCTCCTCCGCGACCGACATGAGGGCACTGTGCGTCATCATGCGCTGCAGCGGCAGGTTCTGCTTGCGCATGGCGCGCGTCAACAGCTCCTTGCCCTTGTCGATCGCCTCCTCGCGGCGCTCCTTGGTGAACCACTGGCGGATCTTGTTCCGGGCGCGGGGACTCTTGACGAAGCCCTGCCAGTCCTGGCTGGGACCGGCCCCCTCCGCCTTCGAGGTGAAGATCTCCACCCAGTCGCCGTGGTTCAGCTCGCTGTTGAGCGGCACCAGCTTCCCGTTGACCCGCGCGCCGATGGTCCGGTGTCCCACCTCGGTGTGGACGGCGTAGGCGTAGTCGACGGGCGTGGACCCGGCCGGCAGCGCCATGACCTCACCCTTCGGGGTGAACACGAACACCTCGCGCGCATTGATCTCGAAGCGCAGCGAATCGAGGAACTCGTTCGGGTCGGACGTCTCCTGCTGCCAGTCGACGAGGCTACGGAGCCACCCCATGTCGCCGTTCTCCGGGGTCTCGAGCGGCCGCCCGCCGTTCTTGTACTTCCAGTGCGCGGCGACGCCGTACTCGGCGCGGCGGTGCATGTCGTGCGTCCGGATCTGGATCTCCACCGGCTTCCCGCCGGGGCCGATCACCGTGGTGTGCAGCGACTGGTACATGTTGAACTTCGGCATCGCGATGTAGTCCTTGAACCGTCCGGGCAGGGGGTTCCAGCGCGAATGCAGCGAGCCGAGGGTCGCGTAGCAGTCGCGCACGCTGTCCACCAGCACGCGCACGCCCATCAGGTCATGGATGTCGTCGAAGTCCTTGCCGCGCACGATCATCTTCTGGTAGATCGAGTAGTAGTGCTTGGGCCGCCCGGTGATGGTGGCCTTGATCTTCACCGCGCGGAGGTCCTCCTCGACCTGGTTCCGCACGAGGCTCAGGTGCTTCTCCCGCTCGGGGGTCCTGTCCCCCACCATCCGGACGATCTCCTCGTACACCTTCGGATGCAGCGCGGCGAAGGAGAGATCCTCCAGCTCCCACTTGATGGTGTTCATGCCGAGGCGGTGCGCGAGTGGCGCGAAGATCTCGAGGGTCTCCCGTGCCTTCTTCGCCGAGGATGCCGGGGAGACGAACCGCCAGGTCCGGGCGTTGTGCAGCCGGTCGGCGAGCTTGATGACCAGCACGCGGATGTCCTTGGCCATCGCCACGACCATCTTGCGGACCGTCTCGGCCTGGGCTGCGTCCCCGAAGGACACCTTGTCCAGCTTCGTCACGCCGTCGACCAGCATGGCGACCTCCGCGCCGAAATCACGCTTCAGTTCGTCCAGGGTGTAGGAGGTGTCCTCTACGGTGTCGTGCAGCAGCGCTGCCGCCAGCGTGGTGCCGGTCATGCCGAGCTCCGCGAGGATGGTCGCGACGGCCACGGGGTGCGTGATGTAGGGGTCGCCGCTCTTGCGCGTCTGGCCCTCGTGGCTGCGCTCGGCGACCAGGTAGGCGCGCTGGATGAGGTCCAGGTCCTCCTTGGGGTTGTTGGCGCGTACGGTGCGCAGGAGCGGCTCGAGGACGGGCGAATACCCAGAGGAACCCCTCCCGGTGAGCCGCGCGATCCTGGCACGGGTGCGGCCGCGGCGGCCGGGGGCGACTTCACTGGCGCTGCTCGCGGAAGGCGCGGACGACGGCGAGGCGGGCTGCACGAGCCCCCGCGCTGCAGGCTGCGGGACCTCGGTGGTGACGGGCCCGGTGCCCTCGGCCGGGACGACGTCCTGGGCGTCACCGGGCCGCACTGCGGGGTTTACCGCTTCAGCCATGCACAGCCCCTCAATCTCGGTATCGGACCCTGGAAGGACTCAAGATGCCACAGGTCGGGTCGCACATCCAAGTCTAGCCGGGCTTTTCACCGCGCAGGCCGCAGCCTCCCGGGAAGGGAGGCTGCGGCCGGAGCAGCACATCGGAGTCGTCGCCGGAGTCGCCGATGCGCTCGTCGGGTCAGCGGTCCGGCGCTGCGATCAGGCGGCAGCGGCCTCCATGGAGCGACGGTTCAGGACCTTCTTCTCCTGCTTCCTCAATTCGGGCTCGTTGAGCCGCAGCGCCGCGTATAGGGGGGCTGCGATGAAGATGGTGCCGAGCGTCCCGAGGATGATGCCGATGAACAGTGCCAGGGAGAGGTCCTGGAGGGTTCCCGCCCCCAGGATGAACGCACCGATGAACAGGATCGAGGCGACAGGGAGGATGGCGACGACCGACGTGTTGATGGAGCGCACCAGGGTCTGGTTGACGGCGAGGTTGACCTGCTCGGCGAAGGTCCGCTTCGTGGAGATGGTGACGTCCGCCGTGTTCTCCCGGATCTTGTCGAACACCACCACCGTGTCGTAGAGGGCATAGCTCAGGATCGTCAGGAAGCCGATGATCGCCGAGGGGGTGACCTCGAAGTCACTGAGTGAGTACAGGCCGGCCGTCACGACCATGACGACCACGAGGGCCGCCATGGCGGCGAGGGACATCTTCCACGTGCGGAAGTAGATGCCCATCAGGATCGCGGCCAGGACCACGAACACACCGAACCCGATCAGCGCCTGGCGGCTGACGTCCTCGCCCCAGGTCGGGCCGACGAAGCTCGACGTGACCTGGTCCTCCCCCACACCGTAGCCGGTGACCAGGTTGTCGCGGACGCTGAGGGTCTCGTCGTCGGAGAGCCGCTCGGTCTGGATGCGCATCGTGTCCGCGGCGATGTTCGTCACGCGCGGCACGGCGTCGGGTACGACGTCGGTCACGGCCTGCTCACCGACGGCCACCTCGGTGTTCTCCGTCGCGGACACGGTGAACTCGGAACCACCCCGGAAGTCGATACCGAGGTTGAAGCCACCCTTGACCACCGGGATGACGATCGAGACGAGAAGGGCGATCCCTGCGATCAGGAACCAGAGGTTCCGCTTGGCGACGAAGGGATACGAGCGCTTGCCCGAGTAGAGCTCGTTGCCGAAGGTGGCGAAGCTTGTGCGGCTCATTCGTGGGTCTCTTTCTGGGAAGAACCGGTGCGGTCGACGACGGTGGACCCCGTACGTCCGGCGAGTGCCTCCTGCTGCTCCGCGCGACGACGCTCGGCGATGGTCAGGCGGCGTTCCGCCTCACCGGATGCGCCCTTGTTCCTGGTGCGGGTGGTGGCGGCCGGCACGGGAACGGTGGCGCCGGGCTCGCGGAGCCTGCCTGCTCCCCGGTAGAGGGGTATCCCGCCGAGGCGGCGGGGATCGAGGCCGGACCACGGGTGGCCCTCCCCGAAGAACTTCGTCCTCGCGAGGAGCCGCAGCACAGGGTGCGTGAACAGGAAGACGACGATCAGGTCGGCGATGGCGGTCAGGCCGAGGGTGAAGGCGAAGCCACGGACGTTGCCCACGGCGACGAAGTAGAGCACCAGCGCGGCGAGGAGGTTGACGGCCTTCGAGGCGAGGACCGTGCGCTTGGCCCGTCGCCACCCGTTCTCGACGGCGGAGACGAGCCCGCGCCCGTCGCGCAACTCGTCGCGGATGCGTTCGAAGTACACGATGAACGAGTCCGCGGTCTGGCCGATGGCCACGATCAGGCCTGCGACACCGGCGAGCGAGAGACGGTAGTTCTCCGTCCAGCCGAGGATGCAGATGGCCAGGTAGGTCAGGACGCCCGCGACGACGAGCGATGCGATGGTCACCAGTCCGAGGAGGCGGTACTGGAACATCGAGTACACGGCGACGAGGAGCAGGCCGATCAGCCCGGCGATCAGGCCCAGGCGCAGCTGGTCCGCACCGAGGGTCGCGGAGATCTGCTGCTCGCTCTGGATCTCGAAGCTGATCGGCAACGCACCGTACTTGAGCTGCTCGGCCAGCGCCGCGGCGGACTCCTCGGTGAAGTTGCCGCTGATCTGCGGATTGCCGTCGGGGATCACGGCGTTGGTGGTGGGCGCGGAGACGATCCGGCCGTCGAGCACGATGGCGAACTGGTTCCGCGGGTCCCCTTCGCCGAGGGCGAAGAGGCGCTCGGTGACCTCGCGGAAGATCTGCGTGCCCTCGTCGTTGAAGTCGATGTTGACGGCCCAGGTGTTCAGCGCCTGGCCCTGCGCACCTCGCTGCAGCCCGTAACTCGCGGTCGAGATATCGGTGCCCGGTACCTCGACCGGGCCGAGGATGTACTTGCCCTGGGTGTCGGGCTCGCAGGCCACCATGGGCTCATCGGCGGGTGCCGGCTCCTCCGCGGGCTCGAGAGCGGCGGGATCGAGGCAGTCGAGCGCCTCGAACTCCTTGTACAGCTCCGGGGTGATCCAATTCGGATCGCTGGCGTCCTGCGGCTCGGCCGCGGGCTGGGGCAACTGGTCGTCGGGCGTCGGCGTCTCAGCGGCAGGCGCCTGACCGGGGCCGCCCGCGAGGACCGGCCGGAACTCCATCTGCGCGGACGCCTGGATCAGGTCGCGCGTCTCCGGGTCAGGGGTACCCGGGAGGGACACGATCACGTTCTGGCCGGACTGGGTGTTGATCTCGGCTTCGGCGACGCCGGACCCGTCGACACGCTGGCGGATGATCTCGACGGCCTGGTCGAGCTGCTCTGGCGTGATCTCGCTGCCGCCCTGGACACGGGGGGCGAGGATCATCTGGGTGCCGCCCTCGAGGTCGAGGGCCAGGCGCGGGCTCCAGCTGGCCGTGCTCCAGATGGAGCCGGAGCCGAGGAGGATCGCGAGCAGTGCGGTCAGTACGCCCAGCCAGACAAGTGTCCGCTTGGCTGCCGTCCCGGGACCGGTACGAGGCATGGTGAGGTGTCCTTATGCTGTGGCGCCACGCGGGGCGCCGGTGTCACGACAGGCACGGCTGAGTACCGGCCCCTGAGGAATGCTAGTGGTCGGGGTTCGCTTTGGGGTCGCGGGCGTCGCGCGCGTCGCGGTTCTCCCGCAGCGGCTGCTCCCCCCCGGGCAGCTCGCCGCCCTGCTCGCGAGAGTGGTCGGGGGTCTCGGCACCGGACACCGTGGACGGCGAAGCGGCGGTCGCCCCACCGGTGGCGGGCCGGTCGACGCCGTCGAGCGAGGAGGCGTCGTCCGGAACGATCGCGCCGTCGTAGGCCTCGAGGTCGCGCTGTGCGGCATCATCGCCGTCGGCCGTACCGGGCGTGCCCTCCCCCGCGCCGGACTCCTGCTGGACGACCTTCGAGAGCGCCTGCGTGTGGACGGTCGCGAAGGTGCCCGGGGACAGTTCGAGGACAGCCTTGTTGTTCTCCTGGTCGATGGAGGCGATCGTGCCGAAGAGGCCGAACTGCGTCATGACCTCGGTGCCCGGCTCCATCTGCGTCCGCATCTCCTTGACCTGCTGCTGCGACTTACGCTGCCGCCGGAACATGGTGAAGATCAGGAACGCCAGCGCCAGAGGCAGCAGCAGCGAGAAGATGTCGAAGGGAGGAGCATCTTCGGATGCGGTCTGGGCAACTACGTGTGCAAGCACTGGGCGAATCCGTTCGTGGGGCTGGGTGTGTGCGGCAGGGATGTGCCCCGGCACACAGACGACGACACCAGTGTAGAGGGGAATCCTGACCGCTCCCGCGTCACGGGTCCGGCCGGGCCCAGCTGTCAAGCGCGGATTCACTGCCCATCAGGTCCTCCGGCGCCACGGAGAAGAGATCCTCGGGCATCGCGGCGGCCACGGTGGCGGGCATGATGAGGCCAAGATGTTTCCACGCGGCGGCGGTCGCGATCCGCCCCCTCGGGGTGCGTCCCAGCATGCCCTCACGCACCAGATAGGGCTCGGCCACGGTCTCCACGGTCTCTGGTTCCTCACCGACGGCGATGGCCAGGGTGGACAGCCCCACCGGCCCTCCGTTGAACTTGGTGATGAGGGCCGTGAGCACCGAGCGGTCGAGCCGGTCGAGTCCTCGCGCGTCCACCTCGTACATGTCCAGCGCCGCACTCGCGGACCGTGCATCGATGAGGTCGACACCGTGGACGAGCGCCCAGTCCCTGACACGCCGCAGCAGGCGGTTGGCGATACGCGGTGTCCCCCGGGAGCGGCCGGCGATCTCCGCGAAGGACGCCGAACTGACCTTCATGTCCATGAGCATCGCCGAGCGGCGGAGCACGAGCTCGAGTTCCTCGGTGGAGTAGAACTCGAGATGTCCGGTGAATCCGAACCGGTCCCTGAGCGGGCCGGGAAGCAGGCCCGCTCGCGTCGTGGCTCCGACGAGCGTGAACGGCGGCAGCTCCAGGGGGATGGCGGTGGCGCCGGGTCCCTTGCCGACGATGATGTCGACCCGGAAGTCCTCCATGGCCATGTACAGCATCTCCTCGGCGGGCCGGGACATGCGGTGGATCTCGTCGAGGAAGAGCACCTCCCCCTCCGTCAACGACGAGAGGATCGCCGCGAGGTCGCCGGCGTGCTGGATGGCGGGCCCGGACGTGATGCGCAGCGGCGCGTTCATCTCCGCGGCGATGATCATGGCGAGGGTCGTCTTCCCGAGCCCGGGAGGGCCGGACAGCAGGACGTGGTCGGCGCTGCGCCCCCTCAGCCGGGAGGCTTCGAGCACCAGCGAGAGCTGCCGCCTGACGCGCTTCTGCCCGACGAAGTCGTCGAGGTTCTTCGGCCGGAGCGCTGCCTCGACGGCGCGGTCCTCCGGGTCGGCCGAGGGCGCGACCAGCGGCACGTCCTCGGGGTGGTGGTCGGTCATGCGCCCACCCCGGCATCGGCCTGGGCCCGGCCGTCAGCGCCCGCAGGAGTGCGCGGACCCCGGGTGGTCGACCGGGCGGAGCTGCGCGCGCCGTCCTGGCCGAGCCTGCGGAGGGTGAGCTTGAGGATCTGCCCCACGTCGCCGGACGCGGCGACCTCGGGCGCCTCGGCGACGGCGGCGTCGATCGCCGCTCCGGCGTCCTTCTCGGACCAGCCGAGGCCCATCATGGCCGTGAGCACCTGGCCCTGCCAGGACTGCGGTGACACGCCGGGCTTCGCCTCCAGCGGCACGAGCTTGCCCGCGAGTTCCAGCACGATGCGCCGCGCGCCCTTGGGACCGATCCCGGGTACCTTGCTGAAGGCCTTGTCGTCGCCCGACGACGCCGCGATGCGCACGGCGTCCGGGGTGTGGACGGCGAGCACGGCCAGGGCCAGACGCGGACCGACGCCGCTGACGGCGAGGAGCGTCTCGAAGACCTCGCGCTGGTCGGCGTCCTCGAACCCGAAGAGCGTCATCGAGTCCTCGCGCACGATCATCGCGGTCGCGACGCTGGCCTCCTCGCCCGTCCGCAATCCCGAGAGGGTCTGCGGGGTGGCCTGGACCTGCATGCCGAAGCCGTTGACGTCGATGACGGCGGAGTGCAGGCCCACGTGGGTCACTGTCCCGCGGAGGGAACTGATCATGAGGAGCTCCAGAGGCACGTGCGGATGGATGGACCGGGCGCGCCCGGTGTCGAACATACGTTCTAATGCACTACGGTACCGGCGTCACGCTGTGCGATCGAGCCGCCACACCGCGGAGCGGGCCTACCGGCGTCGGGCCCTGGCTTCCGCTTCGGCCCACAGGCGCTGCGCCGGGGTGAGCGAGCCGCCGGACATCGCGGCGCCCTGCTGCCCCACTCCCCTGCGCCACGCGTGGGTGATGGCGAGGGCCAGCGCGTCGGCGGCATCCGCCGGCCGCGGAGGGGTGTCGAGGCGGAGGATCTTCGTGACCATCTTGGTGACGGCCACCTTGTCCGCCTGCCCGTTCCCCGTGACGGCGGCCTTGACCTCGGTGGGCGTGTGCAGGGCGACGGGGATCCCGCGGCGTGCGGCCGCGACGATGACCACGCCCGACGCCTGGGCCGTCCCCATGACGGTGCTCACGTTCAACTGGCTGAACACGCGCTCGACGGCGAGGACCTCCGGCTTGTGCAGGTCCAGCCAGGTGTCGACCGCCTCGGAGATGACGAGCAGCCGTTCGTCCAGGCTGCGGCCCGCCTCCGTCCCGACGACGCCGACGGCCACGAGCGTCGAGCGCCGGTTCGGTTCGATGTCGACGACGGCCAGGCCGCACCTCGTCAGGCCGGGGTCCACGCCCATGACACGGTAGGTCACCGGGCGGATCCGGTCAGCAGGACGACGCCGACAAGGAGGACGATGTCAGTCGTCCTCGAGCTCGGCCAGGACCTCGTCGGAGAGGTTGGCGTTCGAATACACGTTCTGGACGTCGTCGAGCTCCTCGAGGGCGTCCACGAGCTTCAGGAACTTGCGCGCACCGTCGGAGTCCAGGTCCACCTGCATGGACGGGACGAACTCGACCTCGTCGGTCTCGTACTCGATGCTGCTCGCGTCGAGGGCCTCGACGACCGCACGGAGGTCCTGTGGCTCCGACACGATCTCGAAGGTGTCGGCCGATTCCTTGACCTCGTCGGCGCCGGCGTCGAGCACGGACATGAGGAGCTCGTCCTCGGTCAGTCCGTTCTTCGGCAGCGTGACGACGCCCTTCCGGGCGAACAGGTAGGCCACGGAGCCGGGGTCGGCGATCGTCCCGCCGTTGCGGGAGATGCCGAGCCGCACTTCCGAGGCAGCACGGTTCTTGTTGTCCGTGAGGCACTCGATGAGGAGCGCCGAGCCCTGGGGCCCGCGGGCCTCGTACATGATGGTCTGGTAGTCGACGGCCTCGCCGAGCAGGCCGGCGCCGCGCTTCACCGCGCGGTTGATGTTGTCGATGGGCACGGAGGTCTTCTTGGCCTTCGAGACGGCGAGTTCGAGGCCGGGGTTACCGGCGACGTCGGCACCGCCCGCGCGCGCCGCGACCTCGATGTTCTTGATCAGCTTCGCGAAGGACTTCGCGCGCTTGGCGTCGATCGCCGCCTTCTTGTGCTTGGTGGTTGCCCACTTGGAGTGCCCCGACATGCTTACGCTTCTCCTCTGATCATCCGGATAAAGAGTTCGTGGACCCGCCGCTCACCGGTCACTTCCGGATGGAAACTCGTGGCCAGCAGGTTGCCCGAACGCACTGCGACAATTCTAGCGACCGGCTCCAAGTCCGCTCCTGCGCCGCCCGTCGCACCGCCGGGGCCATCGCCGGGGCCATCGCCGGAACCATCGCCGGAGCCATCGCCGGCAGCACTGTCACCGAAGCCGTTCCGGGGACCCGCCTGGGGTGTCCCGGCGGCGGGCACCTGCGCCAGCACCTCGACGCCTTCGCCCACCTTCTCGACCCAGGGCGCCCTGATGAAGACCGCGCGCACGGGGTCCCCGGCCGCGGCGGAGCCCGTGGCCGCCAGCTCCGCGAAGTCGAGGTCGGTCTCGAAGGACTCGCGCTGGCGTCCGAAGGCGTTGCGCCGCACCACCATGTCGAGCCCGCCGAACGTTTGCTGCGGGTTCCCCGAGCGGTCGGTGGCGGGGTCGGCGATGCCATCCGAGAGCATGATCATGCCCGCGCAGGAGCCGTACACGGGCAGGCCGCCGGCGATCAGCTCGCGCAGCGGCGCGGCCAGCCCGAAGGTGCGCGTCAGCTTGTCGATGGTGGTCGACTCCCCGCCGGGGATGATGAGGCCGTCCACAGCGGCGAGTTCCGCCGGACGCCGCACCGTGATGGCGCGTCCGCCGAGCGACTCGATCGTCGCGATGTGCTCTCGTACGTCGCCCTGCACCGCGAGGACCCCGACGACGACGTCGCGCCGTCCGGCCACGGTCCTCTCCTCCACGGACGCGCGATCCGCGGAAGCCAGCGCCGACCCGGACGGGGCCGACCCGAGCGGTGCGGACGTGGACGGGGCCGACCCGGACGGGCGCCCGCCGGGTCGACGGGCGCCGGCCGGGGCGTCGGCCGGCGCGTCGATTCGCGCATCGATCGGCGCGTCGGATACCGGGACCGACGTCGGCAGGGGCGCCGAGGAGGACGAGGAGGTCATCCCTCGATTCTAGGTCGTAGGCCGGGCGCAGCCGGCGCAGCCGGCGGCGTCTCGTCCACCGCCTAGCGGGAAGAGCACCGGCCCAGCGATATCGTGGAGGCATGAATCCCCTTCCAGTCCTCGTGGGCAAGGCCGTGCGCATCGCGTCCCGCCTGCGCGGCGGCGGCTCCGCCCTTCCCGGCCTCGTGGTCGAGCGCCTCGACCCCGGGTTCATGGCCCGCGCGCTGTCCACCCTCCCCCGCGGCGTCGTCGTCGTCAGCGGGACGAACGGCAAGACGACCACCACCAAGATGGTGGTGGAGCTCCTCGAGGGCCAGGGCCTGAGGGTCTTCACCAACCGCACCGGCAGCAACTTCACGCGCGGCGTGGCCGCCGCGCTGCTCGGCGAGGTGGACTGGCGCGGGCGCCTGACGGCGGACGTCGCCGTGCTCGAGCTCGACGAGGCGCACGCGGTGCACTTCGTCAAGCTCGTCCCCCCTCGCTTCTCCCTGCTCCTCAACGTACTTCGCGACCAACTGGACCGCTTCGGCGAGATCGACGCCACCACGCGGCTGCTCGAGCGCATCGCCCTGGCCACGACGGGCACCGTCGTGCTCAACCGCGAGGACCCGCGCGTCGCCGGTATCGCCTCGTCGGTCACGGCTGCCGACGTCGTGTACTTCGGCCTCGACGAGTCGCTGCGGAGCACGTTCCCGAACGACGACGAACTGCGCGGAGCGGCCGGCACCGCTCCTGCCTCCGCCCTGCCTGCCGACGTGGTCCTCCGCTCGGTCGACGGCAACTCCGCCGAGTTCGAGGCGGACGGCGCGGTGACCCGCACGGACCTCCGCCTCCGGGGCGTCTACAACATCTTCAACGCGGCCGCCGCGCTCGCTGCGGCGCGGACCGTCATGGCGGGAACCGCCGACGACGACGGGTTGTACGCGTCCCTGGCCGCCGTCGAGCCCGCGTTCGGACGGGGTGAGAGCCTCGTCGTCGACGGTCTTCCCCTGGAACTGGTCCTCGTGAAGAACCCGAGCGGCTTCCGGCTCGGGCTGAAATCGTTCGATCCTGCCGGCTGCGCGACGATGATCGCGATCAACGACAACTACGCCGACGGCCGCGACATGTCATGGCTCTGGGACGTCGACTTCGACTCGCTCGGACTCGGCGGCGTCGAGATGGTCAGCGGGGTCCGCGCCTACGACATGGCGCTCCGCCTGAAGTACGACGACGTCCGCGTGGGCGCCGTCGAGACCGACATCCCGGACGGGCTCAAGCAGTTCATCGGCTGTTCGGCGGGCCGCCCCAAGCGCATCTTCTGCACCTACACGGCGATGCTCGCCGTGCGCCGCGAACTCTCCAAGATCACGAAGGTCGAGGTGGTCTCCTGATGACCGATGCACCGTCCGCCAGCCACCTCAGCGAGGCTCCTGCCGACCCGGCGAAGGGGACGCTGCGCATCCTGCAGCTGTACCCACGGGAGATGAACATCTACGGCGACTACGGCAACGTCCTTGTCCTCAAGCAGCGGCTCGCCTGGCGCGGCTACGGCGCCGAGATCCTCGAACACAATGCCGGCGACGCCTTCCCCGCGGACATCGACGTCATCATCGGTGGCGGCGGCCAGGACAGCGGCCAGGTGGTCATCCAGGACGACCTCCAGTCGATCGCTCCGCGGCTCCGCGAGCTCGCGGAGGACGGCACGCCCATGCTGCTCATCTGCGGTCTGTACCAGCTCTTCGGGAGGGAGTTCCGGACGCACGACGGCACCGTGATCCCCGGCATCGGCGTGCTGGACCTCGAGACGCGGGGTGGCACGGAGCGACTGATCGGCAACGTCGTCGCCACCAGCGAGGAATTCGGTGACATCCACGGCTACGAGAACCACAGCGGACAGACCTTCCTCGGCGAAGGCGTCACGCCGCTCGCGACCGTCGTCAAGGGCGCGGGCAACAACGCCGAGGAGAAGCACGAGGGGGCGCGCTACCGGAACATCGTGGCGAGCTACCTGCACGGCTCGCTCCTGCCCAAGAACCCGGCCATCGCCGACTTCCTCCTGCGCAGCGCCGCCGAGCGCAAGTTCGGTTCCTTCGACGCCGCCGGCCTGGACGATTCCCTGGCCGATCTCGCGCGCAGCCACGCCGCCGAGCGCCCCCGATAGGACAGCACGGGCGAGCCGCCGTCAAGGGTCCTCTCCTGCGGAGCGCCGGCTCCGACCGGCCGGTAGCGTGCCGAGGGACGGGCCCGGCCGGGTCCGCGAACCCTCTGGATCCCCTCCGGATCCGCGGAAGGAGCATCATGGCCAAGGGAGTAGCAACCGTCTGGGTCCCCGTCGAGGACATGGACCGCGCGCTGGCCTTCTACCGGGACACCCTGGGACTGGACGTCAGCATGCAGGAGGACGAGTGGGCCGAGATCGACGCCGGCGGGCTCACCATCGGCCTCAACGCACGGGAGGACACCCATGGCGGAGCAGGCGGCGGAGCCGTCATCAGCCTCGAGCCGGAAGGCTCCATCGAGGACGAGCTCGAGCGCATCGCCGCCCGGGGTGGAGCGTCCGTGGAGGGCGACATCAGCGAGTACCCGTGGGGTCGCATCCTCCCGTTCAAGGACAGCGAGGGCAACGACCTCCAGCTCTACAGCCCCCCGAACGGCTGACCTGCGGACGACGTGGACCCGACGCCGTGCCCGCCCGACGCCGTGCCCGCCCGACTCCGTGGCGGGCACGGCCGGTGTCCGGGCGGGGTCCGCTCTGGCCTCCAGCGCATTCTGCTCCGGCGTCCAGGCCTTCCGCTCCGCCGGGTGGGCTGGTTCTCCTCCGCCGGACGGGTGACCGTCCTCCGCGCGGAGGACACCGGGATCAGCACGACGGCGGATGCGCCCGCGCCGGACAGGTCCGTAGCGTGGATCCCATGTCGCCGAAGACCGCACCTCCCCTCCCACTGCCAGCCGATCTCCTGTCCGGACTGGGCATCATCCTCTGGTACGCCCTGCCCGACTACACCACGAGCAGGCCGGTGCGCGTCGTCGCCAAGACGATGATCCTCACGGCCAGTGCGGCCTACGGGATCGCGATGATCAGACGCGGCAGGCACACCGCCGGCGACGACGCTGCACCGGAGCCGGAGCCCGGCGACCCAGGTGCCCCCGCCGATCCTCCATCACCCCGGTCGACCACCGATCGACGCTGCGGCAACGCCCGCGGCCCGCGTTTCCGATCGCCGATGCGCCACCCCGTCAGTCACCCGGTGCGCCACCCGGTGGTGCTCGCGGGAGCGGCCGTGGTTTTCCTCGGCGGGAGCATCGCGCTGACCGTCGGCATGGAACGGCTCGTTTTCGGTGTCGGGGAGCGCCTTGCCGACAGAGGTACGCGGCTCCCGCACACCCGCATCGGCCTGGTCCTCGGTGTGGGCAGCACGGCTGCGACCCTCGGTGCGGATGCGCTCAGGACGCGCGACCGCCTAGGCAAGGAAAGCTAGGACTCGCACCCGCCCCGCCAAGGACAGCCCGCACCGTGCTCGTTGCCATCCGCGTCGGACGGCGATGGAGGTGACCGTGGAGGCGGGCCGTGACCGCGGAGGGAAGCCGTGACCGCGGAGTGAGGCCGTGACCGTGCCGCGGAGGACGGACGCCACGTCACTCGCGGCGATGCCCGACCGGCTGCGGGGACGCGACGCGGTCCGACGTCGTGCTCGGCAGCTCGTCGGCGTAGGCACCGAGCGCTCTCCGGTAGCCGTCGAGCGTCGGGATCAGGGCCGCGAGTGCGGTGCGCAGGGCATCGCCATAGCGTCCCTCGTCGTAGAGGGCGAGGGCCAGGAAGGCCTGACGCGCCGCCTCGTCGGCCTCCGTCACCGGCATCGACTCGAGCATCCGCACCGCCTCGGCCGACGCGCCGACGTTCCGCAGGGTGCTGGCCAGCTGGATGAACACGCGGGTGGCGCGCTCGCCCTCGAGGCCCGCACGGATCGCCGCACGATACAGGGGGATCGCCTCGTGTTCGAGACCGAGGGCGTCGTGCACGCCCGCGTACTCGAAGAGGGCTGCCGCATCGCCGTCGGGCCGCACGGCGACCAGGTCGCGCATCCGGGCACCGGATTCCTCGGGACGCGTGTCGTCGAACTCCTGCTCCCAGTAGGTCCCGATCCGCTGTTCCCAGGTCTGCTCGTCCATCCGACAACCCTGCCACAGCCGATGTCCCCTTCCGGCCGTCCACGCAGAGAGGCCCCCGCCGGAGCGGAGGCCTCTCCTGTTCACCCCACCATCAGGGGATTCTGCTCTGCGCGGCGTCCCTCTGCAGCTCGCGTGCGTCGTAGGTGGTCAGGAAGCCCTCGCGTTCCAGGCTGCGTGCGCTGTCCTTGACCGCCTTCACGTAGGTTCCGTGGTTCCGGTAGAGGCTGTCGATCACCGTCTGGGACAGGGGGCGCTCGTATCCTGCGATGAAGCAGAAGGACGCGCCCGTCGCCGTGCCGTACCAGGTGCTGGTGGGCGCGTCGAGGAACGGCGACCGGAGGCCGCCCTGCACGTTGCCGAACCGGTCGAGGACCGGCGCGCCGTTACGCACCAGGATGGGCTCCGCGCGGGGAGGCGCGACGCCGTCGCGCACCCAGGCATCGAGGTTCCGCAGCGCTGCGTTGAAGAAGATCGAACTCGGGAACCGGCTGCGTGGCCCCTCGTTGCAGGATGCCGGCGGGACGGCGCGATCCGCGGCGAGGATGTCCGCGGAGGACGCGGAGAACGTCAGCTCGTCCGGGGTCGCGTGGCCCGCTCCGGCCATCTCGTAGTGGCGGTACTGGTCGCCCGGCGCATCGCTGTCCTCCCGGCGGGAGCCGATGCCGAGGAGATAGTCGGACTGCGACATCATGCGCATGATGGGCACGCCGACGTCCCTGAACTGGCGGCGGACATCGGTGGCCGGAGGAGCGGGCTCGCACTGGTTCATGGGGTACGCGCCGGCGAAGGCGCCACCGGCCACGGCGACGAGGTAGGCGTCGTAGATCGGCGCTCCGTCCGATTCGACGACGAGCGGGTGCACGCCGTTGATGTAGTTCACGAGGAAACCACCGGTCTGGGAGTATCCGAAGCCGTAGGCGTGCTCCACGCGGGTCGTCTGCGCGCCGTAGCGCAGCGGGTTCCTGGCGTCGTCGCTCCTCAGCCAGGCACCCACCTGCGAATAGATGTCCCAGATGAGCCCGTTCTCCGTGGTTCTGGAGGAGTCCGCGGCGACCGTTGCGCAGTTGGCCGGATCGGTCAGGGGCAGCGGATTGGCGAAGGACAGCGAGGCGTACCGCTCCGCGTCGAAGTTCTTGAGCGCCTCGACGGCGATCGGCTTGGCGGTGATGCCCACCCAGGCGTCGCCGTTGGCGACGATCTGCTCCTGCGCGACGGCCCAGCCGATGTTGAGGTCGAAGAGGTTGCTCGGATTGAGCATCTCGACGATCACGTTGCCACTGAAGGCCTGGCCCTTGGCCGGCTTACGGACCAGCACGCGGGTGCTGTACGGAGCGTCGGGGGTACGGATCTCGGCGGGCCCTGCCGCAGGCCACGTGTAGACGTTGGAGGTACCGCTCACGAGGTACTCCTCCTCCACGTACCCGAGGCGGGAGAGATCCTGCGGCACCTCCTGGTGGTCCGCCGCTCCGAAGGGGTAGGACTGCGCCGTGGAGGCCAGGGGGCCCTCGACGGCCGGGATCGGCGTCGTCCCCTCGGCGGCGAGGGGGGCGACGACGCGGGCCGGAGCCGGCGGTGGTGCCGCTGCTGCCGGGACGGCCGCGACGGTGACCCCGCTGAGGGCCAGCGACAGTGTCAGCAGGACGGATGTTCGGGAACGGGTTCTCATGGGTGCTCCTTCTCGGGACCGGGCTGCGCTGCCCGGCGTGCTCCGCGGCAACCGGCTCCTGTGCCGGCCGCCCCTGTCCTGGTGGCGCCCCCGGAAGGACGCCGATCATCAGGCAGCGAAGCATTCCCGACCCTAGGGAGCGTGATCCGGACGGGTCAAGGGTGGTGCGCATACGTGCAACAACGTGCAAAAGTTAGTTCTCATGAGCAACCCTTTCCTCGAGCCGAGCACCCTCGACTACCAGCTGCCACCCTTCGCCGCCCTGCAGGAGGAGCACTACCTGCCCGCCTTCGACGCCGGATTCGCCGAGCACCTCGCGGAGATCGACGCAATCACCGGTTCGGCCGAGGCCCCGACCTTCGAGAACACGGTCGTGGCACTCGAACGCGCCGGGGGTACGCTGCACCGGGTCGCGAGCGTGTTCTTCAGCAACTCGGTCAGCCACGCGACGCCCTTCATCCAGGATCTCGAACAGCAGGTGGCGCCGCGGCTCGCCGAGCACGAGGACAACATCAAGCTGAACCGGCCCCTGTTCGAGCGTCTCCGCCGGGTGCCGCTCGACGGGCTCGACGACGAATCCGTGCGCCTGGTCGAGGAGTACCTGCGCAGCTTCGTCCGGGCAGGTGCGGAACTGGACGACGACGCCCAGGTGACCCTGCGCCGCCTGAACTCCGAGCTCTCGGCCCTCAGCACGGAGTTCTCCCAGAAACTCCTGAAGGACACCAACGATTCGGCGCTGCTCCTCGACCGCGCGGACGAACTCGACGGCCTGTCATCCGATGCCGTCTCCGCCGCCGCCGGAGCTGCCGCGGAGGCGGGACACGAGGGCAAGTACCTGCTGACCCTCATCCTGCCGACCGCCCAGCCCGCGCTGGAGCTGCTGACGGACAGGGACGTCCGCCGCAGGCTCCACGAGGCGTCCGTCAACCGCGGAGCGCGCGGCAACGAGGCGGACACCCTCGCGATCGCGACCCGCATGGCGACCCTCCGCGCCGAACGCGCAGCCCTGCTCGGGTTCGACACGCACGCAGCGGCGGCGACCGACAACCAGACGGCGCCGTCGCTCGCCACGATCATGGACCGGATGCGGGAGCTGGCCGCTCCGGCCGTCCGTAACGCCAGGACCGAGGCCGCGGAACTCGAGGCCGAGGCCGGGCACCCGATCGAACCGTGGGACTGGGCGTTCTACGCGTCGCGGGTGCGGAAGGCGAAGTTCGACGTGGACCTCGACGCGCTGCGCCCGTACTTCGAACTGGAGAGCGTCATCGACAACGGCGTGTTCCACGCCGCGAACCTGCTGTACGGGCTCACGTTCACGGAGCGCCCCGACCTCGTCGGCTACCACCCGGACGTCCGCGTCTGGGAGGTCTTCGATGCGGACGGGTCAGGGCTGGGCCTGTTCCTCGGCGACTACTACACGCGTGACACGAAGAGCGGCGGTGCCTGGATGAACTCGTTCGTGGACCAGTCAGCGCTCGAGGGCACGCGCGCCGTCGTCGTCAACAACCTGAACCTGTCGAAGCCGGGCGCGGGCGAGCCGACACTGCTGTCCTACGACCAGGTGGTCACGACATTCCACGAGTTCGGCCACGCCCTGCACGGCCTGTTCTCGGACGTCACCTATCCGCTGTTCGCCGGGACCGCCGTCCCGCGCGACTTCGTCGAATACCCCTCACAGGTCAACGAGATGTGGATCCTGTGGCCCGAGATCGTCGCGAACTACGCACGCCACCACGAGACCGGGGAGGCGCTCCCCCAGGACGTCATCGACCGCATCCACGCGGCGGGCGCCTGGGGCGAGGGCTTCGAGACCACGGCCTACCTCGGCGCCACCCTGCTGGACCTCGCCTGGCACTCCATCCCCGCCGGCCCGGTGATCGAGGACCCGCTGGCCTTCGAGGCCGCCGCACTCGCGGAAGCGGGCGTGGATTTCACGCCGGTCCCGCCGCGCTACCGTACGTCCTACTTCAAGCACATCTTCGCCGGCGGGTACGCGGCGTCCTACTACGCCTACATCTGGAGCGAGATGCTCGACGCCGACACGGTCGAGTGGTTCAGGACCTCCGGCGGCCTGACGCGCGAGAACGGCGACCACTTCCGGCGCGAGCTGCTGTCCCGGGGCAACAGCATCGATCCGCTGGAGGCCTTCCGCCGGTTCCGCGGACGCGACGCGGACCTGCAGCCCCTGCTCGTGCGGCGCGGTCTCGCGTGAGAGGCGTCCGTCCGGGCGCACCCGCATGGTGACCATCGCGCAGTGCCAGCGGCTGGAGACGGCATGGTCGGCGGCGCTGGCGACGGCGACGGGTGGGAGGACGTTCTCGACGCACGGGAACACCTGGGTCTGGCTGCCGGCGCGGCGTGAGCTCGGGCTGATGTTCCCCTCCGCCGTCAGCGCCGCCGCCGTGCGGCCCGCGCTGGCCGAAGGAGTACGGCTCGGCGCCGCCTCGGTCCGCGTGTGGCTGAACGGGGCCGTGGACGCCGTCGAGCTCCGGGACCTCCGCTTCGAGCCGAGCTGGCAGCCGTGGTGGATGGCCGCACCGGTGTCCGCCGTCGCCGGTGACACGGGCGTGGCGCAGGAGGGCGACGACGATGGCGGGGACGCGGGCCCCGCCCGACTGACGGACGAGGTGCCCGACTACACCGGACCCCTGGCGCAGGAACTGCGCGTGGTGCGATCGCAGCCCCGCCAAGCGTGGCATGCAGTGTCACGGTCGGCCGACACCGGGAACATCACCGGAGCCGCCTACTCGTTCTATCCGTCCGGCGTCGCCGGGCTGCGCGGCCTCGGCGGCATCCAGCACCTCGAGGTGCTCCCGGATCACCAGCGGCAGGGACTGGCGACCTCCCTGGTGGCGACGACGGCACGGCGGGCCGCGGCGGCCGGCGCCCGCGACCTCGCGGTCAACGCCACTCCCCAGGGCTATCAGTTCTTCTCCCGACGCGGCTTCACGTTGCTGGGCCGCGGGAAGACGTTCTCGCTGCAGCTCGACGGGTCCGCACGCCCGTAAGCCGGTTCCGGCCAGGAACGGCAGGAGGACCGCAGCCCGTGCGGGCTGCGGTCCTCCTGAATCCTCGCGTCCCTGATCGGGGACGGGACGTACTACCAGCCGCGCTCTGCGAGGCGGTGCGGCTGCGGGATCTCGTCCACGTTGATGCCGACCATGGCTTCGCCGAGTCCGCGGGAGACCTTGGCGATCATGTCGGGGTCGTCGTGGAAGGTGGTCGCCTGGACGATCGCATTGGCGCGCTCGGCCGGGTTGCCGGACTTGAAGATCCCGGAACCGACGAACACGCCGTCCGCACCGAGCTGCATCATCATCGCGGCGTCCGACGGCGTCGCGATCCCGCCGGCGGTGAAGAGCACCACGGGGAGGCGGCCGGCCGAGGCAACCTCCCTGACCAGCTCGTAGGGCGCCTGGAGTTCCTTGGCGGCGACGTAGAGCTCGTCCTCGGCCATGGAGGACAGCCGGTTGAGCTCCGCGCGGATGGTGCGCATGTGCATCGTGGCGTTCGAGACGTCACCGGTGCCGGCCTCGCCCTTCGAGCGGATCATCGCAGCGCCCTCGTTGATGCGACGCAGCGCCTCACCGAGATTGGTGGCACCGCAGACGAAGGGGATCTGGAACTTCCACTTGTCGATGTGGTTCGTGTAGTCGGCCGGCGTGAGGACCTCCGACTCGTCGATGTAGTCGACACCGAGCGACTGCAGGACCTGCGCCTCGACGAAGTGACCGATGCGCGCCTTGGCCATCACCGGGATGGAGACGGCCTCGACGATGCTGTCGATCATGTCGGGATCGCTCATCCGGGACACGCCGCCCTGGGCGCGGATGTCCGCGGGAACCCGCTCGAGCGCCATGACGGCCACTGCACCGGCGTCCTCGGCGATGCGGGCCTGATCGGCTGTGACGACATCCATGATGACGCCGCCCTTGAGCATTTCGGCCATACCCCGCTTGACCCGGCTTCCGCCGGTCTGTGCTGTGGTTGCCGAATTGTCTTCAACGGTGGACACAACTTGCCCCTCAAGGTAGAAAAAAGCTGACCCTTCATGATACGACGCCCGGGGCACTGTTCCGGCCGCCGCGGCGCCTCCTGGGAGAGCTGCCGGCCCGCCCGCTCCACGGGGCCGGCGGGTGCGGACAGGGCATGAGGACCCCGACCTGCCCGAGGAACATCCGCTCCGGTCGGGCCGGTGGGGGCCCGGACGGCACAGATCCGCCCGGATGCCCCGATCAGGTCCAGTAGAGCAGGCGGGCCGCCGGGACGCGCCGCTCGAGCTCCTCGACGAACCAGGTCCGCATCTCACTCATGGTCTGCTTCGGGTACACGTACTTGACACCGCCGAACTTCGAGCGCTTCTGGCTCCGCAGGTCCTCGTCCATCTCGAGCTTCGTCCGCGGGTACCAGCCGAGCAGCACCTCCTTGCTGGCGGGCGTGAACCGGTGCGTGATGATCTCGGCCGTGAGGTCGAGGGCATCGATGCCGTCGAGGGCAGCGGCGACGTCGTCGAGCAACGCGCCGTACTGCTCGCGCCAGCCGGGGATGGGCATGATGGGGGCGATGGTCAGGCCCACGCGGTAGCCTGCCGCGGCGACCGCGCGGAGCGCCGTGAGCCGTGCCGGCATCCTGGCCGTCCCACCCTCGAAGCGGTTGGCCACCTCGGCGGCATTGACCGAGAAGCGCACCCGCGTCCGGCCGCCGTGATCCAGCGTCACCAGCTCGCCGACGTCGTCGAACTTCGTGGTGAACCTCAGCTGGACGTCCTCGCCGAACTCGCCCGAGCCCACACGGGAGATCGCCGCTGCGAGCGAGCCCGTCACGTTCTCGATGCCGAGCGGGTCGGTGTAGCAGGACATCTCGAAGGTGGTGCCCTCTCCCCCGCGCTCGATGGTGCCGCTCGTCACCGTGCCCCGGCCGGCGTGCGTGCGCACCCCGTCGAGGACGTCGTCGAGGTTCGCGTAGACGCGGGTCACCGGCGGGCCCTGGAGCGAGCCGGCCAGGTAGCAGTACTGGCAGTGGGCGGGGCAACCCTTCGCGAGGTCGATCCGCCAGTCGGCGCTCGGGGGGATCGGCTGGGGCTTCAGCGCACTGGGCGGTGCGACGACGACGGCCAGCGTGTTCTTCGCCGACGCGTAGGTCTCCCGCTCCGTGGCACCGCGGAGACCCGTCAGGGCATTGCCGGAGAGGATGCGGATGTCCTCGACTCCGGCTGCCTCGCAGCGGCGGACGATCTCCGCGGTGTGCGGTAGCTCGGAGGCTGCACGCGTGATCAGCACGTGTTTCGGGACCCACAGGCGCGTGGGGGTGATCGTGGTCAGATCCTGTTCCTGGGGCGTCATCATCACCCTGTACAACACTGCGAAGGGTACGTATGTTCCGCGGGCGACGGGTGTCCGGCACCGGCATCCGGGGCCAGGACGACCGCGGATCCCGGTCCGACAGGTGAGGGCACCCGAGGCCGCAGAGCGTCATCGGGGGTCATCGGAAGTCACGCTCCGACGCATTCCGGCACACCGGCGGTGGGAGGACCTAGCCTCGGAGGACAGATCAAGAGTTCCGACGCGAAGCCCTGGCTCGTCGGACGGCAACCCCCTCCGTGGCGGGGTGCCCCAGGTGAGGATCAGGCCCCGCGCAGCCCGCGTCGGGGCAAGCACGGCGCGCACCCCTGGTCCGCGTCCTGACGACGGGACATCCATGTCGTACATCTGCCTCCTGCTCTCCGGGGCCGCCCTTCTCGTCAACGGCGTCTCCCTGCTCGGCCGCGTGACCCCGCGCGACGCCGGTGTCTTCAACCTCGCGATCGGCCTGCTGCAACTGGTCGTGGCGCTGCTCATCGCCTCGGCCGATCCCGGCGCCGCCGGATCGGCGGCCGGGATCGTCCTGTTCGGCCTGACCTACCTGTACGTGGGCCTGAGCTCGGTCGCCGGCCTCGGATCGGCCGGCGTCGGCTGGTTCTGCGGCTTCGTCGCCGTGCTCGCCCTCGTCATCGCCGGCACGGCGGCCCGCGAGGACCCCGTCAGCTCTGTGCTCTGGATCGGCTGGGCCACACTCTGGACCCTGTTCTTCCTGCTCCTCGCCCGCGGCGCGGAGCGCCTCACGCGGGTCACCGGCTGGAGCGCGATCCTCGTGGGCACGGTCAGCACCGTGATTCCCGCGCTGCTCGGCCTCAACGGCGCCTGGCCGGGTGGGACCACGGCCGTCGTCGCGACGGCCGTGGTACTCGGTGCCCTCTTCGCGGTCGCCGTCACCCTCGGCGGCCGGCCCGTCCGCGTCACCACCGCGCAGCCGGTCGCCGTCGACGCCTGACGGCCGCTCCACTCCCTCTCCGCGCCCCGTCCGCCCTGAATCCCTCCACCGAAAGGTCCGTCATGACCACCATCACGAACATCACCCGCACCGCGGACGCCGACTACGAGCTCCTCGCCGCCCGCTTCCGCCCGCTCTTCGCCAGGATCGCCGAGGGCGCCTCCCGGCGGGACCGTGAGCACGAACTCCCCCGCAACGAGATCCGCGCCCTGATCGACGCAGGCTTCGGCGCCCTCCGGGTCCCCGTCGCCGACGGCGGTTTCGGCGCCTCCCTGCCGCAGCTGTTCCGGCTGCTCACCGAGCTCGCCGCGGCCGATCCAAACATCCCGCAGGCCCTGCGCGGCCACTTCGCCTTCGTGGAGGACCGGCTGGTCTCCTCGGGCCCGCAGCGCGAGACATGGCTCGGGCGGTTCGTCGACGGCGAGACGGTCGGGAACTCATGGACCGAGGTGGGCGGCGTCACGATCGGCGACGTGATCACCAAGGTCAGCCCCGACCCGGACTCCAGGGGGTTCCTCATCAGCGGCACCAAGTACTACTCCACGGGCAGCATCTTCGCCGACTGGATCGACACCTTCGCCCAGCGCACCGACAACGGCGTCAAGGTGATCGCCGTCGTCAGTGCCCACCAGTCCGGCGTCACGCACGCCGACGACTGGGACGGCTTCGGCCAGCAGACCACCGGCTCCGGGACGTCGACGTTCGACGCCGCACGCGTCGACGCCGAGAACGTCATCGACTTCGATACCCGGTTCGCGTACCAGACCGCGTTCTACCAGGCGGTGCTGCTTGCGGTCCTTGCCGGGACCATCAAGGGTGCGGAGCACGACGTCGCCCGCGAGGTCCGTACCAGGACGCGGATCTTCAGCCACGGGAATGCGCCGTCGTTCGCGGCCGATCCCCAGATCCTGCAGGTCGTCGGGGAGGTGTCCGCGGCCGCGTACGCGGCGGAGGCGACGGTCGAGCGTGCTGCGCGGGCGCTGCAGCACGCCTACGAGGGCGCGTTCCTCGACGACGAGGCCGAGGACGAGCGGCGCAACGACGTCGCCGAGCTCGAGACCGCGAAGGCCCAGGTGATCCTGTCCTCACTCGCCACGCGGGCCACGTCCGACGTCTTCGGCGCCCTCGCAGCCTCGGGCGTGAGCACGGCGAAGAACCTCGACCGCCACTGGCGCAACGCCCGCACCGCGGCAAACCACAACCCCTGGGTCTTCAAGGCGAGGATCGTCGGCGACCATTCGGTCAACGGGGCCGTACCACCGCGGATCTGGTCCATCGGGTCCGCGCCGGCGCCGGGCGCATGACGCCGAGGGACGGCGGCGCGCTCGTCGCGTCCGTCGCCGTCGCGCGGCATCGCACGGACTGACCCACCTCAGGTCACCGCGGCACGGCGGCGTCCCTGCGCTCGAGCTCGTCCAGGACGCTGTCGACCGCCTCGTCGGGCCAGGGCGGGCACCGGCGGCTTCCGGCGCCGGGTCCGGTGCGGTGGTCACGCGCAGTGCCGCCGGCCTGCAGGAGGAGGAGATCGCCCTGCGAGACGATGTGCAGGTCCGCGGGCAGGAATCCGAGGGGTGACATGACGCCGTCCTTCCGTCGTGGAGCGTCGGTGTCCCTTAGACGGTCCACGCGCACGGGACTCATCGGTGCCGGGCGGACGGGACAAGCTGGCAGCGGGACCCGGACCACGGAGCACCTTCGGCACGACCCTGGACGGCTACGAGGACGCTCAGCCGCTCACCGGCTCCGCTACCCGCTGCGCGATCCCGTGATCCCGTGATCCCGTGATCAAGCGGGTCAGGAGGGCGACGCCGCCTCGAGCGACTGCCGCCGCACGGCACGGACACGCTGGTACACCGTGACGAGGCTCGCCAGCGCCAGGATCACGAGCACGGCGAACAGGACGACCTCCGGCAACCCGAGGCCCGTCAGGCCGGTGACCACGAGGACCGACACGAGCCGCTCGGCCCGCTCCGCCACCCCGACGTCGGCCGTGAAGCCCAGGGATTCCGCCTTGGCCCGCGCGTAGGACACGAGCATGCCCAGCACGAGGCACGCCAGGGCAGCGATCGCGATGGCGGGATTCTGCCCGCCGGTGAAGAACCAGATGGCGACGGCGGCGAACAACGCGCCGTCGGCGATGCGGTCGAGCGTGGAGTCGAGGAAACTGCCCCAGGAGCCGCCGTGCCCCTTCAGGCGTGCCATGATCCCGTCGATGACATCGGAGAAGACGAAGAGCGTGATGACCACGGTCCCCCAGAACAGCTGTCCGAGGGGGTAGAACACCAGCGCACCGCCCGCCACCCCGATCGTGCCGGCGATGGTGACGGCATCCGGCGTCACGCCCCAACGCAGCAGCAACCGCGCCAGCGGGGTGAACAGCCGGGTGAAGAAACCTCGGGCGTACCTGTTCAGCATCAGGAGACCGGTTCCGGCGGAGCGGCGTCGTCCCCGCGCGGAGGCCATGCCTCGGCGACCTGCGCCCGGACCTCGCCGAGCGTCTGGGTGATGGCCTTGGTCTGCGCGATGATCGGCAGGAAATTGCCGTCCCCACCCCACCGCGGCACCACGTGCTGGTGGAGGTGGGCGGCGATCCCGGCCCCGCCCGTCGCCCCCTGGTTCATCCCGAGATTGAAGCCCGTCGGGTGGGAGACGCGGCGCAGTACGCGCATGGCGGTCTGGGTCAGGGCCGCCACCTCGGCCGTCTCCGCCTCGTCGATGTCCGTGTAGTCGGGCACGTGCCGGTACGGGACCACGAGGAGGTGACCGGCGTTGTAGGGGAACAGGTTGAGCAGGACGAACGCATGGGTTCCCCGGTGCACGATCAGCGACTCCTCATCACTGAGCCGGGGGGCGCGGCAGAAGGGGCACGTCTCCTCGGAGCTGACCTGGTCCTGGCCGCCCTTGATGTACGCGAGGCGGTGCGGGGTCCACAGGCGCTGGAACGCGTCCGGCACACCCGCCAGCTCGAAGCCGTCGGTCACCGCAGCGTCGCCCCGATAGCCGTTCGCGGCGCCCTCCACGGGCGCGTCCACTCCGTCCGCCGCCACCATCAGACGGTCGCTTCCCTGCTGCGGACCGCCTCCACGATCCGTCGGACGGCCTCGTCCACGGGCACCTGGTTGTCCTGGCTGCCGTCACGGAACCGGAAGGAGACGGCGTTCGCCTCCTGGTCCTCGCCTCCCGCGATGAGGACGAAGGGGACCTTCTCCTTGCTCGCCGTACGGATCTTCTTCGGGAAGCGGTCGGATCCGGCATCGACCTGCGCCCGGATGCCCTCGGCCTTCAGCTTGTCGACGACGTCGTAGAGGTACTCGTTGAACGCCTCGGCAACCGGGACGGCGAGCACCTGCACCGGCGCGAGCCAGGCCGGGAAGGCACCGGCGTAGTGCTCGGTGAGAACGCCCATGAACCGCTCGATCGAGCCGAACAGGGCCCGGTGGATCATCACGGGGCGCTGGCGCGAACCGTCCGCCGCCTGGTACTCGAGCTCGAAGCGGTCGGGCAGGTTGAAGTCGAGCTGGATCGTGGACATCTGCCACGTGCGGCCGATCGCGTCCCGGGCCTGCACGGAGATCTTCGGTCCGTAGAACGCCGCTCCCCCGGGATCGGGCACGAGCTCGAGGCCTGATGCCTCGGCCACCTCGGCGAGGGTGCGCGTCGCCTCGTCCCAGATCTCGTCCGACCCGACGGACTTCTCCGGGTTGCGTGTGGAAAGTTCGAGGTAGAAGTCCTCGAGCCCGTAGTCCTTGAGGAGGCCGAGCACGAACGTGAGCGTCCCGGTGAGCTCGTCCTTCATCTGCTCCCGCGTGCAGTAGATGTGCGCGTCGTCCTGGGTCATGCCGCGCACGCGCGTCAGCCCGTGGACGACGCCGGACTTCTCGTACCGGTACACCGAGCCGAATTCGAACAGGCGCAGCGGCAGCTCACGGTAGGAGCGCCCACGGGACCGGAAGATCAGGTTGTGCATGGGGCAGTTCATGGGCTTGAGGTAGTAATCCTGCCCGGGCTTCCGCACCGAACCGTCCTCGTTGAGCTCCTCGTCGACGTGCATCGCGGGGAACATGCCGTCGCGGTACCAGTCGAGGTGTCCCGAGACCTCGTAGAGGTGGCCCTTGGTGATATGAGGCGTGTAGACGAACTCGTACCCGGCGTCGGTGTGGCGCCGGCGGGAGTAGTCCTCCATCTCCTTGCGGATGATTCCGCCCTTGGGATGAAACACCGGGAGTCCGGAGCCCAGCTCGTCCGGGAAGGAGAAGAGGTCGAGTTCGGTTCCGAGGCGCCGGTGGTCGCGGCGCTCCGCCTCGGCCAGGCGTTCCTGGTACGCCTTGAGCGCGTCCTTGGTGGGCCAGGCCGTGCCGTAGATGCGCTGCAGCTGCTTGTTCTTCTCGCTCCCGCGCCAGTAGGCGGCGGCCGAGCGGGTCAGCGCATAGGCGTTGGAGATGAGCTTGGTGTTGGGCAGGTGCGGCCCGCGGCAGAGGTCCTGCCACACCACGTCCCCGGACTTGCGGTCCACGTTGTCGTAGATGGTCAGCTCGCCGGCGCCTACCTCCACGGAGGCGCCGTCCTCCTCGGTGGCGCCGCCCTTCAGGTCGATGAGCTCGAGCTTGTACGGCTCGTCCTTCATGGCCTCGCGGGCCTCGTCCTCGGACACCACGCGGCGGACGAAGCGCTGGTTGGCGTTGACGATCTTCAGCATCATCTTCTCGAGCTGCTTCAGCTCGTCCGGCGTGAAGGGCTCCTCGACGTCGAAATCGAAGTAGAAACCGTCCGTGATGTAGGGGCCGATCCCCAGCTTCGCCCCCGGGCGCAGCTGCTGCACGGCCTGGGCCATGACGTGGGCGGCGGAGTGGCGGAGCACCTCGAGCCCGGCCGGGTCCTCGAGCGTGACACCGTCGACGGTCGCACCGTCCGTCAGTACCTGGTCGAGGTCGCGCAATTCCCCGTCGATGCGCATGACGACGACGTCGCGCCGCTCGGAGAACAGCTCGGTGCCGGTGGTCCCCGTGGTCGCCTGCTTCTCTTCGCCGTCGACGATGAGTTTCATGGGCTGCGGCGCTGACACGGGAGGTCTCCTCGGTGCTGGGTGGAAAATGGTTGCCCGAACGGGCGCGGCGGCACTCGGGAGGGCCCGGAACCGCCGTCCTGATCGTATCGGCTGGGCAGACGGCCGACCAACACGCTCGACGCAGGGAGCCGCAGGGAGCCGGCGGGAGCCGCAGGGAACCGGCGGAGGTTCGACGGGCGTCAGCCTTCGCGCCGCACCTTCAGCTCCAGGTCGATGAAGGCCGAGATCATGGCACGGTACGTGTGCTCGACGACCGTGGGGTCCACCCCGAGCTTCGCCGCGTAGCCCCGGACGTTCGTGATCACCTGCTCCACCCGCGCCGGCGCGCGCACGGAGGCGTCGTCCTGCTTCAGGGCACCTGCACGGCGCACCAGGCGCTCGCGCCGCGAGATGAGGGAGACGATCTGCTCGTCCACCTCGTTGATGGCCACGCGGACCGCCGCCAGCTGCATCGCGTTCTGCTCTTCGTTCGCTCCGGGCATGCCGTGAGCCTACCGTCGTCCCGGTCGGCGCGCGCCAGGGGCGGCGGCTGGGTCCTGGAATGCCCGCCCCACCACGCGCGTTGAGGAGGGTGCGGGCGGGAATGCCGACCGCTGAGAGATCACAGCACGTGCGGGAGAACCGCACGCAGATTCGAGGAGCACCGTGGACTACACGCCCGACGCCGGAACCATCACCATGTTCTCCACCTCGTGGTGCGGGTACTGCCGACGCCTGAAGTCGCAGCTGGACGCCCAGGGGATCGGCTACACCGAGGTCAACATCGAGGAGGTCGAGGGCACCGCCGAGCTCGTGGCGTCCCTCAACGGCGGCAACCAGACCGTCCCCACCGTGATCTTCCCGGACGGCAGCACGGCCACCAACCCGTCCGTCGCCGATGTGAGGACACGCCTGTCCGTCTAGCCCGGACCCGGCGCCGTTCCCGTCCGCCGTCCCCCCTATGCTGGGGGACGGCGGACCGGCAGGACGCGGTCCGACCGCCAGCAGGTACCCAGCGGAAGGACAGCGAGACCATGGTGCACAGAGTTCAGGGAGTCGTGGTGCGGGCGAAGGATGCCCCCGCCACCATCGAGACCATCCTGGTGCCGGACCCGGGTCCCGGCGAGGCCCTCGTCGACATCCTGACGTGCGGCGTCTGCCACACGGACCTGCACTACAAGCAGGGCGGCATCAACGACGACTTCCCCTTTTTGCTGGGACACGAGGCCACCGGCGTCGTGAGTGCCGTGGGTGACGACGTCACGCAGGTGGCGCCGGGTGACCGCGTGATCCTGAACTGGCGTGCAGTCTGCGGTGAGTGCCGGGCGTGCCGCCGCGGCGAGCCGCAGTACTGCTTCGACACGCACAACGCCACCCAGAAGATGACCCTCGAGGACGGCACCGAGCTCACGGCCGCCCTGGGCATCGGTGCGTTCGCCGAGAAGACGCTGGTCGCAGCCGGGCAGTGCACCAAGGTGGATCCCGCGGCCGACGCCGCCGCCGTCGGCCTCCTCGGCTGCGGCATCATGGCGGGTATCGGTGCGGCCATCAACACGGGCAACGTATCGCTCGGCGATTCCGTCGCCGTGATCGGGTGCGGCGGGGTGGGCATCGCGGCCGTCGCCGGTTCGAAGCTCGCGGGCGCCACCACGATCATCGCCGTCGACATCGACGACCGGAAGCTCGAGCTCGCCAAGGGCCTCGGTGCCACCTACACGGTCAATTCGAAGGACGAGGACCCCGTGGAGGCCGTCCGCGCGCTCACCGGTGGGAACGGCGCCGACGTCGTGATCGACGCCGTCGGGCGCCCCGAGACGTACAAGCAGGCGTTCTACGCCCGCGACCTCGCCGGTACCGTGGTGCTCGTCGGCGTCCCGACGCCCGAGATGACCCTCGAACTCCCGCTACTGGACGTCTTCGGCCGCGGCGGGTCGCTGAAGTCCTCCTGGTACGGGGACTGCCTCCCCAGCCGGGACTTCCCGATGCTCGTGAACCACTACCTGCAGGGCACCCTCGACCTCGAGGCCTTCGTCACCGAGCGCATCTCCCTCGACCAGGTCGAGGAGGCCTTCGAGAAGATGCACGGCGGTGCGGTGCTGCGCTCGGTGGTGGAACTCTGATGGGCGCGCGGATCGAGCACCTCGTCACCTCGGGCACGTTCTCGCTCGACGGCGGCACGTGGGACGTCGACAACAACGTCTGGATCGTGGGTGACGACGACGAGTGCGTCATCATCGACGCACCGCACGATGCCGCGGCGATCGTGGAGCAGGTGAACGGTCGCAGCGTGCGGGCGATCCTCCTGACCCACGCGCATGACGACCACATCCGTGCCGTCGGGGACCTCTTCGACGCCGTACGGGCACCGATCCACCTGCACGAGGCCGACCGCGAACTGTGGGACATGGTGTTCCCGGAGCTGAGCCCGGACCAGTGGATCGGCGACGGAGACAGGGTCGAGGTCGCCGGTGTCGTCCTCACCGCGCTGCACACGCCCGGGCACTCCCCCGGCTCCACCTGCTTCTACCTCGAGGAGGCCGGCACGGTCTTCACGGGCGACACGCTCTTCCAGGGCGGACCCGGCGCCACCGGGCGCTCCTTCAGCGACTTCCCGACGATCATCGACTCCATCCGGACGCGCCTGCTGACGCTGCCCGCGGACACGATCGCCCGCACGGGTCACGGCGACAGCACGACGATCGGCGACGAGGCCCCGCACCTCGAGGAATGGATCGCCCGCGGGCACTGACCTAGGAGCTGCAGCACCACGGTCCGTCGGCGTCCCGTCCCTCCTCGCTGAGGGGCGGGACGCCGTGTTCCCGGACGAGCTGGCGGTCAGGCCGGGTCGAGGCGGACGACGGCGGCATAGGCGGCGAGCAGCGCGTGCTCGACGTCATGGACGGCGAGTCCGGGAGCCAGGTCCTCGGCCCCGCCCGCCGTCGAGGGCAGCCAGTCCAGGCCCAGTGCCGCGTACACGTCCGAGAGGACCGCACGCAGCGGCGTGGCGTCCTCCACCACCACGACGGACGAGAACAGCCAGGCGCCGGAGATCACACGCTGGGCCGTGCCCACGAGTTTGACCGCGGGGACGCCGTCGTGGCGGCCGTGCACACTGAACTCCCCCGGGCAGTACTCCCCCGGGACCTCCCCCACGTGCGCATCGACGCCGACGCGGGCGAGCACCGCCGCGAAGAACCCGCCGAAGGCGGCGAAGCGCGCCCGCGTACCGGCGACGCCGTCGGCCGCCGGTTCGAGGTGGTCCACCACCAGGCAGCCGTCGTGATAGGCCGCGGCCCGGCCCCCCGCCCGCCGGACGAGCGGCGTGAATCCGCGCTCCTCGGCGGCACGGCCCGCGGCAGCGAACCCGGGGAGGCGGGCGTCCCGCTGGCCGAAGGCCACGGTAGGGCTGGGCCGGTAGAGGCGCAGCGTCGGCGGGCGGGTCCCCGAGGCGACCTCGCGCAGCAGGGCGATGCCCCGATCGAGGTCGGCAGCGGCGCGCGGCCCGGCCCCCACGGTCGCGTCGTCCACCAGGCAGCCATCCGTATCCGTGGGACCACCCTCGACGACGACGGCGAGCGCGTCGGCGCCGTTCCAGGGATTGCTCATCCCTCCATCGTAGGCAGCGGTGGCCGGTGCGCGGCCAGCGGCCGGCCATCGCGGGCGACGTCGCGCCTGCACCGAGCCCTGATCACCGCCGGGAGCCCCCGGCCGTCCGACCGGTCGCGCAGGGGGGGTCAGCTTCTCCCGTCCTGCCATGCCCGGAGCAGGTCGCGTGCGCTCGCCGACGGATCCACGGCCGTACACAGGGCGGAGACGACGGCGATCCCCGCGGCACCGGCGCGGCGCAGCGGAGCCACGTCGTCCGCCGTGATGCCGCCGATCGCGACGCAGGGCAGTGGAGCAGACGTCATCAGGCCCGCGAACCCGTCGACGCCGAGGGGCGCCGGGTGATCGGGCTTGGTAGTGGTGGCATGCACCGCACCCACGCCGAGATAGTCGACCGTGCCCGCCGGGAGGTCCGCCGCCGCCCCGAACTGCCCGGGCGTCGCTGCACTCAGTCCGACGACGGCGTCGGGCCCCACCATGGTCCGCACCAGATCGGCAGGAAGGTCCGACTGCCCCACGTGGACCCCGTGCACCCGGGCACCCCCGGCGAGGGCGGCGAGGTAGACGTCCACCCGATCGTCGACCAGCACCGGCACCCGGCCATCCACGGCGGCGGCCACGGCCACCAGCAGGTCCAGGAGATCGCGGCCTCCCGCGCGCTTGTCCCGGACCTGCACGCAGGTGACCCCGCCCTCGACGGCGAGCGCGACGAGGTCGGGTACCGACCGTGGCGAGCAGAGCACCGTGTCCGTGACGAGGTAGAGGGGCAGGTAGGACGCCGGCGACTGCCGGGCACTCCCGTCCTGGGCGACCATCAGGAGTCTGACCGCAGGGTCAGCCCGCGCCGGACGTCGTCCGGGGTGATGGCCGAGAGGGCGTCGAGGAACTGCGCCGCGAAGGTGCCCGGCCCCGACGCGACGGCTGCGGCGTGTTCTGCGGCGATCGTGTACACGCCGGTCGCGGCGACCGCCGCGAGGAGCGGATCCTCGGTGAGGGCGGCGAAGGCGGCCATGACGGCCCCCAGCGCGCACCCGCCCCCGGTGACCTGCGTGAGGAGGGGCGTCCCGTTGGCCACGCCGACGACGGCACCGGACGGCGCGACGATCATGTCCACGGCGCCCGACACGGCGACGACCGACCCGTGGCGGGAGGCCAGGAGCCGCGCGGCGTCGAGCGCGGCGGCCGGCTCGTCGAGGGAGTCCACGCCGCGGCCGCCAGCGCCCGCACCTGCGAGCGCGATGATCTCCGAGGCGTTGCCCCGGATGATCGCGGGGCGGAGGGCGACGAGCTCCGTGGCGGTCTGCGTGCGGACGGCGAGGAAGCCGACCGCGACGGGGTCGAGGACCCAGGGGGTCCCCGACTCGTTCGCCGCGTCCGCTGCCTCCAGCATGGCCTCGCGCTGGGAACCGGTGGGGGTGCCGAGGTTGACGAGCACAGCCGAGGCGACGGGGGCGAACTGCCGGGCCTCGCCGGGGATGTCCACCATGGCGGGAGTCGCTCCGAGGGCGAGGAGCACGTTGGCGGTGACGTTCGTGACGACGGCGTTGGTGATGCACTGCACGAGCGGGACGGCGTCGCGCAGGGCCGAGAGCAGCAGCGCGCAGTCCTCGGCGGTGACGGGGCCGACGGCCTGGGTGGGGTTCTGCTGGACCTGGTGCACGATGGCGTCCTCTCGCGATGGGGCGGCAGGACGCACGGGGCCGACGGCCCGGCAGGACATCCCTTCGCCAGTATGAGCTGGATCAGGTTCGACGGGTCTGTTCTCAGCCCCTCCCATGGAGGGACACCCCGTGTCACTGCTCGAAACGATAGCCCGTCAGGCGGACGGAGCCAACCGGGTCAGCGGCCTCCGGCGATCCCGCGGCTGCGCTGCTCGATGCCCGGGCCGCCGTAGGGGTAGTCGCTGAACGTCGGGGCACTGACGTCGTCGAGCCGGGAGAGTTCCGTCGCGGTGAGCTCGAGGTCCGCGGAGGCGAGGTTGTCGGCCAGCTGCTCCTGGGTGCGGGCGCCGAGGATCACCGAGGTGACGCCGGCCTTGGCGGCCACCCACGCGAGGGCGACATGGGAGGCGTTCACACCACGCTCGCCGGCGATGCCCGTCACGGTGTCGATGATGCGCCACGTGCGGTCCTGCGCGTTGCGCTTCTCCCAGGCCTCCATGCCGCACTGCGGGTTCTCGCCGAGCCGGGTCTGCCCTCTGGGCTCCGTGTCCCGGCTGTACTTGCCGGTGAGCCAGCCGCCGCCCAGCGGGGACCAGGGCAGCATGCCCATGCCGGCGTCGAGCACCGCGGGGACGATCTCCGCCTCGATCTCGCGGACCAGCAGCGAGTACTGCGGCTGCAGGGTCACCGGCAGGGAGTACCCGCGCTGCCGGGCGATCATCACGGCCTTGGTGAGCTGCCAGCCGGTGTAGTTGGAGAACCCGTAGTAGCTGATCTTGCCCTGCGCCACGGCCTGGTCGAGGAAGCCGAGGGTCTCCTCGAGCGGTGTCAGCGGATCCCACGAGTGCACCTGGTACAGGTCGATGTGCTCCACGCCGAGACGCGTCAGGGAGGCATCGAGCGCGCGGCGGAGGTGGCGCCGGGACAGCCCCAGGTCGTTCGCGTCATCGCCCATGGGGAAGCGGCCCTTGGACGCGAGCACCATGCGTCCGCTCTCGGCCGGGTTCTTCGCGATCCAGCGGCCGATGATCTCCTCCGAGGCCCCGGCGGTGTAGACGTCGGCGGTGTCGATCAGGTTGCCGCCCGCCGCCGCGTAGTCCGAGAGGATGGCGTGCGAGGTCGCCTCGTCCGATTCCGCGCCGAAGGTCATCGTGCCGAGGGCCAGGTGCGAGACCGAGGTGCCGCTGTTGCCGAGTGTCCGGTTCTCCATGGTGCTCCTTCATCCTGCGCCGTGCGGCGCCGTCGTCCGTTCGGGGTTCAGGGCGGGCTGCGTCCGTCCCACACGCGCGAAGGGCGCCGTCGAACGACGGCGCCCTTCGGCCACGTGGTCACTCGCTGACCGTGACGCCCTTCCAGAAAGCGTAGTAACCGCGGATGTTCTCCGCCGCTTCTTTCGGCTCCGGGTAGCTCCACGCGGCGTCCTTGTTCTGCTCGCCGTCGACGTCCAGGCTGAAGTAGCTCGCGGTCCCCTTCCACGGGCACACCGTCTGTGTCCGTGTCGGCACGAAGAACTGCTCGGAGATGGAGTTCGGCGGGAAGTAGTGGTTCCCCTCGACCATGACCGTGTCCGTGGACTCGGCGATGACCTGATCGTTCCAGATAGCTTTCGGCATGCTTCCTCTTCCTCGACGTCCCACGGGCGCGTGGGCGCGATCGCCCGGGCGTGGAGCACGCCGCAGGCATCCATGCCTCGTGCAACCATGGCCGGCGCGCCGTCATTCCGGCAGGTGCACCGTCATTCCGGCAGGTGCCCGTCAGAGCTTCCGCACGGTGAGGATCTGCTCGAGCCGTCCGAACGGCCCGTCGAGGTCGTGCACCACGCTCGAGGTCAGCCCGACGCCGTCCCGCCCGAACGTCACGCGCGTATCCAGGCCGAGCCACTCCCCCGCGGGCTCCCGGTACAGATGGACCTGCAGGTCCACGTTGGGGAACATCCAGCTGTCACCGCCGGGCGCCACCCGGGAGGCGATGCCGTTGGCGGCGTCCATCATCCCGACCAGACGGACCACGTCGGGCGCCACTGCGCCCTCCACCATGGCGTAGGGGTTCCGGAGCCATACCTGTCCGCGCCCCGGCCGGTGCCCCGGCACCACGCGTACGTCGAGCGACCGGATGAACCCGCCCGGCCATGCGGTCATGCCCTCGTGGGGCCCGGCCGCGTCGGGACCCGGGATGCGCGGATCCTCCAGCGCGGCGACGGCTTCGGTGTCCTGGACGCTCAGGCGCCAGGCCCGCGCGACGATCGCGGTCCTCCCCGCGGCCTCCATCCTGGCCTCGAGCAGCTCGATCGTCCGCCCGGGGCGCACGACGGCGGTGGAGATCTCGAACTCACCCCCGGGGATCATCCCGAGGATGTCGAAGCTGATCCGGCTCAGCTGCATGCCCTCCCGCGGTGCGCACTCGAGCAGGCACTGCGTCATCAGCCCGGAGATCGGAGCCATGTGCTGTTCCTCCGGGTTCCACGCCCCCTGCGCGTTGAGCGTGGAGACGAACCGCCCGCCACCGAGTCCGCGGTAGAAAGAATCGGACACAGGGAGTTCTCCTTCGTCGTCGGACATGGAATGGCGCGGACCGGAGCCGGCGGAACCGGCGATCCCCCGGCTCTGGCTCGGGGCGCCGCACCAGCCCTATGCTAGTGGAGCAGCGGACCGCCGGGGCCGGAAGAGGACGACGGCGGAGCCGCCGTCCCCGGGCAGACGGATCGCGGGCGGAATAGACTCCCGGACCCCGGGGTTCAGGTAGTTGACCGGATCAACCATTCACCTGGACGGTCCCCTGTACACACGCATACCGGCCCCGGATGGATCGTCCCGGCCGGGCGGCACCAGATCGAACCGAGCGGATCACGATGACCCAGAGCCCATCCTCCAGCGTCTCCGACGCACTACCGAGTCCCGAGGTGCCCGGCGTCGGGGCCGCGGCCGCAACGGCCCGGGCTGCAGCGCCTGCCCGCACCGACACCGGCGCCGAAGCCCCGTCCGATGCTCGCCGGACCGCCGGTCCCGTCGGCGCCGCACTCCCGCCCCGCGACAAGCTCGTCATCACACTCCTGCTCATCTCCGCCTTCGTGGTGATCCTCAACGAGACGATCATGGGTGTGGCGATCCCCCGGCTCGTCGAGGACCTCGGGATCACGGTCGGCGCCGGGCAGTGGCTCAGTACCGCGTTCATGCTGACCATGGCCGTGGTCATCCCCATCACCGGCTACCTGCTGCAGCGCTTCGACACCCGCCCCGTCTTCATGGCCGCCATGGGCCTGTTCAGCCTCGGCACGCTCATCGCCGCGATGGCGCCCGGCTTCGGTGTCCTGGTGATCGGCCGTGTGGTCCAGGCGAGCGGCACCGCGATCATGATGCCCCTGCTCATGACGACCGTCATGACGCTGGTCCCGCCCGCCTCCCGCGGCAAGATCATGGGCAACATCTCGATCGTCATCTCGGTGGCTCCCGCCCTCGGCCCCACGATCTCCGGAGCGATCCTGAGCGTGCTCGACTGGCGCTGGATGTTCTGGCTCGTCCTCCCGATCTCCCTCGCCGCGCTCGCCATCGGCTCGGCCAAGATGCAGAACGTCACGGAGCCGCGCCGGTCGGCCATCGACGTGCCCTCCGTCATCCTGTCCGCCGTCGCCTTCGGCGGCATCATCTACGGGTTGAGCCAGCTGGGCGAGGCATCGACCGGCAGCGCCGTCCCCGCGTGGATCCCCCTCGTCGCCGGCATCGCCGGGCTCGCCCTCTTCATCACGCGTCAGCTCGTCCTGCAGCGCCGGGACGCGGCCCTTCTGGACCTCCGGGTGTTCACCTCCGGCAACTTCACCATCTCGATCGTCGCGATCGCCGTCAGCATGATGGCCCTGTTCGGCACGATCATCCTCATCCCCATCTACGTACAGACCGTGCTGGGCATGGACCCGCTGGTGTCCGGACTCCTCCTGCTCCCGGGCGGGCTGGCCATGGGCCTGCTCGGCCCCGTGGTCGGTCGGATCTACGACCGCCGCGGACCCCGCGTCCTCCTGGTGCCGGGAGCCCTGCTCGTCAGCGTGGTGTTCTGGGCCATGACACGGCTCACCGAGACCACGCCCGTGCAGCTGGTGCTCGTGGCGCACGTGTTCCTCAGCATCGGCCTCGCCCTGATGTTCACGCCGCTGCTGACCTCGGCCCTCGGGTCCGTCAAGCCGCACCTGTACTCGCACGGCAGCGCCGTGTTCGGCACGGCGCAGCAGCTGGCGGGCGCCGCGGGAACCGCGCTGTTCATCTCCGTGATGACCCTGCAGACCACGGCGCTGGTCTCGGAGGGCGTCGGCGAACTCCCCGCCATGGCCGGCGGGATCAGGGCCGCGTTCATGTACGGTGCGATCATCTTCCTCCTCGCCGTCGTCGCCTCCTTCTTCGTCCGCGCGCCGCAGCAGGACGGCGCCGCGCCGACGCCCGTGCACTGACACCCATGTACTGAAACCCGTGCACTGACACCCTTGCACCGACACCGGCGCGCCGAGCGCGTCAGGACGAGCCCCGCCGGACTCCGGCGGGGCTCGTCCTGCCTGTGGCACAGTGGAGGCTCCCCCACCGCCGGCATCGATGGCCGGCGCCGTCCATCCGGAAGGACCCCGTGCCCGCCGTCCCCCTGCGCCTGACCGGGTACCCCGAGGTCCCCCTGACCGCGGACTGTTCCAGCTGCTTCGCGCTGTGCTGCTCGGCACTCGGTTTCGAGCGCTCCAGCGACTTCGCGCACGACAAGCCCATCGGCCGGGCATGCCACAACCTCGCCGACGACTTCTCCTGCACCATCCACCGGAAGCTGCGCGATACGGGTTACAAGGGCTGCACCGTCTTCGACTGCTTCGGGGCCGGGCAGCAGGTGGCCCAGGCGACCTTCGGCGGACGCAGCTGGACGGACCACCCTGAGGTGCGCGTACCGATGTTCGCCGCTTTCCCCGTGGTCCGCGACCTGCACGAGATCCTCTGGTACCTCGATGAGGCGCTGGCCCTGGCCGCCGGCGCACCGGAGGTCGCGCCGGGCGTGAGGACCACGATCGCCGCGCTCCTCGAGGAGACCACCGCCCTCGCACGCCTGGATGCCGACCGGCTCCCGGGCCTCGACCTCGAGGCTCTCCGTCGTCGGGTCGGCGACGCGCTGACGGCCGTCAGCGCGTCCGTACGGCGCAGCGCTGCCGGCACGCGCCACCCCCGCCGGATCGGCCCCGGTGCCGACCTACTCGGCGTGGACCTCACCGGCCGTACGCTCCGCGGTGCCGATCTTCGCGGCGCGTACCTCATCGCCGCGGACCTCTCGGGCGTGGATCTCGACCGGGTGGACCTCCTCGGCGCGGACCTGCGCGACACGCGCCTGCACGGCGCGGATCTCTCCGGCGCCCTGTTCCTCACGCCGATGCAGGTCGCCGCGGCGCTCGGTGACCGCGGCACGCGGCTGCCACGGCGGCTGTCGGCGCCGCAGCACTGGCTCGCCTGAGCGGCCCTGCGGAGCGCGAGCGCACCCCCGGAGTGTCGCAGCCGGGCGGCCGCGGACCGTCGCGCCGCCCCGATAGGCTGGTCCCCGGGATGCCGGGTGGAGGCTCTCAGGGGGAGTGCGACACACGATGACCAGGACGACGACCGGGGCGGCCGGCGACAACCCCCCGCTGCGCCCTCGCCGAGGCGGGGCGCTGACACTGCTCGTGTCGCTGACGCTCGTGGCGGGCATGATGCCGGCATCGGCATCGCCCGGTGACGTGCAGGAGTCCGGCCGCACCCCCGCCCGGTCCGTGGTCGTACCGGGCGAGGTCCTGCCTCCACGACGCCCCGATACCTCACCTCAGGCCCCGACCAGCACAGGTGGGACGATCGTGGAACCGCCCGCGGTGCTGTCCGTGCCGAACCTGAAGGTCGGGAGCACGGTACCCAACCCGACGACCGGCCGGCGCGAGGTCGTGGTGCAGGACGTGCACCGGACGGCCGTCCTCATCGGCGATTCGCAGGCGTCCGAGCAGAACTCGTGGCCCCAGCTCGCCCTGCGCGCCCTCGGCTACGATGTGCGCTTCTCGGGTGCAGGAGGGACCGGCTACGTCGCCGCGAACCCGACGATCGATGCCCCGAACTACTACGACGCCCTGACCGGCGGCACATGGGTGCTGCCGCACGGCGAGCCCGCGCTCGTCGTCGTCGAGGGCGGCGGCAACGATGCTGCACGCGGTGCCTCCGACGGTGACATCCTCGCGAACGCGAATGCCCTGCTCCTCGGACTCGAAGAGACCTACCCCCGCTCACGCATCATGATGATCGGCACGCTGAGCCGCAGCTCCCGGGACGGCGGTGGTCGCCGTGCCGAGGTCGACGCACTCCTCGGGGATCTCGCCGCCGCGCGGGGCATCACCTTCGTCTCCGTGGGCGACTGGCTGACGGCGCACGAACTCGAGGACGACCTGGCCGACGCCGTCCACCTCACCCCCGAGGGCAGCCGGAAGGCCGCGGTGATCCTCGAACGCGAGCTCGACACGCTGAAGCTCGGCGTGTCCGAGGTCCTGGTGGATCCAGGGACCTGGCCGCGCGCCGGCCGGCCGCTTGCCTAGTGGTGCGGCGCGTCACCCTCCGTACACCGCCGGACGCTAAGTCAGCTTATGGTTGATTCATGAGTTTCAACGACAGGACCCGCCTGGACCCCTCCCGGGTCAGTGACCGGCGAGGCCGGGGCCGCGGCGTCGCCGTCGGCGGCGGCGTGGGTGGGGGGCTCCTCCTGATCCTCTCCCTCATCTTCGGTCCGGGTGTCGTGGACCAGCTCGGGCTGCAGGACGGTACCAGCACGGCCGGACAGGGCGACGACGGTGGCGGTGCCATCAGCGAGTGCGTCTCGGGGGTCGAGGCGAACGAGAGGCTCGACTGCCGCATCCTGGCGACGGCCGAGAGCCTCGACAGTTTCTGGCTCCCCTACCTGGACCAGTTCGGGGTCGCCTACACCCAGCCCGGCGTGGCCCTGTTCACCGACCGCACGGACACCGGCTGCGGCACGGCGACCAGCGCCGTCGGACCCTTCTACTGCCCTGTCGACGAGCAGACCTACTACGACACCGCGTTCTTCGACGAACTGGTCACGCAGTTCGGCGCATCGAGCGGCCCGCTGGCGCAGGAATACGTCGTCGCCCACGAGTTCGGCCACCACGTCCAGAACCTCATCGGCACGCTCGGCGCCGCCGGGCAGGACCCGCAGGGCGAGGAATCCGGCGGCGTCCGCGTCGAGCTGCAGGCCGACTGCCTGGCCGGCATGTGGGCTGCGCATGCCACGACGGTGGAGGACCCGGAGTCCGGGCAGCCGTTCCTGCTCCCGTTCTCCACGACCGATCTCCAGGACGCACTGTCCGCTGCCGCGTCCGTCGGCGATGATCGCATCCAGGAGGCCGCGACGGGCCGGGTCGATCCCGAGGGGTGGACCCACGGTTCCAGCGCCCAGCGCCAGGCCTGGTTCTCGCAGGGGTACGAGACCGGAGACCTCCGGTCCTGCGACACCTTCGCGGCCGCCGACCTCGACAGACCCTGAGTCCTCCCTCCCCCGTGTCCGCCCCCCCCCCCCCCCCCCCCCCCCCCCCCCCCCCCCCCCCCCCCCCCCCCCCCCCCCCCCCCCCCCCCCCCCCCCCCCCCCCCCCCCCCCCCCCCCCCCCCCCCCCCCCCCCGAAGGACCACTCGTGACCGACCGGCTCGCCGTCGTCGTACCCGTCTTCAACGAACCCGGCATCACGCACACGCTCGAGGCGCTGCTCGGGCAGCGCGAGCCCGACGGCCTGCACGTCTACGTCGTGGACAACAACTCCACCGATGACACCGCACAGCGCGTCCGGCAGTTCGCCGCCGCACACCCGTCCGCCGGCCTCACTCTGCTCACCGAACGTCAGAAGGGCACGGGCGCGGCCTGCGACACCGGCTTCCGGACCGCGATCGCCGACGGCTACACCGTGGTCGCCCGCACCGACGGCGACAGCGAACCGGCCGAGGACTGGGCGGCGCGCATCCGCCGCACGTTCGCCGAGCACCCGGAGGTCCAGCTGCTCGGCGGGACGAGCGTGCCACTGCGGGATCGCCACTACCGCTGGGGCGACGACATCCTCATGCCCGGCGCGCTGAGGCTCCTGCGCGTCATGATGGCCGCAGTCCACCTCGACGTCGCCTTCCTGCGCTTCGTGGCCGGGCACAACATGGCCGTGCGGGCCTCTGCCTACCTGGCCACGGGCGGCTTCGGGCGGACCGCGATCGACACCCGCGACGAGGACATCGACTTCTCCGCCCGGGTGGCGCGCCGCCTCGGCTACAGGGCGGTCCGCATCGACCCACGGCTGCGGGTCGCCACGTCCATGCGGCGGGTTCGCCGGTACGGCGTGGGCCTCATGGGGGTCCATCACCTCGTGCCGGCACTACGTGGACGACTGATCCGCACCATCGACATCCGCTAGGGCGCACCGCTGGATCGCACCAGGGCGATCGCCTCCTCGACCTCCGGAACCCGGCTCCGCTGGACGCCCGAGATAGAGCGGATGGTCCGCCGGAAGGCGTCGTCGTCGCCGTTGCCCGACCGGTAGGCGGGCAGGTGCGCGAGGACGGCCGCGCGCCGCAGCAGGGGCTCGTCGGCACCGGCCCAGCGGGCCACCACGGCGCTCGCCCGCACCGCTTCCTGCCCCGCCAGTCGCTGCAGGAGGCTTCCGACGACGTCGACGGCGAGTGCATCCACGAGGTCGTGCAGCGCTGCGGACCGGATGAAGCCCTCGATCCGGGTGAGGTCGGAGTGGCGGAGCAGTCCGGACGCGGACTGGAGGAGGACGACGGCGGCGAGCCGCCGCTCATACACCGGCGTGGACCACAGCGCGCTCGCGAGAGCGGTGACGTCGTCGTGGTCCAGGCCGGGATAGCGCCGTCCGGCGTTACGGATACTGCCCCGGACGGCACCGACCGAGGCGCCGTAGTACTCGAGGTCGGCGCCGAAGCGCCGCTCGTGGTCCTCCGCCCGCTCCCACGTGCTCTCGTACTGCAGGGACTCGTCGATGAAGTCCAGAACCTCTGCCACCCGCTCGGCACTCACCAGACGAAGATGTCGATCCAGGCCCGGTTGTGGGCGTGGATCAGGACGAGGAACAGGACGAAGTCGAAGAGCAGGTGCACGCAGATGATGTAGGAGAGCGAGCGGGTGCGCGTGAAGATGAAGGCCTGCAGCAGGGCGAACGGGAAGATGAAGAACGGCGCCCACGCGTGGAAGCCGAGCTCCCAGAGGAAGGACGTGAACAGGACGGCCTGCAGGATGTTGGCCTGGGCCCTCGGGAGGTGCCGCCGCAGGAGGGCGAACACCGTGCAGATGAAGAACAGCTCGTCCAAGACCCCGAGCCCGTTGGTCCCGACGAACAGGCGGGCCACCTCGCCCGGCTCGTCGGCGGCCGGCCAGTTCGCGTAGACGCCGGTACCCAGCATGTACACGGGGAGCAGCGCGTAGCCGATCACGAGGACGGCGGGCAGATACCACTTCTCCGCGCGCGTCCAGGGCTGGCCCGTGCGGACGGGGAAGGTGATGGCATGGTCCCGGTAGATGAAGCGGGACACGGCGTAGGGCACCCCGACGGCAAGGATCATCGCCGCTCCCATGACGGTCATGTGGTCCACGCTGATGTCCGTGGTGATCGGGACCAGGCTCATGACCGTCAGGCTGAAGGCGACGAGCAGGAGGTCGCGGAAGAGCGCCCGGTCGACGACGGCGGACACCGCGAGAGCGAGCACCAGGAGTCCGTAGCCGATCAGCGGCTGATGCAGCACCAGGAGGGTGAAGCCTGCGAGGGACACGAGGCCTGCAGGAAGCAGCGCCCACGACGGCGTCCGCCACGAGCCCGCCGCCCACGATCGGGCGGCCCTCGCCGTCGGCCGCTCGCGGCGGAGGCCCACGGCCGCCGCTCCGGACTGCTGCTCCACCACACCACGCTCCTTCAGCCGTTCAGATCCATCCCCCGGCGGTGTGCCACCCGGGCTGCGTCTCCGCCATTGTCTCCCCACCGAGGGAGGCTGCACCACCGCGGCACCACGGCGCCCGCAGTCCTCCTCGGTGCAAGACTGGGACCATGCGCGAGCTCGTCATCCTCGGGACGGCGTCCCAGGTACCCACCAGGACCCGCAACCACAACGGGTACTTCCTGCGATGGGAGCGCGAGGGCATCCTCTTCGATCCCGGCGAGGGCACGCAACGGCAGATGATCCATGCGGGGGTGTCCGCGTCCAGGATCACGAGGATCTGCCTCACCCATGTGCACGGCGACCACTGCTTCGGGCTGCCCGGAGTCCTCTCCCGGATGGTGCTCGACGGTGTCGCGCACCCCGTGCACCTGCACTACCCGGCGTCGGGCGGCGGGACTGTCCGCGCGCTCGTCTCCCTCGCGACACCGGGCCTCGATCTGCACCTGCATCCGCACGGGGCTGCCGGACCGGTCGCGGACGGCATCGACGTCGAACCGCTCCGCCATCGCATCGAGGCCTACGGCTACCGGGTGACCGAGCCGGACGGACGGACCTTCCTCCCGGCACGCCTCGAGGGCGCGGCGGTCCGGGGTCCCGACGTCGGACGGCTGGCCCGCGAAGGCCGCTTCGGGGACGTGCGGCTCGAGGACGTCAGCGTGCACCGTCCCGGGCGGCGGTTCGCCTTCGTCATGGACACGGCGGTCTGCGACGGCGCGTTCGCGCTGGCGGAGGGCGCCGATCTCCTCGTCACGGAGAGCACCTTCAGCGACGACGACGCACGGCTCGCCGAGGAGTACCTCCACCTGACGGCGGGGCAGGCAGGCTCCATCGCCTCGTCCGGGGCGGCGGGGTCACTGGTCCTGACGCATTTCTCGTCCAGGTACGACGACGTCGGACTGCTCGCCGCGGGCGCCCGGCGGACGGCCGGGCCCGCCACCACTGTGGTCGCGGCGTCGGACCTGGACCGCATCGCGATCCCGGGTCATCGGGCGGCCGACGAGGGATCCCTGCGGCCGGGTGAGCGCCGGGCGGCTACCTGATGACCTCGAGGCCGCTCGTCGACCGGTCGTACTGCGTCCAGATGGCGCCCAGCGACGGCGCGTGGATGGCGCTCTTCAGGGTTCCCGCACGCGTGTCGATCTCGAGGATCCGGACGGGATTGGTGACGTTCGAGTGGAAGGCGCCAAGGTAGGAGAAGATCCTGTTCCCGTTCACCCCGGTGTCCTCGCGGGCGGCAGCCTGGCCGACATGCCCGGAGAAGACCATCTTGATGTTGGGACACACCTTCACGAGGTTGTCGTACAGGTACTGCGGTGAGCTGACGCCGTAGTCGCTGTTCTGTGCGATCGAACCGTCCGCAGTCAGGTAGGCGTGGGTGTTGATGATGACGTTGTGCCTCGGATGGGCCGCGACGACACCGCGGGCCCACTGCACGGCTTCGACACGGGGCCAGAGTTCGAGCGTCAGGACCAGCCAGTCCACACCCCCCGCCTCGAAGGTGTGGAAGTTGTTGTCGATCTTGCCGGGCTCGAAGGTGCCCTCGAGCCCCGCGTTGGCCGTCGTCGGGAAGTACGCATTGAAGGTGGAGGTGTCGCGGACCAACTGACGTGTGCGCGTGTGGTCAGCAGCCGACCCACCCGGTCCGACGGCCGCGGTGTCGTGGTTGCCGATGGCCAGCGAGGTCTCCAGCCGCGCATCCTCGAGCACCCTGATCCCCTTCCTGGCAACCTCGTACTGGGCGTGGTCGGGTGTATCCCAGTTGACGACGTCACCGCTGTGCACCACGTAGCGCAGGTCGTACCGGTCCTCGTTGTCGACGAGCCAGCGGGTACGTCCCGAGAAGCGTGAGTTGGTGCCGTCCGGACGGTCCGCGAACACCTCCTGCTGGGTGTCCGGGATGACGGCGATGGAGAAGATACCGTCTTCCGGACCAGGCTGGGGTGGAAGGGGCGGAGTGACCGGGGGCGGGATCGGTGGCCCCCCCGGCCCGGCCGCTGTACCCCAGTACTTCGGGCCCTCGGCGACCCAGCCGTCCGCCAGGAGTGCGGCGCCGTACCCGGGATCGGCCGTGGCACGATGCGTACCGCCGCGGCGGAAGACCTCCACGCCTGCACCGCAGTCGATGGTGTGTGGCGCCGCATAGAAGTTCACGCCCTGATCGGTGTAGCCGTAGACCGTCACGGCTCTGGCGAACTCGCTCGAGTGGGGCTTGTCCGGGATCCAGACGAACTGACCCTTCTTGACCAGCCGGTGCACCGGCACGAGCCCCGGCTGCTGCGTGGCGGATGCCTTGAACGCGACGCCGCGTCTCTCCGTGAAGCCGTGCCGGCTCGCGGCGCTCTCGATCTCGCCGGTCCACCGCGTGAGGAGCGAGGCGCCCGTGGTCGGGTTGACGCTCTGATGGATGTCCGTGGTCATCGAGGCGCACAGCGCGGTGTCGTCCGACGCAACGGTCTCCGCCATCGCACTCGGGGCGACACCCAACCCGGGAAGCAGTGCGGTGAGCACGGCGACGACGGCAAGGGATCGGATGGTGGTGCTCGTGGTCTTCACTGGGACCCTCCGGCTCGTGGACGTGGTGTCAGCAGCTCGCCATCGAGATTGCCTGCTCGTGGACGTGGCCCCCGGCAGTCCGACGTGGCGGACCTAGGTCCTGGTGCGCGGGACCGCCCAGTCGGCCCCGATGACCGATGGACATCTTGCGCCATTGTGATTCAGGACGCTTCACGGCGTCCATTATGACGGTGCGTGCGGAATCCGCTTGCCCATAGACTCACCGGGTGGATGATCAGCGCAGCGCCTCGGACTGGGAGACGGCCCGGTCGACCAACCTGAGCAAATGGGAGGACCGCGTCCCTCTTCACGAGGCTGCGTACGGTCTCGAGCGATTCGACGACCCCGCGTACCTCACCAGCGTCGTTCGGACGGACCTGGCCGCACTGACCCCCTTCCTGCCCGGCGACTCCGTGGCAGGGCTGGACGTCTGCCATCTCCAATGCCACATCGGGACGGACACCCTGTCCCTGGTGCGAGCCGGCGCGCGCGTCACGGGCGTCGACTTCTCCCCCGCAGCGCTGGCCTCCGCGGATCGGCTGGCGGCCCGGCTCGGCCTCGACGCGACCTGAGTGGAGAGCGATGTCCTCGAGGCCAGGCAGGCCGTCGCGGGCGAGTTCGACGTCGTCTACACGAGCATCGGAACGATCACCTGGTTGCCGGACCTCGATCGCTGGGCGGCCCAGATCGCCGGGCTCCTGAAGGCGGGAGGCACCTTCTACATCCGGGACGGTCACCCCGTCCTCTACTCGGTCGACGAGCAAGGCGACGGGCTGACGCTGCGCTACCCGTACTTCGGCGACGGCGAAGCCCAGATCTGGGACGAGTCGTCCACCTACGCCGGCGACGGCGTCGTCGCCCATCCGCGCACCCTCGAGTGGGCGCACCCGATCTCGGAGATCGTCAACGCCCTCATCGGCGCTGGGCTGACGATCCTCCGCATGGACGAAGGCACCACCCTGCCGTGGCGATTCTCCGCGCGCATGGTGGAGTTGGACGACGGATTCGCGTGGCCGGAGCCCGAGCGCGCACTGATTCCCTGCACCTACACGATCATTGCGCGGAATCCGGCAGCCTAGCTCAGTCTCGTGTGGCCGGTAACCGGACCGTTCCGCCGTCCCTCAGGCGCCGGAGCTCGTCGAGCTCGGCGCGGCGCGCACGCCTCCCGCGCAGCGCGAGCAGGACCCAGTAGCCGGCGAGCCCGATGCCCATGACGAGGAACACCCAGTCGAGGCCGTTGCCGGCACCATCCGCCAACCGGACGATGATCGGGATGGTCAGGAGCACTGCGAAGCCTGCAATCACACGAAGGAGGGTCCCGGTGGAGCGTACGGACGCGCCCGGGGCGACGCCACACCATGGTCGTCGGAACACCCACCAATCATGCCTACCGCTCCACCGCTCCCCTACCCCCGGGTGCCGTCGCTCGGGAACCGTTGAAGGCACACCCTGAGAGCGAGCAGCGCAGGGCACGACGGCGGATCAAGGCTCTGCGGCATGACCAGCGATGCTGAGGCGACACCCGGACGCTCACCAGTGTGTGACGACGGGAAGGGGCTTCACCACTGACCCTGCCGTCGCTCTCCGGCGCCACGAGCGTCGCTGAAGCAGCCTGGAAATAGGCCCGTGCCCGCTCGTCCGGTGCGGTAGCGTGGTGATGATCCCGTTCGACTGGCGGGACACCACCAGGCTTCGACGGGTGCGGTGGCTGACCTTCCGGTGGGACGGCTGGCGGCTGCCGGTCAGCCGCGCAGGAGGACGACATGGCCGCTGGCCGCAATCCACTCGACGACCTCCGCGAGACGTTGAGCCACCTCACGGATCAGCTCAAGTCCTCGGGGTCGGAGCGCGTCGAGGATCTACGCGGGGAGTACTTCGCAGCGCGCCCCGGTCCGGCCCGCCCGTTGGCCGAAGTGCAGGCCGAACTCGACGCCCTCGTGGGACTGGACACGGTCAAGGAGCAGGTGCGCGCTCTTGTCGCCCTCCTCCAGGTGCAGGCACGCCGGAAGGCGCACGGACTGCCCGAGGTGGCGACGTCACAGCATCTCGTCTTCCTCGGCAACCCGGGGACCGGGAAGACCACGGTCGCGCGGCTTCTCGCCGAGATGTACCGCGCTGTCGGACTGCTGCAGAAGGGGCACCTCGTGGAGGTGGACCGGTCCGGCCTCGTGGGGCAGTATGTCGGGGCGACCGCTATCAAGACGGACCGGGTGATCCGGCGGGCACTCGACGGGGTGCTCTTCATCGACGAGGCGTACGCACTGACGCCCGACGACGGCCGGATGGACTTCGGTCCGGAGGCCATCGAGGTCCTGCTCAAGCGGATGGAGGACCACCGGCATCGACTGGTGGTCATCGTGGCGGGCTACCCGCAGCTGATGGAGGCGTTCCTCCTGTCGAACCCCGGGCTGCGCTCCCGTTTCGCCCGGGAGATCACGTTCCCCGACTACTCAGTGGACGCGCTCCAGACGATCTTCCATCAGATGCTGGCCCAGCACGAGTACGTCCTTGCCGACGGCGCGGACGAGATGCTGCGCCGCATCTTCCTGGGCCTGCACGTCGGGGAGGATTCTGGCAACGCCCGTTTCGCCCGCACGCTGTTCGAGCAGGCATTGAACCGGCAGGCGCTCAGGCTCTCGCTCGACGAGGGCCGGGACTTCGACGCGCTCGACCGCGACGCCGTCATGACCCTCACCGCCGAGGATCTCGTCGAGGCCGCCCAGGCGCTCGGAGGCGAACCGGAGCCTGAACCAGTCCCCCGCCCGGAACCGGAACCGTCGCGCTGGTGGAGCTGGCTGACCTAGTCGTCAGAGCGTCCGACGGCGGATGTGCAGACGGGCCCGGACGGAGGATTTCCGGCCGGGCCCGCTCATGATGCGGCAGGACTAGAAGTCCCAGTCCTCGTCCTCGGTGTTCACGGCCTTGCCGATGACGTACGAGGAACCCGAGCCAGAGAAGAAGTCGTGGTTCTCGTCCGCATTCGGTGACAGCGCCGAGAGGATCGCAGGGTTCACATCGGTGACGGACGACGGGAACATCGCCTCGTAGCCGAGGTTCATCAGCGCCTTGTTGGCGTTGTAGTGCAGGAACTTCTTGACGTCCTCGGCCAGACCCACGCCGTCGTACAGGTCGTGGGTGTACTGGACCTCGTTCTCGTACAGCTCGAAGAGGAGCTCGAACGCGTAGTCCTTGATCTCCTGGCGGCGCTCCGGCGTCGCACTCTCGAGCCCGCGCTGGAACTTGTAGCCGATGTAGTAGCCGTGCACGGCCTCGTCACGGATGATCAGGCGCACCAGGTCGGCCGTGTTCGTGAGCTTGGCGCGGGAGGACCAGTACATGGGCAGGTAGAAGCCGGAGTAGAACAGGAAGCTCTCGAGCAGCGTCGAGGCGACCTTGCGCTTCAGGGGATCGTCACCGCGGTAGTACTCCGTGACGATGCTGGCCTTCTTCTGCAGGTTCACGTTCTCCGTGGACCAGCGGAACGCCTCGTCGATCTCCTTGGTGGAGGCCAGGGTGGAGAAGATCGAGGAGTAGCTCTTGGCGTGCACCGACTCCATGAACGCGATGTTCGTGAGGACGGCCTCCTCGTGCGGCGTGATCGCGTCGGGGATGAGGCTGACGGCGCCGACCGTGGCCTGCACGGTGTCGAGCAGCGTCAGACCGGCGAACACACGCATGGTGAGCTGCTGCTCGTCCGGCGTCAGCGTGGCCCACGACTGCACGTCGTTGGACAGCGGCACCTTCTCGGGCAGCCAGAAGTTGTTCACCAGGCGGTTCCAGACCTCGACGTCCTTGTCATCCTGGATGCGGTTCCAGTTGATGGCCTGGACCTGGTCGACGAGCTTCAGCTTCTCGCTCATGGTGTGTTCCTTGTCTGGGGGTGTGGGTGGTGCCTGGTGGAACGGGGATGCCGGACCGGGCGCGATGCCCGGTCCGGCGAGAACTGCTAGAGCATGCAGGAGACGCAGCCCTCTACCTCGGTCCCTTCCAGCGCGAGCTGGCGGAGACGGATGTAGTAGACGGTCTTGATGCCCTTGCGCCAGGCGTAGATCTGCGACTTGTTGATCTCACGCGTGGTCGCGGTGTCCTTGAAGAACAGCGTCAGGGACAGGCCCTGGTCCACGTGCTGCGTTGCAGCGGCGTACGTGTCGATGATCTTCTCGTAGCCGATCTCGTACGCATCCTGGTAGTACTCCAGGTTGTCGTTGGTGAGGTACGGCGCCGGGTAGTACACGCGGCCCAGCTTGCCTTCCTTGCGGATCTCGATCTTCGACGCCACCGGGTGGATGGAGGAGGTCGAGTTGTTGATGTACGAGATGGAACCGGTCGGTGGGACGGCCTGCAGGTTCTGGTTGTAGATGCCGTGCTCCATGACCGAGGCCTTCAGTGCGCGCCAGTCCTCCTGCGTGGGGATGTGCACGTCGGCGAACAGCTCACGGACGCGCGGCGTCGCCGGCTCCCACACCTGATCGGTGTACTTGTCGAAGAACTCCCCGCTGGCATACGTGGAGCGCTCGAAGCCCGCGAACTGGCGGCCGGTCTCGATGGACATCAGGTTCGACGCCCGGATGCAGTGGTACACCACGGAGTAGAAGTAGATGTTGGTGAAGTCCAGGCCCTCCTCGGAGCCGTAGTGGACCCGCTCCCGGGCGAGGTAGCCGTGCAGGTTCATCTGGCCGAGGCCGATGGCGTGCGAGGCGTCGTTGCCCTTGGCGATCGAGGGCACCGAGCTGATGTGGCTCATGTCCGAGACAGCCGAGAGGGTGCGGATCGCGGTCTCGATGGTCCGGCCGAAGTCGGGCGAGTCCATGGTCTTCGCGATGTTCAGCGAGCCGAGGTTGCAGGAGATGTCCTTGCCCACCTGGTCGTAGGACAGGTCCTCGTTGTACGTGGTGGGCTCGGAGACCTGGAGGATCTCGGAGCACAGGTTGGACATGATGATCTTGCCCTCGATCGGGTTCGCCCGGTTCACGGTGTCCTCGAACATGATGTACGGGTAGCCGGACTCGAACTGGATCTCCGCGAGGGTCTGGAAGAACTCGCGGGCCTTGATCTTGGTCTTCTTGATGCGGGCGTCGTCCACCATCTCGTAGTACTTCTCGGTGACCGAGATGTCGGAGAACGGCATGCCGTAGACGCGCTCGACGTCGTACGGGGAGAACAGGTACATGTCCTCGTCGCGCTTGGCGAGCTCGAACGTGATGTCGGGGACCACGACGCCGAGGGACAGCGTCTTGATGCGGATCTTCTCGTCCGCGTTCTCGCGCTTGGTGTCGAGGAAGCGGTTGATGTCCGGGTGGTGGGCGTGCAGGTACACGGCACCGGCACCCTGGCGGGCGCCGAGCTGGTTGGCGTAGGAGAAGCTGTCCTCGAGGAGCTTCATCACGGGGATGACGCCGGAGGACTGGTTCTCGATCTGCTTGATCGGCGCGCCGACCTCACGGATGTTCGTCAGGGCGAAGGCGACGCCGCCGCCGCGCTTGGAGAGCTGCAGGGCCGAGTTGATGGAACGGCCGATCGACTCCATGTTGTCCTCGATGCGGAGGAGGAAACAGGAGACGAGCTCGCCGCGCTGGCGCTTGCCGGCGTTGAGAAAGGTGGGGGTGGCGGGCTGGAAGCGGCCGTCGATGATCTCGTCGACCATCTGCAAGGCAAGCTGCTCGTTACCGCGGGCCAGGTGGAGGGCGACCATGCAGACGCGGTCCTCGTAGCGCTCGAGGTAACGCTTGCCGTCGAACGTCTTCAGCGTGTACGAGGTGTAGTACTTGAAGGCGCCGAGGAAGGTCTCGAAGCGGAACTTCTTGGCGTAGGCACGCTTGAAGAGGTCGCGGATGAAGTTCATCGTGTACTGGTGGAGCGTCTCGCGCTCGTAGTACTCGTTCTTCACGAGGTAGTCGAGCTTCTCCTCGAGGTCGTGGAAGAACACGGTGTTGTTGTTCACATGCTGAAGGAAGTACTGGTGCGCGGCCTCGCGGTCGGCGTCGAACTGGATCTCCCCGCTCGGTCCGTACAGGTTGAGCATGGCGTTGAGCTCGTGATAGCCCATGTCCTTGAAGCGCTCTACTGCGGCTGCGGGTGCGCCCGTCTCCGTCTCTGCAACACTCATGTCCAAAACTCTTCCAATCCTGTGGTTACGCGGGCGACGTCCTCGGACGTTCCCATGACTTCAAATCTGTAGAGGACCGGCACGTTGCACTTGGCGGCGACGATGTCGGCGGCAAGGCAGTAGGTCTCACCGAAATTGGTGTTACCGGCCCCGATGACCCCGCGGAGGAGGCTGCGGTTCTGCTCGTTGTTCAGGAACTTCACGACCTGGCGGGGCACCGCGCCCTTGCCGGTGATCCCGCCGTAGGTCGGTAGGACCAGGACGTACGGCCTGGTCGCCTGCAGGGTCGGCTCCCTGGTGAGCACCGGCATGCGGGCGGCCCGGACGCCCAGCTTCTCCACGAAGCGGTGGGTGTTGTCGGAGACCGACGAGAAGTAGATCAGTGCGGCATCGGTGACCGCCCCCTCCGCCACGCCGGCTGCTGCCGGATCGGCGGCGGGGGAACGATCATCCACGGTGAGGATGCTCATCGCCCGATGCCCGGCCTGCGGATCCCCGAGGGGATCGCTCAGGCCACCGAGCTGACGGCCGAGTCGGCGATCGCGCTGATCTTGTCGGGGCGGAACCCGGACCAGTGGTCGTTGTCCGTGATGACCACGGGAGCCTGCATGTAGCCCATGGAGCGCACGCGCTCGAGGGCGGCGGGGTCCTGCGAGATGTCGACGCTCTGGTAGGCGATGCCCTTCTTGTCCAGAGCGCGGTACGTGGCGTTGCACTGTACGCAAGCCGGCTTCGTGTAAACCGTGACCGTCATGTCCTAGTCCCCTTTTCGTCTACTGCTGTCGTGCTGTGTCATGGGTGGAGCGCGGCCCCGGACAGGGGAAGAAATCCGGGGATTTCCGCGCTTCCGGGCCCATGCCCGTCCAGCGGTTGTTTCTGTGGTTCGATACTACATCTAGTGCGCACCGCTCGGGTGAACCCCTAGATGATGTATTACAAGTATGTCATTACCGGTCCGAGTAGTCCACACGATGTCCACAGATCGGGGTTGCTGGAAAGCCCGGAAACGAGCGATTCCAGCACCATGGCGGGGCCTCGGTCCACATGCTGTGGAGGAGTTCCACACAGGCAGAAAAAACGCCGTGTCGTGATTCCGCGGCGTGTCGCGGACGTCCTGCCGAACCCGGCGGCGGCCGGCCTCGACCTGCACACGACGACGGCCGGCACCGCTTCCGGGGAGAAGCGGTACCGGCCGTCGGACCGGCGTGATGCCGGCTGGGGCAGCGCTACCGGAGCGGGCGCTCCGCGAGGATCTGGTCCACGCCCATCCGGCCGTCCCGGAACGTCATCGACGCGCCGACCATGTAGAGGCGCCAGACCCGGGCGACCTCCTCGCCCATCATCGCGACGGCGCGGTCCCAGTTGGCCTCGAAGCGGTCCTCCCAGGCGTCGATGGTCCGGACGTAGTGCTCGCGGAGCGCCTGCACGCCGCGGATCTCGAAGCCGGCGCCCTCGATCAGGTTGACGGTGTCCCCCACGGGCCGCATGTGCATGTCCGGGGCGATGAAGGACTCGATGAAGGGCCCTCCGCCCGGGTGCTTGCCGTGCCGCGACATCTGCTGGATCAGGACCTTCCCGCCGGGGGCGACATTCCGGAACAGGGTGGACGTGTAGGTCCCGTAGTTCTCCTCGCCCACGTGCTCCCCCATCTCGAGGGAGGCGACGGCGTCGTAGGGTCCGTCACGCACGTCGCGGTAGTCCTGGAGCCGGATCTCGACGCGGTCGCCGAGCCCCCGCTCCGCGATCCTCCGGTCGATGAACGCCTTCTGCTCCTTCGAGATGGTGACGCCGGTGACCCTGGCGCCGAAGTGCTCGGCGGCGTACAGGCTCAGCGACCCCCAGCCGCAGCCGACGTCGAGGAACCGCATCCCCGGCTTCCGATCGAGGCCCACCTTGCGGCAGACGAGGTCCAGCTTGTCGCGCTGCGCGTCCTCGAGGGAGTAGTCGGGGTCGTCGGAGAGCCAGTAGCCGCAGGAGTAGGCCATGTGGTCATCGAGGATGAGGCCGTAGAAGTCGTTGGAGAGGTCGTAGTGGTGGCTGATGGCCGCGCGGTCCCGCAGCAGGCTGTGCAGGCGGCCCTTGATCTTCGCCTGGGATGCCGGCGCCGGCAGGGGCGGACCGAAGGCCCCGACCTCGCGGGCCACCTTCGTCAGCTGCAGGACGAGCTGCGGGGTCAGCCGCGGCATCGAGAGTCCGCGCTGCCCGATCACGGTCCACAGGTGGGTGAGCGCCTGCTCGAGGGATCCGGGGACGTCGAGCTCGCCGGTGACGTAGGCCTGGGACACGCCGAGCTCGCCCGGACTCCAGAGGATGCGGCGCAGGGCGTTCGCGCTGTTCAGGCGGACCTCGGGCTGGTCCTCGCCGCCCGCAGCGCTGCCGTCCCAGGCGACGAGCCGGACGGGGAGCTCCCCTCCGACGATCGGTGCGAGGATTCCGGCGAGCTTCTGCGCGATCCCCTCCGTCCCGCTGCCTGATCGGCCGGTGGACCTGGTGCCCTGCTCGGGGTCAGTCACGCGATACTCCTTGGTGGGACAGGTTGGGACAGGTTGGGACGGGTTGGGACGGGTTGCGACGGGTTGGGCCGCGGGGAACGACGAGAAGAACGGGAAGCTCGGGAGGAACGGGGAACGACGAGAAGAACGGGGAGCTCGGGAGGAACGGAGGCACGTCAGGGCCGCCGGTCGAAGATGAGCTGCTGGACGTCGAGGTAGCCGGCCTGGAAACCCGCCCGGGAGTAGCAGAGGTAGAACTGCCACATGCGCTCGAACGTGTCGTCGAAGCCGAGGGCCGCCACGTCGTCATGCCGTGCGAGGAAACGCTCCTCCCACAGGCGGAGCGTCTGGGCGTAGTGGTCGCCCATGGAGAGGCGCTCACGCACCCGCAGGCTGGTGTAGCGGTCGGTGACGTCCTCGATGGCGCGGACCGAGGGGATGAACCCCCCGGGGAAGATGTACTTGTGGATCCAGGTGTAGGACCGCCGTGTCGCCATCATCCGCTCATGCGGGAGCGTGATGGCCTGGATGGCCACGCGGCCCCCCGGGGCGAGGACGCGGTCGATCGTCTGGAAGTACACGGCCCAGAACTCGTAGCCCACGGCCTCGATCATCTCGACCGACACCACGGCGTCGTACTGGCCCTCGACCAGCCGGTAGTCCTTCAGCTGCACCTCGACGCGGTCCGCGAAGCCGGCGGCGCTGATGCGCTGCTCCGCGAGCTCCTTCTGCTCGCTGGACAGCGTCACCGACACCACCGTAGCTCCGCGGGCGGCGGCCCGGAGGGCGAGCTCTCCCCAGCCGGTGCCGATCTCGAGGACCCGCGTGCCCTGGCCCACGTTCGCCTGGTCGAGCAGGCGGTCGATCTTCCGCTGCTGCGCGGCGGCGAGTTCGTTCCACTCGACGTGCAGGAGATCCTTGCCGGTGGTATCGAAGAGAGCGCTCGAGTAGGACATCGTCGGGTCCAGGAACAGGGCGAAGAGTTCGTTGGAGAGATCGTAATGCCGCGAAATATTCGAGCGCGTGTTGGCCGTGCTGTTCCGCTCGCGCCGGGGCGGCTTGGGCAGGGAGAGTCCGCGGAGCTTCTGCAGCGGCACGGGCACCAGGTGCGCGGCACGAGCTGCGAAGACCTGGATCACCTCGGTGAGGTCCGACGCCGTCCAGTCCCTGGCCATGTAGGACTCACCGAGGCCGATCAGGCCGCTGTCGCCGAGCCGGGCGTAGAAGTCGGCGGGCCGGTGGATGCGCATCTCCGGTCGTGGGCCGCCACCTGGCGCGCCCAGGGTGGTGCCGTCGTCGTGGATGACCCGGAGCTCGAGGGTGTTGACGGCCGCCGAGAAGATCTTCTCGGCAATGGTGGCCCGGACCTTGCTCCTCGTCCCGCTGGGGACGCCGGCGATGCCCGGCCAGGCGGCCGGATCGACGTCCGCCTGCGAGGGAACAACTGTGGTGCTCATCGAACTGCCTCCTGGTGTTCATGGAGCGGCCTGGGACTGATGGGCAGCCGCCGCAGCCAGAGTCTAATCCCCTGCCAGCGGATCTGGACGACGACGCGGAGGGGTGCCAGAGGGACCGCGAGCGCCATCCGGACCACGTTCGCGGTGGTCGCGGGCAGCCGGTGTCCGGTCATGGTGGCGGTGAAGGGCGCCTGCTCCTCGCGGTGCAGCACGATCGCGACGCCGAGTCTCTCGGCGGGCTCGGGCACGCGCATCTCGTAGTCCCCCTCCACGGGGTTGAACGGCGACACGTAGAACGCCTTCGGGGTGTGCGCCGTGCCGTGCGCATCGACGTCGAGCAGATAGCAGTGGCGCTCCCCGTAGGTGTTGTGCACCTCGGCGACGACGGCGGTGAGGGCGCCGGAACGGTCATGGCACCAGAACAGCGACAGCGGATTGAAGACGTGCCCGAGCACCCGGCCGCTCGAGAGCATCGTGACGCGTCCGCCGTCGTCGTTCCTGCCCTGCGAGCGCAGGAAGGCGGCCACGTTCTCGCGGATGCTGCGCTCGGGCGAGCCGAGATGGTCCTCGGAGAGGAACCTGGCGAACGGGGCGAGCCGGCGGGGCAGGACGGGGAGGTCGTCGAGGTCCACGAGCCAGCTGTAGCTGCGGTAGGTGAAGTCGTGGCGCAGCGGCGTCCGCCGGACGTGGCGGATCGTGGTCGGGTAGAGGAAGGCGCTCATGCCCGTACGTCGGCGAGTTCAGTGGCGGGGTTCCCGTCCCACGACCCGCCGATGCTCTCAGCGGCGCGGCGGCCGGACAGGGCGCCGTCCTCGTGGAAACCCCACCCGTGGTACGCGCCGGCGAAGGCGATCCGGTCGTCGCCGAGCTCCGCCAGCCGTGCCTGGGACGCGAGGGACTGCGGCGTGTACTGGGGGTGCTCGTAGACCATCGTCTTCAGCACGGTCGACGGATCGATCAGGTCGCCCTCCCCCAGGCTGACGATGAAGCGGTGGTTGGTGCGCCCCTCGAGGCGCTGGAGCCGCGTCATGTCGTAGGACACGAGGACGCGGTCCGGCGTCGCATCGCACGAGGGCAGGCGGTAGTTCCAGGAGGCGCGGGCGCCGTGCACGCGGGGCAGCACCGACTCGTCGGTGTGGAACTGCGTGGTGTTCACGGAGTACGGCATGGTGCCGAGGACCTCGGCGGCGTCGCCGCTCGGCTCCTCGAGCATCGCCAGGGCCTGGTTCGGATGCGTTGCGATGACGACGGCGTCGAACAGCTCGCTCGCACCGGCCGTCGTGACCAGGACGCCGTCGGCGGTCTTCCTCACGGCGGTCACCGGACTCGACAGCCGCACGTCGTCGAGGACGTCGACGATGCGCCGCACGTACTCGTTGGAGCCTCCCGTGACGGTGCGCCACTGGGGAGAGCCCTTGATGGTGAGCATTCCGTGGTGGTCCATGAAGGAGAACAGGTACCGGGCCGGGTAGGCCAGGGCCGTGGTCGGATCGCAGGACCAGACGGCCGACACCACGGGCGTCATGAAGTGGGAGGTGAAATAGGCGCTGAAGCGGCCCCGATCGAGGAAGTCGCCGAGCGTGGGCTCCTCCTCTCCGGCGGTGCCCGCCATGGCGTCGTCGCTGTGGCGCAGGAGCGCCCGTGCCGACCGCTGGAACCGCAGGATCTCGGCGAGCATGCGGAGATACCGGCCGCGGAACAGCACACCGGGCTGCGCGAACACCCCACGCCGGCCCTTCGCCCCCGCGTACTCCAGGCCGCAGCCGTCACAGCGGATGGACATGCTCATGTCCGAGTCCTGGGTGGACACGCCGAGCTCCTCGAAGAGCCGGACCAGGGTGGGATAGGTGCGGTCGTTGTGGACGATGAACCCGGTGTCGACGCCCGTCGTCGTGCCGTCCGCGAGATCGACCTGGTGGGTGTGCGCGTGACCGCCCGGGCGGTCGTCGGCCTCGAAGAGGGTGACCGCGTTGCCGTTCCGGAGGATCCAGGCGGCCGTGAGGCCCGAGACACCGCTCCCGATCACGGCGACGCGGCGGCCGGCCGGCTGCCCGCCGCGGGTAAGCTCGACGGAACCCGTCTCTTCGTCGGACATGTCTTCTCCTGCCGGTCGTGTGGCTGTACGGCGGAGCATCCGCAGGTTCCCACGGACTCGCCACAAGCCGCCACACCCCGCCGGGACACCGGTGGATCGGACTCCAGAGACCTGTCGCACAGTTGATTCGGGAGAAGTTCGGAGGCTCACAGATTCGGGATTGGTGCAACTACTTCTTCCGGCTGCGGGAATCATGGACCAGCCAGGGAGGAAGTGCTAGATGGTCAACCCCATCCACCTGCGGACACTGCTCGAGGTGATCCGCCATGGGTCCTTCAGCGGCGCGGCCACCAGCCTGGGGTACACGGCGTCAGCCGTCTCCCAGCAGATGTCCGCGCTGGAGCGCGATACCGGCGCCACCCTCTTCACCCGCACCGCCCGCAGTGCCATCCCGACGGACGCGGCCCTCGCCGTGTCCCGCCACGCCGCGAAGGTTCTGACCGACATCGACGCCCTCCTCGCCTCCACGGCGCGCGCCGGAGCCGGTCCCGCCCACGAGCTGAGGCTCGGGATCTTCCCGAGCCTTGCGACGTTCGCGCTGCCCCGACTCCTCGGCATGCCGGAGTGGCAGCGGCTCGGCGTGTCCCTCCGCGTCTTCGTCGGCGAGCCCGCCCACACCATTCAGGGCCTGCGCACCGGCGGTGACCTCGATCTGGCCCTCGTCTACCAGGTGGGCCAGGCCGGGCTCGCCTGGCCGTCCACGCTCAGCCGTCAGTGGATCGGGGACGACGATTTCCGCGTCATCCTGCCCGCGACCTGGGGCATCCGCAGCGGCGCCCGCATCACCGCGGACCAGCTGGCCGACATGCCCTGGATCATGCACCACCCGGGCACCGCCGACGCGACCGTCATCGAGCGTCTCTTCGCGAGCTGCAACCTCCACCCGCGCATCGCCGCCTACTGCGACGACTTCAACGCGACCCTCGAACTCACGGCCGCCGGCCTCGGCGCCGCACTGGTCCCCGACCTCGCGATGGTGAGCCGACCCGAGGGGATCGTGACCCTCGACGTCCCGGAGATCCGGCTGGCGCGGAGCATCTTCGCGCTCCGGACCGGAGACGCGGACGACGCACGTGTCCGCCTGTTCATGGATCACCTCGCCGAGATCCTGCGCACCCGGAGCATCGGGCCCAAGCACACCCCGCACGCGCTCGCATCCCCCACCTCCCACTGATTCCCCGTTGCGGCCGTGTCGGAGCCGTCCGTAGGTTCGAGACACGCGGGATCCCGCAGGGAATCGGAGGAGCGAGCATGCGCATCAGGAACAGTGTCGTGGTCATCACGGGAGCTGCGAGCGGGATCGGACGCGCGACGGCACTGCGCTTCGCCCGGCGGCACGTGGACCTCGTCCTCGCGAGCAGGCGCGTCGAGGCGCTCGAGTCACTCGTGAGCGAATGCACCGCCCTCGGCTCACGGGCCATCGCCGTCCCGACGGACACCTCCGAGTACGACGCCGTGCAGGAGTTGGCAAGCCGTGCCGTGGAGGAGTTCGGCCGCATCGACGTCTGGGTCAACAACGCGGCGGTCTCCTTCTTCTCCCCCTTCCTCGACGTCCCGATGCGGGACTTCCAGCGGGTGATCGACGTCAACCTGATGGGGTACGTCCACGGCGCGCGCGCCGCCCTCGAACGCATGCAGGATCAGGGGGCAGGGGTGCTCGTGAACGTCGCCTCGATCGTCGGCGAGGTCCCCCAGCCCTACACCTCCGCGTACTCCGTCTCCAAGGCCGCGGTCCGCGCCCTCGGGGTCAGCCTCCGGTCCGAACTCACTCTCGACCGGAAGAAGCGGATCCACGTGTGCACGGTGCTGCCGCCGACCATCGACACCCCCTTCTTCGATCACGTGGCGAACTACACCGGGCGGCGAGCGGTTGCCATGCCCCCCGTGTACTCGGCCGATCGGGTGGCGAAAGCCATCCTGGGCGTCGTCGACTCCCCCACGCGGGAGGTCGCTGTCGGACGCATCGGCCGATCCATGGTCCGACAGCATCGGCTCATGCCGGGGCGCCTGGAGAAGCTCATGGCACACCAGGTCGAGAACACGCACCTGTCGAAGAAGGAATCGGCGGAGGACTCCACCGGGAATCTCTACGGGCCCTCCCTCGACCCGGTGAACGCCCGTGTGAGCGGCGGGTGGGGCGGGCGACGACGGACCGTCCAGCGGACCGTCGTGGGCAGCGCGCTCCTCGGCACAGCACTCGGCGCCCTCGTCTTCGCCGAACCGCTGAAGACCGGCGTCCCCGTCCTGGCGGGCAGGGCTGCGAACCTGGGGCGGGAACTGCTGGGCGCCGACTGACGGGAGCCGTCCGGCGTCCTGCACGCCGTGGGTCTTCCCGGGACACGAGGACGGCCCATACGTCGGTCGGATGCTCGATCGCCCGAACGCGAGGGGTTCACCCAGCCCGAGGACACGATGGCAGCCGCAGGCGCCCCGTGCGAGGATCGAGCGTGACCTCCCGATCCCGGAGCTGTCCGGGCCTTCCCTTCCCTCTCGAGCCGTACGGCGCCGCCGCTCCCGGCGATCCGGACGTGACCGGCACGGCGCTGCGCCTGACCGCGGGGGCGGGCGCCGATCTGTTCCTCGATCCCCGGGGCGCCGAGAGCCCCCGGCCCGATGCGGAGCGATGGACAGCTCCTGTGGACGGCGACTTCCAGCTGCAGGCCCATGTGGCCGCGGGTTTTGTCGCCGACTTCGATTCCGGCGTGCTGCTGGGCTGGTTCGACGACGACACGTGGTTCAAGGTGTGCGCCGAGCGTGATCCCGCCGGGATCACCAGGGTGGTCTCGGTCGTGACGCGCGACGGGGCCTCCGACGATTGCGACAGTTCGCCGATCGACAGCTCGGGCACCCACCTCCGCATCAGCCGGATGGGCGGCGCCTTCGCCCTGCATGCCTCCCCCGACGGCGCCCGCTGGTCGATGATCCGCTACTTCTCCGTCGGACGGAGCGCCGCCGAGACGCTCCAGGTCGGGTTCGTGGCGCAGTCCCCCGCAGGGTCGGGCACCTGGGCGACCTTCAGCGACATCCGGTTCACTCGGACCACGCTCCTCGAGGTCCGGGACGGCTCCTAGCTCCGCACCTCCACGGCGGCACGGACGGCCCTCGCGGCATCGACCAGATGCCGCAGCGACCGCTCGGTCTCCCGGTAGCCCCGGGTCTTCAGCCCGCAGTCGGGGTTGACCCACAGCTGTGCCGCGGGTACGTGGCGCACTGCCCGCTCCAGGAGCAGCCGGATCTCCTCCGCCGACGGGACACGCGGGGAATGGATGTCGTAGACGCCGGGGCCCACACCGCGCGGGAAGCCGTGCTCCTCGAGATCGTGCACCACCTCCATGCGGGAGCGGGCTGCCTCGATCGAGGTGACGTCCGCGTCCAGGCCGTCGATCGCGGTGATGACCGCACCGAACTCCGAGTAGCACAGGTGCGTGTGGATCTGTGTGGCGGGAGCCGCTGCCGCCGTCGCGAGATTGAAGGCCCGCACCGACCAGTCGAGGTAGGCGGGCTGGTCGGCACGGCGGAGCGGGAGCAGCTCGCGCAGGGCCGGTTCGTCGACCTGGATGATGCGCGTGCCCGCCCGCTCGAGGTCCAGCACCTCGTCGCGCAGGGCGAGTGCCACCTGGAAGGCGGTGTCGGCCAGCGGTTGATCGTTCCGGACGAAGGACCAGGCGAGGATGGTCACCGGACCGGTCAGCATGCCCTTGACCGGCCTGCCCGTCAGCGACTGCGCGAAGGACGTCCACGGCACCGTGATCGGTGCGGGCCGGCTGACGTCGCCCCAGAGCAGCGACGGGCGCGTGCACCGCGACCCGTAGGACTGCACCCAGCCGTGCTGCGTCACGTCGAACCCGTCGAGGTTCTCGGCGAAGTACTGCACCATGTCGTTGCGCTCGGGTTCACCGTGCACCAGGACGTCGAACCCGAGCTCCTCCTGCAGCGCGATGACCCGGCGGATCTCGTCCTGCAGCGCAGCCTCGTAGCCCGCTGCTGAGAGGTCGCCGCGGGCAGCCCGGGCACGCGCGGATCTCACCTCCGCGGTCTGCGGGAAGGAACCGATCGTCGTCGTGGGGAGGAGCGGCAGGTTCAGGGCCGCCTGCTGGGCGGACCGCCGCTCCTCGAAACCACCACGGTCGAAGTCCGACGGCGAGAGCCCCGCCGCACGCTCGCGGACCGCGGGAACCTCGACGCCGGGAGCGGAGCGCCGACCGGCGAGGACCGTCGTGGCAGCGGCGATCGCGCGATCCGCCGAACCCGGATGCGCGACGTGCCCTGCGAGGACCACCACCTCCTCGACCTTCTGATCCGCGAAGGACAACCACGAACGGAGCTCGTCAGGAAGTGACTGCTCGACGCCGGTGTCGTGCGGCACGTGCTGCAGGGACGTGGACGTCGCGACGGACAGGGACACCCCGTCCGCCCTCAGTCGGTCGAGCACGGCCGCGGCCTCGCCGAGATCCGCCTTCCAGACGTTGTGTCCGTCGATGATCCCGGCCACCAGGGTCTTCCCCTTCAGCAGCGCGAGCTCCGCGGGAGCAGGGACGGCTCCCCTGACCAGGTCGAGGTGGACCGCCTCGACACCCGTCGCTGCGATGGCCCCGAGGCGCTGCCCCACGCCCCCGTAGGGCGTCGTGAGGAGGATCGCGGGCCGCCCCGCCACCCCCGACAGGTGGTCGTAGGCACGTCGGACGGCGTCGTCCACGACGGCGTCGGGCAGTGGCGTGTCGGTGGCGAGCGCAGGCTCGTCGAACTGGACCCACCGGACACCTCGCTCCTCGAGCCGATCCAGGAGTTCCGCGTACAGCGGCAGGACGTCGTCGAGCCGGTCCAGCGGCGCGAAGCCGCCACCGGCTCCCTCGGCCGCCTTGCTCAGCAGGAGGAACGTAACGGGTCCGATCAGCGTGGGCCGGACGCGGTACCCGGCGTCGGCTGCCTCTGCGACCTGGCGCAGCAGGGTGTCCGGGTCCAGCGTGAACGGCGTCCGTGGCCCGATCTCGGGCACGAGGTAGTGGTAGTTGGTGTCGAACCACTTCGTCATCTCGAGCGGCGACCGCTGCTCGTCACCGCGTGCCAGCGTGAAGTAGTCGTCGATCCCGAGGGGGCCGTGGTCCGCGGCGAGGTCGGGGAACCGTTCGGGGATCGCACCCAGGAGTACTGCGGTGTCCAGCACCTGGTCGTACATCGAGAAGGACGCGGGGATGGAGGCGTCGTGCGGGTTCAGCCCGAGGCCGGTGAGGCGTGCGTAGGTGGCCTCGCGCAGCCTCCTGGCCTCCCGTTCGAGGGCCGTGGCGTCGATGCGACCGGCCCAGTACGCCTCCAGGGCCTTCTTGAGCTCCCGTCGCGGGCCGATCCTGGGGTATCCGATGATGGTGCTGTGCGGGAAGAGTGCGGGCACTTCGATCTCCTGACGGCTGTCGTGGATGGTAGGGCTGTCCTGCGTAGGGCGCGGTGCTCGATCGGGTTGAACCGGTCGGACCTGTCACAGCGAGGCGGCGAGACCTGCTTCGGGAGGGCGTTCGAGGTCGAGGGCGTCCAGGACGTCCAGCGCGGCTGCATGCTCGTTGAACGTGTACAGATGGATCCCCGGGGCGCCGTCGTCCAGCGCCGCCCTCGCGAGGCCGACCGTCGCGGTGACCCCGACCCGCCGTCGCTCCTCATCGGTGCGTGCGCCATCGAGCTTCGCCCAGAGGGTCTCGTCGACGTCCACTCCCGCGAGTCCGGCGAGCTTCTTCAGCCGCCGTGTACTGGTGAGGGGCATGACACCCGGGATGATCGGGATGGTGACGCCCGCCCGCCGCGCCCGTGTCACGAGCCGCGTGTAGTCCGACGGCGTGAAGAAGACCTGCGTGATGGCGAAGTCGGCACCGGCCTCCTCCTTGGCGAGGAGGACCTCGATGTCCTGCTCCACGCTGGGCGAGTCGGGGTGGCGGGTGGCATAGGCGGCCACCCCGACCGAGACCCTGCCGGCGGCCAGCTGAGCGGTGCGCCTGCCCTCCACCTCGCGGATCAGGCGGACGAGGTCGTCCGCGTGCTCGACGTCGCCCGCAGCCGCCTCGAAACCCTCGGGGGCATCGCCCCGCAGGGCGAGGATCCCCCGCACCCCGCCACCGATCAGACGCTCGACGATCTGCGTGAGCTCGGCCCGGCTAGTGCCCACGCAGGTGAGGTGCGCCAGAGGTCTCAGCGTCGTCTCGGTGAGCAGCCGCCGCAGCAGGTGGATCGCCGTCTCACGGTTGCTTCCGGCTGCGCCGTACGTCACGGACACGAAGTCCGGGCGCGTGTCCTCCAGCCGGCGGATGGACGTCCACAGGGATTCCTCGGCGGCGGCATTCCTGGGTGGATACAGCTCGTAGGACAGGGCGGGATAGGTGGGCGGCGGCATGGGTCCTCTTCGTACGTGCCCCCAGCCGCGCCGTACGCGCGCCGGGAACGATGGTGTGCAGGGGAACGACCGGCGCGGACACCGGCGGTACTGCGTACGAATGTCAGGCCCACATGGGGGCACCCACACTTCCTCTCGGAAGTCGCTGACCCGCTACCTCAGTAGCTGGACCACACGCTACGACACATGATCGGGACCATCAAGTGTGCGGCTGTTCATGACGCGGCTACACCGAGGACGTCAGTCGGTGGTCCCGGGCACGTCGGTCTCCTCGGGAACGTCAGCGGACCGGACCTCGCTGCGGATGATGCCGAGTTCCTCCAGGCGGGCCGACATGCCCGCGCCGTCCGCAGCGTAGATCCAGGTGATGCCCGGAGTGTCCCGCATGCCCGACTTCGAGCGGCCGCCGGCCAGGACCGCCTCTCCTGCGGAGAGCTGCCGGATCGCGATGGCGCGCACGTTCTCCGGATGGCGCCGGGCGAACTCGGAGTAGATGGCCTCGTCGTGCTGGCCGTCGTCGCCCACCAGCAGCCACTTCACGTCCGGGAACTCCTCGGCGAGCCTCTCGAGGGAGGTGCGCTTGTGGTCCTGGCCGCTCCGGAACCAGCGATCGCGGGTGGGTCCCCAGTCGGTGAGCAGCTTCGGTCCCGCCGGGTAGAGGTTGCGGGAGAGGAAACGGGACAGCGTGGGCGCGACGTTCCATGCACCGGTCGAGAGGTACAGGACGGGGGCGGAGGGGATGGTCCGGACGATCCTCTCGTACAGGACGGCCATTCCGGGAGTAGGGGTGCGCGCGTGCTCGTCGAGCACGAAGGTGTTCCACGCGGCGAGGAACGGACGCGGCAGGGCAGTGACCATGACCGTGTCGTCGATGTCGGACACGACCCCGAACTGCGTACCGTCCGCGACGACGCGGACTGGCGCCTCGACGGAGCGCGACTGCCCGGACTGGAGCGTGATGGTGTGCCATCCGGCGTCCAGGGACACCGGTATGCGGGCGTCGACCACCCCGCCGCGGTCGGCCACGACGTCATGCACCGCGTCCCCGACGGTCACGTGCACGACGGCGTGGGCGACGGGTGCGCTGGTGAAGTTGCGCCAGCCGCGCATCCCCTCCTGGAGGGGTTTCAGCGGGCCGGACTCCGAGCCGCCGCCGGTGTCCCGAGGATCAGCGAGGACCACGCGTGCGAGGACCCGGACCCAGGCCGTCGTACCGTAGCCCGTGTAGGGGATCACCGTGTGCACCCGGCCGCGTCGGACGGCGAGACGGGTCTGGAAGCGCAGCCAGGCATCGTCGAGGCGCAGCGCGAGGTGACGGTCCGTCGCCGGTTCCGGCGGCACGGCGGCCCGGTCGGTGCCGGGTATCGGTGCGGGAGCCGCCGACGGGTGGGCGGAATCCTGGGGACGGTCTGAAGGAGGACACATGCCTCCCAGTCTGGCACGGCCGGCACCGGGCGACGAGGGGACCCGCACCGAGGTCACGACCGGCTAACGACTTCACCCGGGAGGAGGACGCGGGTTGTAGCAAAGGGCCCCGGCTGGGACGCTGAGGACTCGGCTCGGCACACGATCATCGGGGGATGCATGGCACGGGAATGGGAAACGACCGGGCTCCGGGTCAAGGAGGAGCCACTCCTGCGGGACTGGGACACGGCCGCCCGCGAGGACTTCGCGGCCTCCGCGGCGGACCTGGCGCATGCCATCGCCTTCGGCGCCGCGCAGGAGGCCCTCGAGTCGGTAGCGGCCGGCGGCAGCGCCCTCACCGCCCAGGACGCCCGCGCACTGCATTTCGCCAATGAGATGGCGGAACTGCGTCATTACGGACCGCTGGTCGCCGTCGAGCACGACCGCCCGGTGCTCGCTCCCGGCGTGCGGATCCTGATCGACGGCATGGAGGAACTGGGCCTGTGGAGGGAACGACGCCCCTGGGTCCTCTGATGCCTGCCTGACCCCTCACGCCGTCGGAGCGCCCGCTGACCACGCCCGGAGCGCGCAGCAGGACTCCTCCCCTACCGACCCATCCGTTGCCTCAGTGGCGTCGAATGCGTGCTGGTCGGCGCCCCTGTGCGCGGCCCGCCGCGCACACGCGGCTCAGTGTCGGCCCGGGCAGCGGTGGAATGCCGTCGGAGGCCCATATGAGGCGGTCTCTCTCGATGGATTCACAGGTCATGACCCAGCGCGCGTCCCGGGTGTCGGTCTCGGCCCTGCCCTTCCTGCTGCGCGCCCCGGATGGTCGTGCAACGCGCTGACGTCGTGCAGGCAGGTCGGGCGATCGACTCCTCGGGCGGATCCACCCTGCCGCTGCTCGTCGAGGTATCGGCACTCAGGGAAGTGACCTGGGATGCCCGTCATGCCGTCCTCTCCTACCGCCACCCCGCACGCGTCGTCATCCTCGGGTCCGACGCCGTCGACCTCGTCCTCACGGCCTTCACCGTCCGCTCGCCGATGACCATCCGCTTCATCACCGACCGTGACGATGCCGTCCGGTGGCTGCTGCAGCGCTGAATCTTGCGTTCCCGCCGGCGCATCCCCGAGGAGCGCGCAGTGTTCCTGCAGGTTTCGCGCAGGTAGAAAGTGCTTGACAGCACGACTGCGATGATCTGAGCGTGCCCGCTGGGGGCACACCTGTTCATCGAGGTTCCACATGCCCTTTCTCCGAGGCCCCTTCCTGCGGGCCCTCTCTCCCGTTCCTTCGGCTGTTCCCGGCACGGTGCCACGTCGCCGGGTGGCGCTCGCACTGCTCCTGACGGCCGCCGCCCCGCTGGCTGCACTGCAGGGTCTTTCGCCCGCAGCGGCAGCCAGCACGCCCTGTACGCCCATGACACAGTCTGTCTACCAGAGCATCAACCCGACAACGACGGCCTCCCTCCTGACGACGTCCGCCACCGAGGCCGTCAACTCGCGGTCCTCAGGCTTCACCGAGCTCAAGGGCCTGGTCTTCCGGGCCTCCAACACCGCCGCGGCAGGACTTGTGCCGATCCACCGACTGTTCCTCAACGGCAACTACCTGCTCCTTCCCGATGTCGCGGGAGTCGACGAGTACGACATCGTGCAGTCGCGGTTCGGGTACAAGCAGCAGAAAGTGGCGTTCTACGCCTCGCTCACGCCCGTTGCGTGCGGTGTGGAGGTTCGCCGCTACCACCGAGCAGGCAAGCACCGATTCAGCGCGTCCGTGGCCGATGGCCGCACGCTGCGGAGCGCAGGCTGGGCCGACGAGGGCGCCCGCTTCTGGGTAGCCCCGCTCACGACGACGGCCCCGGCTCCTGCTCCCACGCCGGCGCCCACGATGGCGCCCACGGCGGCACCCACGGTGGCGCCCACCGTCGCACCCACGGCGGCACCCACTCCCGCACCGACAGTTGCTCCTGTTCCGGCGCCGACCCCCGTGTCGCCGCCGCCGGCTCCTGCTCCGTCTCCTGTGCCTGTTCCGACGGTACCGCCCGTCACCGTGCCATCCGACTGGGTGCTGTGGAGCAGCATCGCGCGGCCAGGAGACGACATCAACAGCGTCCTGGCCAAACCGGAACTCTCGGGCAAGATCCTCAAGCTCCCTGCCGGTGTCTTCGAGGTGAGCAACTTCCGGGACGCCTCGGTTGCCATCCGCGTGCCGAAGCAGGTCAAGGGAGTCATCGGTGAGGGCCGGGACACGATCCTGCGCATCAAACCCAACACCTCGACCTTCGGCGGCACTGTTCCTGCACAGGGCACGGGCCAGACGAACCAGCTCTACGTGCTCCGCATGAACGAGGGACTCGTCCCGCAGGTCCTGTCCGACTTCTGGCTCCAGGGGACGCCGCAGGGTCATCTGTTCAACGGCATCATGGTCGGCATGTCGAAGCCGGGCACGACGGTCGAGAACCTGCTGATCACCGGGATCGACGGTGACGCCGGGTCCCCTCCGGGCGAGACCTTCGGCCTCAACTGGTGGCGCGGAAGCGACTCCATCACCCGGGACATCGAGGTGGACGCCTACCAGTGGAGCGGTGACCGGTTCGCATCGAGGGTCCGGGGCGCTCAGGTCGGCTCGTCGCCGATCGGGTACAACAGCCACGACCGGGGCAAGCTATGGAATGCCTTCACGCACGACTCCCTGTTCGGCATGCCCACGTTCTGGCAGTCGAACAACTCGGAGACCTGGAACCTGCAGTCCATCCGCAATGTCATCGGCATCAATCACGAGGAGAGCTTCGGCACCGTTCACCATGAACCGGTCATGCACAGCTCCAAGACACGTCGTCACGTGAACTTCATGTCCTCCCGCGGGGACGGCGCACTGACCATCATCGGCGCCACCAACGACGAGTGGATCAACACGACGACGTCGGGACCGATCGGCAAAGGCAAGAAGATGCTCGTTCTCACGCCGACGAACTACACGGGCCCGAATACCAACCGCATCGTCACGCCCCCGCGTATCCAGCACGACAACGGCACGGCCGCTCCCTGGCTCTGGGCACACTGAGGAGTAGTCAAAGCTCCTGAACGACGGGAGGGGCCGATCATCCGGCCTCTCCTGTCGTTCGCCTCGCCGATCGTGGCAGACTCGGCACCATGGTGGCCTTGATCATTGCGTGGAGGACGACGGGTACGCAGTGGTCGGGGATCTATCCCGCCGACGTGGACACGGTCCGGCGCACGGGAAGCATCCGGCGGCACTGGCCATTGCCCGTGCCGCCGGCCGTTCCCATCGGGGCAGACGTCTGGCTGCTGGTCGCGCACGGCGGACCCGCGATGCAGGGCATCGCGGGTCACGGCGTCGTCACAGGCGTTTCTCCGGAGTCCTCCGAAGACACCCGACCGGGTATCGAGGTCGACTTCGACATCCTGCTGCAGCACGGCGACCAGGTCCCGCTGTCGCTCCTCGAGAGCACCGTTCCGGGCTTCCCCGCACCGTCGGCCGCGTCCGGATCGGTGGACGACCGGCAGGCTGCGGCCCTGCGGAGTCTCTGGGCCGAGTTCATCGTCCCGGACCACGGGGCGGTGCATCCGGTACCTGGTGTCCTGCCACCGCACCTGACCCGCCGCGTGATCGTGGATCGCACCGAGCACGACGACGACCTGCGGCGCACTGCCCTCGCTCATCGGGGTTCGGCCTGTCACGCCTGCGGGCTCGACATGGAGCAGGCGTACGGGGAGCACGGACGGGATCTCGTCGCCCTCCACCACACCACTCCCCTGGCGCACCTGACGGACCGGTACGAGGCTGATCCGACGACGGACCTGGTGCCCCTGTGCCCGAACTGCCATGTGGTCGCCCACAGCCGATGGCCCCTGGCCTACAGCGTCGAGGACCTCAGGGCGATGCTCCGCAACGGAGGCCACCTGCGCGGTGCGATCATGACCGATGAGCAGCTCGCGGCAGAGGCCGCGGCTGAACGACTGCTGCGGACGGACGGGACGGACGGGACACCCGGGACGTAGCGCGGCCGGTGGCCCTCCGGCCGTGACCACGCACGTGCGGGCGGTCCTGCGGACGCACCTCCCGCGGGCACCGCGCAGCCGACATCAGGCGTCGACGGCGCACCCCCGGTGATCCTTCGTCAGCGCACGTCCCCGACCTGATCGCCCCAGCCCGGCGGTGACGGTCTCCCGACCAGAGCGGCGAGGATCCTCCGCGCCGTCCTCGTGAAATCCCGGACGTCGAACTCCTCACCGCGGCTGTGGATGCTGCCGAGGGTGAACGCGATCCGCTCGACCGTCTCCTCGTCCACGGCGATGCGGTGCGTGTCGTGCAGGAGGTCGGTAGCATCGGCGGCTGCGATGGCAGCGATCATCCGATCGCGGGGATCGCTGCCGGGCGCGCTGTCGAAAGCCTGGACGGCCGGGCTGATCCGGGGATCGAGCGGCGTCCGCTCGGTACTGAGGTCGATGGTCACGCAGCAACCTTACTCGCGGGCGACAAAAAACCGCCGGACCGAGGGCTTGCCCTCGAATTCCGGCGGTTCATTGTGGAGCTAAGGGGATTCGAACCCCTGACCCCCTGCATGCCATGCAGGTGCGCTACCAGCTGCGCCATAGCCCCGTACGTGCGCCCCTTCGGAAGGCTTTCACACCGCCGAAGCAACTTGTCCAGTGTAATGAATTCTGACGGCAGCGCCAAATCGGCCGAGGTGTCGGGGTCAACCCTCGATGGGCTCGGCCGGGAGGGACCCCAGACCCACGTTGTGCTCCGTCAGTTGCCAGGAGAACAGCGCATCACCCCGGTCCACGACCTCGTGAACCTCGGACCAGTGGCAGTTGGAGAGGCCCGCCAGTGCCCCCCACCGTTCGGGCGGCAACCCCATCAACGCTGCCAGTGCAGCCCTGATCGCTCCCCCGTGACTGACGACGACGAGCGTCCCGGCCGGAGCGATGCGCCCGACGGCCTCGGTCACCGCCGCGAGCATCCTCCGCCCGACGTCGATGCGGTTCTCCGCCCCGCCAGCACGGACCGTCGGGTCACCACCGCGCCAGGCGGCGTTGTCCTCGGCGAACTGCTCATCGATCTCCGCGAAGGACAACCCCTGCCAGCGGCCGGCATCCGTCTCCCGCAGCCGCTCGTCGTAGGACACGGGGAGGCCGGTCAGGTCCGCCAGCGCGGCCGCGGTATCCGCCGCGCGGCGCAGGTCCGACGAGATGATGGATGACGGATGGCGGGTCTCGAGTACCTCGGCGGCCCGCAGGGCCTGCTCGCGGCCCGTGGCATCGAGGTCGATGTCCTCCTGGCCCTGGAACCGCCCCGCGTGGTTCCACTCCGTCCGCCCGTGCCTCCAGAAGATGACGCGGCGAGCCCCGGGGTCAGCGTGTACGTGCCGCGTCACTCCGTGACGTCGTCGGACACTGCCGCCTGCGGCGAACTCTGGAGTGCACCCTCGAGCTGCAGGTCCACGGACGGGCAGTCCTTCCACAGCCGATCGAGCGCATAGAACACGCGGTCCGCCTCGTGCTGCACGTGGACGACGACCTGCGCGTAGTCGAGCAGCACCCAGCGGCCCTCGCTGCGACCCTCGCGGCGCACGGGCTTGAGTCCCTGCTTCGAGAGTTCCTCCTCGATCCCGTCGACGATCGCATTGACCTGGCGCTCGCTCGGAGCGGAGGCGATCACGAAGACGTCCGTGATGGCGAGACGGTCACTGACGTCGATGGCGACGATGTCCTGGGCGATCTTGTCCGCTGCCGCGTGCGCCGCGGTGCGGGCGATGCTGATGGACTGTTCGGTTGCGCTCACTGATCTCCTTGTGTGTGGCCAGCATTCTTACCCATTGAGGGAGCTGACTGTCATCATTATCCCGGTTGTAAGTGCGGCTGCGCCCACCCCGAGCAACGAGTACTGCAGGTAGCGTACGCGGCGCATCCTCCCGAGCCCCGCCGTCATCGCATCGAGCGGGTCCAGTCCGAACGCGCTGCGTGCCTCGACGGGCTCGGACCCCGGTTCCCCGGAACGGCCGGAGCCGACGCGTGGGTCCGTCTCCTCGGACCCGGCCGGCGGGACCGTTGGTTCCCGGCCGGGCTTCGGCAGCACGATCGGGATGTGTGACGTACCCGGCGCCCGGAGGATCGCTCGGCTGCCACCGGGTACCTGGAGGTATTCGGGCGGCGCGACGATCGACAGGTTGTGGGCCGACGCCGGATCGTTCGGGACGGGCGTGCGCGGCTGCACCTGCTCTGCCAGTTCCCGGACCCGCCGGGCGCGCGCGTTGAGGACGGCGGCCCGCTCGGCCAGCGCCTTCTGTTGCGCCAGGACCTCGAGGTCGACCGCGGATGGATCCTTCTCGCCCTGCATGAGGACGGCATGCCGCCGCGCGTCGTCGAGGAGTGCTTCGCGGGTCGCCGGAGCGTTCTCGAACGGCGTCCCGGCCGACCCTCCGTCCGCGCCGGCTGCATCCTTCCCGGTGTCCCCGGCAGCCCCGGGCGCTCTGGATATCGCTTGCGCCATCCTGCCCGTGTCGGTCTGTCGACGTCGGTCCCTGCGGCCGCCGGGTAGCGGATCGCGCGACGATCCTGCGGTGGTCGAACCATCGCGTGGCGTCGAGGTCCCGGCGGAGGGTCGAATGACGGCGGGGTCCGCTGCGCCGTTCTCCTCGGCGCCCGGAGAGCCGGAATCAGAGGGCACCGGGTGTGCCTCGACGGCGTACGACAGGTCGACCGCGTCGGCATCTTCACCGTCGGCATCTTCACCGTCGGCGTCTTCACCGTCGGCGTCGGTCGGCACGACGCCGGAACCCGCGCCGGACGCGTGTGCGGCGTCACTGGGCACGGTGGCGGTACTCCCACCGGCTTCATCCACATCGGCGACGTCGGTAGGCACCACGCCGGAACCCGCGCCGGAACCCGCGCCGGACGCATCATCGGCATCGTTCAGCACGCTGTCGTTCTGTGGGTGCGCGGTGGGATCGACGGCGCGCCCCTGCGCGAGCTGCAACCTCAGCTGACGACGGGTGGGCGTCTCGAGCCTGGCGCCGTCCTCCATCCCGGCCGTCCCGCCCTCCATGAGTGCACGCCTGGCTCGCAGCGCTTCCCGGTCGCGGGCGCGGGCCTGCGAATCGCGCTCCTGGCGCCCCGCCGGAACGGCGTCCACCGGTGTACCGGCCGCTCTCCTGCTCCTGCGCAGCAGCTGCCCGGGGGCAGCTCCCCCGTCCGTCGCGGTCCCGGTCCCGGCTCCAGCTCCAGCTCCAGCTCCAGCGATGATTTGTGCTCTGCCGGCGTTCCCCTCCGAACCACCGACCGGATCGTCCCCTGACGCCGACGCGTCGCTTCCTGCCATGACCGACTCCCCTGACTCGGCACGGTCCGCTTCGTGAGACCCGGAGACCCGTGCGTCGTCCATCGTCCTGCTCATTGCTGATTCACCCGGTTGGTCGTTGTGCGGAGCTGTGATCGCCCCCGTGCCTTCCCTCCGACGGGAAGACGTCTTCGTCGATCTCCGACGCCATGCCGGCCTCGAGGTCCCCGACCCTGCGGTAGAGGCGGTGCTTCGCGATGTACTGCACCACGCCGTCGGGCACGAGATACCAGACGGGCTTGTCCTCGCCGACGCGCCGACGGCAGTCCGTGCTGGAGATGGCCATCGCCGGTACCTCCAGCAGGCTGACGTCGCGTCCCCCACCGTTGAGTTCGTGCCCGGGCCGCGTCACACCGATGAAGTGGGCCAGGGACCACAGTTCCTCGGCGTTCTTCCAGGTGAGGATCTGCGACATCGCATCCGCGCCCGTGATGAAGAAGAGCTGCGCATCGGGCCGCTGGACCTTGAGGTCCCGCAGCGTGTCGATCGTGAACGTCGGTCCGGGCCGCTCGATGTCGACCCGGCTCACCGTGAAGCTGGGGTTCGACGCCGTGGCGACCACCGTCATCAGGTACCGGTGCTCGGCGGCCGTGACGTCCTTGTCCGCCTTCTGCCACGGCTGTCCGGTGGGGACGAAGACCACCTCGTCGAGATCGAAGACCGAGGCCACCTCGCTCGCGGCCACGAGGTGCCCGTGATGGATCGGATCGAAGGTCCCACCCATGACGCCGAGGCGCCAGGGTGAGCCGTCACGGTGTCGCTGCCGGGGCCCGCCCATGACGTCCCTCCGGTTGCTGTCCACGGGACCGGTACGGCTAGTGCCGGCCCGCTTCACCGTGGTCGTGGTTGTTGGCGTGCTGCTTGTGGGGATCGATGTGCTCCTCGACGGCCTCGTGCCGGTTGCGCACGTTGGAGAAGGACACCGTGACGATCATGAGGGTCAGGAGGATGCCCATGGCGATCAGTCCGTACGCGATGGCAGGCATCGGGAGTTCGGTGTGGTGTTCCATGGCTTCGGTCGCCAGCAGTGCGCTGCCGAGGGAGTAGAGCATCGTGTGTCCTCTGTCGGGTCATGAACTGCCGGACCATCCGGTCCGGCGCGGGCATTACGTCCCATGGTACGCGCTCGGCCCTCGGGGCCTCCCCTCGGCCACGGCCTTCAGCGCCGGATCTGGCCCTCGCCCTGGACGATCCACTTGGTCGTCGTGAGCTCGCTGAGGCCCATGGGCCCGCGCGCGTGCATCTTCTGCGTGGAGATCCCGACCTCCGCACCCAGTCCCAGTTCCCCGCCGTCGACGAAACGGGTCGAGGCGTTCACCAGGACGGCTGCGGAGTCGACACCGGCGACGAACTCCTCGGATGCCGAGAGGTCGTTGGTGATGATGGCCTCACTGTGCCCCGTGCTCCACCGTCGGATGTGCGTGAGGGCCTCGTCGACGGAGTCGACGGTCCGCACCGCGAGGTCCAGTTGCATGTACTCACGGCCCCAGTCGTCCTCGGTCGCCGCGGGAGCGTCGGTCCCCTCGGGCAGCAGCGCCCGGGCCCGATCGTCCACGTGCAGGGTGACACCGGCACGGACGAGCGCGGCGAGCACGCCCGGTGCCGCCGCCGACCGGCTGTGCACGAGGAGCGTCTCGACGGTGTTGCACACACTGGGCCGCTGGGTCTTGGCGTTGAGCAGCAGGTCGACGGCCATCTCCTCGTCCGCGGACGCGTCGAGCAGGATGTGGACGTTGCCCTCACCGGTCTCGATGACCGGCACGCGCGCCGTCGTCACGACGGACTGGATGAGGTCGCGGCCACCGCGCGGGATGAGGACGTCGATCCGGCCGCGCGCCGCCATGAGGACCTGGGCCCCGGCCCTGCCGTACTCGTCGATGGTGAGGACGGTGTCATCGGGCAGCCCGTGGTCCTCGAGAGTGTCGCGGATGATGCCGATCAACGCGGCGTTGGTCGCCTGGGCCGCGCTCCCACCGCGGAGGACGACGGCGTTGCCGCTCTTCAGCGCCAGCCCGGCGATGTCGACCGTGACGTTGGGACGCGCCTCGTAGATCGCCGCGACGACTCCGAGGGGTACCCGGACCTGCCGCATCCGCAGTCCATTGGGCAGAGTTTCCGCACGCACCGCGGTGCCGACGGGGTCGGGGAGGGCGGCCAGCTGCGCGAGGGCGGCGCACAGCCCGTCGATCCGCGCCGGATCCAGGGTCAGGCGGTCGAGGAGATAGTCGGAGGTCCCGGCCGCACGGCCGCGTTCGACGTCGGCCCTGTTCGCTGCGAGGACGACGTCGCGGCGCGCCACGATCGCCTCGGCGATGGCCAGCAGTGCACGGTCCTTGCGAGCCCTGGTGGCGCGGCCCAGGACGCGCGAGGCGGCGCGGGCCCGGTCGGTGATGGAGTGGACGGCCTCGGTCAGCTCGTCCGGCGACAGCGACGGTACAGACGACGCGGCCGACGCGGCCGGGTGGGTCGACGGCGATCGCTCGGCGTCGTCGTCGTTCTGCGTGGTGCGGGCGTCCTGGAGCTCGGTCATGCGGACAGTCTAGCGAGCTACTCCGTCCGGGCCCGAGGGCACCCGGTTCGTGACGCGGTCGTCGGCGGAGGGGATGACTGCAGCGCCCTCGCCCCGCCACGGCCCGCTCAGGATGCCGCCGGGCCCTGCCGGAGGACCACGAGGTCGTTGACGTGGACGACCGAGCGTTCGTACTCCACGCCGAGCTCCTCGGCGAGGTCGTGGGTGGACCGGCCGAGCATGCGTGGCAGCTCCGACGAGCTGTAGTTGACGAGGCCGCGGGCCACGACGGTCCCGTCCCCTGCGACCAGCTGCACGGGATCACCGGCCTCGAAGGCGCCCGAGACGTCGACCACCCCGGCCGGGAGCAGGGACCGGCGCCGCTCGCCGACAGCGCGGACAGCACCGTCGTCGAGGACGAGTGTTCCGACCACCCGCGCCAGGTGCGCGAGCCAGAGGAGCCGTATCGGTTGGCGCTTGCCGGTGGCCGTGAACCAGGTGCCGACGTCGTCCCCCCGCAGGGCGGCTGCGGCGTTCGCCGTGGATGTGACGAGCGCAGGGATGCCGGAGGATGCGGCGATCGTGGCGGCCTCGACCTTCGTGACCATGCCGCCCGTCCCGACGCCGGCCTTGCCGGTCCTGCCGATGGTGACCCCCTCGAGGTCCAGCGGTGAGGCGACGAGGGGGATGCGCCGGGCCCCCGCGCTGGGCGGGCCGTCGTAGAGGGCGTCGACATCGGACAGGAGCACGAGTGCCTCCGCCTTGACGAGGTGCGCCACGAGCGCGGCCAGGCGGTCGTTGTCGCCGAACCGGATCTCGTGACTGGCGACGGTGTCGTTCTCGTTGACGATCGGCACTACGCCGAAATTGAGGAGGCGCTCCATGGCCCGGTGGGCGTTCGCGTAGTGGGAGCGCCGGATCAGGTCGTCAGCGGTGAGCAGGATCTGGCTCACGGTGATCCCGTGCGTGCCGAAGGCCTGCGAGTACCGGGCCATGAGCAGACCCTGCCCCACGCTGGCAGCGGCCTGCTGGGTGGAGAGCTGGGCCGGGCGTCGCGCCAGACCCAGCGGGGCGAGGCCCGCCGCGATGGCACCGGAGGACACGAGGATCACCTCGGTCCCCCGTGCCCTGCGCTCGGCCAGGACGTCGGCGAGGCCTACCAGGGCCTCGCCGGAGATCCCGCCCGTCACCGATGTGAGGGAGGACGAGCCCACCTTGACGACGATGCGTCGCGCCGACGCGAGCCCTGCCCGGTCGGCGGCAGGCTGCGGGCCGTACTGGTCCTGCGCCACGGTCCTAGCTCTGGGACTCGGCGTCGGCCTCCTGCTGGGCAGGGGCGGGCTGCTTGCGGTTCTGGACCGACTCGGTCCAGATGCCGGCCTTGCGGTCGGCCTCGAGCTCGGCGCGCGCCGCCGCCTTGGCGTCCTTGCGCTCCTGGTACTCCTCGCGCTTCTGCTCGCGCGTCGGCCGGATGTACTCCGCCAGTCGGAGATCGCTGCCGCGGGGACCCGCCAGCAGTTCGGCGCCGCCCATCATGGTCGGCTCCCAGTCGAAGACGACGCCGTCGCCCTCGCCGATGACCACCGTGTCACCGGGCTTCGCACCCGACTTGAACAGCTGCTCCTCCACGCCGAGCTTGGCGAGGCGGTCGGCGAGGAAGCCCACGGCCTCGTCGTTGGTGAAATCGGTCTGCTTGACCCAGCGCTCGGGCTTCTCGCCCAGCACGCGGAACAGCGGCAGCGCGTCCTTCTCCTCGTTGCGGATGCGGAAGGAGGCGGCGTTGACACCGCGGGGCCGCAGCACGGGGGGTGCCACCACGGGCGGGGCCGTGGCGACGGCCTTGCGGGCCGCCTCGACGATCTCCGCCATGGCGAAGCCCAGCTGGCGCAGGCCCTCGTGGCTGGATGCGGAGACCTCGAACACGCGGTAGCCACGGGACTCGAGTTCGGGCCGGACGAAACCGGCCATGTCCTTGCCGTCGGGGACGTCCACCTTGTTGAGCGCGATCAGGCGGGGCCGCTCGTTGAGGGGAACGACATCGCCGGCGGGGCCCGCGAAGCTCATGTCCACGGCATACTTCTCGAGCTCGCGCTCGATGATGGCGAGGTCGTTGAGGGGGTCGCGGTCCGTCTCCAGCGCGGCGCAGTCGAGGACGTGCACGAGGGCCGCGCAGCGCTCGACGTGGCGCAGGAAGTGGTGTCCCAGCCCCTTGCCCTCGCTCGCACCCTCGATGAGTCCGGGGACGTCCGCGATCGTGAAGCGCGTGGAGCCTGCCTCGACGACGCCGAGGTTCGGGACGAGCGTCGTGAACGGGTAGTCCGCGATCTTGGGCCGGGCGGCCGACATCGCGGCGATCAGGCTGGACTTGCCCGCGGACGGGAATCCGACGAGGGCGATGTCCGCGATCGACTTCAGCTCCAGCACGACGTCGCGCTCGTCGCCCGGGATACCGAGGAGGGCGAAGCCGGGCGCCTTACGCTTCTGCGAGGAGAGCGCGGCGTTGCCGAGCCCGCCCTGGCCGCCGGCCGCGGCGACGAACTCGGTGCCCTCGCCCACGAGGTCGGCGAGGACCTCACCGTCCTTCGTCTTGACGACCGTGCCGTCGGGGACGGAGAGGACCAGGGTCTCGCCGCTCTTGCCGCCGCGCCAGTCACCCATGCCGTTGCCGCCGTTGGTGGCGTGGCGGTGGGGGGCGTGGTGGTAGTCGAGGAGGGTTGTCGTCTGGTGGTCCACACGAAGGATGACGTTCCCGCCGTCGCCGCCATTGCCGCCGTCGGGTCCGCCCAGGGGCTTGAACTTCTCGCGGTGGACGGACACGCAGCCGTGGCCACCGGTGCCACCGGATACGTGCAGGACGACGCGGTCTACGAAGCTCGCCACGTGGGTCTCCTTCTACAAGTACTTCACTGTGCCGAGTCTAGTCGGCTTAAAAGAAGGTGGGGCGAGCCGAAGCGGCTCACCCCACCCGAATGCTGGTGCACGATACGTGCACGTCCGCGGCGCAGATTACTCTGCTGCGGCTCCTACGATGTTGACGACCTTGCGTCCGCGACGGGTACCGAACTCGACGGCACCTGCCTCGAGTGCGAACAGGGTGTCGTCGCCGCCGCGGCCGACGTTGGCACCGGGGTGGAAGTGGGTGCCGCGCTGGCGGACGATGATCTCGCCGGCCTTGACGACCTGGCCACCGAAGCGCTTGACGCCGAGGTACTGTGCGTTCGAGTCGCGGCCGTTACGAGTGGAGCTTGCGCCCTTCTTATGTGCCATGGTGTATGCCTGCCTTCGCTGAAGTGTCTAGGTGACCGATCGGTAGTCCGAAGGACTACGCGATACCTGTGATTTTGACGCGGGTCAGTTCCGAACGGTGACCCTGGCGCTTCTTGTAGCCGGTCTTGTTCTTGAACTTCTGGATGACGATCTTCGGTCCACGAAGATTCTCGACGATCTCGGCAGTGACGGAGACCTTCGCGAGGTCCTCCGCTGCAGAGGTGATCTTGGCGCCGTCGACCAGAAGGAGGGCGGGAAGCTTGAACGTGCTTCCGGCCTGACCGGTGACGCGGTCAAGGGTAACGAGGTCTCCTACAGAAACCTTTTCTTGGCGGCCGCCTGCGCGGACAATCGCGTACACCACTTGGGAACTCACTTCTCTCGACAATCTGACTTCTGATGAAAAAACTCGGGTGCGCCTCGGCCGCGAACTGGTTCGCCGTGCCGGGCCCGCTCTGTGCGTCTTCGACGCTGCTGCCCTGGGGCTGCCGGAGCCTGACCGGATTCCTGCGGGGCCTCGCCCCTCCAGGTTCCGTCGGACACGCCGTTAACAGGCGGATGCACCGAGGGTCAAGATTACGGCAGGACGACGCCTTCCCGCAAATCAGCGTGCTCGGACGGCGCGGCGTCCGCGGATGGTCCGCGGTGCGCGTCGAAGAAGTCGCGCTCGTAGGTGGCGGACCAGCGGAATGCCAGGAGCATCGCGTCCCGCTCGTCCGGCGAGGCGGCGCGGTGCGCGCGGTCGGCGATCAGCTTGGCCTCGGCGGTGGCCTCGGCGAAGACGGGGTCGGCGTACGTCGCGATCCAGGCGCCGTACGGGTGGGCCGCCTCCGCTGCGCCGCCGTCCTGCCGCACCTGGTCCCGGACGTAGTCCCCCACCGCGGCATAGAGCCAGAAACAGGGCAGCACCGAGGCCACGAGCTCGGCGTAGGAGCCACGGGCCGTCGTCGCCACGAGATGGTCGCAATACGCACGTGTGACGGGGCCGGGCAGGTCCGTGCCGCGCGGTCCGGGCTCCGTCCCGAGCCACGACCGGTGCAGCTCCGCCTCCGTCTCGAGGCACGAGGTGGCGCACTGGAGCCAGAACAGCTGCTCGGTCTCGGTCGGTGCCAGTGCGGCGGTGCGGGCCAGCACGCCGGCGTACTCGCGGAGATAGAGGGCGTCCTCCCGCAGGTACCCCGCGAAGTCCGCCGCGGGCAGGCTGCCGTCGGTCAGCCCGACGACGAACGGGAGCTGCAGGATCTCGTGCCGGAGGCCGGCGGTGTCCCGCCAGGCGAGGTCGGTGAACGGCTGCCGGTGGCGCGGATCCGGAAGCGCATGGAAATGGTGCACGGGGCCGGCGCCCCGACCCACCCGCAGGGATGCCGAGGCGCCGAGGGCGGCTTCGAGCCATCCCTTCGCCTCACGGACGGCGGCGGACCAGTCCCCGGTCACCGCGTAGCGCGTGGCGATGGCGGACGAGAGCGAGCAGCCGGTCCCGTGCGTGTTGTCCGTCCCCACACGGCGTCCGTCGAACACGAGGGCTTCACCGGGGTGTCCGGCTCCCCCGCCCGGCAGGATCAGGGCATCGGGGCAGCGCGGCCCCGGCAGGTGCCCGCCCTTGACGAGGACGGCCGTCCCCACGCGTCCGGCGAGTTCCCGGCCCTGCCGCAGCGCCTCCTGCCAGGATCCGGCCGGCGCCGCTCCGATCAGGACGCCGAGCTCCGGGATGTTCGGGGTGACGAGGGACGCGCGTGCAGCGAGCCGGAGAACGGCCCGTACGGCGTCGTCGTCGAGCAGTCGCGCGCCGCTCGTCGCCACCATGACGGGATCCAGGACGACGACGGCGGGCCGGACGTCGTCGAGCCATCCGGCGACGCAGTCCGCGACCTCTTCGCTCCCCAGCATCCCGATCTTCACGGCATCGAGGAGGATGTCGTCGGACACCGCGTCGAGCTGCCGGCGCAGGAACTCCACGGGCGGGGTGTGGACACCTGTGACACCCATGGTGTTCTGGGCGGTCAGCGCCGTCACCACCGCGAGGGCGTACCCGCCGTTGGCACTGATGCTCTTGACGTCCGCCTGGATCCCGGCTCCTCCGCTCGGGTCGGATCCGGCGATGCTCAGGACGTTCGGGAGCGCGCGACCCCGGCTCGTCGCTGCTCGGTGAGGTTCCATGGCTGACATCCCTCCGCTAGGCCCCGGACGCCGTGCGTCCGCTAGATCAGGTTCGACGGGTGTGATCTCAGCCCTGCATCCGGCAGGGCACCCCGTGTCACCGGTCAGCCTAGCGCAGCTCCGGTGACCGGCGTCCCTGGCCGGCGTAGGGGCCGGACGTCGAGGGTCGGACGTCGAGGGTCCGACGTCGAGGGTCCGCCCCCGGGGTCAGCGATCCACCATCGCTCAGGGGTCGGACCTCCCCGGACGCGGAAGAGGACCGGAGTCCACCGGACTCCGGTCCTCTTCCCGTCCTGCAGTGCCTGCTGCTACAGCTCCGAGGCGGGTACGCCGACGCCGAAGATCAACGGCTCGGCGGCGCTGGTCGCGGGAGTCCGCACCGGCGCCTGGGCTCGCGCGACATGACGCGTGCCCGCCGGTTCGGCTGCGGCTTCGGCGCCCTGCGTCTCGATGGTGGTGTCTGCAGCGCCCTGTGCGCTGCGGGCGACACGACGGCGGGGCCGCGACCGGACGGCAGGGGGTTCCTCCACTGCGGCCGGGGCCACCCGGGTGTTCCCGGCGGGAGCGGATGACGGCGCCGCTGCGATCCCCGCCTCCTGTCCGGCCCCACGCTGCGGGGCAGCCTGCCGCGCCTCACCCGATACCGGCGTGCGTCCGAACGCCTCGCTCAGGCTGTCGAGGGTCAGGCGGGTCGCCGGAGCGTCCGCCGTCTCCTCGACAGCAGCACGACGCCGATTGGTGGCACGCGGAAGGGTCACCGTCTCGCCGTTGATCGTCAGCACGGCCTCGGTCACCTGGATGTCCGCGTCGGCGGCCGTGCCGTCGGTGTGTGCGCCCCGATCACCGTGCGCCGCAGATTCCTCGTGGGCGTGGTGCGTTGCCGCCGCGATGCTCGCGAGCGCCGCGCGGGCCGCCTCGGCCTTCGCCACGCGGTCGGGGCTGTCCGCAACGGGTGCGGCAGGCGGCGTCACGAGGTCGTCCTGCTGCTGGCCGCCGCGTCCTCCGCGGTTCCGCTTGCGCTCGCTGCGGGACATCTTGTCCTGCCGAGACTGCTGCTGTTCGGGGGCGGGCGTTGCATGGCGGTGCTCGACGGGCTCCATGTGCGTGACCACGCCGCGTCCCGCACAGTGCTCGCAGTCCTCGCCGAAGACCTCCAGGAGGCCGGTCCCCATGCGCTTGCGCGTCATCTGGACGAGGCCGAGCGAGGTGACCTCCGCGACCTGGTGCTTGGTCCTGTCGCGCCCGAGGCACTCCACAAGGCGCCGCAGCACGAGGTCGCGGTTCGCCTCGAGCACCATGTCGATGAAGTCGATGACGATGATCCCACCGATGTCGCGCAGGCGAAGCTGCCGCACGACCTCCTCGGCGGCCTCGAGGTTGTTCTTGGTGACGGTCTCCTCCAGGTTGCCGCCGCTGCCGGTGAACTTCCCCGTGTTGACGTCGACCACCGTCATGGCCTCCGTCCGGTCGATCACCAGTGATCCGCCCGAGGGCAGGAACACCTTCCGCTCGAGGGCCTTGGCGATCTGCTCGTCGATGCGCGACGCCGCGAAGATGTCCTCCTCGCCCGTCCACTTCTCCAGACGGCCCACCAGGTCGGGCGCCACGTACATGACGTAGGCCTCGATGGTGTCCCAGGCGTCCTCGCCGGAGACGACGAGCTTCGAGAAGTCCTCGTTGAAGACGTCGCGGACCACCTTGATGGTGAGGTCGGGCTCGCCGTACAGGAGCTCCGGTGCGAGGGTCTTGGTCGAGCCGGACTTGCGCTCGATCTCCTCCCACTGTGCGCGGAGCCTGTTGATGTCGTGCGTCAGCTCCTCCTCGCTGGCACCCTCGGCCGCCGTACGGACGATCACGCCGGCGTTCTCCGGCAGGCGGTCCTTCAGGATGCGCTTCAGGCGGTTGCGCTCGACGTCGGGGAGCTTGCGCGAGATGCCCGTCATGGAGCCGCCGGGCACGTACACGAGGTAGCGGCCGGGCAGCGAGATCTGGCTGGTCAGGCGGGCGCCCTTGTGGCCCACCGGGTCCTTCGTCACCTGGACGAGCACCGGGTCGCCGGACTTCAGGGCGAGCTCGATCCGGCGCGGCTGCCCGTCGAGTCCGGCGGCGTCCCAGTTCACCTCGCCCGCGTACAGGACGGCGTTGCGGCCGCGCCCGATGTCGACGAAGGCCGCCTCCATGCTGGGGAGCACGTTCTGGACCTTGCCGAGGTACACGTTGCCGATCAGGGAGTCCTGCTGGGTGCGGGAAACGAAGTGCTCCGCGAGGATGCCGTCCTCGAGGACGCCGATCTGGATGCGGTCGTCGCTCTGGCGCACGATCATCTGGCGGTCCACCGACTCACGGCGGGCCAGGAACTCCGCCTCGGTGATCACCTGGCGGCGTCGGCCCGTATCCCGCGACTCACGGCGACGCTGCTTCTTGGCTTCGAGGCGCGTGGAGCCGCGCACACTCGTGACGCGGTCCGAGACGGGCTCGCTGGACTGGCGCGGCGCGCGGACGCGCGTGACGGTGTTGGGCGGGTCGTCGTCCTCGCCACCGGTGAGTTCGAGATCCTGGTCGCCACGGCGACGCCGGCGGCGGCGACGCGAGGTGACGGCGGTGGTGTCGTCCGGTCCGCTCGACTGCGGGTCATCGTCGGAGCCCTCGGCGTCGGACCCGCCCTCGGCAGCACCGGTCGCTGAATCCGCATTCGCGTCTCCGCGCGTGCGGCTCCTGGTCCGGCGACTGCGACGCGAGCGTCGCCCGGCGTCCTCGGTGTCGTCCTCCTCGGAGTCCTCGTCCCGGGGTGCCGCGACCTTGACGGACGGCACGGTGACCGTGGTGAGGTCGGGCGCGTGGAAGAGCAGGGACAGGGGCGATTCGGGGACGGCGAACGGGTCGAATCGGTGGGTCGACTCGTCCGGCGCATTCTCGGTGCCATCGGCCGGATCCACCTCGGCGGCGGGGTCTGCCTGGTTGCTCGGCTGCCCGGCGCTCTCGGACGGTGCTCCGGTGGCGGGTGCGTCCGCCTGTGCCGCCGCCTCGACCTGCGCGTCGCCCTGCACGTCGCCCTGCGCCGCGACGCGACCGGACCTCCGGGAGGTGCGCCGTGTCGCGGGGCGGGTCGCTGCGGCCTCCGTGGTGGTGTCCGGCGGTGCGCTGCCGGGCGCGGACGCGTCTGCGACCGTGTCCGTCGTCGGGGCCTCCACGGGCTCGGAGGCGCGACGGCTGCGGGTGGCGGTCCGCCTGGTGCGGACAGTCTTCTCCTCGGCAGGGGACGCCGCGTCCCCGTCGCCCACGGACGTGCCCGACGCCGTTGCTCCGACGGGCGCCGCAGCACTGCCGGACGACACGGTGGAGTCGGATGGAGCGGTGGAGGCGGCCTGGGCGACCGCATGGGAGGAGGGGCCCTGTGCGAGACCGGCGTCCGCGGTGCTGCCTGGCCCGATCGGTGCCGGTGCGGCGGGTTCGACGGCACGGGCCGGTCCGGCCTCCGCGGTCGCGGCACGACGGCGGGTCCGGGGCGCGCGTGCGGGTGCTGCACCCGTCGGTCCCTCCGTCTCCTCGGGAGTTGCCGAGGGTGCAGGAGACGCAGCAGCAGCGGACGTGTCGGCGGGATCAGCGACGCCCGCGGCAGGGGCGGACTCCGGTGCGGAGGTCTCGTCGGTGACGACGACCGGCTTGCGGGCGCGGGTCGCCCTCTTCCGCACAGGGGCTGCAACGGCCTCGGAAGGGGACGACGGCGGGGCGGGTGGGGCGCCTTCCGGCGCACTCGCCGCCCGGCGCTTCCTCGGGGCCTTCGGCGGGGCGGTGTCCGCGGCGACCTCCGGAGTGGTCACCGGCGCTTCCGTGCGGTCCTGTTCGTTCCCCTGCAGTTCTGACTGATCCATGGGTCTCGCTCCAAACCCCTGCGGCACCGGCCACATTCCGGCACCCACCAGGGCGGTATGTCGGCCGGCCGCGGGCCCTTCGCCCGGCGGCAGACCGGAAGTCGTTGTCATGTCGTCCGAGGTCACACCGTCAATCGGGTGCGGAATCACTCGGAGACCAGTGGCGCTTTTCCACCTCAGCCGCCCTTGCGGACGGTGGGTCCCCCCAGCGGATTCCGCCTCCTTCCGCCGGTGGGGCGGACTCGGGAGGGCAGAAGCATCGCTCGCGGAACGGAAGCCTGTCACTGGACCGGCGGGGGAATGTGGTTCCCTCTCCGGCCTTCGTCATTGTCTCACACCGCCCCTCGGAAGGACCGTCGCGCCGGGCCGGACCTGCTCGCGGAGCTGAGCCGCGCCCGCGGAGCCTGACGAGCCGGAGGGCTCAGCGCTGGGGGAACTGACCCGTCGCCGGGGCCGTGTCCTCGGCCAGCGGGCGTGCGACCGGTACCTTCGTGCCGAGGACCTGGGCGACGACGTCGTGCGTGATCTGCTGCGCGGTCAGCCCCACGCGATCCAGCACCTGGTTGCGCGAGCCGTGGTCGAGGAACTCGACCGGGAGACCCACCTCGTTCAGCGCGGTGTCGACTCCGGCCGAGCGCATCTCCTGGCGGATCCGTGATCCGACGCCGCCTGCGCGGACGCCGTCCTCGATGACGATGACGATCCGGTGCTCGGCGGCGAGGTCGATGACCGACCGGCGGACGGGCAGCAGCCATCGCGGATCGATCACGGTGGAGCTGATGCCCTGGGCGCCGAGCCGGTTCGACACGTCGAGCGCGAGCTCGCTCATGGCCCCGACGCTCACGATCAGGACGTCGTTGTGGCGTGAGCCGGCGGGCCGGCGCGAGAGCACGTCCACGCCGTCGTCGAGACGCTCGACCGCCTCGACCTCGGCGCCGACCGACCCCTTGGAGTAGCGGACCACGCTGGGCGCGTCGGAGATCGAGACGGCCTCGCGCAGCTCCTCGCGGAGTCGGGAGGCATCCCTCGGAGCGGCGAGGTGCAGGCCGGGCACGGCCTGCAGCAGGGCGAGGTCCCACATGCCGTGGTGACTGGCGCCGTCGGGCCCGGTGACGCCGGAGCGGTCGAGGACGACGGTGACGCCCGCCCTGTGCAGGGCCACGTCCATCAGCAGCTGGTCGAACGCCCGGTTGAGGAACGTCGCGTAGAGGGCGATGACGGGGTGGAGCCCGCCGAAGGCCATGCCGGCCGCGCTGGTGAGGGCGTGCTGCTCGGCGATGCCGACGTCGAACACGCGGTCCGGGTGCCGCGCGGCGAAGCGATGCAGCCCGACGGGGATGAGCATGGCGCCGGTGATGCCGACGATGTCCGGACGCTCGTCCGCGATGTCCGCGATCTCGTTCGCGAACACCGACGTCCACGACTGCTGGCCCGCGGCGTCGACGGGTTCGCCCGTCTCCGGGTCGATGATGCCGACGGCGTGGAACTGGTCGGCCTCGTGGGCGCGGGCAGGAGCGTAGCCGTGACCCTTCTCGGTGATCGCATGGACGATCACGGGCCCCTCGTAGTTCTTGGCGAGGTGCAGGGCCTGCTCGACGGCCGCCTGGTCGTGACCGTCCACCGGACCCACGTACTTCATGCCGAGGTCCTCGAACAGGCCCTGGGGCGCCCACCAGTCCTTGATGCCCTTCTTCATGGCGTGGAGGCTCTTGTAGCTGAACTCCCCGACCGGTCCCCCGTTCTGCATGCGGAGCTTGACCCAGTCGAGCGTGCGCTCGTAGACGCGGTGGGTGCGGACGGAATCGAGCGTGGGTCGCAGCGAGGCGAGATAGTCGGCGACTCCGCCGATGGTGGGCGCGTAGGACCGCCCGTTGTCGTTCACCACAATGACCACGCGCCGGCGCTTGTCGGCGGCGATGTTGTTGAGGGCCTCCCACGCCATGCCGCCGGTGAGCGCGCCGTCGCCGACGAGCACGACGGTGTAGCGGTCACCCTCGCCGTTGAGGGCGCGGGCGCGCGAGATGCCGTCGGCCCAGGAGAGGGAGGAGGAGGCGTGGGAACTCTCGACGACGTCGTGCACCGACTCCGCGCGGGAGGGGTACCCGGAGAGGCCGCCCTGCTGGCGGAGGGTGCTGAAGTCCTGACGCCCGGTCACGAGCTTGTGCACGTAGGACTGGTGGCCCGTGTCGAAGATGATGCTGTCACGCGGCGAGTCGAAGACGCGGTGGATGCCGAGCGTCAGTTCGACGACGCCGAGATTGGGACCGAGGTGTCCGCCGGTGCGGGACACGGTGCTGACCAGGAAGCTGCGGATCTCCTTCGCGAGGGCCTTCAGCTGCACGGCGGTCAGTTTGCTCAGGTCCTGCGGGCCGTTGATCGTCTCCAAGAGTCCCATCGGCGCCTCCTCGCTTCGTTCGGCACGGGCGGTCGACCACCCGTGATTGACCTTAACCCTAACGTTCGGGCCTCCCCAGGGGTGCCATTGACGGCACGGCAAGCCCGGGGCTTGCGTCCCTCCCGAGCCGTCAGGCGGCAGGTGGCAGCAGACGGGCGAAGATTTCCAGATGGTGGGTGTGCGGGTACAGGTCGAAGACGCGCAGGCTGTCCAGCGTCCAGCCTGCCGCCCGGAAGTAGCCGAGGTCGCGCGCGAAGGACGCGGGGTCGCAGGAGACGTACCCGACGGCCCTCGGACGGGCGGCGGCGATCTGCCGCACCACCTTCTTCCCCGCCCCCGCACGCGGCGGGTCGAGCAGGACGATGTCGAGCCGGTCCGTCCGGCGTCCGAGGACGGCGTCGACCCTCCCCTGGACGATCGACACGTGGCCCTGTCCGTGGAGGTTGCGGCGCGCGTCCCGGCTGGTGCCCGCCGATCCTTCGACCGAGAGGACCGCACCGTCCGGTCCGACGGCGCGTGCCATCGGGACGGTGAAGAGACCGGCGCCCGCGTACAGGTCCGCGACGCGCTCCCCGGGCGCGGGGACGAGTCCGTCCAGCACCGCCGACACGAGGGCTTCCGGTGCGCCGCGGTGGATCTGCCAGAACCCGGCGCCGGTGACCCGGTAGTCGGTACCGAGCACCGATTCCTGCAGCCACGTGCGTCCCTTCAGCCGTTGCACCTGGCCGGATGCGGGATCGAGGACCCCGACGGACGCGCCGTCGATCGACGCGGCGACGGTGCCGACGCGCTTCGGCGTGGTGCCCGGTGCGGGGACGAGCAGCACCAGCGGCTCCCCGCCGCCGGAGGGGACGGCGACGTCGACCCGCTCCATCCCGCTGAGATCGAGGGTCCACAGACGCAGCGCGTTCACCGGCCCGACGGCGAGGGGCATCTCCTGGACGGGCAGGACCTCGTGCGAGCGGTGGAGATGCATCGCGAGCCGGCCCGCGGCGTCGACCGCGAAGGCCGCCCGCGTCCGCCAGCCCAGGCCGTCCTCCGACTCCCCGGGCGCCGGCTCGACGACGACCGCGCGGTCGGTCCCCCCGAGCCGCGAGAGCTGCTCCTCGACGACGGCGGACTTCAGGCGCCGCTGCTCCGCCAGGTCGATGTGTCCGAATTCCGCGCCGCCCACCGCCGAGCGCCCGCGGGCGGCGGCGCGCAGGGCATCCGCGACGGGCCACACGTGGTCCACCCGATGGGGCGAGCCCTCGAGGACCTCGACGACGTCGGCCCGCCAGAAGCTGGCGTCGTCGGCCGTGTCGGTGAAGCGGACGCGGACACGCTCACCGGGCAGCGCGTGCCGGACGAAGACCACGCGGCCCTCGTGCCGTGCGACGAAGTGCCCGCCGTGCGCGGGGCGCCCGATGGTCAGCTCCGCGGTGGGCGGACCGGTCTGCTCCCCCGTCGACGGGGCGGCGGCGGCTGGTGCTGCGTCGGTCATGGTGTCTTCCTACTTGAGGTCCTGGTAGATCTGCGCCGCGTCGGAGGACGCCAGCTGCCACGGCACGCTGGCGACCATCACGCCGGGGACGAAGTGCAGGCGCGCCTTGATCCGCAGCGCGGTCTGGTTGTGGACCAGTTGCTCCCACCACTTTCCCACGACGTACTCGGGGATGTAGACCACGATCAGGTCGCGCGGGGAGTCGCGGCGCATGGTCCTGATGTAGTCGAGGATCGGCGTGATGGTGTCGCGGTAGGGCGAGGCCAGGACGGTGATGGGGACCGGTATCTCGTACTTCTCCCAGTCCGCGAGGGTCCGGCGGGTCTGCTCGGGGTCGACGTCGACCGTGACCGCGTCCAGGCGGGAGGGTCGTGACGCCCGCGCGAAGGCGAGCGCGCGAAGGACGGGTTTCCGCAGGTGGGAGACGAGGATCACCGCGTGGACGCGTGACGGGAGCGCGCGCAGCCTGACGGCGTCGTCGATCGCGAGTTCGGCGGCCACGGCGTCGTAGTGCTTCTTGATGCTGCGCATCACCGCGAAGAGGACGGCCATCGCGAGGACGGCAATCCAGGCCCCGTACTCGAACTTGGTCACGAGGACGACGACGAGCACCGCCGCGGTGAGCGCGAAGCCCAGGCTGTTGATGGCCCGCGACTTGTGGATGGCCCAGCGGTTCTGCGCCCCGACGGTGCTCCGCAGCGTCCTGTTCCAGTGGCGGATGAGTCCGAGCTGACCGCCGGTGAAGGAGACGAACACCCCGACGATGTACAGCTGCACCAGAGCCGTGACGTCGGCGCGGAACACGAGGATGAGCACCACGGCGCCGAGGCCGAGCGCGAGGATCCCGTTGGTGAAGGTGAGCCGGTCACCGCGCGTACGGAGCTGCCGCGGGAGGTACCCGTCCGTGGCCAGGATCGACGCGAGGACGGGGAAGGCGTTGAAGGCCGCATGACCCGCGAGCATCAGGATCAGTGCCGTCGCCGCGACGACGAGGTAGAAGGCGGGCGAACCGGCGTCGAACACCGTGCGCGCGAGCTGGCTCACCACCGGCGCCTGGATGTAGTCCTCCGGGACGGGTCCGCCGTCGAGCAGCAGTTGCCGGGACGGGTCCTGGACCACGTGGACGCGCGCCGCATTGGCGAGGTAGATGACACCGGCGAGCATCGCGGCCGAGACGATCCCGAGGACGACGAGCGTCGTCGCGGCGTTGCGAGCCTGCGGCGCCTCGAAGCGCGGCACATTGGAGCCCGGGCCCTCGAGTCCGGTCAGGGCGGCGGCGCCCGCGGAGAACGCGCGGAGGATCAGCAGGGCCCCCGCGAGCCCGACCAGACCGGCGTCCAAGGCGGCATCCGGGACGATCTCGAAGCGGGCACTCGGAGCCTGCGCCAGGGTCCCGGTCGCGGACTGGACGATCCCGGTGACGCAGAGTGCGGCGATACCGGCGAGGAACGCGTAGGTCAGCACGGCCCGGGCGCGGACGCCGCGCGTGATGCCCCGCAGGTTGAGCAGGACGAGGACCGCGACGCCGAGGACGGCGAGCGTGATCCTGGCGTCCTCCAGCGCCGGGGCGAGGGAGACGACGTACTGCGCGGCCGCGGACACGGAGACCGCGACGGTCAGCAGGTAGTCGATCATGAGCGCGGAGGCCACCGTGGTGCCCGCACGGGGACCGATGTTCCGCTTCGCGATCTCGTAGTCTCCGCCCCCGGAGGGGTAGGCGTGCACGGCCTGCCGGTAGGACGCGACGACGACGAGGAGGACCGCGATCACGGCGAGCCCGACCCAGGGCGAGATGGCGACCGAGGCGACCCCGGCGAGGGCGAGCGTCAACAGGATCTCGTCCGGCGCGTAGGCCACGGAGGAGAGGGCGCTCGCGGAGAAGACGGGCATGGCGAGGCGCTTGGGAAGGCTTCTGTTCCTCAGCCTGTCGCTGGCGAACGGCTTGCCCACCAGCACCCGCTTGACGGCCTCGAGAAAAGTCAGCACAGCCCACAGACTAGCGCGTCCGCGCGGGTGGCCAGCCACTAGGCTTGGGGCTGGTACAGCACGGATCAGCAGGATCTCCACGACGAACAGACCAGGAATCAGGGGTGCCCTCGGTGGCTCATTTTGTGATCATGGGGTGCGGCAGGGTGGGTGTCAGCCTCGCCCACACGCTCGACGAATCCGGGCACTCGGTGGCCATCATCGACCAGGACGACCGCGCCTTCCGTCGCCTCCGCTCCTCCTTCGGCGGCCGCAAGGTCACCGGGGTCGGCTTCGACCGGGACACCCTGAAATACGCAGAGATCGACGACGCCTATGCGTTCGCCGCGGTGTCGAGCGGTGACAACTCGAACATCCTCGCCACGCGCGTGGCCCGCGAGACCTTCCACGTCCCCCACGTCGTCGCCCGCATCTACGATCCGGGGCGCGCGGAGATCTACCAGCGCCTCGGCATCCCCACCGTGGCGGCCGTCCGCTGGAGCGCGGACCAGGTACTCCGGCGGATCCTCCCGGAACAGACCATCAACGGCGATTTCCGCGAGACGTCCGGGCGCCTGATCCTGGCCGAACTGGCCCTGAGCGACGCCTGGCTCGGCCGGCCGCTGCGCAGCATCGAGATAGCGAGCGGTGTGCGCATCGCGTACATCACGCGCTTCGGCGAGGGCATCCTGCCGACTCCGGAGACGAGCTACCAGCAGGGCGACATCCTGCACGCCATGATGAAGACGACCGCGACGGACGAGATCGGACGGATCCTCGCGGCCGCACCGAAGGAGGAGTCATGAGGGTCGTCATCGCCGGGGCCGGGAGCGTCGGCTCGTCCATCGCCCGGGAACTGCTCGGCAACAAGCACGAGATCCTCCTGATCGACGAGAAGCCCGAGGTGATCGGGCGGAGCGGGCTGAAGGGGGCCAAGTGGCTGATCGGCGACGCCTGCGAGCTCACCACCCTGAAGGACGCACGGCTGGACGAGGCCGATGTCGTCGTCTCCGCGACCGGCGACGACAAGGTGAACCTCGTGGTGTCACTGCTCGCCAAGAGCGAGTTCGGCGTGGGCCGGACCGTGGGCCGGGTCAACAACCCCAAGAACGACTGGATGTTCGACGACTCGTGGGGCGTCGACGTGGCTGTCAACACGCCCCGCCTCATGACGGCGCTCGTGGAGGAGGCGGTGGAGATCGGCGACCTCGTGCGCCTGCTGACCCTGCAGACCGGCATGTCCTCGATCGTCGAGTTCACGGTCCCCCAGGACTCGCCGCTGGTCGGCGGGACGATCGGCAGCATCAGCCTGCCTGCGGAGTGCGCGGTCGTGGCCGTCCTGCGCGATGACTCCCCCATCACGCCGAGTCCTGACGACGTCGTCGAGGGCGGCGACGAGATGTTCTTCCTCGCGGCGATCGCGGCGGAGGACGAACTCAGGGTCGCGCTCTCCGCACGGAGCGACGGCGACCCGGAGGAGGAGCGCTAGCTGCGCCCGGGCCCGGCCGGGTCCGGCGCGGGTCCCTGACCGGAGGCGTCCGCCGCAGCAGGCGTGGCGGCCGCAGGACGTGACACGACCCACGCGAGCCACAGGCCGAGGGCGTACAGCGGAAGCCCCATGGCCACGCGCGTCGAGCCGAGGGCGGCGACGTTCTCGACGAGGTAGAGGGGTACCTGCACCGCGAGGCGCAGGGCGAGGACCGAGACGATGATCCACGTCGCGAGGGAGTAGGCGCGGACGCGCTGCGGATCCTTCCGCCACTCGATGCCCTCGTTGCGGATGAATCCGAAGAGGAGCCCGGCGAAGGGCCAGCGGAACAGCACGGAGGCGGCCATCGCGACGATGTAGGCGCCGTTGATGAAGAACCCCGGGAGGAAGAAGTCCTCGGCGTTCCCCGTCCTCAGCGCCACGAAGGCGCAGAATGCGACACCGACCAGGCCGGCGAGGGCCTGCGTGACGGGCTTCCTCGACACCAGGCGGATCACGGTGAAGACCGCGGCGACAGCGAGGGCCGCGACGAGGGACACCATGAGATCCCGCGCGAACGTGAAGACGAGCGTGAACACGAGCCCGGGCGCGATGCTCTCGGCGAGTCCCTGCACCCCGCCGATCGACGAGAGGACGTCGATCTGCCCGTCGTCGCTGCGACGCACGCCCGACGTCGCGGCGTACTGCGTCGCCAGGTCCGCCGCCGTGGGGCCCACCGCGCGCTGATCCGCCGCAGGCGCCGCAGCTGCGGCGCCCTCCGGACGCTGCTGCGGGAGCTGCTCCGAATGCTGCTCGGGACCGTGCTCCGGGGACTGCTCCGGGGTGCTCATGCGTGGACACTCATTCGTACTCCTCAGTACTCCTCTGGACGCCCGAAGATCTCGTAGCGGGGGTTGTAGACCGTGGGCGTGCCGGCGACGCGGCTCAGCATGCCCTCGAACCGCAGCGTGACGCCTGCCTCGACGCCCGGCACGCGGCGCCGGCCCATCCACACGATGAGCACCGACTCGTGGGCGCCGTCCCACTCGATGCGGGCGAGCGCCCGGAACGACGGCGACGCCGTCACGGGAGCGATCGTGATCCGCTCGATCACCCCGTGCGCCTTGATCCTTCCCCGCGTCGGCAGGGCGGACGTGGACGGCGCCGGGGAGGCCGCCACGGAGCCTGGGCGATGGGCGTGGTGGAGCGTGCCGTGCGCCGACCGATGCTCGGGCCCGGGGGGATCGGCGGGCCCGGGCAGGGCGGTCGTGGCGGGCACCGGAGCTAGCGGGTCTCGGTGATCTCGGGGCCGCGCTCGAGCGGATTGAGGTCCGGCCGGCGGGACTCGGGAGCGGGAGCCGGTGCTGCGGCGGCGTCCTTCGGCAGCTTGAGCTGCAGCAGTTCGCGTGGCGGCAGCGGATGGTCACCGCGCACCACGACCACGTCGCGGAACAGGCTCTCGATCGGGGCGGCCGCATTCTGCTCCAGCGCGGCCGGCCCGCCGAAGACACCCCGCAGGAACCAGCGCGGTCCGTTGATGCCCGCGAAGCGCGCCACGCGGTAGCCGGCCTGGCCGTCGGGCAGCTGCGCGGGCAGCTTGGCCAGCAGTTCCGTGCCCAGCCGTCCCGGGCGCTCCTCGACCGTTCCACCCTGGGACCCGACCGAGACGCCGATCTGCTCGCGGATCTCGTCCCAGAGACCCTCGGTCTTCGGCGCCGCGAAGGCCTGCAGCTGCAGGGTGGAACCACCGAGGTCCAGGGTCACGGCGATGACGCGCTTGCTGCGTTCCTCGACCTCGAGGCGCAGCTGCAGTCCTTCGGCGGCCTTGATCCTCAGGGCGCCGAGATCGATGTAGCCGCTGTCGGTGTTCTGCTCGGAGACGTCGAACGGCCCGAGAACCGTCCGATCGTAGTCCGCGCTGGAGACGTGCCCGGCGGGGACGGCAGACGCGGTGGGAGCGGCAGGCGCTGCGGCATCACCGGCCACGCCCTCGCCCCCTGCCGGCAGATCGTCCGTCGCACTGTCCGGCGCACCCTCCGTCGGATCCTCGTCCGAGGAGGGGAGTCCCGCCGCGTCGTCGGACCCGGCAGCGGCAGCGGTCGTCGCCGGGGCGCTGTCCTCCGGCGTCGCCTGTACGGCGTCGCTCGTCGTCTCCGCCGCTTCGCCGGTCGCGTCGTCCTGCTTCTTCTTCCTGAGGCGCCCAAAAGCCATGCCGGGTCCCTTTCCTGATGCCGTGGTCTGTATGTCGAATCTGTATGTCGAAGGAGTCTGTCTGTGACTGTAGGTCGTGATCGCTGCTGCCGTGGGTCTCCGCACGGATCCGGGGGCGGGCTCCGCCCGGTCAGCCGCCCGCGGGAAGGACGGCGGGTTGCGCGTCGATGGTGCCGAAGCCGCCCGTCGAGCCGAATCCACCGGTCCCACGCGCGCTGCCCGGAAGCTCGTCCACGATCTCGAACACCGCCCGCTCCACGCGCTGGATGACCAGCTGCGCGATTCGGTCGCCGCGGGAGAGGTGCACGGACTCGGTGCGGTCGGTGTTGAGCAGGCAGACCTTGATCTCGCCACGGTAGCCCGCGTCGATGGTTCCCGGCGCGTTGACGATCGTCAGGCCGTGGCGGACGGCGAGCCCCGACCGGGGGTGCACCAGGCCTGCATAGCCGTCCGGGAGTGCGATCGCCACGCCCGTCGGGACGAGCACGCGCTCGCCCGGGGCGACGACGACGTCGACTGCGGTCCTGAGGTCCGCTCCGGCATCCCCCTCGGTGGCGTACGACGGGGGCTCGAGGCCGTCGTCGAGCAACCGGATGCGGACCGGAAGGCCCTGCTGCGTACTCATCGATGCACCCCTTGATGTACTTGATGACCCTGTGGTGACGTGCCGGTCGACGAGGACGCGGCCGGCACGGAGGTGAGGATGCGTGCACGGCTCCGTCGAGCACCTCCCCCGGTGACCAGCACCCCACTGTAGCGCCTTTGCCGGAGCCCCACCTGACAGTCTTCGGCACGGCCCCGGAGTCCGGCCGAACGCCTTTCCGGCCGTCGGGATGAGGTCGCCGCCCAGAAGTGGAATGCTGGTGTCATGTCGAGCGAGCCAGGGGAAGCACCCCGCAATACACCAGATCAGGCAGTCCTGTACGAGGAGCGGCTCTGGCCGTCGCCGTGGATCTGGCTGATCGCGGCGGGATTCTCGTCGGCCACGATCGTCATGTTCGCGCCGATCTCGATGGAGGTCGGGTTCGGGGCGGCCGCCGTCGTCGCCGCGATCGTCTTCACCCTGCTGTTCACGTCCACCCCGCGCATCACCGTCACTCCCACCACACTGACGGTGGGGCGGGCCACGATCGAACGCCGGTACCTCGGGACCGCGGAATGGTTCACGGGCGACGACGCCACGTACCAGCGCGGCCGCGGCCTGAACGGGCTCGCCTATCTGTGCATCCGCGGGTGGATCTCACCGGTGGTCAGGGTGGAGGTCCTCGATCCGGACGACCGGACGCCCTACTGGCTCGCCTCCTCGCGCACGCCGGAGCGCCTCGTGGCCGCGCTCGAGGGCTGACACCGCGTTCCCGGTCAGCCCTCGCAGTCCACGCAGTACAGCCGGCCTCCGCGGTCGACGGCGATCTGCGACCGGTGGCGCACCAGGAAACACGAGGCACAGGTGAACTCGTCGGCCTGGGCCGCGAGGATCTGGACCGAGATCTCCTCGCTCGAGAGATCCGCACCCGGCAGGTCGAACGCATCAGCGGCCGCCAGCTCGTCCTCGTCGATCAGCACATCACCCACTCCTCGCCGGTCTCCCGTGCGACCCACGAGCAGCTGAGCTGCAGCACCCACGGCCCCGGTCCCGCCGTCGTTCGCCGTCGTCGTGCGCGGCGTGTCGTCATCCATCGGCATACCTGTTCTCCCACGCTCCATCGGTCGGGTCCTTCCCCAGCGGTGTCCCCTCGGCAGCCACAACGCCGGGACCCCCGGATTTGTGCCCGCTCGTGGACGTGTGCCCCGCCACGCCTCACCGCGTAGTAGGAAAGGCCGCCATTCAGTGGCAAAGTTTCACCTAGTGATTATTCTCGGCTGGAGGAATTGATGCAGGAGTTACGCCTGGTGGGTGTCCATGAGGATGGCGGACATCTGCTCCTGAGCGGTGAGACGGGTACGTCCTTCAGACTGCCCATCGATGACGCACTGCGCACTGCGAGCACGGGCGCGTCGGAGGAGACGGCCACGCCGGCCTCCACCCCTCCGCAGGACCTCCGGCAGCCCCCACGCCAGAAGGCGGCCAAGGCGCCCGTGCATCTCACGCCCCGTGACATCCAGGCACGGATCCGTGCCGGGGCGACGGCGGAGCAGGTCGTCGCCGAGTCCGATCTCGACCTGGCGCACGTCCGACGCTACGAAGGCCCCGTGCGTGCCGAGCGGGACTACGTCGCCTACCTCGCCCAGCGCGTGGAGGTGGCCTCGCCCCTGCCCAGCCACGACGGCTACCGCTCCGCCTTCGGCGACGCTCCCGCGCTGCTCGGCGACATGGTGTCCTACCGCGTCCAGAGCTACGGAATCGATCCGGGCTCTCTCGAGTGGGATTCCTGGCGCCTGCAGGACGGGTCCTGGCACGTCGAGGCCTCCTTCGACCTGCCCGAGGACTTCGCGGTCGATCTCGGCGAGCAACCCCCGGCGCACTGGACGTACAACCCCACGCGGAAGACCGTGGCGAACGGCAACCGGTGGGCGCAGGTGCTCAGTGAGCTCGAGCCGCTCGACGGTCCCCTGCCCTCGCGGCGGCTGAGCGCCGTCGCCGACCGCGTGTTCGACTTCGAGGCGGAGAAGGAGGAGGAGGCACCAGAGGCGACCGAGACGGACCAGGACGGGCTGCTCGACGTGCTGCGCTCGCGACGGGGCCAGCGTCTCGGGGCGGACGAGGACGGTGACGACGCCCTCGCCGAACTCCTCACCCGCGGCAGCATCCCCGCGGCCCACCCGCGCGACGGTGAGGCGCCCGACGGTCCCGTCGACGATCCGTCCGGGGACACCGCGCAGGAACGCGACACCCTCATCCCCGGTCTGGCACTCGCGCCGAGGGCCGGAGGGGACCTCCCGGACGAGTCCGACGACGCCACGGCGTACCACGAGGACGGGACGCCGCGCCTCTACGACGGGGTCAGCACCGAGACACGCGAGATCAGCATCTTCGCGCAGCCCTCGCGCCGGCTGCAGCCGCCCGCTCCCCCGAAGCCCCCGTCCGACGACGCCTCGGCCCGCCCCGCGCGGAGCGCCCGGGACGCAGCCCGGACGTCGGGTCAGCAGGCGGGTCGGGAGGCCGAGAGGAGCAGCCAGAAGGACGCAACGGACGGTACCGAGCCCGTACCCGAGCGGAAGGCCAAGCCGAAGCGGTCGAGTGTCCCGAGCTGGGATGACATCGTGTTCGGCCGCAAGGGCGACTAGGACCAGCCCGGACACCGCCCGTCCGGCACGCATGACGGGCGGATCCGCCCGGCCCAGCCCTGCACGGCGTCGGGTCAGGCCTGCACCGATTCCTGGCCGGAGAGCGTCCGGGCCTCGCCCGCATCCGGTTCCGTCGTCGGGCCCTGCTCGAACGGCAGGGGCACCTGGTTGACGTACAGCGAGGGCGACGTGCGCGAGGTCTGCTGCCGCATGTGGTGCCTCCGGCACAGCGTCTCGTAGCCGACGGTCGCTCCACGGGGCGCAGGTCCCGTCGTGTCCGCCGGTCCGGCGGACGCGTCCTCCCACCCACCGGATGCCTGCCCGGCCGCGTCGGTGGGCTGCGGGCCTGGACCGGCGTCGTCGGGCTGGTCCACGTCCCCCACCACCATCTGGTCCCCCTCGACCACCATGACGCCGTCGATGGTGCGGGCGTTGTGCGTGGCCCGCTTCCCGCACCAGCACAGGGCCTCGACCTGCAGGACCTGCACGCGGTCCGCCAGCTCGATGAGCCGCTGCGACCCCGGGAACAGGCGGGTCCGGAAGTCCGAGGTGATGCCGAAGCCGAAGACGTCGATGCCCATCTCGTCGACGACGCGCGCGAGCTGATCGATCTGCTCCGTGGAGTAGAACTGCGCCTCGTCGCAGATCACGTAGTCGATCCGCGCTCCCATGGTCTGGCGCGCGGTCAGGTCCGTCCAGAAGTCCGTGTCCGAAAAGACCTCGACGGCGGGTACCTGCAGGCCGAGCCGGCTCGAGATCATCGACTCCCCCGCACGGTCGTGGGAGCTGAACAGCACCCCGCGTCGGCCGCGGGCCTTGTGGTTGTGGTCCATCTGCAGTGCGAGGGTCGATTTCCCGCAGTCCATGGTGCCCGAGAAGAACAGCAGCTCAGCCATGCTCCGTGCCCGTCCTCCGCCCGCGGCGCCGGCCGCCCGCCGGTGTCGCAAGGGTCAGGAGCGGGATCTCGCGCTCCGCCCTGGTGAGCGAACCGTGCTGGCCCACCATCTCGAACGCCGCGGGCTGCGACCGCCGCCCGTCCACGAGGGCGATCCCCTCCCTTGCGAGCACGAGCAGGTCCCCGATCCTCGGCAGGACGACGTCGCTCACCTCGCCGAAGTACCCGTGCGCCACCGCTTCCTGGCGGGTCAGGATCCAGGCCCGGTTGCCGAACGCCTCCTGCCAGCGCTCCGCGAGGAGCTCGCGCTCCGCGGCGCCGAGGGCCGGCTCGAGGTACAGGTGCAGCATCCGGGCCTCACCGCCCGTGTGGGCGACGCCGTCGAGCAGGTCCGGGCGCTCGGAGTAGTCGATCCGCTGCGAGCGCACCACATCCACCATCCCGTGGTCGGCGGTCAGCAGCAGCAGCGTGTCCGACGGGACGCGGCGTGCGAGCAGCTTCAGGGCGGCGTCGAGGTCCTCGAGCGCGGTGATCCACTGCGGCGAGTCGATCCCGTACCGGTGGCCGGCCTTGTCGAGGTCGTTGACGTAGAAGTAGACGAGCACCCGTGGAGCGGCGGCGAGCTCCGTCGCGGCTGCATCGATGCGCGCGTGGATCGTGTTCGCTCCCACGAAACGCCCCCCGCGCAGCGCGGCGCGCGTCATGGGCGAGTCGGCGAAGCGGGGCTGGCTCACGGTCACCATCGGGAGGTGCTCGGCGACGCGCTCGAAGACGGTGCGGTGGGGTTGCCAGGCCAGCGGATCGACTGCGGGGTCCCACCGGCCCAGCATGTTCACCACCCTGCCCTGGTCGGGGTCCAGGACGTCGTAGCCGACCATGCCGTGCTGCCCCGGGGCGAGGCCCGTCCCGAGGCCGGCGAGGGAGGCTGCGGTGGTCGAGGGGAACGCGGAGGACAGGGTCCTCGCGGTCCCGAGGCCCTCGCGGAGGAACGGGGCGTGCGCGGCATACCTGCGCAGCAGCGTCATCCCGAGTCCGTCGACCATGACCACCGCGATCCGGCGTGCGGCGGGCAGGGCGAGGGCGTTGGTGAAGCCGTCGACGCCGAGCGCGGCGGCCGCACTCGTCATCACCTCGGAGACGGTGGACACGCCGTAGGCGGGCGGGGCCGGGAGTGGCTCCCTGTGCTGTCGGGGCATGGGCCGCTACCGCTGGTGGTGGGCCCGGGTGAACCGGGCGCCGAAGCCCGGCTGGCGACGCGGCGCCACGTCCGGACCGGCGAAGTACCCGCCACCCACGGGGCTTGCCGTGTTGACCTTGCGCAGGGCGCGGGCGAACGCCTTCGCGTTCTGCACCGCCTGCGCACCGTCCGCCTCGGCGCTGACGCGCAGCACGATGTCCTCCTGGGCAACCGTCCCCGTGAAGCCGTGGTCGGCGTCGCACTGGGGGTCCCCGCAGCTCGCCGGACCGATGTCGAGGCGCTGGGCGCCGGACCAGGCGATGGCGAGGGTCACCTCGCGCGTCTGGTCGCTGGGCTTGTAGTCCTGGGGCTGCGCGTAGAGGTAGCTCAGGACCACCGAGCGGATCTGGCTGACGGGCACGGACTCCGTGGAGATCTGCGCCGTGACCCGTTCGCCGGCGTCGTCGAGCTGCTGGTCGTCCACGTGCGTGATGACCAGCATGTCCTCGGTCAGCACGAGCACCGTGATGTGCCGGTGCACCTCGGTCCGTTCGAAGTGGGTCTCGAGATGCGCGACATGGGACAGGGGTTCACGCCCGTCGAGGGCATCGTGCACCACGTCGGCCACGAGTCGGGGGTAGAAACCTGCCCGCTCGAGGGACGCATCGAGGTCGCGCCACGTGGCGGAGGGCGATGGGGTCATGCTCCCAGTTTCCCCCACCGGGCCGTCCAGCGCCTAACCCGGCGGCGTCAGTCCCGCATGGCGCGGCGCGCGCTGTCGGTGCGCCGCTGCGGGTTCCCGACGTCGATCGCGGCGCTCAGGACGGTCAGCCCGGAGGTCGCGACGAGCACCGGGTTGAGGTCGAGCCGGGCGATCTCGGGGTGGTTGTCCTTCAGCAGCGCGACCCGGGCCAGCAGGTCCTCGATCGCGGGGACGTCGGCCGGCGGCAGGCCCTGGTACCCGAACAGCTTGCGGCTCGCACGGGGGGAACGCACCAGGTCGGCGGCGTCCACCGTGCTCAGCGGAGGGACGGCGTGCGCCCAGTCGTCGAGGAGGTTGACGGCGTCGCCCGCGAGACCGAAGGACACCACCGGTCCCATGAGGGGGTCCTCGATGGCGCGGATGCTGCAGGCCTGTCCCGCCGGCGCCATGGATTGCACCTCCATGCCGAAGCTCCCGAACGGGGCCAGGACACGTTCCATCTGGGCGATGTTGCGCCGGAGCGAGGCGGCATCGTCGATGCTCAGGCGCACCCCACCGAGGTCGAGGCGGTGCCGCAGGTGTTCGTCCATCGTCTTCAGGGCGACGGGCCAGCCCAGGCGTGTCGCCTCGGCGACGGCCTCCTCGGCCGTGGTGAACCGCGCCGACGGCAGCAGGCGGATGCCGTAGGCGGCCATGAGCGCGACGCACTCCCCGCCGGTGAGGCGCGTCAGCTCGACGTCGGCGACCCGCGTCCGCGCCGTCGCGAGGACAGCGGCTGCCGCGTCGACGTCGACCCCCTCCGGGTCGAGGAACTCGCCGTGGTCCCGTGCGCGCCATCGCGCATACCGGACGACGGCGCCGAGGGCGGCGAGGGCCGCACCGGGACTTGTGAAGCAGGGCAGTCCGCGCTGCAGCGGGAGCGCCAGCGGCGTCGAGGCCTGCCCATCGGCCGCCGTCGTGACAGATTCCGCAGGCGCTCCCGACGGTCCCGCGGGTGCGGACCCGTCGTGCGCTGCGTCCTCCTGCACGCCTCCCTTCCCGTGGCCCTCCGGCGTTGCGTCCGGCGGAGCCGGGCTCACGCCGCCCGCCGACGCGGCGGTGACGAGCCCGTCGAGCTGCAGGGCGGCGTCGAGGATGCCGGTGAAGGAGGCGATGACCGGCTTGCCCGCGGACTCCGCGCACCGCTGCAGGCAGGCGGCGACGGACTCGGCGGTGAGCCCGCGAGCCGGCAGGGTCGTCACGACCGCCGCGTGGACGGCCGGATCGGCGAGGGCACTGTCGACCGCCGAGGCGAGGGCAGGGAGGGCGACGGACTGACCGGCGTCGAGCTGGAGGTCGGTCCGGAGGCGGGCGACCGTCATGCCCTGCGACACGACGCCGTCCGCCACGACCTTGCCGAGCGCGGAGGAGTTGCTGAAGACGGCGATCCCGCTTCCCCCGGGCAGCGGCTGGCTGGCGACGATCTGCGCGATGTCCATCAGCTGCTCCGTGGTCTCGACGCGCATCACGCCGGACTGCCGGAGCATCGAGTCGAGTGCCCCCGGCGGCGCCTGGCTGGTCCGCACGGCGTGCCCGGGCGGGAGCTGGAGGCCGGTGACGTCGGACTTCGCCACGATCACGGGTTTCGTTCGGGCGAGTCTCCGGGCGATCCTCGAGAACTTCCTCGGGTTGCCGATCGACTCGAAGTAGAGCCCCACAGCGCGTGTGGAGGGATCGTCCTCCCAGAACTGCATCGCGTCGTTGCCGGACACGTCGGCGCGGTTGCCCGCCGAGATGACGGAGGAGACGCCGAGGCCGCGGCGGTGCGCACTGGCGTAGAGGAGGACCCCGAGTCCCGCCGACTGGCTGAAGAGGGAGAGGGCCCCCCGCTCCGGCAGGTCGGGTGCCATCGACGCGTTGAGGCGCACCAGGGGATCGGTGTTCACCAGGCCGAGGGACGCCGGTCCCACGACCCGCATGCCATGGGCCCGCGCCCTGTGCACGAGGGCGCGCTGCCGCACCATGCCCTCACCGGCGTCGTCGGCGTAGCCCGCGGTCACCACCAGGAGGCCCTTCACGCCGGCACGCGCGCAGTCGTCGACGACGGCGTCGACCTCCTCGTGGGGCACGGCGATCACCGCGAGGTCGACCTGCTCGGGCACCTCGGCGAGGGAGGCGTACGAGATCATGCCGCCGAGCTCGAAGGCCTCGGGATTGACCGCGTGGATGCGGCCCGTGAACCCGCCGTCCACGAGGTGCTCCAGCAGCGCGTGGCCCACCGTCCCCCACTCACGGCTCGCGCCGACGACGGCGACCGACGACGGCGTCAGGAGCTCGGCCATGCTCCTTGCCTCCGCGCGGTGCTCCCTCGCCTCCATCACGGCCTGCGACTTCCGCGTGGGGTCGATGTCGAAGCTGAGCATCACCACGCCGTCGTCGAAGTGGCGCTCCACCTCGTAGCCCGCCTCGGCGAAGACCGTGATCATCTTCCGGTTCTCGGGGAGCACCTCGGCGGAGAACCGCCGGATCCCGTTCTCGCGCGCGGCCACCGCGAGGTGCTCGAGGAGGATCGACCCCACGCCGCGGCCCTGGTGGTGGTCGGAGACGTTGAAGGCCACCTCCGCCTCGAGGGGATCGTCGAGGCGGTCGTACCGGCCGATCCCGATGATGTCCGCACCCCGCGTGATGACGAACGCCACGCGGTCCCGGTGGTCCACCTCGGTGAAGCGTGTCAGCTCCTTGGCGCTCAGCTTCGCCTTGTAGGTGAAGAAGCGGAGGTAGATCGATGCCTGGGACTGGCGGACGTGGAAGGCCTGGACCGCATCGGCGTCCGTCGGCGAGATGGGCCGCAGATGCGCGGTGCCACCGTCGCGCAGGATGACATCAGCCTCCCAATATTCCGGGTATTGTCCGTCGGCCACCATAGACTCAGGGTAGTCGGCATCCCCTGCGGTGTCGCAGGTCCGGCCGTCACCGGAGCCGCGCCGCGGGGTGGACGCAGGCTCACCACCACGTCATCACCACCCGAACCGTTGAGGAACAGCCGCACATGGCCAGGCGCCAGACCCCCGCTCCGCCGGAGGATTTCACCGAGAAAATCATCGACGTCGACGTCGAAGCCGAGATGGAGGAGTCCTTCCTCGAGTACGCGTACTCGGTCATCTATTCGCGCGCCCTGCCGGACGCTCGCGACGGGCTCAAGCCCGTGCAGCGGCGCATCCTCTACATGATGTCCGACATGGGCCTGCGTCCCGACCGCGGCCATGTGAAATCCGCCCGCGTGGTGGGCGAGGTCATGGGGAAGCTCCACCCGCACGGTGACAGCGCCATCTACGACGCCATGGTCCGCATGGCCCAGGACTTCTCCCTGCGACTGCCCCTCATCGACGGGCACGGCAACTTCGGGTCGCTCGACGACGGACCGGCGGCTGCGCGCTACACGGAAGCCCGCCTCGCAGCGGCGGCCCTGACCATGACGAACCACCTCGACGAGGACGTCGTCGACTTCATCCCCAACTACGACAACTCGCTCGAACAGCCCGAAGTGCTTCCGGCGGCCTTCCCCAACCTCCTCGTCAACGGTGCGAGCGGGATCGCGGTGGGCATGGCGACGAACATGCCGCCGCACAACCTCGGCGAGGTGGTCGCCGCCGCGCGTCACCTGATCGCGAACCCCGATGCACCGCTCGAGGACCTCATGCGGTTCATCCCCGGACCGGACCTCCCGAGCGGCGGCAAGATCGTCGGGCTCGACGGCGTGCGCGACGCCTACGCGAGCGGCCGCGGCTCCTTCAAGACCCGGGCGACGGTCAAGGTGGAGCAGCTCTCCGCCCGGCGGACGGGCCTCGTGGTGACCGAGCTGCCCTACACGGTCGGGCCGGAGAAGGTCATCGAGCGCATCAAGGACGCCGTGACCGCCAAGAAGCTGCAGGGCATCTCGGACATCGTCGACCTCACCGACCGGAAGCACGGGCTGCGGCTCGTGATCGAGCTCAAGAACGGGTTCAACCCGAATGCCGTCCTCGCGCAGCTGTACCGGTTCACCCCCATGGAGGATTCCTTCGGCATCAACAACGTGGCGCTCGTCGACGGACAGCCCCGCACCCTGGGGCTCGTGGAGCTGCTGCAGGTCTATGTAGCGCACCGCGTCCTCGTGGTCCGCCGTCGCACCTCCTACCGGCTGCAGCGCAAGCGCGACCGCCTGCACCTCGTGGAGGGCCTGCTCGTCGCCATCGTGGACATCGACGAGGTCATCCAGATCATCCGCTCGTCCGACGAGTCCTCCGCCGCGCGCGAGCGCCTGATGGCCATCTACGACCTCACCGAGATCCAGGCCAACTACATCCTCGAACTGCGCCTGCGCCAGCTCACGCGCTACTCGCGCATCGAGCTCGAGAAGGAGCAGGAGCAGCTGCGCCTCGAGATCGCCGAGCTGGAGGCGATCCTCGGGTCGGAGGACCGCCTCCGGACGCTCGTCTCCGAAGAGCTCGCGGCACTGTCCGAGCAGTTCGCGACACCGCGCCGCACGGTCCTCCTCGAGTCCGAGGCGGCCGCCCCGCTCAAGGGGTCCAGCCTGCCCGCTCCCGCGGGCAAGGGGGCGAAGGCCGTCATGCCGCTCGAGATCGCCGACGATCCCTGCTGGGTCCTGCTCTCGGCCTCGGGTCAGCTCGCCCGGACGTCGGACCGTGAGCCTCTCGCCGACGGCCAGCGCATCAAGCACGACGCCTTCCGCTCCGTGCTGCCGTCCACGGCCCGCGGTGAGGTGGGCGCGGTGACGTCGGCGGGTCGCATGATCCGCCTGCAGGTGATGGACATGCCGGCCCTCCCGCCGACCGCCGGAGTGCCGAATCTCGCGGGCGGCGTGCCGTCGACGGAGTTCATCACCCTCGAGCGCGGGGAGCGCCTGGTCGGACTCGCCCCCCTCAACGGCGTGGTGGCTCTCGGCACGGCGCAGGGCGTGGTGAAGCGCGTGCAGCCGGACTATCCGCTGAACAGGGACGACTGGGAGGTCATCTCGCTGAAGCCGAAGGACGCCGTGGTGGGCGTCGCGTCCGCGTCGGACCAGGACGACCTCGTCTTCGTCACCCGCACGGCCCAGCTCCTGCGCTTCCCGGCGTCGGCCGTGCGGCCGCAGGGCAGGACCGCCGGCGGGATGGCAGGCATCAAGCTGGGGGCCGGTGACACCGTGCTGCACTTCGGTGCCGTCGCGTCCGCCGACGATCAGGCCGTCGTGGTGACGGTCACCGCTGCGGGGGATGCGCTGCCGGGGACGTCAGCCGGGTCGGCCAAGGTCACGGAGTTCGCCGAGTACCCGGTCAAGGGACGTGCGACCGCCGGCGTGCGGGCCCACCGCTTCCTCCGTGGTGAGGAGTCGCTCTCCCTGGCCTGGGCCGGGCACGGTCCGGCGAGGGCCGCGTCCGCGAACGGCGTGGCTCGGGCGCTTCCCACCGAGCACGGACGCCGGGACGGCTCGGGCGTGCCCCTCACGCAGCAGATCGATGCGGTCGGTCCGGCGCTGGCAGGACTCCTCGAGTCCGGGCGACCGGGAGCGGAGGCTCCGGTCGGGAAGGTTCAGCCCGTGAGCGAGGGTGCTCCGGCAACGGTCGGGGTGCTCGACGGTCCAGCTGCTCGACCCCCGGACGACGACGCGCAGGGCACGCTGCTCTAGGCCGTCGGGGCCGGACCGGCGACCTCCTTCCCTCCCGGAGCGGCGTGGCGTCCCGTGGATGCCCGGAAGGGTCAGTCGATCGCTGGGTCGAGGGGCAGATCGAAGACGATGGAGCGCTGTGTGGGGACGAATCCCATGCGCTCGTACAGGCCGAGCGCACCGGACGGGTTCTCCGTGTCGACACCGAGGCCGGCATTGTCCATGCCCGCCGCGCGGTAGCGCCGCATCGCCTCGGCGAGAAGGGCCGGGGCGAGTCCCCGTCCCCGCCACTTCCGCCGGACGCCCAGCAGATCGGTGTAGCCCTCGGAATGGCCGAGCAGCTCCGGCGAATCCGGGTCGAAGCTCGCCAGCTGGTAGGCCACCACCTCCCCGGTGAGGGGGTCCACCAGGCCGAGACTCCAGTCGTCGCGGAACTCCGGATGGCTGACCGTGAACTGCCATGACTCCTGGTCCCGGGGCTCACTCCCCCAGTGGTCCTGGAAGGCGTCGTTGTGGGCGAGGCGCACCCGTTCCGCGATGTTGCGGTCCGCGCCGTCCGCGAACGTCACCAGCTCCAGCTCGGCGGGGAACGGCAGATCGGGGATGGGTTGATCGAGTGGGCGCGTCATCTCGGTGAAGTACCGGACGATCGTGCTCCGGCTCGCCGTCATCAGCGCCAGGTGCGAGGGGTTCCGCTCCTCGACATAGTTGCGGAAGATACCGTCGGTCCGGCCGGTCTCCCGCACGCGTTCCGCTGCACGTCGTGCCTGCCACGCGAGGACCGCTCCGCCGATCCCCCGCCGGCGCCAGGCCGGATCCACGCCACCCGCGCCGTGCACGAGTGACGAGCCGGCGTTCATCGACACGCGGCCGAACGCGCGGAGGACGCCGTCGCCGTCGAAGCCGGCGAGGGTGTCCCGCCGCGGGTCGTTCTTCGACGCCCTGAGGGCCTGCTCGAGATCGGCACGCTGCTCCACCCAGTCCGGCTGGTCCTCGACGGCGATCCGCTTGACGAGCGCCAGCCAGCGGTCGATGTCCGCGTAGGCCAGCGGTCGCCACTGCAGCACAGGGGGCAGCGGCAGGACGTCCTCCAGGTGGTCGGAGGTGGGCCCGATGTCCGGTGATGAAGTCTCGCGCGTCATGATGCCAGCGTATTGCAGGGTCCATCGGCTCCGCTGGAGATCCGTCCGCCTCCGGGTGGTGTCCGGGCGCGGCGGAGTCCGGGGCTCGGGACGCGCGTGCCCGGGTGCAGTGCGGCGCGGGCGGGTCGGGCACGACAGCCGGTTCCACCGCGCCACGTCAGGGGCGGACGTGTGGTGCCGCGGCCTGGGCCGGCTCGCCCGCCGCACCGAGGACCACGACGTCGTCGCAGGTCGCCGCCTCGGCGGGATCGTGCGTCACGAGGAGCACGGCGGTGTGCGGCAGGCCACGGCGCAGGTCGGTGAGCAGCGCGCGGGCACCGTCACGGTCCAGATGCGCGGTCGGCTCGTCGAGGAGCACGACGCGGGACCGCGTGAGCAGGGCACGCGCGACGGCGACCCGCTGACGCTGCCCGCCCGAGAGGCGCGACCCGCCGGAGCCCACCTGGGCGTCGAGGCCGTCCTCGAGGCCGTCCACCAGCTCCGCCAGGCCCACCGCCCGGACCACCTCGAGGAGCTCCTCCTGCGTCGCGGGATCCCCGGGCCTCCGGGCGAGCTGCAGGTTCGCCCGGAGGGTGGAGGTGAACAGGTGGCTCTCCTGCGGACACCAGGCGACCCGCCGCCTCGTCGAGGGCCGGGCGGACCGGCCGTCGACGAGGAGCCGTCCCGTATCCAGGGGCAGGAAGCCGAGGAGTGCACCGAGGACGGTCGACTTGCCGCTCCCTGAGGGGCCGGTGAGACCCGTCCACCGACCCGGGACGAGCGTGAGGTCCACGCCGGTGACCACGGGCTCCCCGGGTACGTACCCGATCGAGGCGTCCTCGAGGGCGAGCGTCGAGGCGGGGACGTCATCCTGCAGGTCCGGTCGGCCGTCGTCGCGTCCCGCCGGCGCCGAGTCCAGCAACGGCCGGAGCCTCCCCACCACGGCGGCGAGGGGACCCCAGTGCCGGACGGCCGAGGTACCGGCCGCGAACGGCTCGATCAGGGCGAGTTGCATGAGGACGAGGACGGCCGTGACGTCGGCCGGCAGTCCCTCCGCCGTGACGAGGATGCCCAGAGCGGCGGCGGAGCACGCGGCGACCACCACCGCGGTCGACACCCCGGCTGCGGCTGCGGAACGGTGCGCCGCGCGGGCGAGCAGCGACTCCGTCCGTCGTGTCGCCAGCAGCGCGGCACCATGGACACCGTTGACGCGGAGATCGGGTGCGGCCCGCAGCAGTCGCGCGACCCGTCCGAGGGCATCCGCCCTCAGCTGCACGGCCGCAGCGCCCGCGGCCCGTTCCCTGAGGACCGCGACCACGGGCGCGACGACGACGGCTCCGCCCACGGCGAGCATCTGCCAGCCCAGGGAGGCGGGATGCAGGACGGCAGTCGTCACCAGGGCGGCCGCACCGGTGAGGACTGCCGTGAGGAAGGGTGACAGCGCCCGTGCGGAGAGGTCCCTCAGTTCGTCGATGTCGCCGACGAGCCGCTCGATCCCGCCGGAGCCGCGGGCCAGGGTCCGCCAGGACTGCCCGGCGCGGAGGAGGCCTGTCCACAGGCGGAGCCGCGTCTCGTCCGCCCGGTGGAAGACCGCGCGATGGAGCCAGAGCCGCTCCTCGTAGCGCAGGAGCGACCGGCCGATGCCGAAGAACCGCACGCCGACGATCGCCGTGAGCAGGTAGAGGATGGGCGGCTGTTCCGATGCGCGGACGATCAGCCACCCGCTGAGTGCGGTCAGAGCGACCGCGAACACGGCGGATCCGAGACCGAGGAGTGTCGCGGCGACGAAGCGCCGGTCCCACGGCTTCACGACGACCAGCACGTGACGCGCGGAGTGGAGCCACCCGGAGACGGACGGTCGCGCCCCAGGGACGCCGGCGGACGCGTCCGCAGAGGGATCGCCCGCCGCCCGTCCCGTCATCCGTCCCGTCGTGCGCTCCGCTGTGCGTTGGGTCGTGCGGGACGAAGCGCGTACGGCGGCCGGCGCCGATGCGCCGGTCGGGCTGCCGGTCGGGGCGGCGGTCGGGCTGCCGGTCGGGGTATCCGTCGAGACGCTGGTCGGGCTGCCGGTCGAGGTGCCGAATGACGTGGCGGACGGGGTGGGCGACGATACGACCGCCGTCGCCCGTGGCGCGGTCCCGTCAGGCGCGTCAGGCGCGTCAGCGATCGGCACACCCATGGCCGACGCACTCGTGGCGGCCCGGGCGCCGGCCGCGGCCCCCAGGTGGACCTGCGTGTCGGCGATGGCCGCGGTGGCGTCATCGTGCGCGATCAGTAGGACCGTCAGCCCCGGCCGACGCATCGCGATCGCGGCGCGGATCGCTGCGGAGGAGCCCTCGTCGACGTGCGCGGTCGGCTCGTCGAGGAGGAGCAACCCTACGGCGGGGTCCTGCGCGCGCAGGAGGGCCCGGGCGACGGCGACGCGCCGCAGCTCGCCGGGACTGAGCTCGCCCGTCCGACGGTCGACGAGGTCCGCCGCGCCCACGCCTGCGAGCACCTCGGTGATCGCGGGATCGTCCTCCTCCGTCCGCCCGTACAGCGCGAGTTCGGCCCGCACCGTCGGGGCGATCAGCTCCGGATGCTGCGGGACCCACGCCACCGCACCATCCGCCGGTGCCGTGATCGTCCCCTCCACGTGCAGCCCCGCGGGCACCGCGGCCCCGCCTGCCAGGGCGCGCATGAGCGTCGACTTACCGGTCCCGCTCGGTCCCCTGAGTGCGGTGACCGTTCCCCGCTCGAGCCGGAAGGACACGTTCGCCACGACGGGCGGGACGACGCCGTCGTACCTGACCGTCACGCCCGCCAGCCTGGCGGTCACCGGGTCGGCCACCGCCGATCGGACCGTTCCCGCACCGGCTGTCGTCGGCTGGGCGTCGATCACGGCGCGCACGCGGGCGCCGCTCTCCTCCCCGTCCTCGCTCGCGTGGTGCGCGGCTCCGACGTCGCGCAGGGGCCCGTAGCACTCGGGCGCGAGGATCAGGGCGATCAGGGCGGTCTCGAGCCCGAGGTCCCCGTGGATGAGGCGCACCCCCGCGAAGACGGCGACGACGGCGACCGAGATGGTGCTGATCAGTTCGAGGGCCAGCGAGGACAGGAAGACGGTCCGGAGGGTCGTCATGGTGCGCGACGAATACTCGGCAGCGATCTCGCGCAGCGCCCTGGTCTGCTCGCCCGCGCGGCCGAGGCCCACGAGCACCGGCAGCCCCCGGGCCAGTTCCAGGAGGTGGTCGGAGAGCCGTCCTAGCGCCGTGGCGGCCTGCTGCGTCCGCTCCTGCGTGTGCAGGCCGATGAGCACCATGAACACCGGCACGAGGGGGACGGTGAGGACGATGATGAGTGCGCTCACCCAGTCCGCGGCGAGGATCCGCGCGCCGACGAGGAGTGGCACGACGGTGCAGGTGATGAGCGATGGCAGGTACTGCGTGTAGTACGCGTCGAGCCCGTCGAGGCCGCGTGTGAGCAGCACGGCGAGGGAGCCCTGGCCGGTGCCGCCGTTGCCCGCCCGGGTGGTCCCCCCGTCGCCGAGCACGCGCAGCAGCGCCGCCTCGCGGAGCCGCTCGCGGACTCCGAGGGCCAGCCGGGCGGCGGTGGCGTCCTGTCCCCAGGCCGCCACGGTCCGGAGGATCGCGCCGGCGACGCCCTGGACGAGGACGGCCTCCACCTCGAGGTCGCCTGCGGCGACGGAGGCGATGCCGACAGAGAGTGCCTGCGCCATGAGGACCAGGCCGAGCGCGCGTGCTGCGGCGAGGACACCGAGGAGATAGACCGCCGTCGTCGATCCGGCCGCACCGGCCGGTCCGCCCGCCCTCAGGGAGGCGACAGGGGACCTCCGCGGGGCGGGCGCCGACGCAGCGGTCGCCTCCGACAGGTCGCCGGCGGGGACGTCCGCGGTCGGCGTGGAGTCGCGCATGACGGTCCTGATGGCTCCGCTCACAGGGCTTGGACGGCGTGGGCCGCGGGGATGCTCTCCTCCGACACACGCCGACGGAACACCCAGTATGTCCAGGCCTGGTAAGCCAGGACAAGCGGCAATCCGATGCAGGCGACAATGCTCATCAGGCCGAGAGTGTAGGGCGAGGACGAGGCATTCTGCACCGTGAGGTCGAACGCGGTGTCGATCGTCGACGGCAGGACCACCGGGAACGCGGCGCCGAAGATGGACCCGACGAGGATGAGCATCCCGATGCCGAGGGCGGCGAAGGCCCGGCCGTCCCGGCCGATCGCGGCGGACCTGTGGGAGACCAGGAAGGCGACCACGGCGAGGACGACGGCGGACCAGGTGACCACCGTTCCGTCGTCGGCCTGGATGAGGAGCGCCCACCCGACGAACGGGATCATGGCGACCGGCAGTAGCCGCCGGAACAGGCGATCAGCCTGGCGGCGGACGCCACCATCGGTCTTGAGTGCCACGAACGCCGCGGCGTGCACCAGGCAGAAGAGCACGACGGCGGCCGCCCCGAGGAATGCCGGTGCCGTGGCCCAGGCGAACGCCCCGCCGACCCGATCGCCGTTCGCGTCGAGCGGCAGGCCGGTCGTGGTCAGGGCGAGGGCCGCCCCGATGCCTGCTGCCGCGGTGAAGGAGCCGAGGGCGATGGCCCAGTCCCACCGGTTGCGCCAGGCGTCGCTGTCATGCTTGCCCCTCCACTCGAAGGCCACGGCCCGGAAGATCAGTCCGAGGAGCACGAGCATGAAGGGCAGATAGAGCGCGGACAGGAGGGAGGCGTACCAGAGGGGGAAGGCGGCGAAGGTGGCACCGACAGCGGTCACGAGCCAGACCTCGTTGCCGTCCCAGACCGGGCCCACGGTGTTGAGCAGGACGCGCCGCTGGGTGTCGTTGCGCGCCATGAGCTTCATGAGCATGCCGACGCCGAGGTCGAAACCCTCGAGGAAGAGGTAGCCGGCCCAGAGCAGGGCGATGAGGACGAACCACACGGTGGGCAGGGCCTCGGTCATCGTGGTGCCTTTCGGGGTGCGGACGGAAGGGGTGCTGTGGTGCGGGTGGCGTTCCCGCGACGACCGGAGGGCCGGTCAGTAGGCGAACGCGAGGACATCGCCGTCGTCCTTCCTGCCGCTCCGCGCGTCGTCGTCGCCGGTGTGGGCGAGTTCGGGCATCGCGGATGCGGTGCCGCCCCGGACGTAGGTCATGAGGAGCTTCACCTCGACGACGAGGAGTACGGCGTAGACGGCGGTGAACAGGACGAGGGAGGTGACGAGTTCGGTCAGGGACACACCCGGTGACACGGCTGCGGCGGTGAACATGAAGACTCCGTCGACGCCGGTCGGATCCGGGTTGGGAGCGACGACGAAGGGCTGGCGGCCCATCTCGGTGAACACCCAGCCCGCGATGTTCGCGCCGAAGGGTGCGAGGATCCCGAACACCGCCAGGCGCATCAGCCAGCGCGACTCCGGGACGGTGCCCCTGCGCAGGACCCACAGGGCGGCCGCGGCTGCGGCGGCGGCGATCGCACCGAAGCCGATCATGATGCGGAAGCCCCAGTAGGTGACCTCCATGACGGGCAGGTAGTCGATCTCGGTGCCGGCGAGGTCGCCGTACCGGGGGTCATCGGGCAGATTCGTGCCGTACTTCTCCTGGTACTCCGGGAGGAGGGTGTTCACACCCTTGACCTCGGTGGTGAAGTCACCGTTGGCGAGGAAGGAGAGCACCCCCGGGACCTCGATCACGGCGGTGATGTCGTCGCAGCTCTGGGCCCCGAGGTTGCCGACGGACAGGATGGAGAAGCCGGTGCCGTCGTGGCAGGCAGCCTCGGCCGCGGCCATCTTCATGGGCTGCTGGTCGAACATCAGCTTGCCCTGGAGGTCGCCGGTGATGCCGGTGCCCGCGAAGGCGATCATGGCGACGACGGCTCCGGCGCGCGCCGAGCGCAGCCACACGGCGTGGTCGACGGCGTCGCGCGATCCCGTCCGTGCGCCGACGACGACCCTGCCGTCCGCGCCGACGGCGTCGATCCCGTCGTGGCGACGCTTCCACAGGTGGTACCAGCTGATGCCGAGGAGGAATGCCCCGGCGACGGCGAGGCACCCGAAGAGCGTGTGGGGGAAGGCGACCAGTGCCGTGTTGTTGGTGAAGACGGCCCACGCGTCCGTCATCACCGGCCGGCCCTCGACCATCTCGACGCCCACGGGGTGCTGCATCCAGGAGTTCGCCACCAGGATGAAGTAGGCGGAGAACACCGAGGCGAGGACCGCGGCCCAGAGCGACATGAGATGCAGCCGCTTCGGCAGCCGGCCCCAGCCGAAGATCCAGAGACCCAGGAAGGTGGACTCGACGAAGAAGGCGAGCAGCGCCTCCATGGCCAGCGGTGCGCCGAAGACGTCACCGACGAAACGGCTGTACTCGCTCCACGCCATGCCGAACTGGAACTCCTGCACGAGTCCCGTGGCCACCCCGACGATGAAGTTGATGAGGAAGAGCTTCCCCCAGAACTTCGTCATGCGCAGATACTGCTCATGGCCGGTGCGATGCCACATGGTCTGCATCACCGCGACCAGGAGCCCGAGACCGATCGTCAGGGGCACCATGACGAAGTGGTAGACGGTCGTGATCCCGAATTGCCACCTAGCGATCTCCAAGGCTTCCATGAGGCCCTCTCAGCTGTGCCCACCGTCGCTCCGGACGGGACTTCTACGGCGTGTAGAAAAGTTCTTCTACACAGTGTAGAACGATTTCACCCGTACTTCTACGTGGAGTAGAAATGTGCGGCGCAAGGCTGTACGTTAGATGCACCACGCTTCATCGCTCCCTCCGGGGGGCGGATCCCTGTACGAGGCGGGCCGGGATCGCGGATTGATCGAAGGAAGAACATGGCAACGCTCGGAGACCTCGAACGCACGGTGATGGATCTGCTGTGGGCGACACCGGAGGCGGCGACCGCCAATGAGCTGCGGGACGCCATCGCCGAGGCGCCGTCGGGAGAAGTGGGACGCGAACTGGCCGTGACGACGGTGCTCACCGTCCTGTCACGCCTCGAGAAGAAGGGCCTGGTGGAGCGGGAGCGCGACAGCCGCCCGCATCGCTACAGGTCCGTGACCAGCCGCGAAGACCACACGGCCGAGCTGATGCACGAGGTCCTCGTGACGGCTCCCGACCGCGAGGCCGTGCTGGCCCGCTTCATCGGCAGCGTCTCCGAGGCCGAGGCGCAGACCCTCCGCAAGCTGCTCGGCGGCAGCTGACCCTCCGGTGTTCTGGGCCTCCTATCTCCTGGCGGCTCTCGCGATCATCCTCGCGTGGCCCGCGCCGATCGCGCTGTCACGCGCGTCCTGGCCGGCCCGCGCGCCGTTCACGGCGATGGTCCTGTGGCAGTCGATCGCACTGGCCGGTGGCCTGTCGATGATCGGGGCGATGCTCGTCTGGGGTCTCGAACCCCTGGGGGACAATCTCGTCTCCGCCTCCGTGGGTTTCCTCGACATCCTGATCGACGACGAATCCGCCGAGACGCTCGGTGTCGTCCACGTCTTCGCCATCAGCGCGGCGACCCTCCTGTTCGCCCACCTGATCAGCACCCTGGTCCTGACCTTCATCCGCATCCGGCGCCAGCGGCGCCGGCATCGCGACATGCTGAACCTGCTGAGTTCGCCTGCGGCGGATCAGCCCGCGACGCTCGTGATCAACCATCCCGCCCCGGTCGCCTACTGCCTGCCCGGTGGCGCCCGGTCGGTCACCGTCATGTCCGACGGACTCATGGACCTGCTGACCCGCGCCGAGCTCGACGCCGTGCTCACGCACGAGAGCGCCCACCTGCACCAGCGCCACCACCTCCTGCTGTGGGCATTCGCAGCCTGGCGTTCCGCGCTCCCCTGGCTTCCCACGTCACGGCTCGCCCAGCGGGCCGTGAGTGAGCTCATCGAGATGCTCGCGGACGACGAGGCGCTGCGCCATGTGGACGAGCCCACCCTCGTCCGGGCGATCGCCATCGTCGGCTCGGGGGCGCTCCCCCGGGCGGAGGACGTCCTCGACGACCCCCTCGCCGACGACCCGGGACGCGACACGAGTGCCGGTGCCGCCGTGACCGGCGGGACGGCCGGCACGCGGTCCACGGCGCACCGCCTGAGCCGGTTGCTCACACCGCTTCCACCACTGAGCAGATTCCAGCAGGGTCTGGCTCTCTCGACGGCCGGCCTGCTGCTCGTGGTCCCGCCCGCCCTGCTGGTGGCACCGGAACTGCTCGGCTGAGCCGCGACCGCAGGCCTGTACCTCCTGCGGATCCGCCTCAGGCGTCGATGCGATCCCGGTCGAGCGACGACGCCCCGGCCACGATGAAGTCCTTCCGCGGAGCGACATCACTCCCCATGAGGAGATTGAACACGCGCTCGGCGGACTCCGCCTCCTGGATCCGCACACGGCGCAGCGTCCGGTGCCGCGGATCCATGGTGGTCTCGGCCAGCTGGTCGGCGTCCATCTCCCCCAACCCCTTGTACCGCTGGATGGGCGACTTGTAGCGCTTGCCCTGCTTCTCCATCGCCGCGAGCAGACGGTTGAGCTCCGCTTCCGAGTAGGTGTAGATCATCTCGTTCGCCTTCGACCCGCCGTTGATCACCTCGACCCGGTGCAGGGGCGGGACCGCGGCATACACACGCCCGTCCTCGACCAGCGGCCGCATGTAGCGGAAGAACAGCGTGAGCAGGAGCGTGCGGATGTGCGCGCCGTCGACGTCGGCGTCCGTCATCAGGATGACCTTGCCGTACCTCCGGGCATCGAGCTGGAAGCTCCGGCCGGACCCGGCTCCGATGACCTGGATCAGGGCAGCGCACTCGGCGTTCGACAGCATGTCGCCGACCGAGGCCTTCTGCACGTTCAGGATCTTGCCCCGGATGGGAAGCAGCGCCTGGTAGTCGGAGGACCGCGCGTTCTTGGCCGTCCCGAGAGCGCTGTCACCCTCGACGATGAACAGCTCGGAACGCTCCTGGTCGTCGATGCGGCAGTCGGCGAGCTTCGCGGGCATGGTCGAGGTCTCCAGGGCGTTCTTCCGGCGCTGGGTCTCCTTGTGGACGCGCGCGGAGATGCGCGACTTCATCTCCGCCACGACCTTCTCGAGGAGGAGCGTGGACTGCGTCTTGTCGTTGCGCGCCGCGGAGGTCAGCCGCGCCTGGAGCTCCTTCTCGACGACCTTCGTCACGATGGCCTTCACCGCGGACGTGCCGAGGATCTCCTTCGTCTGGCCCTCGAACTGCGGTTCGGCGAGCCGCACGGTGAGTACGGCGGTGAGCCCCGCGAAGACGTCGTCCTTCTCGATCTTGTCGCTGCCGGCCTTCAGCTTGCGGGCGTTGTCCCCGATGACCTTGCGGAACGTCTTCAGGAGGGCCCCCTCGAAGCCGCTCTGGTGCGTCCCGCCCTTCGGTGTCGCGATGATGTTGACGTAGCTGCGCACCGTGGTCTCGTAGCCGATGCCCCAGCGCAGGGCGATGTCGACGTCGCAGTCGCGCTCGACCTCGGCCATCCTGCTGTGTCCCCGCTCGTCGAGGACGGGGACCGACTCCTTGAACCGACCCGACCCCTGGATGCGCCAGACGTCCGTGACGGCGGCGTCGAGGGCCAGGAACTCGGCGTACTCGGAGATGCCGCCGTCGTGCTGGAAGACCTCCTCCACGGGCCCCGACTCACCGGGTGTACCCGGCATCCTCCGCTCGTCGCGCAGCACGATGCGGAGTCCCGGGACCAGGAAGGACGTCTGTCGTGCCCGCGTCTGGAGTTCCTCGTAGGAGAAGGTCGCATCGGCGGTGAAGATCTGGCGGTCCGCCCAGTACCTGATGCGCGTCCCGGTGACGCCCCGTTTTGCCGTCCCGACCACGTCGAGGCGCGATCCGTCGAGGAACGGCTCGAAGGCGGACGTGGGCGACGGCGTCCTCGCGTCCTTGAAGGTACCGGGTTCACCGCGGCGGAAGGACATGGTGTACGTCTTGCCGCCGCGGTCCACGAAGGCGTCCAGCCTCGAGGAGAGGGCGTTGACCACACTGGCCCCGACACCGTGCAACCCACCGGAGGCGGTGTAGGAGCCGCCACCGAACTTGCCTCCGGCGTGGAGTTTCGTGAAGACGACCTCCACCCCGGTGAGACCGGTCTTGGGTTCGATGTCCACCGGGATACCGCGCCCGTCGTCGTGGATCTCGACGGACCCGTCGGCGTGCAGGATGACCGTGATGCTCTGTCCGTGCCCGGCCAGTGCTTCGTCGACCGAGTTGTCGATGATCTCCCAGAGGCAGTGCATGAGGCCCCGTGAGTCCGTCGACCCGATGTACATGCCGGGGCGCTTGCGGACTGCTTCGAGTCCCTCGAGCACCGAGAGGTGCCGGGCTGTGTAGTCCGAAGTGGGAGGTGTCACGGTGCGGGGGTCTCCTTGGCGGGACGGCACGATCCAGGACAGGCGTCAGGAGGGTGATGGTGGGGAAGAGTCTCGGCCAGTTTATTACGGGTGACCGACACCGGCCGGAAGGGCGCGATCGGGGCCGGATTCCGGGGCTCGGCGACTGCACCCCATACCCCCGGTACGCCCGGAGCGAAAGGAGGCCCAGCCTGCGAAGAGGCGGCGACGAATAGTGGTTATATGAGTACACGATCCACATGAGGAGGCATTCATGACCACTGCAGTAGCAACTCGCGAACTCACTGCCCTGGACCGCTGTGACCGATGCGGCGCCCAGGCCTATGTGCGGGCGGTCCTTCAGTCCTCCGGTGGAGAGCTTCTGTTCTGCGGCCACCACGCGCGTGCAGTCGAAGCCAACCTGAAGCCGCTCACATCCGAGTGGCAGGACGAGACCCAGCGGCTTCACGAGAAGCCCGCCGTCGTGGCCGACTGACCGGGATCATCCCGCCCCATCCGACGTACGACACCAGCGCCCCCCGTGTACAGGGAGCTGACAAGGAAAGGCCCCCTCCATCGGAGGGGGCCTTTCCTGCTTCTGCACGCGCCCCGTTGCATCCGGGCCCAGCCATGGACCCACGCGCACGTGCTGGGCGCTGCAGCCGCCACGGCGCGGCAGCCGATCGCGACACCTGCTGCCGTGCTCGAACGACACAGGGCCCCTCCCGAGGGAGGGGCCCTGTGTGCACCAGGCAGGACCGGCGATGCCGGAGCCGCTGATCAGTCGAGGTAGTCGCGCAGCACCTGGGAGCGTGAGGGGTGGCGCAGCTTGGACATCGTCTTGGATTCGATCTGGCGGATACGCTCGCGGGTGACGCCGTAGACCTTGCCGATCTCGTCCAGCGTTTTCGGCTGACCGTCGGTCAGGCCGAAGCGCATGGCGACGACGCCGGCCTCACGCTCGGACAGGGTGTCGAGGACGGAATGCAGCTGCTCCTGCAGGAGGGTGAAGCTGACGGCGTCCGCGGGGACGACCGCCTCGGAGTCCTCGATGAGGTCGCCGAACTCGGAGTCGCCGTCCTCGCCGAGCGGCGTGTGCAGCGAGATGGGCTCGCGGCCGTACTTCTGCACCTCGACGACCTTCTCCGGCGTCATGTCGAGTTCGAGGGCCAGCTCCTCCGGAGTGGGCTCGCGGCCGAGGTCCTGCAGCATCTGTCGCTGGACACGGGCCAGCTTGTTGATGACCTCGACCATGTGCACGGGGATACGGATGGTGCGGGCCTGGTCCGCCATGGCCCGCGTGATGGCCTGACGGATCCACCAGGTGGCGTAGGTCGAGAACTTGAAGCCCTTGGTGTAGTCGAACTTCTCGACGGCGCGGATGAGGCCGAGGTTGCCCTCCTGGATGAGGTCGAGGAAGAGCATGCCGCGGCCGGTGTAGCGCTTGGCCAGCGAGACGACCAGGCGGAGGTTCGCCTCGAGGAGGTGGTTCTTGGCGCGCTTGCCGTCGTGGATCACGAACTCGAGCTCGCGCTTCAGCTTCGCATCCATGTCCGGATCGGCGGCGATCTTCTCCTCGGCGAACAGGCCGGCCTCGATGCGCAGCGCAAGGTCGACTTCCTGCTCCGCGTTGAGCAGCGCGACCTTGCCGATCTGCTTGAGGTAGTCCTTGACGGGGTCGGCCGTCGCGCCGGCCGAGACGACCTGCTGCGCGGGGGCGTCGTCGTCGTCCGCATCGGAGTAGACGAAACCGGTGGTGGTGCCGACCTCGGCCGCCTCGGGCTTGGCATCCTCGGGCTCTGTGTCGACGGCGACCTCGATGGCCGGATCTGTCGGCTCGAGCGTGTCCACCGAACCCTGCGCGGCGGAGGCCTTGGCCGCCGCAGCGGAGGAAGCAGCCTTCGTGGCAGGCTTCTTGGCCGTTACCCGTCGCTTGGTAGTGGTGGTACCAGCGTCTGTCGACGCCGGAGCTGCTGTCTTCTTGACCGGCACAGGGGACCTTTCATACGGCGGTGTGTGGTGTCATCAGACGGACAACACCACTATGACCCTGTCAAGTCCGCGCTGATCCCAGACGAATCCGACGGAGTCCGTTCCCTGGAGAACGGTCCCGCCGACCGCGCTATTCCCTGCCGACGTGGGCCTCGCGGCCTTGCACGGACGGGAACGCTCGATCGAGTTCTGGTGCACGGACCCAACCGGGTCTCAAATTTCATTGTCTCATGACCGACCGTCGCGCCGGAAATTTTCGTCGGTGCAGACGGGCGCGGCAGGCTGCACCCGCCAGCCCGGTGCGCGCCCGTCACGCAGCGGTCCCACGACTCTGCCCGGCGGTCGCCGTCCACGCCGTCCTGCGGGTCCTGGCCCAGGCAGGCATCCCACCGCGCCGGAGGAGTTCGTGGAGCAGCCGGGCGAGACGATACCCCGGCACCGCCCGCTCGGCGGCGTCCAGGTAGACGGCCGCCCGTGATCCCCTGCCCCTCGCGTAGTCGAACCAGGCGGCCATCGTCAGTGCGGCAGCCCTCGACTCCCCCTCGGCGACCCGTGCGAGGCGACCGAGCACGTGGCTCATCGCATCGACGCGTGCCCACTCGATCGTCCCGGCGTAGCGCCCCGCGAGGAGATCACCGTACAGCCGGGCTGCCTCGTCGAGGGGACGGCCGAGGGCGTCAGGATCCTCCTCCTGCCCGAACCACTCGGATGCCGAGGACGTCGCTCCGTGATCCAGCGCTGCTCGAAGCGCCTCGGGAAGGTCGCCGCGCACCGGCACCTGCGCCGGACCGGCTTCGCGAGGGGACACCGCCGGGGTGATCTTCCCCTGCGCCCGCGACGGTCGGAGCAGGCCGCATGCCGCGGCACCCTGCAGGGCTGCGGCGGACCCCAGGCACGCACTGACCAGGAGGTAGTCACGCACCGTCCTCGACTCGACGGCTGCGAGCAGGAATCCTGCGAGGCCGGCGTCGGCAGCGACATCGATCCCGGGAGTGCCCTCGAGCACGGCATCCCACACCGCTGACGTCGCCCGGAACTGGCCCTCGTCCGTCCACCGGCCTGTACACCGGGCGACGGCGAGGGCCTGGGCGTCCTCGATGTCCGGGTGGGTCCCGCCCGTCGCCGCAAATTCCGTCCGGAGAAACGGTGTGGTCCGCTCCACCGCGGCGGGAGCGGACGCGTCGAAGGCGCTGCCGCCATAGACGAGTTCCGCGTTGAGTGCACTGTCGGTCACGGTGTCGAGCGGCCGGCCCGGCCACGGGCAGCATTCCTCGTCGCGGCAGAAGTAGTCCCGCCACGCCTCGTGGGAGACGTGCCACCCCGCGCGGACGGGCAGACCGGCAGCTCCGAGCACGGCCTCCAGGGCGCGTACCGTGTCGGACGCCGGCGGGGCGGTGAGCCGCTGCCACTCCTGGCCCGAGTACACGAGGACCAGCGTGCCGTCCGCCTCCGTGTCGCCCTCGAGGAAGGACAGGACACCCTCGGCGAAGGTCAGCCGATCCGTGCCGGAACACGGGAGGTCGACCCGGAGCGTGGCGCCGAGTCGCCGCTCCGAGGTGGTCAGGACGACGAGGCTCTCCTCGGGCATGAACCCGAGGGCATGAGGTACATAGGACAGGATGTCGGCCGGCGAGGTGACGGCAAAGGACGGGGACGCGTGGCTGCCCGCTGCGGGGCTCGTGAAGGAGGACATGCGATCCAGCCTCGTGGCGTCTCCGGCGGGACGCGCGAGAATGCGCTGCTATGTGGACAACGGGTCGGACCCGCCGACGGTCCTAGCCGTCCTGCCTCCGCGCGGCCTTCCGCTCACGGCGCAGCCGCCGTTCCCAGGCGAGCGCGTCCCGCAGGGGCGGGACCACGACGCCCTGCTCCGCCATCCGCCGTCGCACCCTCCCGCGCGCGACGACCACCGCCGTCGCACCGGTGGCCAGCACCACGAGCTGGACGGCCATCGCGAGGCGGAAGGAGGTCAGGGCGTAGAGGTCGCCGCGCGAGTACCCACCCGCGAGAAGGAGGTCGAGCACGATCCCGATCACGAACATCGTCAGGAGCGATGCCATGAAGCCGCCGATGTTGACGATCCCGGTCGCGGTGCCCATGCGGGCCGCGGGGTTGAAGGTGCGCGCGAAGTCGAAGGCGATCATCGATCCGGGGCCGCCGACGGCGAGCGCCACCACCAGGAGGGTCAGCAGAGGCAGGGGTGCGGGCCCCGGATAGAGCAGGACGGCGAGCCAGGCAGCCGCCATCAGGCCGGCGATGGAGAGCACCATGGTGGAGCGGCGGAGCGGGTGGCGGCCCACGTAGCGCCCGAGGAGCGGTCCGCAGGCGATACCCACGGCCACGAACAACGTCATGAGCGCGGACGCCGCGCCTTCCCCGACCTTCTCCGCGCGGACGAGGTACGGGTAGCCCCACATGAGCACGAAGACGGTCCCGGGGAACTGGATGGTGAAGTGCGACCACAGCCCCAGCCGCGTTCCCGGCTGCTTCCACGCCTCGGCGAGCGATGTCCCGGTCTCCCGGAGGGTCTGGGACCGGCGTTCGCTGCCCGCGACGGGGGAATCGCGGATCACAGCGAGGGACAGCACGACGGCGAGCACCGACAGCGCGGCAGCGGACAGGAACGCGGGCTGCCACCCCACGCCCGACAGGAGGGCGACGAACGGGATGACGGACACCACCTGCCCGAGCTGACCGATGATGCCGGTCCACTGGGTGAGCACCGGGATGCGCCGTGGCTCGAACCAGGCGGGGAGGAGGCGCAGCACACTGATGAACGTCGTCGCATCACCGGCGCCGACGAACAACCGTCCGACGATACCGGCACCGACCGAATCCGCGAAGGCCAGCTGCGCCTGGCCGAGCGCCATCAGCACACCACCGGCCACGATCAGCGTGCGCGGCCCCCACCTGTCCACCAGGACACCCACGGGGACCTGCAGGCCGGCGTAGACGAGCAGCTGCACCACGGTGAAGACGGACAGCTGGGACGCCGTCGCGCCGAAACGGTCCGTCGCTTCGAGCCCTGCCACCCCGAACGTGGTGCGCTGCGTCACGGCCACCAGATACGCCAGCACGCCTGCCGCCCACACCAGTCCAGCCCTCGAGAAGATCACGCTTCCCATTATCCCGTGGCGTCCCCTGCAGGATCGCCCTCCTGCGGCCCTGCCGCATATGACGATGCCCACCCGCCTGGTCGGCGGATGGGCATCGTCGGCGCGGGAGCCGGCCTGTCCGACCGGCTCCCGCCGCGGGGATCAGACGGAATCGAGGCGCTGGATCGAGGTGCGGGGACTCGTGCGCCGGCTCAGGAGGACGGCTGGGTGCCGGACGGGCCGTCGTCGTCCGTCGCCCCTGGCGCCCCGCTCCCGGACCCGTCGGACCTGTCGGACTCGTCAGACCCGACGGCCGCGTCGGAGCCCTCCGCTCCCGCTCCACCTGCAGCACTGCCGTGCGAGCCGTAGTCGATGGGCGTCGTCCCCAGGAACTCGGTGTCCCACAGCAGGGTCGACTCCTCCTCCGCCTGGGGGCTGGCGAGGTAGGCCTCGACGGCGGCGCCGAGTTCGTCGGCGCTCGCCAGTTCGCTGTTCTCCTTCACCAGCAGCGACCGGCGGGCCGCTCCGTCGGCGTACTCGTCGTACCTCTGCTCGAGGGACGTGACCACGGACTGCACCTCGGTGGAGTTCCCCACCTGCCGGGCGATCTGCCGCTCGACGTCGCGGCCCGTCTCGCGCAGCCTGTCCGTCGGCAGGACGAGCCGCGCCGACGCGCCGAGGTACTCGAGTCCGGCGACGGCCGCGGGCGGGTACTCCGCCTCGGCGAGGTAGTGCGGCACGTGGATGACGTGCCCGACGACGTCGTTCCCGGCCTCGATGAGGCGCATCTCGAGGACGTGCCCGATCGATGCCTGGAACTCCGCCGTCGGCCGCCACGCGCTCATGCCGTCGATGAGGTCGGGACGGTTGCCGTGCACGGTCACGCCGAGGGGGCGCGTGTGCGGGACGGGCATGGGGATGGCGTGCACCCAGGAGACGATCGAGACCTCGAGGTCCTTCACCAGTCCGACGACGGCGCTCGAGAAACGCTCCCACTGCAGATCCGGCTCGAGACCGGTCAGCAGGAGGAACGGCTCGCCGAGGCCGTCGTACAGGCGGTGGAGGCCGAGACGGTGCGGCCGGTAGTCCGTCAGGTGGTCCTCGACGAAGGTGATCCGCGGGCGTCGCCCGCGGTAGTCGATGAGCTGGTCGGCATCGAACTCGGCGACGGGCTCGTGCTCGAGCACCTCCATCAGTTCCTCGCTGACCTGGGACACCACCTGGCCGGCGTCCATGAAGCCCGTGAGGCTCATGAGCAGCGGGAGGCCCTTGGTCGCGGGGTCGTCGAAGACGTCGGTGTTGATGTTGTAGAGGGTTCGTGGATCCAGCATGGCTCTCTCCTTGCTCCGTGGTCCTGCAGGTGTCAACGCCACCCGGACCGGCTTCATTCCGGGGAGTGGGAGGGTGGCGGACCGCGGGCCCGGGCGGCACGCGGCGGCTGCGGATCGCGCGGTATGCGTCCTGCGAACGACTGCGGGGCACCCGCGGCACAGAGACTACGATCGTCAGGACGGTTCCCGGACCACCAGATACCGGAACCACGCAGCATGCAGCATCTGGACAACCCATCCGGACACGAGGAGACAGATTCCGTGATCAAGACGAGCGAACTACACCTGACGGCTTCCGCGAAGGACATCAAGAAGATCCCGAGCGACGCGCTCGTGATCGCGGTCGCCAAGGGGACGGACGGACCGGTCCTGCTCGAGAACCCTCTTCCCGCCAAGGCCGCGCGCGCCCTCGGTGACTCCCTGCAGGTGCTCGGGATCACCGGGGCAGCGGACGAGGTGCGCCGGCTCCCCGGCCTGCCGGAGACCAGCGCGGACTCGCTCGTCCTGTCCGGCGTCGGTGCGGTGTCCGCGGACGCCGAGGTACCCGCCGAGACCCTGCGCCGCGCGGCGGGAGCCGCGGTCCGCCAGCTCACCGGGCTCGACACCGTGGTCATCGCACTCCCCGCCACGACGGTGGCTGCGGCGACAGCCGTCGCGGAAGGCGCCGCCTTCGGCGCCTACAGCTACGAGGGCCACAAGTCGGGCATGAAGGCCGACGGGACGATCGCCCCGGCGACCGACCGAGCGGCAGTGCGCAACGTCGTCGTCCACACGGCCGTGGCCGACGACGCGGAGATGGCTCCCGCCCTCCGGCGGGCCACCATCCTCGGGAAGAACGTCAACACCACGCGCTCCCTCGTCAACCAGCCGCCCAGCCACCTGTACCCGGAGACCTTCGCCCAGGCGGCCAAGGACCTGACGCGGGGCCTGCCGATCAAGGTCACGGTCATGGACGAGAAGCGCCTCGAGCGGGACGGCTACGGCGGGATCCTGGGCGTCGGCAAGGGTTCGTCCCGTCCCCCGCGCATGGTGAAGGTCGAGTACTCCCCCACCAAGTCCGCCGTGCACCTGGCCCTCGTGGGCAAGGGCATCACCTTCGACTCCGGTGGACTCTCGCTGAAGCCCGCGGCGGGCATGCAGACCATGAAGCTCGACATGGCCGGTGCCGCCGTCGTCCTCAGCACCCTCCTGGCCGTCGCCGAACTGGGCCTTCCCGCCAAGGTCACGGCCTGGCTATGCCTCGCCGAGAACATGCCCTCGGGTACCGCGCAGCGCCCCGAGGACGTCCTGTCCATCTACGGCGGGCGCACCGTCGAGGTCCTCAACACAGACGCCGAGGGCCGGCTCGTGATGGCCGACGGCCTCGCCGCGGCGAGCGAGGAGGCACCTGACGCGATCATCGACATCGCCACCCTCACGGGTGCGCAGATGATCGCTCTGGGCACGCGGGTCTCGGGCGTCATGGGCGACGACGGCGTCCGTGACGCCGTCAAGGCCGCAGCAGACCGCGCGGGCGAGCAGTTCTGGCCGATGCCGCTCCCCGAAGAGCTGCGGCCGAGCCTCGAGTCCCAGGTCGCCGACATCGCGAACATCGGCGAGCGGAACGGCGGCATGATGACCGCAGCCGTGTTCCTGCGGGAGTTCGTCGGCCAGGTCGACGGCGAGAAGATCCCCTGGGCGCACCTCGACATCGCGGGCCCGGCGTTCAACGAGGGTGCACCCTACGGCTACACGCCCAAGGCGGGCACCGGCGTCGGCGTCCGTACGCTCCTCGCCTATGTCGAGGACACCCTCGCCCGCACGGTCTGACCGGAGGGTCCGTCCGGCGGACGGACCCCCGGCGCGTGAGACTGCGCACATCACGACCCCACGGTGCGTCCGGCACCGACTTCGAGTAGAAGCCGGATGCACCGTGGGGATAGGGTGAAAAACAAAGCACACGAACGATCAGCGACCGCATCGCGACCGCATGAGCAAACGATCCACCAACCGACGCGCAGGGCGCGTCCCAGACCACGCGAGGGAGCGTTCAAGTGGCCGCATCGGCAACTGCGCAAGAATTCGACATCCTGGTACTCGGCGGAGGAAGTGGCGGATACGCCGCCGCACTCCGTGCCGTGCAGCTGGGCTTCACGGTGGGGCTCATCGAGAAGGGCAAGCTCGGCGGCACCTGCCTGCACAACGGCTGCATCCCCACCAAGGCCCTCCTCCACTCCGCGGAGATCGCCGACGGCGCCCGCGACGCCGAGAAGTACGGCGTGAAGGCGACGTTCGAGTCCATCGACATGAACGCGGTCAACGCCTACAAGGACGGCATCATCGCCGGCAAGTACCGGGGCCTGCAGGGACTCATCAAGTCCAAGGGCATCACCGTGATCGAAGGATCCGGCAAGCTGGCGTCACAGAACACCATCGACGTCGACGGCACCGTCTACACCGGCAAGCACATCATCCTCGCCACCGGGTCCTTCTCCCGCAGCCTCCCGGGCCTCGAGATCGGCGGCAAGGTCATCACCTCGGACCAGGCCCTGACGATGGACTTCGTGCCGAAGTCCGTCATCATCCTCGGTGGCGGCGTCATCGGCTGCGAGTTCGCCTCGGTGTGGAAGTCCTTCGGCGTCGACGTCACGATCGTCGAGGCGCTCCCCTCGCTCGTGCCCAACGAGGACGCGTCGATCGTGAAGAACTTCGAACGCGCCTTCAAGAAGCGCGGCATCAAGTTCAACACCGGTACCCGCTTCAAGTCGGTCGAGCAGAACGACGACGGCGTCGTCGTCTCGCTCGAGGACGGCAAGACCTTCGAGGCGGACCTCATGCTCGTCGCCGTCGGCCGCGGACCGGTCACGCAGAACCTCGGCTACGAGGAGGCGGGCCTCACGATGGACCGCGGCTTCGTCATCACCAACGAGCGCCTCCACACCGGCGTCGGCACCATCTACGCGATCGGCGACATCGTCCCCGGCCTGCAGCTGGCCCACCGCGGCTTCCAGCAGGGCATCTTCGTGGCGGAGGAGATCGCGGGCCTGAAGCCCGTCGTCGTCGCCGACCTCAACATCCCCAAGGTCACGTACAGCGATCCGGAGATCGCCTCGGTCGGCTACACCGAGAAGGCCGCCCGCGAGAAATTCGGTGACGAGAACGTGCTGACCCACGAGTACAACCTCGCCGGTAACGGCAAGAGCTCGATCATCGGCACCGGCGGGATCGTCAAGCTCGTCCGGGAGAAGGACGGTCCCATCGTCGGCGTCCACATGCTCGGCAGCCGCATGGGCGAGCAGATCGGCGAGGCACAGCTGATCGTCAACTGGGAGGCCTACCCGGAGGACGTCGCCCCGCTGATCCACGCACACCCCACGCAGAACGAGGCGCTCGGCGAGGCGCACCTCGCGCTGGCGGGCAAGCCGCTGCACGGCTGACGCCCGTCCGGGAGCCGTCACACGGTCCCACGAGCCTGGTCCACGCCCCGGAGGCGTGGACTAAGCTCGGAACCAGGAATCTCACGCACGTCCAGCTGAGCGGGCCACGCTCGTCGATCAGCTGTCAGGAACGATCTACGAAGGAGAAACGGGCGCATTATGTCTGAATCCGTGAACTTGCCCGCTCTCGGTGAAAGCGTCACCGAAGGCACCGTCACCCGCTGGCTCAAGCAGGTCGGTGACCGTGTCGAGGTGGACGAGCCGCTCCTCGAGGTCTCCACCGACAAGGTCGACACCGAGATCCCGTCGCCCATCGCCGGCGTCATCGAGGAGATCCTCGTAGCCGAGGACGAGACCGCCGAGGTCGGCGCACGGCTCGTCCGGATCGGCGACGGATCGGGCAGCAGTGACTCCGGCGATGCCGCTCCGGCCGCGGACGACGCACCGGCCGAGGCCGAACAGCCCTCGCAGTCCGAAGCATCGGAGGCCTCGGAGGCCTCTGAGGCAGAGGCACCGTCCTCCGACAGTGGGAACAGCGCCGGGAGCGACGACACCGGATCGGGCGAAGGCACCGAGGTCACCCTTCCCGCGCTGGGCGAGAGCGTCACCGAGGGCACCGTCACCCGCTGGCTGAAGGCCATCGGCGACGAGGTGGAGGTCGACGAGCCCCTCCTCGAGGTCTCGACGGACAAGGTCGACACGGAGATCCCGTCGCCCGTGGCCGGCACCCTGCAGGAGATCCGCGTCAACGAGGACGAGACCGCCGAGGTCGGCGCGGTCCTCGCCGTCATCGGCGCCGGCGCGTCCGCCCCTCGGAAGGTCGAGGCAGCATCGGGTGAGCCGCTCGTGGCCGCACCTGCCGAGGAGCGCGAGGACGCCCCGACGGAGAAGCCCGGCTCCCACCATGAGGCCGAGCGCGCCTCCGGTACGTCGGAGCCCGACGACGACGCGAGCGGCGCGCCGGCTCCGCAGCCCGCCGCTGCTGAGAAGCCGGTGGAGAAGCCCGCCGAGAAGTCCGGTGACAAGCCCGCCGAGAAGTCCGACTCCAGCGATTCGGACGCATCCGCGTACGTGACCCCGCTCGTGCGACGCCTCGCGCACCAGAACGACGTCGACCTGTCCGCCGTCAAGGGCACCGGGGTGGGAGGGCGCATCCGCAAGCAGGACGTCCTCGACGCCGCCGAGGCCCGGAAGGCGGCGCAGGCGGAGCCCGCCCAGCAGGCCGGTCCGGCCGCGCCGTCGCCCGCCGCTCCTGCAGGAGGCGCAGCACCGTCGAAGCCCGCGGCGCCCGCCGTCGAGCCCTCGAAGCTGCGCGGCACCGTGGAGAAGGCGCCCCGCATCCGCCAGACCATCGCCAAGCGCATGCGGGAGTCCCTCGAGGTCTCGGCGCAGCTCACCCAGGTGATCGAGGTCGACATGACCCGGATCGCCAAGCTGCGGACCGCGTCGAAGGACACCTTCCTCGCGCAGAACGGCGCGAAGCTCACGTTCCTGCCCTTCATCTCGAAGGCCGTCACCGAGGCACTGAAGCAGCACCCCAAGCTGAACGCCTCCTTCGACGAGGAGAAGAAGGAAGTGACCTACCACGACGCCGAGCACCTGGCGATCGCGGTGGACACCGAGAAGGGCTTGCTCGTCCCCGTCATCAAGGACGCCGGTAACCTCAACCTCGGTGGGCTCGCCAAGAAGATCGCCGATGTCGGAGCACGGACCCGCAACGGCCAGATCGGTCCCGACGAGCTCTCCGGCGGCACGTTCACGATCACGAACATCGGCTCCGCCGGCGCCCTGTTCGACACGCCGATCATCAACCAGCCGCAGGTCGGGATACTCGGGACGGGCATCATCGTCAAGCGCCCCGTGGTCATCACGGGTGTGGACGGCGACGACACCATCGCCATCCGGTCGATGATGTACCTGAGCCTGACCTACGACCACCGCCTGGTCGACGGCGCGGATGCAGGACGCTTCCTGCAGACGCTCAAGGCACGCCTGGAAGGCGGCGCCTTCGAGGCCGATCTCGGCTTCTAGCAGCATCCGGGCCGTCGCGCCCGCACGGAAGCCGCTTCCCCCTGGGGAGGCGGCTTCCGTCGTCCCCGGGCTACCGTCCGCCGGCGTCCCGGTCCAGCCCGTCCGCGCCGGCGTCGGTGGGGCGCGGCAGGACGCGGATGTGCTCCTAGGATGGGAGGGAAGTACCGGGCGCGACCTCCGCGTCCGGCCGGACAGCAAGGAGAACCATGGCTACCGTTCGCACAGCCCACACCATCTGGAGCGGAGATCTGCCCTCGGGCTCGGGGCAGGTCACGCTCGATTCCTCCGGCCTCGGAACCTACGACGTGACCTGGAAGGCCCGCGCAGAGCAGTCGGAGGGCAAGACCAGCCCCGAGGAGCTCATTGCCGCCGCACACTCCGCCTGCTTCTCCATGGCCTTCAGCCACGCGCTCGGCGAGGAGGGCAAGACGCCCGACCGCGTCGAGACCAAGGCCGAGGTCGACTTCCAGCCCGGCACCGGGATCACCGCGATCCACCTCACGCTCGACGCCACCGTGCCGGACCTCTCCGAGGAGGACTTCCAGCGTGTGGCGCAGGCCGCGAAGGAAGGCTGCCCCGTGTCCCAGGCGCTGGCCGGCGTGAAGGACATCTCCCTGACGGCGACACTACACAGCTGATCCCTGAGGCGGTCCTCACCGGCATCCGGTCCCGGACCCGCTCGCAGGACCGCTCACGGCTCGCAGGAGGAGACCCCCGGATCCGTTCCGGGGGTCTTCCTGCATCCTCGGCCGTCGGTTCGTCCTGCGTGGTCCGACCTGCGCGACGTCGGCTGTCGGCGAGGCCGATGACGCCCCACTACTCGGGGACGCCACTACGTTCGCGGGCCCCGACACCGTTCGTCGCGTTCGGGCGTCACCGCGTCTGCGGAGGCCCGACACCGTTCGTCTCGTTCGGGCGTCACCGTGTCCGCGAAGGCCCGATACCGTTCGTCGCGTTCGGGCGTCACCGCGTCCGCGCGGGGGCCCGATACCGTTCGTCGCGCACAAGTGGTTCGATGGAGACATGCGTATCCTTCTCGCCGGCGCGTCCGGGACCATCGGAACAGCCCTCGTTCGTCAGCTCGAGAAGAACCACGAGGTGACACGCCTCGTGCGGCGCGCACCCAAGGGGGCCGGGGAGATCCGCTGGGATCCGGCACGGGGTGAACTGGATGTCGCAGCGGTGGAGCAGGCAGACGCCGTGATCAACCTGTCGGGTGCGGGAATTGCCGGCGGTCTGTGGACGCGGAGCTACAAGGAGACCCTGTACGCATCCCGCATCATGCCCACGAGGACCCTGGTGCAGGCGATGCGCCGGGCGGCCCACCCGCCGGAGGTCTTCATCAGCCAGTCGGCGTCCGGTTACTACGGCGACCGCGGTGACGACGTGCTGACGGAGGATTCCTCGTCGGGCGAGACGCTGCTCGCGGACATCTGCCGTCGGTGGGAGGCGGAGGCACTCGGCGCCCCGTCCTCCGTGCGGGTGGTCCTCCCCCGCACCGGCATCGTCATGGCCAAGGAGGGAGGCGCGCTGCCCAACCTCCTCGTCCCGATCCGGGCGTTCATCGGGACCTCACTCGGGTCCGGTCGCCAGTGGTGGCCCTGGATCAGTCTGAACGACGAGATCCGTGCCATCGAGTTCCTCCTCACGGCTGACCTCTCGGGGCCCGTCAACCTGAGCGCCCCGACGCCCGCGACCCTCGACACGATCGCCCTGCAGCTGGGGAAGGCCTTCCACCGGCCGGTGTGGTTGCGGGCCCCCTCCTTCATCCTCAAGGCGGCCATCGGGCAGCTCGGCTACGAGCTCCTCCTCGTGAGTACCCGAATGCAGCCGCGCGCCCTCATTGCGTCTGGCTTCTCGTTCGACGAACCGACCCCGGAGGCGCTCGCCGCCTGGGTACGTCGGAACGTCGGGTCGACGCAGTAGCAGCATTTCTCAGGCAGGGGGCTCGATCGTGGAGTGGATCCGCCAGCCGTCCCCCGAATTCCAGAGGACGAAGATGATGTCCTGCCGGCCGGCCGCCATGAGCGACGGTGGCCCGCCTTCGTCGGCCGGGACGGTTCGTTCCTCGGTGTAGGAGGACAGGGCCGCGATCGCCCGCACCAGCGACACGGTCGTTCCGGACGGAGCACCGCTGACCGCAGGTGAGTCCGCGAGCGCCGGCAGCGCTGCACGCTCGTCCCCGGTGAGGGCCCTGGGCTCCCTGATGCTGATCGTCAGGTCCGGCAGCGTGACTCCGGACGTCGCCAGTGACTCCACCGCCTCGCGGTCTACCGTCATCGCCGGAGATCCCGCCACATCGATCCGCGACAACAGGGACGCATCCGCGGTCGCGAAGGCCTTCGCCCGTCGGCTCGCGAGATCACCGAGCGCGATCACCGGGTCCTCACTCCCGGAATTCTCCACAGCGGGTGCCGATGGAGCGGCCCCCTCCCGGGCACCGCCACCCGGATCGCGCTCCACCGCCTGATCCTCGATCTCGTTCTCATCCTCCTCCCGCGCCTGACCGGAGCCGGTCTCCGAGGCGCCCCCGTCCTCCGGTGTCGCCGCTCTTCCCGAACTCCGACCCCACCGGTCGACCTCCGCACCGTCCTCCGTCCGTGCCTCGCCGACACCCTCTCCCGGCTCATCCGCCGTCGTCGTTACAGGCGCGGACAGAACGCCTGGACCCGAAGGACTGCTCACCGTCAGTGCCAGCCCGGCGACCAGCAGCGCCAGGGCGAGGGCTCCCGCCACCATGGCCGCCCGGCTGCGGAGGGTCGCGTCCCGCTCATCGCGCGGATGCGACCGGAGGGAGCGGAGGCTGCCGCTAGCGGGTGTGCTGCCCGGCGCCGCGCCACCGCGGGGGCCGCCGGACGAGCCCCCCTCGATCAGGGAACCGGGGCGGACCGCCACGGCGGCGCGCCCCGATCGGACACGCATGGCCCTGGTCTGCGCCCTGCCTGCTCCGGGACGCGGAGTGCCGCGCCGCGCGGTTCGCTGCTCCCCGGGAGCGCGCCGTGAACCCCCCGGTGTCACCCCGCGCCGCCATGCCGAGCGCAGGACCGTCACAAGGCGCCGCCGACCCGTGGGTCTTCCGCCTGACGGGGCAGGTGCACGGCGGGTCATGAGCTCTGGGAGGACACTGGGATGCACGGCGGGCACCAGGTCGACAGGTTGGGCCGCCGCACTCGAGAGGAGTGTCCGGGCGAACTGCTCGGCGGTCGGACGGCGTCCGCGATCAGCGCTCAACCCGTCCTCGATGAGGTGCATGAGTGGCGCCGGGACCTCGGGCACCATCAGCGACAGCGGCGGGCGCTGCTCCGTGGGGCCGGGGACGCGCCCGGTCATGGCGAACCAGGTCACCGCCGCCAGCGCGAAGACGTCGGCTCCCGGGTCGAACCCGCCACCACCCGAGGGATCGATGAAACCGGGAGTCCCGTGGGACGTCGCCGCATCCGAGCCGAGCAGCCGGCCCGTCCCGAGATCGGCGAGGACGGGTTTACCCTCGTGGGTGAAGAGAATGTTCCCCGGCGTCACGTCGCCATGCACTGCACCGGCGTCGTGCAGGTACTGGAGGACCTGCGCGATGGGAACCAGCGACGTCACGACCTCCGGGATGGGCAGCGGACCCCGGCCGGCCACCAGGGCGAGGATCGATCCGCCCGCCGCGAGATCGGAGAGCAGGGCGGGGCCCTGGTCCGTCGGGAGGATACGGTGCACGCGGAGGAGGTGGCCGTGACTGAAGCGTTGCAGCAGGGCGAGCTCGCGCGCGAGACCGTCCGCCTCCGGAGGCGTCCCCGCCATCCCCCCGGCTGATGGCGCCTCCGTCGCGCGTCCGAAGGGCCCGGTCGGCTCTTCGGCCGCTGCGGTGAGGTGCTGTGCCGATGCCGGCGCCCTCCGCGCAGCGGAGATCGCGAGTGACGTCTCGGCAGCCCGACGCCCGCGCCGTGTGGGGGCTGACGACGCGCTGGGCGCGGCAGCATCGCCGCCGGACGAACGGCGTGCGATGCCGGCCGATCCGCCCTCTCCGGCTCCCGCCGGTCGCTTCCCCCGTGCGCCGCGCGGCGCTTCTGCAGCCTGCACGGCCGCGCCGGCGTCCTTCTGATTCCGGCTCGTGCGCGACGACTCACCCACGTCCGACGACGTCGTCGGCACCTTGAGCGCGAACCTCCGGCCGTCGGCGTCCGTGACCTGCCACACCAGGGAGGCGCCGCCCCGCCCGAGCAGGCGTCCTACGGACAGGCCCGCCACCACGGGACGAACGGGCCCGTCGTGCGACCACGGGTCGTCCGAGCGCAGCAGGGCGGCACCACTGGCATCCGGGTCCGGAGACGGCGGGAGGGAGGAGGGGTAGTGCATACATCTGTTCTAGGCGATGACGGCGTCGCCCCGAGGGTTATCCACAGCCTCCCGACATCACCCACCGACGGAGCTTGCTCCGATAGAACGTGTGTTCTATTTTTAACGTTCATCCGGCGATCGGAACAGGAACGTCATGAGGGACAGCACCATCGAGGGCGGAACGGCGTGGAGACCGCTCGACGAACCCATCGTCCTGCACGTCTCCCAGGTCGACGGCGAGACGCGACCGGAACGGATCCAGTGGCGTGGCTCGGAGTGGCGGGTCATCGGAGTCACCCGTCACTGGACGACCTGGCGCGCACTGCCGGTCCTAGGCTCGGATGCCGCCGGATCGGCGCCCGTGCGGGCCTTGAGGGCCCACTTCTGGCGCTTCCGCGCACAGACGAATGCCGCTGGACCCCTCCTGCACTTCGAGGTGCGGAGCGCGGGTCACGAATGGCGGCTGGTACGCCTGAAGCTGACCTTCTCGGTCCCGGAATGAGCTCGGCCGTCCTGATCCGACGATCCTCGTGTCACCGCGCGGGACTAGGCTTGCGCCATGACTCTCGTACTGTCGCGCGTCGGCCTCGCTCCCGACTACATCGAGTACACGCAGGGCTGGGAGATGCAGAAGGCGCTGCACGCGGACGTCGTCGCCGGCGCCGCACCCAGCACCGTGCTGCTGCTCGAACACACGGCGGTCTACACCGCCGGTAAACGGACCGAGGATCACGAGCGACCTTTCGACGGAACTCCTGTCATCGCCGTGGATCGCGGTGGCAAGCTCACGTGGCACGGGCCGGGTCAGCTCGTGGGCTATCCCATCCTCGCGTTGCGCGATCCAGCGAGGATCGCCGACTATGTCGACGTCCTCGAGCAGGTCATCATCGCCGCCCTCGCCCACTTCGGCGTCGAGGGAGTCCGGATCGCCGGCCGATCCGGCGTCTGGCTGCCGGCGTCCGGCACGGCGCCCGCCCGTAAGATCGCGGCGATCGGCATCCGGGTCAAGGATCGCGTGACGATGCACGGCTTCGCCGTCAACTGCAGCAACGATCTCGCTCCCTTCCAGCAGATCGTCCCGTGTGGCATCAGCGATGCGGGAGTGACCTCGATCTCGGCGGAATGCGGACGGACCGTCGAGCCCGCGGACGTCGTTTCACTCATCGAGGCCGAACTGCGCAAGAATGAGGCGGTGCTCGTACGCGCTGATGCCATCGAGCTATCCGGATCGACCCCCGACGTGATCGCCGGGACGGCAGACACAGCGGGCCCCGACACGATCGGCCGTGCCCGTCAAACCCAGCCAGAAGGAGCTTCACTGTGAGCCTTGCACCCGAGGGCCGCCGCATGCTGCGCATCGAGGCGCGTAACGCCGAGACGCCCGTCGAACGCAAGCCGGACTGGATCAAGGCCAAGGTGAACATCGGCCCCGAGTTCGTCGCCATGAAGAACCTGGTGAAGAAGGAAGGGCTGCACACCGTCTGCGAGGAGGCCGGGTGCCCGAACATCTTCGAGTGCTGGGAGGATCGCGAGGCGACCTTCCTCATCGGAGGTTCCGAGTGCACGCGGCGTTGCGACTTCTGCCAGATCGACACGGGCAAGCCCCAGCCGCTGGATCGCAGCGAGCCCTTCAAGGTGGCGCAGTCCGTGCGCTCGATGAACCTGCGCTACGCGACGGTGACCGGGGTTGCCCGTGACGATCTCGCGGACGAAGGTGTGTGGCTCTACGCGGAGACCATCCGCCAGATCCACAGCATGAACCCCGGGACGGGTGTGGAGATCCTCATTCCCGACTTCTCCGGGAAGCCCGAGCACATCGCGGCCATCTGCGATGCGGCGCCGGAGGTCTTCGCCCACAACGTCGAGACCGTACCCCGCATCTTCAAGCGCATCCGGCCTGCCTTCCGGTACGAGCGTTCACTGGATGTCATCACGCAGGGCCGGGACCGCGGCATGGTCACGAAGTCCAACCTCATCCTCGGCATGGGCGAGACGCGCGAGGAGATCTCGGAAGCCCTGCGTGACCTGCACGACGCCGGCTGCGATCTCATCACCATCACGCAGTATCTCCGCCCGAGCGAACGCCACCTACCCGTCGACCGCTGGGTGAAGCCCGGTGAGTTCGTCGAGCTGAGCGAGGAGGCCGAGGAGATCGGTTTCCTCGGGGTCATGAGCGGGCCCCTCGTCCGTTCGTCCTACCGGGCGGGCCGCCTCTGGGCACGGGCCATGCGCAGGAAGGGACTCGAGCTCCCCGCCGAGCTCGCGCACCTCGACGATTCGGGCTCGGCGATGCAGGAAGCATCGTCTCTCCTCGCCGGGTGACACCCGACCCGTTCCCGTGTCCGTGGGCGCCGGGGTGAGCGCTCCGACCATCCCGTAGAATCGAGGGACTATGTCACACGCGATCGATCCCTCAGGCTCACCCACGCCCAAGCGCCGTCTGTTCTCCCGCAAGCCGAAGGCGGACAAGGGGCCGAAGAAGCCCGGGCGGATGAAGCAGATCCGGGAAGTCTTCGCGATGACCCGCCGCAACGACCCGAGCGTCGTCTGGTTCATGCTGCTGGCCTTCATCGGCATCATCGCCGTCGGCCTCCTCGTGGGCCTGCTCATCAACAACGTCATCACGCTGATGATCATCGCGGTGCCGCTGGCGTTCCTCGCCGCCATCTTCATCCTCTCCAGGCGGGCCGAGAGGGCGGCCTTCTCGCAGATCGAAGGACGCCCAGGGGCGGCAGGCGCGGCTCTCAGCGTGCTCCGGAGAGGCTGGATCCTGCAGGAGCAGCCGGTAGCGGTGAATCCCCGCACGCAGGATGCCGTGTTCCGCGTCATCGGCCGGCCCGGAGTGATCCTCGTGTCCGAAGGTCCGTCGACGCGTGTGAAGCAGCTCGTCGACGGGGAGAAGCGGAAGATGGCCCGCATCATCCCCAACGTCCCGGTCCACGTCATCGAGACCGGGCGGGATGATCGCCAGGTGCCGCTCTCGAAGGTCCCCAAGGCCGTCCAGAAACTGAAGAAGACGCTGACCAAGCAGGAGGTCTACGCCGTGGACAAGCGCCTGACGGCTCTCGGCACGAAGCTTCCCATCCCCAAGGGTGTGGATCCCTTCAAGGCTCGCCCGGACCGCAAGGCCATGCGCGGCCGCTGAGCACCCGACATGAGACCACAAAAGCCCCTCCCGGAAACGGGAGGGGCTTTTCGTATGACGCACGGAAGGTATCGGAAGGCCCGGCCCTGCACCGACGTCCGGCTATGCACTCGCGCTGCGCCGGACGCCCGAGGCCATGGGAGGGATCAGATCCGGAAGAGACCCGTGGCACGGGCGCGATCGTGCAGGCCGCGCTGGTCGACATCGATGATCAGCGCCGGGATGACGAGGCACAGCAGGACGCTGCGGATCAGTGCCGTCAGGTACCCGGCCGGCTGCCCGTCCAGTGTCTGCACCTGCATCCGCAGGATCCGGTGCCCGATGCTGTAGCCGCAGAACCCTACCAGGAGGACCTGCTCGACAAGGAAGATGTACAGCGTGGCGAACCCGTCGTAGCCGAAGAACGCAGCCGACAGGAGGGAACAGAGCACCCAGTCGATCAGGAGCGCCGCAGCCCGCGGCGCAAAACGCGCTATGGAGCCGGGGCCGGATTCGGGCCGCCCGAGGCGCTGCCCCGGCCACTGCTGATTGCCGGAGGGCGCGGGGCCCTCCATCCACGCACCGAGGTCTCGTCTGTTCACCACGTCCCCAGCGTACCGGTCCCGCGCGGGGCCCATTATGCTCCTGCCGCACCGGAGACGCTAGGGTGGGGAGCGCAGTTCCTGTCACGTAACGTCCCGGAAACACGAGCGATACCAGCGAGAAACTGCCCGCTCCTACAGTTGTGACGAGTCGGCGGCAGCGTTCCATCCTGCCAGAGCCCGTGACTTCCCGTGCGGTGCAGGGGCACGCGCTGGCGCCGGATTCCACCCCAGCCATGCGTTAGGAGCATGAATCGATGTTTAAGAATGCGGACGAGGTCCTCAAGTTCATCGCCGATGAAGACATCAAGTTCGTCGATGTCCGTTTCACCGATCTTCCGGGGGTGCAGCAGCACTTCAACGTCCCCGCCAAGTCGGTCGATGCTGACTTCTTCATCCACGGTCAGCTCTTCGACGGCTCCTCCATCCGTGGTTTCCAGGGCATCGCGGAATCGGACATGCAGCTCATCCCGGACGTGACGACGGCGTTCGTCGATCCGTTCCGGACCGAGAAGACCCTCGCCCTGAACTTCTCGATCGTGAACCCCCGCACGGGTGACCCCTACCACCGTGACCCCCGCAGCGTGGCCGAGCGCGCCGAGGCGTACCTGTCCTCCACCGGTATCGCGGACACGGCGTTCTTCGCCCCCGAGGCCGAGTTCTTCATCTTCGACAACGTGCAGTACGAGTCCTCCCCGCAGGGCAGCTTCTACAAGGTCGACTCCATCGAGGCACCGTGGAACTCCGGCCGCGAAGAGGTCGGCGGGAACCTGGGCAACAAGACCCCCTTCAAGGGCGGCTACTTCCCCGTCTCCCCCGTTGACAAGCAGGCCGACCTCCGCGACGCCATCTGCGTGGAATTGGACAAGGCAGGCCTCGAGGTCGAGCGCTCGCACCACGAGGTGGGCGGTGCCGGACAGGCCGAGATCAACTACAAGTTCACGACCATGACACATGCAGCCGACGACCTGCAGAAGTTCAAGTACATCGTCAAGAACGTCTCCAACGCGTGGGGCAAGTCGGCAACCTTCATGCCGAAGCCCATCTTCGGCGACAACGGCTCCGGCATGCACTGCCACCAGTCGCTGTGGGCCGACGGCCAGCCCCTGTTCTACGACGAGCGCGGCTACGCCGGGCTCTCGGACACGGCCCGCTGGTACATCGGCGGCCTGCTCAAGCATGCCTCCGCCGTCCTCGCCTTCACCAACCCGACGGTCAACTCCTACCGCCGCCTCGTGAAGGGCTTCGAGGCCCCGGTCAACATGGTGTACTCGCAGGGCAACCGCTCCGCCGGCATCCGCATCCCCATCACGGGCTCGAACCCGAAGGCCAAGCGCATCGAGTTCCGCGCGCCGGACCCCTCGTCGAACCCGTACCTCGCCTTCGCCGCGCAGCTCATGGCCGGCCTCGACGGCATCAAGAACCGGATCGAGCCGGCCGAGCCGATCGACAAGGACCTCTACGAGCTCCCTGCCGAGGAGGCCAAGGACATCCAGAAGGCGCCGGGTTCCCTCGAGGAGGCACTGCTGGCCCTCGAGGCGGACAACGAGTTCCTCCAGGCCGGTGACGTCTTCACGCAGGACCTGATCGACACCTGGATCGACTACAAGCGCGAGATGGAGATCAAGCCGCTCTCGCTGCGCCCGAACCCCTACGAGTTCGAGCTGTACTACGGCGTCTGATCCGCGCCGCACCACCTGATCGACCGCCACGGCGGCTCCCGGACGGGAGCCGCCGTCGTCGTGTCCGGGCAGCGCTGCTCAGTACCCGTAGAAGTGCCGCTCGAAGATGGCCCGGCTCCGCCGTGTCATCCGCAGGTAGTCCTCCTCGAGGTCCGAGCCGCTGCCCGGACCGTACCCGCACCAGCGCGCCACCGCCTCGAGGTCGCGGCGCGGGGACGGGAGGAGATCGGAACCGCGGCCGCTCCAGATGACGTTCGCCGCACGGATGCGTGTGGCGAGGTTCCAGCCGGCCCGGAGGGTGTCGACGTCGTCGGCGGGCAGGAGTCCTTCCGCGGCGATGACGTCCAGGGCTGCGAGGGTGGACTGCACGCGCAGGCCCGGCACCGCGTGCGCGTGCTGCAGCTGCAGCAGCTGCACGAGCCACTCGACGTCGCTGAGGGCTCCCCTGCCCAGCTTGAGATGCCGCGACGGGTCGGCCCCGCGCGGGAGCCGCTCCGCCTCCACCCGGGCCTTCACGCGCCGGATCTCCCGCACCTCCATCTCGCCGAGGTCCTGCGGGTAGCGCACGGGGTCGATGAGGGCCACGAACTCGGCGGCGAGTCCGTCGTCGCCGGCGAGCGGCCTCGCCCGCAGCAGGGCCTGCGCCTCCCACACGAGCGACCAGCGGCGGTAGTACTCGCGGTAGCTGTCGATGGACCGCACCATCGCGCCCTGCTTGCCCTCGGGGCGGAGCGCCGCGTCGATCTCCAGCACGCGCTCGGCCAGCACCGGAGGTCTGCACGGCTGCGTGAGGAGGGCGGCCAGCCGGGCCACGATCCCCTCGGCCTGCCGCTGCGCGGCCGCTGCGTCCGCGCCCTCGAGGGGCCGGTGGACGTAGATGACGTCGGCATCGGATCCGTAGGTGATCTCCCTGCCGCCCTGCCGCCCCATCGCCATGACGACGACGTCGGTCAGCCGCGGTTCACCGCGGGCGGTGAGCTCCTTCTCGGCGACATGCAGTGCGCCGAGCACGGCGGCGCGATCGGCGTCGGCCAGGGCCTCCCCGACCTGCGCCTGGGTGAGGAGGCTGGAGCTGTCGGCGATGGCGATCCGCAGCAGCTCGCGGCGTCTGATCAAGCGGATCAGCCGGATCGCCTCGCCCGGCTCCGGATGCCGGGACATCTTGGACTGGATCTCCTGCCACTGCGCCTCGAAGGTGTCGGGTACCAGCGCGCTGTCCGAGCCGAGCCACTGGGTGGACTCCGGTGACACCTCGAGGAGGTCCGTGATGAACCTGCTGCTCGACAGGACGGCGCAGAGCCGCTCGGCGGCGGCGTTCGAGTCGCGCAGCATCCCGAGATACCAGTGGCTCTCGCCGAGCGATTCGCTGAGCCGCCGGAAACCGAGGAGCCCGGCGTCGGGATCGACGCCGTCAGCGAACCACGCCAGGAGGATGGGCAGCAACTGCTTCTGCAGCATCGCCCGCCGGCGCAGGCCGCCCGTGAGCGCTTCGATGTGCCGCATGGCGCCACGCGGGTCCTGATACCCGAGCGCGGCCAGGCGTGCCTGCGCCGCCTCGGCCGTCAGCTGGACGTCCTCCGGCCGGAGCGTGGCCGCATTGTTGAGCAGCGGCCGGTAGAAGATGGCCTCGTGCAGCCGCTTCACGAGCCGCCGCGTCCGCTGCCACTTCTCGTGCAGGCTCTGGGCACTGGGCCGGACGGTCACCATGCAGCCCTCCGACGACCGGGCGAGGGAGCGCAGCGCGGTCTCGTCCTCCGGCATCAGGTGGGTGCGGCGCATCTGGACCAGCTGGATCCGGTGCTCGAGCACGCGCAGGTACCGGTAGGCGTCGTCGAGGTCCAGTGCATCGGACCGCCCGATGTACCCGGCAGCGCTGAGCGCGGCGATCGCCGAGACCGTGTCCCGGACGCGGAGCGAATCGTCGAGCCGGCCGTGCACCAGCTGCAGGAGCTGCACCGTGAACTCGACGTCGCGCAGTCCGCCCGGGCCGAGCTTGAGCTGGCGGGCCTCCTCCTCCCGCGGGATGTTGTCGGTCACCCTGCGCCGCATGGCACGCACGGCCTCGACGAAACCCTCACGCTGCGAGGACGCCCACACGAAGGGCGCGATCGCCTCCTCGTAACGGCGGCCGAGCTCGAGATCGCCCGCCACCGCGCGCGCCTTCAGCAGCGCCTGGAACTCCCAGGTCTTCGCCCACCGACGGTAGTAGGACACGTGGGACTCGAGGGTACGGACGAGCTGGCCGTCCTTGCCCTCCGGACGGAGGTTCGCGTCGACCTCCCAGAGCGCCGGCTCCGGGCCGGGCGAGTAGACCCCGCGGGACATACCGGAGGCCAGACCGGTGCCGATCCGGGTCAGTGTCGCGTCGTCGAGGTCGTCACCCTCCACCACGTAGACGACGTCGACGTCGGAGATGTAGTTCAGTTCACGGGCGCCGCACTTGCCCATGGCGATGACGGCGAGGCGCACGCGCCGGACGACATCGGACCCGTACACCTCCCCGAGTTCGGCCCGGGCGACGGCCAGCGACGCCTCGAGCGCCGCAGCGGCGAGGTCGGCCAGTTCACGCGCGACGACGGGCAGGTAGTCGACCGGCGCGCAGTGGCCGAGATCGCGTACCGCGAGATCCGTCAGCTGCCGGCGGTAGGCGATCCTGAGCGCACGGTGGGCGTCCACCCCCGTGACCCCGGCGACCGGGTTGTCCTCCCCCGGGTCCGCCTGCACCGCCTGGAGGAGGACCGTCCGGAGATCCGCGGCCTCCACGACGCGGGGCGCGGCCGGACCGGGCACGACGACGTCGAGGTGCTCGGGATGGCGCATGAGGAACTCGCCGAGCGCCTCGGAGGCTCCGAGCAGCCGGAACAGGGCCGACCGCCTGCCCTCGTCGGAGAAGGTCGCCTCGACCGGGGCACGGCGCGCGGCCAGGAGCCGGACGAAGGACTGGAGGGCGAGATCCGGGTTCGCGGCGACCGCGAGGCCCGCGAACAGTGCGTCGTCGTTGAGCCCCTGCAGCTCCGGCGCGTCGAGGAACCGCCGGCTCTTCTCGAGGTCCGCGAACCCGTAACTGATCAGCTTGCGGTTGAGGCTCATGAGGCAACACTAGCCACGCAGCGATGGCCCGGCCGCACCTAGAGGATGTTGAGGTTCCGTCGCAGCTCGTAGGGCGTGACCTGGATGCGGTAGTCGTGCCACTCCGCGCGCTTGTTGCGCAGGAAGTTCTCGAAGACCTGCTCGCCCAGGATGTCGGCGACCAGCTCCGAGTCCTCCATGACGCGGATGGCGTCGTGCAGGCTGGCCGGCAGGGGGTCGTGGCCCATCGCCCGGCGCTCGGCCGCGGTGAGGCTCCAGACGTCGTCCTCGGCCGCGGGCGGCAGCTCGTACCCTTCCTCGATGCCCTTGAGCCCGGCACCGAGCAGCACGGAGTAGGCCAGGTAGGGGTTGCTGGCGGAGTCGATGCCCCGGTACTCGATGCGGGCCGACTGCCCCTTGTTCGGCTTGTACAGGGGCACGCGCACCAGCGCCGAGCGGTTGTTGTGGCCCCAGGCGAGGTGGCTCGGAGCCTCCCCGCCACCCCACAGGCGCTTGTACGAGTTCACGAACTGGTTGGTGACGGCCGTGAACTCGGGGGCGTGCCGGAGGATGCCCGCGATGAAGTGGCGTGCGGTCTGTGACAGCTGGAACTCCGCGCCCGCCTCGTAGAACGCGTTGGTGTCGCCCTCGAACAGCGAGAAGTGCGTGTGCATACCCGAGCCCGGGTGCTCCGAGAAGGGCTTCGGCATGAAGGTCGCGTAGCTGCCGGACGTGAGCGCGACCTCCTTGATGATCGTACGGAACGTCATGATGTTGTCGGCGGTCTGCAGCGCGTCGGCGTAGCGCAGGTCGATCTCGTTCTGGCCCGGTCCCGCCTCGTGGTGGCTGAACTCCACCGAGATCCCCACGGACTCGAGCATCGCGACGGCGGTGCGGCGGAAGTCCTGGGCGACGCCGCCCGGTACGTGGTCGAAGTAGCCGGCCTGATCGACGGGGACGGGCTGGCCGTCCGCACCGACGTCAGCGGACTTCAGCAGGTAGAACTCGATCTCCGGGTGCGTGTAGCAGGTGAAACCCATGTCGGCCGCCTTGGCCAGGGTCTTCTTCAGCACTCCGCGGGGATCGGCGGTGGAGGGCTGCCCGTCGGGTGTCAGGATGTCGCAGAACATCCGCGACGTCTGCTCCTTGTCGCCGCGCCAGGGCAGGATCTGGAAGGTCGAGGGATCCGGCTGCGCCAGCATGTCGGACTCGTAGACCCGGGCGAGGCCCTCGATCGACGAGCCGTCGAAGCCGAGGCCCTCCTCGAAGGCGCCCTCCACCTCGGCCGGGGCGAGGGCGACGGACTTCAGCGAACCGACGACGTCGGTGAACCAGAGGCGCACGTAGCGCACGTCGCGCTCCTCGATGGTGCGCAGTACGAATTCCTGCTGCCGGTCCATGACCACCCTCATTCCTTGCCTCGTTGCCCGGGCCGCCCCGATGGGCGGCGGGCTGTCCCTGTCCGGCGTCGTGCGCGTGCGGCCGATGCGGAGACCGGGACACCGGTGCGCGGACCACCGTGAATACTCTACTGACACGGTCGCACACATCAGGTGCGGCCCCGCCCAGTGTGGCGTGCCGGTATTAACGCAGGGTTTCCTCCGGCGGATGGGCGGATGGGCGGAGGAAAGCGGCGGCAGGGGTCCGCTAGTCTCGTGGCATGACATCCGCCGAACTGCCAGCACCCTACGGAGAAGGCGTTGCTGCCGCACCTGCCGCGCCTGCTGGTCCCGTCGGCGAGGCGAAGGCGCCCGGCAGGATCCGGATCCACCACCTGCAGCAGGCCAAGGAGCAGGGCACGCGTTTCGCGATGCTCACGGCGTACGACCAGTACGCCGCCCAGGTGTTCGACGAGGCCGGCATCGAGGTCCTCCTCGTCGGTGACTCGGCGGCCAACAATGTGCTCGGACACGCCACGACCCTGCCCATCACCCTGGACGAGATGATCCTCTTCAGCCGCGCCGTGAGCCGGGCCGCCCAGCGCGCACTCGTCGTCGCCGACCTGCCGTTCGGCAGCTACGAGGTCTCCCCGCAGCAGGCCGTCGAATCCTCGGTACGGCTCCTCAAGGAGGGGCTCGTGCACGCCGTGAAGATGGAGGGCGGCGCCGACTACGCCGAGACCGTCCGGGCACTGGTGCGCGCCGGCATCCCCGTCATGGCGCACATCGGTTTCACCCCGCAGAGCGAGCACGCACTCGGCGGGTACCGGGTGCAGGGCCGGGGTGACGCCTCTCAGCGGATCGTGGACGACGCCGTCGCCCTCGCCGAGGCGGGTGCGTTCTGCGTCCTGATGGAGATGGTGCCCGCCGCCACCGCCGACGCCGTGGACGCCGCGGTGCGGGTCCCCACGATCGGCATCGGGGCCGGACCCGGGACCACCGGCCAGGTGCTGGTGTGGCAGGACATGGCCGGGCTCCGCGGCGGGCGGCAGGCGAGGTTCGTCAAGCAGTACGCGGACGTCCGCAGCGTCCTCGCCGATGCGGCCCGCTCCTATGCGGACGACGTGCGCTCGGGGACGTTCCCGGGGCCCGAGCACACCTTCTAGGCTCGACCGCCCGGGCTACTAGTCGTCCCGATCCCAGGCGTCGTTGCGCTGCTGCACCTTCTCGAGCGCCTTCTCGGCCTCGGCTCGCGTCGCGTAGGGCCCGATGAGCTGCGACCAGTCCGACTGCCGGTCCTCCTCCACCTCACGGGTGCGGACATTGAACCAGTACTCCGTCATGTCGACCTCCTGCTCTCTCCGGCCATCGCTGGCCCGGATCGGTGTGCGGCTTCGCGGCCCCACCGCCGGGATGCCCAGGGACCGTGCCGCACCACCTGTCCGGGCGGCCGTCCCGGCGGGCCCGCTATAGGATCAAGGGTATGCCCCAGTCTTCCGTCACCGCTCCCCTCGGGACCCTGACGCCCGGTACGGTCTCGCCGCAGCGCCCCGTCCCGCCGGGCATCGCGCGGCCCGAATACGTGGGACGGGCAGCACCCGCCCCGTTCACCGGTTCCGAGGTGAAGACGGCCGAGGTCATCGAGAAGATCCGTACGGCCGGCCGGATCGGCGCGCAGGCGATCGTCGAGGTCGGCAGGCACGCGAAGCCCGGCGTCACCACCGACTTCCTCGACCGGATCGGTCACGAGTTCATCCTCGACCACGGTGCGTATCCGTCGACGCTCGGCTACCGCGGGTTCCCGAAGTCCCTGTGCTCCTCGCTGAACGAGGTCATCTGCCACGGCATCCCGGACTCCACGGAGCTCAGGGACGGCGACATCCTCAACATCGACATCACCGCCTACAAGGACGGTGTGCACGGGGACACCAACCACACGTTCTGCATCGGGGACGTCGACGAGGAGTCGCGCCTGCTGGTGGAGCGCACCCGGGAGTCGCTCGCGCGGGCCATCCGGGCCGTCGCTCCCGGACGCGAGATCAACGTCATCGGCCGTACCATCCAGTCCTACGCGAAGCGCTTCGGTTATGGTGTTGTCCGTGACTTCACCGGGCACGGCGTCGGAGAAGCGTTCCACACGGGCCTGATCATCCCGCACTACGACGCCGCTCCCGCCTACAACCGCGTCATCGAGCCCGGCATGGTCTTCACCATCGAGCCGATGCTCACCCTCGGGACCATCGACTGGACCATGTGGGCGGACGACTGGACCGTGGTCACGAAGGACCGGAAGAGGACAGCGCAGTTTGAGCACACGCTCGTTGTCACCGACCGCGGTGCGGAGATCCTCACCCTGCCCTAGCGCAGCCGCCCCGCTGGTCCTGCTTGCACGCTGTACCCCACCCCTCCGGCTCGCGCCGAACCACCTCAACGGAGAATCATGGCCAAGGACATCGAGAAGAAGAAGTCGAAGAAGCTCCCCGCGACCGTCATCGGCGTCGACATCGGCGGGACCGGGATCAAGGGCGGCATCGTCGACCTCGAGAAGGGCGTGATCGTCGGCGAGCGGTACCGCATCCCCACACCCAAGCCCTCCACTCCCGAAGCCGTCGCCGAGGTCGTCGCGCAGATCGTCACGGAGCTGTCCTCCCGCCCCGAGGGACCCGCGGCGGAGGTCCCGGTCGGCGTGACCTTCCCGGCGATCATCCAGCACGGCGTGGCCCGCTCCGCCGCGAACGTCGACAAGAGCTGGGTCGACACCGACGTCGACGCCCTCTTCACGAGGGTGCTCGGACGCGACGTGCACGTCATCAACGACGCCGACGCGGCCGGACTCGCCGAGGTCCGCTACGGTGCGGGCAAGGGCAAGATGGGCACGGTCCTGGTGATCACGCTCGGCACCGGCATCGGCTCGGCCTTCATCTTCGACGGCAAGCTCGTGCCGAACGCGGAACTCGGGCACCTCGAGATCGACGGCCACGACGCCGAGACGAAGGCGTCCGCCGTAGCCCGCGAGCGGGACGGCATCGACTGGGACGAGTACGCCGTGCGGCTCCAGCGCTATTTCTCGCACGTCGAGTTCCTCTTCTCTCCCGAGCTGTTCATCGTCGGCGGCGGGATCTCCAAGCGCAGCAGCGAGTACCTGCCCTCGCTCGAGCTACGGACCCCGATCATCCCTGCACAGCTCAAGAACCACGCAGGGATCGTGGGCGGCGCCCTCCAGGCGGCGCTGCTCTTCACGCCGAAGGCCTGACCCCTCGTTCCTGCCAGCGCGGGCAGGAACGGCATGGACGACCTGCCCGACAGCACAGGAGCCCGGTACGGAATCGATCCGTACCGGGCTCCTGTGCGTCCGCCGCCCGTGGGGGCGGAACCGGACGTGGAACCGGTGGTGGCGTCGGCTTCCCCTCCGCAGCCACCACCGGGGTCTGATGGGCGCTACTGCGCCGTCAACGGTCGCTGCGCCCCCGAGGGGACACGTGCGTTGTCCTTCGCCTGCTGGCGGAGGGTTCCGATGGCCTCCTCGAAGTCCTCGAGGGACTCGAAGCCCTGGTAGACGCTGGCGAACCGCAGGTAGGCGATCTGATCCAGTTTGCGCAGCGGCTCGAGGATGGCGAGGCCCACCTCGTGGGCGTCGATCTCCGCCACCCCGCTGGCGCGGACGCTCTCCTCGACCTCCTGGGCGAGAAGGGCGAGATCGTCCTCCGTCACGGGCCTGCCCTGGCACGCCTTCCGGACGCCGTTGATGATCTTCGAGCGGCTGAAGGGCTCGCCGGCGCCGGAACGCTTGATCACGCTGAGGCTCGTGGTCTCGACCGTGCTGAAGCGGCGGCCGCACTGCGGGCACTGGCGCCGCCTGCGGATCGCCGACCCGTCGTCGGCCAATCGGCTGTCGACGACGCGGGAGTCCGGGTTGCGGCAGTACGGACAGTACACGGCTCCCCTTTCCTCTCGTCGACGCTCGACCGGATCAGTCTAGGACTAGATATGGGGAAACTACAACCGTGTCATTACCACATGTAGTGGCAGCGGCACCGGGGGCGGGTTCTAGACCACTCCATCCGCCGGGAAGCGTGCCGAGACGGCCTCGCCGTGCGCCGGCAGGTTCTCCGCCTCGGCGAGGGACAGGATGGACCCCGACACCTCACGGAGCGCGTCCCTGTCGTAGTGCACGAGCTGCACGATCTTCAGGAACGTGGTGACGTTGAGTCCGGAGGCGAAGGACGCCGTGCCACTGGTCGGCAGGACGTGATTGGAACCGGCGCAGTAGTCACCGAGGCTCACGGGGCTGTAGGCGCCCACGAAGATGGCACCGGCGTTCCGGATCCGGTCGGCGACCCGCGCGGCGTCCGCTGTCTGGATCTCGAGGTGCTCCGCGGCGTAGGCGTCGCAGACCGCGATGCCGTGCTCGACGTCGTCGACCATGATCACGCCCGACTGCGGCCCCGAGAGGGCGGTCCTCACCCGGTCGGCGTGCCGGGTGGCGGCGGCCCGCACCTGCAAAGCCTCGACCACTGCCGTCGCCAGGTCCCCGGAGTCCGTCACCAGAACCGATGCCGCCTGGGGATCGTGCTCCGCCTGGCTCACCAGGTCCGCGGCCACGAGATCGGCATCCGCTCCCGCATCCGCCAGGATGGCGATCTCGGTGGTACCGGCCTCGGAATCGATGCCCACCGCGCCGAGGACGAGGCGCTTGGCCGTCGCGACGAAGACGTTGCCTGGGCCGGTGATGACGTTCACGGGGTCGATCGCTCCAGAGCCGGAGCCGGTCGCGTCCGACCCGGCCGGGAGGGCGGATGCCCCGGGGACTCCGTAGGCCAGCGCCGCGACGGCTTGCGCCCCTCCCATGGCGTACACCTCGGTGACGCCGAGCATGGACGCCGCTGCGAGGATGACGGGGTGCGGCCAGCCGCCGAAATCCCTCTGCGGCGGCGAGGCGAGGGCGATCGAACCGACGCCGGCGGCCTGGGCCGGCACCACGTTCATCACCACGGAGGACGGATACGCCGCGAGGCCACCGGGGACATACAGCCCGACGCGGTCGACGGGGACCCACCGGGACCGCAGGGTCGCACCGGGCGCGATCGCGACCTCCACGTCCGCAGGTACCTGGGCCTTCGCGAAGATGCGTGCGCGGCGGATGGCTTCCTCCAGGGCGAGCCTGACGTCGTCGTCGAGACCCGCCACGGCCGCTTCGATCACGTGGGCAGGCACGCGCGGGTGGTCCTGCTCGACGCCGTCGAAGCGGAGAGCGAAGTCGCGCAGCGCGTCGAGACCCCGAGCGCGCACATCGTCGATGATGGCCTGGACGGCACTCTCGGAGGATGAGGCGCTGGCCGCGGGCCGCGGCATGGCGTTCCTCAACTCCCCCGGGGTAAGCACCCGGCCGCGGAGATCGATGGTGCGGAAGGCGACGGTGGTCGGGGTGCTGGGCGCGGAAGTCACCCGTGAAGTCTATCGGGAGCGGTGGCGGCGCGACGCGGCAGAGCCGATGGTCAGCCGGTGGTCAGCCGGTGGTCAGCCGGTGGTCAGGCCTTCCGGCGCGCGAGCCCGATCAGCGCCGTCACGAAGATGATGACGGCGGCGACGGCCGGCCAGAGTGCCAGCGCTCCGTAGGAGTGGAGCATGAAGCCGGACCCGGGGAGGTCCTCCCGGCCGTGGGGTCCCAGCATCAGCGCCAGGCCCTCCCCCACGCCGAGAGCCAGCAGCGACCCGAGGACGGAGCCGCCGACGGCGGCGAGGATCCGCGCGACCACGCCCGGCAGCCGGAGCCGCACGGCGACGACGGTCCCGACCGCGATGCCGGCCAGGATCTGCAATCCCGCGAGGGTCAGGTCACGCAGCACCCACTGCTGGGCGTCCTCGGGATCGCCGAAGAGGCGCCCCGTCGGAGCGAGCAGCCACCAGGCCGCACCGAGGATCGCTCCGAGCAGGATCGTCGAACCGAGCCACCAGAAGACTCCGGCGGGCGGTACCGACCGCCGGTCCTCGGCGACCGCGTAGACGGGAGGAGGGTAACTGCTCGAACCCGTATCCGGTCCCTGGCTGGCGCGCATGACTTCTACATTAACAAACCCTCCCGTCACCGGGGACCGCGCCTAGGGTGGTGATGGCAGCGCGACGTACCCTCCTCCTCGGCGGGACCATCAGCGCACGCGCCGTCCCCGCCGTCGAACCCCGGAGGAACCACGTGACCAACCCGAGTGCAGCGCCGGACCTGCCCGCCTTCGCCGAACCCCATGCCGAGTCCTTCCGGGAGGTGTTCCGCCGGCACGCCGCCGGCGTGGCCATCATCACCGCGACCTACGACGGCGTCCCGTTCGGCTTCACGGCCACCTCCGTGGCGTCACTCTCGGCCGAGCCGCCACGGTTCTCGTTCAACATGGCACGGACGTCCTCCTCGTGGCCCGCGGTCGCCAACACGAACTTCGTGGGCGTGCACATGCTCAGCACCGAGAACGAGGGCCTGGCGAACCGGTTCGCGCGCACGAAGGACCGTTTCACCGGCGACCACTGGGAGCCCGGACCCGAGGGCGTCCCCATCCTCAGGGACGTGGCCGGGTGGCTCGTGGGCCGGATCAGCATGCGCCTCTCGTTCGAGAACAACGCCGTGGTCGTCGCCGAGGTTGTCGCCGGCAGCATCGGCGCCGACGGCGCCCCCCTGCTCTACCACGGCGGCAGCTACGGGACCCCGACGGCCACCGACTACGTCATCTGACGCCGGTTCCGCTCAGGCGTCCAGGCAGGCCGGTCCGAACAGGACCTTGAGGTCGCCGAACAGGCCCGGGGTCGGATTCACCCTGAGGTCGACCCCGAGCTTCATGACCTCCACCTTGCGTGAACCGTTCAGGCGGATCAGGACCTCACTGGTACCCGGGTGCGTCCGCAGGACGTCGCCGAGGGCCGTCACCGCCGTCTCGGTGGCCTTGTGCTGCAGCATCGAGATGACCACGGGCCCCGAGTGGCCCTCGCTGAGGTCCGGCACGGAGAGCTCCTGCGCGTTCAGCATCACGGCGCCGTCGTCCCTGCGCTGCAGGCGCCCGCGCACGACGACGATCAGGTCCTCCGCGAGGACGCCCGAGATCGGCCCGTAGACCTGGCCGAAGAACATGACCTCCATGGATCCGGCGAGGTCCTCCACCTCGGCGCGCGCGTAGGCGTTGCCGCTGTTCTTCGCGATCCTGCGCTGCAGGGACGTGATCATCCCGGCGATCGTCACGATCGCACCGTCGGCCGGGCCCTCCTCGCTGATGATCGAGGGGATCGACGAGTCCGCGTGGTTGCTCAGGATGCCCTCGAGCCCCTGGAGCGGATGGTCCGAGACGTAGAGCCCGAGCATGTCCCGTTCGAAGGACAGCTTGTCCTTCTTGTCCCACTCGGGCAGGTCCGGCACCTCCACGGACAGTCCGCCCGCGCCCAGGCCGCCGCCGTCGTCGTCGAACGCGCTGAAGAGGTCGAACTGGTTCGCCGCTTCGTTCCGCTTGAGGACGATCACGGAGTCGACCGCCTCCTCGTGGATCATCGCCAGCGCCCGGCGCGGATGCTTCAGCGAATCGAAGGCGCCCGCCTTGATGAGCGACTCGATGGTCCGCTTGTTGCAGACGACGGCGGGGACCTTCTGCAGGAAGTCGCTGAACGAGGAGAAGGCGCCCTTCTCCTCGCGCGCACCGACCATCGCCCCGACGACGTTCGCGCCGACGTTCCGGATGGCCCCCATACCGAAGCGGATGTCCTTGCCGACCGGGGTGAAGTTGACGCTCGACTCGTTGACGTCGGGGGGCAGCACCGTGATCCCCATGCGACGGCACTCGTTCAGGTAGATGGCGAGCTTGTCCTTGTCGTCGCCGACGCTCGTCAGGAGTGCGGCCATGTACTCGGCCGGGTAGTGCGCCTTCAGGTAGGCCGTCCAGTAGGACACGAGCCCGTAGGCCGCGGTGTGCGCCTTGTTGAACGCGTAGTCGGAGAAGGACTCGAGGACGGTCCACAGCTTGTCCATGGCCGCTTGGGAGTAGCCGTTGGCCTTCATCCCCGCGAAGAAGTCGGCCTGCTGCTTGTCCAGCTCGGACTTCTTCTTCTTGCCCATCGCGCGGCGGAGCATGTCCGCCTGGCCGAGCGTGAAGTTCGCCAGCTTCTGCGCGGCGCTCATCACCTGCTCCTGGTACACGATCAGGCCGTAGGTGCCGCCGAGGATCTCCTCGAGCGGGCCCTCGAGCTCGGGGTGGATGGGCTCGATCTCCTGCAGCCCGTTCTTCCGCAGCGCGTAGTTCGTGTGCGAGTTCACGCCCATGGGGCCCGGCCGGTACAGCGCCAGCACCGCCGAGATGTCCTCGAAGTTGTCGGGGCGCATGAGCTTCAGCAGTGACCGCATGGGACCGCCGTCGAGCTGGAAGACGCCCAGGGTGTCGCCACGCGCCAGGAGCTCGTAGGAGTCCTTGTCGTCGAGCTCCAGGTCCTCGAGGACCAGGTCGGTGTCCTTGTTGGCCTTGATGTTCTCCACGGCGTCCGTGATGATCGTCAGGTTCCTCAGGCCGAGGAAGTCCATCTTGATCAGTCCGAGGCCCTCGCACGTGGGGTAGTCGAACTGCGTGATGATCTGGCCGTCCTGCTCACGGCGCATGATCGGGATGATGTCGATCAGGGGGTCCGAGGACATGATGACGCCGGCGGCGTGCACGCCCCACTGGCGCTTGAGTCCCTCGAGCCCGAGGGCGGTCTCGAAGACCTTCTCGGAGTCGGCGTCGGTCTTCAGCAGCTCGCGGAGCTCCTCGGCTTCCGAGTAGCGCTTGGCGTCCTTGTTGTGGACGTCCGCGAGGGCGAGGCCCTTACCCATGACGTCCGGCGGCATGGCCTTGGTGAGGCGCTCTCCCGTCGAGAAGGGATACCCCATGACGCGGGAGGAGTCCTTCAGCGCCTGCTTGGCCTTGATGGTGCCGTAGGTGACGATCATGGCCACGCGCTCGTCGCCGTACTTCTCGGTGACGTACCGGATGACCTCGGAGCGGCGACGATCATCGAAGTCGACGTCGAAGTCGGGCATGGAGACGCGCTCCGGGTTGAGGAACCGCTCGAAGATGAGGCCGTGCTTGAGCGGGTCCAGGTCCGTGATGCGCATCGCGTACGCGACCATCGACCCGGCACCCGAGCCACGGCCCGGGCCCACCCTGATGCCGTTGTTCTTGGCCCAGTTGATGAAGTCGGCGACGACGAGGAAGTAGCCGGGGAAGCCCATCTGGGTGATGACGCCGACCTCGAACTCGGCCTGCTTCCGGACGTCGTCGGGCACGCCTGCCGGGTAGCGGAACTGCAGTCCTGTCTCGACCTCCTTGACGAACCAAGACTGTTCGTTCTCCCCGTCCGGGACGGGGAACCTCGGCATGTAGTTCGCCTTGGTGTTGAACTCGACCTCGCACCGCTCGGCGATCAGCAGGGTGTTGTCGCACGCCTCCGGGTAGTCCCGGAAGATGGCGCGCATCTCGGCGGGCGACTTCAGGTAGAACTCGTCCGCGTCGAACTTGAACCGCTTCGGATCGGCCAGGGTGGAGCCGGACTGGACGCACAGCAGCGCGGCGTGGGCCTTGGAGTCCTCGGCGTGCGTGTAGTGGAGGTCGTTGGTGGCGACGAGCGGCAGGCCGAGATCCTTGGCGAGCCGGATGAGGTCGGCCTTCACATTCCGCTCGATGTCGAGGCCGTGGTCCATCAGCTCGCAGAAGTAGTTCTCCGCACCGAAGATGTCCCGGAAGTCCGAGGCCGCCTGCCGCGCCTCGTCGTAGAGGCCGAGCCGCAGCTTCGTCTGCACCTCACCGGACGGGCAGCCGGTCGTCGCGATCAGGCCCTTGCCGTAGGTCTGCAGGAGGTCGCGGTCCATGCGCGGCTTGTAAAGATAGCCCTCGAGGGAGGCCAGCGAGGACATCCTGAAGAGGTTGTGCATGCCCTCGGTCGTCTCTGACCACAGGGTCATGTGGGTGTACGCACCGGCACCGGAGACGTCGTCGCGCCCGCCGCCACCCCACTGGACGCGCGTGCGGTCGTTGCGCGCGGTCCCCGGGGTCAGGTACGCCTCGACGCCGATGATCGGCTTGATGCCGGCACTGTTGGCCTTGCTCCAGAAGTCGAACGCCCCGAACACGAAGCCGTGGTCGGTGGTCGCGAGGGCCTTCATCCCGAGTTCCTCGGTATGGCTGAAGAGGTCCGTCAGGCGGGCCGCGCCGTCGAGCATCGAGTACTCGGTGTGGTTGTGGAGATGGACGAACGAATCGGTCGATGCAGGAGTAGCCACCGTCCGAGTCTAGTGGCGGACAGGGCCTCCGGCTGCCTCCAGCAGCGTCGTGCAAGGTCCTGCCGGCGTGTCTCGCGACGACGGCCCAGAGCGGTGCACCGCGCCGTCCCGGCGTGTCACGCCGCGCCGTTCCGGCCTGACACGCCGCCGTCCTGGCCTGTCACACCAGGCCGTCCTGCAGCGCCGTCAGGGCGTAGTCCAGGTCCACCGGATAGGGACTCGTGACGAGGACCGGCTCCCCGGTCCTCGGATGCGCGAACCCGAGCCGGTGCGCGTGCAGCCACTGCCGGGTGAGGCCCAGCTCCGCGGCCAGGCGAGGGTCCGCACCGTAGGTCAGGTCTCCCGCGCAGGGGTGCCGCAGGGCCGAGAAGTGCACGCGGATCTGATGCGTCCGCCCGGTCTCGAGATGCACCTCCACGAGGCTCGCCCTGCCGAACGCCTCGAGCACCTCGTAGTGCGTCACCGAGTCCCGACCGTCCTCCATCACCGCGAAGCGCCACTCGTGGTGCGGGTGGCGACCGATGGGCGCGTCGATCGTGCCCTTGAGCGGTTCCGGCAGGCCCTGGACCACGGCGTGATAGACCTTCTCCACCGTGCGCTCCTTGAAGGCGCGCTTCAGGGCGGTGTAGGCGGGTTCCGTCTTGGCGACGACCATGGCGCCCGAGGTCCCGACGTCGAGCCGGTGGACGATCCCGACGCGCTCGGGAGCACCCGAGGTCGAGATGCGGTACCCGGCAGCAGCCAGCGCCCCGACGACCGTCGGCCCCACCCAACCCGGCGATGGGTGCGCGGCCACGCCGACGGGCTTGTCGACGACCACGAAATCCTCGTCGTCGAGCAGGATCCCCATGCCGTCCACGGCCTCGGGGATGATCCGGTGGCGATCGTCCGGATCAGGGAGGTCGACCGCCACGACGTCGCCCTCGTGCACGCGGTCCGACTTCGCCAGCCGCACTCCTCCGCGCAGGATGCGACCGTCGGCGGACCACTGCGCGACGGCGGAACGGGAGACGTCGAGGAGCCTGGCCAGGGCGGCATCGGCGCGGGCGCCGGCCTCGGCGGCCGGCACGACGACGTCGCGGTGCTCAGCGGCCACGGCCGGCGCCGTCGTCGTCGGTGTCCTGCGGGGTGGTGCCGGCCGTCGTCGCGCCCGACGTCGCCTCCGGGGTCGGACCTGGAGTCGTGCCCGGGGTCGGACCCGGCGTCGTGCCCGGGGTCGTGACCGGGTCTGTCGAGTGCGCCGATCCGGCGGTGGCCGCGCCAGCGGGAGCGTTCTGGGCATTCGAGGCATCCGGGGAGTCCGGGGCGTCGTCGGAGGTGCGGCGACCGTCCATGCCGATGCCGCGCAGCGTCAGGAGGCAGATCAGCACCACGCCGCTGACCACGGCGGAGTCCGCGATGTTGAAGATGGCGAAGTTCGGCAGGGCGATGAAGTCGACGACGTGCCCCTGCCCGAAGGACGGTTCACGGAAGAGCCGGTCGGTCAGGTTGCCGAGCGCTCCGCCGAGGACCAGCCCCAGGGCCACCGACCAGCCCCACGAGGCGACCTTGCGGACCTGGAGGACGATGGCCGTCGCGACGACCACCATGATGATGGTGAACACCCAGGTGTAGTCGGTGCCGATCGAGAACGCCGCGCCGGGATTGCGGATGAAGCGCCAGGAGAGGACCGGCGGGATCACGGGGGTCACCTGGCCCTCGCTCATCGTCGAGACGACCCACCACTTGGTGAGCTGATCGAACGTGTAGGCCACCAGCGTGCACAGCAGCATCACGACGCCGTAGTGCCACGGGACGCGCCGTCCGTGGCGGGAGTCGGAGCCCTGCTCGGCTCCGTGCTGCCCCGCCGCGCCGCGCTCCCCGGGGGGTGTCGTCTCGGCAGCGGGGTCGATCGGCTGGTGCTCGTTCACGGTCCATCCAGGGGTTAGGTGCGACGACGGCCACCTGGGTCGGCGGCCCGAACGGCGAAGGGCCGGCTCCCGGGGTCCATGCCCCGGCAACCGGCCCTTCACCTGGCGGCCCGCCATCGGGCCGACGGTCCTGCTAGGAGGCCGGAGCGTCCGACGCCAGCGATCCGCGGGAGTCGAGATCGCGGAGCTGGCCCTCGATGTAGGCCTTGAGGCGTGCACGGTAGTCGCGCTCGAAGCCGCGCAGCTGCTCGACCTTGCGCTCGAGCACCGTCTTCTGCTGCTCGAGATCCCCGAGCGTCTTGCGGCTCTTCTCCTGCGCATCGTTGACGAGCCCGCTGGCTTCGATCTGGGCCTCGGCGATGATCTTGTCGCGCTGCTCCACGCCGGCGTTCACGTACTCGTCGTGGAGGCGCTGCGCCATGGCGAGGACGCCCGCGGCGGACTCGGCGCTGGCGGTCGATGCAGCGGGTGCTGCCGCGGCGGGCGCCGCCGGGGCAGGAGCGGGATTGGGCTCCTCAACGTCCGCGGCGATCTCGGCGGGGACGGTGTCCGGCGTCGTGTCCTCGGCTGCGGCGTCCTCGGTGTGCGAGCTCGCGGCGACGGGAGCCGGTACGGTCGTGGCCTGCGGGGTGTCCGACGAGCCGTCCGCGAGCTTGCGACGCAGGTCCTCGTTCTCCTGGTTCAGGCGGCGGAGTTCGACGACGATCTCGTCGAGGAAGTCGTCGACCTCGTCCTGGTCGTAGCCCTCGCGGAACTTGGTGGGCTGGAACCTCTTGTTGACAACGTCATCTGGCGTCAGAGCCATGGGGTCACCTCATACTGATAGATGCCGGCCCGCCGAAGAGGCGGACAGTGCTGCGGTACCGGATTGCGGACGCGACCGGCGGGGCTCGCGTCGAACTGTGGACCAGCGTATCCGGTCGGCAAGTCCATCACGAAACGGACTCGACGCTATCCGGCAAGGCTCCTGGACACGGACATCAGGATCAGGACGAGGATGAAGAGCACCAGGAATGCGAGGTCGAGCTGCACGCCACCCAGCCGGAGCGGGGGGATGAGTCGGCGCAGCGCCTTGATGGGCGGATCGGTCACCGAGTACACGCCGGAGGCGAGCACGAGCGCCAGTTTCTGGGGTCGCCAGTCCCGCGCGAAGCCCTGCACGGCGTCGTAGACGATCCGCAGGATCAGGGCGAGCTGGAACAGCATCAGTACCAGGTAGATCAGGGCGAATACCAAACTCACAGGGCTGTTCCAGTCCTTCGGGCCGTGATGGGTCTCGTGCGACCGTCACGGCCGCCGGGCTCAGCTCTGGTTGAAGAAGCTGGTCTGCGCTTCGCTTGCCTTCAGATCCTCGCCCAGGACTTCAATATACGACGGCGACAGCAGGAACACCTTATTGGTGACCCGCTCGATGCTGCCGTGGAGGCCGAAGACCAGCCCGGCGGAGAAGTCGACGAGGCGCTTGGCGTCGGCCTCCCCCATGTCCGTCACGTTCATGATGACCGGGATGCCGTCGCGGAAACTCTCGCCGATGAGCTTGGCATCGTTGTAGGACCGGGGGTGGATCGTGGTGATCTGCCGCAGGGCGGCGGAGTCCTCGCGTGAGGAGGGCGCGCGCTTGATCGGGGTCACGGGAGCACGGTACTCCTCCGCAGGAGCCACGCGGCTCACGGCCGGAGCCGGCTCGAGGCGTCGTTCGTCGCGGTCGTAGTCCACTGTGTAGTCCTCGTTCCTGCTCTGCGCATTCTTCGTTTCGGGCTCGTAGTGCTCGTCACCATCGGCGAGCCCAAGGTAGATCATCGTCTTGCGCAGTGCGCCGGCCATGGTGGCTCCTGTCATGAGAGTGGATGAGGTGCGGCTCCGGGGGTCCGTCGCACACGGGCCCGGACGCCTGTTATTCCGCCGTTCTAGCTGGAACGCTACCCCACGCCCGGACGCGGACCGAGGACATCAGAACCAATCCTCAGGTGTGTCGCTCCCGCAGCGACGGCGTCCTCGAGATCACCGCTCATGCCCGCGGAGACGGCGGTCGCCGCAGGGTCGACCGCACGGACCGACGCCGAGATCTCCAGCAGGCGGGCGAAGGCCTCGGGCGCCGATGCGCCCAGCGGGGCGACGGCCATGACACCCGCCAGGCGGAGACCGTCGGCTGCGGTGACGGCCTCCGCCAGCGCGTGCGCGTCGGCCGGGAGCGCCCCTCCCCTGCCCCCGGGTCCGGCGTCCGGCTCGAGGGTGAACTGCAGGAAGCACTCGAGGTCCGACCGCGGCGCGGCCCCCGCCTCCGCCCGGCGCTCCTGCTCCGTCCGGACGGCCTTGCCGAGGGCCGTGACGAGTGAGGTCCGGTCCACCGAGTGGACGCTGTGGGCGTAGCGGACGGCTGACCTGGCCTTGTTGGTCTGCAGCTGTCCGATGAAGTGCCAGGTGAGCGGGAGCTCCTCGAGCTCCTCCGCCTTGGCGGCCGCCTCCTGGTCCCGGTTCTCACCGACGTCGGTGACGCCGAACCCGGCGAGGATCCGTACGTCGGAGGCGGGGAAGTACTTGGTGACGACGATCAGTCGCGGCTCCTCGCGCCGGACTGCCGCGGAGGCAGCTCCGATCCTCGCACGAACGGCGGCGAGACGCTGCTCGAGGTCCTGGGCGCGGGCGGATCCGCGGCCCCCCTCCTGTCCGGCGCCGGTCATGGGCGCCAGACCAGCCCGGCGAGACGACCGGCCCCCGGCTCACGCCGGTGCGAGAACAGCGCCGTGTTCTCCTGCGTACAGGACGACGCGGCACCCCGCAGCTCCTCGACGGTGACGCCCCCCTGGGCGAGCTGGTGCCGGACCGCGGCGGGAAGATCCAGCGCGGCCGTCCCCGCGGGGGTGCGGGACGCAGCCACGGGAATCTCCCGCGCGAGCTCGATCATCATGGCGTCGGGCACCTCGTAGCAGGATCCGCAGACCGACGGGCCGATCCAGGCGGTGATCGTCCCGGCGCCGCGGCGCCGCAGCTCCCCGACCGCCTTCACGACGATGCCGTTCGCGACACCTGCACGGCCGGCGTGGACGACGGCGGTTGCACCGGTGCCGCCGTCGTCGGGGTCCGCGTCCGCCAGGACGATCGGGACGCAGTCGGCCACGAGGACCGCGAGGGGCTCGGAGCCCGTCGCGGAGACCATGGCGTCCGCGTCCGGCGGCACGCGCCCGGCCCTGTCCGACGCCCCGAGCAGCGCCACCCGGTCGGAGTGCGTCTGGCTCATGAAGCGCAGTGATTCCGCCCGGATCCCCAGCGCGGCCTCGAGGCGGCGCCGGCTCTGCCGGACGGCATCGGGGTCGTCACCGACGTGCAGCGCGAGATTCCCGGCCGCCACCGCGGTGAAGGCCACCCGCAACCCCGGCCGGACCTCCTCGTTCCAGTGGAACGGGGAGGTCCGGCCGGGATCGACGGTTCTGTCCACGGACTACTTGAGGAAGTCGGGGACGTCGAGGTCGTCGGAACGGCCTGCGGAGAGATCGGGCTCGACGATCGCCGGGAGATCGACGTCGAAACCGGAATCGGCCGGGACGGCCTGCACGTTCTGGGCGCGCTGCTGCGACCAGGCACCGAGGCCCGCGGTCGCTGCACCGGACGTGCGCTGCGCATCACCGCCGACGCTCGGCGCCGATGCCGGCCGCGAGGACGGCACGGAGGCGGGAGCGGGCTGGGACGTGGCGTCCACCTGGTCGAAGCCGGCGGCGATGACGGTCACGCGCGCCTCGTCGCCGAGGGCGTCGTCGATCACGGCACCGAAGATGATGTTCGCCTCGGGGTGCGCGACCTCCTGGACGAGGCGTGCGGCCTCGTTGATCTCGAACAGGCCGAGGTCCGATCCACCCTGGATGGAGAGCAGCACGCCGTGTGCGCCGTCGATCGATGCCTCGAGCAGCGGCGATGCGATGGCGAGCTCCGCTGCCTTGACGGCGCGGTCCTCGCCACGGGCGGAGCCGATGCCCATGAGCGCCGAGCCGGCACCCTGCATCACGGACTTCACGTCCGCGAAGTCGAGGTTGATCAGGCCCGGCGTCGTGATGAGGTCGGTGATGCCCTGGACACCCGAGAGGAGCACCTGGTCGGCGGAGCGGAACGCGTCGAGCATCGACACGTTGCGGTCGCTGATGGAGAGCAGGCGATCGTTCGGGATGACGATCAGGGTGTCGACCTCCTCGCGGAGGGTATCGATGCCGCTCTCGGCCTGGTTCGAACGACGCCGGCCCTCGAAGGTGAAGGGGCGCGTGACCACGCCGATGGTCAGGGCGCCGAGCGAGCGCGCGATGCGCGCGACGACCGGTGCTCCACCGGTTCCGGTCCCGCCACCCTCGCCCGCGGTGACGAACACCATGTCGGCCCCGCGGAGCACCTCCTCGATCTCCTCGGAGTGGTCCTCGGCGGCACGGCGGCCCACCTCGGGATCCGCTCCGGCGCCGAGCCCGCGCGTCAGTTCGCGTCCGACGTCGAGCTTGACGTCCGCGTCGCTCATGAGCAGCGCCTGGGCATCCGTGTTGATGGCGATGAACTCCACGCCGCGGAGCCCGACCTCGATCATCCGGTTGACGGCGTTGACGCCGCCGCCGCCGATACCGACGACCTTGATGACGGCCAAGTAATTCTGAGGTGCTGCCACGTCCTGTGTCCCTTGTTCGAATCTGTGTGCTGTACGGGGGCTGCCGTTGATCCGGCTTCGACCTTCACCCGAGACAACGTTAACGTTCAGGTTGAGAGTTAACGTTATGTCAAGTAACTTCTATGAACGACGCTAGTGCATGCGCAACGCGTTGCAACCATCGGCCTCCGCGTGTCGGGCGTGTCGCCGTGTCCGGAGCAGCCCGCGGCGCGGTCCGCTTCCGCACTCACCGGACCCGTCACCGCGTGACCGGCCGGTCCGGGGTGCTGACGTCGAACTCCTTCACGGGCGGATCGCTCGCGGGCATCGCCAGCATGGCCTCCAGCACCTCGGCCTTCTCGGCGCTGCGCTCCGAGCTGCCCCAGAAGATGCGCTGGTCCCCCGTCAGGGAGAGCCTGATCGAGTCGACGCTGGCCGCGGAGGCGCTGTTCAGTCGCGAGAGGACCGACACCGGGAGCTCCGCGAGGACTGCGGTGATCGAGGAGAACACCTCGGAGTTGACCGCGTTCGTCCCGCCGTCGATCAGCGGGAGCTTCACCTGGGCACGATCGGCCACGCTCGCGAGCTGGCGGCCCTCCGCGTCGATGAGCACGACGTCCGCACCGTTCTGCAGCACCGCGACGGGAACCCGCTCCCGCACCGTCACGACGAGGGTGGACGGCGGCTCGGCCGCGATCCTGACGTCATCGATCGGCGCCTTGTCCTCGAGCAGCGCCCGCACCTGGTCGGGCGAGATCTGCGTCAGGGACGTCCCCGAGAGCGGGGCGAGCGCTGCGTGGATCTCCTCCGTCGACACCAGCGTGTTGCCCTCCACCACAACGGTCCTGAGCGCCAGTGCCGGCGAGAACACGACGTAGGCGACGATCCCGCCGAGGACGAGGACGGCCGCCGTGACGGCCAGGATGACATTGCGCAGCCGGTGCGAGTGGCGCGGCGCCGGGAAGTCGAGCACCTTCCCCGCCGGGAGCGCGCCGTCAGGCTTCTCGAGCAGGGAGACCCGTGCCCGTCCGGACGGGCTGCCACCGGAGGGCGTGGTGACTCTCGCGACCGTGGGCTTACGGGGCTTCATCCGGACACCCCACCGGATCCCGCCGCAGCAGCACGGTCCCGCAGGAGGCCCACGAGCCGCACGCCGTACTGCGTGACGTCCCCGGCCCCGATGGTCAGGACGAGGTCGCCCTCCGCCGCCCGGCCGACGACGGTCCGGAGCGCCTCCTCCGGATCGGCGACATAGGCGGCCTCCGCTCCGATCATGCGCTCCGTGATGGTCCACCCGCCGACGTCGTCCACCGGGTCCTCGCGCGCGGCGTAGACGGGCAGGACCGTCGTCGTGTCGGCCAGCGAGAGGGCATCGGCGAAACCGGCGGCGAACTCGCGGGTCCGCGAGAAGAGGTGCGGCTGGAACAGGACGTGCACGCGCCGCTCCCCCGCGACGGTGCGGGCCGCCGTGAGGGCCGCGTGCACCTCCGTGGGGTGGTGCGCGTAGTCGTCGAACACCCGGACGCCGTCGCCCTCACCACGGGCCTCGAAACGGCGGGCCGCACCGGAGAAGAGGGACAGCCCGGCCGCCGCGACGGCCGGGTCGACACCCAGTTCCAGGGCCACCGTGAAGGCGGCCGCGGCGTTGAGGATGTTGTGCCGGCCCGGCACGCCGAGCTGGAGCTCCTGCTGCGCGTCGAGGCCGTCCACGGCGAAGGAGAGGACGCTGTTCGTCGTGCTGCCGAGCGCCCTCGTGTCGCTGATCCTGATGTCCGCCGTCCCGGCGTAGCCGTAGGTGCGGACGCGCCGCCTGGTCGGGACGGCTGCGGCCAGCGCTGCCGATCCCGGGTCGTCGGCGCAGGCGACGAGCAGTCCGTCCTCGGACACCCTCCCCGCGAACCGGCGGAATGCCTCCTGGACCGCCTCGGCCGTGCCGTAGTGGTCGAGATGGTCGGCCTCCGCGTTGGTCACGACCGCGATACTCGGGTCGTAGTTCAGGAACGAGCCGTCCGACTCGTCGGCTTCCGCCACGAACACGTCCCCGCCGGCCCATGCGGCATTCACGCCCAGGGCTGCGACATCGCCCCCGATGGCGAAGGAGGGTGCGAGCCCGGCCTGCCGGAGGAGCACCGTGATCATGGCCGTCGTCGTCGTCTTGCCGTGCGTGCCGGCCACCGCCACGACCCGTTGGCCGGCCATCGCCGCGGCGAGTGCCTCGGAGCGGTGGATGACGGGCAGTCCCCGCCGGCGCGCCTCCTGGAGTTCGGGGTTGGTCGCACGGATCGCCGAGGACACCACCACGGTCCCCCGGTCCGGTACAGCCGCAGCCTCGTGGCCCACGTGGACGACGGCGCCGAGCGCGGCGAGGGCGCGCAGGCCCTTCGACTCGGCGGCATCCGAACCGGAGACGCGAACCCCCTGGCCGAGGAGGACACGGGCGACGGCGGACATCCCGGCGCCCCCGATCCCGATGAAGTGCACGGGCTCCTGCAGCCCCCCGACGGGCCGGGGAGCGGCCACGACCGGCGCAGGGGCGCCGCCCTGTCCCGCGTCCTCGGGCGATGATGCCGTCGGTCCCGTCGGTGCTGTCGGTGCTGTCGGTTCCGTCGAAGCTGTGGTGTCGTCCGTGCTGATGCCGGATCCTTCCGGTGCGCCGCCCGCGGGCGGGATGCTGTCAGGGCTGCTGTGCTGTCCCGCCGTCGTTCCGGGCCGGTGCGGATCCCGCGTCATCGTTTGTCCTCCGCTGCCGCGAGGACGAGCCCGGCCATCCGCCGGTCACCGTCACGGACACCCTGGGCGCGGGAGGCGGCCGACATCGTGGCGAGCCGCGCGGGATCCGCCAGGAGCGGGAGCGCCTCCCGGCGGATCCAGTCCGGGCCGAGGTCGGCATCCTCGACGAGCAGGGCGCCGCCGGCCTCGACCAGCCCCGCCGCATTGAGCCGCTGCTCACCGTTGCCGTGCGGAAGGGGTACCAGGACGGCCGGGACGCCGACGGCACTGACCTCGCTGACCGTGGCGGCCCCGGCGCGTGCGACCAGGAGGTCGGCGGCCGCGTACACGCGCTCCATCCCGTCGACGAACTCGACCTGGTGATAGCCCTCGAGCGTCAGCCGGGAACCGTCGCCGTCGAGGACCGGCTTGCCGCGGCCCGTGATGTGGAGGACCTGCACGCCCGCTGCGACGAGGGCCGGCACGGCGCCGGCCACTGCACGGTTGACGCTCGCGGCGCCCGACGAACCGCCGGTGACGATGAGGGTGGGCCGGTCCGGATCGAGACCGAGCGAGGCGCGGGCGGACCCCCGTTCCGCTGCGCGGTCCAGATCGGCGATGCTGCGCCGCATCGGCATGCCGACCAGCACGGCGTCGGCCAGTCCCGTTCCCTCGAAGGCGACCGCGACCGTTGCCGCGATCCGGGCGCCCACCCGGTTGGCGATGCCGGGCCGCGCGTTCGCCTCGTGGATGACCACCGGGACGCGCCGTGACCAGGCCGCGAGGTAGACGGGGGTGGAGACGTAGCCACCCACCCCGACGACGACGTCGGCTCCGGCCTCCGCGACGATGGCGCGCGCCTGCCGCACCGCCCGCACGAGGCGGACCGGGAGCTTGACGAGGTCGATGGAGGGACGGCGCGGCATAGGGACGCGGTCGATGGTCCGGAGCGTGTAGCCGGCTGCCGGGACGAGCCGCGTCTCCATGCCGGCCTCGGTCCCGACAGCGGTGATGCGGGTCCCTGGCCGCTGGTCGACGATCGCGCCCGCGATGGCCAGCAGGGGGCTGATGTGACCGGCGGTGCCACCGCCGGCGAGGACCACGGACAGCGTGCGCCCGGGCGTGGAGGGGTGTGTCATGAAGGTGCGTGGCTTCTTCCGGCGGTGGAGGCGGCGGGACTGCTGCCCGCCGGGACGGGGTTCGGTGGGTGCGGGGTCTTACGGGCGAAGGACAGCAGCACGCCGACGGCGGCCAGGGTGAAGGTGAGCGCCGAACCGCCGTAGGAGATGAAGGGCAGCGGCACGCCGATGACGGGCAGCAGGCCGGTGACCATCCCGATGTTGACGAAGGCCTGCCCGATCAGCCACACGAGGATCGACGCCATGAGGATCCGCACGAACGGGTCCGTGTACCGCAGCGCCACACGGATGGTGGCCACCGCCAGGATCCCGAAGAGCAGGATGACGACGAGCGTCCCGAGCAGACCGAACTCCTCGCCGATGATGGCGAAGATGAAGTCGTTGTGGGCCTCAGGGATCCAGTTCCACTTCTGGCGGCTCTGTCCGATCCCGACGCCGAACCAGCCGCCCGACGCCATCGCGAAGAGCCCGTTGTCCGACTGGAGGCACAGGTCCGCGCCGTCGTCGCAGTTCAGCCGCAGCCACGCGCTGATGCGCCCGCCGCGGTTGGAACTCGTGGCGACCATCAGCAGGGAACCGGCGAGGGCGGCGAGCCCGGCGAGGGTGAAGAGCTTCAGTGGAGCGCCGGCGAAGAAGAGGGCGGCTCCGGCGATCATCATGAGGACGAGGCCGGTGCCGAGGTCGCCACCGATCAGGACGAGTCCGATCGGCAGTCCGCCGAACGGGATGGCCGGGATCATCGCGTGCTTCCAGTCCCGGATGAGGGCCTTCTTGCGCTCGAGGACGGCGGCGAACCAGAGGGCCAGGGCCAGTTTCGTCGGCTCGGACGGCTGGAAGGTCTGGCTGCCGATCTGGATCCAGTTCTTGTTGCCGTTGATCTCGACGCCGATGACGAGCACCAGCACGAGCAGCACGACGGCGATGGCGAGGCTCGGCCAGGCCAGTGCCTTGTAGGCGCGGGGACCGAGCCTGGAGAGCACGAGCATCAGGACGAGCCCTGCGCTCGCCCAGACCGCCTGCTTGAGGAAGAGGTCGAACGAGTCCTTGCCGTCGGAGATCGCTTCGACCGATGACGCCGAGAGCACCATGAGCAGACCGATGGCGGTCAGTGCGAGGGCCGAGCCGAGGATCAGGTAGTAGCTGGAGCCGGAGGGCGCCCGGTCGGAGCCCTCGAGGAACCGCCAGCCGCGGCGGAGCCGCGCGCGGACACCGCGGTCCTGGTGCGCCTCCGTGTCGTTCTCCGGAGTCGCCGTCGCGGCCTTCCCGAGGGAGGCCCCCGCCTTCGCCCGCGCAACCGTCACGGACCTGCGGCCGGACGACGCTCCGCCCCGCGTGCCGCGCTGACCAGCCGATGCGCTGCCGGTTGCGCCACCAGATGCGCCGCCCGTCGGAGCGTTCGACGTGCCCGGTCGTCCCGCGTCCGGTCGTCCCGAGTCCGTGGGCCTGGCCGCCCGGGCGGAGGGTTTGCGTCCGCCTCCACGGGTTGGCGTGGTCACCATCTACGACTCCTTCGCGGTTGTCCCCTGATCGCCACGTGCACGGACGGCTGCCATGAAGGCGGCCCCCCGGTGCGCATAGGAGGAGAACTGGTCCATCGATGCGGCGGCCGGCGCTAGGAGCACCGTGTCGCCGTCACGGGCCATCCCCGCTGCTTCGGAGACGACCCACTGCATGAGGGCGTCGCCGGTGACCGGATCGCTCGATCCGCCGCCGTCGTGCCCGTGTCCAGTGTGAAGGCTCGGATGGAGGGACACCGGAACATCGGGTGCGTGTCGGGCGAGGGCACCCTGCAGGGGCGCCGGATCCTGTCCCACGAGGACGACGGCGCGCAGCCGCCCCGCGTGGCGGATCACGAGATCGTCGTAGGAGACGCCCTTGGACAACCCGCCGGCGATCCACACGACCGACTGGAAGGACGCCAGCGAGGCGGAGGCGGCGTGCGGGTTGGTCGCCTTCGAGTCGTTGATCCAGAGCACGCCGTCCTCGTTGGCGACGACCTGGATGCGGTGCTCCCCGGGTCGGTACGCCCGGATGCCGTCCCGCACCGCGGATGCCGGCAGTCCGGCGGCGCGCACCAGGGCAGCCGCGGCCAGGGCGTTGGCGACGAGGTGGCGCGGGACCACCTCCCCGAGTTCCGACACGGACGCCAGCTCGGCTGCGGAGTCCTTGCGCTGTTCGATGAAGGCACGGTCGACGAGGAGGTCCTCGACGACCCCCATCATGCTGATCGAGGGCATGCCGGTGGTGAATCCCACGGCGCGGCATCCTTCGACGACATCGGCCTCCTCGACCATCGCCTCCGTCTCCCGCTGCTCCACGTTGTACACGCAGGCCACACGCGTGCGCTCGTAGACGGACGCCTTGGCGGCGAGGTAGGCCTCGTAGCTGCCGTGCCAGTCCACGTGGTCCTCCGCGATGTTGAGGCAGACACTCGCGAGCGGCGAGATCGAGTGGGCCCAGTGGAGCTGGAAGCTGGACAGCTCGACGGCGAGGACGTCGTAGCCCTGCGGGTCCCGGATGACGTCGAGGATCGGCGTGCCCACGTTGCCGGCCGCGACCGCCCGCTTCCCGCCGGCGAGGAGCATCGCCTCGGTCAGGCCGACCGTCGTCGTCTTGCCGTTGGTACCGGTGATCGTGAGCCATTCCGCCGTCGGCCGTCCCTCCCGGATCCGGACGCGCCAGGCGAGTTCGACGTCCCCCCAGACGGGGATGCCCGCCGCTGCGGCCTCGGCGAGGAGTGGCTGCGTGGGTCGCCATCCGGGCGAGGTGACCACGAGCTCGGCCTGCTCGCCGTCGACGAGGGGTAGCGCCTCCGCGTGCTCGGCGCCGAGGAGCACCTCACGCGCTCCGACGATGCGCAGGGTGTCGGCCTTCGCCTCGTTCCCGGCGGTCGCACCGGCATCCACGACGACGACGGCCGCGCCGAGCTCGATCAGGGTGTCCGCCGCCGAGAAGCCGGATGTCCCGATACCGGCGACGACGACGCGCAGGCCGGCCCAGTCGGAGTCCCAGCTGGTCAGGTCCCTGACGCGATCGGTCTCCAGCACGCGGCCGGTGGTTCCCTCGGCCCCGCTCATCCCACGACCCATTCCGCGTAGAAGATCCCGAGTGCCACGGCCACGAAGAGTCCGGCCAGGATCCAGAAGCGGACCACCACGGTGACCTCGGCCCAGCCCTTGAGTTCGAAGTGGTGCTGCAGGGGCGCCATCTTGAAGACCCGCTTGCCGCCGGAGAGCTTGAAGTAGCCCACCTGGATGATGACCGACAGGGTGATCATGACGAAGAGACCGGCCAGGATCACCAGGAGCAGCTCGGTCCGCGAGAGGATGGCGAACCCGGCGATCGCACCGCCGATGGCCAGTGACCCCGTGTCCCCCATGAAGATCTTCGCAGGCGAGGTGTTCCACCAGAGGAACCCGACGAGCGCGCCGCACATGGCTCCGGCGATCAGGGCGAGGTCCAGGGGGTCCCTGACCTCGTAGCAGACGCTTCCCGCCCCGGGCGAACCGCAGCTCTGGTTGCTCTGCCAGATCCCGATCAGCATGTACGCGCCGAAGACGAGGATCGACGCCCCGGCGGCCAGGCCGTCGAGGCCGTCCGCGAGGTTAACGCCGTTGCTGGCGCCCGTGATGATGAGGTTGGACCAGATGACGAAGAGGATCGCCCCCACGACCGTCCCCGCGAAGGCCAGGTCGATCGGAAGATCGCGGATGAAGGAGATCGCGGTGGACGCCGGCGTGCGGCCCTGCTCGTTGGGGAACCCGAGGGCCAGGACGCCGAAGACGATGCCGACCGCCGATTGGCCGATGATCTTCGCCGGGGCACTGAGGCCCAGGCTGCGCTGCTTCGAGATCTTGATGTAGTCGTCGGCGAATCCGACGAGCCCCATGCCTGCGGCGAGGAACAGCAGCAGGAGGCCGGAGGCGCTCGGTCCGCCGACGGGCGATCCGGTCGCCATCATGATCAGGTGCGTCAGGAAATAGGCCAGCAGGACGGACCCGACGATCACCGCGCCACCCATGGTCGGGGTGCCGCGCTTCGTGTGGTGCGCCGTCGGCCCGTCGTCGCGGATGAACTGGCCGTAGCCCTTCCGCACCAGGAGCCTGATGAAGAGCGGGGTGCCGACGAAGGCGAAGAACAGCGCGGAGGCCGAGCCGATGAGGAGTGCGATCACTGCTGGTCGGCCTTTCCGAAGGGGTTCGCGTCGGCGGTCGCCCCGGCGGCGTCGCGCTCGTCGGTGGCCGCCGGACCGGCCGAGACCGAGGCGTCGGCCACGGCACGTGCGATCCGGTCGCCGAGGAACCGGAGGCCCGCGCCGTTGGAGGACTTTAAGAGGACGATGTCCCGGGGCTCGAGTTCCGCGGCCAGCATGCGCTCGGCCGCGTCCGCGTCGTCGACATGGACGGCCTCGCTCCCCCAGGAGCCTTCGAGCACCGCCCCGTTGAAGAGGGCCCTGGTGTTCGGTCCCACGCAGATGAGCTTCGAGATGTTCAGCCGGACGACCACCCGCCCGAGCAGGTCGTGCTCCTCGATGGAGCGGTCCCCCAGTTCGAGCATCTCGCCGAGGACGGCCCAGGTGCGCCTGCGCCCGCCGCCGAGTTCGGCGAGGGTGCGGAGGGCGGCGCGCATGGACTCCGGGTTCGCGTTGTAGGCGTCGTTGATCACGGTGACGCCGTCCGCGCGCTCCGTGCGCTCCATGCGCCAGCGGCTCGCGGCCGCCTGTGTCCGGAGGCTCGAGGCGATCGTTTCGGGCGCACAGCCGACGGCGAACGCGACCGCTGCGGCGGCCAGGAGGTTGGTCGTGTGGTGCAGGCCGAGCAGCGGGGACACGATGTCGTGCTTGCTGCCGTCGGGGAACTGCAGCGTGAAGGAGGGGTTCCCCTCCGGCGTCGTCGTGCTGTTCCGCGCGCGGACCACCGTGCTGCCGTCCGACGCGAAGTCGTCGGAGGAGGTGAAGAAGGCGCGCCGGGCGGGCGTGCGGGACTGCATGGCGAGGACGCGCTCGTCATCCGCGTTGATGATGGCGGTGCCCTGGGCGGTGAGCGCCTCGAAGAGCTCGCCCTTGGCCTTCGCGATGTTCTCGACGCCGCCGAACTCTCCCGCGTGCGCCGACCCGACGCCGAGGACCACGCCGATGTCCGGCTGCACGAGGGACGCGAGGTAGGCGATGTGGCCCGGCTTCGTGGCACCCATCTCGATCACGAGGAAGCGCGTGTCCAGGTCCGCTTCGAAGACGGTGAGGGGAACACCCACCTCGCCGTTGTAGGAGCCGCGGGGCGCCACCGTGGGGCCCATGCTCGCGAGGATCCCCGCGAGCAGGTCCTTGGTGGTCGTCTTCCCGGCGGACCCGGTGATGCCGACGACGGTGATGTCCCCATGCGCGCGGAGGCGCCGCACCGACTCGGCGGTGAGGGCTCCCATCGCCAGGACGGCGTCGGGAACGACGACGGCGGGGAACGGCGCGCCGTCGGCTGCCGCGACCTCCCGCTCGGCGAGGGTCAGCACGGCACCGCGCTCGAAGGCTGCTCCCACGAACAGGTGCCCGTCGGACTCCTCTCCGGGCTTGGCCACGAAGAGCGAACCGGGCGTGCACTCGCGGGAATCGGTGGCGGCGGAGGTGACGGTGATGGCAGGACCGTCCTGGTCGATACCGACCAGGACCCCGCCCGTGAGTGCCGCGATCTCGGCTGCGCTGAATTCAATCATGACGGTTCAGGACTCTATCCCGGCGGCGGAAAGCCCAGAGAATCCGTGCCTTGTCAACGCGGAACGCAGTTCGACGCGGTCGTCGAGGGACAGGTTGATGCCCTTCACTTCCTGCCACACCTCGTGGCCGCGGCCGGCGATGATCACGGTGTCCCCCGCCGTGGCCAGGGCGACGGCGCGGTCGATGGCGTCGGCGCGGGGGAAGACCTCGAGGACCTCGCAGGCGAGACCCTCCTCCGTCACGGCGGCGTCCGCGCCGGCCCGGACAGCGCGGCGGATGACGGCCTCGTCCTCGTCGTGCGGATCGTCGTCCGTGATGATGAGGACGTCCGAGAGACGCGCACCCACGGCGCCCATGACGGGCCGCTTCGACTCGTCGCGCTGTCCCGTGGCGCCGAAGACCGCGATGACCCGGCCCCCGGGGCGGCGCACCGAGGCCAGTGTCCGCTCGAGCGCGTCGGGATTGTGCGCGAAGTCCACGATCGACGCCGGCTCCTCGGCGATGAGCTGCATGCGGCCGGGTACCTCGGTGGTGAAGGGGTCGTGGGCATCCAGTGCATGCTGCAGGTCGTGCTCCGGCACCCCGGCCGCCAGCACCATGACGGCCGCGAGGGCCGCGTTGGAGATGTTGAAGGACCCGGGGAGCCCGCTGCGGACGCGCAGACGGCGCCCGTCACGAGCCGCCAGGGCGAAGGAGTGGCCGAGGCCGCTCCGCTCGACATCGGTGACCGTCCAGTCGGCTTCCGCCGGCGGTACGGACCCGTCACCGCCGCTCCTGCTGCCGTCCGTACGTACCGTGAGGACAGGCACGTCCGCGGTCTCGGCGAGGCGTCGGCCCCACGCGTCGTCGATGAGGACGACCGCCGTCCGGCACCGCTCAGCCGTGAAAAGGGCCGCCTTCACGGCGAAGTACTCCTCCATCGTGCCGTGCAGGTCCAGGTGGTCCTGCGTCAGGTTGGTGAACCCGGCGACGTCGAACACGACGCCGTCCACACGCCCGAACTCCAAAGCGTGCGAGGAGACCTCCATCGACGCCGCATCGATGCCGCGCTCCCGCATGAGGGCGAGCAGCGAGTGCACCTGCGGGGACTCGGGCGTGGTGAGCGCGCTGGGGATGGCGTCGCCGCCGGCACGGATCTCGATGGTGCCGATCAGTCCGGTCGACCGGCCGAGTGCCTCCAGGAGGGCGTTGACGAAGTAGGTGGTGGTGGTCTTCCCGTTCGTCCCCGTGACGCCGAACAGCGCCGGCGCCCCGCCGTCGTCCTCGGAATCGCCACCGAAGATCACGCGCGCCAGCGGTCCGATCACGCGCCGGGGGTCGGGGACGACGACGACGGGCACGGCGACACCGTCGCCCAGTAATTCCCGGCCGACGCCGTCCGTGAGGACCGCGACGGCACCCGCCAGCACTGCCTGGCCTGCGAAACCCGCCCCATGGCGGGTGGCGCCGGGCAAGGCGGCGTAGACGTCGCCGGGGAGGACGGCGCGCGAATCGAGGGTGATGCCCGTGACGGTGGGCAGGAGCCCGGTCCCGGGCCCGACCGGCAGGCCGACTGCTGCGAGGGCCGCTGCCAGGTCGATCGGCCGCGGTTCATGCGGACGCATCAGGGAAGCGGCGCTTCCCTGCGGAGTGGTGGATTGCACGGTGCTGTGGCCTCCGGGTCAGTATTCGACCGGATAGATGTCCGGCTTCGTCGTCGAGGCCGGGACGTTGTCGGAATTGAGGGCCTGCTGCATGACCTTCTGGAAGGACTCCCCGGGGATCAGGTAGTACAGGTCACCCTGGGGCCGCTGGAGCGTGATGACGACGACGTACTTCGGGTCCTCGATCGGGGCGATCCCGGCGTAGGACAGAGTGTAGCCGTCGTACCCGCCGCCCGCCCCGGGCGCCTCCGCCGTGCCGGTCTTGGCGCCCACGCGGTACTGCTCGAGCTCGCCGGACTTCCCTGACCCCTCCTCGGTGACGGTCTCGAGCATCTTCCGCATCTCGGCGGCCGTCTTCTCCGAAACCACCTCGGTACCCTCGGCCTGCGGCACCACGTGCTCCGTGCCGTCCGGGTCGATGTAGGCGTCGATGAGGCGGGGCTTCAGCCGGACGCCGTCGTTGGCGATCGTCTGGTAGACCATCGCCGTGTGCAGCGCGGTCTGCGTGAGCCCCTGCCCGAAGAGGACGGTGTACTGCTGGCGGTCGTCCCAGTTCTCCGGAGTGCTGAGAAGTCCCTGGTTCTCCTCATTGAGGCCGGTACCGAGCGGTTCCCCGATCCCGAACTTCTTCAGCCAGTCGTACCGCTCCTGCTTGGTCAGCTTCTCGCCGATCTGCACGGTCCCCGTGTTCATCGACTTAGCGAGGACGCCGGCGGCCGTACGCTTCTCGGTGCCGTGCTCCCAGGCGTCCTTGAACGTCTGGTCCCCCACCGTGTAGCGGTTCTCGAGGGTGAACTTCGACGTGGGCTCGATCAGTCCTTCCTCGAGGGCACCGGCGAGCGTGATGACCTTCGTCGTGGACCCCGGCTCGAAGGAGGCGCTGACCGAGTTCGGCCTCCGCTGCTCCGGCGGCGTGGCCGTGGGATCGTTCGGATCGGGTGTGGTGGATTCCGCCATGGCGCGGATGGCGCCGGTGCCGGTCTCGACGACGACGATGTTGCCCCACTCGGCGTTGTAGTCCTTGACCTGTGACGCGATGGTCTGCTGGGCGAACCACTGGAGGTCCTGGTCGATCGTGAGGCGGACGCTCTGGCCGTCCACCGCGGGCACGTCCTCATTGGTCGCGTAGGGGATGCGGATACCGTCCCCACCGATCTCGAACGTGCGGCTGCCCGCGGTGCCCTGCAGTGCGTCGTTGAGCGAGTACTCCAGGCCCTCCTGGGGTGCACCGTTCTCGGACACGAACCCGATGACCGACCCGGCGACCGATCCGGCCGGATAGGTGCGGACGCTCGTCTTGTCGGCATAGACGCCGGGGATCCCGATCTCGAGAGCCCGGTTCTTCACCTCCGGTGTCACCGACTTCGCGATGTAGTTGAAGGTCTTGTCCCCGAGGACCGATCCCCGGAGCGTCTCGACGTCGATCCCGAGGACCGCCGACAGCTCCTGCAGCCCCTGCTCGATCGGCACGTCGATCCGGATCGTGCTGTCGGGGTCCTCCGGATCGGGGACGGTGCGGTCGAACCCGTCGACCGCACTGAGGCGCTGGTCCACCACGACGTCGTAGCGTTCGACGCTCCGGGCGAAGTACTTGCCGTTCATGTCGACGATGGAGCCGCGGACGGGGGCGACGGTCGTGTTCGTCAGGCGCTTGGACAGGCCCACCTGGGCCATCCCGCCGAGATCGAGTGCCTGCAGCTGGAAGAGCCGCACACCGAGCACCATGAGGAGGACGAGGACGAAGGCCAGCCCCACGCGGAGCCGGGTCGAGCCGAGGACCAGTCGGAGGCTGTCAGGGCTGCCGGTGCGTGCAGGGGTCACGGAGGAATCCTTGTCGATCAGTGCAGGCGGTACGTGCGGAGCGGGTGACGGCGGAGGAACCGCGTGTCAGCGGTCGGACCCTGCCTGCTCCGGACCGGGGATGGTGCCCGAGGCGGTACTGCCGGCCGCGGATTCCGCAGCCGTGTCCGCCGCCTCGTCCGCTGCGCCGGCGCCCGTGGGCGCCGGATCGACGGCTACCGGCGCCTCGACAGCCACGGGAGCGGGCTGCTCGGTGACGAGGTCCGGAGCGGCGATCAGGACCTCGGGCTTCGGGCCTTCCTTCGCAGGTTCCGGAGTCCCCGTCACCTTCTTCGAATCTAGCTCAATGGTCCCGAACGTCGGGGAGGACACCATGCCGAGTTTCGTCGCGGCGGCGGCGAGATTCTGCGGCGCCTCCTTGTTCTCGATCTCGAGGACGAGCGCCTCGTTCTGCTGGCTGAGTGCCACCTGCTGGCTGCGCAGCTGCACGAGCTCGTACTGCGTCCCCGACACGGAGATGTTGAGCATGAGGACCGCGGCCAGGGCTCCGGCGAGGACGAGGAGACTGAAGACGGCGAACGGTACGCGACGGCGGGAGGGCCTCGCCGGCACCACGGAGAGCGGCGTCCGCACCTTCTGCGTGGCGTCCGGACGCGCACTCGACGGCGCTCCGTCGGAGAGACCGGCCAGTCGGCGCGGCGCGACGGCGAGTGCTCCGTTGCCGGAGAAGGCCACGGCGCCGTGTCGCTTCTCAACAGTCAGGGTCTGGCTCATCCGTTGGTCCTGTCGACGGGTCCGGCTTTGATTCGTTCTACAGCGCGCAGTTTGGCCGAGGCCGCCCTGGGATTCTCCTCGATCTCCGCCGGCGTGGGCGCTTCCGTGCCACGCGTCAGGGACCGGAGGTAGGCCTTGTGTTCCTCGAGCTCCACCGGGAATCCGACAGGGGCGGAGGACTTCGTGCCGGCCGTGAAGGCGCTCTTCACGATCCTGTCCTCCAAAGAGTGGTAGGACATCGCGACGACGCGGCCCCTCAGATGGATCGAGGCGACGGCGGCCGGTACGGCGCGCTCGAGGACGGAGAGCTCCTCATTGACCTCGATGCGCAGGGCCTGGAACGTCCGCTTGGCAGGATGTCCCCCCGTGCGTGCAGCCGAGGCCGGGACGACCTCGCGAATGACCTCCACGAGCTCCGCCGTGGTGCCGAGGGGACGCGCAGCACGGGCCCGGACGATCGCTGTCGCGATGCGGCCCGCGAACTTCTCCTCGCCCCAGGTCCGGATGATGCGCAGCAGATCAGCCTCGGCGTAGGTGTTCACGACCTCCGCGGCGGTGATGCCCGTGGTCGTGTCCATGCGCATGTCGAGGGGGGCGTTGTAGGAGTAGGCGAATCCGCGGTCGCGCTCGTCCAGCTGCAGGGAGGAGACGCCGAGATCGAACAGGACGCCGTCCACGCCCTCGATGCCGAGGTCCTCGAGCACGTCGGGCAGATCGTCGTAGACGGCGTGGACCAGGTCGGTGCGGTCGGAGAAGCGCGTCAGGCGTTCCCCGGCGAGGCCGAGGGCCTCGGTGTCGCGGTCGATCCCGACGAGGTGCGCGGAGGGGAATCGCTCGAGCATGCTCTCGGAGTGCCCGCCCATGCCGAGGGTTGCGTCGACGACCACCGGCCGGCGTCCGGCAGTTGCCGCTGCCTCGACCGCGGGAGCAAGGAGGGAGACGCAGCGGTCCCGGAGGACGGGGACGTGTCGCTCGCCCGTCGGCCGGTTCTCGCCCATGCGCGCTCTCCCTCCTGCAGTTCGTCGTTCGTGGTGTCGGTGTCCCCGCAGGCGTGGGGCGATGGTCCATCTCTGGGATCAGACCCCCATCCGGCCGGACGGTCTCCGCCTGGCTTCGGGGAAGTGAAGCCAGGAGTCGTACCTGGTCCGGCGGCTGGAGATCTCATCCAAGAGGTGAAACCGTTCGCGTCGGGTGCTGCTGGTGCTGCATGTCCTGCACTGTGGATCAGATGATGCCCGGGAAAGCGTCCTCGTCCGTCTCGGAGAAGGCGGTCTCCTTCTCCGTCAGGTACGAGTCCCAGGCATCCGCCGCCCAGATCTCTGCTCGGCTTCCTGCTCCGATGACCGCGAGGTCACGATCGAGCCCGGCATATGTCCGCAGGGCCGGCGGGATAGTGATCCTGCCCTGCTTGTCAGGTACCTCGTCAGAGGCTCCTGACAGGAAGATACGGTTGTAGTCCCTCGCCTGGCGTGACGAGATGGGTGCCGCCCGCATCTGCTCGTGAACCCTCTCGAATTCACTCGAACTGAACACATAGATGCACCGTTCCTGGCCCCGGGTCAGGACCAGCCCCTCGCTCAGTTCGTCGCGGAACTTCGCCGGGAGGATGAGCCTGCCCTTCTCGTCGAGACGGGGGGTGTGAGTTCCGAGGAACATCCCTGACCGCCTGTTCTGAGTCCGCCAAGCCCAGCTCGATGCTGCCTTGCTCTTATGCTCCCCACTTTACTCCACAACTCTCCACCGTCAATGCATCCGGGACGCGGCGCGCCCGGGATTGCCCCGCCGAGGGGGTCCGTCCGGCCCGCGATGACGGGGGCGGCCGGCGTGCGTGGCACCGGGGAGTGAAGTGGAGGGACGCGACGGTGGAGGGAGGCAGACGATGAGGCGCTGAGCCGGCGGAGCAGTGCGCTCGGCAGCGGAGTGCCCTCGGCGGTGATCGCGCGACGACCCGCCGGAGACCGTTTCGGCCCGCGATGCGGTCATGCGGTCACGGGGTGACGGGGTGACGGGGTGACGGGGTGACGGGGTGATGCAGCAGTGCGGTGGAAGCGGCGATGCACACGCCTGCAGGTGATGCCGTTAACGACCGAGGACCCGCCGTAGCGGGTCCTCGTCCGTTCGTGGCTGCCTGGTTCTGCACCGGTGCAGTGAAGCCGTGTCGGGGTCACCATCGGTGGCCCGGCAGGGGCGTCAGCTCTGGTCGCGCTTGCGCTCGTCCCACTTGTCTTCGAGACTCGCCATGAATCCGCTCTTCCCGCCGGTCGGGGCCTTCGTCGGCCTTCCCGCGGGCTGGCCCTGGTCCAGCTGCTTCGACTTGGTCGTCGCGAAGTAGACGCCGCCCCCCATGATCAGGAAGCCGGCCACCCCGATGAGGATGTTCTGGTTCACGATGCCCGCGAGCAGCACGAGGATACCTGCGATCGTGATGAGCGAACCGATGACCAGGCGCCTGGTCGACATCGACTTGCGGGTGTCCGACGCCATCGAGTGCGCGAACTTGGGATCGTCGGCGTGCAACTGCTGTTCAAGCTGATCAAGCAACCTCTGCTCGTGTTCCGAGAGTGCCATGACCGCCTCCTTGATATGGGTACCAACGTTCCTCCACCCACCCAACGTCCCGAACGCTCACCAGGTTCCCGGTGGAGGGGTCGATGACCACGGGCTCCGGAGGGTGCAAATGCGTGCTGGACGGCAGCTGGACTACCTGCTTCAAGACTAGTTTGCTACGTGGTGCCCGCAAAGTCACAATGCGGAATGCAAGGGGGGTTCCGCGGAGGCGCCCCGACCCCTTATACCGCTCAGGCACGCGGATCACGGTCGGTCTGCCGGGCTCCCCGGAAGGACACTCCACCGCCCGATCGATCGTGATTTCCGGCCCGCCTGCCGGCCCCCGTCTCCGACGCTGCGCGAGCCTGGCCCAGCGCGCTTCCACCAGCACCCCCAGCGGCGCGTCCGCCCGCACCTCCGCCCACATCCGGGGCAGTGCCTCCACCAGCATCACCGGCAGCGGGCGGCTTCCCTCCTGATCGCCCGCGACGGGCCTCGTCCGCACGTCGGAAAGCGAGCAGCCCGGCGGGCACGACGCCGGCGTCGCCGAACCTCCTGTTCACGTCGTCGAGCACCCGCTCGGCAAGGCGCCAGTTGTCGTCGCGCCGGTCGATCGTCAGCTGCGTGGAGCCGTCTCCCCCGCTCTCGAGCGATTCGGCGCGCAGGCCGATGAGCCGCACGGCCATGGGCCGATCACCGAGGGCGGCGAGCAGGGCCGTCGCCGCCGTGTACAGGGCGTTGGCACTGTCGACGGGTTCATCGAACTTCTTCGACCGCGTCAGGGTGGAGAAGTCCGCGTACCTCAGTTTGAGCGCCACTCCGCCGGCCCGATTGCCCGAAGCGCGGAGCCGGGTCGCCGTACGGTGCGCCAGCCGCAGCAGTTCCCGCCGTAGTACGTCGGAATCGTCGATGTCCCTGGAGAACGTCTCCTCCGCTCCGATGCTCTTCTCGGGCCGCGCCACGACGACGCGCCGCGGGTCCCTCCCCCAGGCGAGGTGGTGCACGTGCTCGCCGGAGCTTCCGAGCAGGCGCCTCAGGGTGGTGACCGGCGTGTGCGCCACGTCCTCCACCGTGCGGATGCCGATGCGGGCCAGGACTTCCTGCGTCTTCGCGCCGACCCCCCAGAGCGCCGAGACGGGGAGGGTGTGCAGGTAGGCGACCGTCCGGTCACCCGGGATCAGCAGGAGTCCGTCGGGCTTCGCCCGCGTGGAGGCGATCTTGGCCACGAACTTCGTCGTCGCGGCGCCGACGCTCGCGGTGATACCGAGGGTGGAGCTGATCTCCTCGCGCACCTGCTCACCGATCTCGCGCGGACCGCCCAGTCGTCGCATGGACCCGGCCACGTCGAGGAATGCCTCGTCGACGCTGAGCTGCTCCACGTGCGGCGTCACCGAACGGAAGATCCGCATGACCTGCCCGGAGACCTCCGAGTACCGACGATGGTGAGGCGGGAGGATCACCGCGGTGGGGCACTGGCGCATGGCGACCGACATCGGCATCGCGGAGCGCACCCCGAAAGCGCGTGCCTCGTAGGACGCAGACAGGACGACGGAGCGGCCGGACGGTGATCCGACGACGACGGGAACGCCATGCAGATGAGGGTGGTCCAGCAGCTCCACGGAGACGAAGAAGGCATCCATGTCGATGTGGAGGATGTGGCACTCCGCATGCTCGACCGGCTTCCGACCCTCATCCCTGACCACGCCCACATCGTACGCAGTGCCACCGACAGCCGGGCCCCGGCGGGCGCGACGACCCTTCGGGACCGCCGGTCGGGGTGGAGCCGCCCGATAGAGTGGGAGGACCTGACCCAGTCGAACCGCCCGGGAGATCCATGCTGTCCGCACCTGCCACCCCTGATCAGGGCGGCCCCGCTCCTGACGCCATCACGGCGGAGCAGGACCTGTTCAGGTCCGCGCTCACCAGGACCATCGACGAGTTCCTGGCTGATCAGGTGGATGTCCTGACTGCCATCTCCGAGGAGTCACTGCCCCTCATCTCGAGCATCGCCACGCTCACCCGGGGCGGTAAGCGGATGCGCGCCCTGCTCTGCTACTGGGGATGGCGCGCAGCGGGAGGCGAGCCCGGGGCTGCGGCTCCGGTGACCGCCGGGACGGCACTGGAATTCTTCCAGGCCGCGGCCCTGATCCATGACGACATCATCGATCGGTCGGATACCCGCCGCGGAGGGCCGAGCGTGCACCGGCAGTTCTCCGCGCGCCACACGGAGGCGGGCTGGCATCTCGACCCCGAGCGCTTCGGCGTATCCGCAGCCATCCTGGCCGGGGACCTGTGCCTCGCGTTCAGCGAGGAGCTGTTCACGGCGTCCTGCTCCGCCGAAGCGGGTGAGGCCGCCCGCAGCATCTTCAACCGCATGCGCACCGAGGTGATGGCCGGCCAGTACCTGGACCTGCTCGAGGAGGCGGTGGGGCCTGACCAGACGCCCGAGCAGGCCGAGCTCCGTGCCCTCAACATCCTGCGCTTCAAGTCGGCGAAGTACTCGATGGAACGGCCCCTCATGCTCGGCGGAGCACTGGCCGGAGCCGATGAGGTACTGCTCACGGATTTCTCCGCCTTCGCGCTCCCCCTGGGCGAGGCCTTCCAGCTCCGGGACGACGTCCTCGGCGTGTTCGGCGATCCGGGGGTGACCGGCAAGCCGGCGGGCGACGACCTCCGGGAGGGGAAGCGCACCTTCCTGATCGCGCGCGCTCTCGGCGAGAGCGGCAGCGAGGTCCGGGCGAGGATCAATGCGATGCTCGGCGACACCGCGCTCGACGACGACGCGGTGCATACGCTCCGCGAGCTGATCGTCGCGAGCGGTGCGCTGGCCCAGACCGAGAAGCTGATCGAGGAGCGATCAGCCGAGGCCTTCCGGGCCCTCGCACGGCTCGAGGTCGATGCGACGTCGCTCGAGGCCCTGCGCCTCCTCGCCGAAGCCGCCGTCACCCGCACTGCCTGAAGCACGGCGGGTGCGTGACCCGCCCGGCAGTGGATATCGGCCTACCAGGCAGCGGCCTGCGCCCGACGGCGGATCTCCGTCTTCCGCCCCTCGCGCAGCGCATCGATCGGTCGACCCGGCAGCGACTCGTCCTCCGTGTAGAGCCATCGGATGATGTCCTCGTCCCCGTAGCCGGAATCCGCCAGGACGACGACGGTGCCCTTGAGGCTGTCGAGGATCGCCCCGTCCACGAGGAATTCCTCCGGGACACTGCGGATGTTGCGCTCACCGATGCGGACGCTGACCAGCGCCCGCTCGGTGATGAGCGAATGCACGCGGGTGATGGGGAGGTCGAGCGCCTGCGCCACCTCGGGGAGGTTCAGCCAGGCCGGGACGAGCTGTTGGAGTTCATTCACCGTCCAAGGGTGCCATGCCGACGCATTCCGGCTCCACTCGGAAGACCTGCGCCCCAGGCCGTCGGCGGGTCCGCGATACGCGACACGATGCGGATCAAGTGCGACACGCCGGGCAGCAGCTTCACAAGATCCAGCTACCTCTTGTGCTACAGCGCTCATCGTGTAAGTTCACATGAGTCACAGAAGTAACAATAACCACAGGTGACACATCAGCATCACCAGCACTGCGCGCGCCCGGTCAGGAAGCATCATCCCGGGGGCGTGCGTCCGCGCGGACTCAGCCGCCAACAGACGAGGAACGAAACATGACTGCCCAGCGATCGAACGCACCGCTGAACGGCGCCCGCAGGAAGGCCACCGGCGCCAGCGCGCGCGGCCTGAATGTCGCCGTGACCACCGCCGCCCTCCCCGCGGTGATTCTCTCTTCGGTCGCCCTCGCCCAACCGGCGACGGCGGCTCCTGCCCAGGTCGCGCCGGCCATGCGTCATCTCGGCACCGCTACGGTCTCCCTGCCCTCGCGCACGATCGTGCCCGCTGCCCTGGTGGCAGTGCAGGTACCCGCGCAGAAGATCGCGATCGCCGCCCAGCCCGTTCCCGCCGAGTACACGGTGAAGCCGGGCGACACCATCGGAGCGATCGCCAAGCGCCACGGGCTGTCAACGGACGGCCTCCTCAGCCTGAACCGGATGAACGCCCGGACCGTGATCTACCCGGGCCAGAAGATCACGCTCGGCGGTAAGGCCGGGGCGGAGAAGCCTGCGTCCTCCGCTCCCGCCACCCCGGCGGTGAAGACCTCCGGCTCGACATACGTGGTGAAGCCGGGCGATACCCTCGGCGCCATCGCCTCGCGTGCAGGGGTCAGCCTCCAGAGCCTCCTCTCGGACAACAAGCTCTCGATGACCTCGATCATCTACCCGGGCCAGAAGCTGACGATCGGGGGCACCGGCGCTGCACCGGCTCCCGCGCCCGGCAAGCCCGCTCCGGCTCCGGCGCCTACGCCGCAGGCCGGGTCCTACACGGTGAAGGGTGGGGACACGCTCGGCGCCATCGCCTCCCGCCACGGTGTCTCCCTTCAGGCGCTGCTGGGCGCCAACAAGATGACCATGACCACGATCATCTACCCGGGCCAGAAACTGACGATCCCCGGCAAGGGCGCAGCACCGGCTCCCGCGCCCGGCAAGCCCGCCCCGGCCCCAGCCCCGGCCCCAGCCCCGGCGCCTGCGCCGCAGGCCGGGACCTACACCGTGAAGAGCGGGGACACACTCGGCGCCATCGCCTCCCGCCACGGTGTCTCCCTGCAGGCGCTGCTGGGCGCCAACACGATGACCACGGCCACCGTGATCTACCCCGGCCAGAAACTCACGATTCCCGGCAAGGGTGCGTCGCCGGCCCCGGCGCCCGCACCCTCGCCCTCCGACCTCGTGCCGTCGAGCTTCCTCGGCTACACGTACCCGGACCGCGTCGTCGCGGACGCCAATGCGAACAAGGCGCTCCTGAACTCCCTGCCCGCACCGTCGCAGGCCGAGATGCAGAAGATCGTGGCCGACACCGCCCGTTCCATGGGGGTCGACCCCAGCCTGGCGCTCGCCTTCGCCTACCAGGAGTCCGGCTTCAACCAGCGGGCCGTCTCCCCTGCGAACGCGATCGGCACCATGCAGGTCATCCCCTCCTCGGGACAGTGGGCGAGTGACCTCGTGGGCCGCAAGCTGAACCTGTTGGACCCGTACGACAACGCGACGGCTGGGGTTGCGATCATCCGGTCGCTCGTGCGGACCAGTCCTTCCCTCGACATCGCGATCGCCTCCTACTACCAGGGTGCGTACTCCGTGCAGACCCGCGGGATGTTCCAGGACACCAAGCAGTACGTCGCCGCCATCAAGGCCCACCAGAAGAACTTCCGGTAGGCCGCGGAGGTCCGTCCTCCGGGACTGTGACCGCGGACAGGAGGGGGTGGGATCGCGTGGTGGTCCCGCCCCCTTCCGTCGTCCCCGCCTAGTATCGGAGGGTGCACCAGCAACGGAGGGACCCGCTCGAGGGCGCGACGGTCGACGGACGGTACGTCGTCGAATCCCGCCTGGCCCGAGGCGGGATGTCGACCGTCTACCTGGCCACGGACCGGAGGCTGGACCGGCGCGTGGCGCTGAAGGTGCTCTATCCGCACCTCGCCGACGAACCCGGTTTCATCGACCGGTTCGAGCAGGAGGCGAAGTCCGCCGCCAGACTCTCGCATCCCCACGTCGTCGGCGTGCTCGACCAGGGTGTGGACGAGGTGAAGGGGCAGGCCATCGCCTACCTCGTCATGGAGTTCGTGCAGGGGCGCACACTGCGCGAGGTCCTCCGCGAACACGGCCGTCTCACGCCCCGGCATGCACTGGTCCTGCTCGACTCCGTCGTCGAAGGTCTCGCCGCGGCGCACGACGCCGGGCTCATCCACCGCGACGTCAAGCCCGAGAACGTGCTGCTCTCGGACAGTGGGCAGGTGAAGATCGCCGACTTCGGTCTCGCCCGGGCGGTATCGGCGACCACCGGCACCGCGACCCTCGTCGGGACGGTCGCGTATCTCTCCCCCGAACTGGTGCTCGGCAGGCCGGCGGAGGCGCAGAGCGACATCTACTCCACGGGCGTCATGCTCTACGAACTGCTGACCGGCAGGCAGCCCTTCACGGGCGAGACGCCGATCCAGGTCGCGATCCAGCACGCGCAGTCGGACGTCCCTGCCCCCTCCGTCCTCCTCCCTGGTCTTCCGCAGGACATCGACGAACTCGTCCAGTGGTGCACCTCTCGGGATCCCGAGGACCGTCCGGTCGATGGCGCGGCGCTGCTCGGTGAACTCCGGCACATCCGGACCGTCCTCACCGACGAGGAGCTCGACTTCGTCCCGGTCGGGACGGCGGGCGCTGCTGCGGTGCAGGAGAGCCTCACTGCCGCCGTCGTTCCCCGCCTGCCGGACGCCCGGCGCGACGACGGCACCGCCGCGTGGCCGTCGTCCGATGCTGCAACCGGCACGGAGATCCTGCAGGACGGACTGACCGGCCCATGGCACGGGGAGCGGCGGGACGGCATCGGCACGGAGCCGGCCGGTGGGCGCGAGGACCACACCGAGGCACTGGCACGCCCCTCGACCGGTGCGCAGCACCCCTTCCCCGCTCCGGCCGGCGCGACGGAGGTCTTCCGCACCCTCGACGAGGCACATCGGACGAGCGTGATCGGCACGGACCGGAACGCCACACGCGTGATCGGTGCCATGCCAGCCGCTGCACCGGCGTCCTCCCGTCAGGAGCCCGCTCCGTCCGCGGCGCGACGCACATCGTCCGACGCCGCTCCAGGTCCGACCGCCGACCCCGTGCGTGCCGGGGGCAGCGCAGCCCGTCCATTGTCGAAACGGCAGCAGTCCCGCGAGGCGCAGCGCCCGCAGCAGTCGCTGCACGGTACAGCCGGCCGACGCTGGGTCCGCGCGCTCGTCGTCCTGCTCGTCCTTCTCGCCGGCCTCGTGGCGACCGCGGGCTGGTTCTTCGGCGCCGGGCCGGCCGGACTCGTGTCCCTGCCCGACGTCAGCAACACACCCCTCGAGGAGGCCCGGGCGGCACTCGCGGATCAGGGCCTGTCCGCCATCGCCACCGAGGAGGTGTTCGACGAGCGGGTCCTCGCCGGGCTGGTCGTCGCCACCGACCCGGCCGCCACCTCCGAGGTCAGGCGCTTCGAGCGTGTCGAGTTGATGGTGTCGAAAGGCCCGGAGCTCTTCGCCGTCCCCGACCTCCTCGGACGCGCCGAGGTCGATGCCGCGGCGCGTCTCGGTGCCGCCGGTCTGGCCGTGGGACGGCTGGAACAGGAGTACAGCGAGACCGTTCCCGCCGGGAACGTCCTCCGGCAGACCCCGGGAGCGGACGCGGAGCGGCGTCGTCATTCCACGGTGGACCTCGTGGTGTCGCGCGGTCCGGCGCCCGTCGCCGTCCCGGACGTCACCGGACTCACGGCGGAGGAAGCCTCGGCCGCCCTCGAGCAGGCGGGCCTCGTACCCGCCGTGGCCGGGGTCGAGGAGTTCAGCGGCACGGTGCCACGCGGAGCCGTCGTGAGCCAGAGCCCGACGGGCACCGAGGTGCAGCGCGGTGCGACCGTGACGCTGACCCTCTCCCAGGGGCCGCGCCTGGTGAGGGTGCCCACCGTCTTCTCGCTGTCCGAGGACCGGGCCGTCGCCGCACTCGAGGAGGCGGGCTTCGTGGTGGAGGTCGACTACACCTTCGGTGGCTCGGTCCTCGGACTCGTCGCAGGGCAGAGCCTGACGGGTGAGCAGCCCGAGGGGACGACCGTCCGTATCACCGTTACCTGACACCGTCACCGGAAACAGGCATCGAATACAGGCATCGAATACAGGCATCGGATACAGGCACCAGATACAGGCAGGCGGCCACCTCGGGTGGCCGCCTGCGGGCGGGGGTGCGCGATCCGGCCGAGTGCCGGAGCCTCAGCTCCTGGAGAGCGCTCCTGCCACGAGGAAGGCCATCTCCAGGGACTGCATATGGTTCAGGCGGGGGTCGCAGACCGACTCGTAGCGCTCTAGGAAGGCTTCCTGGTCGATCGGATCGGCGCCCCCGAGGCACTCGGCGACGTCGTCGCCCGTCATCTCCACGTGCAGCCCGCCCGGGAAGGTGCCCAGGGCGTTGTGCACCTCGAAGAACCCCCGGACCTCGTCGATGACGTCGTCGAAGTTACGGGTCTTGTAGCCGTTCGGCGAGGTGACGGTGTTGCCGTGCATCGGGTCGGTGACCCAGAGCACCTGCGCACCGGACGCCGTGACACGTTCGACGAGAGAGGGCAGCTTCTCGCGGATGTTCGACGCCCCCATGCGCGTGATGAAGGTCAGGCGGCCCGGTTCACGGTTCGGATCGAGCTTGTCGATGAGGGCGAGGGCGTCGTCCGCCGAGGTGGACGGGCCGAGCTTGACGCCGATGGGGTTCCGCACGCGCGAGAGGAAATCGACGTGTGCACCGTCGATGTCGCGGGTACGCTCCCCGATCCACAGGAAGTGCGCCGAGGTGTCGTAGGGCAGGGAGGTGCGCGAGTCGATGCGTGTGAGCGCCCGCTCGTAGTCCAGGAGCAGGGCCTCGTGGCTCGCGAAGAACTCGACGCGCTTCAGCGCCTCGAAGTCCGTGCCGCAGGCGTCCATGAACCGCACGGCCCTGTCGATCTCGCGGGCCAGCGACTCGTAGCGGGAGTGCGCGGGGTTGGCCATGAAGCCCTTGTTCCAGTGGTGCACCAGGCGGAGGTCCGCGAACCCGCCCTGGGTGAAGGCGCGGATGAGGTTCAGCGTCGAGGCGGACGTGTGGTACGCCTTCACCATGCGGGAGGCATCGTGGGCGCGGCTCTCCGGCGTGAAGTCGTAGCCGTTGACCATGTCGCCGCGGTAGGCGGGAAGGGTCACGCCGTCGCGCGTTTCGTCGTTCGACGAGCGGGGTTTGGCGAACTGGCCCGCCATGCGGCCCATCTTGATGACGGGCAGGGACGCTCCGTAGGTGAGGACGACGGCCATCTGCAGGATGGTGCGCACCCGGGCGCTGATCTTGTCGGCGGTCGCGCCGTCGAAGGTCTCGGCGCAGTCGCCGCCCTGGAGGAGGAAGGCCTTGCCCTGTGCCGCGGCGGCGAGTCGCTCGCGCAGCACGTCCACCTCGCCCGCGAACACCAGGGGCGGCAGGCTCGAGAGCTCCTTCACCGACGCCGAATAGACCCCCGCGTCCTGCCACGACGGCTGCTGCACGGCGGCCATCGAGCGCCAGGCATCGAGGCCATCGGTGGTGGACGGGGTGGGTTCCGCGGTACGCGGAAGGGCGGGAGCTAGTGAATCGGTCACACCGGGATTCTACGTGCTGGCCGTCGGGCCCCCGATTCGGCCCGTCATCGCCGCGTCGCGACAGGTCACAGAGCAGAGAGCCCGGGCGGACTGCGCCTAGCCTGCCTGCGGCCTGGAATCGGGACCGTCGGCAGCACCGGCCTCGTCCGCACCGGGCTGCTTCCTCCCGGCCCTGCCGATCTCCGTGACGGCGCCGGGAGCGGGAGCGTCGGGAGAGATGCGGACGGCGGCCTTCCGCGTGTCCGCACCGGGCTTCGGCGTCTTGCGGCCCGCTGCCTTCTCCGCGGCGAGGCGTTCCTTCACCGTGCTGGCATAGGCGTCCACGTACTCCTGGCCGGAGAGGCGCATGAGTTCGTACATGATCTCGTCCGTCACGGACCGCTGGACGAAGCGGTCGTCCTCGAGTCCCCCGTAGCGGCTGAAGTCCAGGGGCTCCCCGATAATGACCCCGACGCGCCTGATGTTCGGGATGCGCCGACCGATGGGCTGGACCTTGTCCGTCCCGATCATCGCCACCGGGATGACCGGTACGCCGGTGGCCAGCACGAGCTTCGCGACGCCGGTCTTGCCGCGGTAGAGGCGGCCATCGGGGCTGCGGGTCCCTTCGGGGTAGATGCCGAGGATGCCGCCCTCGTTCAGGATGTCCATGCCGGCGGTCAGCGAGGACGACGACGCCGCACCGCCCGAACGGTCCATGGGCAGCTGGTTGGAGAGGCGGAAGAACAGGGCGGTGAGCCTGCCCTTGATGCCCTTGCCGGTGAAGTACTCCGATTTGGCGAGGAACACGACGGGCCGGGGCGACACGATCGGCAGGAAGATCGAGTCGGAGAAGGACAGGTGGTTGCTGACGATCACGGCGGGCCCGGCGGACGGGATGTTGTCGAGTCCCTTGACCCAGGGCCGGAAGAGGAGGTTCAGGATCGGACCGACGATGATCCGTTTCATGACCCAATAGAACACGCTGCCAGCCTCCCTGCATGGACGGTGCGGCATGTGGCGTGCCACCCGCTTTTTCCTGTGGAAGCCTACTCTAAGGGGGCCGACCCGGCGGACGCCCGTCCTTTCCGGGGTGCGCCGCCCCTGCACCCGGTCCCGCCCGGCGTCGAGCACCGCCGACACGCTGGCGGCCGGTTGACGTAGCGCCGCGTGGTGTCCACGATGGGGCGAGCACGCCCTCCCATCACCAGGATGCCGGCCCGATGTCCTCGGGCCCAGGCGCAGCACGCGACAGCAGGTAGCAGAGTATGGGCCCCCGAGGTCAGGAACCGAACGAATCCACCGACGACGCCGTGTGGCAGGACCTCGTCGCGCGGCTGGAGGGCACCGCCTCCGATCCCCTGGCCACCGAGGCGTCACCCCGTGCCCAGGAACCGCCCGCCGGGGCGCCGGGAGCGCGTCCCGAGGGTCGCGGTGTCCACAGGACCGATGCGGCCGGCGCAGCTCCCGCGGCACGGGGCGGTGGAGAGCCGGACGGCCTGACCGATCGCGAGCGGGCCGATGCCATCTTCCGCAACCAGCCGTTCGCCTCGGCGGGGCCACGCGACTATGTCGCCCCCGAGGAGCCGGAGGAGGACGACGGCTTCACCCCGGACGAGCCGCCACCCCTGGGCTCGGGCGACCCACTCACCGTTCTGGCCTGGGTGGGTGCCGCCGGCGGGCCCGTCCTGCTGCTCCTGTTCGCCATGTTCTGGCAGGATGCTCCCCTGGCCGCGACACTGGCCGTGCTGGCCCTGTTCCTCGCTGGTGCGGGCTACCTCGTGACGAAGCTGCCGAAGCACCGGGACATCGGGGATGACGGCGCCGAGGTCTGACGGCGTCCGTCCTCCGAACCCGTTCCCCGCCCGGTCGGGCAGGCACCGGTGGCGGTGGTCAGGTTCCGCTGCGGGACAGCAGGCGTGACAGGTCCGCGGCACCGATCAGCCCCGCCTGGGGTCCCAGCGCGGCACGCTCGATCCTCGCCGCGGGCCGGAAGCCCCGACCGGTCAGGTTCCGACCGAAGGCGCGACGCGCGGGATCCAGGAGCAGCTCGCCCGCATCACTGAGCCCGCCGCCGATCACGAAGGTCCCGGGATCCAGGGCGGCCGCGAGGTTGGCGAGGCCGAGCCCCAGCCACTGCCCGACGTCGTCGACGAGTTCCCGCGACGCCGGGTCACCCTCCATCGCCAGGCGGGTGACGAGGGCGCCGGTGATGCCCGAGCCGTTCCCCGCATCCGCGCCGGCGGCGTCGATGATCGCCCGTGCGACGGGTGAGTTCGCTGCAGCGAGCTCCCTCGCCTCGCGGCCGAGAGCGTTGCCCGAGGCGTACTGCTCCCAGCACCCGCGATTGCCGCACTCGCAGCGGTGACCCTGCGGCACGATGATCTGGTGCCCGAACTCCCCGGCGACGCCATGGCGCCCGCGCTCCACGCGGCCATTCATGATCATCGCGCCACCGATGCCCGTCCCGAGCGTGACGCAGACCAGGCGGGTCTCGCCACGACCGGCCCCGAAACGCCACTCCGCCCACGCGGCGGCGTCGGCATCGTTGACCACCGTCACCCGTCGGCGCAGCAGCTTCTCGAGGTTGCGCCGCAGGGGCTCGTTGCGCCATGCGAGGTGGGGGCTGAACAGGACGGTGCTGTTGGTCAGGTCCATCCACCCCGCGGCGCCGATGCCGACCGAGCGGATGCGGTACTCGTCGGAGAGTTCGCGCACCAGATCGGAGATGACGGCTTCGACCGCGCGGGGATCCTGTCCCGGCGTCGCCCTGCGGGCCTCGGCGAGGATGCGGCCGTGCACGTCCACCACCCCTGCGGCGACCTTCGTGCCGCCGATGTCCACGCCCACGGAGAGTCCTCGCCGTGCCGGGTTGGGGAAGGAGGACCGCGCTGCTCGCTGCGACAGGGGGCCGTTCGTCCGCCATCCGGCCGGGGCCTCGCTGCGAGGCCGGCGGACCCTCGGTGCAGTCGGCTCGGGCGTGATCGCCATGCGGTCCTTCCTTGTCACAGACCGCGCGACGCGCCGCCGTTACCGATCCGTACACTACTGGACGGTCTGTGCAGCAGGGGAACCGATAGGCTGGGACGACCCACGATCAGGGTGATACCAAAGGAGCTATCGTGCGCGACATCAGCGTTCCCGTCCTCGTGGACGTTCCCCGCCGGTCCAACATCGCGGATCTCGTCATCCGCCAGGCGGCCAAGCCGTCCGATCCGGCACTGTTCGCGGTCAAGCGACCCTCGGGTGAGTGGGAGGACATCCCCGCGACGGAGTTCCGCCGGCAGGTCGAGGACATCGCCAAGGGACTGATCGCCTCCGGTATCCAGCCCGGCGACCGGGTCGCCATCATGGCCCGCACGCGGTACGAGTGGTCCCTGGCCGACTTCGCGATCTGGTTCGCCGGAGCCGTGTCCGTGCCGGTCTACGAGACCTCCTCTCCCGCCCAGGTGGCCTGGATCCTCAGCGATTCCGGCGCGGTCGGGGCCTTCGTCGAGGCTGTGCGCCATGAGCAGGTGGTGCGCGAGGCCGTGGCGCTCGAGGGCATCACCTCCCTGCAGCATGTCTGGCAGTTCGACGGCAACGGCCTCGACACACTGCGTACCGCAGGTGCAGGGACGGACGACGCCATGCTGGCCGACCGCCGCGCCTACGCCGGGCTCGACGACGTCGCGACCATCATCTACACCTCGGGCACCACCGGGAAGCCCAAGGGCTGCGAGCTGACCCACGGGAACTTCGTCGAACTGTCGGAGAACGCTGCTGCGGCCCTCCCCGAGGTGGCACGTGAAGGTGGTCAGACCATCATGTTCCTGCCCCTCGCCCACGTGTTCGCCCGATTCATCTCCGTCCTGTGCGTCGCGGCCGGGGCCACCGTGGCGCACACGCCGGACGTCAAGAACCTGTTGCCGGACCTCCAGAGCTACAAGCCGACCTTCATCCTCGCGGTGCCCCGCGTCTTCGAGAAGGTCTACAACAACTCGATGCTCAAAGCGGAGGACGGCGGCAAGGGCAAGATCTTCCACGCGGGAGCCGACGTCGCCATCGCCTGGTCGAAGGCCGAGCAGGCCGGCCGCATCCCGCTGAGCCTCAAGGTCAAGCACGCGGTCTTCGACCGGCTGCTCTACGGCAAGATCCGCACCGCCATGGGCGGGCGGGTCCAGCACGCGGTCTCGGGCGGCGCGCCGCTCGGGGACCGCCTCGGCCACTTCTTCCACGGCATCGGGCTCATGGTCCTGGAAGGCTACGGCCTCACGGAGACCACGGCGCCGATCACCGTGAACACCCCGAAGAAGATCAAGATCGGTACCGTCGGCGCACCGCTGCCCGGCAACGCCGTCAAGATCGCCGACGACGGCGAGATCCTCACCCGAGGGGTCTGTGTGATGAAGGGGTACTTCAACCGTCCCGATCTGACCGAGGACACCTTCGCCGACGGCTGGTTCCGCACCGGGGACATCGGTGAGCTCGACGACGACGGGTTCCTGCGCATCACGGGCCGCAAGAAGGAGATCATCGTGACTGCCAGCGGCAAGAACGTGATCCCCGCGGTCCTGGAGGACGCCATCCGCTCCAATGCCCTCGTCTCGCAGTGCGTCGTGGTGGGCGACCAGCGCCCCTTCATCTCCGCGCTGATCACCCTCGACGAGGAAGCTCTTCCCGGGTGGCTCGAGCGGCACCAGCTCCCGGCCACGACCACCATCGCGGAAGCGGCGGAGCACCCGAAGGTCCTCGCGGAGATCCAGGAACTCGTCGACACCGCCAACACCACCGTCTCCCGGGCCGAGGCCGTCAAGGTCTTCCGGATCGTCCCGACGGACTTCACCGAGACCACCGGGCACCTGACGCCGTCGTTGAAGATCAAGCGGAACCAGGTGCTGAAGGACTACTCGGCCGTCGTCGAGTCCATCTACTCCTCGGCCAGGGTCTGAGCAGGCTCCTCCTCCGCGGGCCGGGCGGACGGTCCGGGGAGGAGGGGCGGGTCAGTCCGTCTTGAGGTTGAGCAGCGCGTTCTCGATGACCTCGGTGAGGGCCGGGTGGATCCAGTATTGGCCCTTGGCCATGGTGTGGGCGTCGAGACCGAAGGACATGGCCTGGATGACGGGCTGGATGATCATCGACGCCTCGTGGCCCAGGACGTGCGCCCCGAGGATCCTCCCCGTGGACCGGTCCGCGATGACCTTCGCGAAGCCGGTGGTGTCCTCCATGGCCCAGCCGTATGCGGTCGACCCGTAGTGCTGCACCGCCGTGACGACGGTGGCGCCGGTCGCGTCCGCATGGACGAGAGCCTGTTCCTCCGTCATGCCCACGGACGCGGCCTGGGGGTGGGAGAAGACCGCGGCGGGGACGAAGCGATGGTCGCTCGACCGGAGGTCCCCGGGGTTCAGCAGGTTGTGGGCGACGATCCTCGCCTCGTGGTTCGCCACGTGCTTGAGCTGGTACTCGCTGCTGACGTCGCCCAGGGACCAGAGGCCCTCCACGGGAGCACCATCGCGGAGCACCCGCTGCTGGGCGTCGACGGCGAGACGGCCGTCGTCGTGCAGGTCCAGTCCGGCGTCCGCGGCGCCGAGCGTGTCCGTGTTGGGCATGCGCCCCACCGCGACCAGGACGACGTCGACCTCGACGTCGACCGGACCGTCGGGGCCCTCCAGTGATGCGGTGACGCCGCCGGCGGATGCCGTCAGCGCAGTGACGGCGGTATCGAGGCGGAGGTCCCACTGCTGGGCCGCCTGCTGCGTGAAGGCGTCGGCGACCGTCTCGTCGAGATGCCGCAGCATCCCGTTGGAGCGCACGGCGATGGTCACCTCCGTGCCGAAGGAGGAGAAGACGTGGGCGAACTCCGCGGCGATGTAGCCGCCACCGATGATCAGCAGCCGTTCGGGCAGCTCATCGATGCGCATGACGGTGTCCGAGGTGTGGACCTGCGGGAGGGTGATGCCGGGGATGTCCGGGATAACGGCGCGCGATCCGGTCGCGATGACCAGCTGATCCGCCGTGACGACCTCCCCGGACGCCGTCTCGAAGGACTTCTCCCCCGTGAGCCGCACGTACTCCTCGATGAGCGTCACGTTCTCGAGCTCCTCCGCCCGGTAGGAGCGACCGCCCCGCGAGATGGCGTCGATCCGCGTGAAGATCCGGTCCCGGATGTCCGTCCACCGGACGCCCTCGAACGCCAGGTCGACCCCGAGCCGCGAGGACACCGCCGGCGCAGAGGCCAGCTCCGCGGGATAGACGTACATCTTGGTCGGGATGCATCCGACGTTCAGGCAGGTGCCGCCGAACGTGCCCCCGTCCACGAGCACGACGCTGCGTTCGTCCCACTCCGGCGAGATGAGGGTGTTGCCTGAGCCGGAGCCGATGATTGCGAGGTCGTAGTGGGTCACCTGCGCAGTCTAGCCGCGCTCACGCGGCGAGCTGGTCGACCACGAGGGCCGCGAGCTCCGTCACCGCCCGCCGCGTGGCCGGGTTCAGCCGGGACAGATCGACCCGCGAACCCTCCGCCAGGTGGCGGTCGTACGGGATACGCACCACGGTGTTCACCCGCGACCGGAAGTGCTGCTCGATCTGGCCCACGTCCACCTGCGTCCCGTTGCCGGACGAGAGGTTGATCACGACGATCGCCTTCTCCACGAGGTCCTGCCGACCGTGCGCCTCCAGCCAGCTGAGGGTCTCCGAGGCGAGCCTGGCCTCGTCGACACTGCCGCCGGAGACCAGCACCACCGAATCGGCCTTCTCGAGCGTCCCCTTCATCACGGAGTGCACCATGCCGGTACCGGAGTCGGTCAGGACGATCGAATAGTAGCGGCTGAGCAGATCCGTGACGGCACGGTAGTCGGAGTCGTCGAAGGCCTGGGCCACCGCCGGATCGGTGTCCGACGCGAGCACGTGGAGCCGGGAGCCGTCACGCGTGACATAGCCCGCGAGCTGTGCGAACGAATCGATGGTGTACCGGTTCTGGACGAGCTGCCGCGCCGTGTGGTCCGCCCGCCCCGGCGAACGGTCGGACAGTGTTCCGCGGTCCGGGTTGGCGTCCATGGCGATGATGCGATCCTCCCGGATGTCGGCCAGGGCCATCCCGAGGAGCGTGGTGACCGTGGTCTTGCCGACGCCGCCCTTGCGCGACAGGACCGGGACGTAGCGTGTCCGCCCGCCCAGCCGTGCGGAGATACGGTGCTCCAGCGCACGCTGCGAGCGCACGGCGTCGGAGTCGCCGACATTGATGCGACCGAAGGTGGCGGTGTAGAGCCACCGCCGCCAGCCCGAGACCGGTGGCCGGTCCGGGCCCACGAGGAGGCGGTCGGCCGTCAGCGCGGAGGCCGGCTCCGGACCGAGATCCTTCTCACGGCGGCTCGTGCGTTCGGCAGCGGCCGCCGTCGGGCCAGGAGCCGCCTGCACATCGTCCCGGACGCTCGAGGGAGTTCTCGATGATCGGGTGCCGGACGGCGTCCATCCGTCGGACGCCGTCTGCACCGCTGCCCCTCCGGTGACGAGACCGGACGTGGTGAGGGCGTCGGCGGGAAGGGGTGCGGGCACGCTCAACGTCGGACCCTGCAGCGTCGACGGGGGGACGGTCGAGACGGGCACGGCGAAGGCGTTGAGGTGGACCCCGTTCGGGGCCGTCGCGGCCTCTCCTGCAAGGGCGGTCACGGTGGCCGGGACCGGGCCGGTGGTGCCCGGTTCAGCTGCACCGACGCCGGCGGGACCGGCGGAGCCCTGGTCGGCGGTCACGACGCCCTCGGCGCCGGAATCGTCAGGCGGGGTACCGGCTGGGTCGCTGTCGGCTGATGCGCTGTCGACCGGTGAGGTGTCGGCTGGATCAGCAGCCGCCGGGTCCTTAACGGCTGCTCCGGTGTCCGCCGCTCCGGTACCAGCGGGCTCATCGGCGTTCCCGGCAGCAGACACTGCCTCAGGACCGGCGTCGGCAGGATCCGGTCCCGCACCTGCCGTGGCGGGAACCGGGCTGCCGGAGGAGTTGTCCGCAGGCGAGGCAGCGTCGGCGGAACCGCCGTCGGCCAGCAGGGGGACACCCGGGACGATCGGCACGCCCTGCGTCACGTCCGGGCGGGCGGCGTCCGGGTGGGGGTCGCTCGCACCGGCGCCGGGTGCGGAGGGATCGGTCGATTCGCGTGCCATGGTTCCTCACAGATCGTCGGGCGGCCGGCTCGCCCACCTGTGCGAGCGGGGCCGTTCGGATGTTCCCAGCGCTCCACTCTAGCCTGACCGTCCTGTCCGCCGAGGTGCGGAGCGGACCGGCCGGACCACCCCGAGGGGCGTCAGGCGGGCGTGACGACGAGCAGCAGGTCCCCGCCCTGGGCCGGTCCGCCCGTGGAGGCGACGCGCTGTACCGTGCCGCCGATCGGGGTGGTGATGTTGGCCTCCATCTTCATCGCCTCGATGGTGGCGACCGTGTCACCGGCTGTGACGGTGTCGCCCTCCGCCCGCGTGACCGTGACGGACCCGGCGAACGGTGCGGCGATGTGGCCGGGTGTGCCGACGTCGGCCTTCTCCGCCGCCTTCACATCGCTCTCGACGCTGCGGTCACGCACGCTCACCGGCCGCATCTGCCCGTTGAGCGTGCACATGACGGTCCGCATGCCCCTCTCGTCGGGCTCGGACACGGCTTCGAGGGTCGCGATGAGCCGGACGCCCTTCTCGAGTTCGATCACGTGCTCGGTGGCGGGTTGCAGGCCGTAGAGGTAGTCGGCCGTACCGAGGAGCGACACGTCCCCGTAGGTGTCGCGGATGGACCGGAAGTCCTTGGTCGGCCCGGCGAACAGCAGCGTGTTCAGGGCGGTACGTCGCTCCTTCGGGCTACCCGCGAGCTTCGCCTCGTCCTCGGAGCTGAGCTGCACGTCGCGGGGCTTGAGTTCGCGCCCTTCCAGCGCCCTGGTCCGGAAGGGTTCCGGCCAGCCTCCCGGCGGGGTGCCGAGTTCACCGTTCAGGAAACCGATCACGGAATCCGGGATGTCGAAGGACTGCGGGTTCTCTTCGAACTCGGCGGGGTCCGCGTTCCTCCCGACCAGGGCCAGCGCGAGATCCCCGACCACCTTGGAGGACGGGGTGACCTTCACGAGCCTGCCGAGGATCCGGTCCGCCGCGGTGTACATGTCCTCGATGGCCTCGAAGCGCTCCCCCAGTCCGAGCGCGATGGCCTGCTGCTTGAGGTTGGAGAGCTGACCACCAGGGATCTCGTGGCGGTAGACCCGGCCCGTGGGACCGGGCAGCCCGGATTCGAACGGCGCGTACATGCGCCGGACGGCTTCCCAGTAGGGCTCCAACGCGCACACGTTCCCGAGATCCAGCCCGGTGTCCCGCGGTGTGTGCGCGAGGGCGGCGACGAGGGCGGAGGCGGACGGCTGGCTCGTCGTCCCCGCCAGGGCCGCGCTGGCGACGTCGACGGCATCGACCCCCGCCTCCACGGCTGCGAGCAGCGTGGCGAGCTGCCCGCCCGCGGTGTCATGCGTGTGCAGGTGGACGGGCAGGTCGAAGCGGTCCCGCAGGGCGGCGACCAGCTTCGCCGCCGCGGCCGGCCGGAGCAGTCCCGCCATGTCCTTGATCGCCAGGATGTGCGCGCCGGCGTCGACCATGCGCTGGGCGAGGTCGAGGTAGTACTCCAGCGTGTACAGCTTCTCGTCGGGATCCAGTATGTCGGAGGTGTAGCACAGCGCCACCTCGGCGACCGCGGTCCCCGTCTCCCTGACCGCCCGGATGGCCGGTTCCATCTGCGAGACGTCGTTGAGCGCGTCGAAGATCCGGAAGATGTCGATGCCGGAGGCCGCGGCCTCCTGCACAAAGGCCATGGTCACCGCCTCGGGGTAGGGCGTGTAGCCGACCGTGTTGCGTCCGCGCAGCAGCATCTGCAGGCAGATGTTGGGCACCTCGCGGCGCAGGACGTCCAACCGCTCCCACGGGTCCTCACCGAGGAATCGGAGCGCGACGTCGTACGTCGCGCCGCCCCACGCCTCGACGGACAGCAGCTCCGGCGTCAGGTGCGACACGCTCGCTCCGGCCGCCGCCAGGTCCCTCGTCCGGACCCGCGTGGCGAGCAGGGACTGATGCGCATCGCGGAAGGTGGTGTCCGTGACCGCCACTGCCGTCTGGTCGCGCAACGCCCGCGCGAAGCCCTCCGGACCCAGCTCCAGCAGCCGCTGACGGCTACCCGCCGGGGCTTCCGGGCCCTTCTCGCCTCCACGGGCGGATTCCGCACCCGGGCCTGCGCCCGTAGGTTCCTTGTCGGATCCCGCCGGAGCCGCTCCGGCATCCGACGACGCGGACGGGAGGGCCGGCAGCTTCTCCCTCGGATCCAGGTGGGCCGGCCGTGGCCCGTTGGGCTGGTTGACGGTGACATCGGCGAGCCAGGTCAGGAGCTTCGTCCCGCGGTCCGCGGGGACGCGGGCGGTCAGCAGTTCGGGACGCTCGTCGATGAAGGAGGTCGCCACGTTCCCGGCGATGAAGTCCGGATCGTCGAGGACCGCCTGCAGGAAGCTGATGTTCGTGGAGACGCCGCGCACCCGGAACTCCGCCAGCGCCCGCCGGGCCCGCGTGACGGCGGACGGGTAGTCGCGGCCACGGCAGGTGAGCTTGACCAGCATCGAGTCGAAGTGCGGGCTGATCTCGGCGCCCGCGTAGACCGTGCCGCCGTCGAGCCGTACGCCCGCTCCTCCGGCGGACCGGTAGGCCGAGATCCGTCCGACATCGGGCCGGAATCCGTTCGCCGGGTCCTCCGTGGTGATCCGTGACTGCAGGGCGGCACCGCGCAGGGTCACGGTGTCCTGGCTCAAGCCGAGATCGGCGAGAGTCTCCCCCGCGGCGATCCGCAGCTGGGACTGCACCAGGTCGACGTCGGTGACCTCCTCCGTGACGGTGTGCTCCACCTGGATACGCGGGTTCATCTCGATGAACACGTGCTGCCCTGCCCGCTCCCCGACCGTGTCCACCAGGAACTCGACGGTCCCCGCGTTCACGTACCCGAGCGCCGTCGCGAACTTCACGGCATCCCGGTGGAGCGCCTGCCGGATACCCTCGTCGAGGTTCGGTGCGGGGGCGATCTCGATGACCTTCTGGTGTCGACGCTGCAGGGAACAGTCGCGTTCGAAGAGGTGCATGACGTTGCCCTGCGCGTCCGCGAGGATCTGTACCTCGATGTGCCGCGGGCGCAGGACCGCCTGCTCCAGGAACATCGTCGGATCGCCGAACGCGGACTCCGCCTCCCGCATGGCCGCTTCCAGCGCCTCGGGTAGTGCCTCCCGGGTGTCCACCCGTCGCATCCCGCGACCACCGCCGCCCGCCACGGCCTTCGCGAACACCGGGAACCCGATCTCCTCGGCAGCGGCGATCAGCTCGTCGACGTCCGCACTCGGCCGGGAGGAGGCGAGGACCGGGATACCGGCGCTACGGGCGGCGTCCAGCGCCTTCACCTTGTTCCCGGCGAGCTCCAGCACATCGGCGGGGGGCCCCACGAACGTGATCCCTGCCTCGGCCGCGGCCCGCGCGAGCCCCGGGTTCTCGGAGAGGAATCCGTAGCCCGGGTAGATCGCGTCACAGCCGGCCTCCGTCGCGACGCGGATGATCTCGGCGATGTCCAGGTACGCCCGGACGGGGTGCCCCTCCTCGCCGATCAGGTACGCCTCGTCGGCCTTCTGCCGGTGGATCGAGGTGCGGTCCTCGTGGGGGAACACGGCGACGGTCTTCGCACCCACCTCGTGCCCGGCACGGAACGCCCGGATCGCGATCTCGCCGCGGTTGGCCACCAGAATCTTCGAGAACATCGCACTCCTGCATCATCGCCGGTCGGGTCCATCACGCTGGCATGATCCTACCCGCCGGCACGGCCTGGTCCAGCGGACGTCCCAGCCTGCGGACGTGCCCTCCGGACGGCCGTCCGAGCTGCGCCGATCGGGGCGGATGAGCGGCTCCCCCTATGATTGACCGGGGCGTCCAGGACAGCCGCATGCCCCGGCGGTGGCCAGAGACAGGTATGGGTTCAACACGTGCAGGTAGTCAGTATCAGCAGCCTCAAAGGCGGCGTGGGCAAGACGTCGGTCACCCTGGGGCTGGCCTCCGCCGCACTGGCAGCAGGGATCCCCACTCTCGTCGTCGACCTCGATCCACACGCTGACGCGACCACCGGTCTGGGCGTCGGACCATCGGACCGGACGGACATCGGGCGGCTGCTCAAGAACGCCCGGCGCGCGGACCTCGGAGCGAACACCGTCCCTGCCGGCTGGGTCGCGACGGCGGCCGCGCGGTCCGGGTCTTCCCCTTCGGCACTCGACGTCGCCATGGGCTCCGCGTACTCCGGCATCTACGACAGGCCGGACCTCGGACGGCGGGACCAGCGACGCCTGGCCACGCTCCTCTCGAGGATCACGGGGTACAGCCTCGTGCTGATCGACTGCCCGCCGTCGCTCAACGGTCTCACCCGCATCGCCTGGACGGCGAGCAACAAGGTGGTCCTGGTGGCCGAACCGGCCCTCTTCTCCGTCGCCGGCACCGAGCGGACCATGCGCGCCCTCGAGCTGTTCCGGCGCGAGTTCGCCCCCGACCTCACCACCGCCGGGATCGTCGCGAACAAGGTCCGCACCATCTCCAACGAGCACGCGTTCCGCCTTGCCGAGATGAGGCAGATGTTCGGTGACCTCCTCCTGACGCCGACCATCCCCGATCACGCAGACTGGCAGCAGATCCAGGGTGCTGCCCACGCGGTGCACCATTGGCCGGGCGATTCCGCCCGCCAGGCGTCGGGCTACTTCGACGAGCTGCTCAAGGGGGTTCTGGATACCGGGAGGATGAGGAGCCGCAGCGGGCGCCGTTGATGGCTCCGTTGATGGCTCAGGAGCCTCGCCGGGCACGACTGCCGCGGTGCTGAGGCGACATGCGGTTCGACCCCGCCCGGCTCCGACGAGGAGCTAGCTGATCTTGCGGGTGGCGCGGCGCTTGCTCAGCTCGTCGCCCGGGAAATCCTGCTCCAGCGCGTGCTCACTCGGAAGCGCGGCGAGGCTTCCCTCGACCTCACGCCAGACCCGGCCGACGGCGATGCCGAAGACACCCTGCCCGCCCTGCACCAGGTCGATCACCTCGTCGGCGGAGGTGCACTCGTACACACTGGCGCCGTCGCTCATCAGGGTGATCTGCGCGAGGTCCTCGACGCCGCGCTCCCGCAGGTGCTCGACGGCCGTGCGGATCTGCTGCAGTGAGACACCTGTGTCGAGCAGTCGCTTGACGACCTTGAGCACGAGGATGTCCCGGAAGCCGTACAACCGCTGCGTGCCGGACCCGGAGGCGCCGCGGACGGCGGGTTCGACGAGACCTGTCCGCGCCCAGTAGTCGAGCTGGCGGTAGGTGATGCCTGCGGCCTTGCAGGCGGTCGGGCCGCGATATCCGGCGTCTTCGTCGAGGACGGGGAGGTCTTCCGTGAACAGTAAGCCCTGGGCGCTTGCTGGGACGCCAGCGCCTGCCGAGCTGGCTGCCTTGCCGGCGTCACCCTTCGGACTCACGTGCTGCCTCCTCGTAGTGTTCCCGGGGAAGATGCTCTGGACGGAACCTCAGGATGTGCACCAAGTGTGCCCCGAGTCCACCACACACGCAATGGGAACTGTATGCTCCGACGTTAGATCGCGGAAGGGCTGAGGTCAAAGACCGGGCCCCACAGGCATGGGCGTGTCGGAGGCCGTCGTCAGCGCTCGAAATCCTCGGGCTCGACGTCGGCGAGGAACTCCCTGAACTGGAGGACCTCCTTCTCCGCCGTCTCCCCGGTATAGCCCTCCTCGCCCTCCTCCGCATCGGCGTCGGCGATCTCCACGCCGCCGACCGCCAGAACCTCGTCGGCACAGAAGATGGGGCACGGCACACGCAGCGCCACGGCCAACGCGTCGGAGGCGCGCGAACCGACCGTCACGCCGTCGCTGAAGACGAGTTGGGCGTGGTACACGGTGTCCTCCACCGAGGTGATGCGCACCTCGGTGATCACCTTGCCGGCGGCGGCGACGACGTCGACCAGCAGGTCGTGCGTCATGGGCCGCGGCGGCACGATCCCCTGCTGGACGAAGGCGATGGCACTGGCTTCGGGCGCTCCGATCCAGATGGGCAGGTGCCGCTCCCCCGACGACTCGCGGAGGAGCACCAGGGGTTGGTTCGAGGGCAGTTCGATCCGCACGCCCACGACTTCTACTTCGATCACGGGGTGGCCGCCTAACTGTCCATCCGGGCTATGTGGCTGTTCACGAGCGCGCTGTGCAGTCCGAGGCAGAGCTCGCTGATCTCCCGTGCCGTCTCGGCGGCTCGGGCCTTCGAGGCGACGTCCTTGCGGGAGGCGACGGGCGCGACGACGCGCTCCACGAGGCCCAGCTCGCGGTCTGCGGCCGCCCGGAAAGGACGGAGATGGCGGGGCTCGATGCCGTGCCGCTCGAGCTCGACGCAGGCCGTCGTGATCTTGAGGGCGTGCTCGTCGAAGCGGTTGTCGACGGCGGTGATGAGGCCGAAGCTCACGAGGTCGTCGACGAGGCGCCGGGGAGCACCGGCCTCGGCGGCGAGCGTCTCTGCCGTGAGCCGACGGGCATGGGCGCTGAGCTCCCGCGACAGCTGCTCGGAGACGACGCGCGGCGCGAGCGTCATACCGCCCGGGAGCGAGTCCGGACGTTCCCCCCGGTCGATCGCATCGACGTAGTCCTTGATGACCTTGAGCGGGAGGTACTGGTCGCGCTGCAGGGCGAGGACGAAACGGAGCCGTTCGACGTCGTGCCCCGTGTATTTCCGGTACCCGGCGCGCGTGCGCTGCGGGGTGATCAGGCCCTTCTCCTCGAGGAACCTGATCTTCGAGGCCGTGACCTGGGGGAATTCGCCGGAGAGCTCGCGCAGCACCTCGCCGATCGTGAGGACGCCCGAGGTACCTGGAGCGACGCCGGCGGACCGGCGGGCGGGTTGGGAAGGCATGGAGCGGACTAGGCCTGCGCTGTCGTCTGCTGCGCTGCCTGGCCCGTGACGGCACGGGCGGCGTAGAACGTCAGCCGGAACTTGCCGATCTGCACCTCGTTGCCGTTGCGGAGGGCCACACTGTCGACGCGGTCGTTGTTCACGTAGGTGCCGTTGAGGCTCCGGGTATCGACGACCATGAAGCCGCTGTCCGTCCGCCGGAATTCGGCGTGCTGGCGGGACACCGTCACGTCATCCAGGAAGATGTCGGCGTTGGGGTGACGGCCGGCCTTCGTGATGTCCTCGTCCAGGAGGAACCGCGCACCGGCATTGGGTCCGGAGTGGGCGATCAGGAGCGCGGAACCCGAGGGAAGCGCTGCGACCGAAGCCTGTTCCTCACGCGTGAGATGCCGTTCGAGCTCCGTCGTCGCGGCCTGCGGGGGCAGGCCGATCGTGGTTGTCTCCGGAGACGTCATGTTCGGCTCTTCTCCATTCACGGCTGGATCGTCATTCGGCATCATCGGTGTTTCCTCCCCTACTGCGTGCAACAGCCCGTCCTGCCCGGCTGCCCTGTCCTGCCGCCCTCGCGGGGGTGGATCTAGCCTACCTGCTGGGAGTAATCGGCTGAACTCAGCAGGGCCGTCACCGCGGAGCTGTCGGAGACCTTGATCTCCAGGAGCCAGCCCTCACCGTAGGGATCGGTGTTGATGAGCGAGGGATCGTCGTCGAGCGCCTCGTTGCGCGAGACGATCTCGCCCGTGACCGGGGCGTAGATGTCGCTGACGCTCTTCGTGGACTCGACCTCTCCGATGACGTCGGCGCCGGTGACCGCCGTGCCGGCCTCGGGCATCTGGACGTAGACGACGTCGCCGAGGGCGTCCTGCGCGAAGTCGGTGATGCCCACGCGGACCGTGCCGTCGGCCGCCGGCTCACTGACCCACTCGTGCTCCGCCGTGTAGTAGAGGCCATCGGGAATGTTGCTCATGGTCGCCTTTCGGACGCGCGGTCTTCATCGGCGGCGCGAGGCGCCGCCCGCTACGGGTACTGGTCGAGTATAGGCACATCCACCACGCCCCGTGACGCACCTCTCACGCCCTGTGGACCGCCCCCGGACGGGCCCGGACGGGCACGCGAAGAGCCCGCCTCCTCCGGTCGTCGCAACCGGTGGAGACGGGCTCTGCAGTGTCGGGATGACAGGATTTGAACCTGCGACCCCTTGACCCCCAGTCAAGTGCGCTACCAAGCTGCGCCACATCCCGATCAGCCCGTCCAGCGGGCCAAACCACTCGGACAACACTACAGCATTCCCCGGGTGGATCGGCACATCGGACGTCGCCGTCCGGGGGTCAGCGCTTGCGGCTGCGCTTCTCACGGACGCGCATGCTGACCTCGATGGGGGTTCCCTCGAAACCGAACGTCTCCCGCAGTCGGCGGGTGATGAAACGCCGGTAGCCGGGGTCCAGGAATCCCGTGGTGAAGAGGACGAACTTCGGCGGCCGGCTCGAGGCCTGCGTGCCGAAGAGGATGCGCGGCTGCTTGCCCCCGCGGACGGGGTGCGGGTGCGCGGCCACCAGTTCGCCGAGGAACGCGTTGAGGCGTCCGGTCGGGATGCGCCGGTCCCACGACTCGAGGGCGACGTCGAGGGCCGGGACCAGGCGGTCCTTGTGCCAGCCGGTGAGGGCCGAGATGTTGACCCGGGGCGCCCAGTCCACGTGGGCGAGGTCCTGCTCGATCTCGCGCTCCAGGTACCGGCGGCGTTCGTCGTCGAGCAGATCCCACTTGTTGAAGGCCAGAACGATCGAGCGGCCCGATTCGATGGCCATGTTGAGGATGCGGACGTCCTGCTCGCTGAGGATCTCGTCGACGGCGAGGAGCACGACGGCGACCTCCGCCTTCTCGAGCGCGGACTGCGTGCGCAGGGAGGCGTAGAAGTCCGCGCCCTGCTGCATGTGCACGCGACGCCGGATGCCGGCGGTGTCCACGAAGCGCCAGGTGCGGCCCCCGAGTTCGATCATCTCGTCCACGGGATCGCGGGTGGTGCCCGCGAGGGGATCCACGACGACGCGGTCGGAACCCGCGAGCTTGTTCAGGAGCGAGGACTTGCCCACGTTGGGGCGGCCGATCAGGGCCACGCGCCGGGGACCACCGGACCGCTCGATCCCGCCGTGCTCGGAGAACTCCGGCAGGATCTCGACGACCTTGTCCAGCATGTCGGCGGTGCCGCGGCCGTGCAGCGCGGAGACCGGCCAGGGCTGCCCGAACCCGAGCCCCCACAGCACGGAGGCGTCGGCCTCGTTCTGGATGTCGTCCACCTTGTTGGCCACGAGGATGACCGGCTTCTTCTTGCGGCGCAGCATGCGCACCACCGCCTCGTCCGTCGCGGTGGCTCCGACGGTGGCGTCGACCACGAGCAGCACGGCGTCCGCCATGTCGACGGCGATCTCCGCCTGGTCGGCCACGCGGGCGTTGATGCCCTTGGCGTCCTGCTCCCAACCGCCCGTGTCCACGAGGGTGAAGTTGTGGCCCGTCCACTGCGCGGGGTAGGACACGCGGTCACGCGTGACGCCCGGGGTGTCCTCGACGACGGCCTCGCGGCGTCCGAGGATGCGGTTGACGAGGGTGGACTTCCCGACGTTGGGACGCCCGACGATCGCGAGGACCGGGTTGAGCCGCCCCTCGGCCTCGTCGTCGTAGTCCTCGTCCTGGCGGGCGAGGAGCGCGGCGTCCTCGTCGTCGAGCTCGTAGTCCTCGAGGCCCGCGCGCAGCGAGGCGGCACGCTGCTCGGCCTCGGCGTCGTCGAGGGTCTCGAGCAGCTCGCTGACCTGGTCCTCACCGGTCGGCTCGTAGTCCTCGTCGGCCCCGGCCCCGTGGCCGGTCGCGTTCGGCGAAAGGTTCTCGCTCATCGTTGGTTTCCTTCGGTTGGTGTACGCCGTCTCCCGACGGCGATCCTGGTGGGCGCGAGCCCGGAGTCTTGAGGCGCGCTCAGTGCGCGATGGTGCGGACGACGTCGAGCACGGCGGCGACGGTCTGCTCGAAGTCGAGGTCGGAGGAGTCGAGCGTGACCACGCCGTCGGCGGCCTGCCGGAAGTTGACGACCGTGGAGTCCCTGGCGTCGCGGTCGATGACCTGCTGCTTCAGTTGCGCGTCCGTCTGCGTCCCGCCGAGCTGGTCGCCGCGGCGCCGCAGGCGGGCCTCCTCGCTCGCGGTGAGGAGGATGCGCACCTCGGCATCGGGGGCGACGACAGTGGTGATGTCACGCCCCTCGGCCACGATGCGGTGCCCGGCCCCGGCGATCAGCGCACGCTGCCTGCGGATCAGTTCGGCGCGCGCGCCCATGGTCGTGGCGACGGCGCTGACGGCAGAGGAGACCTCCGGCTCACGGATGGCAGCGGTGACGTCGTCACCCGCGATCGTCACCGACTCGCGATCGGGACTCGTGCTGATGAACAGCTCGATCCCGCGGGCGGCGGCCTCCACGGCCACGCCGTCCTGCAGATCGACGCCGGTGGCGATGCAGTGCAGCGTCACGGCGCGGTACATGGCGCCCGTGTCCAGATAGGCCGCGCGGAGGCGGCGGGCGACCTCCCGGCTGACGCTCGACTTCCCGGAACCGGAGGGTCCGTCGATCGCCACGACGAGCGACTTCCCGAGGCGGAACCCCGAATGGGGGCTCGAGGCCCGCTCCGCCGTCGCCGCCGGGTCCCCTGCCGCGGGTGCTGCCGATGCTGCCGATCCTGCCGATGTCGTGATCACTGCACTACCTTCCAGCCCCGCTGGGTCAGGGACTCCGTCAGTTCTTGCCGCTTGCCGGGCAGGACCGAGAGCTCCGCGAGTCCCACCTGCCGCCCGGGTGAGTGTTCGAGGCGGAAGTCCTCGACGTTGATGCCGGTGTGGCCGATCTCCGTCAGGAGCTTCGCGATCTGCCCGGGGACGTCGTCGACCAGCACGGTCAGCCGCGCGAACGAGTTCGGTGGTGTGCCGTGCTTGCCCGGGACGCGCGCCTGGCCGGCGTTGCCCTCCGTCATGAGCTGCGCCATGTCGAGCCGCGCTCCCCCGGCGGTCGGGTCCTCGAGGGTCGAGATGAGGCGGTCGAGGTCCTCCCGGACGCCGTACAGGATGTCCACGAGGCGACCGGCGTTGGCGGACAGGATCTGCACCCACAGGCGCGGATCAGACGCGGCGATGCGGGTGACATCGCGCAGCCCGTTCCCGGCGAGGGCGAGTGCCTGCACGGGCGAGTCCTGGAGCCGGCTCGCGACCAGCGAGGACACGACCTGCGGGAGGTGCGAGATCAGGGCGACGGCGCCGTCGTGCTCCCCCGCGGACATCCGCGTGGGGACGGCACCGAGGTCGACGGCGAGCGACTCTGCCCGCAGCACGGCGTCCGGCCTGCTCGTCGCGTGGGCGCACAGCACCCACGGGGCGCCGGAGAAGAGCTCTGCGCGGGCGGCCACCGGCCCCGACTTCTCACGCCCCGCCATCGGGTGCGTCCCGACGTAGCGTGACAGGTGCCCGGCGGCGTCGGGCCTGCCCTCGAGCTCCCGCAGGATGGACTCCTTGACGCTGCTGATGTCCAGCACGACGGCGGCGGGGTGCGCCACGAGGGCCTCCGCGACGACCTGCGCTGTGACGTCGGGGGGCGTGGCGACGACCACGAGTTCCGGCTCGAAGGACTCGCCGTCGAGCTCGGACTGGAGCCTGCCCGCCCCGATGTCCCGCGCCACGGCCTCGGTGGACGGCGAGCTGTCGGACAGCACGACGTCGAGCCCTCGCGCCCGGAGGCCGAGCCCGATGCTCGCGCCGAGCAGCCCCGCCCCGACGATGAGGACGGGACCGGCGAGGTGCGTCCCCTGGTCCGTGCGGATGGTCATGGACTAGAGGCCCACCGAAGCCAGGAGGTGTCCTACCTCCTGGCGACCGAGGACGCGGATGCTGCCCTGGCGCTGGTCACCGACACGGATGGGGCCCACCTGGGTGCGGACGAGGCGCTCCACCGGGTGTCCGACGGCGTCGAAGAGCCGGCGGACGACGCGGTTGCGTCCCGAGTGCAGGACCACCTCGACGAGGATGTGGCCGGGGGTGGAGTCGACGAGCTTGAAGGAGTCCACCTTCGCCACGCCGTCCTCGAGCTCGATCCCCTCCTTCATCTGGGCGCCGATGCCCTGGGCCATGGGGCCGCGGACCTGGACGAGATAGGTCTTGGGTACCTCGTAGGACGGGTGCGTCAGGCGGTTCGTGAGTTCGCCGTCGTTGGTGAGCAGCAGGAGCCCCTCGGTCTCGGCGTCCAGACGGCCCACGTGGAAGAGCCGCTCGCTCTTGTCCTTGTTCTTGAGGAAGTCGCTGATGCAGCGGCGGCCCTCGGGGTCCTCCATGGTGGACACGACGCCGCGGGGCTTGTTGAAGACGTAGTACTTCAGGTGCTCGTTGAGCTGCAGGCGGATGCCGTCCACGTGGATGGCGACCTGTTCGGGATCCACCCGCACACCGAGTTCGGTGACGACCGTGCCGTCGACCTCCACGCGGCCGTCGAGGATCATCTCCTCGCAGACGCGGCGGGACGCGACGCCGGCGAGGGCCATCACCTTCTGCAGGCGCACGCCCTCGGGGTTGTGCACGTCGATCTCGTCCGCGGGTCGGCCCGAGTGCTTGGGCCTGGCCTGCCGAACGGGGCCGAGGTTCTGGCCGAAACGCTCCTTGCCGAAGGCCTTGGCGCCCGCCGGCTTCTGGCGAGGGCCTGCCTGGCCCGGACGTCCCGGCTTGCCGGCGCGGCTGCCCGGCTTCGCGGCGAAGCGGCCCGACGGCGTACCGGCCGACGGACGGCCCGCGGCCGAACGGGCACGACCATCGGCGGACTCGCGCCGCTCACCGGTCTGCGGCCTGCTCTCGGCGGAACGGCCCGGGCGGCCCTCGCCGGTACGTCCACCGCGATCGTCGCGGGACGGGAAGGAGCGGCCCTCGCCGGTACGACCACCGCGATCGTCGCGGGACGGGAAGGAGCGGCCCTCGCCGGTGCCACCGGCGCCGGGGCGGCCCTGGCCGGATCGCGCGGGGCGGCCTTCGGCGGAGCGGCTCGGTCGGCCCTCGCCGGCCCGACCACCGCGATCGTCGCGGGACGGGAAGGAGCGGCCCTCGCCTGAGCGGCCCGCGTTGGGGCGGCCGGTGCGCTCGCCGCGGGACGGGGACGTCCGTGCACGGTCAGCGTCGGCGGGTCGACCGGCGGACCCGCCGCGGCGCGGCGCGTTACGTCCGGAATCGGATCCTGGCTGCTGTGTCATGTCGTCCTTCGTGTAGGTACTGCTCTGTTCGTCACTGCTCGGGGCGGTCCGTCCGTCCCGCTCCTGATCAACGCTGATCGATGCCGGCCGATGCACCTCAGTACGTCGTCTCGTCGTACTCCCCCAGGCTCTCGAGGCCCGGAAGATGGGGGGCGATCCGCGGCAGTTCGTCGACGCTGCCGAGTCCCAATCTTTCCAGAAAGAGGATGGTGGTCCCATAGAGGACCGCTCCGGTCTCGGGATCGGTCTCCTGCTCGACGACCAGCCCCCGCTGCAGCAGCGTACGGACCACGGAATCGACGTTGACGCCCCGGATGGCGGACACCCGGGCACGGGAGACGGGCTGGCGGTACGCGATGACCGCCAATGTCTCGAGTGCTGCCTGTGAGAGCCGGGCAGTCTGGCCATCGAGCACGAAGTCGGCGACAACGGACGCGAAGTGCGTCCGGGAGAAGATCCGCCACCCGCCGGCGATGTTCCTGAGTTCGAAACCGCGCGGTTCAGATGGTTCGGTGCTCTGGAAGCCTGATCCAGTATAGCCGTCGTACTCCCGCTGCAGGTCCACGAGGACCCCGCGCACCTCGGCGCTCGGCCGCCCGAGGACCGCGGCGACCTGCTCGTCGGTGACGGGACGGTCCGCGACCATGAGGATCGCCTCGACGGCGCCCCGGATCCCGCCGGGCAGGACGTCGACGTCGGGGACTGGTTCTTCCCCCTCGGGGCGTTCTGCCTCAGTCATCCTGCGCCTCCCGTTCCCCCCAGGACCGCAGGCCCGGTCCGCCATCGGGAGCGTCGCCGTTCCCCTCTGCCTCGAAACCCCCTGCCTCGACATCGCTCGTCAGCGCTTCCGCGGACCACTGCCCGTCCTCGGCACTCCACCTGACCAGCAGTTCGGCGAGCGGGGCGGCCTGGTCGAAGGAGATGGCCCCGTCGCGGAAGAGTTCGAGGAGCGCGAGGAAGCGCACCACCAGCACCAACCGTGAACCGGCGTCCTCGGTGAGCTGCCGGAAGGACAGCGGGCCCCTCGTCATGAGGAAATCCTGCAGGATGACCGCCTGGTCCCGGACGCTGACGGCCGGGGCGTGCAGGTGCTCGATCCCCACCTCGGACGGCTGCTCCTGGCGTGGCGCGAGGACCTTCGCGGCCAGGGCTGCGAAGTCCTCGGGCGTGTGCTTCCAGATGAGCTCGGGCAGGAGCCGGGTGAGGTGCGGTTCGAGGGGGACATCGCGAGGATGCCTCGCGTCCTCCTCCTCGAGCCGCTGCGCGAGGTGACGGGCCACCTCCTTGAAGGCCCGGTACTGCAGCAGCCGGGCGAACAGGAGGTCGCGGGCCTCGAGCAGGGCGATGTCCTCCTCGTCCTCGACCGCGCCGGAGGGCAGCAGCCGCGCCGCCTTGAGGTCCAGCAGCGTCGCTGCGACCACGAGGAACTCGCTCGCCTCGTCGAGTTTCCACTCGCCCTCGGCCGCCTGGATACGGCGGATGTGCGCGATGAATTCGTCCGTCACCTGGGCGAGGGCTATCTCGGTGATGTCGAGCTCACGTCGCGAGATGAGGTTCAGCAGCAGGTCGAAGGGCCCGCTGAAATTCGTCAGCTGCACCGCGAACACGGCGGGAGGAGCTGCCGCCGTCGTCGTCGGATCGGTTGACGCCTGCGCGCGTGCCAAGCCGTTCACCTACCGGGCCCGGGCGGACCCGGTGCGCGCCGGCACTAGGGCGCTCCGCCCCTGCTGATGAGCTCCTTCGCGAGCCGCCGGTAGGCATCCGCGCCGGAGTGGTTGGCGGCGTAGGACGTGATCGGCTCCGCGGCGACGGTCGCGTCGGCGAACTTGATGGTCCGCTTGATCACGGTCTCGAACACCTTGTCGCCGAAGGCCTCGACCAGCCGGGCGATGACCTCGCGGCTGTGGAGCGTCCTGGCGTCGTACATGGTGGCCAGGACGCCGTCGATCTGCAGGCGCGGATTCAGGCGGTCCTGGACCTTCTCGATGGTTTCGACCAGCAGGGCCACCGCGCGCAGGGCGAAGAACTCGCAGATGAGCGGGATGATGACGCCGTGGGCCGCAGTGAGCGCGTTGACGGTCAGGAGACCGAGCGAGGGCTGGCAGTCGATGAGGATGACGTCGTAGTCGTCCGCGACCTTGCGCAGGGCGCGATCGAGCACCTGCTCGCGTGCCACCTCGTTCACGAGCTGCACTTCGGCGGCGGAGAGGTCGATGTTGGCCGGCAGGAGGTCGATGTTCTCGATCGCGGTGTGCTGGATGGCGTCGTGGATGGTCACCTTGCGGTCCATCAGCACGTTGTACACCGTCACGTCCAGCTCGTGCGGGTTGGTGCCGAGGCCCGCGGAGAGCGCACCCTGCGGGTCGAAGTCGACGAGCAGGACCTTGCGGCCGGCTTCCGCGAGCGCCGCGCCGAGGTTGATGGTCGATGTCGTCTTGCCGACGCCGCCCTTCTGGTTGACCATCGCGATGACCCGCGCCGGGCCGTGGGACTCGAGGACGGGGGGTTCAGGGAACTCCGTCACGGGCCGGCCGGTCGGACCGAGCTCCGTGTCCGCTGCGCCGGGCAGAGTGGAACCCTGTTCAGTACTCACGTTTTTTCTCCACGCTTCCATCAGATCCGGTGCACGCCGGCCGGGAAGGGGGGCCGGGCGGCGTTTCTCTTGGTCAACCGTACAACGCCCGGGAGGGGCCCCGCGGAGGCGGGGTCCCGGGGTGACGAGCCTTGATCCTCAACCTGAGGTCGAACGTTCCCCTCCCCGCCGCTTCCCGGACGACCGCCCACGGAGTCGTCGGGAGGAGGTGCAGCGGGGCGATCGACACCGGGACGGGGCCCGGCTGCACCGGGATCAGGCCTCGCTCCCCGGCGGGAACGACGACGGCGGTGCCCTGGATCAGTTCCAGGGCACCGCCGTCGTCGGGTGGCCGGGCGGACGGCCCGGGTGGCGCGGTATCAGCGAGCGGTGGTCCCGCGGACGGCGGCCTCGGTGTGGGCCGCGGCGCCGTCCTCGACGTCGCTCTCGTCGTCGTTGTCGAAGCGGTGGTCCGTGGTCATCGTGCTCTCGTCGAAGGGCTCGCGGCCGTCGAGGACTTCGTCCACGCGGGCCCGGTCGATCTCCTTGGTCCAGGTCCCGATGAGGACGGTCGCCACGGCGTTCCCCGTGAAGTTGGTGAGCGCGCGGGCCTCGGACATGAAGCGGTCGATGCCGACGATGAGGCCGACGCCGTCCACCAGGTCCGGTCGGTGCGACTGAAGGCCACCGGCGAGGGTCGCGAGGCCGGCACCGGTCACGCCGGCCGCTCCCTTGGAGGCGATGATCATGAACACCAGGAGCGAGATCTGCTCGCCGAGTGCCAGGGGCTTGCCCAGGGCCTCGGCGACGAAGAGCGCAGCCATGGTCAGGTAGATCGCGGTGCCGTCCAGGTTGAAGGAATAGCCCGTGGGCACGGTGACGCCGACGACGGGCTTGGAGACCCCGAGGTGCTCCATCTTGGCGATGAGGCGGGGAAGGGCCGCTTCGGAGGACGAGGTGCTGAAGATGAGCAGGTACTCCCGGCCCAGGTACTTCATGAGCTTGAAGATGTTCACGCCGGTGACCATCTTCAGCAGGCCTCCGAGGATGACGACGATGAACAGGGCGCAGGTGATGTAGAAGGCGATCATGAGCGTGGCCATGCTGACGATGGCCTGGACGCCGGTCTCACCGACGACGGCGGCGATGGCACCGAACGCACCGATGGGTGCGAGCCACATGATCATGATGAGGATCCGGAAGACGAGCGCCTGGATGTGGCCGATGCCACGGAGGACCGGCTTGCCGGCAGAACCCATCTTCTGGAGGGCGAACCCGACGAGCAGCGCCACGAAGAGGGTCTGCAGGATGCTGGGCCCCGTCAGCGCGGACAGCAGGGTGGTGGGGATGATGCTCAGGAGGAAGCCGACCGTGCCCTCGGGCGCACCCTCGGCCGTCGCCGGCAGTTCATAGGTCGACGACGAGATGTCGAGGCCTTCGCCGGGCTGGATGAGGTTGCCGACCACGAGGCCGATCGCCAGGGCGAAGGTCGACATGACCATGAAGTACCCGAGTGCGAGCCCGCCCACCTTGCCGACCGTCGCGGCCTTCGCGATGGAGCCGACGCCGAGCACGATCGTGCAGAAGATGATCGGTGCGATCATCATCTTGATCAGGTTGATGAAGCCCGTTCCGAGCGGTTTGAGCGACTTGGCGAACTCCGGCGCTGCCAGGCCGAGGATCGCGCCGAGAATGACCGCCGCGATCACGGCGATGTAGAGGAAATGGGTCTTGTCGACCCGTTTGCGGGTCTTGGCGGGTCCGTTGTCGGACCGCGATGGCGCCATAGCCATGGTGTTCTCCCTGGGTGTCCGGCCGCCCGGCGGCGCCGGCCGCCGGAGGTCGTTCTTCGGCTGCGGGGTCCTACCGGGGAGCGTAGTGTTGGGTGCTTCCTCCTGATCATCGCACCACGCGTGATGCGCATCACGATTGAGTTCATACTGGTCATGGACCCGCGTGTGCCGGTGCCGGTCCGGTGTGCCCCACGAACCCCGAAGGAGCAGGATCCCCGCGTGAGCCGATGGAGCCTCGCCCGGCAGTACTTCCTGGTCCAGCTCGTCTTCATCCTGGTACTGTCCGCGTCCCTGTCCGTGATCTTGTACGTGGATGCGGCGCAGGGTGTGGACGACGCGGCGGCCGAGCGTATGGTCGCCGTCTCCACGACGATCGCGCTGGATCCTGCCGTGCTCGAGGCCGTGGCCGGCCCGGATCCGTCGTCCGTCCTCCAGCCCTACGCCGTGGGCGTCATGGACAGGCTCGGCGTGGACTTCATCACCATCATGGCGACGGACCGGACCCGCTACACGCACCGCAACCCCGACCAGATCGGGAAGCCGTACATCGGGTCGGTCGCGGAGGCCCTCGCCGGCGAGACCCACACGGAGACGTACGCGGGCACCCTGGGGCCCTCCATCCGCTCGATCGTCCCGATCATGGACGACGACGGTACCGTTCGGGCCATGGTTGCGGCCGGTATCACGGTGGACCGCGCGGCGATCGCCCGGAACGCCCAGCTGCCGCTCGTCGCGTCGATCGCGCTCGGCGCCCTCGCGGTGGGCGCCCTCGCGTCCTTCCTCCTCAGCCGACGCCTGAGCGACGCGACGCTGGGCATGGGACCCGCGGAACTGTCGCGCACCTTCGTGTTCTACGACTCCGTCCTCCACTCGGTCAGGGAGGGCCTCCTGCTGACCGACGCCGAGGGCCGACTGGTCCTCTACAACGATCAGGCCGCGCGGCTGCTGGGGCTCGACGGCACGCAGGAGCCGGTGCCGGCGTCGCACCTCGCCGTGCCCCCGACGCTCCGCGAGCTCCTGGCGTCGGGGCGGAGGGCGAACGACGAGGTGCACCTGACCGACAGCCGGGTCCTCGTGGTGAACCAGGAACCCGCCGTGCCACCGGCTCCCGCAGGCCGCGCCTCGCACCATCCACCCGTTCTGGGCACGGTGACCACCCTGCGGGACCACACGGAAATCGAGGCACTGACCGGGCAGGTCGAGACGATGCGCACACTGACCGACGCCCTGCGCTCGCAGACCCACGAGCACGCCAATCGTCTGCACACCATCGTGTCGCTGGTGGAACTCGGCAGGAGTGCGGACGCGCTCGATTTCGCGACGAGGGACCTGCAGCAGTCGCAGCGGCTCACGGACGAGGTGGTCCGGGCGGTCGATGAGCCGTTCATCGCGGCGCTGCTGGTCGGCAAGGCGGCTCAGGCCAACGAGCGCGGCATCGAGCTGATCTCGGACATCGGCCACGACGCACAGGCCGGTGCCCTCAATCCCGTGGACCTCGTCACGATCATCGGCAACCTGCTGGACAACGCCTTCGACGAGGCTGCGGCATCCGAGGAACCACGCGTGCTGCTCTCCGTGGCCCGCCTCGCGCCGGAGGGGACCACACCGTGCCTCGAGATCGTCGTGGAGGACAGCGGTCACGGGCTGCCCGATTCCGAGAAGGCGAAGATCTTCGATTTCGGCTACAGCACCAAGCACGACGGCGGCCCGCGGAGGGGCGAAACGGGTGGGATGGCGGCCGGCCGGATGCAGGACCGTACACGGGTCGCCGGCCAGGGGGTGCAGGGGGCCGGGCGCGGGATCGGCCTCGCGCTCGTCCGCCAGGCCGTCCGGCGCTTCGGCGGAGTGGTCGAGGTGACGGACACGGACGACGGCGGTGCACGCTTCGCGGTCCGGCTCCCCTACCCGGCACCCGCCGGCCCGACGGACGGACCGGCTCCCTCCGCTCCGTCCGTTCCCTCCGTTCCCTCCGTTCCCTCCGCTCCTTCGGACTTCGCAGCTCCCTCAGCGCCCTCGGATGCCGCCGCTCGCTCACGGAGCACCTCAGGAGCATCCGGGGCCGCGCAAGACGGTACCGGCGCGCGCCCCGGATCCGGTGGCGGTCGGGCATGACCTCCATCCGGGTCCTCGTGGTCGAGGACGATCCCGTGGCCGCGGACGCACACGCAGAGTACGTGCGCCGCCTCGACGGCTTCGAGCTCGCCGGGGTCGCCCGGAGCGGCGCGGAGCTCGCAGCCTTCCTGCAGCTCGTGGGCGACACCGCGGGGCGGGCCGGCGCGCCCGTCGACCTCATGCTGCTCGACATGAACCTGCCGGACGTGCACGGGCTCGACATCATCCGCAGGGTCCGCGGGCTGGGCCTCCCGATCGACATCATCGCCATCACTGCGGTGCGTGACCTGCACGTGGTCCGCTCGGCCATCTCGTCGGGGATCGTCCAGTACCTCATCAAGCCCTTCACCTTCTCGGCCTTCGGCGAGAAGCTGGGTGCCTACCGGGAGTTCCGGCAGAGCCTCGTCGACCAGGCGACGGCGACCACGCAGGCCGAGGTGGACCAGGCCTTCGCCTCACTGCGTACCGTCGCGTCCGCGGCCCTCCCCAAGGGACTCTCCGGAGAGACGTTGCGCGCCGTGTCGGCCCACCTGAAGGAGCAGTCCGCCCCGACCACCGCCATCGAGGTCTCGGAGGCGCTGTCGATGTCACGGGTGACTGCGCGGCGCTACCTCGAACACCTCGCCGACCAGCGGTCCGTCCTGCGGACACCGCGCTACGGCACCCGGGGACGCCCGGAGTTCGAGTACAGCTGGGCGCGGAGCACCACCGGGCGCTGACGCCCGTCCGCTCCCCGCCGGGTGAGGCTCGCCGGGCGACCGTCAGTCCGCGGGCGTCGGCCGCAGCAGCGGGGCCAGCGTATCGAGTACGGCAGGATCCTCGATCGTGGACGGGACGGCGTACTGCTCCCCCGCGGCCATCTGGCGCATGGTCCTGCGCAGGATCTTGCCCGAGCGCGTCTTCGGCAACGCGTCGACGACCACGGCCGACCGGAAGTCCGCCACGGGTCCGATGGTCATGCGTACCAGGTGCACGAGTTCCGTTTCGAGCGTCGCGGCGTCGATGGTCGAACCTGCCTTCAGGACCAAGTAGCCACGTGCGCGCTGGCCCTTCAGCGGATCGTGGAGTCCGAGGACCGCGCACTCGGCGACGGCGGGGTGCTGCGCGATGGCCTGCTCGATGGCGCCGGTGGAGAGCCGGTGCCCGGCCACGTTGATGACGTCATCGGTGCGCCCCATGACGAACACGTAGCCGTCCTCGTCCAGGTAGCCGGAATCCCCGCTGGAGTAGTAGCCGTCGAAGGCCTCGAGGTAGGACTCGCGGTACCGCTGATCGCTTCCCCACAGGGTCGTCAGGGTGCCCGGCGGGAGCGGGAGGCGCAGGGCGATGCTGCCCTCGAGCCCCGCGGGAACCGGCGCGCCGCTCTCGTCCAGGACGGCGACGTCGAACCCGGGCGACGGCAGGGACGGTGAGCCCGGCTTCAGCGGGACGCCGCCGAACCCCCGCGGATTGGCGCAGATGGGCCAACCGGTCTCCGTCTGCCACCAGTTGTCCACGACCGGGACACCGAGGACGCCACCGATCCAGGCGGAGGTCCCGGTGTCGAGGCGCTCGCCGGCGGAGAAGAGGGAGTCGAGGGAGGACAGGTCGTGGCCGCGGAGCGCCGAGCCCTCGGGATCGGCCCTGCGGATGGCGCGCAGGGCGGTCGGCGCGGTGAAGAGCACCTTCGCTCGGTGCTCCTCGATCAGTCGGCCGAATGCACCGGCGTCGGGTGTTCCTACCGGCTTGCCCTCGTAGAGCACCGTCGTCGCTCCTGCCAGGAGCGGCCCGTAGACGATGTAGGAGTGCCCCACGACCCAGCCGACGTCCGAGGCTGTCACCATGACGTCGCCCGGGCCGATGCCGTAGATGTTCCGCATGGACCAGGCCAACGCGACGGCGTGCCCGCCGTTGTCCCGCACCACGCCCTTGGGGGAGCCGGTGGTGCCGGAGGTGTAGAGGATGTAGAGCGGATCGGTCGCCGCCACGTCGACGGGAGCGACCGGCTCGGCCCGCGCGACGGCGTCGTCCCAGTCGACCCACGGCGCGTCACCGCCGGTGGTCGAGGAGCCGGCCGCGGAGGAGCGACCGTCCCCTGACCCGTCGTCCGGAGCCTCCCCGGCGCCGCGGTCGAAGCCATCACGATGCTTGACGACCACGGGCGTCCCCGTGCTGCCGGCGAGCGCGAGTGCCTCCCGGACGGCCGGCAGGTACTCGACGCGCCGACCCGGCTCGAACCCGCCCGTCGCAGTGACCACCGCCGCAGGTCCGGCGTCCCGGATGCGCGCGGCGAGTTCGGCGGGGGCGAATCCCCCGAATACCACCGAGTGCACCGCCCCGAGGCGCGCCGTCGCCAGCATGGCGATGACGGCTTCGGGGATCATCGGCAGGTACACGAGGACGCGGTCGCCCTTGCCGACGCCGAGCCCGGCGAGGACACCCGCGAAGACCGCCACCTCGTCCCGCAGCTCGACGTAGGTGTAGCTGCGCCGCAGACCCAGCATCGCGGAGTCGTACACGAGGGCCGTCCGCATGCCGTGTCCCGCGTCGACGTGGCGATCGAGGGCGTTGTGGCTCGTGTTGAGCGTGGCGGAGGGGAACCACCGGTAGAGGGGCGCGGACGTGGTGTCGAGTGCCGAGGTGGGTGCGGCCGACCAGTCGACCGCCTCCGCGGCAGCGAGCCAGAACCGCTCGGGATCGGCGAGGCTCTCGGCGTGCAGCGCCACGTACTCGTTCCACGGGGTATTGCCTCCGGCATCCATCGCTGCTGCAGCCATGCTCGCCCTCCCTTGCGCGTGGAGAGGAGAGTACCACGGGCCCTGAGCTGATGGAGCAGCTCCTGTATACACGGAAGGAACACAGCTCCTACCGCGGGCGGCAACCCTTGCTTCTGGCGTGCTGAATGTATACATTCAAGCGGAAGGCCGGGCTGCGCCCCGGCGACGACGAACAGCCGGAGGTCGGTGTGAGAGCGAGTGACCGCGCCTACTCCCTGCTCCGCTCGGACATCCTCGAGTGGCGGCTCGCACCCGGCGACGTGCTTGCCGAGGTCGAACAGTCCGCTCGCTTCGGCGTCTCACGGACGCCCCTGCGCGAAGCCCTCTCGCGCCTCGTCGCCGAAGGACTGGCCACACCGCATGCAGGACGCGGCGTCATGGTGTCCGCCATCTCGCTCGACGCGGTGGCCGATCTCTTCGACGTCCGGCTGCCGCTGGAATGCGCGGCCGTGCGCCTTGCCGCCGTGCGGGGATCGGCGGAGGTGTTCGACGCCCTGGCCACGGAGTTCAGGGCCGCCGGGCAGAGCCTCGAGCACGACGGCGGGCACGAGGACTACTACGCACTCGCCGCCCGGCTCGACCGGGCGATCGACGAAGCAGCCGCCAACTCCTACCTGTACCAGGCACAGAAATCGATTCGGACGCACCTCGCCCGGGTCAGGCGGCTCGCCCGTGACCAACCGGCGCGGCTACGCGCCTCCGCCCGCGAACACGAGCAGATCGCTCTCGCCGTCGCGGCCGGGAACGCCGACCTCGCCGAGGCCGCCATGCGCGTCCACCTCCACACCAGCCTGCAGCACCTCCTCGACCCGACGGTCGCCCCGGCGTCGCCTCCCACCACGTTCCGAGATCCACGAAAGGTACACCATGGTTGAATTCCACCCTGTCCGCGTCCACCGCAGCGAGGAGAACCTCCCGAAGACCGGCCAGCTCGCCTGGAAGATCGCCGAGGTGGCGACCGACCCCGTCGAGGTCACCGCCGATGTCGCGGACATGGTCATCAACCGCATCATCGACAACGCCTCCGTGGCCATCGCCTCGCTGAACCGTGCGCCGGTCGTCGCCGCGCGCGCGCAGGCCCTCGGTCATCCCGTGTCCGCCCACGGCAGCGGCGCCTCCGTGTTCGGCGTCACGGAGCCCGTGTCCGCGGAGTGGGCCGCCTGGGCCAACGGGGTGGCCGTGCGTGAACTCGACTACCACGACACCTTCCTCGCCGCGGACTACTCCCACCCCGGAGACAACATCCCGCCGATCCTCGCCTCAGCGCAGCACACCGGCGCCTCGGGCCGGGACCTGCTCCGCGCGATCGCCACGGGCTACGAGATCCAGGTGGACCTCGTGAAGGCGATCTGCCTGCACGAGCACAAGATCGATCACGTGGCACACCTCGGCCCTTCTGCTGCGGCAGGCATCGGCACCCTGCTCGGCCTCGAGGCCGACGTGATCTTCCACGCCGTCGGCCAGGCCCTGCACACGACGACAGCCACCCGCCAGTCCCGCAAGGGCGAGATCTCCACCTGGAAGGCGCACGCACCGGCCTTCGCCGGCAAGATGGCCGTCGAGTCGGTCGACCGGGCGATGCGCGGGCAGACCTCCCCCACACCGATCTACGAGGGCGAGGACGGCGTGATCGCCTGGCTCCTCGACGGTCCGACCGCCGCCTACGAGGTGCCGCTCCCCACCCGGGGCGAGGCGAAGCGGGCCATCCTCGACACCTACACCAAGGAGCACTCGGCCGAGTACCAGGCCCAGGCCTGGATCGACCTCGCACGGCGCCTCCGCGGTGCCCACCCCGAGGTGGCCGACCCGGACAACGTCGCGGCCGTCGTCATCCACACGTCCCACCACACCCACTACGTCATCGGGTCCGGTGCCAACGACCCGCAGAAGTACGAGCCCACCGCCTCGCGTGAGACTCTCGACCACTCCATCCCGTACATCTTCACCGTGGCACTGCAGGACGGCCGCTGGCACCACGAGGACTCCTACGCGCCCGAACGCGCCGCCCGCCCCGACACCGTGGCGCTGTGGCACAAGGTCACCACGGTCGAGGACCCGGAGTGGACCCGGCGCTACCACTCGCTCGACATCGCCGAGAAGGCCTTCGGCGGCCGCGTCGAGATCACCCTGACCGACGGGACGGTCATCACGGACGAGATCGCGGTCGCCGATGCGCATCCCCTCGGCGCCCGCCCCTTCGCCCGTGCCGACTACGTCGCGAAGCTGCGCATGCTCGCCGAGGGCGTCGTCGAGGACACGGAACTCGACCGGTTCCTCGCGGCCGTCGAGCAGCTTCCGGACCTCCCTGCGGGATCGCTCGGGCAACTCAACGTCGTCGCCCGTCCAGGCCACCTCGATGCGGTCGCGATGCCGCAGGGACTCCTGTAGGAGGGCCGGGATGCTGTATTCGAGCGTCACCGCGACACAGAAACGACGCGCCCTCCGCGACGGGCTGGCCTCGGGCCGTCTCCAGCAGTTCCCCGGCGCCTTCAATCCCCTCTCGGCCCGGCTGATCGGCGACAAGGGATTCGACGGCGTCTACATCTCGGGCGCCGTGATCGCCGCCGATCTCGGGCTCCCCGACATCGGCCTGACCACGCTGACCGAGGTGGCGCAGCGGGCCGGACAGATCGCCCGGATGACGGATCTGCCCTGCCTGGTCGACGCCGACACCGGCTTCGGCGAGCCCATGAACGTGGCCCGCAGCGTCCAGGAACTCGAGAACGCAGGCCTGGCCGGTTGCCACATCGAGGACCAGTTCAACCCCAAGCGGTGTGGTCACCTCGACGGCAAGAACGTCGTCGACCTCGACACCGCGGTCAAGCGCATCCGGGCCGCCGCGGACGCACGCCGCGACCCCGACTTCCTCATCATGGCGCGGACCGACATCCGCGGCACGGACAGCCTCACGGCGGCACAGGACCGCTCCCGCGCACTGGTCGAGGCCGGCGCGGACGCGATCTTCCCGGAGGCGATGCGGAACCTGGACGAGTTCCGTGCCATTCGGGACGCCGTGGACGTACCGATCCTCGCGAACATGACCGAGTTCGGGAAGAGCGATCTCTTCACGGCCGAGCAGCTCCAGGACGTCGGGGTGAGCATGGTCATCTACCCGGTCACGCTCCTGCGCAGTGCGATGGGCGCCGCCGAGCGTACGCTGGACACGATCCGTCTCCACGGCACGCAGCAACCCGCCGTGGAGGGGATGCAGACGCGCAGCCGGCTGTACGACCTCGTGGACTACGAGGGCTACAACCGGTTCGACTCGTCCGTCTTCGACTTCGAGGTACCGGGCAGCAGATCCGCCGCCCCGCCCGCACCCGCAGGATCCGATGCACAGGAGGAGCAATCGTGACAGAACCAGAGATCCACAAGGGCCTTGCAGGGGTGGTCGTCGACTACACCGCGATCTCGAAGGTGAATCCCGAATCCAACTCTCTGCTCTACCGGGGCTACCCCGTCCAGGAGCTGGCCGGCCACCGGGACATGGAAGACGTGGCCTATCTCCTCTGGAACGGCGAGCTGCCGGACGCCGCGCAACGGCAGGAGTTCGACGCCTTCGAGCGGGCCCACCGCGCCCTGCCCGAGCAGGTCATCGCCGCCATCGACCTGCTCCCTGCGACGGCGCACCCGATGGACGTGGCACGCACCGCCGTCTCCGTCATGGGGGCGAGCCACCCCCTGGCCGGAGACAACTCGGTCGAGGCGAACATGGAGAAGGCTGCCACGCTCTTCGCGGCCTTCCCCGCCGTCGTCGCCTATGACCAGCGGCGCCGCCGTGGGCAGGCGCTCGTGGAGCCGCGCGACGACCTCGGCTACTCGGCGAACTTCCTGTGGATGACTTTCGGGGAGGAGGCGCCCACCGAGGTGGTCCACGCCTTCGACGTCTCCATGGTGCTCTACGCCGAGCACTCCTTCAACGCCTCGACCTTCACCGCGCGGGTCATCACGTCCACCCTCGCTGACCTGCACTCGGCGGTCACCGGTGCGATCGGCGCTCTCAAGGGAGCTCTGCACGGCGGAGCCAACGAGGCCGTCATGCACACCTTCGAGGAGATCGGCATCCGCGAGGACGAGAGCGCCGAGGACGCCGCAGTGCGGGCCAAGGCATGGATGGAGGACGCCCTCGCGTCGAAGAAGAAGGTGATGGGCTTCGGGCACCGCGTCTACAAGAGCGGCGATTCCCGCGTGCCGACCATGAAGTCCGCCCTCGACGCGATGATCGAGTACTACGGACGCAGCGAGATCCTCGGCCTCTACTCGGGGCTCGAGACGGCGATGGACGAAGCCAAGGGCATCAAGCCGAACCTCGACTACCCCGCCGGGCCCACGTATCACCTCATGGGTTTCGACACGGAGATGTTCACCCCGCTCTTCATCGCGGCCCGCATCACCGGCTGGACGGCACACGTCATGGAGCAGGTGGCCTCGAACTCGCTCATCCGTCCGCTCAGCCTGTACAACGGTCCCGAGGAGCGGCACGTCGACTGACCCCGGGGGCCGTCACCGGGCGGACGCGGCGTCGCACCGTCATCGGGCGGAGGACCCGCGGGCCGCGCTCCATCCACCGAGGGTCGCGTCAGCTGACCCGTAGCCGTCGAGGATTGTGGGCTCTTCGTAATTAGGAGTGTAGGTGGGGTCTGAAGCCGCCTGATTCGAGCAGGCTTCGGGCGATGTAGTGGGTGAGGTTCCTGAAGCCCAGAGCCGATCCACGCAGGTGCTCGAGCCGCCCATTGATGGCCTCCGTCGGACCGTTCGAGGTGCCGGGGCGGTCGAAGAACGCGAGGACATCAGCGGTCCGTTGTTTCAGGGTCCGCCCGAGCCGACGAATCTCGACCAGGGCGGTCGGCACGCCGGCGGTGACGGAGTCGATGACGGCTTTCATCATCTGCTTTCCCTTCTTTCTGTCGGGTTCCCGGTACGCGGCGATGATTCGCTGGTAGATGCCCCAGGTGGCTTCGACCTCGAGGTGATTCTCAGACCTGAACACTGCGTTCAGGCGGGCTTGCTGCTTCTCGGTGAGCAGATTCGCGCCGGTATGCAGTGTCCGTCGGGCCCGGTAGAGCGGGTCCCCGGACCGGCCCCGGTGACCGGTGGTGGCTTGTTGGACGCGTTGCCTGCACCGGTCCAACCCATCCCCGGCCAGCCGAACCACGTGGAAGGGATCCATCACCGGGACCGCGCCGGGGAGCTCCTCCGTCGTGGCGGTCT
>NZ_VJXX01000028.1 GCF_009377195.2 Arthrobacter bussei
GACCTTGTCCCGTACTTCTCGGATCACCTTCGCTGCACGCGCATCGTTTCCGGTGTAGAGGCGGTCGAGTTGCGCAAGGTCATAATTCCATGGTGTCCTTCCGGAGAGTTCGACGGACTTCGGAGTTATCTGTGGCAAGTGGTCGAGGTGGAGTTGAAGGGCTCGTCTGGCGCGGCTGAGCGGGAGCCGGAACGCGACCGGTGAGATGCCGAGTACCGCGGCTGCTTGTGGTGCTTTGAGTTCCTCGAGGACCGCAAGACCCAGGGTTTCTTGATGGACTGCCGAG
>NZ_VJXX01000029.1 GCF_009377195.2 Arthrobacter bussei
CGTGCCGATCCGCGACGGTCCGTCGCCGTCGTCCGCTTCGCCGGCGGCGACGAGGACGACGTCCGGCGCCATCTGCGCCGCGAGTTCGACGACGCCCTCCGCGATCTTCCGGCTGTGCGAGACGATGACCAGCCCGACGCTCATGCGACCTCTCCACCGGCGGCTTCGGACGGCGACGGGGTCGTGATCCTGACGGATCTGGGTTCCGCGGTGATGACCGCCGAGATGGTGCTCGAGTTCCTGGAGCCGGAGGCCCGTGACCGGGTGCGGCTCGCGGAGGCGGCCC
>NZ_VJXX01000030.1 GCF_009377195.2 Arthrobacter bussei
CGGAGTCACCGGGGCGGAGTTCGCCAGCGCCTACAACGGCCTGGGTGCGAAGGTCACGCTCATCTCGAGCCGCGACCGCGTGCTGCCCGGCGAGGACGCGGACGCCGCGGAGGTCCTCGAGGGAGGCTTCAAGGACCGCGGCATGACCGTCCTCTCGCAGTCACGCGCCAACGCCGTCGACAGGACGGACGACGGCGTGGGGGTCCACCGCGCGGACGGCCGGACGGTCGAGGGGAGCCACTGCCTCGTGGCGGTGGGGGCCGTTCCGCGGACGGCCGGGATCG
>NZ_VJXX01000031.1 GCF_009377195.2 Arthrobacter bussei
GGCGGGCCCAGGAGAAGATCGCCAGCGACATCGACGAGGCTGCACCGCAGGAGCCGTGGTTCAGGGCGGTCCTCGACCGGTTCTACTCGGGTGAGGCGGACGGCACGACGACGTCGATCCTCGCAGGATGACGCCGTCGCGCCGGAAGCGGAGTGACTATTCCGCCGCCTGGGTGGACGAGGAGGTCGTCGAACCGAGCGGTCAGCGGTGCCATGGTCGCCGAACTGGAGAGGTAGGCATCCACCGCCACGGACCCCGCCTTCTGCAGGGCCGGATCGGCGTCG
>NZ_VJXX01000032.1 GCF_009377195.2 Arthrobacter bussei
CGATGAACGACGACGACAGCTGCGCATAGGCTCCGTTCCCGTAGCTGAGCGTGACCGCAGCCTGCAGGTCGACGCCGTCGTCGTTCATCGCGTCCTGCCCGGGTCAGGCCACCGTCTGCGGGTCCAAGGGCTGGCTGAAGACCGGCGGCGGGCCGCTCCACAACCCCAGGGAACTGACGATCAGTGCAGGGCACAACGAGGTCCGCGTGGAGCACTTCGAGCAGGTGGGCGCTGGGTACACCTACAAGCTGCGCGAGGTGACCCGCTGCATCCAGGAGGGCCT
>NZ_VJXX01000033.1 GCF_009377195.2 Arthrobacter bussei
TCCGATCTCTCCCGGCTAGAGCAGGGTCTGCTGGTCGGCGTCCGCCGTCACGTCCCCGGGCAGCGGGTCGATGAGCTCGGGCCCGTTGTTGCGCACGGACCCCACGCGGGGGCCCACGAGTCGGGGGAGCAGATGCGGATCGGGGATGGCGTCCAGAAGTTCCGGCACCGCCGGGCGCGCATCGTTCCGGGGGTCGAGCCAGTCGCCGCGCAGTCCGGCGGGGACGATCACCACGGGCGGCTCCATGATCACCACCGTCACCATGCAGGGCGCCGAGTACCTG
>NZ_VJXX01000034.1 GCF_009377195.2 Arthrobacter bussei
GCCAGCAGCAGCGCCACCACCATGCCCGTCCGGTCCCTGCCGGCGGCGCAGTGGATGACGACCCCGCCGGGTGGGGCTGTGACGAACGCCCGGGCGATGGCCCCGAACTTCTCCGGCCAGCGGTACAGGTTCTCGCGGTAGTGCTCGGGGGTGTTCAGGTACGGGCCGGTCAACGCCATGAAGTCGGCGTCCGTCTGGTCCTCGGTCGGCAGGTTGAGGACCGTGAACCGGGCGAAGACATCCGGCCGGACGCGTGGGTCCTGGGAACGTCGTCCCAGCTCG
>NZ_VJXX01000035.1 GCF_009377195.2 Arthrobacter bussei
CGCGGCTGGGCAGATGGAGCTATGCGACGAACTCGGAGGTGCAGGGCCGCATCCTGCGCGGTGCACCGTGGTCAGCAGGCGCAGACCGTTGACCCCGAAGGCCCGGGCCGCCTCGACGAGGTTCCGGTCCACGTGGCGCAGTCCGAGGTAGAGCGTCGTGAAGACGGGGAAGAAGGCACCGATGGTGATCAGGGTGACCTTCGAGTCCTCGTTGATGCCGATCCACAGGACCAGGAGGGTTCCGGGGCGCCCGGACGGGCGTCGTCCTGCGCTGCACCACGG
>NZ_VJXX01000036.1 GCF_009377195.2 Arthrobacter bussei
TGGAGCGCGTCCAGTTCTCGGTGCCCGGCGAGGCGCTCGAGTACTTCGTGATCCACGGGCCCACGCCGGCGGAGATCCTCGAGCGCTACACGCGGCTCACGGGCCGGCCCGCGCATGTGCCGGCGTGGTCCTACGGGCTCTGGCTGTCCACGAGCTTCACCACCGACTACGACGAGCAGACCGTTGCGCACTTCGTGGACGGCATGGCCGAGCGCGGGCTGCCGCTGAGCGTCTTCCACTTCGACTGCTTCTGGATGCGCGAGTTCAACTGGTCGGACTTCG
>NZ_VJXX01000037.1 GCF_009377195.2 Arthrobacter bussei
TGCTGGCCCTGTTGCAGTTGCTCTCGTGGCTGCGATTCGGCGCCAGCGGCCTGAATGCCGCCCAGCTGTTTGTACTGATCCTGCTGGTCTACTACTTTCTGCTCGATGTCCCGCTTGCCCTGGCCATGACCGCCTTTTCGGCGATCCTGCTGTGGCTCGCCGAGCGGCTGGCAGATCTGCCGGTTGGGCGCGGCCTGATTGCTTTTGCAATCTTGTTCGTCGGCGGCTGGACTTTTCAGTTGGTGGGTCACCGCTTCGAGGGGCGCAAACCGGCGCTACTG
>NZ_VJXX01000003.1 GCF_009377195.2 Arthrobacter bussei
ATGGGCGGCTCGAGCACCTGCGTGGATCGGCTCTGGGCTTCAGGAACCTCACCCACTACATCGCCCGAAGCCTGCTCGAATCAGGCGGCTTCAGACCCCACCTACACTCCTAATTACGAAGAGCCCATATACCGCCGTCTCAGGGGGCATGGCGTCCTCGAACGTGTTTGCGACGTGGGCGGCCAGAACGTACACCGAGGCGCTTCCGCCGAGCCGTCGGGCGACAGCGGCTGCGTCGATCCGAGTTCCCTCTCTAAGGGAGGAAATCACTACCACGGGATAATCACGCTCGCGATGGCACAGGAGTGCCGCGAGCTCGATAGCGTCCTTGCCGGTATCGACGGTTTGGTAATTTGTTACTGATTGAGGCGCAGTGGTCAAGGGGGTCCTCCAACTTGAGGCGCAGTGGTCAAGGGGGTCCTCCAACGGTGGGACTACAGCCACCATGTGTGGACGACGGGGGCCACCTCCCCAAGGCGGGCTTAGTACTGATTGGGACGACAGCTTAGCTGGAATTCTTTGCCGGATTCCGCAGTCAGGCTACCGCTGGACAGATCTTCCGAATGCCCAGTAATAACGGCCGCTGAGCGGATGGCTCTTGTAGCTGTGATATCCCCGGGAGGCGGAGGTCCTCGGCCCGATGCTCGTAGCGGTGGCACATGCCGGTGGCGAGGCCGTCGCCGAAAAGGCGCTCTCCTGAGCTCTATTCCTCTCGGGTCAGCTAGTGAAGCTCGGATCAGCTAGTGAAGACTGTGCTTGACTTCCGTAAAGCCGCCGCGAGCCGAGCGATTAGTCCCGACAGCTACCGGGACAGGCTTCTGGTTGGGGCCAGGGTAGAGGGGGCAGCCGGAGAATCGGGGTAAGACGAGCTAGCTGACGGTTTTCGTCGGGAGCGTCGGTTTTTTGTAACTAGGCGTCATCTATTGAGGCTTCCTCGAGTACATCGCCATCATCGTCGAATTCCGGTTTGGGTTTTCCGAATGCCAGTTTGCTAGTGCCGATGAGAGACCAGGTGGTCACAAAACTATACCCGCCACCGAGGGTAGCGCCGAACAGGTAGGGCAAGACAACAGCCAGTACGACGATGCCCTGTTTGTCACCCGATTTAGTGAAGAAATTATTGCCAAAGACGCTATTGAGTGGTTTTAAAGCCTCACCAGGAATGCGCTTCAACGTGTTCCTAGCCCAGTGCTGGCCCGTCCGTTCGGCAACCTTGGGTATGGCGGTGTTGGCGCCCCCACCGACGAGGATGGCGAGAGCGAGCTTCCGCCGGTGTTCAATGTCGGCAGCCGGAAGCTGGTGCACTTCTGCCACGGCGAGAACGTAGAAGACTGCGGCTGACAACGAAACCGCGGGTTCACCCAGGCTTATGGCCGCCATCGCAGCTTTCCCAACACCTGGCGCGGCGGCGGAAGCACCTAGGGCTGCACCGGTGCTGGTGGCGGATGCAAGCAGCTGGCGGTCTAGCTTCTTCAAGATGCCAGCCGGTTTGAGGTTGGGATGTTTCTTGCGCATTCTTCGGATGTGTGCAGCTGCAGGCGAGGTTTGGGCCCGCATGAAAGCGTCTACTTCGTCTGGTGCCCCCGGGGATCTCGAACCAGCGTTGCTTTCTGAGCCGTTCAGATCTTCGTCTTCCACGTGTCTCTCCTCAAGTAGCCCAAGGCTCCCAGTGCGGGCTGAACACTGCAATAAGTATGCCCCGATGAACACAAACGAGCAGCCGTCTAATCTTATATTCCTGAGAAGAAGAGGCCTGCGCGACGCTCATTGCGTGACCGCCCACCCTGAGATCGTTCGTATCTACCAGCTGCCTGGTTAGACCCGGAAGGCTGAAGCGCTGGCCCGATACTAGGTCCTGAGCATTTGTTGCCGCTGCACCACCGTCGGCACTTCTCAACCAAAGCCGAAGGCCCCGACTCCCTCTGCTTACAGGGAACCGGAGGTTTTTCCATTGAGCGTGACGGCGTATTAAACCCACCGTCGGTGAAACGCATGTTGAGCAAGCTTGACCCGAATTCCGTGCCGAGCACGGTGGTTGCCAGCCGGTGCCACTCGTTGTTGTTGCCCGGCTCTTGCGCCTGGGAACTCGCATGAGCGAAGCTGAGACGGATCACCGGCCGGTTTCATCATGCTGGGCTGCCTAGGTCGCTACCGGTGGGCCTTCCAAGCCACGAGACCGGGTCGGGCCGTCGAAATTCATCTTCCTCTCCCCAGCGCCAGTTGGTCGCGGTCAATCGGCTGAAACTACATCTTGGTCGAGGTTATTCTCGTCTTCGTCTGAGCCATCACCTATAGGCTGCCGGGACGAGCCGCCTCTCCGACATGCTCAATGACGCCAACACCGAGCAGCTTTACGCTCGGCCCATCCAGGCTGTCGCCGGGATACGGGGCGTGAAAGGTCACTTAGACACCTAACTGGCTGTAAGGGCTTCGCGTAGCCCGAAGGTTCCGCTTAGTCCTCGACGAGCATCTGCATTTCAGCGGAGCATTCTTGACGAGAAGCTTCGTCAAAGAACCTACGGGTTACCGCTCAGGGTTTTGCGATCACCGCGGAGTGAACTTCGTCGTGGGAGAGGAGCAGCGGCTCGTCGAAACCGGTGTGCATGCGGCCGTCATTTGGGACGCGTTGTACCATCATGCCGTACACGCGAAGAAGGGCGGAACGGTTTTCAGAGAGCAGTGTCTGGGCGCGTTCGATTCCTTCTCGAAGAACGGGCCTCACTTCGTCCGTCTGCGCCTCGGATCGGCCGCTCCCGAGGCGCCATATCTTTAGGTCGCCTTCGTAGCCGCCAGGCAGATAGTGTCCACACAATTCCGCCTCCGCGAGGCTTCCGGCCAGTAGGTAGACGAGAGCGTCTTCCGGCCGTGGGGCGACCCACTCTACGGGTTCACCTGGCATCAAGACGCCAGCACCGACAACCTCCTCGCCGAGCATCATCTGTCGGTATACATCGTGTCCAGGGTTGATGGAGACCTCGACGAACTTGAAGTCGAGAAGGATCGCGGCGGTCGCGTGCCCTGCCTCGTGAATACCGAAATGCCCGAACCAACCGTGTTCGGGGCAGGTCATTTGGTCAAGAGACATAGCCAAACTATAGAACGAGGTCGAGCTCAATGGTGCAGCAGACGTTTTTCGGCACCGAAACGTGGTTGAATTTAGATATAATGTATATATTCTTATTTTGAATCAACAGAATTTCGCTTTCTATGATAGCGCACGAGCGTGGCATTTTTTCATACAGTAGGGACAACCATGCCGCGTCGTTCAGTCCTATTCAACAAGAGCCGATGGTGTGCCGAGTTTGTTGAATGTATACTAACCGTGTTCGGCGGTGGGGCACGCCTAACGTAATTGGGACTTCGGCGTGGTTAATGGTCGACTCCAATTTGAGTGCCCTGATGCCCCTGGTCAGTGAATGCCGTCAGATATGTCCTTGTTCTGTAACCCAGTGGAATTTGTGCACCCGCCACCCTGACGGGTTTGGGGGATGAAGTTGCGTGGGCAGTCCCAGCCGACAAACACATCGATAGAGGTGCGACACGGCGGGTTAGGTCTCTTCTTGGGGCGCCCCTGGTGCTCGCTGCCCTAAGGTGGAGCATCTGAGGCGTGGAGTGGCGTGGGGGAGGATCAAGTTTCTCGGTCGAGTTCACGGGGTGTGCTGCTCCTACCGGTGAACGATGCGGACGTGGTGGAAGCCTGCCTCCCCGGGCGCCAGCAGTCATTGCAACTTCCTTTGTCCTGATAGGCGGGGCGACGGCCTGCAGCCCGGAGCACTCGGATACCGAAGGTCCATCGGCTCCTTTACCTGTCCGATATATTGTCCGAAATGATGGCGAGTTTTACTTGGGGTGGGGAATTGTGATGAGCGAAGGAGCGCAGGCCGATGTTGCGGTCCGTCCGTCGCCGAGCGTCATGCAGCACGCCATTAGGCTGTTGGTTCTGCTCGATGGGTGTGGCGAGCCGGTCGTGCAGGGAGACCCCGGCGGGTGCGTGACAGTTGTTCGTGCAGAATTGCGGCTTCAGGCTCTCGATTTCTGGCTACGGAATCCTGATTACCTCGCGGGGGAAATTCTCGCTTTAGTCGAAACCGATGGGCTGCCAGCTGATGAATACCTTCCAGTTGCTGAGGACCTGCTCAGCAGTCCTGAGCCGGACTTGCACTGGTACCCCATGCCGCGGTGGCACCACGGCGCGTATGAAGCCATTGATGACGCCTTCTCGGTACTGTCCGCGTATGGGTTGGCGCAGGTGCGCCGCCAGGGCGGCATCCGGAAGACAGCGCGTAGTCAATTTTTCTTGACGGAAGCCGGCCGTGCAGCCGTCGATGAGTTGAGGACCGAGAAGGTTTTGTCGTGGTACACCGATCAGGTCAAGCTCGTGGCCCTGGTCGCGGGCTCGGATATAGGTAGCAAGCTGAAGCAGCGCCAGTACGAGCAGGCCGAGTACGCGCGTACCAAGCTAGGTACGAATATCGCACCCATCCATGCCATAGTCCGTGAACGCTTGGACGTTGTGAAGGCCACGGCCATCAGCGCTCCCGCGGCGGAAGGAGCGTCATGACCATCCTCGGTGAAGCGGTCTTCGCTGGACTGAAGCGCAATTGCGTAGAGATTGAGCTGGCTCGGGTTGAGAAAGTCTTACGCGAGTCGGATGTCTCTTCGACCGCCTCGAGGGGCGTGCCAGCCCAACTGCGTGTCCGGCGTCTGCACGTCACAGGCACGAAGAGGTACTCCGAAACGCCGGGGGAGGAGACTGAGCTGGCTGAGATGGAGACGGCGCCCATCAAGCTCGACTGGACGCCAAATGACGGTGTGAATGGGGTCGGCAGCGGAGCAAATCTACGCGGGAAATCATCAGTGCTTCACATGACGATGTGGGCGCTCACCGGACGCAGCCATCTCCAAGCTGACGTCGTATCCTGGGTCAACCACGTCGATGCCGAGTTCCACGTAGACAGTGTCCCGTTGTTCGTCGAGTTCGACGTGGAGGGAGGAGTTCCGGTCGGAAAAGTGGAGCAGCAGCTGCCGTCCGGTGGGAGGACTGTCCTCGGGACGTTTGCTGCGGAGGCAGAGTTCGAATCTGTGATGGGGTCGGTTATGCTCGAGCGGCTCCGGCTCGACGCAATCTCAGTGTTCTCCAAAGGAGTGGAGATCGAGCACACCTGGCCGTCCTACGCGGCGGCGCTGACCGTGCATGCCGACAAGCTCGACCCGATTATCGGCAACGAGAACACTCTAAAGACACGCATATTGCAGATGTTCGTCGGAACCAGTTGGGCCTCGATTGACGCGCAGGTTGCGACCGCCCTGAACTCCCTGATGTTCGAAAGGGATGAGCACAAAGCTGAGCGCCAAGCGGCGGTTTCCGTCACGGCCGTCGCCTTGGAACGGGCAGAAAAACGCGCAATGAATGCTAAGGGTGTCCTCGAGGAGTTCGACCTGGACGAGCCCGATGTGGACACCGTGCTCGAGCTCGCGTCCGCAGCTTCCGATCGCTCTCGGGAGGCACATGAACTGTCGCTTCAGCTCATGACCGCAGAGGCGGCGGCTTCGGATGTCCGGGCCCACCTTCGGATCGAGGAACTTCGGCAGCAGGCGGCGGTCGAGGACGCAGTCGCACGGCGACTGTTCAATGGGATGGCTCCGACCGTGTGCCCGCGGTGTTCGACCAAGGTCGATGCGGAGAGGTACGCCGCGGAGCCAGCTACGCTCGAGTGTTCTCTCTGTCTTCACGAGCTTGACCTAGTCGAGCACCTTGCACATTCCGAGCCTGACGCCGGCAGCTTGGGAGCGGAGGATTTGCCAGAGACCGAGACTGAAGTGGTTGTTGACCCGCTAGAAGCGCTGCGAGGAGCAGTTGCCGACGCGGAGCGGGGAGTTTCTGGCCTGCGGGAGAAGCGCCGGCTCGCCGAAACGCAGCTTCGCGAAGCCGAACAGGCGGCAGCCGTGGGCCGGGACAAGATTGATTCCGCTCGCGGGCGTCTAAAAGCCGAGCTGGAGCTGGCCCGTGCCCAGAGCGCACTCGACACTCTCCGTGAAGCCGTTACCGATAAGCCTGGTGTACCGGCTTTGGACGAGAAACTCATCGTGTTACGCATGGCGTCGAACCTGACCAAGAAGTGGGTTAAAGACGACCAAGAGTTGCTACTGGAGTCGGTGTCACATGCGATCGCCGTACTCGCGCGGCGGTTCGGGTCGACCAACATTACTTCGGTCAAGCTCAAAGGCAACGGCAATATGGACATTGTCAAAGGTGGTGCGAACACCACCTACAGTGGCCTGACCAACGGTGAGAAGCTCCGCATCAAGCTCGCCGCCGTCATCGCGCTCATCGAACTCGGCCATGGTAAGGGCGTCGGGCGCCACCCTGGACTCCTTTTCGTTGACTCGCCCGCCGCCGAGGAGATCCCTGAATCAGACCTCAAGACCATGCTGGAGGCCATGGCTGCGGTCGCCGAGGCGACCGATCTGCAGATTGTGGTGGCCACTACCTATGGCGGGATGCTCAACGCCGTGCTTCCGAAGGATAACCTGCTGGTCGCAACCGGAACGGAATTCGTCTGGTGACCAGATACCCGTCCCCGACCGCCAGTGCGCGCCCCAACATATGAAGGGGCGAAACAGCACACAAGCCTACAAGCCCGCGAACCTGTCAATAAGGAGGTGCCGTGCTGGAGCAGCTTGATCCGATGGTCGTTGTCGATTCGCTCCGAATTGCCTTCACAGGAACGGAGCCGCCAGCGAACCTGCTCGAGCAACTCGGTGGGTGGGATGCGGTGCAGACTGCTGCTCCGGTTCTCGTTGACGACCCGCTTTTGTTGCCCCTGGCCGCTCTGACCGCCCGTGATGCCTTTGCCATGAAACGGGCCGGAGAGAACCTTCAGGCACTGAGGCCCGCCGCCACTGCCGTCGCTAACGCTATCCTCGACACAGCCGACCCTGCCATTTTCGCATCCGGGGTGGACTTGTTTATCGGAGATGCCGTTCTCTCCCTGGCGGTCGGGGAACCGATCGCGACTCGGTGCTTGACGTTGGCCGTACCCCCAACGGGTGAAGAGGGTGGGCTCGTTGAGGCGTCCGTTCTTCGCCGTGCCGTCGCCCTTGAAGGTGCAGCTAGGCTGGCGGTAAGTGGACTTGGTTCCAAGAACAAACTGCTCGGGCTCTTAGAGGACGTCCTCGAACCGCAGCCCCGAAGGTACGCGCAGGCGGTTGCCCGTACCGTCGCCATGGCGTTCGACCATTGGTCGCCAGATGACGAGGTTGCTGATGTCATTCATATCCTGACGGGTGTCACAGCGCCGCATTACGACCATGCCCCCGAGGATGAGGTGTTGAGGCGAAACGAGGAGTTCCGTAAGGACATCGCACCAGACGCTGAGTGGACTCTTGCGAATATCGCCGTAGCCAAGGCGCTACGCTTCACCAGAGTGACAGACATCTGCGCGGCGCTGAACACCGCGACGGAGCACCTTTCAACAGTCATCGCGCTCGACGACCGAGATGATGCCGAACTCCTACGCGCGTCGGTCGTACTTCTGCGGAATCTACTCTTGTCCCTGCCGACCGGGCCCGGCTCTCACGATGCCGTTACTTGGGACATTGAGCTGACCGATGCGCGAGAACTCGCAGCCCGTGCGGGGAAGTTCGCGCTTGACCGGCATGGGCTCAACCACTGGAGCGGCGACAGGAAGTTAGCCGTCCTCCAAGGCTGGAGAAGGCTTGCTGATGACCTAGCGTTCCTAAAAGATCAGCTGTCGCGCGACAGCATATACGCCGCTTCCGTGGTGCTGGACGACATCACTTCCATCTACTCCGCCTCCCGCGCATACGAGCTCACCTCGGGGGCTTATGAAGCCCAAAACGTCGTTGCGGTTATCCGTCCTTCAATCTCAAGTGGGTTCGCTTCACGTGCTGGGCTGCTGAGAAACCTCGTCGACCATACAGAAATGCTCAAGGTTCTGCTTGCTGATAGCGAGGGCACCGACGAAGCTGACGACCTTCGGACGCGTATGGCCACCGCGGAACAAATCCTGAAAGCAGCGCGGGCGAACCTTGTACCGTCGGAGCCGCCGGGAAAACTACGGGGGCAGTCGGCGGACCTCCCGCCCCTGCTAGCTGACTTTTTCGGTCCCACTCCGGCCGCGGCCGCGGCTCTCGAAGGAGTTCCCCCAGAAGAGCTCCGGCGTCTCGCAACTGGTATCGCGGACTTGAAAGCCGCAACCGACCTCGATCCCGACCTGACCGTCACCGCGGCCCGTAGGCGGATTCTCGATGCGTTAGTAAGTGCAGCCGATTTCCGTGACGAAGTTATACCCGCTGTTACCGCGGTGCTCGACCAGCTCATCAAATTCGTCAGGCAGCGGTTGAACTCGCAGGAATCGTGGAAGTCTTACCAGTTTCGACCGAATGCAAATGAACATGACCTGCACGTTGACTTGTACGAGTGGTTGTGCCAAGGCCAGTTTGGTAGCTTCACGAATGTTGAGGTGCAGGAAGTCGGAGCAGGCAGGGTCGACATCCAGATCCAGTTCTCCGGATTCCACTTGTATCTGGAGCTCAAAGTCGATGACACATCGGTGCCCGTCGATAGTAAAGCTGCATATATCAAGCAGACCGTTTCCTACCAGGCCTCCGACGTTCGCATTGGATTTCTTGTCGTGCTGCGGATGAGCCGCCCGAAAGACAAGTCACCGTCTGGTCACTTGAGTGAGTACGTTTCACACACGACTGTTCCGATCCAAGGCAGCGACGTTGTGCGGCACATCGTGATGTTGGAGATCCCCGGTAACCAGACAAAACCATCTAGCGTGCGTTAGCGCGCCGGATCGTTTGGGATCGTGGAGTTCGAGCACTGCAGGAGCGACCCCGTCACACGTTATTCGATTACTGAACGTGGTGGAGTTCCGCTTCAACGTCTCAGGATATTCATAGATTTTGGATGGCTTCAACCAAAGCGGGGCTGGAGCGCCCTGTCTGCAAGAACCACTTGGGTTTTCTACTGGTTTTCCGTTGGCGGCCCGGTATCCTTAACCCCGAGCGCAGAGTTGCGCCCGGTCGCCGGAGACAGGTGCCGAGAATGCAGCAGCTTCCCACGCCCAGCAACACTCAGGACCAGCAGCACACCCCGCCCTCACAGCTGCACCGCATCACGGAGCTCGCTGGGGGCATCGCCGCCCAGTTCGAGCTGGTCCCACTGCTCGAACGCGTCCGCGGGCACGCCGCCGCCCTCCTCGGATGCGAGAGCGACTCCATCTCAATCGTCCAAGAAACCGAGGGCTACTACCGCAAGGAAGTGGATCAGGGCGTCGGCTGCCGCGAAGGCCAGACCTTCCCGCTGACCGAAGGCCTTACGGGGCAAACCCTTAAAACGCACGGTAGGTTCAACCTCGATCGCTACGCCTTCGTGCCCGTCGGCCACATCGACCCGACTGACCCGCGGTGGATGAGCGCCGTGCTCGGTGTCCCCGTCACCTGGGCCGGCCGGAGTACATTCGACTTTGAGAGTGATGGACATCGTGCTGTGGATGCATGGCATCGACCTTGGGCTCAAGGCCGAGAATGACGACGAAGTCACCGATCCTGAAGAGTAGCAATGACAACCATCCTCACTCGCCCACTGGGCGGCCTCTGGAATGAGCCGCAGGAGGTTAGCTATGGGCGGGAGGCTGACCTGCAGCAGATCCTTGCCGATCACCCCAGCCTCATTCCTGGCGTAGGGGAGGATGCCGTCGCCTGCAAGGAGCTGCAGTCAGGTGCGGGCCCCGCCGACCTGCTCGTCGTCGACCAATCCGGCGGTATCACACTGGTCGAGTGCAAGCTCGCCTCCAATCGCCAAGTCCGGCGGGAAATCATCGGGCAGATGTTCGACTACGCCTCGGCGTTCTGGCGCATGCCCATGGAAGAGTTTGAACAGCGATGGCTCGCACGCGCCGGCAGGAGTCTCTCTGACAGCGTTGCATCGGCAAACCCCGATTTCGCCGGTGCTGTCGCGGCGAATCTTGTGGAGGGGCGCTTCAATATCGTGCTAGCCGTAGATGCCATCAATGAGGATCTGAAGCGCATTGTGGAGTACCTGAACGCGACGTCCGGACCCGCAACATCCGTCATCGCGGTCGAGTACAAGCGCCTGCTCACCGAGCACACGGAGATACTCATGCCGACGACCTACGGGAAAGAGCTCGCCGAGGCGAAGGTCGCTGCGTCGGAACGGGCCCAGGGTCGCTGGACCGAGAACGAGTGCCGCACGTGGATGCAGGACCACGACCCGGTGAACCTTTCCAGGTTCGATCTTCTGCTCGAAGCAGCTCGACAGCACGCCATTCCGTTTGTCGGGTCGCTGAAGCGCGCAAAGGCCATGCCGGCCGGGTCGCTGCAGGTTCCTCTGGACAACTCCGGTACGACCGGGCACGTGTACGTGTACCACTACACCGGGACCTCGACCTCAATCGAACTGAGTTTCACGAACGTGCCAAGGGCGGGAGGGCCTGACCCGCTGCACGATCGCACTCGGGGATTCTTGAACCAACTCGCGACCATTAGAGAGTTCGAGGACGCAGCAGCCACTCTCAGCGATCTCGGATGGAAGCGTCGCCCCAACGTTCCCCCGTCCGAGCTGTCCCCTGAGGCGCTGGAGGGGCTCGTCGTGGCCGTCGCGGGGCTGCGTCCCGGGTAGTCGCCTCGCCAGCGGTGTGACGCTGTCAGGACGCCGGCTTCCAGACCTCTGCTGTGCGCAGCGCCAGTTCCAGCCGCCGTCCGCCGGCCGCGATGATCTCAGCGTCATCTCCGACGATCACCAGCAGACTGCGCGCCCGGGACAGTCCGACATACAGCTGTTCTGCCGCCCTCTCCGCGTCGCGGAATCCATTGACGCAGAGGATGATGACCGAGCGCTCAAGCCCCTTGAAGCCCAAGACGTGTCCGTAGAACTCGGCATCGTCGCGATGGAACTCGCGCCAGTAGTCCGCGATGGTGCCGTTCTCGAAGTGCTCCAAATGAATCGGATGGCGACGTTGGGTGGTGAGCAGCGCGATCTGGTTGTTGGCCCAGCCATCCTCGATGAGCGCGTCGACGCAGTCCCCAGCGACATCTAGCGCGTCTTCTGTTGAGCAGTGGACGCGCCGGACGGGCAGTCCCGTCACACCTCGGGGTCTGAAGTGCGCGCCGGCGAAGCCCTTGAATGTTTCCGCGATTCGGCGGGTGTTGCGGAGATTGTCGTCAACGTGGATCGGTACGAGGTCGGCGAGCGGTGCGGTCCCCTCCTCCAGTGTGTGTGCCTTCCAGCGCCGGTAGACATCCTGCTGGTCGTCCATGAAGGCGTAGATTTCGCTCGACGCCGGGTCCTTCAGGCACGTTTTCAGCGCATCCCACCACAAGGGTGCGAAGTCCTGTGCCTCATCGACGACGACGGCGTCGAGCTTGTCCGCGTTGGCAAGGTCTCCCGCGAGCAGCAGCAGTTCGCGGGGCAGTTGATCATCGAAGTATTCCTGCCCCTCGCCGTCCCGTACCCCGAGGGTGAGGGCGTAATCGTGAAACTCGCCGGTGAAGACGGGAGTGGCCTGACGCCAGCCCTGCACCTGGTTCCTCAGGTACTGACTGAGCCCTTTGTTGTAGCAGAAAAGACCGACCCGTTTGCCTTCCTTGGCCAGCCGCTTCGCCTTCTCGACGGCTAGCCACGTTTTGCCGCTGCCTGCTCCTCCTATGAAGCGCACGCGCGGCAACGAGCGGGTGGCTGCCAACAGGATTGCCTGACGCTCGGTCAGATGGTTCTGCTCGTCTTCAACTTCGCGCGCGTCATAGGCGAGGTCGACCTTCGAATCGAGCTGTCCGAGTTTCGGAAGCATGCGCTCCATGAAGGAGGCTGCGAGGGGCGTCGTACCGCTGCCTTCGCGTTCGATGGCGGTCCGGATTAGTTCGACAGGTGAGGTGAGGTCGTCCCGGTCGAGGACGAGGCTGCGGGGACATCCGGCCATCTCCCACGACTGGGGCACGGATGTGTACGGGAAGCAGACCATGTACGCGAATCTGCTTGAAATGGGGCTACCGATTTGCTCGCTCATCCATGTCCGGAAGGCGTGCATCGAGCTTTGTGATTGAGCGACCGGGCTCTGTATCCCTCGCCGGCCTTCCGCGCCGCCTGACTGGTACCACTGGCCGCCGGCGATCGAGATAAGGCCGCCCTTGACCTCGATGGCGGCAAGGCCCACGCCTGGCCAGAAGACAAGCAGATCGATCTCGCACTCGGCCCGGCCGTGCCGCACCTGCACGGAGTGTGCGACGACGACCTCATCCGGCAGGTCCAACCGAAGCTTCTCCCAAACGACCTTCTCGGCCGACTGCGCCTCAGAAAAATCCGGCTCTGCAGGTATCGAACGCATTTCTTCCCCCCAGTAATAGCAGCATGTTACCGTCAGCGCGGTCCCACCAATGGCTCTGTCGACCACTTCCGACGCGCGGCCCTCGGCTTCCACAACTCCACCAACTATCCGAACAGACCACTCCTAGTAGCAGACGGCTAGAGAGCCGAACAACGAATGGTCCTGTCCGCTATTAGTGAGTTCTCGAGAAGCATGAGCAGTGAGACCCCAGGTTCAGATTAGTTCGACACCGCGGGTGAGCACGCAAAATGTCATCCCTCGCATTTACACTCAACTCACGACCGTCAGACCGACGGCAGCCGCAGCGTGGGGGTAGAAGTTTGAGATCGAGTCAAGTAGTCGCGTCCGATGTTGATGGGCGCGACCATGGTTGCTGACAACAGCTGCGGCTACCACCCACAAATCTCAGATCTCTCATCGCTGGATGGCGGAGCAATCGGCCGAGTTCTTCTGGTTGCACCGAGGTCGAAAGACCTTGGTGTCGATCATCAGTACCGAGTACTGCACAGCCCGGATCATGACGTCTCGCTGCGCCCCGGCGTTTATTGGGCGAAGGTTGATAACGAGTGGAACGCCCTTGTGATCGACCCGGATGCAGTTCCCGGACGGACTCCTCGGCCTGTGGAAGAAGTAGCGCTCTCCGATGCGGACGAAAATTCTCTCGGTGTTGTTGGCATGGAGTGGCTCGATGAATGGTGGGAGTCTGCCCGACCTATCACGCCGCCCGCCTTCCCATCATCCGGCGGAGCGATCTCGCGTAGCTCGGGCCGTGACGTGATCATTATTCGTCGTCAGTTGACGGGGGCAAACTGGTCGTACCTCGTGCGCCAGGACGGCCGAATGGTGACGGTGTCCGAATCAGATCTAGCACCAATCCCCGAAGTCTCCGAAGCCACATCGTGGCTTTGCCATAAACCGGCTGCGGCACAGTCGTTTTCAGCGATGGTGACACGAGCGAAACTCAACAGGGGTGTCACGGACGCGCTTTTCTCCTACGGCGTGACTAAGACGATCATTAACCCGTTTCAGTTCAAGCCGGTTCTGAAATACCTGGACTCCTCGATGGAGAGGATGTTAATCGCCGATGAGGTGGGCCTCGGCAAGACCATCGAAGCGGGCCTCCTCTGGACGGAGATGGCGGCGCGCGGTCAGGCCAATCGCGTAATAGTGGTATGTCCGGCGGCGCTTGTGCCCAAGTGGCAGCGAGAAATGAGCGAACGGTTCGGGTTCACACTGGTTCATTACACAACGCCTGATCTTCGCCGGCTGGTCGAGCAACTAGAGTCTGGAACCGTCCCGCAGACATTCGCCGTTGTCGTCTCCCTTCAAACGTTCCGGGCGTTCGACGGACTAGAACACATGGAAGAGCTAAACTTCGGGCTGGATCTGTGCATCGTTGATGAAGCGCACCAGATGCGTAACCAAGGGACCGCAAGTCTCAGGCTTGGCCTCTTTCTCCGGGACGTATCTGGCTCGCTGGTTCTCCTGAGCGCAACGCCCCTCAACCTCGGCAACCGGGATCTGCTCTCGATGATACGACTGATCATGCCGGGCGAAGTTGAGAGTCAGGCCGACCTCGAACTTCGCATTGATCACCACGGCCCTCTCCAGGCGCTGCGCAGGAGCGCGACCGATCCGAATATCTCGAACCTCTTGCGGCGCCAGTGGCTCCTCAAAATTGCCGGCTCTCGCATGGGAAGGGCTCTTCGCGAGCGCGCCGCGTTCAAGGATCTCCAGAGCCTCTTAGCCCATGACGACTATACCGTTGCCTCCGCGCCCGTTCTCAGGGACGCATGCAACCAGCTCCACGGACTTTCCTCGGCGATCACCAGAACGCGAAAGTCAGAGGTTCACGCAACGCGGGCCGTCCGCGAAGCAAAGAACGCTGAAGTCACGTGGACGGCAAACGAGCAAGCGTTTTACGACGTGTATGTCGAGTGGCTACGCCAAATCGCAACAGAGCGGAACATTCCTACCAACTTCGCGCTCCAGATGCCACTCCGCCTCGCCAGTTCCTGCCTTCCAGCCGCGGCCAAGCAGGTGCTCGGCCTTGCAGCAGACCAGGCCGTAGATGGAGACGCCGCCTCAACCGCCCGTGGGAGCAGTTTTCTCGCGTCCGAGCGTCCACCGTCGGATGTCCGGTCTCTTGCCGAAAAGGTCCTTAGGACGGACACCAAGTTCGAGGCCTTCACGGAGGCACTGGCCAGCCCCGAGATGGCGGGTCGCACTACACTCGTATTCACGTTCTCGCGCAACACTTTGGACTATCTTCATCGTCGTCTGTCGCAAACCCATCGTGTAGCCGTCCTCCATGGCGGGATTGCGTCTGAGGAACGCGAGTCGATCATGAAGCGGTTCCGAGCCGGCGCCTTCGAGATGGTCATTGCAACCCGCGTTGCGAGCGAGGGCCTCGACTTCGAGTTCTGCTCGATGATCGTCAATTATGACCTGCCGTGGAACCCGATGGAAATCGAACAGCGCATTGGGCGCCTGGATCGCATCGGACAGACGTCGGACAAGATCCTGATTCTCAACTTCTCCACCCCTGGGACTATTGAGTCCCGAATACTCGAGCGACTGTTGGATCGCGTGGGGGTCTTCGAGCACTCAATTGGTGAACTCGAGCCGATTCTCGCTGAGAAGTTCGAGAACCTGGCCGACCTCGTGGTCGATTTTCATCTCACCACTGATGAACGCGAGCGACGTATCAATGAGGCCATAGCTGCTGTAGAGCAGGGAAAGTTGGACGCCGCGGAACTCGAAGAATCGTCTTCCAAGCTCCAGGCCGAAGATCAATTCGGGATCAAATCCGTTGAGGAGCGGATTAGCCAGGGGCGGTACTTGGGACAGATCGAACTCGCCCACTTGGTTGCAGACTGGGCTCGGCTCCGCGGGGGTTCTGCCGTCATTAATCGACACGACAGAACTCTCCGAGTAGAAATCAGCCAAGAGATGCTGGTGAAGATCGTTGAATGGCGGCGGGATCAAGGCGTCACATCGGCCGAGGTGACGCGTGTTGAGGGGGCAGGTCGCACGAAAGCGCCACTGATCATGTGCCTCGACGCAGAAGAGGCGAGGGTCAACGGCGGGTCACTTCTCAACGGACACCATCCTTTGGTCCGGGTTGCTAGCGAGGACTACGAGCGGCACCACATCCCACGGTTCGCGGTCCTTCGCACGGCGGGCGGCTCGGAATGCGCTCGCGGGACGTACCTCATCGCGGTTGCGGCGACCGAGTGGAAGGGCTTGCGGCCTACCAGTGAGCTCTGGACGGAAGCGGTCGACCTCACATCCGGTCGCGGGATGACCGAAGAGGCCGGCGCCCTCCTCATGACCGCGGTGGCTTCGGGTGCTCTGGAGCGGGCAGATGAGGTCGACATTCACCCTGATGCCGATGCCTACTGCGAGCAGCTCTTAGCTGACCTCGAACGTCGCCGCCACGACGAGCAGGCGAAGCGTCGACAGGAGAACGACGCGCTCATCCTCGAGAGGAGGGTGCGTGCGGAGGAAGTCTTTGAGAACCACCGACGGTCCATTGAGGAGCGGATTCGTGAAGCGACGGCAAAAACGGTCCGAATGTTCGAGGGTCAGCTGAGGCGAGCCGAGGAGCGACGGAATGATGCGCTGGCGAGGATCGGCGACAGCGCCCATTCGAGCCTCGCCTTGGAAAATCTGGCGCTCCTGCAGCTGGAAGTGATCTGAGCCCGTGAACGACAAAAAGCAGATTCTTGCGTACGAGAACTCAATGAATGACCTCTACCTGCAGCAGGTAGAAAACAAGACTTGGTCGCACGCCGCAGGTGTGCCCGAGCGAAGGAAGACTGATTTCAGCCCACTTTCCGGGCGCATTTCGATCGGAGGTGACAGACCAGGTGAGGTAGTGAATTACTACATCGGCCCCATGCACATCGACCAGGATAACCTGTTCGTCATCAGCTGGGTGGCCCCCGCGGCTGCGGTGTTTTTCAAGAATATGAACACGTGGCAATCGAAGCCGGTACGAGTTCAGCGGCGTTTCATTCAAAAAGCACGCCGGCTAACGAACTATGCCGATATCTGGATCGGCCGACCCAGCGGTGAACCTTTCCCACTGCTCGGCGACGAGGTCGAACAAACGCCTCGGCCCCCCAAAGCCTCGCCCTGGCTTTCGAAAGCGAGGGCCAGGGCCGGAGTGCATACGACCAAGCCCGCGAACGACGTGATTGTCGAGTTTTCATCGCTGCAGGGCACGGAACAGGAAGCTCCCGCTGCCACGATGGAGGACCTGCTCCGCGAAACTCTCCTTCGCCCACGATCGCTTGGACTTTCATCAGTCCTTTCAACGCTCCAAGCGGAACAGTATGACCTCGTCACGTACTCGGACGATAAGTCTCTTGTGGTTCAAGGGCACGCTGGGACGGGTAAGACAATCGTGGCGACTCATCGTGCTGCATGGCTGGTGGATGAGAATCGCGCTGAGGCATTGGAATCCGTTCTGCTTCTCGGCCCAACCCCGGCGTGGGAGGCACACGTGTCCAGCGCTGTTAGTGAGTTGAGCGGCGGGGGGAAGGAGATTGTCGTCAGCTCTTTGCACAGCCTGATTCTGAAGGTACTCGGCTTCGAGCCTGAGATCCGCCCGCGCCCTGTCGATGCCGCTCGAGTGCCCGTCGGCGCGGATGCCCTTGTTCGAGAGGCTGCTCTGGGTGCACGAAAAAGCGGAAAGAAGGGCCCGACGGCCCTTGGGGATTTCTACCACTCATTTGTCACGCAACTGCATCTAAATGGGATGTCGACTGAGCTGAAAGACTGGGCTGGAGATCTGCCGTCCACCTTCAACGGTGCACGCAAGGATCCCCTGCTGTGGCCGCTACTCGCCTACATGTCCACTCTCATCGACCCGGGCGAGGTATTCGAGCACGTCATCGTTGACGAGGCGCAGGACCTCACGCTCTTCGAGTGGCGCGTGCTTGAGGAAATGAACGCTGGGTCGTGGACTCTTGTCGGCGACATGCAGCAGCGCCATTCCCAGCAGGTGAAGTCCTGGTCAGATGCTACCTCTCGCATCACAGACACCCCGTGGGACGAGCGGGTCATGAACGACGGATACCGCACCTCGCAAGCAATTGCAGAGTTCGCAGCGTCTCTCCTTTCGAAATCTGCTGGCATGCGCCGCGCATCTCCTCTCGGCCGCGGCATTTCCCCGCGAGTGATCAATGCGGCAGAGCTGCGTCGAACAGTCGAGGCTATCGCGCTCGAGCAATGCAGGAGGTTGGCGTCTGACCACGCGGAGGGCACTGTAGCTGTCATCACTCCTCACATAGAGAAAGTTCTCCGGGAGGCGAGGATCTCAGGATGGTCGGCCGAAGACCGGTGGACCTGGTCGGACAAGGAACTCTACCGTTACTCCTTCCTCACCCCGGAAGAGGCCCGGGGCCTCGAATTCGATGCGGTCGTTGTAGTTGAGCCATCGGCATTTCGAGCGAATTCCGGGTCAGACGGCAAACTTTACACGTCCCTTACGAGGGCGAATCTCGAACTCGTTGTTGTGCACAGCGGATCCATGCCCGCGGCGCTCGAGAGGGAATCCGCGCGCCTCGCCAGGAAAAACTCCTCCTAGGCGTAGTGGTTGAAGTGCATCCAGGTCACGAGTTAATCATCAGACGTACGGTAGAACCTGACAGTCTTGACCAGCGACGTTGATGCCTGTGCTCATGCATTCAAGGACATTGTAGGAGCTGCGGAACGTTGGGGACCCGACGTTTGCGTGCTGTCGCTCGCCCGATGGTCGACGTATAAGCTTTTGCAGCGCGCTTTCTGCGGGGCGTGAAGCTCTGTTCCTTAATGGCCATACCCTAGGACTGTGGATAACAACATTGGGCGAAGGGAGCAGAAGTTGCTCACCGAAGGTCTTTACGAATCGCTTGTCACTCGCTCGCTCGCCGAGCGTCTGACGCATGCACCGCAGTTCGAAGCTACCCTTGAATTACTTGAGGAGAAGGGTGCTCTCGTTGCCGTTTCGCGGCACGTTTCCGCGGTTCTTAGGGATGCACTACAAGGGGCTGACCTAAAGGATCAGCTTTCTCTGGCCAATCGACTGCTCGCGGCGATGGCGTCTGACGATGCAATCGACCATGAACCATCGCAGCTCCTCGCCTTACACAAGCCGGAGTCAATCAAGCGGCGCGACCTGCGCCGCCCATCGACAGCCTTGTCAGATTCTGCGCTGCTTACGAATGGCCGGGACGAGCCGAACTTAGCTGCCGAGCTGCGTGCTGAGATGGAGTCCGCGAATACCGTCGACCTTCTTTGCGCTTTCGTTCGATGGACCGGGCTGAGGCTTCTTCACCCCGCGCTCGAGAGGCTGGCGGAACGGGGGGTGAAGCTGCGGGTCATCACGACCACGTATATGGGAGCTACTGAACGCCGTGCCATCGACGAACTGGTCAAGCGCTACGGCGCCGAAGTGAAGATCAGCTATGAGTCCCAGGCGACGCGACTGCATGCAAAGGCATGGCTCTTCCGCCGCAACACCGGATTCGACACGGCCTATGTGGGCAGCTCCAACCTTAGTCAAGCAGCGTTGGTCGATGGGTTGGAGTGGAACGTGCGGCTCAGCTCCGTCGCTACACCGGAGCTCCTCAAGAAGTTCGAAGTCACCTTCGACAGCTACTGGGCGCAACGGGCTTTCCAGTCCTACGATCCCGAGCGGGATGGCGACAAACTCGACGCGGCCCTTGAACGCAACGGTGGACGACGAACGGGTGGGCCAGCACCGACAACTGGACTTGAGGTTGAGCCTTACCTGCACCAGGTCGAGATGCTTGAAGACCTCGAGGCAGAACGCATCAAGGGCCACACACAGAATTTGATGGTCGCCGCTACCGGTACGGGGAAGACCGTGATCGCAGCACTCGATTATCAGCGGCTCTGCGCTGCGGCAGGACGGCGACTCAAGTTGCTCTTCGTCGCTCACCGCCAAGAGATTCTGAAGCAGGCGCTCAGTACCTATCGAACCGTCCTGCAAGACGGCGCGTTCGGCGAACTCCTTGTAGGAGACAACAAACCGACCCGTTGGAACCACGTTTTCGCGTCCGTGCAGTCATTGGCGTCGCTCAGTATCGAGACGTTGCAACCGGAGGCGTTCGACGTCGTCGTCATCGACGAGTTTCACCATGCCATGGCGCCAAGCTATCGACGACTCATCAACCACCTGCGTCCCCAGCAATTGCTCGGGCTGACGGCCACTCCTGAACGTGGGGATGGAGTGAACGTAGCGCAACAGTTCTTCGACGGACGCACCGCGAGCGAGCTACGACTCTGGGACGCTTTGGACGCAGACCTGCTCGTGCCGTTCCACTACTTTGGCGTTTCGGACGACGTCGACCTCAGCCGGCTGGAGTGGAAGCGCGGGAATTATGACCTTGCGCAACTCGACCGCCTCTACACCGGAAACGATGCGCGTGCAGCGAAGGTGATCCGAGAAGTACGGGACAAGGTCACCAGTGCGGACGACATGCGGGCACTTGGCTTCTGCGCCTCAGTTCAGCACGCGCATTACATGGCCGAAGTGTTCAACCGCGCTGGCATCCCATCGCTCGCGATCGATGGTGGGACGCACGACGTTGAGCGCGCGCTCGCCCTGGCCCAGCTTCGGAACGCGACGATCAACTGCCTTTTCACGGTCGACCTTTTCAATGAAGGCCTCGACCTACCTCAGGTGGACACCGTTCTTCTGCTCCGTCCCACTCAGAGCTCGACAGTCTTCTTGCAACAACTTGGTCGCGGACTTAGGCGAGCCGAGGGGAAGTCAGTGCTGACGGTGCTGGACTTCATCGGCCAGCAACGACGTGAGTTCCGCTTCGACCTCCGATACCGGGCTTTGACAGGCTACGGGCGCAAGCAGCTCGAGAAAGCGGTTGAGGACGAGTTTCCGTATCTTCCGTCGGGTTCTCAGATCATCCTCGACCGCGTCGCCCAACAAGTCGTGCTCGACAACATCAAGTCTCAGTTGCGCTTTAGTCGAGCACAGCTCGTGCGCGACATCGCGTTCTATGGCGAGACCGACTTGAGTACCTATCTGGAGAAATCCGGGAGCGACCTCAAGCAGCTTTACCGCAGCACGAAAGACTCTTGGACGGGTTACCTTCGCCTGGCCGGACTGATCGGATCCCTGGCGGAGGCTGGGACGAGCGAACAGATTGTGACCCTGTCCGGCCCCGATGAGCAGAAGCTTCTTGGCCGTATGGTGCGCTTCCTGCACGTCGATGATCCTGAACGCGGAGACGCATACGCGCGGCTGCTCGAACCGACCTGCCCGGGGTACGCGGAGCTTGGTGCGCGGGATCAGACCTTCGCACGAATGTTGTTCTTCACGCTATGGAACGACGGCGGCGGATACGCGACTTACGACGCGGGGTTGCAGCATCTGCGGCGATTCCCGTTTGTCTGCAGTGAGATTCAGCAACTGGTGTCCCTGGGGGTTGCCGCCTCACGTCACGCGGGCAAGAGTCTTGGGTTGGGGTTGCAGCACGTTCCTCTTCTACCCCACGCGACCTATCGTCGAGAGGAGATTCTTGCTGCCCTGGGCTACGGCTCACTCGAATCAGGTAAGAGCGTGCAGCACCGTGAAGGTGTCGCCTGGTGCGCTGAAACCTCGACCGACGCGTTTTTTGTCACCCTTACTAAAGACGACAAGAATCACTCAGCATCGACGATGTACAAGGACTACGCAATTAGTCCTGCGCTGTTCCACTGGGAATCACAGAACGCGACGTCGACCTCGAGCCGGGTAGGACGGCGATATCTCGACCACAAGGGACATGGCTCGCACGTCCTGATTTTCACACGACCGGTTGCTAAGGATGAGACGGGGCCTGCGGTGCCATACACGTGCCTAGGCGCGGTGGACTACGTGCAGCACTCGGGGGAGAAGCCCATCGCCATCACCTGGAAGCTGCACCGGCCGATGCCGGCGGATGTGTTCGCAGAGGCGGCCGCAGTGGCGCAGTGATTGGCGTTCGACCGCTGTGCTGATGGACGAAAGAGGAATAGCTGAACACGCTTTCCGAATCACGGAAGGACTGCGGGTCACCGGCATCGAGATTGATATCGCGGTGTCGTGGCTCGAAGCAGAAACAGCATCATTAGAATCTGACCAAGCATCACGAAAGTTTGCTTGCCGACAGTCGGGCTGTCGGCAATACTGGAGCGCAATGAATTGTGGCGGAGGAGCAAGAGAGTGGATCAACACAGTTGTTCGCGAGCTTAGCTTTCATGATCGACAGGAACCAAAGCATGATGTTCTCTTGTCCGCGATGCACGCGACCACTGTCAGCTTTCAGCGCTCAACAGACGATAGGTAAGCACTCAGCTCCGAACGGCTCATACTGTGACGAATCGGGGGCGCCACTGCCTTCGGGAGTGAGCGCAGGGCTCAGTAGAGACGTTTGGAAGAGTAAGCCCCGGTGGGGCATATGCCCGACGTGCGGCGGAAACTTTGAAATGCGCAACGACGTCCGAATAGTGCCTTCGCACAAGAACGCAAGACAAAGGCACTGTAGTGGGTCAGGCAAAAACCCGAAGGGCGTTAATTATGGACCTCTAGTGCGACGTAAGCTGCCTGGCTCCAGCAGTGTGCCCGATATCCCTGGCGGTGCGCCCGGCTTGGGTAAGCGGTCGTGAAGTCGCGAGTCGGTTAAGTCGTTGCAGCGACTCCAACAGGTCGGTAGCTCTCACTTCGGGGGCTTACCTTCGTTCGACGATCAGCAAGCTGAAGCTGGGGCATAGCCAGCTATCCTGAAGGCCCGAGCGCAGCGTCGCGCCCGGTCGCAGGAGACAGGTGCCGTACATGCAGCAGCTTTCCACGCCGAGCATCACCCAGAACCAGCAGAACCCTCCGCCCTCCCAGCTGGACCGCATTACCGAACTTGCCGGTGACCTCGCCGGGCAGTTCGAACTGGTCCCGCTCCTCGAACGCGTCCTCGGGCACGCCGCCGCCCTCCTGGGGTGCGTGAGTGGCTCGATCTCGATCGTCCATGAAACCGAGGGCTACTACCGCAAGGAAGTGGACCAGGGCGTCGGCTGCCGCGAGGGCCAGACCTTCCCCCTGACGGAAGGGCTTACCGGGCAGATCGTGAAGACCCGCGGCACCGTGATCCTCGACCGCTACGCGTCTGTGCCGATGGGTCACATCGACTCCAACGATCCGCGGTGGGGGAGCGCCGTCATTGGCGTCCCCATCACGTGGGCCGGCACGATCATCGGCACGTTCGCCATCTTCAGTGACGGTCCGGGCCGCGTCTTCAGCCCCGGCGACGCCTCTCTCGTAGAGCTCTTCGCAAACCACGCCGCCATTGCCATCATGAACTCCCGGCTCCACCAAGCCGCTGCTGCAAAGGCAGGTGAAGCCGCAATCGCGAGCGAACGCGAGCGTGCGGTTCAAGAGGTCCACGAGATCATCGGCCGGTCCCTCGGCTCGCTCCTGCTGCACCTCGACCGCGCGGACAAGGCGACGCCCGGCGGATCGCCCTCCATCCAGCACATAGACTCCGCCCGGGTGCTCGCCCACGAGGCGCTCTTCGAGACCCGCCGCACCGTCCTGGGACTAGGTCCCTCCAGCCTGGCCGACCGCTCGTTGGAGGAAGCGGTCCGCCAGGAACTCGACCGGGTGAGCGCGAATGATCCGATGGACGTGACGCTCCTCGTGACCGGCAAGCCTCACGAACTGGCGCATGCCGTCGCGCACCAGCTCTTCATGATCATCCAGGAGGCCGTGGCCAACGCGGTGGCACATGCGTGCGCCACCGCGTGCCGGGTGGGCATCTTCTACGACACCGCCGGCATCACGGCCGTCGTCGAGGACAACGGCCGCGGGTTCGAGGGCCGGGAGAGCACAGACCTGAAGGGCAGCCGGCTTGGCCTGCACGGCATGGCAGCCCGGGCCCACTATCTGCGGGGCGAACTCCACGTGGAGTCGACGCTGGGCTGGGGGACGAGCATCCGTGCGCAGGTGCCGTACTCCTCGAACGGCAACGCCTCCCGTGAACGGTGGAAGGTCCTCGTCGCCTGCACCCAACCTCTACTCCGGGCCGGACTCGTCCGGCTGCTCGAGACGTCCGAGCCGTCGGTGCAGGTACTCGGCGAATTCGGGACGCTCGAGGACCTCACGGAGTCCGTGTCCCTCCTGCAGCCGGACATGATCGTCCTCGACGAGCACCTGCTGTCCCGGTATGCCGAAGCGCGGGTAACGAACGCGGACACCGTCGAGCGGCCGGTGGTCGCCGTCGTCGACCATTTCGCGGACGAACTCCTGGCGGCCGCCGCGTCGTCGGGCGTGCGCGGCTTCCTCTCGTTGTCCTCGACACCCGCGGAGGTGGCGCGCGTCGTCGTGGCCGCTGCCCGCGGCGACGCCCTGCTGGACGGGGCGGTGTTCACGCGGCTCACGGAGAGTCGCGCGGCGGACACAGGCGAGGCGATATCGCTGACGGCTCGCGAGTTGGAGGTGCGGGACCTTCTGGCCGAAGGGCTGGCGGACAAGCAAATTGCCACGCGGCTTGCCATCTCGGTGAAGACTGTCGAGAAGCACGTGAGCGCCATGCTGCGGAAGACCGGGGCACGTAACCGCACCATGTTGGTGGGCCTGCAGCACCAGGGTCAGGCGATCGCGAATTCTAGGTAGGCGGCGGCGCCCGTCTTCAGCCTCCGCACTGAGGCGACACCAGCACGGTCGCCGAACGTCCGGCTCGGAGGATGCCTACGAAGACCCAGCGGCGGTGGCGTCGAGGATGAACCGGGCTGTCTCCTGCGGCTGGTCCCAGTGCGGGAAGTGCCCGCAGTCCTCGAAGACGTGCAGGGTGGCGTCCGGATAGAGCGACATGGCGACGGCGGCCTCACTGAGCGGGGTGACCCTGTCCGACCGGCCCCAGCCGAACGCCAGCGTGCCCTTGATCGTCCCGCGTGGCGCGCCTGCCTGGCGCGGTCCGTGCGCGAGCGACTTACGCGCTTCGTCAAGGCTGGGCGAGGTGGCGAATCCGCGAAGCTCCGTCAGGACGAGGTCCGGATCGAGCTTCCAGGGGGCCGCAGAGAACTGGGCCAGCAACGCCGTTCGACCAGCAGGGTGCTGGACGAGCGAAGGTAGGGCGGACTGGAGGCGCCGCACCAGCCCGATGGACGGGGTGATGGTGCCATTGAAAACGCGCACCTGGGTATCGTTCCAGAATCCTCCGGGATCGAGGGCGACGACGTTGCCGGTGTGACCTCGCCGCGCCAGCTCGACCACGATCCGCGCACCCATCGAGCTTCCGACGAGGTCCGCGTCGCCCAGGTTCTCCTGCTCGAGGAACTGCGCGACGGCGTCCGTCAGGGTCGCGATGGTCACCTCACCCGCGAGCGGCTTGCTGCCGCCGAACCCGGGGAGGTCGATGGCGATGACCTCGCGCTGGTTCCGCAGCAGCGGAAGGACGGGGTCCCAGGTGCGGATGCTCGAGCCGAGCCCGTGCACGAGGACGAGGGGCCTTCCGGTGCCGGTTCGTTCGGTGTTTAGCATGTGTGAGCCCTTCTTAGACGGCACGAGGCCCCAGTCTATGCGGGCACGAATCGCTGCAGCCGATCCCCGCGGTAGCGAGGGACGCTGCCGTCCTTTCTGGAGGCGACTGCCGCAGAAGCGAGGGGAATCTTCTGTGAGAATGAGCGCATGAGCCAGACAGAGATCCGCCATCACCAGGAGTCCGTCACGATTCAGGCGTCGGCGGAGAGCATCTACGACCTGGTCTCCGACATCACCCGCACCGGCGAGTGGAGCCCGGTGTGTACGCGGTGCTGGTGGGAGGACGACATCAATGCGGGCCAGGTCGGAGCCTGGTTCACCGGGCGCAACGAGCTTCCGCACCGCACTTGGGAGACCCGGTCGCAGGTCGTGGCTGCAGAACCCGGCCGTGAATTCGCCTGGGTGGTCGGCGGCGACAGGGTGCGCTGGGGCTACACGCTGGCGCCGGCCGGCACCGGGACCACCCTGACCGAATCCTGGGATTTCCTGCCGGGCGGCATCGCCATGTTCGAGGAGAAGTTCGGGGAGGATGCGCCCGCGCAGATCATCGACCGGACCCGGCAGGCGCTCGACGGCATCCCGACGACGCTCGCCGCCATCAAGCGGATCGCCGAGTCCGGCGCGTCCCGTGAGGGTGGCCTGTCCTAGTGCACTGACCCGCGCCAGGGTCAGGCGATCGCGAACTCCAGGTAGGCAGCGGCGCCGGCGGAGGCGACTTCCTGGTCCTGCTCGATGGTGCCCGTGGAGACGCCGATGGCGCCCATGATGTTGCCGTCGCGCACCAGCGGGATGCCACCGGGGAACACCGCGAGCCGGCCGCCGTGGGCGTCGCTCAGCCCGTAGATGGGACCGTCCTGCCGGGTGACACCCTGCAGGTCGCCCGTCTCGCACTGGAACGCGATGGACGTGTAGGCCTTGTTGATCGCGATGGTGATGCTGCCGATGTTCGCGCCATCCATCCTCACGTGGGCCTTCAGGTTCCCGCCGGCGTCGACGACGGCGATGTCCATGGGCTGGCCAATCTCCTCGGCCTTCGCCGCCGCGGCATCGATGACGAGGCGGGCCTCTTTGGACGTGATGGTTTCGAGTACTGATCCGGGAGTCATGGGGGTCCTTCGTCGTCGAAGTGGGCGGCCGGGCGGCCGCGGCCCACTCAACCACGCGTATCCATTGCTGACGAGGTGGTGATTACCCCCAGGGGGAGGGCGGGAGAACCCCCATACCCAGCGCGGCCTCGCCCACCTAGCGTGGGGATCAGCCTGACCAGGAGGAATCACTATGGCCGTTGTACCGCTGAAGGACATCGTCGACCCGGCATTCGAGGCACGCTACGGGGTGCCCGCCATCAACATCTTCAACGACCTGACCATGGAGGGCGTGCTCGCCGGCGCCGTGGAGGCCAACTCCCCGGTGATCCTGCAGACCTCGGTGAAGACCGTGCGCAGCATCGGCTCGCGGGTGCTGTTCGACATGTGGCAGTCGATGACGCGCGGCATCGAGGTACCCGTCACCCTGCACCTGGACCACTGCCCGGACCGCGACGTCGTCACAGAGTGCCTGAAGGCCGGCTGGAACTCGGTGCTCTTCGATGCGTCCAACCTGCCCGTCGAGGAGAACCAGCGGCAGACCGTCGACGTCGTTGCCGAGGCCCGCAGCTACGGCGCGCAGGTGGAGGGCGAGATCGAGGCCATCACCGGTGTGGAGGACGACCACGGGTCCGACGACGTCTCCAAGCAGCAGAGCCTCGAGGTGGCGCTCGCGTTCATCGACGCCACCGGGATCGACGTCTTTGCCCCCTCGATCGGCAACGCCCACGGCAGCTACAAGGCAGCCCCGGTGCTCGACGCCGAGCGTGTCACGCAGATCGTCGAGGCACGCAACGTGCCCATCGCCCTGCATGGCGGCAGCGGCTTGAGTGCCGAGCAGTTCGCCGACCTCATCGCCCGCGGTTGCGCGAAGGTCAACATCTCCACGGCGCTCAAGGAGACGTACATGCAGTCCAGCCTGGCGTTCCTCAAGCAGGCCGAGCAGAACAACAAGTGGGATCCGCCGTCGCTGTTCAAGCACACCCGGGCTGACACCGTCGCAATGGTCACGGACCTCTGCAAGCAGTTCGGCAGCGCGGGCAAGGGCGGCCGCTGACCATGCCGGCCCTGATCTTCGACTGCGACGGCGTGCTCGCCGACACCGAGCAGTACGGCCATCTCCCCGCGTTCAACCGGACCTTCTCCGACTTCGACGTGCCCGTGCAGTGGAGCGTCGAGGAGTACGCCGAGAAGGTCAAGATCGGCGGCGGCAAGGAGCGCATGCGCAGCATCCTGACACCCAAGCTGGCCGCCTCCCTCGGCCTGCAGGACGACGACGCCGTCGACGCCGCGATCCTCTCCTGGCACAAGCGGAAGACCGAGGTGTACAAGGGCCTCGTGGAGAGCGGTGTCATGCCCGCCCGACCGGGCATCGCGCGCATCGTGCAGGAGGCGCACGACGCCGGGTGGACACTTGCCGTCGCCTCCACCTCCGCGGAACCCGCGGTCCGCGCCGTCCTGACGCACGCCGTCGGGGAGTCACTCGCTGCGCACTTCTCGGTGTTCGCCGGGGATGTGGTGCCCGCGAAGAAGCCCGCCCCGGACATCTACCTCCTGGCCCTGCGGGAGCTCGGGGTGTCCACGGAGGATGCGATCGTCGTCGAGGACAGCGGGAACGGGCTGCGCGCAGCCGTCGCCGCCGGACTCAGGACCGTGGTCACGGTCAGCGGCTTCACGCGGGAGGAGGACTTCACGGGCGCCTCGCTCGTGGTCAGTTCCCTCGGGGATCCCGACGGCGAACAGGCCGAGGTCCTGGCGAGTCCCGTCGGCGTCGAGCCCTCCAATGTCGTCACCCTCGCCACCCTGCAGGAGCTGCTGTCCGCTCCCGCCCCACACGCCGCGAACACCGAAACGGAGACCTCATGAGCGCCACCGACCTCGCCGACGTCGAATACGCCGTCCATTCCCTGGCGCAGACCGCCGTCGACAAGGAGAAGGAGTTCGGCGATCTCGACGCCGTGGTGGGCGACGGCGACCTCGGCTACTCCCTCGCCCGCGGCTTCGAGAAGGTCCTCGCGGACTGGGACTCGTTCAAGCGCGACGACGTCGCCACGTTCCTGCAGCAGATCGCGCTCGCCATCTCCAGCAGGATCGGCGGGACGTCCGGGCCGCTCTGGGGGACTGCCTTCCTGCGGGCGTCCGCGGCCGCGAAGGCGGCGGACACAATCGACGGGACCGCCGTCGTCGCCATGCTCCGCGGGGCCACCGACGGCATCAAGGCCCGCGGCAACGCCGACCTCGGCGACAAGACCCTGCTCGACGCCCTGATCCCGGCGACCGACGAGCTCGAACGGCAGCTAGCCGCGGGAGCGTCACCGGCCGAGTGTCGGACGGCGTTCGCGACGACGATCCGCGAGTGCGCGGATGCGACGTCGACCCTGCAGGCCAAGCGCGGCCGTGCCAGCTACAGCGGGGAACGCAGCATCGGTTCGCCCGACGCGGGTGCGGTGGCCGTGGCCATCATCGTCGAAGGCATCGTGGCCGACTGGCCCTGACTCTCTGTACCTACCAACTCACCCCTACTCACAATGATGTGGAGTTCCCATGAAGAAGTTCGTCAATGATCCGCAGCAGTTCGTCCCGGAGATGCTCGAGGGCCTGGCGCTCGCGAACCCGGACACGCTGAAGTACGTGCCCGAGTACAACCTGATCATGCGCGCCGACAGCCCCGACCAGAACAAGGTGTCGATCGTGCAGGGCTCGGGGTCCGGTCACGAGCCAGCGCACGTGATGATCGTGGGCAAGGGCATGCTCGACGCCGCCTGCCCGGGTGACGTGTTCGCGGCGCCGCCGTTCGACTACGTGTACGAGACGACCAAGCTCATGGCCTCGCCCAAGGGCGTGCTGCTGTTGGTGAACAATTACACCGGCGACAAGATGGTGTTCGAGATGGCGCAGGAGATGTCATCGGCCGAGGGCATCGAGGTGAAGACGCTGTTCATCAATGATGACGTCTCCGTGGAGGACTCGACGTACACGATCGGCCGCCGCGGGGTGGCGGGCAACTTCTTCGTCATTAAGGCGGTAGCCGCAGCGGCCGAGCGCGGGGCGGACCTCGACGAGGTCATCCGCATCGGCGAAAAGGTCAACTCCGTGACCCGGACCATGGGCGTCGCACTGACCGCCTGTACCCCACCGGCGAAGGGCAGCCCGCTGTTCGAGCTCGGTGAGGACGAGATCGAGATCGGCGTCGGTATCCACGGCGAGCCGGGCCGCCGTCGGGGGAAGATGATGCCGGCCAACGAGATCGTCGAGGAGATGCTCGCGCCGGTGGTGAAGGACTTGCCTTTCAGCGACGGTGACCGCGTGGCCCTGATGGTCAACGGTCTCGGCGGCACCCCGATCAGCGAGCTGTACCTGCTGTACGGGCAGGCGCATAAGCGCCTCGCGGAGCAGGGCATCAGCGTGGGCCGAAGCTACGTGGGGGAGTACTGCACCTCCCTGGACATGGCCGGCGCGTCCATCACGCTGGTGAAGCTCGACGACGAGATCGAATCGCTGCTGATGGATCCGGCGGAGATTCCCATTCGCACGTTCTAGCTTAGAGTGCACGACGGCGGGCCGGTCACCTTCGGGTGGGCGGCCCGCCGCCGGAGGGAGTTATTTCGCGGCGTCCTCAGATCCGGCCTCTCATTAAGCTCGTCGACGAGGCGAAGCGGCGTGACCCATCATGCCGATTCGTCGTCTAAGTCAGGATGTAGTGCGGCTGGTAAGGGCATTCCATATTTCTCACAGAGAAATCGAGTCTGGCAGTATCTTCTAGCGTCAGCAGCTACATTTCCCAGAACAGCCGAGTTGGTCCCGGTCCCGATGACGATCCCGATGAATGGCACGACTTTTGCGACGTTCTGAAGAGGGACGGTCGCTCCCACGGGACCGAGTTGCTTCATCAACGCCTCAATTGCAGTTAGCAAACGATGGTCTGCGCGTAACTTCGGTGACCAATTTACGCGTCCCTTCACCGCGCCGGCGGCGCCAGCAACCCGCCTCAACGGTTCTGCTTTGCCCGCTTGCGCCACGAACGAGCGGCGCACCAATCGTTGAATGAAGAGCTGCTCGTCAGGGTCCTTCGCGTCGAAGCCATAGGAGTAAGCGATCCGGGAGGCGATCGACGTGCTTAGGACTTGAATGACGAGGAGATCCGCCGTCATGGCGATTGGTATGCCGGCAACAGGAATCAAGGCCAGAAGGCCCATCACTCCGCCTTCGAGCGCTCCTGTCGTGCGCCATCGAAGCGTATTGCCCGTCAGAAGGCGGTCACAGGACTTAAGGTCCTGATCACGAAGATCCGCGAAGGTGTCAAACGTGAGCCCCTGTTTACGGGCGAGAAGCTCAACTTTCGTCGGGTCATTTAGCTCCATTGCCCAGTCGTTTACCAGTTGCAGCAATGCGATTGCAGCTTCAACTGCCGGTCGCCCAGCCCGGTCAGCGACAGCTTCGCCCGCTCGATTCAGAGGCGTAGTGACCACATCTGGTATCGAGTTGCCTACCTTATTTGCAGCGGTACCCGCTACCTGCCTCGTCTTGCTAAGAGCAACGCCTGCCCAATTTGGTAATCCACGGTGATTATTGCGGCGCTCCCAGTGCCTGTCCAACCCGCTCCAAACTTGCAACTCGTACGCGCTCATCAGCTTTTTACCGCTGAGATCGGGGCCCACATTCGTGCTCACTAGAAGTCCGTTCTATCATCTTTGTCAATTTCTCATTGACGCTACCAGTTGAGATCGATCCTTCTACACAGAGATGTGAGGGGACGTCCCCTCTGGTCAGGTTCGGTCAGGATTCGCCCGCCAGCACATCCACGTGCACGTGGTCGATGTGCCGGAGGATCTCGCTCGCCGGCGCGGGGGCGTCGTAGGGATGCCATCCACCCCGGTCCAGGCGGGCGCTCCAGAACTGGTCGTCGAAGATGACGTACTGGATGTCCAGGTCTGCGGCATGGGCGACGAGCCAGTGGGAGAGCATCCAGCCCTGACGCCGGTTCTCTTCGGACACGGGACGGAAGAACACATCGATGGCGCGGCCGTCGTAGTGCGTCGATTCCCCGCCGTGCCCGGAGCCGACCCCGCCGGGCTCGAACCCGCCGAGGCTCTGCTCGCCGAACACCTCGGCCATGGATGTCCGCACCTGCTCGGCCCTCGGTGTGAGGCCCGACGGCGTCAGCTCCTCCACCTGAAGGTCCTCGTCCACGCTGCCCCGGCAACTGAGGACCGGCCCGGCGTCGTCCACGGGCCCGCCGGCAAGGGCCTGCAGCACGCCTTCCTCGAGGTCCTCAGGCGCCGTAGCCTCGACGCCTCGCGCCTGCAGCGCAACCGTCGTCGTCGCCTGTTGGGCCTGGTCGCGCGTCAGCCCGACCTCGCCGCCCGGCGTCTTCACCGTGCACTCCGGTCCACCGAGGAGTGGACCGCTGCCGGCGCGCAGCCCGCCGACGAGCCCCGAACCCAGCAGTACGAGCACCGCGGCGACGGCCGCGAACACGACGAGCCCGAGCAGCAGGGCCGTGGCAGCGCGCCGTCGGCGCCGCACCGCGCTGCTACTGACCACAGCTGGCACCAGCTTCAGGAAGGACCGGGGAGGCACCGCACGCCGTCGCGCCTCGGCAGGTACGTGCTGTCCTGATCCAGCTCACCGACGCCAACCCTTCCGTTGCGATGCCGTGAATCGCCCGTCCGTCGGGAAGAGCGTCTGAAGGGTTAAGGGACGGGAGACCCGGAAGGTTCCTTGCAACGGATCAATGTCGGAGGAGTCGAGGACCGAGAAAAGAGGTCCTGCCGAGGCCACGCGCCTGCCAGCCAGCGGGTCAGGTCACCTGCAGGGTCGCGTAGACGACGTAGTTGTCATCGAACAGGCCGGTGTCAGGGTCGTACCCGTCGCAGGTGATCAGGCGCAGTTCCGCTCCGTTGGTGTTGCCGTAGACCTGGATCGTGGGGAACTCGTCCTTCGCGTACTGCTCGCCGCGCTGGACGACGAACGTCGCCACGGAGCCGTCCTTTTGGGTCACCTTGATCGTGTCGCCCTCGCCGAGGTCGCGGAGGGAGGCGAAGACACCCGCTCCGCCATCGGTGGCATTGACGTGCCCGAGGACGACGGCGGGGCCGCGCTCGCCTGGCGTAGGCGACTGGTTGTACCAACCCGCGGGTGATCCCGGCTCGCCGGGTGGGACCTCGAGGGACCCGTCGTCCTGCAGCCCGAGCGACATGAGGTCCGTAGTCGTACCGGTGGGTGGCAGGCTCAAGGTAACAGGCTCGGACCGTGGCAGAACCTCCGGCAGAGCGTCAGGAACGGCAGCGGGAGGGGTCGCGGCGTCGGGCGTCGGCACACCGGCCGTGGCCTTCGCCGTCGCCGTCGCGGATGCCGACGGCGGCGCCGGCGCGGGGGAGTTGACGACAGTTGCCTGCTCTGTGGCGCAGCCTGCCAGGAGAAGAACGGCGATCGCCGCGGAGGCGGCGAAGCGCCCATGGCGGACGAAGGAGGAGTCGATCATCGCCTCATTCTCTACGACGCGGCTGAACGGTGCGTGTGTACGGATGGTCCGGGGTACAGAGCTTCATCTCAGGCCGATATCCACCTACGCCCTCGTGTCCAATCTTCTGCGCGCGTTCATGCCTGAACGGACGTTCTACACTTCAGACTGTCGCGTCATCACTCGATGACAGCGCCTTCTCACGTACACCAATGGGGTTCCATGCTGCCGTCTTCACCTCCGCCTGCCCACAAGCCGTCATCCACGGGAGGCTTCTACGTGCAGAGGTCCACCGCTGTAGTTGCGGGTGTCGCCCTGTTCCTCGTCGTGGTCGGCCTCATCGTCGGCGGTTTGAGCGGGGGCATCATCATGGCGGCCGTCGTCGCCCTCGTCACCGGTCTCTACACGGCGGTGACGAACCGGCCCTCGTGGGTGCGGCTGAACGGCCGTAAGGCGGGCGCCATCACCGCCGGCGCGAGCGTCGTCGCGCTCCTCATCGGCGGAGCGCTCGCCCCGGCCGACGAGTCCGTACCGACCGCGGTCGCCGAGCAGACGCAGGAGGCTGCGCCGGAGGCGACGCCGACGACGGCCGCCTCCACAGCCCCAGCCACGCCGTCGCCCTCCGCGAGCCCGACCCCCACGCGCACGCCGTCGGCCACTCCGACTCCGACGGACGCCGACGTCGCACCTCTCGACGGTGACGCCGTCGTCGATGCGGCCGGGACGCCGCGTGCGCCGGCCGAGCAGCCGGCCGCGAATACGACGGCGCTGGCACTCCTCGAGACCCTGGCCATCAAGGGCCGTGCGCCGAAGACCGGCTACGACCGCGAGCAGTTCGGCCAGGCCTGGCTCGACGTCGACCGGAACGGCTGCGACACCCGCAACGACATGCTCAACCGCGACCTGACGGACATCGTCCACACGAACTCCGTGCCCTGCAAGGTGCAGTCGGGCGTGCTGGCCGACCCGTACACGGCGACGTCGATCGCCTTCCAGCGTGGACAGTCGACGAGCACGAAGGTGCAGATCGACCACGTCGTGGCCCTGTCCGATGCCTGGCAGAAGGGTGCACAGCAGCTCACCTTCGACCAGCGCGTCGCGTTCGCCAACGATCCGCTGAACCTGCAGTCCACCGACGGACCGACGAACCAGCAGAAGGGTGCGGGCGACGCCGCCACCTGGCTGCCGCCGAACAAGGGCTACCGCTGCGAGTACGTCGCGCGGCAGGTCTCCGTGAAGGCGACCTACACCCTCTGGGTGACGCAGGCGGAGCACGACGCGATGGCGCGCATCCTGTCCGACTGCAACGGCATCCTCGTGCCGACCAACCAGATGGCGCCGTCGGTGACAGCACCGCCCGAGCCGGTCGAGACCGCACCATCGCCGGAGCCGGTGCCGGAGGCGCCCGTCGTCGTGCCCGCGCCGGGCCCGTTCGCGAACTGCAGCGAGGCTGCAGCAGCCGGGTTCTCGAACATCCCCGTCGGCTCACCCGCCTACTCGCCCGACCAGGACGGCGACGGAGACGGCGTCGCCTGCGAGGGCGGAGCGTCGGAGCCGGTCGCTCCGGCACCTGCTCCCGTCGCGCCGGCCCCTGCACCGGTCTACGCCAACTGTGACGCGGTCCGCGCAGCGGGTGCCGCACCGATCTACGCCGGCACTCCGGGCTTCCAGCCGAAGTTCGACCGGGACGGCGACGGCGTCGGCTGCGACAGCTAGGCCGGCTCCACCACGAACGACGGCGGGGCAGTCACCGAGAGTGACTGCCCCGCCGTCGTCGTTCGCGCGGGACGAGCTACATGCTCCAGAGCTCTGCGTGCACATCCGTCTCGTCCGACCAGCGGCGCTGCAGGGCGAAGAGTTCGTCGACGATGTCCCGCGGCAGGGGTTCGATGTCCCGGCTGAAGGAGAGGAGCTCGCGCAGGTTCTCCTCGCGGCTCGCCGACCCGACGGTCGAGACGACCTGCGGCGTGCTATGGGCGAAGCGCAGGCAGAACTCCGCCCAGCTCGCGACGCCGGAACGCTCGAAGATGGGAGCCACCTCGACCGCACGCTCCTGCAGGTACGGCTTCCAGGCGGCGCCCGGGACGTCACGCAGGGTGTGGACGGGGGCGCCGGCGACGGTGCGCATCGAGATGATGGTCTTGTCCTGCGCGAGCAGCTCGTCCCACAGCTCGTTCGACGCGAAGCGCTGCAGCGGGTTGAGGTAGAAGATGTAGCCGTCGATCAGCCCGTCGAGGTGCCCGGCCCGGAGTGCTGCGAGGGGAGCCTCCGAGGTCCAGGGGAAGACCTCGAGGACGAAGCGTCCCACCAGCCCTTCGTCCCTGATGCGCTGCAGGTCGGCGAGGACCGGCCCGCCGGTCCTCATGTCGTCGGCGAACGCCCCGACGCCGGTGAGCTGCCCGATGTCGATGGAGCTGATCCCCAGCGGCTCGATGTTCTCCGCGATGGTTGCCCGGACGTCGTCCGCCGTCCCGCCGCCCAGCTTCACGATGACCGGCGGGACCTTCGTCCGGTCCTCGTCGAACGCGGCGCCGAGGACCTCGAGGGCGTGGTCGTACTGCCGGGACGTGTGCAACCACAGGCCGGCGTCGATGGCGGTCCGGGCCATGTGGGCCTGCTGGTCGCGGGGGACGTCGTCGTGCCCCAGCCGGGTGGTGCCGTAGATGTACGGAGGGAGGTCTGCGAGAGGCTTCATTGCCTCAGGCTACCGGCCTCAGCCGCGCGGGTCGGTGCTGAGAATCGACATCATGAGGGCGTCCACCCACTCACCATCCCAGTGCAGCCCGTCCCGCATCCGCCCCTCCTCACGGAAGCCGATGGTGCGGTAGGAGCGCACAGCGCGCGGATTGAACGCATACACCTCCAGCGCGAACCGGTGCAGTCCGATCGATTCGAAGGCATGAGCAACCACGGCCCGTCCGGCCTCCGTGCCGTAGCCCTGGCCGATCGCCCCGGGACCGCTCAGAGCGATCCGGTAGCCCATCGACGCGTTGTCGCGGTCGAGGTCGTTCAGCACCACCTCCCCGAGGTTACTGGCTCGTGTCACGCCGCACGACGGCCCAGTCGGCGCGGTCGTCGGCGGTAGCCACGGTGTCGAGCCACGCGCGGATTTGCTCCTCCGTGAATCGCGCGTGCGTCCCGGTCAGGCGCAGGGTCTCCGGATCGTTCACACCCGCCCAGAGACCATCGACGTGCCCGGCACCCTGTGGTTCGAGGCGCAGGCGCGACGTCTCGAGGGTCGGTAGCCTGGTGAAGTCGTAGTCGGCGATCGTCATTCCTCGATTGTCGGCCCGATAGGGGGATGGACGGACCACGCCGGGGAGCGCGCCCTGCGGAATCGAACCGACGTGCCCGGGTGCGGCAAGATGGGAACCATGGACCGGGCCGCTGAGATCTCCGCTTTCCTGCGCTCGCGACGCGCACGGCTTTCCCCGACCGAGCTCGGAGCGCCGTTCGACGGCAGGGTGCGCCGCGTGCCCGGTCTCCGCCGCGAGGAGGTGGCGCGCCTCGCGGGCATGAGTCCCGACTACTACATGCGGATCGAGCAGGGCCGCGGTGGCGCGGTGTCCCTGGAGATCATCGACTCGATCGCCCTGGCCCTCCGCCTCGACACGGTGGAACGCAATCACCTCCTCAACCTCTGCGGAACGCCCACGCCGCACCACACGCCCGGGCTGGAACCCCAGCGGGTCCGGCCCGGGCTGTACGACCTGCTCGCCGTCATGGAGTCGGTACCCGCCATCATCCTCGGGCGGCGCACCGACGTCCTGGCCAGCAATCGCCTGGCGCGGGCCCTGATGACCGACTTCCAGGCGCTGCCCGCTCCGCACCGCAACTACGCCCGCTTCATCCTGCTGGACCCGAAGGCCCGGGAGCTCTACCAGGACTGGGAGCAGGTGAGCGAGCAGACCACTGCGATGCTCCACCTGGACGTAGGGCGCTTCCCCGACGACCGCCAGCTCGCCGAGCTCATCCGCGACCTCCGCGAGGGCTGCCCCGAGTTCACCCGGTTCTGGGACAACCAGAACGTGCACGAGAAGGACCAGGGGGAGATCCGGTTCAACCACCCGAGCGGCGGGGAGTTCGTGCTGCACTACCAGACCCTCCTGGTCCCGGGCGAGGCGGACCAGAGCGTCTGCACCTACTACGGGGCGCCGGGCTCCAGCAGTGAGGCCGCGCTGGCGCGCCTGGCCGGGCTGACGACGTCGTCCCCCACTCCCGCCTGACCGCCGCGCCGGTCTGGCGGGGACCACGGGTCAGGCTAGCCCTGCGCAAACTAGGTCCAGCGGGGTAGGTCTCGGGCGCGTCGGCGCTCCGGGGGAGTGATGGACTGGAATCCGGACGAACCCCCAGAGGCAGGAGACCCACTCGTGACCACAGCATCGGACACCCCATCGGTCCGGGACGCCCTGCGCCTGGTGCAGGACGAGCTCGCCGGAGCGGCGGACGGCCTGCAGGACGACCAGCTCACCGCACTCGTCACCGAGATCCAGCAGGCGGGGCGCGTCTTCGTGACGGGGGGCGGCCGCAGCGGGCTCGCCCTGCGCATGCACGCCATGCGCCTCATGCACCTCGGCCTGACGGTGCACGTTGTCGGAGAGACGACGACGCCGGCCATCGGTTCCGGTGACCTGCTGCTCGTCGCGTCCGGCTCCGGCACCACCGGCGGCGCCGTGGCTGCAGCGGAGACCGCGGTGTCCGTGGACGCCCGCGTGGTGGCGCTCACGACCGACGGCGGGTCGACGCTCGCGGGGATCGCCCACCGCGTGGTGGTCATCCCCGCCGCGCAGAAGACGGACCACGGCGGCACGGCCTCCCGCCAGTACTCGGGCAGCCTCTTCGAGCAGGCACTGCTGCTGGTGCTCGACGCCACGTTCCACACCCTCTGGACGGTCGACGGCACCCCGGCCGAAGACCTCTGGCCCCGGCACGCCAACCTCGAATAGCGCGCGCCACCCCTGATCCTCCATCCCCAGCCAGCAAAGGAAACACCATGAAACTGCAACTCGCCATGGACGTACTGACCGTCGACGACGCCCTCGAGCTCTCCGGGAAGGTCGCCGAGTACGTCGACATCATCGAACTCGGCACGCCACTCGTGAAGAATGCGGGGCTCTCCGCCGTCACCGCGATCAAGGAAGCCCACCCGGACAAGATCGTCTTCGCGGATCTGAAGACCATGGATGCCGGCGAGCTCGAGGCCGACATCGCGTTCAAGGCCGGCGCGGACCTCGTGACCGTGCTCGGCGTCGCCGATGATTCCACCATCGCCGGAGCCATCAAGGCCGGCAAGGCCCATGGCAAGGGCGTGGTCGTCGACCTCATCGGCGTCGACGACAAGGCAGCCCGCGCCAAGGAGGTCACCGACCTCGGTGCCGAGTTCGTCGAGTTCCACGCAGGGCTCGACGAGCAGGCGCAGGACGGCTACGACCTGAACACCCTGCTGACCGCCGGCAAGGAATCCGGCGTCGCCTTCTCTGTTGCCGGTGGCGTGAAGCTCGCCACCGTCAAGGACGTGCAGTCCTCGGGTGCGGACGTCGCCGTGGTCGGCGGGGGCATCTACAGTGCCGACGATCCCGCACAGGCCGCGAAGGAACTCCGCGCCGCCATCAGCTGATCCGCCCGTCCATCACCGGGTGCCAGAGGACGAACGAAGGACCGGACCCGAGGGGCCGGTCCTTCGTCGTGTTCCCGCCCGCTCGGATGTAATCCTGCCCGCGACGCGCGACGTGACCGCTCCGGTGCACCGGCTACGGTCGAGGTATGAGCGAATCCACCCCTGACCAGGCCTTCGTGCGGGCCATCGCCCTGCAGGCCCGCCTCGACCTCCCCGAGGAGCGCGTCGCGGATCTGGCGGCGGCCGCCGCACCGATCCATGCCCGGCTCCGCACCCTCTCCGCCGTCGACCTCGGCGAGACAGCACCGGCCCTCTCCTTCGACGCGGCGTGGGACTGAGGCGCCGATGCAGCCCTATGAACTGACCCTCACCGAGGCCTCCGCCAGCATCTCCTCCGGCGAGCTCTCGCCGCGGGAACTGACCGAGTCCGCGCTCGCCCGCATCGAGGCCGTGGAGGGGCGCGTCCATGCCTTCGCCACCGTCACTGCGGAGATCGCGCTCGCGCAGGCGGACCGCGCCACCGCCGAGATCGCCCGGGGGAGCTACCGCGGACCCCTGCACGGGATCCCGGTGGGCATCAAGGACCTGATGAACACCGCGGGGACCGCCACCACCGCCAGCTCGAAGGTCCGCGCGCAGTTCGTGCCCGACACCGACGCGGCCGTCGTGGAGGCCGTCGGGCGCGCGGGGATGGTCATGGTGGGGAAGACCCACACCCACGAATTCGCGTACGGGGGAGTCACGCCCACCACCCGCAACCCCTGGGACCTCGAGCGCATGGCGGGTGGGTCCAGCGGCGGATCCGCCGCGGCGGTCGGCTACGGGGGAGTGCTCGCGGCCTTGGGCTCCGACACCGGCGGGTCCATCCGGATCCCGGCGTCGTTCTGCGGGACGGTGGGCCTCAAGCCGACGTTCGGCCGGGTCTCCCGCGTGGGCGTCGCCTCCCTGGCCTGGTCCCTGGACACCGTGGGGCCGCTGACCCGCAACGTCAGCGACGCGGCCCTCGTCCTGAGCGCGATCGCCGGCCACGACCCGCGCGATCCCGGCTCCGCGCGGACGCCCGTCCCCGACTTCACCGAGGGGCTGGAGGACGGCGTGCACGGGCTCCGGATCGGGATCCCGACCAACTTCTTCACGGAGGACCTCGACGGCGAGACGGACGCGGCCGTCACGGCAGCCGTGCGGGTACTGGAGGGTCTCGGCGCCGTCGTCGTGGCCGTCGTGATCCCGCAGGCCGAGCACCTCGGTGCGGTGATCACCGGGATCATGATGCCCGAGGCCAGCGCCTACCACCGGCGGGCGCTGCGTGAGACGCCGGAACTGTTCACCGAGGAGGTCCGCAGCCTGCTGGAGGTGGGCGAGACCATCCTCGCGACCGACTACATCGACGCCCTCCGCTTCCGGCAGTCGATGAAGCACGCGTGGAAGGACATGATGCGGGCGGTGGACGTCGTCGTCGCCCCGACCGTCCTCACCCCGGCGCTCCCCGCGCAGGACACGGAACGCTTCCGGCCGGACGGCACCAGCGAGGACGCGAACGTCGAGTTCGGCCGGCTGTCCATCCCGGCGAACCTCCTCGGGTTGCCGTCGCTCCAGGTGCCCTGCGGGTTCTCCGCCGCGGGTCTGCCGCTGGGCGTGCAGATCATGGGCAGGCCCTTCGCCGAGCAGACCGTCCTCGCCGTCGGCCGGGCGTACGAGCTGGCGACGGACACGGTGGGGAGGATCGCGCCCCTCTGATGCGGGCCGACCAGCGGGAACCCCGTCCGCCGCTGTGCCTAGCCCTCCGGTGACTCGGTCACGGGTGGTGCCGTGTAGCCGATCAGCTGCCAGGCGCCATCGACATAGCGCGCCGTCACGGTGTGCGGGGAGTTCGGGCTGGCCTCGCTCGAACCGAGCCACCCCTCGCCAGAGAAGTAGAAGATCTCGGCCTGCGTGGTGGTGATCTCCGCGGTGTAGGTCCCGGCGGCATCCGGGGCGAAGTCGGTGGAGAAGTCGGCCAGGGTGGTGGCTCCTCCGAGAGCCCATCCGAGCTGATAGATCTGCGCCATGGCGGTTTCGGCATCCGCGCAGAAGGTGCACGCCGGGTCGCTGACGGCTCGGAGTGGCTCGAGGTCGTTCGCCTCGTAGGAGTACGACAGCAGACTCAGCCAGTGCGACGTGAAGGCCTCGAGCCCCTCGCGCGACTCCTCGTCCGCTTCCGCCGGCACCGCCGGGATCGGCAGATTCGCGGCGGGCGCGGCCGACGATGCCGGCCTCGGCTCGGCGCGGGCAGCGGTGGGTTGCGCCGAGGCGTCGGGCGGCGCCGTCGCCGGTGCCGTCGACGGGTCCGGAGAAGCCGTAGCAGTGGCCGTAGCCGTCGTCGCCCCCGCCTCGCGCGGTTCGTCCCCCGTCCCTGCTGGCCCGTCGCAGGCCGTCAGCGACAGCGCGACACCGAGGGCAAGGGCGAGCACGGAACTGCGAGCCCGACTGAACGTGATGGACATTCGATCTCCTCCTGCACGACGCCAGAGAAGGAGTCGAAGCCATCATGACCTATCGGGGAGGGCCGCGCGTCACCGTGGACGCAGTGTCGAGGTCGGAGTTCCGGGGCCCGCTCTCGCGTCGGGGAACCACCACCTGATGTACTCGTGAACCAGACCACTTCTTCCGAAAGGACACCATGACCATCGACACCGCCGTCTTCGACCTCTCCGATGCGCACACCACCGCGATGCACGAGCTGTACCGGCACCTGCACGCGCACCCCGAGCTCTCCATGCAGGAGACGCACACCGCGGCCTTCATCCTCGAGAAGCTCACGCACCTCGGACTGGAGACGTTCATGTGCGGAGGAACCGGCGTCGTCGGGATCCTGCGCAACGGCGACGGACCGGTGGTCGGCTACCGAGCCGACACGGACGGCTTGCCCATGCAGGAGGACACGGGCCTCGACTACGCGAGCACGTCGACGGGCACCCTGGCCGACGGGACGGCCGTCCCGGTGATGCACGGCTGCGGCCACGACACGCACATCACCGTCGGCCTGACAGCGGCACAGTTGCTGACCGAGCACCGCGAAGCGTGGGCCGGCACGGTGGTGTTCATCTTCCAGCCCGGTGAGGAGATCGGTAAGGGCGCCGAGGCGATGGTCGAGGACGGGCTGTGGGACAAGGCGCCGAAGCCGTCCATCATCTACGGGCAGCACGTCTGGCCCGGACTGGCCGGGACCGTCAACATCAGCAAGGGCACGGCGATGGCGATGGCCGACTCCTGGCGGGTCACGGTGCACGGAAGGCAGGCCCACGGTTCGCAGCCCGAGCAGTCGATCGACCCGATCGTGCTCGGCGCCCACATGGTGGTCCGCATCCAGACGATCGTCTCGCGGGAGGTGCACCCCATGAAGTCGGCCGTCGTCACGATCGGCACGTTCCACGGCGGGCTCAAGGAGAACATCATCCCCGCCTCGGCGGAGTTCACCCTCAACGTGCGGACGTTCGATCCCGAGGTGCGGGACCGCGTGCTGGCCTCGCTCCGCCGGATCATCAGCGCCGAGGCCGCGGCGTCTGGGGCGCCCGAGCCGACCATCGAGGAGATCACCAGCTTCCCCCAGTGCTACAACGACCCCGCGTCCACCACGGACCTGATGGCCGTGCTCGGCGAGGTGCTGGGCGAGGACGCCGTCATCGAGGCGCCGCCCGTCATGGGCAGCGAGGACTTCGGCCTCCTCGCCGAGGCCATCGGCGTCCCCAGCGTCTACTGGTTCTTCGGCGGGCACGCGCAGGACACGCTCGACGCCGGCACCCCGCCCGGCAACCACTCGCCGTTCTTCGCACCGGTGATCGAGCCGACCCTGACCACCGGCGTCCGTGCGGCGATGACCGCCGTGCTGTCGACGGTGGGGACGACGGCGTGAGCGCTGCGCTGCACGAGCTGTCCGCCGTCGAACTGACCGGAGCCATCCGCCGTCGCGAGGTGTCTGCGCGGGAGGCGCTCGACGCGCACGTCGCACGGATCGACGCCGTCAACGGGGCGATCAACGCGGTCATCACGGAGGACCGGGAGGGTGCGGCGGCGCTCGCGGCCGCGGCGGACCGGCTGACGACGTCGGGCGCTGATCTTCCGCCGCTCCACGGCCTGCCCATGACGCACAAGGACACCCACAACACGCGGGGACTGCGGACCACGCAGGGGTCGGCGATCTTCAAGGACTTCGTGCCGACGTTCGACGACCTCATCATCGGGCGCCTCAAAAAAGCCGGAGTCGTCACCACCGGCAAGACCAACGTGCCGGAGTTCGCCGCCGGATCGCACACCTTCAACGAGGTCTTCGGGACGACCGTGAACCCCTACGACACGAGCCGCAGTGCCGGGGGCAGCAGCGGGGGAGTGGCGGCGTCGATCGCGGCACGGATCCAGCCGCTGGGCGACGGCAGCGACATGGGCGGGTCGCTGCGTATCCCGGCGTCCTTCTGCAATGTGGTCGGGTATCGGCCGTCCATCGGGGTGGTCCCGTCCCTGCCCACGCGCAACGGCTGGGCGTGGCTCTCGCGGCACGGGCTGATGGCGCGCGATGTCGAGGACATCGCCCTGGGGATGACCGCGATCGCCGGGTCCGATCCGGGGAGTCCGTTCGGCTACCCCGTCACCGGCTCGTTTGCCGATCCGCTGCAGCGGGATCTCATGGGCCTGCGGATCGGGTGGTCACCAGACCTCGGTCTCGGCGTGCCGGTGGACCGCGAGGTGCTCCGCGTGCTCGAGGGGCAGCTGCAGGTCTTCACGGACCTCGGCGCGATCGTCGAGGAGGCGGTCCCGGACCTGCGCGACGCCGACCAGGTTTTCGGGACGACGCGTGCCTTCGACTTCGTGCTCGGACTCGGTGAACTGGCCGCGAAGCACGGTGACGCGATCAAGCCGGAGATCCGGTGGAACATCGAGCAGGGGCGGAAGCTGACGGCGCAGGACCTGGTGGACGCAGCCCTCGCCCGGACCCGGCTCGACACCAGCGTGCGCCGCTACTTCGGGAGGTACGACGTCTTCGCAAGCCCTTCCGCGCAGGTGCTGCCCTTCGACGCGGCGTCGCGGTACCCGACGTCGGTCAACGGCGTCGACTTCGCGACGTACCTCGACTGGATGCGCTCGGCGTGCCTCGTCTCGGCAACCGGCCTGCCGGCGGTCTCGGTCCCGGCAGGGTTCAGCGAGGGCGGCCTGCCGGTCGGGCTGCAGCTCGCGATGCCGCACGGGAGCGACGTCGGACTCCTGCAGGTCGCGTACGCGTTCGAGCAGGCGACGGGCTGGGCGAAGCGGGCACCTGCGCTCTAGGCGCTGGGTGCGAGCCGGACGACCGACGGGTCCACCGGATCCTTGACCACCCCGACTCCTGCAGCCGCCGCCTGCGCGAGGCACCACGTCACGAGGCCGCCCAGGGCAAGGCTCGCGAGCTTCCTGTCCCGGTCGAGGCGCTGCCCCACGAGTGCGCCGAATTGCCCTACATGCACTCCGCTCGCGCGTAGCTGCCCGTCCTGCAGGGCGGCGAGGAAGGCCGCACGGACGTGCTCGGGACCGGCCGACGGTGGGACGTGCTTCACGACGTGTCGCCGCAGGTGTCCGCTGACCGAGGTGGTCCTCGTGGGCGTTCCGGCGACGGGAGGTGCTGCTGGTGGCGGGGCCTCAGCGGCCGGTGCGCCCGCCGGCGCCTTCGGTGGGGCAACCGCTGCTGCCGGTCGCATCGGAACCGCGGCTGCCGCCGGGGCGGGTGCTGCTGTCGATGCGAGCTCTTGCTCGGCGAGCGCCGCGAGTTCCAGATGCAGCGCCGCCAGTTCGCGGTGGATGGCGGCGACCCTCGACGGCGTGCGCGGCGTACCGGTACCGGTTGCGAGCTTGCGGCGGATCACGGTCGAGACGGCGCAGCGGAACAGCGCGGCCAGTGTCTCCGCGAGCGCAGCCCTCCCCACGTCGGCCGCGACCACCAGGGGTACGGGCGAGGAGCGAGTCTCGATGGTCCGGGCCAGTTCCTCGAGCGATCCGTGCACCGCCCCGAACCGCAGGCGCTCCTCCTGCGTCGCCGGTCCGACCTGCGGCGAGTAGACGCTCTGGAAGGGATTGACGGAGACGAGGTCAGCGGACGGGAAGTGGTCCTTCGCGACGACCTGCCGGAGGACCCTGCGGACCGCGTCGAGTTGCCGGGCCACCTGTTCGACCGGGTTCGGCACGGTGGCGCCGGTCACGAGGACCCACGGCTCGCCCACGTCCCGCACCCGGGAGACCGCCGCCGGATACCGTTTCCACTCGCTGAGGATGAATGTGCCCCTGGTCGCGTTGTAGAAGAGCCAGTCCACCTCGGCGACCGGGAACCCCGGCGCGTCGACCCGACAGTTGCTGAACGCCCAGACGTGGTCGCCGAGAAGCTGATCCAGGCGGTGCACGTCTGCCGGCGCGGCCGTGTGGGCGGCAGTGTTCGTCGAGGGGAAGTGGAGCACGGGTGTCTTTCCGGCGGGAGGGAAGGGGCGAACCGGTCAGAACGGCGGCAGGACGCCGGCCACGGTGGCGAGGACGGCGGCCGGCACGGCCAGGAGCCAGCCGATGCGCCGCCGTCGTGCCTGGTGCACCAGGCGCTGGAGGGCAGAGAACTGGGCGACGACGTCGGCGGGCGATTGCAGCTCCAGTGGGGTGCGGCGCCAGGTGGACGGCTGGGCCGCTGCCGCTGCGAGGATTGCGACATGATCGGCGGTCAGCACCACGGGGCGGCGGGTGAGCCAGCGGAGGAGCTGGTCGGAGGTCAGGACGGTGACGCTGCTGTGCTTCTCCCTGACCGTCAGTCTGCGCGCTCCGACGACGACGATCGCCGCGTCCACGGTGACCTGATGGCACACCGCTGCGGCCAGGAGCTTGGCGGCCCTGGTGGCTTCGTGCTCGGCGTTGCGGACGTGCGGCTGCCGCACACCGTTCACCATGAACGTGCCCTTCGCCGTCCAGATGGTCTGGCCCGCGTGATGCTTCGTGTTGAGCGTGTAGACACCGGTGGGGCCGATCACCACGTGGTCGATGTCGGAATTCTTCTCGCCGACCGGTACGGCGTGGAGCACCCGCCAGTCCGGGCCGAGGGACGCGAGGCGCCGCCCGACGGCGCGCTCCCCGAGCGCGCCCTGGTACCAGGGCCAGGCGGACGCTCCGAGCGGGCTGGCTCCGAAGAAGCGCTGCAGGCGTCCACGGGTCGGCCGCCCGGACTGGAGGGCCAGCACTTCCTCCATAACCGACTGTCCCGGCTCCCGCCGCATGAGGAGGCCGACCGTCTTCCCGGTCATCAGCCCGGGGTGCTCCATCGGCTCGGCACTGCTCATCGCCTGTCCCTGCCCGTTCGATCGGTTCCCGACGGGACCCGTGCAGCCCCGAGGTGACCCGGGCGGTCTAAGCCCCGCCCGGGTCACCACGAATCTATCGGGGAGTCCTCAGGGCGGAACCGCCACGAGCTGCCGTGGGACGGCAGGATTGCCTCAGGGTTTCCGCAGCCCCGTCAGCTCAGGATGTCCTTGGTGCTGAACCGCCCGTAGGCCAGCGTGCCGAAGACGGCGATGTACCCGGCCTGCAGCACGGCGTTGTCGATGAACGAGGACCAGACGATGGGCTGCCGCAGGAAGTCCGCGAAGCCCAGCCAGTAGTTGGTGAACAGCCAGGGGTGCAGCCATTCCAGCTGGGGCAGCGCTCCGAGGATCTGCGCGACGGCCGCCAGCGCCGCGGTCGCCGCCATGGCTCCGACCGGGATGGTGGTGAGCGTCGAGATGAACAGCCCGATGGCGCTGAGTCCCATGAGGGACACCGTGACGTAGAGGGCGAGCAGCAGGAGCCGCCCGAAGTACCCGCCGACGCCCACGGTGTCGCCGGACAGCAGCGTCACCGGCCCCACGGGGAACAGCAGTGCGCCGATGATGGCGCCCGTGATCACGACCGTGAGCGTGGCGACGAAGCAGAACAGGGCCGCGCCGGCGTACTTCACGAGCAGCAGCCGGATGCGCCCGGCAGGAGCGACCAGCAGGTACCGCAGGGTGCCGAGGTTCGCCTCGCCGGCGATGGTATCGCCCGCCACGACCCCGATGGTCAGCGGGAGGAAGAGCGGGATGGCGACGGTGAGCGCGGTCAGCGACACGAACAGGCCGTTCTCCGTGATGCTGTTGAGGAAGGCGGGTCCGCGTCCGCTGGCCGAACCGTCGGAGGACACGCGGACGACGACGGCGATCAGGATGGGGATCAGCGCGAGCGCCCCGATCATCGCCCACGTGCAGAGCCTCCGGAACAGCACGGTGACCTCGGACAGCACGAGCGTGAGCCCAAGCGATCCTCCGGCGCGAGGTGGGCGGGTGACTGCGGATTCAGCCGGCAACGTCGAACCCCTCTCCGGTGAGTGCGACGAAACGGTCCTCGAGCGAGGCACCGCTGGCTTCGAAGCCGCGGACCCGCACGTCGGCACGCACGAGTGCGGCGTTGACGGTCTCGGGCAGGAGCCCGGGTACCGAGAGTTCGGCGGTGATGACATCGTCGCGTCCGTGCGGTTCGGGCGTGAGCCCGAGTCCGCTGAGGACGCGGTGGGCGTCCGCGAAGTCCGGCGTAGCGACGCGGACGCGAGCCGTGCCTGCGGACCTGAGCTCGTCGAGGGTGCCCTGGGCGACCAGCTGACCGGCGCTCATGACCGCGATGCGGTCGCACATCTGCTCGACCTCGGCCAGCAGGTGGCTCGAGACGAAGATGGTGGTGCCGTCGTCGGACAGGGACCGGATGAGGCTGCGGACCTCCCGGGTGCCCTGCGGATCGAGTCCGTTGGTCGGCTCGTCGAGGATGAGCAGATCCCGCGGGGCGAGCAGCGCGTTCGCGATGCCGAGTCTCTGCTTCATGCCGAGGGAGTAGGCGTGCGCCCGCTTCTTGGCGGCATGGCTCAGGCCGACCCGCTCGAGGGCGGCGTCGACGCGCGCGTTCCGGGTGGCGGGGGAGGTGTGCCGGTCCGCGGCGTCGAAGCGCTGCAGGTTGGCGCGCCCCGAGAGGAACGGATAGATGGCCGGGCCTTCGACCAGGGCGCCGACCCGCGGCAGGACCGACCGCGCGTCCTTCGGCATGGCGCCGTCGAGCAGGCGGATCTCCCCGCTCGATGCGGCTGCCAGTCCGAGGAGCATGCGGATGGTCGTCGTCTTACCAGAACCGTTCGGGCCGAGGAAACCGAAGACCGAGCCTCGGGGTACGGCGAGATCGACACCATTGACGGCCTTCTGCTTGCCGAAGACCTTGGTCAGGCCGAGCGTCTCGATCGCGAGAGTGCCCCCGCTCACGAGCGGGCCCGCACTGTCCGTGCGGGCCCGCTCGAGAACTTCGGTGGTGCTCCGGTCACTGCTGGGCGGCGGCGACGAGCACGTCGACACCGACCGCGCCTGCGAGGATCCGGCCGTCATCGGTGACGAGCACCGAGACGAGCGAGGTCTGCAGGGCCTTGCCGCCGTCCACCTCGGTGAGTGCCTGCTGCAGGAGCGCCTGGGCTCCGGCGACCTCCTCGGGGTCCATGCCGGGCTTGATCTCCATGATCTCGCCCATTCCTGCGGCTTCCCCGTCGCCGAGGTTCAGGCCGAGCTGACCCGCACTGGTGGCGGGCAGCTCCACGATGGTGCTCCAGTCCTCGCCGATGACGGTCGGCTTCTCGGGCGCCTCGGCCGGTGTTCCCTCTGCCTCCAGCGTCGCCCGGGCCTCGTCCGCGGTGGGTGCTTCCGTGACGGTGGCTCCGGCAGGAGGCGTGAAGTCGAAGATGCCGGCATCAGGGGTGCTGAAGTCGACGGCGCTGAAGCCGGCCGTGAAGGCCGGGTCGTCCTGGCCCTTGGCCTGGACGGTGACGCTCAGCGGCACACCGGTCTCGGCGTCGACGCTGACGGCGATGGAGCCGATCAGTGTTGCAGGGTCCTCAGGGGTGAGGAGGAGCTGGTACGCGCTGCGTCCCGCGACGCGGCTGGTGCCGTCCACGGCCACCTCGGTGCTGGGGTCGATCCTCGCGAGGAAGGTCTGCGTCAGTTCGGCGGGAGTGCGGGGGACGTTCTGCAGCTCCGGGTATTCAGCCGCTTTCTGCTGCAGCTTCGCTTCGAGCTCGGCCTTCGCGGCGTCCTTGTCCGGCAGCACGGCGTGCGTGGCCTCGTTGGACTGCGAGTCGTAGTACCAGGCGTCGGTGTCGTTCACGACGACGTCCCGCTGCGCGAGTTGGTCCAGGACCTGGACGCGTGCCTTGTCCGGACCGTCGACGTACACCTGTGCGGTGTGGTCGCCGGTCAGCAGTTCGAGAGCCATGGAGGTCGGGTCCGAGCTCGATGTCCCGCCCGGGGGAGTGGCCATGCCGATGTCCGGGAGGCCGAGGTCGGAGGACTGCTCCACCGTGCCGGAGTAGGCGTCGTCGCTGCTCGTCGCGACGAATTCGAGCAACTCCTGCGCGGTCTTCGCGGGGAGTTGCGGTTGGGCGTCGGCCACTGCGGACCCACTCACGGCGGCAGCGACGATGACGACTGGGACGATGCCGGCGGGGAGCCAGCGCCAGTTCTTGTTCATGATTGAGCCTTCCGAACGTTTCTGTGCCCCATCTGATGTCAACGCTACACCTGCACTGTGACAGTTCTCGGGGCACGTGTACTGGGTGAACGAGCGGGAGGGCCGAGGCGTGCCGACGTCCGTCGGGTGCCGTCGGATGGAGCGGGGTACGACGTCGACGACTCACACCGGGGTACGAAAAAGGGGCGGCCGGAGCCGCCCCTCCCGCGCCTCGGTGAGTCCTAGCGCGTGACGCGGCGGCGCCCGGCGACGGACTCGGCGACACCGATGAGGAGGACGGCGGCGATCACGGCGAGGACGAAGCCCAGGACGTTGAGCTCGAAGATGCCGCCCGTGTGGAAGAACTGCGCGATGAGCCCGCCGATGATGGAGCCGACGAGGCCGAGCAGGAGGGTCGCGAGCAGCCCCAGGTTCTGCTTGCCCGGCTTGATGAGGCGGGCGAGTGCCCCGATGATGAGGCCTGCGACGAGGAATCCGATCATGATGTGTTCCTTCTGTAGCGGCCCGCCCTGAGGGCGGGAAGTGTACGGGTGATCGTGCCGGTCCCCGACGCTGACGCCGAACCACCTCCCCGGTGGGAAGCAACCCGGTGCCGAGCGGAGTAGGAGGCCTTGCCACGATCTGGTGTCACCTCAACGATAGAGGAATGCACAGCTGGCTGAGTAACTCGTGATGGCACGATCTCCTCGACAACGCCGCGGGCGCGGGTCCGTGTTCGCGGGACGGACGCGCCCGCACGGCGTCGGCCGCATCCTCGGCCTGGTGGTGGGGTGGCTGCTGGTGCTCGTCGGGCTCGCGGCGCTCGTGCTTCCCGGGCCCGGCCTCCTTGCGCTCGTGGCAGGCCTCGCGGTGCTCGCCCAGCAGTACGAATGGGCGCGGCGGTGGCTGCAACCCGTCAAACGCAAGGCCTTCGCCGCAGCGGCACAGGGCGTGAAGAGCCTCCGGAACATCGTCATCAGCTTCCTCGGCGCCCTGGTGCTGGTGCTGCTCGGTGTCCTCTGGGGCCTCGACCCGCCCATGCCCGGCTGGTGGCCGCTCGACGAACGGTGGTGGCTGCCCGGCGGCTGGAGTGTCGGCTCGGGTCTGATCCTGTCCGGGCTCCTTGCTGCGGCCTTCATCGTCTACAGCATCCGGCGCTTCCGCCCTGTCCACTGATGGTTCCACTGGATCCCGGTGCCGAATCAGGTGGCGGCGGGGAAAACGCCGAGCGTACGGTCGAGTGGGTGTCCTGGCCGGGCGCCCGAACCGATCAGAAGGAGTCTGCCATGACGAACGCCGGTGCGATGCTCGATACCTACCCGCAGGACCGCGACGGGTTCGACCACGATCTGCTGGTCGCGTGCCTCGACGCATGCTTCGAGTGCGCCCAGACGTGCTCGGCGTGCGCGGACGCCTGCCTCGCCGAGGACATGGTGGCCGACCTGCGGAAATGCATCAGGACGAACCTCGACTGCGCCGATATCTGCGCCACGACGGGACGCATCCTCTCCCGCCACACGGGCTACGACGCGAACCTGAGCCGATCCGTCCTCGAGGCGTGCCGTACGGCCTGCAAGGCCTGCGGCGACGAGTGCTCGCAGCACGCGGACAAACATGAGCACTGCCGGATCTGCGCCGACGCCTGCCGCCGCTGCGAGCAGGCCTGCGAGGCACTGCTCGCGTCGATGCACTAGTCCACAGGTTGATGCACCAGGACACAGTGGGTACGGTCCGACGACCGGGCGGACGCTTCAGGCCTCCAGCGCCCGCACCTGGTCCGTCAGCTCACGGGCCTTCTCATCGGCGCCGGCCTCCGCGTACAGGCGGGCCGCCTCGCCGAGGTGGCGTGACGCCTGCCTGCCGGAGCCCAGGGCCGTGTAGAACAGCCCGAGGCACTCCTCCAGATTCGTCAGGGAGTCGAAGTCCAGGACGTCGCGCTGCTGTGCGAGCGCGCCGAGAAGCTGTCCCGCCGCTTCCAGGTCCTCGTCGAGGAGTGCCAGACGTGCCTTGGCGCCGATGATCTCGCGTTGCTGCAGAGCGGTGCCCGCCAGCCCGAAACCGATCTCGGCGTTGGACAGCGACGTGCGCACCACCTCGTCGACGACGCCGGCCTGCAGCATGTGGACCGCACGCCCGTAGTTGAAATCGGACCACGCGGCGAAGTCGGCCTGCGGCGTCAGGAGCCGGGCGGCCAGCGCGTACTGCTCCCGGCCGAACGCCACCTCCCCCCGGCGGAAGGCGATGTTGCCGACGGCCCAGGCTCCCCGGGCGATGAGCAGTGACGGCGCCGTCACCGCATCGGGTGTCAGATCGAGACCGGTCGCGACGTCCCACGCGTCGTCGAGGTCGCCCTTCACCGCGAGGGCGGCGATGAGGATGAAGGCGGCCTGGAGGCGGGCGGACGCGTCGTGGTCGGCCAGGTGTTCGACGACGTCCATGGCTTCCCGCGCGAGGTCGACGGCCTGCTCGAGCCGTCCGAGGCTCCGCGCGATGGTCGAGAGGTGTCCGAGGACGATCGAGGACATCTCAGGGGTCGGGGCCAGCATCGGGGAGGTGTGCATGCGCAGGAGCACGGCCTCCGCCTCCTCGAGGCGACGGCGGGAGATCAAGGACTGCGCCTGCAGCATCGACATGTCCCACCAGGCCGGTGCGTTCTGCTGTTCCTGGGCGATGGCGGCGGCGTGCTCCGCCTCCGAGGCGGCGAGGGCGTCGTCCTGCATGTCCCGGGCGTAGTTCGCGGCGAACATCGCGGTGGCGAGGGCGGGCTGGTCCTCGGCGGCGCGAGGTTCCACCCACCAGCCCAGGGTCTGCGCGTCCATGCCGAGCTGCGCGGCGAAATGCTGCACCATGTCCGGGGTGGGCTGGCGCCGCCCACGCTCCAGCAGGGAGATGAAGCCGGGGGAGTAGACGCCGGCCCCCAGTTCGGCCTGGGTCAGCCCTGTGGCACCGCGGGCCTCGCGCAGCATCTCCCCGAATCGCATGTCCCTGTACTTCCCCCTGACGTGCCCCGCAATCCGCTCCGAACGGCGGCCCGCTGATGACACGACCTGTCTAACAGATGCCCCGGACATTCAGGAAAACGTCACCCGGCCCGCACGCCGAGGGCTTCGAGGTAGGTGGAGAAGCCGGCGGGGACACGTCCCACGGTGCGCGACGATGTCGTGACTCGGAGCGCCCCCGAGGCCGTCCACCGCGCCCCGGCCTCCCGGGCACGGTGCACGAGGTCGACGTCCTCGTCCTGCGCCAGCGGCCCGAACCCGCCGATGTCCTCATAGGTACTGCCGCGGACACCGAGGTTGGCGCCGTGGATGTGGTGGTGCCCGTCGTCGGGCATGTACGCGGCCGACCACAGCTGGAACCGTTCCGCGTTGTCCGCGGTCAGGGTGGGGCGGACGGTACCGAGGACGACGTCATGGGTGGAAGCGAGGCGATGGTGGCTGACCAGCCAGTCGCGGGGGACGAGCGTGTCAGCGTCGGTGTTGGCCACCCATGTCCGCTGCGGCAGGCTGCGGGACCGGGCGAGGGCGAAGCGCACACCGGCATCGCGTGCAGCGCCGACGGAGCCGAAGTTCCCGGAGATCACCGAGACGCCGGGCATGCTGCGGGCCGCGGCCTCCGAACGGTCGGTGCAGCGATCGAGCACCACGGTGACCGAGACCAGGACCCGGGGGACGGTCCGCAGGAGATGTATGCGGGCGGCGTCGATCGCAGCGAGGCACGCGGGCAGCCACTCCTCCTCGTCACGCGCGGGGACGACGACGGCGACGTGGCCGGGGATCACAGGAGGCCTTCGCGTCGCGCCACGGACACGGCCGGCGCGGGGACGAGAACCTCCAGGAGGAAGTCCTCCTCGGTGTGGAGGGCGAGCGTCGCCAGGCCGGACTGCCGGCGGACGCGCTCGTGCACGGCGTCGCCGTCCAGCTCCCAGCCGTCGATGGGGTGGCGCCAGTGGCAGAGGACCAGGACGCCGTCCTCGTCGAGGGAGCCGAGGATCAGCCGGACGACGTCGTCGAGCTGGTCGGCGGAGAGGAAGTACCCGGTCTCGGACAGGACCACGAGGTCGAAGGGCCCGTCCTCCCGCGGCCAGTCGCGGGGCACTGTGGCGAGGCGGGCCGAGGCGGCGTCGTCCATGATGAGCGCCTCGTTGGTGCGCCGGACCGCGGTCTCGCTCGTGTCGAGGGCCAGCAGGTTGTCCGAGATCGCCGCGAGCTCGCGGGTCAGCGCCCCGACGGAGCAGCCGATCTCCAGCGTGCGGCAGAAGCGGCGCCGCGGCAGGCCGGCCAGGGTCAGGGCGCGCTTGCGCTGCTCGTAGAAGCGCTCGGCCACCTCCCAGGGATCTGCGTGGTCGCGGTGCAGCCGCTCGAACGTGGAGCGCCCTTCGGTCACGAAGAACGCCTCGACGTTACGGCTGAAGTGCTCCAGCACGTCGGGCGTCAGCAGGACCTCGTCGCCCGGCGCGTCCGAGAGCGGCTGGGTCTGCGAGACGTGCGTGGCGAGCGCGGACTCCTTGCGGGTGTGCTCCTCCGCGCCGAGCGGCAGCAGGAGGATCCCGTCGAGCTCCTCCTCCTGCTCCTCGACGGATCCCCAGTGCCAGAGCCAGATCGGGTACTCGAGCAGGGGGATGTCGCGTTCGGTGCACACCTCCGCCGCCGCCCGGCCCGCGGCGTCGTGGTCGGGATGTCCGTCACCGCGCCACGGGGCGGCGACGAGCGTGCGGGTGTCCTCGCCGACGGCGAGTTCGCGCCGCAGCACGGCGGCGACGGCGTCGTCGGCCACCCCGCCGTCGGGCAGTCCCTCGAAGGACACCCGGGCGGCGGGTGCGAGGACCTGGACGGCGTTCAGGACCTCTTCGCGCCGCACCTCGGCCAGCCGCGCCGGGGTGTGCGTGGGGGAGTCCGGGTGCGAGCCCTCCCCGTCGGTGAGGACGATGACGTCGCACCGGACGCCGTCGCGCGCGAGCCGCGCCAGGAGGCCGCCGGCGCCGAGCGTCTCGTCGTCGGGGTGGGCTGCGAGCAGGAGGAACCGGGCCGGGAGCCGGCCGTCGAAGAGGGCTTCGACCTGCAGGTCGCCTGCGCTGCGGTCGTGCTCCCACGTGCGCCAGTGGGATTCCGGCGTACCGGCGCCGTCGTGCGTGAAGCTCACCATGCCGGATCTCCCGCCGCGGTGAGGTCGAGGACACGCCGGCCGAGGGCGGCGTCGTCACGTTCGGCATGGTGCTGGCGGAGGTAGAGGTGCAGGTCCGCGACGCGCCCGGCGTGGCGGTCGTCGAAGGCCAGCGGCGCGGGGCCGAGGCCGTGGGCGGCCGCGTCCAGCACGAGTTCGGCGCAGCGGAAGGCGGTGGCGCGGACACGGGCTGCGAGGAGCGCTCCGTCCTGCCCGGTGGCGCGACCGGCATCCACCTCGTCCGCCGCCCGCGAGAGCAGGGTCCGCGTCTCGTGCAGGGCGGCGTCCACCCGGCCGAGGTGCATCAGGGCGATCTGGTCGGGGGTGCGGCGCCGGGCGGCGTCGAGCAGGGTGCGGGCGATGCCAAGGGCCCCGCCGTACCAGCAGGCCGCGACGCCGATGCCGCCCCAGGCGAAGCCGTCACGCGTGAGGTACCAATCGGTCCCGCCGATCGGTGTGGCCGCGACGCCGTCGAGGCGGACGGGCGCACTCGTGACGGCCGGCAGTCCACGGCTGATCCAAGTCCCCGCCGGCTCGGCCGTGACGCCGTCGCTGCGGAGGTCCACGGCGAAGGCCCTGCGGCCGCCGTCGCCCAGGTGTGCCGTGACGACCGCGCGGTCGAGGTGTCCGGCGAGGGAGCACCACGGCTTGGTGCCGGTCAGGGTCCAGGCGTCACCCGTCCCGACGGTGGCGGTCAGGACGAGACCGGGCTGCTCCGCCGCGTAGACGCCCCAGGTTCCGTGGGCGCCGGGATCCGCTGCGTCGGGCAGGCCTGCCTGGTCGAGGATGGCGAGTGCGTCGAGGTGGGGTTCGACGACGCGGGCCACGGTGAGGTCCGCCGCGGCGAGGGTGGTCAGCAACTGCCAGGTCACGGCGGTGCGGCCGGAGCCGGGGAGGGGCACCGCAGTGCCGAGATCGAGCGCGAGTTCGAGGGTCAGGGGGAGGGAGTGCCGTACGGACTCGACCCTGTCCGTGAGGAACCGGAGCGAGGGATCCGAGGTGTCAGCAGGAGCTTCAGCCGTCACGCGAGGTGGTCCTGGCTGCACCGCTGCGGGCGCGGCCCCATTGGAAGGCGTCACGGGCGTGAGATTTTCGGGGACCCGGTGGGGATGCGCAACATATTCGAAGTGTACTGACGTCCCCGGAAAGTGCTTGCGCCGCACGGCATCAGCGGTGTGGGTGTACCCTCCGCGGCAGCACGCCGGAGGCGACGAGGGTGAGGATCCCGGCGAGTGGCACCACCACCAGGCCCACGCGGAGCGAGGAGGCGTCCGCGATGGCGCCGACGATCGGGGGTGAGAACAGGAACCCGAGGCGCATCAACCAGCTGATCACCGTCAGGCCCGTTCCGGTACGCAGGCCCGGCAGCTCGTCCGCCGAGTGCATGGCCGCGGGCACCAGCGTGGCGACGCCGAGCCCGGCGAGGCCGAAGCCGAGGATGGTGAGCGGCACGGACGGGACGAGGAGCGCGATACCCATGCCGGCCGCTGTCAGCACCCCGCCCGCCTGCGCCACGGCACGCTGTCCGAACCGGTCCACGAGGCGGTCCCCGAAGAGCCGTCCCACGAACTGCAGCCCGACGAGCGCCACGAAGCCGAGCCCGGCGACGGTCGGCGTCGCCTCGAGGGAGGTGCTGAGGTAGACCGCGGCCCAGGTGCTGCCGGCATCCTCCACGAGGGCTCCGGCGATCCCGATGACCACGAGGGCGGCCAGGATGCCGGCGGTCGCGAGTGACCGCCGTCGGGCCCGCGCACCACCGGCGCCACCGGCACCACCGGTGCCGGTACCTGCCGCGTCCGCGGTGCCGGCTGTATCGGTCGGGTCCGTCGGGTCCGCGGGCTCGACGCCGGGCAGGAGATGGCGGTAGCTCACGAGGGTCAGGGCGCTGAAGAGGAGGAAGGACACCGTCAGGTGAAGTCCGCGCGGAACGGCGAGACCCGCCGCGGCCGCGCCCATCAGCCCGCCGATCACCGCGCCGATGCTCCACACGGCATGGAAGGAGTTGAGGATGGAGCGCCGGTACAGCTTCTGCACGCGGAGTCCGTGCGAGTTCTGGGCGACGTCGGTGATCGCGTCCATCGCCCCGGCCAGGAACAGCGTGACGGTGAGGACCGCCCAGGAGGGTGCGATCCCGGCGAGGAGGATCGACAGCCCGATGAACCAGGTCCCTGCCGTGGCGACCCGGGAGGACCGGAAGCGGCGAACCAGGGCGCCCGAGGCCAGGCCCGCCGTGATAGCACCGAGCGGGAACGCGGCCACGGAGATGCCGAACGCCGCGTTGCTGAGGTCCAGGCCGTCCTTGATGGCCGGGTAGTGCGGCAGGATGTTCGCGAACAGGGCGCCGTTGGCGAGGAACAGGGCGCTTACGGCGAAGCGCGCCCGAGCGAGCCGACGGGGTGTGTACTCCGTCTCCTGTGTCGGGATGGTGGTGCTCATGGCTGGACGATCCTCCTGATCGCGGTGCGGACCGTACCGACACCCATGGGGTCGAGGGAGAGGGCGCGGTGGAGCGTGGTGCCCTCGATGAGTGCGTCGAGCATGAGTGCGGTCTCCGGATCGAAGTGGGTGTGCAGGGCGGCGCGGCTGCGCGCCATCCAGGCGTCGGTGATGGTGCGGAACTCGGGACGCCGGGCGGCCAGGGCGTACAGCTCGAGGCTGGCGAGCATGGTCTCCGGCGAGGTCAGGGTGGTGCCCGTGATGAGCCCGACGACGGCCTCGCCGGCGTCCTGCCTGCTCGATGCGGCGGAGAGCGTGGCGTCGAAGACGTCCGCCGTCCGCTCGGCGAGCACGGTGAAGGCTGCGTGCAGGAGGTCGTCCATGCCGTCGAAGTGGTAGGTCATGGAGCCGAGCGGCACATCTGCGGCCGCGGCGATGCGGCGGTGCGTGGTGCCGGCGACACCGTGCTCGGCGATCACGCCGAGGGCGACGTCGATCAGCCGCTCGCGGCGCTGCGGGTCGTGGCGGCGGGGACGCGTCGGATCTGCCGCGGCAGGAGCGGCTGGTTCCCCTCGGTCCGCAGACCTGTGCGCGGCCGGACCGGGCGTCACGGGGAGAGCCTGCGGATGATCCGGGCCGGCGAGCCGGCGACGACGACGCCGGACGGGACGTCCCGCGTGACGACCGACCCGGCGCCGACCACGGAGTCCTCGCCGACGGTGACGCCGGCCAGGATGACGGCACCTCCGCCGATCCACACGTTGTCACCGATGGTGATCGGCCGGGCTCCCTCGATCTTCGCGCGCCGGGGAGCCGGCGCGACGGGATGCGTAGGAGTCAGCAGCTGGACGCCGGGACCGATCTGCACATCGTCGCCGATGGTGATCGGTGCGACGTCGAGCGCCGTGAGGTTGTAGTTGACGAACGTCCGCGCCCCGATGCTCAGGTGCGCGCCGTAGTCGACGTACAGGGGAGCGCGTACCTCGGTGCCCTCGCCGATCTCACCGAGCAGATCGGCGAGGATGGTCCGGCCGGACTCGGGGTCCTCGGGCCAGATGCGCGCGTACGCGGCGGCCAGGCGGATCGCACGGCGGCTCGCCGCTGTGAGCTCCGGGTCGTCGGCGATGTAGTCGTCGCCGTCGAGCATGCGCCGGCGCATGGTGCGTCCGTCGTCCTCGAGGAATCCGTGCCGGGTCATGCGTTACCTGCCGTCGTCGATACCGATGGGTACGATCGTACGCATCATACGTACAGATGTACACACCAGTCTTCGGAGGTGACGACGGCAGGAGCGGCTCAGGCCTCCGGGGGGAGCGCCTCGTGGTGTTCCTTGCCCTTGGTGCGGCGGTCCTCCTTCATCTCCGCCTCGAACAGGTGCCGCTTGCCCTGGACCAGCGAGTCGCGGGCTTCTTTCTCGAAGGACTTGAACTCGGAGTAGTAGTGGTCGTCGTAGTCCTCCATGATCTGGAACGTCCACCGGCCCTCGATCACGTTGCGGCCGATGATCTCCGTGGCCAGCTTGTCCGCGATCTCGGTGTGGCCGGCCTTCCGAAACAGGTCCTCGGCATCGGACAGGTTGAGGTCGGCCTTGCCGGTGAGGCGGTGGAAGCCGTAGAGGTAGCCGCGGGCGTGCTCCACGACCTCGAGGGCTTCGGAGAGCTTTCCGAGGGCCTCGACGGTGAGGTCGGAGACGCCGTCGGGGCGCTGGTGGGTTGCATCGGGACCGGGGGTGTCAGGGGTAGCCATATGCGTACCGTACCCAGAAGCTCCGACACTCACACGGGTGCGGCCGAGCCGGTGCACGCGGCCCATCGGTTGCCGTGGTCGACGCCGGTGCGCCGGGAGCGGGCCGGATGGCGACGGTGGACCCTCCTGTGCGTAAATGCAGAAGTGGTCTGCACTAATCGGCGTTGATCAGCCCCCTGGGCAGCGCAATACTCGTAACGCCCCGATGTGTGCTCCGTCACAGAGCGCATCGGCCAGCGGAGGCCGGTCACGGCCGGCCGTGTCAACGAAGACACCGAAGGAGCAGCCCGCATGAGTTCAGCGCAGCACACACCACCGCAGCGGCAGGAGCCCGACGTCGAGCAGTCGGGTCTCAAGAAGGTCGTGGTCGCCTCGATGGCCGGCACCGTGGTCGAGTGGTACGAGTTCTTCCTCTACGCCGCGGCGGCCACGCTCGTCTTCGCCACCGTCTTCTTCCCGAGCGCCGACTCCGAACTCGACGCGATCATCGCCGGGTTCCTGACCTACGCCGTCGGCTTCGTCGCCCGGCCCATCGGCGGGATCGTCTTCGGGCACTTCGGCGACAAGTACGGCCGCAAGCAGCTGCTCCAGCTCAGCATCGTCCTCGTGGGCGTCTCCACGTTCCTCATGGGCTGCCTTCCCACCTTCGACCAGGTGGGCTACTGGGCTCCCGGACTCCTCGTGGTGCTGCGCTTCATCCAGGGCTTCGCGGTCGGCGGCGAGTGGGGCGGCGCCGTGCTGCTGGTCGCCGAGCACAGCCCGAGCAGGAGCCGCGGCTTCTGGTCGAGCTGGCCGCAGTCCGCCGTGCCCATGGGCAACCTGCTCGCCACCGGCGTGCTCTTCGGCCTGTCGGCCGTCCTCGACGAGGCGTCCTTCCTCGGCTGGGGCTGGCGCGTGGCCTTCTGGCTCTCCGCCGTGATCGTGATCATCGGCTACTACATCCGCACCAAGGTCAATGACGCCTCGATCTTCCTCGAGGCCCGCAAGGAGGTCGTGGACGAGGCCAAGGGCTACGGCGTCGTCGAGGTGTTCAAGCGCTACCCGCGCGGCGTCTTCACCGCCATGGGCCTGCGGTTCGCCGAGAACATCCTCTACTACCTGGTGGTCACCTTCAGCATCACCTACCTCAGCACGGTGGTCGGGGAGGACCGTACGCGGATCCTGCTGCTGCTGCTCGTCGCGCACTTCCTGCACTTCTGTGCCGTGCCGATCGTCGGCCGGTACTCCGACCGCTTCGGGCGGAAGCCGGTGTACCTCGCCGGCGCCGTCCTCGGTGCGACCTGGGGCTTCTTCGCCTTCCCGATGATGGACACGGGCAATGACCTGATCATCCTCGCGGCCGTCACGATCGGGCTCTTCTTCCACGCCCTCATGTACGCGGGACAGCCGGCCATCATGGCCGAGATGTTCCCCACGCGCATGCGCTACTCCGGGGTGTCGCTCGGGTACCAGGTCACCTCGATCGTCGCCGGTTCACTCGCTCCGATCATCGCCGCGACCCTGCTGCGGGACTACGGCTCCTCGACGCCGGTGGCCATCTACCTGCTCCTGGCCTGCTGCGTGACGATCGTCGCCGTGCTCCTGCTGAAGGAGACCCGCGGCATCTCCCTGCTCGACGTGGACGAGGCCGACGCCCGCGGCACGGCGGACCTCCTCGCCGCCTCGAAGAAGTAACGGCCCGCCGGCCATGGCACGGGACGACGACGGCGGCGGGCCCGCGCCGTCGTCGTCCCGTGTGCTGAGCGGCATGACGGTGATGCTGCGGCGCGGGCGCCCGATCTGTCGGCGCGTGGCGAGCGGTCAGGCGGCCAACTCGTCCGCGCGCTCGCCGATCTCCCGCCGGATCGCCGCGACCGCGACCTGCACGGCCGCGGACCGGAGCGACTCCGGTCTCGCCACCGCCCAGATGGGCAGCTGACGGTGGAAGCCGTCGTGGAGCACGGGCAGCAGCGCGGAACCGGCGGGCACCATGAAGCTCGGCAGCAGGCCGATCCCCGCCCCCGCGTGGACCGCCTCGACCTGGGCGAAGATGCTCGTCGATTGGAAGGACGAGACGGGCAGGGGCAGCTGGGAGGAGCGGTGACCGAGCTCCTGCACCTGGAGCGCCGACTCCACGTAGGAGACGAAGCTGTGGTGCCGGATGTCCTCGAGCCGCTCGGGCAGGCCGCGCCGCTCCGCGTACGCCGGCCCGGCATAGAGGCGCAGGAAGTAGTTGGTGAGGAAGATGGGCTCCGCCGTCGCGGTCTCCGTGCGTCCCACCACCACCTCGAGGTCGACGCCGGAGCGGTTCTGGCTGGCCTTCCGCGTGGCACTGAGCATCTCGACGTCGAGCCGCGGGTTCTCCTGCTGCACCCGCACGAGGGCGGGGGTGACGAAGCGGGCGCCGAAGCCGTCGGGCGTGCTGATGCGGAGCATCCCGGTCAGGGCGTCGGACCTGGAACGGCGCGCCTCGAGGTCCCCGAGGCTCTGCTCGATCGCCTCGGCGGCGGTGACGGCGTCCGCTCCGAGCGCGGTGAGCTCCCAGCCCTGCGGGGTGCGCTCGAGGGTGCGTCCGCCCAGCTGCCGGTCGAGGGCGAGGATTCGACGCGAGATCGTGGTGTGCGTGGTGCCGAGCGCCTCCGCGACGGCGTTGAAGCGGCCCAGGCGGGCGACGGTCAGCAGGACGAGGAGATCGTCCGCACTCGGCAGGCGGCGGACGTCGACCATGGTCCTCCTCCGTCCGCGCCTGTGCAGAAACGTTCACGCCGTCTGTGATTTCTTCCCTTGATCGCACTGTAACAGCGGGAGAGGGTGGCATGAAGACACCCACGAGCAAAGGAGCTTGGACATGGCAACGATCGGCTGGATAGGACTCGGGAACATGGGCGGTCCGATGACCGCCAACCTGGTGCGGGCGGGCCACACGGTGCAGGGCTTCGACCTCAGCGCCGACGCCGTCGCGGCGGCAGTGGCGGAGGGCGTGACGGCGGTGGAGGGGATCGCCGGGGCCGTCCAGGGCGCCGACGTGGTCTTCACGATGCTGCCGAAAGGCGACCACGCGCGCGCGGTGTATCTCGGTGAGGACGGCGTCCTCGCGCACGCGGACACCTCGACCCTTCTGATCGACTCCTCGACGATCGACATCGAGTCCGCAGCCGCGCTGCACGAGGCCGCCGCGGAGCGGGGCTTCCGGTTCGTCGACGCCCCGGTCTCGGGCGGCATCAGCGGGGCGAAGGCCGCGACCCTGACGTTCATGATCGGCGGCGAGGACGGCGCGGTGAAGGAGGCCACGGGATTCATCGACCCGATGGCGAGGAACATCATCCCGACGGGCGGGGCCACCACCGGGCAGGCCGCCAAGATCTGCAACAACCTGATGCTCTTCATCAACCTCGCCTCGACCGCGGAGGGAGCCGTGCTCGCCGATCGCCTGGGCCTCGACAAGCAGGTGTTCTGGGACATCGCCTCGGTGTCCTCCGGGGACAGCTGGGCCCTGCGCACCTGGTACCCGGTGCCCGGTGTCGTGGACACGGCGGCGTCGAACAACGACTTCGCACCCACCTTCACCACCGAACTGGCGAACAAGGACATCGGGCTCGCCATCGCCGCTGCCCGGGGTACCGATACGCCCCTCGAGATCGGCGAGCACGTCCAGCAGCTCTTCCAGCGCCTCATCGACCAGGGCGAGGGCGGCAGGGACTGCTCCATGATCATCAAACTCGTCGACGGCTCGCTCTGATCCCCCCGAGAGGACTCACCCCCATGCAGCAGATCCCGCACTACATCAACGGAACACGCGTGGCCGATGCCGAGCGCTACGGTCCCGTCTTCGACCCCGCCACGGGCCGGCAGGAGAAGGAGGTGGCGCTGGCCTCGCCGTCACGCGTGGACGAGGCGGTCCGGGCTGCCGAGGCGGCCCTCCCCGGCTGGCGGTCGGCGAGCCTCGCGAAGCGCGCTGCGGTCTTCTACCGGGTCCGGCAGCTGCTCACCGAGCGGAAGTCCGAGCTCGCGGCGATCCTCACCAGCGAGCACGGCAAGGTGCTCTCCGACGCCGAGGGGGAGATCTCCCGCGGCCTCGAGAACATCGAGTTCGCCACGGGCCTCGGCCACATGCTGAAGGGCGAGCGGTCCGAGCAGGTCTCCACGGGTGTGGACGTGCACTCGATCCGCCAGCCCGTCGGCGTCGTCGCCTGCATCACGCCCTTCAACTTCCCCGCGATGGTCCCGCTGTGGATGATCGGCAGCGCGATCGCGTGCGGCAACACGGTGCTGCTGAAGCCGAGCGAGAAGGATCCGTCCTCGTCCGTGTTCATCGCCGAGCTGTTCACCGAGGCGGGACTGCCCGACGGCGTGCTGAACGTGGTGCACGGTGATCGCGAGGCCGTGGAGACCATCCTCGACCACCCGGGCGTGAAGGCGGTGAGCTTCGTCGGCTCCACCCCGATCGCGAGGACCATCTACACGCGGGCTGCCGCCAAGGGGAAGCGCGTGCAGGCGCTGGGCGGTGCGAAGAACCACATGGTGGTCCTGCCCGACGCGGACCTGGACATGGCTGCCGACGCCGCGATCTCCGCCGCCTACGGCTCCGCGGGGGAGCGCTGCATGGCGATCAGCGTCATGGTCGCGGTGGGCGAGATCGCGGACGATCTCGTCGAGGCGGTCCGCTCGCGCATGGCGGGCCTGAGGATCGGACCCGGCACGGACCCGTCGTCGGAGATGGGGCCGCTCATCACGGCCGAGCACCGCGACCGGGTCGCGTCCTATGTGACCGGCGCATCCTCCGAGGGCGCCACGGTGGTCGTCGACGGGACGCAGCAGGAGTTCGGCTCGGACGGCTTCTTCATCGGCGTCTCCCTCGTGGACCACGTGAAGCCGGGCATGAAGGTGTACGACGACGAGATCTTCGGGCCCGTGCTCTCCGTGGTCCGGGTGGCGACGTACGCCGACGCCGTCCGGCTCGTGAACGAGAACCAGTACGGCAACGGCGTCGCGATCTTCACGCGCGACGGCGGTGCGGCGCGGCAGTTCGAGGTCGAGGCCGAGGCCGGCATGGTGGGCGTCAACGTGCCCATCCCGGTGCCGGTGGGCACCTACTCCTTCGGCGGCTGGAAGGACTCCCTGTTCGGGGACACGCACATGTACGGCCCGGACAGCATCCGCTTCTACACGCGGGGGAAGGTCGTCACCACGCGCTGGCCGGACCCGTCGACGTCGGCGATCGACCTCGGCTTCCCGCAGGTCGACTGAGGCCTCGGCGGACGGGGCGCAGGTTCTCGCGGACGTGCGTCCCGCCCTTCGAGGAACCCCGCGCGGGTAGCGAGCCATCGCTGCCCGCAAAGGGCGACGCAGGCCCGGACGGGCGGACGGCTACAGTTCGGGCTTCGCGATCACCGCGATGTCGTCGTCGCCCGCGCCGGCGCGCTGTGCCTCGGTGAGCGACTGGAGGACGGCCGTGACCGCGGGCAGGGGATCGGGCGTGGAGCGCAGCATGAGGCGCGCGTCCTTCGCGAGGAGATCCGCGGAGAACTGGGTGTCGCCGAAGGTCCCGTCGGTGATGACGGGGCCCTTCATCCCGGCGATCACGCCGAGGCCGGTGCCCTTCAGCAGGTCCAGGACGGCTGCGGCGTCGAGCCCGTTGGCCTTGCCGAGGCGCAGGGCCTCGACCAGGCCCTGCAGCGTGATCCCGAGGGCGAGGTTGGCGAGCAGCTTCCCGGTCGCGGCGTCCGCCGGCGTCGCCACGCGCCGCAGGCGCTCGGCGTCGGCCCAGAGGGCTGCGAGGGGCTCGACGACGTCGATGTCCTCCGCGGCGCCCCCGAGGAGGACGCCCAGCTGTCCGGCCCGGGCCGGTGCGAGGCTCCCGATCACGGGTCCGTGGACGTAGCGGACGCCGGCGGCGGTCGCGTAGTCGGCAAACTCACGGGCATCCTCGGGGGAGACGGTGGTGACGTCGAACCAGACGGCCTCGGCCGGGACCTCCAGGCCCGAGAGCACCACCTCGCGGACGGTGTCCGGACCGAAGAGGACCGTCATGACGACGTCGGCGTCCTGCACCGCGGCCTCGGGGGAGTCGGCGTGCGCGGCGCCGGCATCACGGAGGCGCTCCGCGGCGGCGGGCGTCCGGTTCCAGACCGCGAGGTCGTGGCCCGCCTGGAGCAGGTGCACTCCGAGCTCGTGTCCCATGCGGCCGATGCCGAGCAGTGCGATCTTCATGAAGTCCTCCGGGTAGGGGTTCGTCGGCGTGGTCCGGGCCGCCGGTGCGGCGTACCGGCCGGTCAGTCGGCGCTGACCTGGTGGCGGAACGTGGAGCGCTGGGTGTGGAGATCCCAGAGGATCCCGGCGAGGACCGCAGGGTCCTTCTCCGGATCGCCCTCGATGATACGGCCGCCGATGATGAGCTGCGACACCTGGATGCCCTCCTCGCCGAGCACCTCGTTCAGCAACTGGGCGTAGGCGGCCTGGCCGGCGAACGCGACCGAGGTGCCGGTCACCGCGCGGCCCGGCTTCACGGCGGACCCGCCGTTGACGAAGAGGATGGTCCCGTGGTTCTCGCCGAGGAAGCGCATGCCGGGCACCACCTGGTGGACGGCGGCCACGGGTCCGTAGATGGAGAACTCGATGGGCCCCTTGAGGTCGGCCGGCGTGGTCTCGAGGACCGGCCGCATGAAGTCCTTCTGCGGCAGCGGGCTGTACTGCAGGACCTCGATGGGACCGAGCGTCTCCGTGGCTGCCTCCAGCGCTGCGGCGATGGACGCGGGATCGCGCACGTCGGCCGCGAATCCCCGGGCGTGGATGCCCTCCTTGCCGAGGTCCTCGGCGAGGGCGTCGAGCTTGCCCTGACTGCGGGAGATGAGGGCCACGGCCATCCCCTCGGCTCCGAAACGCCGTGCCACGGCGGCTCCGAGGCCGCGTCCTGCTCCGATGATCGCAATAGTTGTCATATGGGTGCAATTGATCAGGAGGCTGGATAATTCCGCGTGGGCAGGACTGTCATGCCTTCCCGGTCCCTCTCCCGAAGCGTCAGGGCACCATCACGCCGAAGGGTGTCGCCGCCGTCCCGGGGAGGACATGGACCGACAGCACCTGCACCAGCGCGATGATGCCGAGGACCAGGCCCGCCGTACCCAGTGCGCGTACCCCGCCGTGGAGCGCCGCCGCCGGACTGCCGAGGCCGATCGTGCTGACGACGACGCTCGCGAGCGCGACCGCGAGACTGCCGGGCACCAGCGGCGTGATCACCAGTGCGACGACGCCGAGGCAGAAGCCGATGATCATGAGGACGGTCCCGCGCGTGGCGTCCGCGACGTACTCGCCGGCGGGTGAGGCGGCGAGGCGACCGGTCCAACCGGTCCCGTCCCAATATCGCTCGATACCCGCGTCGTGCGTGCCCGCATACCAGCCGGGTTCCGGAGCAGCGTCACCGGAGGCGTCGTCGACCGGGCCCTGGAACACGTCCTGCCACAACCGGGCGCGAACGCTCTCGGCAGCGGGTCCGGCAGGGAAGTGCAACTCGTCGAGCGCTGCGGCGATGCGGTCGGCCCTTCTCCCCGACGGGTCGTCGGCGGACGCGCGGGCCAGGCGGAGAGCGTCGGGCCGGCTGAAACCGGCATCCTCGAGCTGCTGCTGGAGGTGGATGCGGCGGTCGGCGCTGATGTCCATCCCCACAGGCTAGGGCGGGAGTCGCCGGCCGTACAGAGCGGGGGAGCGCGATCAGTGCAGGGTGCCGAGGATGGTGCGCTGGATGACGACGGCGGCCGCGCCCCGCGCCCACTGGGCGAAGTCTGACGGCTGGCGGCTCAGCCGGATCGGGACTGCCTCCGGATCGCGGTGGTAGGCGATCGAGGCCTGCACGGCCGGGGCTGCGACCTCGGCGAGGTCCATGCCCTCGCCGGAGAGCACCACGAGGTCCACCATGGTCAGGTTGGCCACGGCCGAGATCAGCAGTCCCAGGGCCGTGCCCGCGGCCTGCACCACGCGGTCCGCCACGGGGTGTCCGGCCGCCGCCAGCGCGAGGATCTCGTTGTAGCTCCTCCGTTCTCCGGTGGACGCGGCGAACTGCGAGCAGATCGCGCGGATGGTCAGGACAGCGGAGGAGCAGCCGAGGTGTCCCTCGCTGCAGCGCGGCCCGGAGGGATCCAGCGGGTAGTGCCCCGCCAGGCCGAGGCCGGCGTCGGGAGGGGCGATCACGGTGTCGTTGATGACCAGTCCGTACCCCACCCCCGCTCCCACCGTCAGGACGGCGAAGTGCTTCTCCCCACGGCCCGCGCCGAACCACTGCTCCGCGATGGTCAGGGCGACGACGTCGTTCTCGACGACGACCGGCAGGCCGGTCCGCTGGTGCAGGAGATCGGCGAGGGGGACGTCCCGCCAGTCGAGGAACGGAGCCCGGAGGACCTCTCCGCCCGCGCCCACCTTGCCGCCGATGCTCACGCCGATCCCGCTGAATCCGCTGAGCGGGCCGAGATCGGCGATGGCCTCCACGATGGTGTCGAGGACGTCGCCCACCCCGTGGTCGGGCAGCCTGCGCTCGGCGGAGGCGACGACGTCGGCCTTGAGATTCGTGGCGACCACCGCCGCGGAGTCGCCGGTCAGTTTGACGCCGATGAAGCGGTGCGCGTCCGGGCTGATCTCGAGGGGCCGGACGGGCCGTCCGATGGCCGCCACGGTGGCTTCCTCCGATTCGCGCAGCACGCCCGCGTCCAGCAGCGGCTTGCTGAGCCGGGTGAGGCTCGCGACGGAGAGACCCAGGCGGGCCGCGAGGTCCGCCCGGGAGATGGGCCCGCGGATGAGCACCTCACGCGCGAGCGCCCGGGCCGGGCTCTGGAGAGACAGCGACATGAGCGCCTGCATGGCATCACTTCCTTCAGGCTCGGTTCCTCGTTGACAGTATCTTTATTTCTACCGTAGAAATAAAGAGGGGAAGGCGATTGCCTTTCCTCCGAAGAGCCGTTCCACCACCGAGAGGCCAGACCCACGTGACTTCGACCGTCAATCCCGATCTCGACTCGGCCGTCGACGCGACGGCGGAGTTCGCCCCCGCTGCCCTCGACGAGCGCATACAGGACCCGAACTGGTGGCGCCAGGCCGCCGTCTACCAGATCTACCCGCGCAGCTTCGCTGATTCCAATGGCGACGGCATCGGTGACCTCAAGGGCATCACCTCGCGCATCCCCTACCTGAGGTCCCTCGGCATCGACGCCGTCTGGCTCAGCCCGTTCTACCCGTCCGCCCTCGCGGACGGCGGCTACGACGTCGACGACTACCGCGACGTCGATCCGAAGCTCGGCACGCTCGACGACTTCGACGAGATGATCGCCGCCCTGCACGAGGCCGGGATCAAGCTCATCGCGGACATCGTCCCCAACCACACCTCCAACCGGCACGTCTGGTTCCAGGAGGCCCTCGCCTCGCCGAAGGGCTCGGCCGCGCGCAACCGCTACATCTTCCGCGACGGCAAGGGACCGGACGGCGCCGAGCCGCCGTCGGACTGGGACTCCGTGTTCGGTGGCCCCGCCTGGGAGCGCACCGAGGACGGGCAGTGGTACATGCACATCTTCGCCCGCGAGCAGCCGGACCTGAACTGGGACAACCGGGAGGTCCGGGACGATTTCCTCACCACTCTCCGCTTCTGGTCCGACCGCGGCGTGGACGGCTTCCGCGTCGACGTGGCGCACGCCCTCACCAAGGACATGACCGAGCCGCTGCCCATGAAGGCCGCCCTCGGCTCCGAGAGCGAGAACAACAACGGGCAGCACCCGTTCTGGGACCGCGACGAGGTCCACGAGGTCTTCGCCGAGTGGCGGGCGGTGTTCAACGAGTACACCCCGCCGCGCACCGCGGTGGCCGAGGCCTGGGTCCATGCCGAGCGCCGCGCCCGCTACGCCAGCCCCGAGGGACTGGGCCAGGCCTTCAACTTCGACCTGCTGCAGGCCGACTGGAATCCGGTACAGTTCCGCGAGATCATCACCAGGAACCTCACCGAGGCGACCTCCTCCGGGGCGTCGTCCACCTGGGTCTTCTCCAACCACGACGTCGTCCGGCACGCCACCCGTTACGGCCTCCCGGCTGCCGGCCCGGACAGCACCCCGGCGGAGACCAGCAGGAACTGGCTGCTGAGCGGCGGCACCGAAGCCGCGCTCGACCGCGGGCTGGGCGAGCGCCGGGCGCGGGCGGTCTCGCAGCTCATGCTGGCCCTGCCCGGCTCGGCCTACGTCTACCAGGGCGAGGAGCTCGGGTTGCACGAGGTCGCGGACATCGCCGACGAGGACCGCCAGGACCCCACCTTCTTCCGCAACACCGGTGTCGACGTGGGCCGCGACGGCTGCCGCGTCCCGCTGCCCTGGACGAAGGACGGTGCGTCCTTCGGCTTCGGCTTCGACGGGGCGCACCTGCCGCAGCCCGCCTGGTTCGGGGAGTACGCGGTCGAGGTGCAGGAGGGTGACCCCGGATCGCACCTCAGCTTCTACCGCCGCGCGCTCGACCTGCGGCGCGAGCTGCAGGGCGACGAGGACTTCACCTGGGAGGACGAGTCCGCCGCCGATGTCCTCCACTTCACGCGACCCAGTGGCTGGCACAGCATCACCAACTTCGGATCGGCGCCGGTGGACCTGCCCGCGGGACGTGTGCTGCTCAGCAGCTCGCCCCTCGAGGACGGGAAGCTCCCGGCGGACACGACGGCCTGGCTGGTCTGACGACCGGGCACTCGACGGCGGGTCACCCCGGCTCCGGGGCGGCCCCCCGTCGTAGGTGCCCTGCCCGCAGGCAGACGCGCGGCTGCCGGATCCGCTGGGTCGGGCCTGACGCGCCCCAGCCGGGCGCCGGACCGCGGAACCGCTGCAGAGGCCTGATGCGCCTGCCGGGCGTACACCCTCGGAGGGTGGGATGCTCGCCTGCGGGCACGGTTGCACAGCGTGCGGCGTCCTCGGAATACTGGGATGCCAGGCACGACGGCGGACCGACGCGGGAGGGCAGCGGCATCAGCAGGTCGAACGAGCACGAGGAGCGCCTGCGCAGGGCCGCCCAGTACCGGGCCGCGCACGAGGGCGGCGACGCCGCCGACGCCATGGCCGAACTCGAGCGCCAGCACGACGACGGTGGCCCCGCGGAGGGCGGGATGGCGCCCCTGCGCGAGGGCGAGGACGAGGTCAGACGTGCCCGGCTGATCGTGGACCGCGCGATCGCCCGCGGAGAGTTCGACAACCTGGCGCTCGCCGGCAAGCCCATCCCCGGGCTGGGGGAGGCCCACGACCCGGACTGGTGGGTCAAGGGCCTCATCCAGCGCGAGAACATCACGGGGCTGGGTCCGCGGGCCATCCTGCTCCGCACCGAGGACGCCGAACTCGACGACCGCCTGGACCGCCAGTACACCGAGAAACAGGTGCGGGACATCCTCGAGGACTTCAACGACCGCGTCGTGGACGCGAGACGCCAGCTGCTCGGGGGTCCCCCCGTGATCACCCGACTCCGCGACGTCGACGCCGAGGTGGAGCGCTGGCGGTCGCGCCGGGACGCAGCCCGCCGAGCAGCCGAGGCAGCCGCTCCGCCGCAGCCCCCGAAGACGTCCTTCTGGCGGAGGGTGTGGCGCGGCTCGGCCTAGGCCGGAGCCGGCGTCAGTTGGGGATGACCGAGAACAGGACCTTCCTCTTCACCATGACCCAGATGATCAGGGTGACCACGGCGTGGATGACGAGGCCCTGCCAGAAGCTGGTGCGGTCCAGTCCCGGCAGGTTCCCGACCGCGAGCACGAAGAACACATGGACGATGAACACGTACAGGCTGGACTGCCCGAGCGGGATGTAGAGCCAGCCGAAGGCCCTGTTCAGCGGCTTCCAGAAGGAGGTTAGGATGGCATGCGCGGCGACGACGAAGAACGCCAGGTCGATCAGGCGCCCCGGCTGCATGAAGACGCGGACGTACCCGGCGTCGTACAGGCTCTCGTAGAAGCCGGCGGGGATGAACGGGAGCTGCAGGCGGAACGTCGAGTCGAGCCAGAGCAGGCCGAGTCCGAGTGCGTAGAGGCCGAGCAGCGTGCCGATGAGGATCTTGCCCCAGCTGCGGCTCAGCGTGTCGATGATGCGGCGGCGGTAGAAGCCGATCACGATCCCGTGCACGAAGATCACCTGCCAGGTCAGCAGCGGGAACACGTCCTGGAACTGCGAATCGAGCACGCGGACGTGGACGATGCTGTCCAGCACGTACAGCGCCCAGCTGACCAGGAGCAGCAGCCACCACAGCTTCCTGCGCAGCAGCTCGACGAGCAGCGGCACCGAGAGGGTCAGCACCACGAACAGTCCCATGATGTTGAACGTCCACGGTCCCATGCTGAGCAGCAGCAGGTCCTGGATGGCGTAGCCGGGCGGCGGGTAGTCGAAGAGGCGTGCCGCGTTCGGGTAGAGGTCGTAGACCCGCCCGACGGCGCCCTCCCCGGTGTCCCCCGTCCCGCGGTCGGTGAAGGTGGTGATCACCGAGGCGTCGATGAACGGCACGAGCGAGAGCAGGTAGACGGCGATCACGACCCCGAGGGCGGTGAGGTAGAGGCGCAGGGCGCGCTTCATGTTGCCCTTGAGGGCGGCCCCGGAACCGAGCTTCCGGACGGCGATGGGATAGACCATCCCCATCACGACGCCGGAGAGCAGCACGAACAGCTCGGCTCCGGTGATCGCGCCGACGATGTTGAGCGCCACGAAGGACCACGGCCCCGCCACCTCGATGTGCGTGACGACGACGGCGGTGATGATCCAGCCGCGCAGCAGGTCCAGGCGCATGTCGCGCGGGTTCTGCTCGTTCGGGTAACGCCACTGCGGCACGACCTTACGCGCCAGGCCGGCGAGGAGCACCAGCAGGAACAGCCCGACGACGGAAGCCACCAGCCAGCTCATCGCCGTGTTGGGGGAGGACCCGGACTGCCAGACCTGGGACGTCGACTCGTTGGCGTCCTCCTGCCGGACGACGTCGGTGACGGGACCGAGGCGGAGGTCCGCAGCGGCGTCGAGCGTGTCCGTCAGCGCCGCCGTCGTCCCGTCCTCCATGCTCAGCCGCCAGTCGACGACATGGCCCTCGGCCTCCGGCTCGGGCCTCGACGCCTCGAGCCAGGCGACCATCCCGATCTCGGGGTACTCGGCGGCGATCACCGGATCGAACAGCTGCTCCAGCCAGGCGGCTTTGATGTCGGCCTCGGGCGCACTGTCGGCGTCCTCGGGATCGAAGAGGGCCGCGGTCTGGACGAGGAACCGCTTGTCCTTCCCGGCGGCGTACTCCTTGGCGAAGTCGATCGTCGGGGCACCGGGCGCGATGCCGTAGGTACCGGCGAGCTGGTCGGCGAACTTGTCCGGCTCGGGCAGCACGGAGGTCTCGATGGCCCCGGAGTACTCGCGGGTGCCGTCGGCACTCGTCGTCGGGCCCTGCTCGTAACTGCCGAAGTGGTAGAGGGACAGGCCCACCCAGTCCACGGCGTCGTCACCCGGGTAGTACGGGGCGTAGGGGTCGTCGCCGCCGTCGATCAGGCCGTTGCCGTTCGTGTCGAGCGCGGGGACCGAGCCGGCCTCCAGGCCCTCGACGGCGCCGTACGCCTCGGTGAACGGGTACCCGGCCGCGTAGGAGGGCGCCCACACCAGGGCGGCGCCCGGCGCGCGCTCGTGCACGGCGCCCGCCACGGTCCGGAACGCGTCCACGTAGGCGTCGGGGTGCTGTCCCCAGCTGTGCCAGGTGCCGTTCATCTCCGGTGCGAAGCGGAGGAAGAACGCGGTGCGGAACTCCTCGTCGAGGCGCGCCAGAGTGTCCGCCAGGACCTCGGCGTCCGCCTCCGTCAGCTCGGTGAGCGGCTTCGAGGGCTCGAGGGTCACGACGGCGAGGGCGCCGAGTGGCGCGTCCTGCCGGACGAGGTCGGCGAGATCCCGCTCGGCGACGGCGTCCAGCGGGTAGGCGACGGGCCGGCTGAAGAACGACGGCGTGCTGCCGGTGCGGTCGGCGTAGGCGCGGGCGTTGTCCGTGGACCAGTCGAGCTCGGGGCCGAAGTACCGTCCGGCCGCGAGGCCGGTCGGGTCCCCGACCGGTGACTCGTCGGCACCCACGGTGGTGGCGGGCAGGTTCCCGGCCAGGGCATGGGCAGGGGTCCCGCCGCCGAGCACCCCGGCCACCAGGACCAGGAGGAGGATGAGGGCGCGCACGCCTGTGGGTGGCGCTGCCGTCGTCGTCGGGCTCACGCCTTCGCGTCCTGCCGGGCCTTCGCCTCCGCGATGTCCGCCTGGTAGTGCTCGTAGCCGCGGTAGCGCACGGCTTCGATGATCACGCTGAAGATCACGAGGTCGAAGATCACCCAGACGATGTTCACCGACGTGCCCAGGATGTCGGCCTGTCCCACGAGCATGCGGATGATGCCGATGATCACGGCGGCGACCAGCAGGCCCATCGCCCACAGCTGGGGCTTCACGAGGTCCCAGCGGAGCTGGTGGTCCTGCTGCAGGGTCTTCGGCGTCACGGCGAAGTCCAGGCTCCGCCCGAGGTACACGTTGCCGAACGCCGAGGTGATGGACCGGATCCAGATGGGGAACAGGGCGAGGGAGTACTGCTGCCCGCGCCAGGTCTTGACCCCCTTGCCGACGACGGCGAAGAGCAGCTGGTTGACCAGCAGGAAGGGGATGAGGCGGATGAAGAACTCCGTGCTGATGGAGTTCACGGGGAGGATGCCGAAGATCAGGTAGATGATCGGCGCGGCGATGTAGATGATCGCCGCGAAACCCGAGAGGTAGCTCCACATGGTCGCCCCGTACATCAGTTTCTGGGCGATCGTGAGGCCCTTCTGCGCGAAGGGGTTCTCGCGGAACAGTACCTGGATGGTGCCCTGTGCCCAGCGCAGGCGCTGTGTGAGCATGGAGTTCAGGTCCTCCGGTGCCAGTCCGTCGGCGAGCTTCTCGTGGTGGTAGGCCGTCTCCCACTTCAGGGAGTGCAGGCGCATGCACGTGGCCATGTCCTCCGTGACGGAGATGGTGGCCATGGGCATCACGGCCTGCGCCTCGCCGCCGCGGTCCGCGTTGACCGACTCGATGAGCACCCGGACGGCGTCGATCGCGGCGAGCGGCGACCAGGAGCGCTGGGCGAGCTGGTCGAGCGCGGCGTCGTCGACGACGGCGAGTCCGGGCGTGCTGATGGAGGCGTCCTGCAGTCCCTCCTCCAGTCCGATGATGTCGAGGTCCGCGAGGGAGGCGAGGTCCTCGTGGAAGGCGGCGATGTCCGCGGCGACGAGCCCGCGGGTCACGGCCTGCATGCGCTGCTGGAACTCGTAGGTGACCTCGGAGATGCCATGGCCCTTCCCGAGGCGCCGGCGCACGCGCCGGATGTCCTTCGCCACGAGGTCGAGGGCTTCCTCGACCCGCTCTGAGTCGGGGCCGAGCCCCTTCTTGGCCTTGGCGATGACCTTGTCCGAGGTCTTCAGGGCCTTGTGGAGGGCCAGCTCGATCTCGGAGACGTACCGGGTGACGCCGAGCTGCATGAGGGCCTCGCGGCGGATGATCGCGTTGGACCCGCAGAAGAAGGCGGCGTTCCAGCCGTCCTTGCCCTGCTGGATGGGGCCGTAGAACAGGGGTGCCTGGCTGCCCAGGGGATCGGAGTCCGGGACGTTGACGAACACCTGCGGCGTCTGGACCAGGGCCATCTTCTCGTTCGTGAAGTAGCCGAGCGTCCGGTCGAGGATGAGCGGATCGGGGATCTGGTCGGCGTCCAGGATCACGAGGAACTCCCCGTCGGTGGACATCAGGGCGTTGTTGAGGTTGCCGGCCTTCGCATGGCGCGGCATGTCCTTCCAGTCGGCGGAGCGCGTGATCCAGCCGATACCCTCCGCCTCGGCTGCTGCGCGCACCTCGGCGCGGTTGCCGTCGTCGAGGATCCACGTCCGGTGCGGGTAGCGGATGGCCTTGGCGGCGCGGGCCGTGGTGAGGACGAGGTCCAGCGGTTCGTTGTAGGTGGTGATGAAGACATCGACGGTGAGGCCTTCGGGTGCCTCGGGCGGCGTGCGCTTCTTCAGCTTCCACACCGTGAAGCCGAACAGCAGGGAGTCGATCAGGGAGTAGGTCTCCGCGAGGATCAGCGGGATGGCGATCCACCAGGCATCCCAGTTGATGGAGAAGAGCCATCGCCAGACGATGTAGTTGATGCCCAGTACCGCGGTGACCAGCACGATCGCCCGGATGAGGAGCGTCCTGCCCTTCGGGAGGTCGTCATGCGCTGCGCTGCGCCGGGCGCGCTCGGACGGCCCGATCGGCGGAGTGTTCCCCATGCTTCTGTGCTCTCCATCTGTTGCGCGCACGCGCGGGCGCGTCGCTTCGGTGACTTGTGTGCGCCGGGCCGGCCGCACTGAGACGCTCACCGGGCCACGAGGGACCGTGCAGCATGCACCAAAGGTACCCGAGCGTGCTGCCGCTGCCACGTCGGGCATCGACTTGCGGTAATGCTGGGCACAATCTGCGCCGGACCATGGCACCGGCCGCATCCCGGTGCGCGAGGATTGAAGGGCCGGCACCGCGTGTGCGTGCCGGTGCCGCTGGGGCAGCCGCCCGGCGAGAAGGGCAAACCCGGTGCGAACCGGCGACGCAAAGCCACGGGACCCCAGGGGTCAGCCGGGCTACCGAACCAGAAGGCGTGTGCATGCTCCGTCGTCCAGCACTCCGTTCCGCCCTCAGCGGGGTCCTCTCGGCCCTCCTGCTCGCCGTCGCCGTACCCACGCCGGTCCTCGCGGCGGATACGACCCCGATGGCGGCCGTTCCCGGTCCCGTGGGTGATTTCGCCTGGAAGGGCCTCAACTGGGAGAAGCGCTGGTGGAGCGGCGCACCGAACTACAACAAGCGGTTCGATCCCGCCAACGTCAGCAGCCCTGACGCCAACGGCCACGTGACCATGACGCTGTCGAATCCGACCGGCGCCGCAACCATCGGCGCCGAGTTCAACACGACCCGTCACGGCTTCGGCTACGGCACCTACAGCACCACCATCGAGAAGGACCTCACCACGCTCCAGAAGGAGGTGGTGTGGGGCTGCCTGTTCACCTACGACCCCGCCGTCGCCCCGGGCTACAACGAGATGGACCTGTGCGAGGCCAGCTCGTGGGGCGGCGGCAGCAACTACGGCCAGGTGTGGCCCATCACGCAGGGGCACGGCTACTGGTTCGACGCGAGCAAGGGACCCGGGGTCGGCAACGACACGGCGATCTTCGGCGTCACGAACCATCCGATCCTCACGCATCGCATGGTGTGGGAGCCGGACAGGCTGACGTTCGAGACCTTCGCGGGGGAAGGCTACGGCGGCCCCCTGCTCAAGCGGACGGTGATGCAGGGCCCGAACGTCCCTGAGCCGGCCCGGGAGACCATCCACTTCAACCTCTGGGTGACCGACGGCGGGGGAGGGGATCCGGCCCAGGTGAAACCGGAGAAGGTGGTGGTGAGGGACTTCTCGTTCACGCCTGCGCCGGTGACGGTTCCCGCCCCGTCGCCGACGGTTCCTGCGCCGTCGCCGTCCGCGAGTCCGGCGCCGACCGTTCCTGCGCCGTCGCCGTCCGCGAGTCCGGCGCCGACCGTTCCTGCGCCGTCGCCGTCCGCGAGTCCGTCGCCCACCGTTCCTGCGCCGACACCTACGCCGACGAAGCCGGCCCCGACACCGAGCCCGTCACCGACCGTACCTGCGCCGACGCCGACGAAGCCGGCCCCGACACCGAGCCCGTCACCGACCGTTCCTGCGCCGACGAAGCCGGCCCCGACACCCACGCCCACGGCGAGTCCGTCGCCGAAGCCGCCCGCCCTGCCCAGCGCCATCACGCTCGCGGCCAGGAACACCACGGTGCATCGGCTGTACGCCACGACGCTGACGTGGTCCGGGGCTCAGGGGTCCACGGTCACCCTGGTGGCCAACGGAAGTCGCCGCCCGGTCGTGAACTCGGGCCGGATGGCGACCTCGTCGAAGACACCCTCGGCGCGGTACCAGATCTGTGACGCGTCCCGCTGCTCGCCGATCGTCCTCGGCGGGCGCTGACGCCGCACCCGACCAGGCGGTCGACGACGGCGCACGGTCCGCTGCCGGGCCCCGGCGGACCTACATGTCGGCGTAGCGCCGGGCCTGTTCGAGTGCTTCGCGCATTGCGTCCGCGGCGAGCCGGGGCCCGTAGGCGGCTGTGTCCCGCTGGAAGCGCCACCCCTCGGCGAGCGGCCCGGCGTCGACGGTGTCGAAGCCGAACTCGTCGAGCAGTTCGGCGACGGCCTGCTTCGCATCGGAATCGTCCCCGGCGATCGGCAGGGCGCGGCGGTCCGGTGTCCCCGCAGGTGTCCCGTCCGTGGTCAGCTGCGCGAAGTGGATGTTGTTGAAGACCTTCACCACGGAGGAACCGGGCAGGTGGCGCTGCACGAGCTCGCTCGTCGTCGTGCTCTCGTCGTCGAGCTCGGCGATGTGGCCGTCGCGCTCGGGGTAGTAGTTGCACGTGTCGATGACGAGCTTGCCGGCGAGTGGCTGTGCGGGAACCGCTCCGATGTCCTTCAGCGGGATCGTGACGACGACGACGTCGCCCTGCGTCGCCGCGTCCTCCGCGGTGCCGGCGCGGGCTCCGTCACCGAGCTCCGCGACGAGGTCCTGCAGCGTCTCCGGTCCACGGGAGTTGCTCATGATCACCCGGTAGCCGCGCTCCACGGCGAGGCGCGCCAGGTGCGAGCCGATGTTGCCGCTGCCGATGAAGCCGATGGTGCTGCGGGGTGCCCCCGACGGTGCTGCCATATTCTCTGTCATGCCCTCCACAACCCCCTTCAGCGGTGGATATTCCTGCCGGACGTCCTGTCCGGGGCCTCCACGACGGCGCACGGGCCGGTCAACCCTGCCCGGCGTCCGTCCACACGTAGAACTTCTCCGGCCGTCCGGCGGACCCGTACTGCGGCACGATGCGCGCCTGCCCGCGTGAGACCAGGAATTCCAGGTAGCGCCGGGCACTCACGCGGGCCATGCCGAGGCGGTCGGCGACATCGGACGCCGACGTCCCCCGGCCGTGCCCCCGGAGGTCCAGCATGACGGCATCGAGCGTCGGCGCGGAGAGCCCCTTCGGGGTCGCCAGCGTGGCGGTGCGGGTGGTCCCCGGGACCGCTCCGCTCGGCGCCGTCGTGCGCAGGAGCTGGTCGATCCGCCCCTGGTCGAGGGCCGAGGCACCCTCCGACGCGTGCGAGTGGAGCTCACGCCGGTACTCCACGTAGTGGTCCAGGCGCTGGTTGAGCACGGCGGCGCTGAACGGCTTCACGAGGTAGTGCAGCACGCCACCCGCGACGGCGGCCCGCACGGTGTCGAGCTCCCGCGCCGCGGTGATCGCGATGACGTCGAGCGGTTCGCCGGGCCGGTTCCGCAGGGCGCGCAGCACGTCGATGCCCGTTATGTCGGGGAGGTGGATGTCGAGCAGGACGAGGCGGGGTCGCAGCAGCTCCGCGAGCTCCAGCGCCCGCGCACCCGTATGAGCGGCGCCCACGACGTCGAAGGCCCCGTGCGCGAGCAGGAACCCCGTGTGGATGCCGGCCACCTCGTGGTCGTCGTCGACCACGAGCGTCGGGATCAGGGGTACGGCGGGTGGCGTGCTCATGGCACCTGCAGGGTGGTGCGCGGGGCGTCGACGAGCGAGGGTGCCAGCCAGACGGTGAACTCCGCGCCACCGAGCTCGGCGTCGTCCACGACCACGTGCCCGGACCGCCGCCGCGCGATGCGGTCCACGAGTGCGAGCCCGAAGCCCCGAGTCCCCGTGTGACCGCCGTCCTTCGTGGAGTAGCCGGAGGAGAAGATGCCGTCGACGTCCCCGGGCGCCACACCCGGCCCGTTGTCCGCGACCTCGATCCGGACGGCGTCGGGCTCCGTGTGCAGGAGGACCGTGATGGCGCCGTCGGTCCGCCCGCTCCCCGTGACGGCCTCCATCGCGTTGTCGATCAGGATGCCGAGGACGGTGACGACGTCGGTGGTGCCGTCGGGTTCCAGTGTCGAGGTGTCGTCGATCGAGAGGGTGATGCCCTTCTCCGCGGCGATGGTGCTCTTGGTCATGAGCAGGCTCGCGGCATCGGGGTCCTGGATGCCCGGCGCGATGGTCCCCGACACGAGGGAGCCGCCGTGCCCGGAGCGGGAGATGAAGTCGACCGCCTGGTCGGTGCGGCCGAGCTCGAGCAGGCCGGAGATGGTGTGCATGCGGTTGGCGAACTCGTGCGCCTGTGCACGGAGGGCCTGGGTCGCGTCGCGCTCGCCGTCGAGGTCGGTGAGCAGCTGGTAGAGCTCGGTGCGGTCGCGGAGGATCATGACGCGGCCCACGCGCGTGCCGTCCACGAGGGCGTCCGAGGTGCGGGCGAGCAGCACGCGCTCGCCGGACAGGACGGTCTCGTCGGTGTCCGCGGGGTCGGTCAGGAGGCGGGCGAGGGCCGGCTCCATCACGTCCTCGGCCCGCTGGCCCGTGGCGGCGTCGTCGAGGTCCAGCAACCGCTTGGCCTCGTCGTTCAGCAGGGCGATCCGGTGGTGCTCGTCGACCGCCACCATGCCCTCGCTGATGCCGTGGATCATGGCGTCCCGCGTCTCGAGGAGCGAGGCGATCTGCTCGGGCTCGAGGCGGTAGATCCGCCGCCACACGAGCCGGGAGATCCAGATGGCGCCGGCGGACCCGACGAGGGCCGCGACGATCAGCCAGGCGAGCAGGCGGGGCAGGTCCTCGTACAGGTCGGCGTCGAGCTCGGCCTCCAACGTGCCGACCGACGCGGTGCCGATGATCTCGCCGCCGTCACCGTAGATGGGGACCTTGACGCGCCAGGACTTGCCGAGGGTGCCGGTCTGGGTCCCGACGAAGATGTCTCCGGAGAGGGGGATGGAGGGGTCGGTGGAGACCAGCTGCCCGATGAGCTCGGGATTGGGGTGGGAGTACCGGATCCCGTCGGCATCCGTGACCACCACGTAGGTCACCCCGGTGGACTGGCGGATGAGATCGGCGATGGGCTGGATGGCGGCGCTGGGATCGGGCTGGTCGAAGGCCTCCACGACGGACGGCAGCTGCGCCACGGACTGCGCGACGCCGACCATGCGGTCCTCGTACTGCTCGCGGATCTGGAGTCGCTGCATGGCGACGGCCGTGGACCCGGCGACGGCGACGATGACGAGCACGATGGTCAGCTGCAGGAAGAACAGCTGCGATCGAAGCGACATCGTCCTGATCATCCTCACAGTGTGACACGCTGCGTCGCGTCACACCCGGGCCGTCCGAGCACGTGGACCGAATCCCGTGACCACAAAGACCAATACGAGCACTACGACCGCATGCTTTACCGCCGCGAAGGGGCCTTCCTACCCTGAGGACAGCAGTGGTGATCCGCATCACATCTCCCGCTCGGCACGAGCGACCACATCTCAAGGAAGAGAACATCATGACGATCGATCGCACAACGGCGCGCCGTTCGACCCTCACCGCCCTGGCCCTCGCCTCCGCCCTCGCCCTCTCCGCCTGCAGCTCCATGACGGAGAGCACGACGGCGGGCGAGGAGAGCGGCGCCATCGAGAAGCTCAACATCGTGGTCCCCGCCGATCCCGGCGGAGGATGGGACCAGACGGGCCGTGCCATGGAGACGGACCTCAAGGAGAACGACCTCGTCAGCAATGCCTCCGTGGTCAACGTCGGTGGTGCCGGCGGCACCAACGGCCTCGCGCAGCTCGCCACCGAGACGGATCCGAACACGCTGATGGTCATGGGCTACGTCATGGTCGGTGCGGTCGAGACCAACAACGCCGCCAACCGGATCGAGGACACCACGCCGATCGCCCGCCTGACCGAGGAACCCCTCGTGATCGTGGTCCCCGCGGACTCGCCGTACCAGACCGTGCAGGACCTGCTCGACGACATCGAGTCCAAGGGCCAGGGCGTCTCCATCACGGGCGGCTCCGCCGGCGGAGCCGACCACATCCTCGCCGGGTCCGTGCTGAAGGAAGCGGGCATCACCCCCGACAACCTGAACTACATCCCGTACTCCGGCGGAGGCGAGTCCCTCGCGGCGCTCCTCGGCAACAAGGTGAACGCCGGGATCTCGGGTGTCGGTGAGTACGCGGAGCAGGTGAACGCGGGCAAGCTGCGCGCCCTCGCGGTCTCCGGCGAGGAAGCCGCCCCGCAGCTGCCCGACACCCCCACCCTCACCGAGGAGGGCATCGACCTGGTCCTCACCAACTGGCGCGGCGTCGTGGCCCCCGGGAACATCGACGATGCCCAGGCGGAGAAGCTGACGCAGCTGGTCACCGACCTCCACGAGACCGAGACCTGGACGGCCACGCTCGAGGAGAACAACTGGTCGGATGCCTTCCTCGCCGGCGAGGAGTTCCAGACCTTCCTCGACGAGGACATCGCCAGCGTCAAGACGACCCTCACCGACATCGGGCTGCTCTAGGCCATGAGTACCTCAGTACAGAACGCCCCCGGGAGCGGCACGGCAGCCGCTCCCGGAGCGCCGGTCGGTGAGCTGGTCTTCGCGCTCATCATCGTGAGCATCGGCGTGGTCGGGTTCGTGGCGGGCGCCGGTATCCAGACCCCGCCGTCGGCCAGTGACATCGGCCCCCGTGCCTTCCCCTTCGCCGTCTCCGCCCTGCTCGTCGTGGTCGGGGCGGGCCTGGTCCTCCAGGTCCTCCGCGGCCACCGCGGCGCGGCCGACGAGGGTGAGGACGTGGACCTCGAGGCGAAGACCGACTGGCTGACGGTCGGCAAGCTCAGCGGGTTCGTCCTGCTGCACGCCTTCCTGATCGTGCCGCTCGGCTGGCCCGTCGCCGCCGCGCTCCTGTTCTTCGGCGCCGCCTGGTCGCTCGGAGCCCGCCCGTGGTGGCGCAACCTCATGACCGCGATCATCCTGGCGCTGGTGCTGCAGTTCGTCTTCGGCGGGCTGCTCGGCGTGTCTCTCCCACCCGGTTTCCTGGAAGGGTTCGGTGTCTTCGGTGGATAATTTCTTCCTGCTCATGGAGGGCTTCGCCACGGCGATGCAGCCGATGTACCTCCTCTATGCGCTCGGCGGCGTCCTCGTCGGCACCGCCGTCGGCGTGCTGCCGGGTATCGGGCCGGCCATGACCGTGGCCCTGCTCATGCCCATCACGTACAGCCTGGAGCCGACGGCGGCGATCATCGTCTTCGCCGGTATCTACTACGGCGGGATGTACGGCGGGTCGACGACGTCCATCCTGCTCAACACCCCCGGGGAATCGTCCTCGATCGTCACGGCGCTCGAGGGCAACAAGATGGCCAAGGCCGGCAGGGGAGCGGCAGCCCTGGCGACGGCGGCGGTCGGCTCCTTCGTGGCCGGCACCATCGCGACGGTGCTGCTGAGCTTCGTGGCCCCCTACGTCGCGGCCTTCGCCGTGCAGATCGGCCCCGTCGAGTACGTGGCCCTGATGGTCGTCGCCTTCCTCACGGTCGGAGCGCTGCTCGGGTCCTCGGTGCTGCGCGGGCTCGCCTCGCTGGGCCTCGGCCTGTTCATCGCCCTCGTCGGCTTCGATGCGCTCACCGCCCAGCAGCGCTACACCTTCGGCAGCCCCTTCCTCGCGGACGGGATCGACGTCGTCCTCGTGGCGGTCGCGCTGTTCGCCGTCGGCGAGGCGCTCTACGTGGGCTCGCGGCTGCGCCACGGCCCGATCAAGATCATCCCCGTCACCGGCGGCTGGACCAGTTGGCTCCGTAAGGAGGACCTGCGCCGCTCGTGGAAGCCCTGGCTCCGCGGCACGGCGATCGGCTTCCCGGTCGGGACCATCCCGGCCGGCGGAGCGGACGTCGCGACCTTCCTGTCCTACGCCTCGGAGCGCAAGCTCGCCAAGGGGGAGAACAAGAAGCAGTTCGGCAAGGGTGCCATCGAGGGTGTCGCCGGGCCGGAGGCCGCCAACAACGCGGCAGCCGCGGGTGTGCTCGTGCCCCTGCTGACGCTCGGCATCCCGACCACGGCGACCGCCGCGATGATGCTGGTGGCGTTCCAGCGCTACCAGATCCCGGTGGGCCCGCAGCTCTTCGAGTCCAACAGCACGCTGGTGTGGGCGCTCATCGCAAGCCTCTACGTCGGCAACCTGATGCTGCTGGTGCTCAACCTGCCGCTGGTCGGCATCTGGGTCAAGATCCTCCAGATCCCCCGGCCCTACCTCTACTCGGGCATCCTGGTGTTCGCCGTCCTCGGTGCGTTCTCGGTGAACTTCACGCCGATCGACGTCATCATCCTGCTGATCGTGGGCATCCTCGGGTTCTTCATGCGCCGCTACGGCTACCCGATCGCGCCGATGGTGGTGGGACTCATCCTCGGGCCCATCTTCGAGAGCCAGCTGCGGCGCTCGCTCGCGATCTCACAGGGTGATCCCGTGGCACTCGTCCAGTCGCCGGTCGCGGCCACCATCTACGTGGTGCTCGTCGTGATCTTCGCGCTGTCCATGCTGCTGAAGCGCCGGCAGCGCCAGTTCGAGGCGATGGTGGTGGCGAACGCCGACGCCCCCGACGTCGTCCGTGGTTCCGCCACGGCACCCGAGACCGCCGCCGCTCCCGTGACGAGCGCACCCGACACCCGAGAGGACACCGACCGATGAGCAGCATCGTGGTGGGCTACGTGCCCAACGCCCTGGGCGAGGCCGCCGTCACGCAGGCGGTGGAGGAGGCGCGGCGTCGAGGCGCCGAGCTCGTGGTGATCAACACCACCCGGGCGGACCGCCTCGTCAACCCGGCGTACGCGGATTCCGAGGACGTCTCCAAGCTCGAGGGCATGCTGAACGCCACGGGGGTGCCCTACTCGATCCGGCACAGCATCTCCGAGGCCACGGCGGCCGAGGAAGTGGTCGACGTGGCGGAGGAGATCGATGCGGAGCTGATCGTGATCGGGCTGCGCCACAGGACACCGGTGGGCAAGCTGATCATGGGTTCGACGGCGCAGACGATCCTGCTCTCCGCCCGCTGCAACGTCCTCGCGGTCAAGCTGCCCTGACGCCCTGACGCACAACTCACGACGCCGGCCCCCTCCATGGAGGTGACCGGCGTCGTGCTGTGGCAGGCGTCACAGGTCTTCCACCGTGCGGATCGGGTGTCCGGCGACGACCTACCTGTAGCAGGACGGGCCCCATCCGCCCCCTCGGGGCCCGTCCTGTCTCCCACGCTTGTGCAAACGTTCGGTAAAGCTTTGGTCCGGAGGGCCCGAATGCCGCCCTGGCTTGATGCGGAGCAGGGAGGATGAAGATATCCCTCCCCACTTCCGGGAACTGGTCTCACCCCATCGAGCGGATCCACCTTTTGCCCTTCTCGCCACCCCCCGGAGCGCCCGTCGCTCTGGACCCGTCCATCACCCTCCCCTCGCGGCGGGAGTCCGAGCGCCAGCGCCTGCGCTCCCTGCGCCGCACCGGGCTGCTCGACTCGCCGCAGGAGGAGCGGTTCGACCGCCTGACCCGGGATGCCCAGTCCTATTTCGGCGTGCAGACCGTGATCATCTCCTTCATCTCCGAGGACCGTCAGTTCCTCAAGTCCTTCGTCGGAGACCTGCCACGCACCATCCCCCGGGACCTCGCCCTGTGCGATACCACGATCAAGCAGGACGGACTCCTGCTGATCCCGGACATGCGGGTCGACCCGCGGTTCAGCACCCACCCCTTCGTGCTCGGGGAGCCCTTCGCCCGCTTCTACGCGGGCATACCGCTGCGCGGTCCGAGCGGATGGTTCGTGGGTAGCCTGTGCCTCGTCGACACGGAGCCCCGCCACCTCTGCGCCAGGGAGCGGGCGTATCTCGGCACGCTGGCAGACCTGGCCGAGATCGAGGTGAACGCGGGCGCCTGAAGCGCGTACCCGCTGCCCGTCAGGCCTGCGGAGCGAAGAGTTCGAGGGCGATGTTGTCCGGGTCCCGGAACTCGAGGATGCAGCCTGCGCCGATGTCCTTCACGCCGCCGTGCGCGATGCCCCGACCGTCGAGGAACGCCGCGGCGTCGTCGAGCACGGAGCGGTCGGCGACGGTGAAGGCCAGGTGGTCGAGCCCCACGCGGTTCTCACTGAAGCGGTCCTCGGCCACCGGCCGCAGGCCGAGCAGGGTGTCGCCGAGCTGGTAGATGACGCCGCCGTACAGGAACCCGAGCTGCTCACGGGTGGCGTCGTCCGCGTCCTCGGGTACCTCGAAGGCCACGGGCAGCCCGAAGACGGCGTCGTAGAAGGCCCGGGAGGCATCGATGTCGGTGACCGTGAGGCGGACGTGGGCGTAGGCCTTGATGGGGATCGTCATGACCGGAGTCTCGCATGCTCCGCCCGGTCGATGCTCCCGCGTCCACCCACCGGACAGCGCCGCCGCCGTCACGGGAATGCGCGACGCCCGGGGTGCGCTTCACCGGGTATGAAGAAGATCGGATTCCTGTCCTTCGGCCACTACCAGGACGTGCGCGGTTCCCTGGTGCCCACCGCGCAGGAGGCCCTCGTGCAGGCCGTGGAGCTGGCCGTGGCCGCCGAGGAGCTCGGCGTCGACGGCGCGTACATGCGTGTCCACCACTTCGCGCCGCAGTACTCGGCACCGTTCCCGCTGCTCGCGGCCATGGCCGCGAGGACGAGGACCATCGAGCTCGGCACGGGCGTGATCGACATGCGCTACGAGAATCCGCTGTACATGGCGGAGGAGGCGGCCGTCACCGACCTCATCAGCAACAGGCGCCTCCAGCTCGGCATCAGCCGCGGTTCCCCGGAGACCGCCCTCGAGGGCTCCCGGGCCTTCGGCTACCAGCCGGAGGAGGGAGGCACCGACGCCGACCTCGCGCGGGACAAGGCAGCGCTGTTCCGCCGGGCCATCGCGGGCCACGGCATCGCCGAGCCCAATCCCCGGATGTCCGGCAGCACTGCCCGGCTGCCGGTGGACCCGCTCTCGCCGGGTCTGCCCGAGCGCATCTGGTGGGGGTCGGGTACGAGGGCCACGGCACAGTGGGCGGGGGAGCAGGGCATGAACCTGATGAGCTCCACCCTGCTCACCGAGGACACCGGGGTCCCCTTCGACGAGCTGCAGGCCGAGCAGATCGACATCTTCCGGAAAGCCTGGGCGGACGCAGGGCACGGCTGGACGCCGAGGGTCTCGGTCAGCCGGAGCATCCTGCCGATCGTGAGCGAGGCGGACGAGTACTACTTCGGCATCCAGGCCCAGCGCGAGTCCCGCGACCAGGTGGGCATCCTCGACGGCGCCCGGTCCCGCTTCGGCCGCAGCTACATCGGTGCTCCGGACGTCATCGCCGAACAGCTCGCCGCCGATGCCGCCGTGCAGTCCGCGGACACCCTCCTCGTCACCATCCCCAACCAGCTCGGTGTGGATTTCAATGCCGCCCTGCTCGGGAACATCGTCTCCCTCGTGGGGCCGGCGGCCGGCCTCCGCTGAGAGGCACGGCGGTCAGCGAGGCTTCCGTGGGAGCAGGATCGACGGCGGGGACCCCGGGTTCCGTGCGACGTCCATCCCCTGGCGTAGCCGCGAGAGGGCGGTGCTGACCCGGAGGCGCAACGTGGACCGGTCGACACCCAGTGTCCTCGCCGCATCGGCATGGGTCAGGCCGCCGAAGTAGGCGAGTTCGAGCGCCTCCACCTGCTCGGGCGTCAGCAGGGACAGCGCGTGTCCGGCCGCCCCGGCGGCGATCGCGGGCAGCAGGGGCTGCTCGCCTCGGGCCCGGGTGCTCGCGGATGCGGCCGCCCTGGCGCCGTCGACCGCGCAGCGGTGCGTGAGGCTGACGAGCCAGCTCTCGGCCGAGCCCAGCGTGCGCCGGTAGGTGTGCGCGCGGGCCCAGACACGGACGTAGATGTCCCGCGTGACCTCGGCACTCGCTGCCTCGTCCGCGAGGACGCGGCGTACCAGCGCGTAGACGCTGCCGGCCGTCCGGCGATACAGCTCCTCGAAGGCCCGGCGATTACCCGTCGCGACCCGCTCTATCAGGGCAGCCAGGTCCGGGCGGGGGAGCTGGACGCCGGTGGCGTCCCGGCCGGGGGAGGAGATCCGGACCCTGCGCACCGGCGGCCTCATTGCGCCAGGCCGGATCCGATCAGCCGCCCGGCCTCTCCCGGCCGGGACAACCGGTCCACGTCACGCAGGGCATGCAGTTGCTCGTCGCAGCGGTGGATATCACCGACGGCCCGCGCGAGTTCCCAGGCGGCGCCGTCGCGCTCCTCCTCCCGGCGGGGATCGGCGGACACGTCCGCGCAGGCACGGCGCAGGGCGAACATCGTCTCGAGCAACCGGGCGCGGGTGTCCTCGAGAAGCGTCAACTGCTCCTGCTCGGCGGTAGACAGGGCATTGTCGAAGTACATGTGAGACCTCACCGGCGTCGACCGTGCCGGTCCTTCCAGCACGGATCGTGCTTCGATGCGGATGCGTGGACGCCGGGGCGCCTGTGGCCCAGAGTAGGCAGGCCTGCGCACAAAGGACAGTCCGACGCTCCCGGCGGTGCTTCCCGATGCCCAAGCGTTATCAGACCGACCCCACCGCTTCCACCGCCATCCCTGCTCCCACCATCGCGATCGTTCCGGCGGGCAACATCCCACCGTCCCACGACTCCCGCCCGAAGACCAGAGCCCGGCGAATTCCCTTGCCGGGTGCGGAACGCGGTCCTACTCTCGGTCGGGGACGGAGCTCACCGGCACTGCGCCGCAGGTGGGTTCCGGCAGGATCTCCGCTTCCACCCGGATGTTCCGGCGATTCCCTGCGCCCGCCATCGACACCACCCACGAGGAGAACCCCTTGAGACCGACACGCCTCACCCGCGCCTCCGCCACGGCGATCGCCGTCACCTCCCTCCTGCTCGGTACCGCGCTCAGCGGATCCGCGGCTCCCTCCCTTCCGGCCGTGACGGCCGCCGTCGAGCCCGCGGCGGTGGTCGCGGCCAACCCCTACGAGCGCGGCCCGGCCCCGACCCGGGCGAGCATCGAGGCGTCCCGCGGAAGCTTCGTCACGGCGACCACCACGGTGTCCCGCACTGCAGCGCGCTCCTTCGGTGGCGGCACCATCTACTACCCGAGCACGACGACGGCGGGCACCTTCGGCGCCGTGGCGATCTCGCCCGGGTACACGGCGTCGCAGTCGAGCATCTCGTGGCTGGGGCCGCGCCTCGCGTCGCAGGGCTTCGTGGTCATCACCATCGACACCCTCTCCCGCTACGACCAGCCCTCCGAGCGGGGTGACCAGCTCAACGCGGCCCTCACCTACCTGACGCAGTCGAGTTCCGTACGCGACCGCATCGACCCGACGCGCCTCGCGGTCATGGGCCACTCGATGGGTGGCGGCGGCACGCTGCAGGCCGCGAAGGACAACCCGGCGCTCCAGGCCACCATCGGCATGACCCCGTACAACCTGGACAAGACGTGGCCCGAGGTGACGACCCCGAGCCTCATCATCGGCGCGCAGAACGACAGCGTGGCTCCCGTCAGCCGCCACGCCGTCCCCTTCTACAACGGATTGACGAACCTGTCCCAGAAGGCATACGTGGAACTCCGGGGAGCGTCGCACTACGCACCGAACACGAGCAACACGACCATCGCGTCGACGAGCATCTCCTGGCTCAAGAGGTTCGTCGACGACGACCTGCGGTACTCGCAGTTCCTCTGCCCGGCGCCCGGCACCAGCACGGCCGTCTCCGACTACCGGACACCCTGCGGGTACTGACGGCTCCCGATCCCAGCCGGCCGACCGGCACGGGCATCAGCAGGACCGCCCCCGCCACACGGCGGCGGCGGTCCTGCTGTCAGGCGACCGGGGTACCGGTGCCGCCCGTCAGCTCCAGCGCGACGTCCGCCACCGAGCGCCGGCTTTCCTCGGCACGGGTGACCAGTTCGCGGAAGGCCGCCCGGTCGTCGATGCCGAGTTGCGCCATGAGGATCCCCTTGGCCATCCCGATGCGATCGCGCAGATGCAGGGCCGCGGAGAGCTCCGAACGGATCTGCTGCGGCGTCTCGGTCGTCTGGACATGGCTGAGCAGTGCGGCGGCCGGGACGGCGAAGCGCGTCAGAGCCCGCTCCGTGGTCTCGTCGAACGCGCCGGCGTCCGTGGAGTAGACCTTCATGGCCCCGATCGTCGTGCGGCCCTGGATGAGGGGCACGCTCTGGCACGAGCGGACCGACATCGCGGCAGCGGCTGCGGCCCAGCGGGCCCACCGCTGGTCCGGCGCCAGGGTGTCGTCCGTCCTGACCGGGCTCGCGGTGGACCAGGCGCTCAGGCACGGTCCCTCGGAGAGTTCGTACTGCAGCTCGTCCGCGCGGCGGACCAGGGTGTCGGTGGCGCCGGTGCTGGTGCGCTGTCCCTCATGGATGAGGGAGACCCCGGCGCCGACCGCGCCCGGGATGAGGTCGCGGGCTGCTTCCGCGAGGAGGTCGATGGCGTGCTGCACCGTCTGTTCCGTGAGGAGGAGGCCGCGGACGCGGCCGAAGACGACGGCTAGTTCGTTGAGGTTGGGCTCTGAGTCCAAGGGAGACCTCGAAATGTCCTGACGCCGGATGTGCCGGCTCTCTTCGGCGCCCCCTGCTGGACAAGGATCAAGATAGCGATTCCGGGGGTGGTCAGGCAAATCCTGGCCGGCCCGACACGCGGTCCGGTCTAGCCCGGAAGGATCACGCGTCGGTAGCATGGTCCGCAGTTGTTGAGCAGCCGGCAGCTTTGTTGTTCGTGGTGCCCGTGCCCGGGCGCCCGGATCATGAGGGGGTAGGCGATGGGGAACGACGTCGGAATCCGTCCGGAGACGGACCTGCAGGGCTTTCTGCAGGACCTCGTGGTCGCCAGCGCGGGTCTCGACGATTTCCTCGAGGGATTCGTGGAAGCGACGTCCGCCGCTCCCGGGTTCGAACCCCATGACACGACCACGAGCGTCGCACGCCTCAGGCCGCGGGCCCATCCCCTCCTCGTCGGATCCACGAGAGATGCACGGCGTCTCGCGCGGCTCGAGGTCCACCTGCACGACGGTCCGTCCGTGCGGGCCGCCGCGAGCGGCCGGACCGTCGGGGTTCCGGACTTCTCGTTCGCCGGCGAGGACCCGCTCTTCGGCTCCGCCGCGCTCCGTCATGGGGTGCGCTCGGCCTTATCGACGCCGATCGCCGTCCAGGGCCCGGAACGGGCGGTGATCACGTACTACTCATCGCGGCCCTCGTCCTTCACCGACGAACACCGCTGCGCCACGGAGCGCTTCGCCGCTGCAGGCGCCACGTCCCTGGGGCTGGCGCTGCGGCTCGCCCGGCTCAGGGACCGCGCCGATCACCTCGCGGCCGCCATGGAATCCCGCACCACCATCGATCTCGCCGCAGGGGTCATGATGGCCCAGAACAGGTGCAGCCAGGAGGAGGCCATCGAGATCCTTCGCGCTGCCTCGAGTGCTCGGAACATGAAGCTCCGTGAGCTCGCCCGGAACGTGCTGACCAGTACGGTCGACGCCCCCGTCTCGACCCACTTCGACTGAGCCCCCTGCGTCCCGGCCGCTGCGCACCGCCCTCGGACCGGCGGCGCGCAGCCGGTCAGGGGCAGATCGGCGCGCAGCCGATCAGGAGCGGTTCAGGGGGATCCGTCGGTTCAGGGCTGCTCCGTCGGTTCAGGGACGCTCCGTCGCCGACGCGACGACGCGCTCGGCGACCAGTCGCAGCTTGACGTTCCTGCTGCTCGACGCGCGCTGCAGGATGGCCAGAGCATCCGCCTGCGAGCACGTGTTCTGGAACATGATGATGCCGACAGCGGTGTTGATGGTCTGCCGCGAGGACAGTGCAGCCTCCAGGTCGTGCCGCTCGTCATCGGCGGATGCTGCGCGCACGGCGAAGCGGAGGGAGGAGGATGCGGCCTCGGCCAGCGCCTCCGCGGCCCTGATGCCGGCCGGGTCGAACGCATCGACCCGGCTCGAGTAGAGGTTCAGTGCGGCCATGCCGCTGGTCTCGAGGGCGAACGAGACGCCGAGGATGGAGCGGATGTGCCCGGTGTCGAGCCTCGCGAGATAGGCGGGCCAGCGCGAGTCCGTCGATGTATCGCGGCAGTACACGGATGACTGCGTCTGGGCGGCCAGCAGGCACGGCCCCTCGTGGAAGCGGTTCTGGAACTCGTCCGCACGGCGCGCCACGTCGTCGCTCGCAGCCAGGGTCCCGGCCCTCTTCCGACGTACGAGCGTGATGGCGCAGGAGACGTCTCCGGTGGAGGACAGTCGCTGCGCAGCCATCACCGCGAACTCGTCCAGGAACTCCTGGATGCCTGCGGTCTCCGTCAACAGCGCGAACAGATCGTCGTTGACGTCGCTCAGCACTTCCTGTTCGGTCACAATTCCTTCCTGGCGTCGCGGGCCCCATCCCGTTCGACACATCCTACGCCGCGGCTCCGGTTCGAGGCCCGGTACCGGATCCTGTCGGCCGGCGCACCGCAGCCCGATCCCGCCTCCCGTCACCGATCGAGGTCGAGGTCGGCGAGCGAGCTCCTGGCAGCCCTGTCGGCCTGTTCGGCGGCCTCGAGCGCTTCCTGCGTGGACTCCTCTTCACGACGCCGGGCCGCGGCCTCCTCATCGAGGTCCGCGAGCTCCCTGCGCAGGGCGCCGATGCGGTCCTCGAGGTCCTCGAGGGTAGCTGTCAGGCCGTCCCTCCGCGTGGCGATCCGCTGCACGGCCCGCTCCGCCCGGGCTGCCTCGTCCTGAGCACTCTCGAGAGCGTCCCGGGCCGCCCGCGCCGTGGCCTCCGCGGCCGGCCGGCCGGCCGACCGCTTCGGGGGCGATGCCCGTCCCGGCCGGCGGGCGTCCTCGGCGCCGCCCCTGCCGAGGCTGTCCGTGCTGCCGTCCTCGTCCGGGTCGTCCGGGTCGTCCGGGTCGTCCGGGTCGTCCGGGTCGTCCGCGTCGTCCGCGTCGTCCACCGGGCGCGCCGGGGCCTCGAACGGGCCACCGACCGCGCCGTCCAGGTCCACCGCCTCCCACCCCGTGGCTTCCAGCGTCCGGACGAGCCGCCCGGTCAGGACGGCCTCTGCCGCGGCGGGATCGGCGAGTGCCGCCCGGAGCGTCTGTTCGACGTCGGGCAGGGCGGCAGGTCCGACGTCGTGCCCCGCCTCGGACGCCGCGTCGAGGGATTGCCGGGCGACGGCGGCGATGAGGCGCTGCCGCTGCTGCCCGAGGGCATGCAACTGCGCACGGTCGGGACTCGACTGCGCCTCCCTCAGGGACGCCGCGAGCTCGAGCACCTGCTCCACCTCCTCCCGACGGCGGGAGACGAGCAGGTTGACGAGCCACGCGGCGGACGAGGGCTTGGGGAGCTTCCGCAGGGTAGCGGCGAGGTCCTTGTCACCGCCCTGCGCGGCCTCCTTCGCGGCGAGGTTCCTCGCCGCGACGAACCCGTCGAGGGGGAGGGCGTAGAGGGCTGCAGCCCTGTCCACCAGGTCCATGCTCAAGCCCTCCTCGTCTGCGTCAGGTGGTGCGGGTCGGCGTGTGGTCGTGAGTCCGGTCCCGGTCAGGGCGCGAGGTCCTCCAACCGGCCCACGGGAAGCGCGATCCAGCCCTCGCGGCCCGCCTGGTCGCGGTACTCCGCGGGGACGGGATGCGTCAGCCCGAGGGCGTGGGCCCGTGCTGCCAGCGCGGCGATGACGGCGTCGAAGGCATCGTCGGAGTGCTCCATCAGGCGCCGGTCCTCAGGCCGGAGGAGCAGCCACGGTGCCCGCTCGAGGAGACGGGCCAGCAGCATCGCGCGGATGCCGGCGTCGTTCTTGTAGCCCTTCGTCCCGAAGTCCCAGACGCGCAGGGTGGCCCCGGGATAGACCTCGACGGCGGTCCCGCCACCGGAGCGGTCCACGGGCGTCCCGAGGGCTGCGCCCACCGCGTCGAGGAGCACGGCGCAGTGCATGGCGGTCAGACCGAGGCGGTCCGTGGCGACGCTGAGCGGCCACCTGCCCGTGATCTCCCGCGTGGCGCGGTCCGTCGCGCGGTAGGAGAGCCGGCGTCGCCAGGCCATCCCCCCGTCGAGGCCCGCGTCCACCCGCTCCCCGGCGGCATGGCGCGTGATGAAGGAGACGAAGTCGTCCGGCCAGCCGAAGGCGCAGTCGATCCCGAGACGCTCGACGTCCGGGGCGACGGCGGCGATGTCCGCGTCGGCGATGCCGAGCCGCACGTCGACCGTCACGGCGGTCCCGGACCAGTCGAGGACGGCGAGGGCCGTCCCCCGGGATTCCGCGGCGAGGTCCACTCCGGCTGTCAGCACCCCCGATTATAGGCATCGAGGCGGCGCCTGACGACGGGAATCCGCCCCTGTGCCGACCTGCGGGGCAGGGGTTCAGATGGATACGGCCCGCCGGGCCGTTCGGCCGTCCGACGCATCCCAGGAGATCCCGTGTACACCTCGGTCGCAGACCAGACCACCGACCAGCTGGGTGGACCCCTCAGCGTCCTCGTCCGGCAGAAACGCGACCACGTGAAGCTCGACGCACTGATGGAGCAGCTCAGGGGTACCACCGGCGAGGAGCAGGCCGCCGTGCTGCTCAGGATCTATCGGCTCGTCTTCCCGCACGCGTTCGCCGAGGAGTCCGTGCTCTGGCCCGTGATGCGGCGCGTCCTTCCGGACGGCGGGGACCTCACCCTCGAGGTGGAGCGGGAGCACCAGGAGGTCAACGAGCTCGTCAGGCGCCTCGAGGGACTCGACGACGGCTCGCCCGAGCGCGCCGACGTCCTCGGGCGGCTCACGGAGGTGCTCGACGACGACGTCCGTGACGAGGAGGACGCCCTGTTCCCGCGGCTCCAGGCCCGGGTGTCCCGCCGGGAGTTGCAGGTGCTGGGCGTGCTCTGGGAGGTCGTGCGCCGGATCGCCCCGACCCGGGCGCACCCCGTGGTCGCCCGCAGGCCGCCGGGCAACGTCGTCGCGGCCCTCCCGCTCTCCGTCCTCGACCGCCTGCGGGACGTCGTCGACCGAGGGGTCCTCACGGCGCCGAACGCGATCACCCCGGCGCTGCACCACGCCAGTTCGGCGCTGGCGCGCGCCTCGCACGCCGTCGAACTGCTGCCGATCATGCGGTCGGGGGAGGATCCGTCCACGCGGTACATCGCCGGCCGGCCGCCTTTCCCCTGGGCTGCGGTGGCCCTCGCCGCTTCGGCCGTCGCGTTGCTCGGCGCCGGGGCGGTCCGGGCGGCGCGGAGGGCGGGCTAGCCGCCGGCGCGCCGTCCGTCACGTCCCCCGGCGTACGGCACGCGTGTGGCGCCACGTGTCCGGGCGGTGTGTACTGGGCTGATCGCCACTCCGGCAGCCGGTACCGTCCGCATCGGTCCGGCGCCGACCCCGACGCATGGAGAGGACGTCCCGATGGAAGCCCGATGCCCCAGTTGCGGTTCCGCCCTGATCGAACTGAGTGAGGACCAGTGGCCTGCGGAAGGGCCCGTACCGGCGGGAACGCTCGCCGTGTACCAGTGCGAGCGGAACCACCGCATCACCGTGGGGGAGACACAGGTCTCCGCCTGACCGGACCGACGGGGCAGCCGGAGGTCTCGCAGCCAGGCGTCGTCCGGTCGTCACGTCGACGAATGATCAGTCGGTCGCCGTCAGGGACCCCTGGTCATCGTGCGGATCAAGGTCCGCCGGTCCTGGCGTCGTCGATCAGGCGGGTCAGTTCGTCGCGGAGTGCGCGCGCCTCGTCGACCGAGAGTTCGAGCTGCTGGTCCTGTTCCACCCAGCCGATGTGCACCATCGGATTCCCGTCCGGACCGGGAGAGGGCGAGAGTCCCACGGCGAGCGCCCGGCCTCCCGTGTGCGTCACGTCGCCGACGATCAGTTCGCCGCCGTCGTCCTCCGCTACTGCCATGATGCCTCCCGGTCGTCGCGTCCTGATGTCCGTGTCCCCCATGCTAGGCGCGCCCCGCACCACTGTGTCCAGCAGGAGATGTGCGCGGCGGGTGGACGGGTCATCCGGCATCGGCGGGCCGGACCGCCAGGTTCGGATGCAGCAGCTCGAAGCCCTCGTCCGTGAGGTCGTTGCGGTCGACGTCGTCGGGCAGCAGGACCGCGGTCACCCGGCTGTCGCGGATGGTCGCGCCGGCTGCCCCGCGGGCGAGCGGTGCGCACTCGAGCCCCACACCGATCCCTTCCTCGATCAGGAGGCACACCGTGTCCTCGTCGCTGTTCCCCTGCACCGGCCGTGCCGCGAAGTACTCGACGCCGTCGCGCTCGGCGAGGAAGCGGGTGGTCGCGAGGTCGATCCCGTCGAGGTCCGTCCGGATGGTCAGCTGGTCCCGATCGGTCTGCTCCTGATCCAGGAGGCCGAGCACCGGGCCCGAGCAGGCCGTCAGGCCGAGGACGGAGAGACCGATGCCTGCTGCCAGGAGGCGGGAGCGGGGGACCGGACGGTGCATGGGACTCCTAGGGCGACGGGACGGGATGGGGACCGCCGGGCGTGGTCCCAGCCTAGCGAAGCCCACCGACCTAGGCTGGGCGCATGGACACCACCTACCCCCTCAGCGGGCGCTCCTTCGTCGTGACCGGGGTGAGCCGCCGCAAGGGCATCGGCCACGCCGTCGCCGCACGCCTGGCCGACCTGGGCGCCGGCCTGTTCCTCCACCACTACGCGCCCCACGACGAGGAGCAGCCGTGGGGCGCGGATCGACTCGAGGACGTCGTCGACTCCGTCGGCGCACGGCTCCGCGGGGGCGCCTCCCTCGCGCACGGCAGTGTCGACCTCGCGGAGGACGACGGCGCCGAGCGGCTCATCGAGCTGGCCGGCGCCTCGCTCGGACACCTGGACGGTCTCATCTGCAACCACGCGCGCAGCGGCGGGGACGGCACCCTCGACGAGATCACGGGCGAAGCCCTCGACGCCCACTGGCGGGTGAACACGCGGTCCACCATCCTCGCCACCAGGTTCTTCGCCGACCAGCACGACGGCCGGGAGGGCGGGCGCGTCATCTGGATGACGTCCGGGCAGGTGGCGGGCCCCATGCCGTCGGAGATCGCCTACGCGGCGTCGAAGGCCGCGCTCGCAGGGCTGACGGCGTCGGTCGCGGACCGGCTCATCGAGCGGCGGATCGTCCTCAACACGGTGAATCCGGGACCGGTGAACACGGGCTATCTCGACCCGGACACCGCGGACCGGCCGCTCGAGACGCTCCAGGCCGTGCTGGCGCACTTCCCGGGCGGGCGCTTCGGGGAGCCGGACGATCCCGCGCGGCTCATCGCGTGGCTCGTGAGTGACGAGGGCCGGTGGATGGTGGGCCAGGTGCTCAGCTCGGAGGGCGGCTTCCGCCGCTGGTGACGCCGGCAGCGCCGGGCTGGTCGGTGGGGAGGGCGACGACGGCGGACGCCGCCCGGGCAGCAGATCGACGGGGCATGGTTCATGCCCGGTGGGCTGCCCGCTCGAACACCACGCGGCCGCCCACGATCGTCAGGTCCGCGCGGAGCCGGTGCAGGGCGGGACCGTCGGGCCCGAACGGATCGGCCGAGAGGACCGCGAGATCGGCCGGTGCCCCCGGCCGCAGCACGCCCGCGGGCGAGCGCGTCACCCGGGCCGACCCGGCGGTGTAGGCACTCAGCGCCGTCGTGAGGTCTAGGGCCTCCGCGGGGACCAGCGGTCCTGTGTCGCCGTGGTCCGGGTGCGCCCGATGCACCGCGACGTGGATCGCCTGCCAGGGATCGGCGTCGGAGACGGGCCAGTCCGAGCCCATCGCCAGGGGTGCTCCGCCCGCGAGCATCGACGCGAACGGGTACTGCCACCGCGCGCGCTCCGCCCCGATCAGCGGGACGGTGAGGGAACGCATCTGCTCGTCGCTGCAGGCCCAGAGCGCCTGGGCGTTGACCGTGACCCCGAGGTGGCCGAAGCGGGGGACGTCGTCCGGGTGCACGAGTTGCACGTGCGCCATCGTGTGCCGGGGCTCCCAGGATCGCGATCCGCCCGGCGTGGGGTGCAGCGCCACCGCGGCGCGGCCGACGGCGTCGAGGGCCGTCCGGACGGCCCGGTCCCCGATGGCGTGCAGGTGGAGGTCGAACCGGGCCGCCTCCAGGGCCTCGGCCGCGGCGTCCAGCACCTCGGGTGGGAGGTACGTGGGGCCTCGGTCCGTCCCGGTCCGGCCCCCGCACGTGCACCCGGCGCTTTCGTAGGGCTCGAGCATGGCAGCGGTGCGGTTCTCCGGGACGCCGTCGACCATGATCTTGGCGCTCGACGTCGGGAACCCGGCGGCGGCGTTCAGGTCCCGGCGGGCACCGAAGGAGTCGACGAGGCCGGGGAGGTCCCCGAGCGTGAGGCCGCGGGGCACCCAGAGAGCACCCGAGGCCCGTCCGGTCAGGCGGCCGGAGGCGGCGAGGGAGCGGTACGCCGGGGCGGCGTCGGGGTAGCCGGCGTACTCGCCGATGATCGCCTCCTGCCACCCCGTGACGCCGAGAGCGTGCAGGTGCGCCTGACCGTGGAGGATGCCCGCTTCCACGGCCTCCCGGGTGATCGGCGGGAGCAGCCGGGCCACGAGCGACATGGCGCCCTCGTGCAGGATCCCGCTCGCCGAGCCGTCCGGCCTCCGGCCGATCCTCCCGTCCGCCGGATCGGGGGTGCGGTCGTCGATGCCGGCGAGTCGCAGCGCCGCGGTGTTCACCCAGGCGCTGTGGTGGTCACGGTTGATGAGGTAGACGGGTCGGTGGGGGACGGCGGTATCGAGCACGGAGGCGTCCGGGAACCCGCCGTCGTAGTGTCCCTTGTACCAGCCGGCGCCGGTGATCCAGGGGGAGTCGCGGGAGTCGGTGGAGCGGGCGTACCGGGACACCGCGGCCTGCACCTCGTCGGCTCCCCCGCAGTGCCCGACGTCGCACGCGAGCGCCTCGATGCCTCCCATGAACGTGTGGGCGTGCGCGTCGATGAGGCCCGGGGTCACGAGGCGGCCGCGCAGATCTACGATCCCGGTGCGCGGACCGGAGGCGGCGCGGACCGCCGCCTCCGGTCCGACGGCGGTGATCCTGCCGCACTCGACGGCGACAGCGGTGCCGGTGGGGTGCACGGAGAACCCGTTGAAGACCCGGCCACCCCGCAGGACGAGGTCAGCAGTCACAGCGCCCGGATTCCTGTGGCGCCCGGCCCGGCGCGTCCCGGCCGAGCGGCGTCGTGCGCCCCGTGCCGGCTGCCGGCCGCGCCGGACGCACCCTCGTCGCTCTCTCTTCCGCCGGTCCGTCGGCCGGCACCACCGGGGTGAGGCGCAGCATCCGGGAGCGGCTAGAAGCCGACGAGCGGGTGCGGGACGTAGTGCTCCTCGAGGGCACGGACCTCGTCCTCGGAGAGCTCGATGTCCAGGGACGCGAGGGCGTCCTCGAGGTGGTGGGGCTTGCCGACGCCGACGATCGGGGTGGACACGACCGGATTCCGGGACACCCAGGCGAGGGCCACCTGCGCCCGCGTCACCCCGCGGTCCGCCGCGACGGCTCCGACGGCGTCCGAGACGCGGCGGTCGGCGTCGAGCGTGCCGTAGAGGGTCTTGCCGAACTGGTCGGATTCGGACCGCGACGTCGTCTCGTCCCAGGGCCGGGCGAGCTTGCCGCGGGCGAGCGGGCTCCAGGGGAGGACGCCGATGCCCTGGTCCGCGCAGAGCCCGTACATCTCGCGTTCCTCCTCGCGGTTAATCAGGTTGTAGTGGTCCTGCATCGACACGAAGCGGGTCCAGCCGTTCATGCGCTGCAGGTACAGGGCCTTGGAGAACTGCCACGCGTACATGGAGGACGCACCGAGGTAGCGCACCTTGCCGGCCTTCACGACGTCGTGCAGGGCCTCGAGCGTCTCCTCCAGCGGTGTCGTGGGGTCGAACCGGTGGATCTGGTAGAGGTCCACGTAGTCCGTGCCGAGCCGCCGCAGGCTGTTGTCCAGTTCCGCCATGATCGCCTTGCGGGAGAGGCCCGCGCCGTTCGGGCCCTCGTGCATGCGGCCGTGCACCTTCGTGGCGATCACGATGTCCTCGCGGCGTGTGAACTCGGCCAGCGCCCGGCCCACGATCTCCTCGCTCGAGCCGTCGGAGTAGACGTTGGCGGTGTCGAAGAACGTGATGCCGGCGTCGACCGCTGCCCTGATCAGGGGGCGGCTCTCCTCCTCGGGCAGCGTCCAGGCGTGATTGCCCCGATCCGGCGTGCCATAGCTCATGCAGCCGAGGGCGATGGGGGAGATGTCGAGTCCGGTGGAGCCGAGTTTCACGTAGCGCATGGGTGACCTTCTGCCGACGTCGGGGATGTCCTCCCCACCCTAGTCCCGGGGCTCGGTGACCGGTACGCGAGGAGGCGCGGGTCAGGCACCCATCACCCCATTCTGCGTCAGGCGGCTACGATCCTTGCTAGGAGGCCGCCAGGCCACGGACCGCGGCCGGGATCACCGTGGCACTGCGCAGCGGGAGGGCGGAACATGCACGGGGTGAACGGGCCGCACTTCGGCGAGGGCAGGGTGCCGGAGGATCTGCTCATCCAGGCGATGGCCGCCACGTCCGAGATCTCGCTCATCGCCGACGCCGACCAGAAGATCCTGCACGTCTCCGATTCCTTCGTGAACATCACCGGGTACGGCCGTGAGGAGGCGCTCGGGCGCAATTGCCGCATGCTGCAGGGCCCGGGCACCGACCCGGAGACGACGGCGGCCATCCGCCACGCCCTCACCGCGGGCACGCCCTTCAACGGGGAGATCCTCAACTACCGCAAGGACGGTTCTGCCTTCTGGAACGCGCTGCGCATCACGCCGCTGCGGTCCGCGAGCGGCGCCGTCACGCATTTCGTCAGTGTCCAGCGGGACATCAACACCAGGATGGCGCTCCACGAACAGCTGCGTTTCCAGGCCCTGCACGACCAGGTGACGGGTCTGCCCAACCGCGCGGCCATGGGGGAGCGCATCAGACTGCTCCTCGGGTCCGGCCCGGCGGGGGAGCACGTCACCGCCATCGGGCTGATCGACCTCGACGACTTCCGCGACATCAACAACAGCTACGGCCACGAGGCCGGGGACGAGCTCCTGCGGGAGTGGGCACTGCGGCTGCAGGGGCTGCTCCGCGACGGGGACGTCCTCGGCAGGATGGGTGGCGACGAGTTCCTCGTGATCTTCAGGGACATCCCGCCGGCGGACGCGGAGGCCGCCTTCCACCGGTTGCTCGAGCCCCTGCTCGAGATGGCCGGGACGCCCTTCCTGGTCGGCGGCAGCGACGTCACGATCGGGATGAGCATGGGGATCGCCCTGCTGCCTGCCGAGGGCGCCGATGATGCCGCCGTCCTCCGCGTGGCCGACGAAGCGCTCTACGCCGTGAAGCAGCGCAAGGCCGACCGCGTGCAGTGGTGGGAACTCGGGGCTCCCGTCGGAGGGGAGCCGGACCCGGACGTGACGGGCGACGACGGCCCGGTAGGACCGCCCGAGGAGATCGGGCGGTCCTACCGGCGGGCCCTGGACACGGGTGTCGTGGTCTATCTCCAGCCGGTGGTCGACCTCAGGAAGGGGGGCGTCCACCTCTTCGAGGCGCTCGCACGGCTGGAGCTGCCGGGCGGTCGTCTCGCCGCGCCCGGCGAGTTCCTGCCCCACCTCGACGCCGCCGATCTCGACCGGCTGTTCTCGCGGGTGCTCGACGACTCACTGGACCGTTTCAGCGCCTGGTACCGCGACGGCGTCTGCGACGGGATCTCGGTGAACCTGCCGCCCTCCGTGCTCCTGCGCCCGGCCCTGGTCGGCGACCTGGCATACTCGCTCGTCCGGCACGGAGTGCCCGCCCGATGCCTCACGCTGGAGCTCCTGGAGTCGGACAGCGTCGATTCCGAGGCGCAGAGCGAGGTGCTGCAGGAGATCGCCGGGCTCGGCGTCGGTGTGGCGATGGATGATCTCGGAGCCGGCTACAGCAGTCTCAAGCGCCTCTCCACACTGCCGTTCACCACCATCAAGCTGGACCGTGATCTCCTCGCGGGCATCCACACGCGCCCCACGGATGCCCTGAGCATGATCGCCACCCTGATCCAGATGGGCCGGGACTTCGGGATGAAGGTGGTGATCGAGGGCATCGAGGACCGCAGCGTCGCCGAGGCCGTGACGGTGCTGGGTGCCGCCCTCGGGCAGGGGTACTACTTCTGCCGGCCCATCCCGGCTGCCGAGGTGCCCGCCTTCGCCGGCCGCTTCGGCGAGGCCTTCCACCCCAATCGCTTCCGGACCCACCTCGGAGCGCTCGCCTACCACTGGCAGTTCGCGCGCCTCGGATCCCCGCACCCGCGCGAGCTCGCGGACTGTCCGCTCAGCCACTTCCTGTCCGCGGTCGGCTCGCCGACCGACGTGGAGCGCTGGCACGCACAGCAGCACGACGGGCGCGCGGTGCACCTCGGCGCCGGACAGCTCATGGTCGACTGGCTCGTCCAGCAGGTCCGGTTGGCGGCCGAGCAGGTCAGCGCCCTCCCGGTGGCCGGCGCATCCTGAGCCGCAAGGGGTCACGCCGCTCTGCGCGGTGAGACTGCAGCCGCCCGCTTAGGGCAGGATGGCTACGTGACAGAAGCAGACGCCGCTAGCCCGGACACCGAGACCCCGTCTCCACGACGGTCTGCGCGGCGATGGAAGCCCACGCCCCGGCCGGCCCCTGAGGCTCACGGCTCGTCCGTCGCCCGCCGCTTCCGGCCGCACGCCTTCGCCGACGGCCTGAAGGCGAGTGCCGCGTGGACGGCGCGCTGCATCATCGTCCTCGCCGGACTGGTGGTCCTCTGGTACCTCACGAAGGCACTGTGGTCCATCGTCCTGCCCACGCTCTTCGCCCTCCTGCTCGCCTCGGTGCTCTGGCCCGTGAACAGGTTCCTGCGCCGCGGCCTCCCGAAGGTCCTCGCCGCACTCGTGACTCTGCTGGGGTTCATCGGGATCGTCGTCGGGATCGGGGCCCTGACCATCCCCGCGATCGCGAGCGGCGTCACGGACCTCTCCGGACTCGCGCGGGACAACATCGCCGACCTCGCCGCGTTCGTGGCCGGGCCGCCGCTGAACCTCGACACCCCGAACCTCGACAGCATCGTGGACACGGCACTGAGCCAGGTGCAGGCCAACGTGGGGAACATCGTCAGCGGCATCACGACGGGCCTCGGCGAGCTGACGTCCGGCACGGTGGTGGTGCTGCTGGCCCTCGTCTTCACCTTCTTCTGCCTCAAGGACGGCGACCGCTTCATGCCCTGGGCGGCGCGCTGGACCAACTCGACGGCGTTCGGCCACGCGTCCATGATCGCGAGCGGCACGTGGAAGGCCCTCTCCTCCTACATCTTCGCGCAGGCCACGGTGGCTCTGGTCGATGCCGTGTTCATCGGGCTCGGCCTGGTGCTCCTCGACATCCCGCTCGCCGTCCCGCTGGCCGTGCTGGTGTTCTTCTCCGCCTTCATCCCGGTGGTCGGGGCGATCGTCTCCGGGCTCGTCGCGACGCTCGTCGCCTTCCTCGCCTACGGCTGGGTGAGCGCGCTCGCGGTGCTCGGGCTCGTGGTCCTGGTCCAGCAGCTCGAGAGCAACTTCATCCAGCCCCTGCTCGTCGGGCGGACCCTCGAGATCCACCCCGCCGTCGTGCTCGCCTCGGTGACGGCCGGCGGCACGCTCTTCGGGATCATCGGGGCGTTCCTCGCTGTCCCCACGACGGCGGTGGCGATCGTGGTGCTGCGGTACCTGCGCGACCAGTCGATCGAGAACAGACCGGAGACCGGCGTCGCGTCGGGGGACCCCGACGCCGTTCCGCCGCCGCCGAGCAGGGCGTCCGACGAGGGACCGGCCGCGACGGCGTCGGACGGCGAACCCAGTGCCCCGGCGGGACCGGTGGGGCACCGCTCGGAGCAGTCCGGTGACTAGGCGGCCGGTCGTCGCCGTCCTCGAGGGAGCCCGCCCGGTGCGCGGACTCGAGCGCGTGGCCGGACTCGCCGACGTCCGCATCGCGCAGGCCCCGGACCTGGACCGGGCGCTCGACGGCGCGGAGGTGCTCTTTCTCTGGGACTACTTCTCCGGTGCGCTGCCCGCGGCCTGGCACGCCGCGGGCTCGCTGCGCTGGCTGCACGTCGCGGCGGCCGGGGTGGACAGGCTGCTGTTCCCGGAGCTGGTGGCCTCCGACGTCGTCGTCACGAACGCCCACGGCATCTTCGACCAGCCGATGGCCGAGTACGTCCTCGGCGGCATGCTGCACACGGCCAAGGGGTTCGGTCCACTCCGCGACCGGCAGAACGAAGGCGTCTGGGCGTGGCGTGAGGGCAGGAACATCGCCGGGACCCGGGCCCTGGTGGTGGGTACCGGCAGCATCGGCCGCCACACGGCCCGCCTGCTCCGCGCGGTCGGTGTGCGGGTCGAGGGGGTGGGTCGCACCGCGCGCGGGGACGACGACGCCTTCGGCCGCGTGCACGCCTCGACCGACCTGGAGCGGATCGTCGGCGACGTCGACTGGCTCGTCCTCGTCGCACCGCTCACCCCGGCCACCGAGCATCTCGTGGACGCCCGGGTCATCGACGCCCTCCCGCCCACGGCCGTGCTGGTCAACGCAGGGCGCGGTCGGCTCGTCGACGAGGACGCCCTCGTGCGGCGCCTGACCGCGGGAACCCTGGCCGGAGCCGTGCTCGACACCTTCGCCGTCGAGCCGCTGCCCGGGGACCACCCGCTCTGGTCCCTGCCGTCGGTGCTCGTGACGCCGCATATGGCGAGCAATGCCGATTCGTGGCTGGATGATCTCGCCGCTCAGTTCGAACGCAACTTCCTGCTGTGGGCCGCAGGGGAGCCGCTCCCCGGAGTGGTCGACAAGGCCCTCGGGTACGTACCGTCGCGCCCCGTGCCCTAGGCGGGTGATCCGGTCACGGCCAGGTCCTCCCGCCACCAGCGGACGGTCTCCGCGGCAGCCTGTCCGAGAGGCGTCGGGGTGCGCCCGAGGAGTCGCTCGGAGGCCGAGGAATCCATGACGAAGGGCCGGTCGAACTGGTAGGCCATCTCGGCGACCTCCCGCACGGACGGCAGTACCGTACCGAGCGCCCGCAGCAGCCACCCGGGAATGCCCCTGAGCGGAGGCACGGCGACGCCCGCCTCCAGAGCGAAAGCCTCCGCCATCGCGCGCTGGGACAGCGCCGGGAGGGTGGGTGCGTGCAGCACCCGGTCCGCGGCGCGGGGCAGGCCGGCCGCGGTGATCATCGCCGCCGCGAGATCGGGCACGTACGTGAAGGAGTGCGGTGCCCCGGGGTCGCCGACCAGCTGGATCGCCTTGCCCGCCAGGATGGCCGGGATCATCCGTTCACCCGCGTGGGCGGTGCGGGCCCGCGGACCGTAGAAGTCCGAGGCGATGACCGAGACCGTGGACGCCGGCGAGGCCGCCCTCGCCGCCAGGAGTGCCGTCCGGACGCCGCGCTTGCCCCCGGCGGCCGCGCGCTCGGCGTCCTCGGTCATGACGGCGTCAGGGTTGCTGTAGGAGTACAGGCTTTCCGGGAACACGACGACGGCGCCCTCGCGATGTGCCGCGTCGAGTATCACGGCCTCGGCGGCGGGGAGTTCGCGCCGCCAGGCTTCTGCGGTGTACGCGCTGCCGTGGATGCAGTGGAAGACGGCGGCGGCCCCGGCGATGGCCGAGGCCAGTGCCGCGGGGTCCGAGGCATCCGCCCGCAGCCTCTCCACCGACGGGTGGTCGGGACCGCTGCCCGAGCGCGTGAGGAGGCGGACGGTGTCACCGCGCTGTGCCAGCTGCTCGGCGATGGTCCAGCCGACGGGTCCTGCTCCGGTGACGACGTAGAGCGTCATGATCATGCCTTTCGTGGACGGAAGAGAGAGCGCTGCTCTCAGAAGCAAGTGTGAGCACCGTCGTCGTAGAAGTCAAGAGCAGTGCTCTCATAAGTTGACGGTGCTCTCGCCAGCATGCGAGGCTGACGTCATGCCAGGAACACCGCGGGCCCGGGCCCGGGAGCAGACGCTCGGAGACATCACCAGCATCGGGCGCCGCCACCTCGCCGAGGTCGGCGCTGCCGCGCTCTCCCTGCGCGCGGTGGCGCGGGAACTCGGAGTCGTCTCGTCCGCCGTCTACCGCTACGTGGCCAACCGTGACGAGTTGCTGACGCTCCTCGTCGTCGATGCCTACACCGAACTGGGGGACGAGGTCGATGCGGCGGTGGAGGCCGCGGGTCCGGCCGCCGTCGACCGCTTCACAGCGCTGGCGCAGGCGGTGCGCACCTGGGCCGTCCGCGAGCCGTCGCGCTATGCGCTGCTCTACGGCAGCCCCGTCCCGGGATACGCCGCACCGGCCGAACGCACCACGGCCGAGGGCACGCGCGTGGTCACGCTGCTCGCTCTGATCATCGACGGTGCCTGGCGGTCGGGGGAGCTCGACGACACGGCCGCACCCGTCGCGGCCACGCTCGAACCGGATCTGCGGGCCATCAGCGATCAGCTCTCACTCGCCGTGCCGGACCGGGTGATCGCGGCAACGGTGCAGGCCTGGTCCGCCCTCTTCGGTGCCGTCTCCTTCGAGGTCTTCGGCCAGTACGGTCGGTCCACCTTCGCCGACCCGGCGGCGCTCTTCGACCTCGTGGCGGACCGGATCGCCGTCCAGCTCGGGCTCCGGCGGCCCGGCGGCTGACGCCTCCCGCGCTCCGTCGGGGCAGACCGGAAGATTGGCGCACGCTGCGCACCGAATGAGAGACTGGCCGCTGCCGCCACCACCCCGACCAGGAGCAACCCGTGCGCATCCGCCTGCCCCGCCCGGAGACCCGGAACACCGCCCGCTCGGTCTGGCTGTTCTTCGCGGTCATCCACGCGGGCTTCCTGGCCCGGCTGCTGCCGTTCATCATCGGCGGGGGAGTGCTCAGCGACATCCGGTTCTACCGCGAATGGGCCTACAGCGCACTGGGCGACGGCGTCTGGGAAGGCATCGACACGGCGTGGGTGTACCCCGTGGGGGCGCTCGCACCCATGGTGCTCGCCGCTGCCTTCGGTCCCTACCCGTACCAGCTGGCCTGGTTCGTGCTCTTCGCCGGACTCAACGCCCTGGGAACCGCAGCCCTGCTGCGGCGCGGCACGCCGTCGTCGTTCACCGCCGCGTACTGGTGGCTGACCGCGACCGCGCTGCTCGGTCCCGTTGCCGTCGGCAGGATCGACGGGCTGACGGCCCCGCTCGTCATCACGGGGCTCCTCGTCGTCGCCGCTCGCCCCTTCGTCGCCTCCCTGCTGCTCAGCGCCGCCACCTGGATGAAGGTGTGGCCCGCCGCCGTCGTGCTCGCGGCGCTCGTGGTGGTCCGGGACGGCAGGCTGCGCATCGTGGCGGCCGGCCTCGCCCTCACCGCCGCGATCGCCGCAGCGGTCGCGGCCTTCGGGGACGTCCGGAACCTCACCGGCTTCCTCAGCGCCCAGGGCGCCCGTGGCATGCAGCTCGAGGCTCCGCTCAGCACCCCCGGTGTCTGGCAGGCCATCACCGGCTCCTCGGGCGCCTACTTCTTCGAGGACGAGGTCATCAACACCATGGAGGTGCGGGGCGCGCTCAGCGGCGTGGTCGGCGACCTCATGACGCCGCTGCTGGTCCTGACCGTGCTGCTGGTGGCTGCCGTCCTCGCCGTCGCCCTGCACCGCGGGGCCGCCGCCACGAGCCTGCTCGCCACCGGTTCGCTCGCCCTCGTCGCCACGCTCGTGGTCTTCAACAAGGTCGGCTCCCCGCAGTTCATGCTGTGGATCGCGGCGGTGATCGCCGCGGGGCTGGTCCTGGACGGCGCGGCCGGCTGGCGGTACCCCGCCCTCGCGATGCTGGCCACGGCCGCCCTCACCACGCTGGTCTACCCGGTGTTCTACGACGCCCTGCGCTACGAGCTCAACCCCGCTGTCGCCGTCCTGCTCACCCTGCGCAACCTGCTCGTCGTGAGTATCTTCGTCTGGTCCCTCGTGCGCCTCGGACGGCTCGCAGCCGGCACCCGAACGGCAGGGTCCGCACCATCCGTCAGGGGTGCCTGACGCCGTCCCCGGCGAGCACGGCGCGGTACCCCTCGCGGTAGGTCGGGTAGGTGAACGAGAAGCCCGACGCACGCAGGCGGCTGCTGTCCACGCGACGGGCCCCGCCCCGGACCGGACCGCCGGAGGCGCCTCCCGCCGGCGGCTCCGGCAGGGTGAGCTCGGCGGCGAGGAAGCGCAGCACCTCGCCGAGGTCCACGGGCAGTTCGTCGCTGCCGAGGTACATCCGCTCCGGTTCCTCGACGTCCAGCACGAGGTGCACGATCGCGGCGGCGGCGTCGTCCCGGTGGATCCGGTTGGTCCACTGCACCTCCTGCGGCAGGACCGCGCTCCCGCCGGTCACCTGGTCGATGAGACGCGTGCGCCCCGGACCATAGATGCCGGAGAGGCGCAGCACCGTCCCGTGGTCGGTCCGCGCGAGGAGGACGTCCTCGGCCTCCTTCACGAGACGTGCGGTCGGGGCGGTGCTCTCCGCGGGTGAGTCCTCGGACACCCAGTCACCCCCGAAATCCCCGTACACGGCGGTGGAGGAGACGAAGAGGACCCGGCGCGGGGTGACGCCGTCGCGCTCGAGGGCATCGAGCACGTTGCCGGTCGCGTCCACGTAGGCGCTGCGGTACGCCTCCTCCGTCCTGCCGCCCGCCGCGGTGGCGATGACGACGACGTCGGTGTCAGCCGGGACGGGTGGCAGCGGCTGCGTCAGGTCGGCGCGCACCCCCTCGATGCCCGTCGGCAGGCGTTCCGGCGAGCGGCGCCAGCCGACCACGCGCTGTCCCCGTGCGGCGAGCCGCAGCCCGACCTCCGTGCCCAGGTCCCCGCATCCCGCGATCAGTACCGTCATGCGTCGTCCGTCCTTCCGTCACGGGCCTGGTTCGGCCACGTCCGACCGCCAGTCTAGGGCGGTGCCGGGCGTGGAGTTTCCGGCCGTGGCGGTGCCGGTATCGAGGCACCGGCATCGGAGCGCCGGCACGGCAGGGGGCCAGGGGCAACGCCGTAGACTGGCCCGCGGCGCCCCGCTTTCACCGGGCCGGGGTCCGGCCAGGTATCCGAGCGAGGGGGGAACGCATGGGACGGGTGATCTCGGTCCAGGACAGCGTGGTGATCGCGCAGTCACCGCAGGTGCTGTACGGCATGATCAGCGACGTGGTGCGGATGGGCGAGTGGAGCCCGGAGAACAGGGGAGCGGTGCTCGCCGCACCGGGCGCGCCCGTAGGGGTGGGGACGGTGTTCGACGGCGCCAACAGGCGGGGGCGGGTCAGCTGGACCACCCGCTGCACCGTGACGGCCGCGGAGCCGGGCCGGGAGTTCGCCTTCCGCGTCCATGCGATCGGCGGGCGGACGCGGCGCCTGCCCGCGAGGATCGCCGAATGGCGGTACACCTTCGAGGAGCACGACGGCGGCACGCTCGTCACCGAGACCTGGACGGACGACCGGCCCTGGCACGATGCCGCGGCCCGCGCCTTCGACTATGTCGCGACGGGTGGCACGACCTTCGCCGCCTTCCAGCGCGGCAACATCCGCCGGACCCTCAGGAATCTGAAGGCCGCGGCCGAGACCGCCTGAAGTCCGCTGGAGCCGGGAGGTCCCGGCATGGAGGAGGCAGGATCACCGTGGTGGTGATCCTGCCTCTTCCGGAGCCTGTGCTCAGCGGCGACTTCGCCTGGTCGCCGACCGCAGCTGGATGATCCGCACCGCACCTACGAGCGCGACGATGGCCCCGCCGCCGACGGGAAGAGTGCCAGGCCGAGGGCGATGGATCCTTCGAAGCCGAACGCGGCCAGGACGCGGCGAGGGCGCTAGCCGCGGATGCGCACCGCGGTCTCCCGGAGGTACAGGTCCACCCGCGTGTAGGCGTCCCGGGTCAGGGCCTTCCACAGTTCCACGGCGAGCGGCGGATCCTCCTTCTCGATGCTCCTGATGGCCTGGGCCGTGAGGACCTTCACATGGACGTCCTCGAGGGCCTTCACCGTGGTCTCCTGCCGGTCGTCGCTGCCGAGGGCCAGCTCCCCGAAGGTCATGCCGGCGCTCAGCGTGGTCAGCCTGAGCCGCTCGCCGGAAGGACCGGGTACCGACGTGGCGATCTTCCCGGACAGGATGAAGAACACCCCGCCGAAGCTCTGCCCGACGCGGCGCACCACGTGCCCCTTCTCGTAGGTCCTGTCCTCCATGCGGAGCGTCAGTGCCTCGACGGCCTCCTCGGACAGCGGGCTCAGGGCGGGGCACTGGGCCACCTCCACCCGTGCGGGCAGGACCAGATCGCCGCCGTAGCGGGTGATCAGCTCGTTCTCGCACCACTCCACGGCGGCTGTGCGCGTGTCGAAGGTCGGCACGGCGCCGTCGACGTCCTTGAAGGTCTCGGCGAGGGTGCTCTCGCCGTCGATCAGCACCAGCTCGCAGTCCACCGCCTCGAGGTTCGCCCGGACCTCGCCGAGCAGGCGCAGCGACACGTCCGCCACCTCGTCGACGCGGCGCAGGTCGAGGATCACGAAATCGACGTCGTCGTCCAGCCCGCTGAGCTCGCGCACCATCGACTCGGTCCCCGCGAAGAGCAGGTCCCCGTTGAGCTCGATCACCATGGCGCGGTGGCCGTGGCCGCGGAGGACCTCCATGGCCTCGTCGGTCCTGCGGATACCCGACGGCGCCGCCGTGATGTCGTAGGTGGCGCGGATGGCCGAGCGCCCGGCGCGTGCGGCCCGGACGAAGTGCAGTTCCATGTCGCGGGAGAGCCGCTGGCTGGTGGCCATCCCGCGGACGCTGCTCCCGTGCTCGTCCAGGGGCGGGGAGTACACGGCGAGTCCCACCTGACCCGGCAGGACGGCGATGGTGCCACCGCCCACCCCGCTCTTCGCCGGCATGCCGACGGTGCTGATCCACGAACCGGCGTCGTCGTACATGCCGCACGTCGTCATCACCGAGAGGACGCGCTCGACGGCGAGGATGTCCATCGCCTCCACCCCGGTGAGCGGATTCCGGCCCGAGTTCGCGAGCGTCGCGGCCATGACGGAGAGGTCGACGCAGTTGACCATGACCGAGCACTGGCGGAAGTAGTCCTCGATGACCGGCGTCGGATCGTCCTCGATGATGTCGAAGGAGCGCAGGAGGTATGCGAGGGCGCGGTTCCGGTGCCCGTGTTCCAGCTCCGACCGGAAGATCTCCTGGTCCACGCCGAGCTGCCGGCCGGCGAACGCCGAATAGGCGTTCACGATCCGCTTGAACCGCGTGTTGCCGCCGCGAGACTGGACCAGCGACGTGGCCGTCAGGGCTCCGGCGTTGATCATCGCGTTCGACGGGCGCCCCGTCCCCGGTGCGAGGGAGACCTCGTTGAAGGAATCCCCCGACGGCTCGACGTCCACCTTCGCGTCGACCGCCTCCATGCCGAGGTCCGCGAGAGCGAGTCCGTACGTGAAGGGCTTGGAGATCGACTGGATGGTGAACTCCTCGCGGGTGTCACCGACCTCGTACATGTAGCCGTCCACGGTGGTCAGGCAGATGCCGAAGTTGTCCGGATCGACGTTCGCCATGGCGGGGATGGTGCTGTACGGCTTGCCGTCCCGCAGCTCGGAGATCTCCCGGTGGATGGTCCTGAGGTACGTGTCGATCGGCGATTCCATGCTTCCCAGCCTACGGGCGCGGCCGGGCGCAGATTGCCCGACCGGTCAGCGCGTGCGCAGGGTGTGCCGGATGGAGAGGACGAAGAGCTGGGCGACGGCGGTGGCGAGGCCGAGGAGGATCAGCGGCGGGGCCGCGGGATTCATCCAGTAGACCCAAGGTGTCATGGCGTAGGCGCTCGTCGCCCCGTCCCCGACCTGTGTCGCCATCTGCTGTTCGAACAGCATGGGCCCGCTGAGAATGTAGAAGCCGACGCCTGTCAGCATGGCGGCCGCCACCCAGATCCAGACGTCGAGAGGATTGCGGGGTCGTGGCTCCTCGGTCACCTGCACGGTGTCCGGCCCCACCTCGACGATCCCCAGGGTGGCTGCCTCATCGGGCGGGGTAACGGGAAGGGCAGGCGCGGGAGGGGCCTCGGAGATCATCCGCGGCCCCGCATCGGTGGCGCCGCCCCGCTGGTAGATGCCCTCGTAGCGGGGATCGTAGGTGCCCTGCAACCGGTCCGTGCTCATCGGTGTTCCTCCCCCTGGACTGTCGAATGCTGTCCAGTAAAGCACGGCGCTGATCGTCGGGCCCCGCCGTCACCTGCGCGCCGCGAGCTCGTCGAGCAGGCGCTCCTCGGCGTCGTGCCCCGGGGCGATGCCGCGTTGCCCGCGCTGCCCGATCCGACACCGGCCCATGATTGGATCAGGATCACCTGCCCAGCCGGTGGAGCAGGCCAGGACCGGAAGGAACCATGCCACCCCGATCAGCACGCACGTCGACCGAAGCCCCTCGACTCTCCCTGCGTGCACCGTCGAACCTCACGCGTGTCGACGACCCGGTGCTCCTCGACGGCGAGCACCGGGAGGGCGAGCTCTACGCGCGGGCCGTGCTCGATGCGGCCGACCTCGCGGGCATCACGCTGCAGGAATGCCTGCTGCAGGGTGTCTCCCTCGACGGGACGGAGCTGCGGGGCGCGCGCTTCCTCGAGTGTTCCTTCGAGGACCTGTTCGCGCCGGTGTTCCGGGCCTCCCGCACCAGCTGGCGGGAGACGTCCCTGCGCGGTACGCGCTGGGGGTCCGCCGAGCTGTACGACAGCCGGTTCGACGCCGTGCACCTCGACGGCGGGAAGCTCGACTTCGTGAACCTGCGCGGTGCCCGCCTCACGGATGTGCTGATCAGCGGGTGCATCATCGGCGAACTGGACCTCACGGGCTGCACGGCCACACGCGTGGCCCTGCAGGACTGCACCGTCGGCACGCTCACGCTCGACGGCGCCCGGCTCAGGGACACGGACCTGCGGACGAGCAGCTTCCGCACCATCAACGGTATCGACGGGCTGCGGGGAGCGATCATCGACGACGCGCAGCTGCTCCTCCTCGCGCCGTTCCTCGCCGAGAGCATGGGCCTCCGGGTGGAGGCCTGACGCCGGCGCCGGGGGTGCCGGCGGGCGTTGTCAGGTAGGGGCAGCGCCCGGGCTCGTCCCCGGACCGATCGCCCTCGGGCAGTGTCGGCGTCCTGGCTCGTCCCCGGACAGATAGCTGTCGGGCAGGGTCAGCGCCCTGCTTCGTGCCAGCGGGCGTCGTCGTGCAGGGTCAGCGTCCTGGCTCGTCCCCGGACCGATCGCCGTCGTCCCGGGCCTCCTGGCCGTCACCAGTTCCCGGGCGCGCCGACGTCGCGGCCGGGGTCGCCGCGGGGTAGCCCGGACCGGACGGGTAGGGCGTGCCGGCGGGGTGGCCCGGACCGCCCGGATGCGAGGGTCCGGACGGATGACGGTCGGCGGTGTAGTCGCGCCCCGGTGCGGTCTGCGCAGAGCCTGCCCGCGGGCGGTCGACCGGCGATCCGAACGGGTCCTGCCACGGCGGGCGCTGCAGGGGTGCCGGCGTCGGCCCGACCGGATGCTGGACCAGCGGGGAAGGGGAGGGGGCAGTGATCGGGGCGTCGACGTGCCCGTCGGTCCCGTACCGGCCCGTCCCGTACTGGGTCGGGTCCCAGGATCGGGCCTGAGCCGGGACGCCGGAGACGGCGTGCATCCCACCGGGGAAGCCGGGGTGTGCGCCCTGGCCGGTTCCCGCGGGTACGGGGTCGGGCCGGCCCGCCGTAGGATCGGCCGCACCGGTGCGTGTCCGTCCGATCCCGCGCCGGTTCGCCAGCCGCACGATCACGGCTGCCGTGACGGCCATGGTCGCCACCGAGACGACCAGCCCGCCCACCGAGCCCTCGGTGTTGTTCACGTCCACCACCCCGACCGCGCCGAGGACGAAGATGGTCATGTTGTTGATCGCGTGGACGGCGATCGCCGCCTCCAGTCCGCCTGTACGCCAGGTGATCCACCCGGCGAACAGGGCGAAGATCGCGACGTCGGCCTGGCCGAGGGGATCGTACCCGTGACCAAGGACGAAGAGGGGGATGGGGAGGAGGATCGCGAAGGCCGGATGCCGCAGCCAGCCGCCGATCGCCTGCATCAGGTATCCGCGGAACACGTACTCCTCGGCGGCCGCCTGGAACGGGACCGCGAGCAGGGAGAGCGCGAGCATGATCCACAGGATCGATGTGTCCTGCTGACCGGACGGCGCTGGGCCTTCCTCGGGGAACACCACGGTGAGGAGGGTCGAGACGAGCAGGCTCGCGAGGAAGACGGCGATCGCCGCGACGACGCAGGTCACCAGCCAGCGCCAGCGGATCCGCCCCGCCACGGAGGAGAGCAGGCCGATGGGCTTCGGGCCGATGATGAACGTCGCCATGCCCAGGGCGGGGATCATGAGGATCAGGGACACCAGGGTGACGGCGAAGATCGCCGGGTTGCTGAGATCGAGCGCCTCCGCAGCCGCCATGATCTGCTGTGTGTCGGCGGAGGTCGCGAGCGCCGCGACCACGCCGACGACGAGCAGCAGCACGGTGAGCGCGAGGTAGAAGGCCAGTCCGAGCAGTCCGGTCAGGAGCGGTTTCCACCACCGGTACTGTGGCCATGAACGGGCGAGGCGGTGGTACGCGTAGTGCTGGTCGAGCTGATCCATGCTCCTACCGTAATGCGGTTTCCTTGGCGTTCTCCGCCGTCGCCGAGCGGCGGTCCGCGCGATGGCGCAAGTGCCCCGCCAGGGTCACGACGCCGGACAGCAGTGCGGACACGGCGATGCCCAGCCACAGGTCCACCTTCAGGGTGAGTGCCCCGACGACGGCACCGGCCATGATGAGCGCGATGGCGGAGAAGCGGCGCGCCCAGAAGGGACTCCTGCCGCCGGCCAGCCGGGAGTCGGACGCGAGGCCCGTGATGGTGGAGGTGACGACGACGGTGGTGATCTCGGCGACCTTGAGGCGCTTCGCCGTCGCGGCCTGGATGCCCATCGCGGTGGCGAGCACCGACGTCGTGATGCTGCCCAGGATCTCCGCGGCGTGCACGTCGACGAGGGCCACGTAGACGGCGAGCGCGGTGAGTCCGAGCGTCACGGTGAGCAGCGTGCTCGAGGTGCGCCCCGACCAGCCCTCCGGTCCCTTCCGCAGCACCCGCCCGGCCAGAGCCGCGCCGACCATGAAGAAGACGAGGGCGAGGGCGGGCCGGAGGATCGGGAGGTCCGCCCCGCCGGCGAAGGCCATCCCCAGGAGGACGACGTTGCCCGTCATGTTGCCGGTGAAGACGCGGTCGAGCCCGAGGTAGCCGACGGCGTCGATCACGCCCGTCGAGAAGGTGAGGACGAGCATGAGCCACAGGTGCAGGCGGTCCGTTGCGACGCGCGGGTTCTTCTTCGCCTTCTTCTTCGTCATGAATTCCCTCGGTAACAGTCTTGAAACGAATGTATACGAAGCTTATCGTCGTACGAGCGATTGTATTCAATCCCTTCACTCGTGCAGAAGCTGTATCCCGCAGCGCAGCAGCAGTTCCGTCCCGTCCGTTCGTGAGGAACCCCCATGCAGCACCAGAACCAGCACGTGCAGGCCCGCAGTGTGCGCGGCAGGAGGTCCGGCAGAGCCGCCGGACTCCTGGCCGCCGCCGCCCTCGCGGTCACGGCACTGACCGCCTGCCAACCGATCCAGCCCCTGCCGGCGGCGCCTGTGCGCGAGGACGTGACGGGCGTTCCCCTCGGGGAAGCGACGATCCGGGAGGGCGGTGACCTCGTGATGGCGCTCTCTGCCGAACCGGACCGCCTCGACCCGACGACGTCGTCCTCCCTCTACACGCGGTACGTCATGCAGACCATGTGCCAGAAGCTCTACGACATCGACGCCGAGGGGGAGATCGTCCCGCAGCTCGCCACCGCGCTGCCGGAGGTCTCCGAGGACGGCCTCACGGTCACCATCCCGGTCCGCACGGACGCCGTGTTCGCGGACGGTGTCCCGTTCGACGCCGAGGCCGTCCGGACCACGCTCGAACGCCACCTGACCCTCGAGGGCTCCACCCGCAAGAGCGAACTGGGCCCGATCGCCGGGATCCGCGCGGTCGGCGAGGACCGTGTCGAGATCAGCTACGAGCGGCCGTTCGCTCCCCTGACCGCCGCGCTCGCCGACCGCGCCGGGATGATGCTCTCGCCACAGGCCATCGCCGAGAACGGTGCGGACTTCGGCACCAGCCCGGTCTGCGTGGGGCCGTTCAAGTTCGTGGACCGCGTGCCCCAGACCTCGATCACCGTGGAGCGCGATCCGCTCTACTACGACGCCGAGGACGTCCACCTCGACACCATCACCTACCGCATCATCACGGACGCCAACATCAGGGCCGCGAACCTGCGTTCCGGCGACGTCCAGGTGGCGGACACCATCTCCCCGCAGGACGTCGACGCGCTGCTCAAGGAGGACGGCGTGGGCGTGCTCCAGGTCGGTTCCCTCGGCTACCAGGCCCTCACCGTGAACGTCGGCAACGTGGACGGTGCGGGGGAGCCGCCCGGCACCATCGACACGCCCGTCGCCCAGGAGAGTGCCATCAGGATGGCGCTGTCCATGTCGATCGACCGTGAGGCACTGGTCAACACCGTGTTCAACAGCTGGTTCGAACCCGCCTGCTCCCCGGTGTCCCCGGACAGCCCGTACTCCTCCGCGCCGAGCGAGGCCTGTCCGCCCTACGACCCGGAAGGCGCCCGGCAGCTGCTCGAGGACGCCGGCGTCGAGACTCCGTACCCGCTGGAGATGCAGGTCACCAACACCCCGGACACCCTGCGCTTCGGCCAGGCCCTGCAGGCCGCGGTGGCGGACGGCGGCTTCGACCTCACCGTGGTGCCCGTGGAGTACTCCACGCTCCTCGACGTGCAGTCGCAGGGCGATTTCGAGGCGCTGCAGCTCGGCTGGTCCGGGCGGATCGACCCGCACGGCAACATGTTCAACTTCCTCTCGACCGGTGGCGGCAACAACTACTCCGGCTACAGCAACCCGGAACTGGACGAGGTGCTCACGAGTGCGGCGCAGATCAACGACGTCGAGGGCCGCGCGGAGCTCTACGGCAAGGCCGTCGAGCTCGTGCAGCGCGACAACCCGATCCTCTACCTCTACCGCCAGCGGAACCTGACCGCCTACAGCACCGACGTCGTCGGCGTCGAGACCTTCACGGACGGCGTGGTCCACCTGAGCGACGCCGCGTTCATCGAGCCCACCGACGAGACGGAGAACTGACATGGGCCGCTACCTCCTCACCCGGCTCTGGCAGTCGGTCGTCACCCTCGTCCTCGCCTCCCTCGTCGTCTTCATCGGCGTGCGCCAGCTGCCCGGTGACCCCGCCCTCGCCATGGCGGGGGAGGAGGCGACGCCGGAACAGCTCGCCGCCGTGCGCGCCGACATGGGCCTCGACCAGCCACTCGTGACCCAGTACCTGGCGTTCGTGCGGAACACGTTCAGCGGTGACTTCGGTGAATCGACCCGCACGGGGACACCGGTCACCGAACTGATTGCCACCACGCTGCCCGTCACGCTGTGGCTCTCGGCCTACGCGATCGTGGTGGCCATCGTGATCGGCATCCTCTTCGGGGTCATCGCGGAGCGGTTCCGTGGCCGCTGGCCCGAGTGGGTCGCCAACGCCTTCGCCCTCGTCGGCCTGTCCGTGCCGAACTTCTGGCTCGGCATCCTCGCCATCCTCTACCTCGCGGTGACGCTCGGCTGGTTCCCCGCCTCCGGCTACGTCGACGTGTTCTCGGACCCGCTGCGGGGGCTGTACTACCTGACCCTGCCCGCGCTGATCCTCGGCACGGGTCTCGCCGCGGTCATCATGCGCCAGACGAGGGCGTCGATGATCGAGACCATGACCACCGACTACGTGCGGACCGCGCGGGCCAAGGGGCTCGGCCGCGGGCGGGTCCTCGTGCGCTACGGCCTGCGGAACTCCCTGATCGTCGTCGTGACCATCGTGGGCCTCCAGCTCGGCGGCCTCATCTCGGGCGCCGTGGTCACCGAGCGGATCTTCGCCCTGCCGGGCTTCGGCAAGCTCACGCTCGACGCCGTCTTCACCCGCGACTATCCCGTGATCCAGGCCGTGGTGCTCATCATCACCGTCAGCTACATCCTCATCAACCTCGCCGTGGACATCCTGTACTCGGTGGTCAATCCCAAGATCCGCGTCGGAGGAGCCAACTGATGGCCGTCGAAACCCTGCCCCCGAAAGCGGGAGGCGCCGGCCTCGGCTCCGGCCGCGGCCGCATCCTGTCCTCCCTCCGGCACAACCCGCTGGGCATCACGGGCGGCATCATGCTCGTCGCCGTGGTGCTGGCCGGACTGCTCGCCCCGCTCCTCGCGCCCTACTCGCCGTCGGAGGTGCACTTCGACACGCCCTTCCAGCGGCCACTGACCGAGGGCTTCCCGCTCGGCACGGACGATCTCGGGCGTGACATCCTCTCGCGCCTGCTCTTCGGCATCCAGACCTCGCTGCAGGTCGGTGTGCTCTCGGTCCTCCTCGCCGTCGTCATCGGGACGCCCCTCGGCCTGCTCGCGGGCTACTCCCGCGGGTTCGACGCCGTGATCTCCCGCCTCACCGACGTCACCCTCGCCTTCCCGTTCCTCATCATCGCCGTCGGACTCGCCGCCATCAGCGGGCCGAGCCTCGGCAATGCGGCGATCGCCCTCGGTATCGCCCAGATCCCCACCATGATCCGGGTGGTCCGCGGCGAGACGCTGCGCATCAAGGAGAGCGACTTCGTGCTCGGGGCCCGCACCATGGACGCCTCGCCCACCTGGATCATGCTGCGGCACGTGCTGCCCAACGCGACGTCCGCCATCATCGTCCAGGCCACGGTCATCATGCCCGTCGCCGTGATCGGGGAGGCACTCCTGTCCTTCCTGGGGCTCGGCATCCAGCCGCCCACGCCGAGCCTCGGCATCATGCTCTCCGACGCCCAGCAGTACATCTTCCGCGCGCCCAGCGCGGCGATCTTCCCGGGCATCGCGATCGCGCTGATCTGCCTGGCCTTCAACCTCTTCGGCGATGCCCTGCGCGACGCCTTCGACCCGACGAACACCACCCGGAAGTGACCACGATGACGTACACACCCCCTCCCTCCTTCACCACCAGGCCCACCCTGCAGGGAACGTTCGGCATGACCGCCTCGACGCATTGGCTCGCCACCGCGTCGGCCCAGGCCGTGCTCGAGCGCGGTGGCAACGCCTTCGACGCCGCCGTGGCCGGGGCCTTCGTCCTGCACGTCGTCGAGCCGCACCTCAACGGCCCCGGCGGGGACATGACCGGGGTGTTCGCGACCGCGGCGGAACCCGGCAGGCCCGTGGTCCTCATGGGCCAGGGCCCCGCACCCGCGGCCGCGACCCGCGAGCACTACCTCGCCGAGGGCCTCGAACTCGTCCCCGGCGCCGGGGCGCTCGCCGCAGCGGTGCCCGCCGCCGTCGACGCCTGGCTGGTCCTGCTCCGTGACCACGGGACCTGGGAGCTGGAGGACGTCCTCGCCTTCGCCATCGGGTACGCCCGCGACGGCCACCCGATCGTCGGGCGCGTCGGCGCGACCATCGCCGCCGTCGCCGACCTCTTCACCGAGCACTGGCCCACCTCGGCCGCCCTGTGGATGCCCGAGGGCCGGCCGCCGCGCGAGGGCGAGCTCATCCGCAACGAGGCCTACGCCCGCGTGCTCGGGTCACTGGTCGGTGCGGCCGCCGACGGCGGGACGCGCGAGGAGCGCATCGACGCGGCCCGGCTCGAGTGGCGGACCGGCCTCGTGGCCCAGGCCGCCGCGGAGTTCGTGCGGACGCCCCACCGGCACTCCTCCGGACTCGACCACGCCGGCGTGATCACCGTGGAGGACTTCGCAGGCTTCGAGGCGGGCTACGAGGAGGCGACCACCCTCGAGTTCCGCGGGTACACCATCGCGAAGACCGGGCCCTGGGGCCAGGGCCCGGCCCTGCTGCAGACCCTCGCGATCCTCGACGGCTTCGACGACGAGCGTCTGGACCCCTCGACGGCGATCGGCGCCCACACCATCCTCGAGGCGCAGAAGCTCGCGATCGCCGACCGTGAGGCGTACTACGGCGACGCCGACGTGCCCATGGAGTACCTGCTCTCGGCGGAGTACGCCGCCGAACGCCGCGCGCTCATCACCGACGAGGCCTCCCGGGAGTTCCGGCCGGGCACCGTCCCGGGCGTCGAGCCCTTCACGCCACCGCTCCGCACGGGCTACACGCCGCCGGCGCTGGCGGACGGCAGCGGCTTCGCCGGGGTCGGGGAGCCGACGGTGTCCCGCAGCGGCGAGACCCGCGGGGACACCTGCCACATCGACGTCGTCGACGCGCACGGCAACATGGTCTCCGCGACACCGAGCGGCGGCTGGCTGCAGTCCTCGCCGGCCATCCCCGAGCTCGGCTTCTGCCTGGGCTCGCGCCTGCAGATGACCTGGCTCGAGGAGGGCGGCCCGTCCACGCTGCAGGCCGGGAAGCGGCCCCGCACCACGCTCACCCCGACCCTCGTCCTGAAGGACGGACGGCCCGTGGCCGCCCTCGGGTCCCCGGGCGGGGACCAGCAGGACCAGTGGCAGCTGCTCTACCTCCTGCGGACGATCGTCGGCGGGTACTCGCCCCAGCAGGCCGTCGACGCGCCGTCCCTGCACACGACGTCCATCCCCGGGTCCTTCTGGCCGCGTACCTGGGAGCCGGGCGGCGCCGTGGTCGAGGACCGGCTCGGCGAGGACGTGATCACGGACCTCGAACGCCGCGGCCATGTCGTCACGCGCGCAGGGGACTGGTCGCTCGGCCGCCTGTCCTCCGTCACCAAGGACCACGCGACGGGCGTGCTGTCCGCCTCCGCCAACCCCCGAGGAGCACAGGGCTATGCTGCAGGACGCTGAGAACATCCTGGAGGTCTCCGACCTCGACGTCACCTTCGGCGGGACCCCGGTGCTGCACCGCATCGGGTTCTCGATGCGGCGCGGGGAGCGCGTGGCGATCGTCGGCCAGTCCGGTTCGGGAAAGTCGACGGCCATCGGTGCGATCCTCCGCCTGCTGCCCGGGAGCGGGCGCATCACCCACGGGTCGATCGTCCTCGGAGCCGGACGGACGCGCGGTGGTGTCGAGGACCTCGCGACGGCGACCGAGCCGGTCATGCGGAGCATCCGGGGCCAGCGCGTCGGGCTCGTACCGCAGGACCCCATGTCCAACCTCAACCCGGCCATGAAGATCGGTCCGCAGGTCGCCGACGCCCTCGTCGCAAGCCGCCGCGACCTCGGGGCCGAGGGGAAGCTGGACCGCGCCGAGGTGAAGAGGCGAGCGGTCGCCCTCCTCACGGAGGCGGGCATCCCCGACGCCGAGCGCCGGTACGGCCAGTACCCGCACGAGTTCTCGGGCGGCATGCGCCAGCGCGTCCTCATCGCCATCGCCCTCGCGGGTGAGCCAGAACTCCTGATCGCCGACGAGCCGACCTCCGCCCTGGACGTCACCGTGCAGCGGCAGATCCTCAACCACCTGCAGTCGCTCGTGGATGCGCGCGGCACCTCCCTGCTGTTCATCACGCACGATCTCGGGCTCGCCGCGGACCGCACCGACCGCATCATCGTCATGTCCGAGGGGCGGATCGTGGAGGTCGGGACGCCCCGGCAGATCCTCCTCGACCCGCAGGAGGAGTACACGAAGCAGCTCGTGGCGGCTGCCCCCTCGGTCGCGGCGGCGCTCGACGCCGACCCCCTCGCCGAGACTCCGGCCGCACGGAGCGAACCCATCCTGGTGGTGCGCAACCTCGTGAAGGAGTTCGCCCTGCGCGGCCAGCGCGGCGGGACCGTGCGTGCCGTGAACGACGTCTCCTTCCAGGTGGAGCGCGGCACCACCACGGCGGTGGTGGGCGAGTCCGGTTCGGGCAAGACCACGGTGGCGCGCATCATCCTCGGGCTGGAGTCGGCGTCCTCCGGGGAGGCCCTGATCGACGGCGCGTCGCTCACGACCACCCGGGGCGCACAGCGGCGCGCGCTGCGCCGCATGGTGCAGCCCGTGTTCCAGGATCCCTACGGATCGCTCGATCCGACCTACAGCATCGAGCGGCTCATCGACGAGCCGCTACGCATCTTCGGTGTCGGGGACCGGGAGAGCAGGCGCGAGCGGGTCGCGGAACTCCTGGACCAGGTGGCGCTGCCGCGTGGGGTGGCCCAGCGCCGCCCGAACGAGCTCTCCGGGGGCCAGCGGCAGCGCGTCGCGATCGCCCGGGCCCTCGCGCTCGAACCCGAGCTGCTCATCTGCGACGAGGCCGTCTCGGCGCTCGACGTCCTCGTCCAGGACCAGATCCTCACGCTGCTCGCCGACCTGCAGGACCGGCTCGGCCTCACCTACCTGTTCATCACGCACGATCTCTCGGTGGTGCGGCAGATCGCCCACGACGTCGTCGTCATGAGATCGGGGGACGTGGTGGAGAGCGGTACCGTGGACGAGGTCTTCAACCGCCCTCGGGCGGACTACACGAAGGAGCTTCTTGGAGCCATCCCGGGCGCGGCGTTTGCGGCCTGAGCAGGATGCCGCGGCCCCGCAGCGCGTCCTCGACGCGATCCGCCGCGACATCATCTTCGGGACGCTCCTGCCCGGCGTCCGGGTGACGGAGGCCGCACTGGCCACGAAGTACGGTGTCTCGCGCGTCCCTGTCCGCGAGGCGCTGCGGGCCCTGGAGGCCGAAGGCTTCGTCGAGTCGAAGCCCTATGCGGGGTCCACGGTCGCGGAGATCCCGCTCGACGACGCCGAGGACCTCTTCGCGGTGCGCGGCGTCATCGAGTCCACCATCGCGCGCCGGGCGGCGCGCCGCGCGGCCGCGCAGTTCGCCGCGGACGCCCCCAGCACACAGTGGTGGTCGGCGCGCCGGGCACTCGCGGACATCCTCGACGACGGAGACCGCGCGGTGGCCGCCGATGCCCTCGCGGACCTCCCCGAACTCAACATCCGCTTCCACCTGGGCGTCGCGGAGCTCAGCGGCAGTGCCTCGCTCGCGGCCCTGCTGCGCCAGATCTCGGGGAAGATCGAGTGGCTGTACGCGGCGGACGTGGACAACCGCGGCAAGCAGTCCTGGGGTGAGCACCGGCTGATCATGGCGGCCATCGACGCGGGCAGCGAGGCGGAGGCAGAACGCCTGATGGCCGGCCACGTGGGCTCCTCGCACCGCGGGTACATGGAGCGCTTCGCCACGCCCCGGGATGCAGGCGGCGGGACCGTCCCCCGGGACTGAGGTCCCGGGGGCGCGGATCACGGACGGGCCGTTCACCGGGACCGAGGTCGCGAGGCGGAGCGGCCGCGGACCGGGTGCATACGCTGGGGGAACGGGCAGGCGCCGGTGCGCGCGGGACGCCGCCGGTGATCCGGCTACAGGAACGGGCGCAGCGGCGCGAGGATGGCCTCGCTCACGCGGGCCACCAGATGCCGGCTGTCCCATTCCTCCTTGCTGAGGACGCGGCTGTTGGAGGAGTCCACCTCGAAGATCCGTTCCATGGTCGAGGCGAGGGCGCGGTCGAAGATCTCGAGGTTGATCTCGTAGTTGCCGGTCAGGCTCAGGCGGTCGATGTTGGCGGTACCGACGGTGCTCCACTCGCCGTCGATCGTCGCGGTCTTCGCGTGGATCATGGAGTTCTGGTACAGCAGGATCTGCACGCCCGCGCCGATCAGGGAGGAGTAGAACCCGCGCGAGAGCCAGTCCGAGACCACATGGTTGGAGTCCTCGGGCAGGATCACGCGGACGTCCACGCCCCGGCGGCTGGCCCGGAGCAGAGCGTCGAGGATCTGCCGGTCGGGGATGAAGTAGGCCGTCGTGATGAAGATGTGGTGCCGCGCGCGGTTGATCGCGTCCAGATAGATCCCCCGGATGGGGAACACGAGGTTCGCGGGGATGTTGTTCACCGCGCGGATGCGCGGCTCCCAGAAGGAGGCGCTGAGGTCGGGGAGCTCGGGCCGGCGCGGGATGGCCCTCAGGTTCCAGAACCCGGCGAAGGCCTCGCGGAGCTCCCAGACCGAGGGACCGCGGATCTCCAGGTGCGTGTCCCGCCACTTCGTCGCGTACAGGGAGCCGATGTTGTAGCCGCCCACGAAGCCCACTTCGTCGTCGACCACGAGGACCTTGCGGTGGTCGAAGCCGGTGCCCCGGATGTTCGTGAAGACGATGGAGGGCCGGAGCACGGGGAAGCGGTAGGCGTTGACGCGTGGATGCCAGGCGTAGAAGAACGGGTTGACCACGAGGTTCGCGAACCCGTCGTAGATCACGAAGACCTTCACGCCGCGCTCCGCGGCCCGGTTCACGGCGTCGCGGAAGCGCGCCCCGACCTCGTCACCCTTCCAGATGTAGGTCTCGAGCAGTACCTGGTGCTCGGCCCGGTCGATCGCGGCGATCATCGCGTCGAAGAGGTCCTCGCCGTACGTGTAGACCGTGGTGTCGGTGTCGGCGATCCTCGTGTGGAACGTCCCCGGCTGCGGGAAGCCCGGCCGCTTGCGGCGCTGGCGCTTCTGATAGGTGTCCACGGCGACCAGGCCCGCGATCACCACCGCCTGTGCCGAGAACAGGCCGAGAGCGGCCCGCTTCATCGTGACCCGGGCGAAGCCCATCACCGTCTTCTGCTTGAACCAGCCCATATGCCCAGCGTATCGCCTCGTCGGCACCGGCCCGCCGGGGGCGGCCGGGTCAGTGCCCGCCGACCTCGAGGGCCTGCGTCACGGCGGTGTCAACGCCCGCACGCCAGGGGAAGCCGTGCCCCGGGAGCACCGTCCTCGCCGCTGTGGCCCGCAGCGCCTCCAGCGACCGCAGCGCCGTGGCGGTGTCCGCGGTCGCCGCGCGCGCGACCACCTGCGGTCCGGGGTGGCCGGTGTACGGATCGAGGGTCACGAGGGCATCACCGCTGATCACCGCGTCGCGGTCGGGGAAGTGGAGCCCGCAGTGGCCCTTCGTGTGACCGGGCGTCGGCACGAGCAGCGGTGCGCCGGGCAGCGCTGCGGCCGCCTCGGGGGTGAGCGGGAGGGTGTCCGCCACGCCCTTGACCATCAGGGCACCCGCCGCCGTCATCCGGGCGAGGCCGGGGACGGCGCGGGGATACCGGAGCGGGTACAGGAAGGGCGTGCGCTCACGCTCGTAGCTGTAGGGGTGCGCCGCGATACGGGCGTCGTCGGGGTGGCAGTACACGGGGATTCCGTAGCGCGACCTCAGGTGCTCGGCGGTGCCCACGTGGTCGAAGTGCCCGTGGGTCAGGACGACCCCCCGGATGTCCGCGACGGGACGGCCGATCCGCTCCATCGCCTCCAGCAGCAGGCCCTTCGAGCGCGGCAGGCCCGTGTCCACGAGCAGCACGCCGTCGTCGTCCTCCACGAGGTAGACGTTCGTCCTCGCGTACTCGAGGTAGTGGATCCCCGGGGCGATGTCCGTCCTGATCATGCTGTGCCTCACTCGTTCTCGTGGTGTGCCGGTCCCTGGTTCCGACCCTAGGCAGGCGGTGGCGTGGCGACAAGGAGGACGGTGCGGCGCTGCCGGGGTTTCCATCGGCGCCCCCAGTGGCTACGTTGGGGACAGCAGGACAGGCACGGCGCCCGAGCGCGGAAGCGGAGCACTCGAGGGTCGGGAGGCCGATCCTCGGGAGGCACGGGATGATGACGGGCATGAGCCAGCAGGAGCAGCAGCGCCTGACGTGCGCCGCTTTCCGCTCGACCACACTGTCGACGTACGACCTGTGGCTGCGGTACTTCAGCCTCGGCGGCAACGCCGGTGAGGAGGAGGTGGACGCCTACCTCTACAGCTCACTGTTGCTCCCGCCCTTCGAGCGGGACGTCCTCGCGCTCGCCGTCAACGAATTCATCGCCGACCAGCCCCCGGCGCCCCGGGCGCCGTACGGCGGCATGGAGGGCCCGACGGCGCCCGCTCCCGGCTAGAGCAGGGTCTGCTGGTCGGCGTCCGCCGTCACGTCCCCGGGCAGCGGGTCGATGAGCTCGGGCCCGTTGTTGCGCACGGACCCCACGCGGGGTCCCACGAGTCGGGGGAGCAGATGCGGATCGGGGATGGCGTCCAGAAGTTCCTGCACCGCCGGGCGCGCATCGTTCCGGGGGTCGAGCCAGTCGCCGCGCAGTCCGGCGGGGACGATCACCGGGGTGCGGTCGTGGATCTCACCGAGGGCGTCGCTCGCCGGTCGGGTGATGATGCTGCAGCTGACCACCCAGGTGCCCTTCGGGTGTTCCTCGGACGCCGTCGCCGGGTCACGCCAGAACTCGTACAGGCCCGCGAATCCGAGGTGGCCGCCGTCCGGCCCGTGGAGGTAGATGGGGGTCTTGGTGCCGTCGTCGTTCTTCCGCCACTCGTAGTAGCCGTCCGCCGGGACGATCCCGCGGCGCTTGAGGGCGGCGGCGCGGAACGATGGCTTCTCGAGGAGGGTCTCGCTGCGGGCGTTGATCATGCGCGAGCCCACGGACGCGGACTTCGACCAGGACGGGATGAGCCCCCACCGTGCCGGTTCCAGCCACCGGGTCAGTTCACCCGTCTCCGGGTCGAGGCGTTCGACGACGAGCTGCACGGTATCGGTGGGAGCCACGTTCCAGGACGGCTCCACCTCGTCCCCGACCGCCTCGTCCACCTCGAAGGCATCGATGAGGTCGGCCTTGTTGCCGGCGATCACGAATCGTCCGCACATGGCGCCCTGGTCCTTCCGTCGTCTGCCGCGCCGGTGGCCCCGCGGGTGAGCGGGCCACCGGCGGGGGTGCCTACTTCTTCTTGCGGTCCAGCAGCAGTGCGAGGGCGATCCCGACCATCCAGATGTCCTTCGCGACGGACGTGCCGTCCTGCGTGGGACGGACGCCGTCCTCCTGCGTGAGCTCCGGGGTGCGGAAGTACATGGTCATCATGCCCGCCGAGAAGGCCAGGAGCCCGAGGCCCGCGAGCCGGCTCGGGATGAACGGTGCGAGCAGCGCCGAGCCGACGGCGATCTCCGAGGCGGCGAGGACCTTGCCGAACTGCTGGGCCTCGAGCTGGCTGAACTGCGGGAAGGCCTTCGACGCCATGGCCTGCAGGTAGCCGGCCGAGCCCTCGTCGAGGCTCGTCTTGCCGAGGCCGGAGTTCAGGATGAAGGCGCCGGTGGTGAGGCGGAGCGGTACGTGGCTGGGGCGGAAACCCATGGTGGTGCCTTTCGTCGGGGGGAGCTGGAGAGCTTGGTCCGCTTGTGAGCCTACGGCCGCTACTGCCGGGGCCGCTAGTCCTGTCCGGTGGGCCCGGCGACACCACCGGCCCGACGGGTGCCCTCGACCTCAGGGAGGTCGGCGCCCGCCACGAAGGCGCAGAGCTGGACGCGCACCTCCGCACCCTCCGCCCGGTCGCCGAGGGCGTGCCGGACGGCGGTCGCGACGCGGCGCACGAGGGCAGGGCCCGGATACTCGGCCAGCCCGGCGAAGCGGATGTGCACCACGAGGGTCCCTGCTTCCTCCCGGAGTCCCACGAGTCCCTCCCCGTCCGTGGCGGCGACCGTGCGGGCACGGCCCGCCTCGAGGATGGTGCGGAGGGCGGAGTGCGGGGGATAGAGACCCGCGACACCCTCGGTCGCCGTGACCTGCACCTCGATTGCGCGGGCGAGGTCCGGGAGGTCCGTGGTCATGGCTGGTCCTCTCCGGCGCCGTCGGTCCCGAACAGGTCGGTGACCGTGATGTCCACGCCCTGGATGTCGAGCTCGGTGTGGGTGGTGAGCGCCTCGGCGACGGCGGAGCGCAGCGCGTCCACGAGGGTGGGGAGGCGGTAGCCGTGCAGGGCCGTGACGTTGAGCTCGACGCGGGTCCGCGCACCGGGCTCGGTGATGTCGCCGTGCAGGCGGCACTTGCCGATGGTCACGCCGTCGATGTCGTCCCCGGTCCGCCGGATGAGGGCGACGACGGCACCCTCCGTCTCCGAGAGACCGTCATCGGGATCGTCCGAGGCGATCGGGATGGAGCGGCCGGCACGGGTCTCCAGCCGGAGGTTGGAGAGGATGTCCTGCAGCCAGCCGTCGGACTCGGCGGCGGTGCGGGCGTCGTCCTCCGCGAGCGACCGCGTCAGGTCCCCGAGCGAGCGGAGGCTCGCCAGGCCAGACTGGCACTGGGGACACTGCCGGTAGTGGCCCTCGTAGGGCGAGCTGCCGGTGGCCAGGTAATCGGCAAGCTCGTCGAGGGAGTGGCCGCAGTCGTCCGCGAGGGAGTGATCGCCGACCCTGCGCGTGTCGTCCTCGCTCATCGCCACCCCTCCATGTCCCTCATCAGCCTAGCGCGGGCCCGGGCGAGGCGTCCCCGGACGCTCTCGCTGGTCAGGCCGAGCTGTTCCGCGATCTCCTCGTAGGAGAGGCCGCCCATCTCCTTGAGGACCCAGCACTGGCGCTGCTCTTCGGGCAGTGATTCGAGGGAGCGGGCGAGGGCGTCGAGCCCCGATCCGGAGATCGTGGCGCTCTCGGGGGTGGGGGAGCTGTCCGAGACCTCGGCGAGGGTATCGGCGTCGGCGTGCTCGCGCCGCCGCCGGACGATGTCGATGCTCCGCCTGCCGCAGATCCGCATGAGCCAGGACTTGACCACGGAGCCGTCACGGAGTTCCCCGAGGTGGTCCCACGCATGGATCAGGGTCTCCTGGACGGCGTCGTCCGCGTCCGCCGTCGAACCGGTCAGGCGGACCGCGTAGCCGCGCATCATCGGACCGTAGCGGCGCGCGAGCACCTCGAACGCCGCGGTGTCGCCGTCGGTCGCGCGTTCGCACAGCACCACGTCGGGCAGTGCGTCCAGCTGGATGTTCCGTTCAGGAGGTGTCACCCTCGGCATCTCCCTCGACCTCGATATGCCCCTCCTGCCCAGTGAACCGCACTTCGGTTGAAGCTCAAACTCACCGGGCCGGATCGATACAAGTTTCCACAATGTTTCTCGACCTGCCGCAGTGAGTTCACGATCTTCGCCGGCGGCTCTGCTTTGATGGCAAGCAGCGAGCGAGACCCATCGGCTATCGGAGTAGGTTTCATGGTCCCCCGGACTGCAGAACACCCCCGGCATCAGCACTTCATCCTCCACATGAGCGACACGCACCTGCTCGGCGGGGATGCGCCCCTCTACGGGGCGGTGGACAGCGAGCTCCGGCTCCGCGAGGTCTTCGAGGACCTCGAGCACTCGGGAGCACGGCCGCAGGCCATCGTGTTCACGGGGGACCTCGCGGACAAGGGCGAGCCGGGTGCCTACGCGAAGCTCCGCGCCATCGTCGATCCCGCAGCCGCCCGCCTCGGCGCCACGGTCATCTGGGCGATGGGCAACCACGACGACCGCGCAGCCTTCCGCCGGGGGCTGCTCGACGAGGAACCCTCGGCCGGGGCAGGGGCACCCGTGGACGCGGTGCACTTCATCGACGGGCTCCGCATCATCACCATGGACTCCACGGTCCCCGGCCACCACCACGGCGAGTTCAGCCAGGAGCAGCTCCGCTGGCTCGCGCGCGAGCTCGTGGTGCCCGCTCCGCACGGCACCATCCTGGCCCTCCACCACCCGCCTGTCCCGAGTGTGCAGGATCTCGCGGTCCTCGTGGAGCTGCGGGACCAGCGTTCACTCGCGGACGTGGTCCGCGGCTCCGATGTCCGCACCATCCTCGCGGGGCACCTGCACTACTCCACGACGGCGATGTTCGCCGGCGTGCCGGTCTCGGTGGCCAGTGCCACCTGCTACACCCAGGACCTGCTGTTCGACGGCGGCGGATCGCGCGGGCGGGACGGCGCCCAGTCCTACAACCTCGTGCACGTGTACGAGGAGACGATCGTCCACTCGGTGGTGCCCGCGGGCCGCCACACCTCGGTCGGGGAGGTGGTCCCCCGCGAGGAGACACGACGGCGGCTCGAGGCGCACGGCGTGGTCATCGCCGAGGGCGGCCGCACCCGGCACCTCACCTCCGCCTGACCGGCGGCGTGACCTGCCGACGGCTCAGGTGGCCGTTCCGTCGAGTGCCCAGCTGATGACTCGGCCGGCGGCTCAGCCGAGCGAGGCAGGAAGACCCACACTGAACAGGGTCCTGGGGTCCTGAAGCAGCGCCGGCGGTTCGATGTCCGAGCGGCGCAGCCAGCCGCCGAGCCGGGCGGCACGGATGAGCCCGTCCTCGTGCATGAGCACGGGGCCCACGTGCCCCGTCCGGAAGTGCTCGCCGTCCGGGTCGGCGATCGCCACGGCGTCGCCGTCCTCCACCGCCTCCTCGAAGGTGTGGAGCTGGCGCTCCCATTTCGGCGCAGCCCGTCCGCCCGGCGGATCGGGCGGCATGAGCAGGGTCGTATCACCCTCCGGCGGGTGGGACGCCGCCCGCCAGACCCACAGCCGCCGGCCCTCGGGTTCGGTGGGGATGCGTTCCACGTCGGGTTCCGGCCACAGGTACGGGAGGTCCTCCGGAGTACCGGGGAACCGGCTGCGGTAGATCTCCGGCGCCTTCTGGATCAGGTTGGACCGGTGACTCACGTGCAGGGCGGGTTCACCCAGCCATGAGGGCATCGGCACGTCGGGATCCTCGAGCACGTGCGGCGCGAACTCCAGGATCAGGCGGTGCGTGGAGTCGGCGTGGCCGCGGGAGACCCACTCGGACACCATCGCGAGCCCGTACAGCGTGAGGGCAGGCACATGACCCATCCACATCCGGATGGCGGGATGCCGACGCCACCCGTAGTCGGGGATCACGAGGGCGCGGAGGGCCTGCAGGGTCTCGACCCGCTGCTTGCCGAGCCTCGCCTGGTCGAGCACCCGTGCGCTCGCCCCGAAGTCCGGATACGGCAGGAAGGTCTGCATGGCGCCAGTGTTCCACGCCGCAGAGGCGCCCCGCCCGGGGGACTAGATCTCCCAGGGAGCCTTGACCGGGAAGTACTTCTCGAGGAAGTCGGTGACCAGATGGGCACGTTCCTCCGCCTCGACCTCGGGGAAACTGCCGTCGTTCAGACAGAAGAAGTCGTGGTTGCGCTTGTCGAGCATCTTGTTCAGGCTCTTCAGCCCGGAGCGCTGGGTGGTGTCGACGTACGCGACACGCGCCATCTCCTGCGTGACGGCACGGCCCGTGAGCAACGCGTAGTAGTGGTAGAGCGAGTTGGTGACGGAGATGTTGTCCTTGGCGCGGAACCGGGACGCCGCCGTCGCCTCGAACTCCGCGGCGAATTCCGTCTCCATCTCGCGCAGCACGCTCTTCCGCAGCGGCGCGGCGGTGTGTTCGAGGTGGCGCGTGGTGATCCGGCCGAAGCGCTCATGCAGCAGGCGCCGGTTGACCCGGGCGGCGTTCTCGAAGCCGCTGCGCTCCGCGTCGTTCTCGCCGAGGCCGATCCTCGTGTCCGCCTCGATGAACTTGGTGACACCGCCGGGGGAGAAGAACATGTCCGGTGCCACGGGCCGGCCGAAGAACATGTCGTCGTTGGAGTAGAGGAAGTACTCCGAGAGGCCCGGGATGTGCTGCAACTGGGCCTCGACGGCCTGCGAGTTGTGCGTGGGGAGGACCGAGGGGTCCTTGAAGTGCTCCTCCGAGCGGACGAGCGTCACCGAGGGATGGTCGGCGAGCCACGCCGGCCGGTCCGAGTCCGTGGCGATGTAGATCCGCCGGACCCACGGCGCGAACATGTAGACCGACCGGAGCGCGTACTTCAGCTCGTCGATCTGGCGGAAGCGGGCCTCGTGGTCGTCGCCCTCGCCCACCACGACGCCCTGCATACGCGCTGCCCGGGCGGCCCGGTACTCGGGGCTGCTGCCGTCCACCCAGGAGAAGACGAGGTCGATGTCGAAGTCGATGTCCGTGGCGTGATCGGCGAACATGTTGTCGATGGTCGGCCAGGTGTGGCCGTGGCGTTCCACCTCGCCACGCACCACCTCGGCCGCCGGCAGGGTCCGCCGGGTCAGGGAGTTCTCCACGGGCAGCTCGATCGCCGTCTCCCCGAGCGCCCACAGTTCGATCTGCACGCCGGCGGAGGGGCCGTAGGCGAGCCCGCCGAGCGGTTCGATCCGGGGGCGGAAGAGGCGGAAGATCCGGGCCTTGCCGCTCTTGGAGAGCTCGCCGTCACTCACCAGGAGCGTCGTGCGGCGCTTGGTGTCCACGGTCCGCGAGTAGAAGGGCTCGTCGCGGCACGCCTCGACCAGGGCCGCGCGCAGCCGCTCCCGGTCTGCGAGGTCGACGGCGATGACCGGTCGCTGGTCGTTGCCCCGGACGAGGAGGAACCCGATGCCGGCGTCGTCGAGTGCGGCGCGGATGAAGAGGAGGTCCTCGACCATGGCCTGATGCGGCGTCCGGTCCTGGTTGATGAGGGTGAAGCGCCGCTTGATGGTGGTGATGTCCGAGCGGCCCTCGAAGCGGGCCACCGCCGCGCGAGACGCCGATTCGAGGATCTCGGCTTCATTCTCCGGTTCGGGTGCGCCGAAGTAGATGTCGTGTTGGGCAGCGATGTCGGTAATCGGATCCTCCTGGAGTGGGTTCGCTCCCATGATAGGGCCTGACGGCATGGCCTGGATGCGGATGGGCACCCTACCCCTCCCGGGAGGCGCAGTCCAGCATTCTGCACCGGGTCCGTGCGCTCGCCTCACTCCTTCGGCGTGTGCCCCTGATGCGATCCATGCCCCAGTTGGCGCGTGAGGGTGTCGATCTGGAGGCTGACGCTGGTGAGCTGGTCCTGCATCCGGGCATCGGACTGCGCCGCCTGCGCGTTGTCCCTGCCGCTCCCGACGTTCTCCACGAGCCAGGAGGCGAAGGCGGCCGTGACCGCGCTCAGCACCCCGATCCCGCCGATCATGAGGCCGGCGGCGACCAGGCGGCCGGCGCCGGTGACCGGGTAGTAGTCGCCGTAGCCCACGGAGGTGACCGTGGTCAGCGCCCACCAGAGGGCGTCGGGCAGGGTGAGGATGTTCGCGCCGGGCGCGCCCTGTTCGGCGTCGAGCACCGCTAGTGCGCCCGCATAGCCGAGCACCGTCATCGCGGAGACGACGTACAGGACGATGTGCCCCCGCAGGGCATCCCCACCCGAGCGGTTCAGCACGCGCAGCAGGGGGATGAGCCGGAGCAGTCGGAGCGGCCTCAGCATCGGCAGCAGGAGGATCACCAGTTCGTGCAGGTGGCGGACGAACCAGCGGCCACGGGACGGTGCCAGCCACAGGCTCACGAGGTAGTCCACGAGGAACAGCCCCCAGACCGCCCAGATCGTCGTCTCGAGGATCCCGTCCACCGCCGGGTCGGGCTCGCCCGTGACCTGGAAGGAGTAGGCCACGAGGTAGTGGACGGCCCCGGCGATCAGCGGTCCCTCGGACCGGCGGCGCCACCGGTCCTGGGCCATACCGGCGCCCCCGTCCGGTGCATGCCCAGGGGCTCCCTCCCGTGGCGGCCTGCTCCTCATGAGTGCTCCTCGGTAGGTTTCCGGGCGGCATCCGCGCCCGGGAGATAAGCCTACGTACTCACCCGGGGGGGTGCAGGAACCGTCAGTAGGCGCGGTAGAGCTCGCCCACCGGCACATCGTCCGTCAGCCGGTTGTCCGGCCCGGGCAGGGGACACGCCCAAGCCTCGTCGTAGGCGCACGAGGGGTTGTAGGCGAAGTTGAGATCCACCACGAGGCTGCCCGGGGTGCGTCCCTCGCCGAGGTGCGCACCCTTGACCGTGTCGAGGACGTAGCGCCCGCCCCCGTAGGTGCCGCCGGGCCTGCCCGCCGTGCCGTCGCGCAGGGGAAGGAAGAGTCCGCCGCCGTAGGAGGCGAGCTTCCACAGGGCCAGCCGGCCGAGGCCGGGCAGGGTCAGCGTCCCGAGACGGCGGAAGGGGACGACGCCGTCGGTACCGGTGGCGACGTCCATCACCTCGCCCGCGCCGTCGTCGTCTACGGGCGCCTCGAACCGGAACGCCGGGTCGTAGGGCGCGAAGTCGAGTCCCGGGAAGGACTCCTTCGCGGACGCTGTGAGCGCCGACGCCGGGTGGTCGCGGAACAGGACGTCGCGGCCCATCCGCCACAGCGTGTGCGCCGCCTCGGGGGACTCCGTCGCGGCGCGCTCCCGGACGTCGTCGTAGAGGCCGAACACGCGGTGGCGCCAGTCCGCCGTCGCGAGGGCCGTGGTGAGAGCCGTCATGCCCTCAGGCTACCCCCGGCAGCGCGGGCCTTGGTTGCCCCGGCGTACTGTAACTGGGGTGACTCTCGGCATCTTCTTCATCGTGCTCGCCTCCATCCTCGTAGGGGCCGTGGCGCAGCGCATCGCCGGACTCGGGTTCGCCCTCCTGATCGCCCCCTTTCTCGTCATCATCCTGGGACCGCACGCGGGCGTCCTGCTCGTGAACATCTGCGGCGTGGTCTCCTCCGCGATCATCGTGGGCCGCGTGTGGAGGGACATCGACTGGAGCATGTTCCGCTGGCTCGTCGTCCCCTCGCTCTTCGGATCCGTCCCCGGGTCCTTCCTCGCCGTCGCCGTCCCCTCGGCGCCCCTGTCCGTCACCGTGGGCGCGGTGGTGCTCGTGGCGCTGACCATCTCGCTGGTGCTGCAGCGCTCCGACGTGGTGGTGCGCGGCAACCCCCCGAAGGTCGTCGCCGGTTTCACCGCGGGGCTCACCAACTCGATGGCGGGCGTCGGCGGCCCTGCGGTCAGTGCCTACGCCCTGCTGTCGCGGTGGCCGCAGCGGCAGTTCGCAGCGACGCTCCAGCCGTTCTTCGTGTGCATCGGCACCGTCACGCTCGTCGCCAAGCTGCTGCTCGATCCGTCCCAGGCGCCCGTGCTGGCGCCCTGGATGTGGATCGCGATCGGGGTGGCGATCGTGGCGGGCATCTTCACGGGGGAGAAGCTCGCCCGGTTCGTCCGCGACGATCAGGCCCGGCTCTTCGTCGTCGTCATCGCCTTCATCGGCGCGGGCCTCGCCGTCATCAAGGGGCTCGCGGACATCCTCGGCTGAGGCGGGGCCCGCCTGTCGCCCCGTGCAACCCCGGACCGCCCCGCGTCGCTCGCCGGCCGCGACACCCGCCGGTGGCACCATTGGAGGTGATGAGACTCCCCACCAAACCCCTTGCCCTTCCCATGCCCCTGTGGCTGCAGGGAGTGTTCGAGCTCGGGCAGGCCGCCGTGATCTCGGCCCTGCTCGTCGTGCTCCCGGTCGCCGCCGTGTGGCTGACCGGGGGCTTCGCGGACCGCAGCCCCGAATCCGCCGCGCGGCTCGCCGGCCAGGGCTGGCTCGTGATGCACGGGGTGCCCCTGGTCCTGCAGTTCCCGGCCGGCGTCGCGGGGGACGGCGCGGTGGCAGGACTGCTGCACGTGGTGCCGCTCGGGCTCGTCCTCATCCCCTTGCTGCTGGCCTGGCGTGCCGGGCGCCGGCTCGCCCGCGCCTCCTACACGGACCAGCTCTGGCAGGCACTGCTCGGCGCGCTCCTCACCTACGCGGCCATCGGCGCCGGCGTGGCGTACGTGTCCACCACCCCTGATGCCGCCGCGCCACTGGCTGCCGGCGCGCTGATCCCCCCGGTCGCCGCAGGGATCGGGCTGGTCACGGGCGCCTACCGCGAGGCGGGGGCCTGGAGCCGCCTCGTGGGGGTGGACTTCGCCGCCTGGGTCGGGCGGACGAGCCAGCACTCCCGCTGGGCCGGTTCCTACGCGTGGTCGGTTCTCCGCTCCGGATTCCTGGCCGTGATGGTGGCCCTGTCCCTGTCCGCGGCACTCCTCGCGGTGGCGATCGGCCTCAACTGGGCGGGTATCGCGGCCGTCTACGAACGGCTCGACGGCGGGATCGCCGGCGCCTCCGTGGTCACCCTGTTCCAGCTCGGGCTCCTGCCCAACCTCGCCGTCTGGACCATGTCCTGGTCCACGGGGGCAGGATTCGCCCTCGGCACCGGCAGCTCCCTCACGCCGCTCGGCAGCGCTGTCGGGCCGCTGCCCGCCCTGCCGATCCTGGGGGCACTACCGGCCGGAACGCTCGAGTACGGCTACGCGGCCCTCGCGATCCCCGTCCTCGCAGGACTCCTCGCGGGATGGTGGTTCTTCCGGGAAGGCGAGAACCACTTCGACGAATGGCTCGTCCTCCACAGTCCCCGCCGCTGGCTCACCGCGACGGCGTCCACCCTGGCGCTCGCGGTGCTGATCGGCATCGCCGCGGGCCTCGGCGGCGCGGTCGTGGCGCTGCTGTCGCGGGCCTCCCTCGGCCTCGGGCGGTTCACGGATCTCGGCCCGGACCCGCTAGGCGTCGGTCTGTGGCTGGCCGCCGAGGTGGCCGTGGGAGCGCTGCTGGGCCACGCCGTCGGGCCCCTGCTCGAGCGGGAGCCGCGCCGCCGCTGAGCCCGCCCGACCTCAGCCCAGGCCGTCGAGCCGCTGCAGACCGTCCTGGCAGTCCTCCTGGGCCTGCAGGGTGAGGGCGCGCGCCATGCACTCCTCGTAGGTCCGGGTCACGGACCAGAGCAGCACCGAGGCGGCCGTGCCCGCAGCGAGGAAGAGCGCGGCTGCGAGGCCCATCGAGGTGGCGAGGACCACGAGCCGCGGCAGCTTGAGCCTGATCGCCTTGACGAGGGCGACGACGCCGGCCGCCAGCGCGAAGAGCGAGAGCACGAGCGTGAGGACCTTCCACGGCAGCACGAGGCTGCTGGTCAGCACGCCGAGGAGGAGGGCCAGCAGGAAGAGCCGGAGCCAGAGACGGGCGGACGCCATGGCACCGGTGGCGCCGCCGTCGTGCCCCGTCCCGCCGGTTCCCGACGGGCCTGCGCCCCGCTGTCCCGTGCCGTTCTGTCCCGTGCCGTTCTGTCCCGTGCCGTTCTGTCCCGTGCCGTTCTGTCCCGTGCCGTTCTGTCCCGTGCCGTTCTGTCCCGTGCCGTTCTGTCCCGTGCCGTGCTGCGTCATCGTCGCTCCGTTCCCATGGTTCAACCCTAGGCGAGGCCAGACCCTAAGGTTGAGCCATGCGCATCGTCGTCCTCGTCTCCGGCACCGGATCGAACCTGCAAGCCGTCATCGACGCCGTCCTGGCCGGGTCCCTGGACATCACCATCGCCGCCGTGGGTGCCGATCGCCCCGGGACGGGCGGGGTGCGGCGGGCAGCCGACGCCGGCATCCCCACCTTCGAGGTGGACTTCCGGAGCCACGCCGAACGGTCGGACTGGAACCGGGCGCTGACCGAGGCCGTCGCGGCCCACGAGCCGGACTACGTCGTGTCCTCGGGCTTCATGCGGATCGTCGACGAGCACTTCCTCGACCGCTTCCCGAACCGCTACCTGAACACGCACCCCGCCCTCCTGCCGAGCTTCCCCGGTGCCCACGGCGTGCGCGACGCGCTCGCCTACGGGGTCAAGGTCACGGGCTGCACGGTCATGATCGCGGACGCCGGCGTGGACACCGGGCCCATCCTGGCCCAGACCGCCGTCCCCGTCCTGCCCGGTGACACCGAGGAGACCCTGCACGAGCGCATCAAGGTCGAGGAGCGCGCGCTGCTGATCGGGACGCTGCGCTCGCTCGCCGCCGAAGCCGACGCCGGAGGACCGGCCTCCGACGAGACGGTGGGTGCCTGAGGTGCCGCTCGTCGCCAACGCCGTCTACGTCGACGGCCGGAAGCGCATCAACCCCGAGACCCTGGACCAGACGTTCGAGCTCATGCGGGACAGCGGCGGTATGGGCTGGATCGGCCTCTACCGTCCCGAGCCCGCGGAGATCAGCGCTGTGGCCGCCGAGTTCGGCCTGCATCCACTGGCCGTCGAGGACGCCACCAACGGTCACCAGCGCGCCAAGCTCGAACGCTACGAGGACACCCTGTTCGTCGTCCTCCGGCCGGCCCGCTACCTCGACGCGGAGGAGAAGGTGGAGTTCGGCGAACTGCACGTCTTCATCGGCCGCGACTTCGTGGTGACCATCCGCCACGCCGAATCGCCGGATCTCGGGATCGTGCGCCGCCGCCTCGAGGCGGACCCCGAACTCCTGGGAACCGGCCCCCAGGCCGTGCTCTACGCCCTGCTGGACCAGGTGGTGGACGAGTACGAGCCGGTGGTGCTGGGCCTGGAGAACGACATCGACGAGATCGAGAACGAGCTGTTCGGGGGAGCGCCGGACGTGTCACGGCGCATCTACGAGCTGCACCGCGAGGTCATCCTCTTCCAGCGTGCCGCGCAACCGCTGCAGAGCATGATGGATCTGCTGCTCCGGGGTTCGGACAAGTACCAGATGGACGCCGAGCTCAGCCGCAACCTGCGCGACGTGCAGGACCACGTGATCCGCGTCGTCGAGCGCATCAATACCTTCCGGACGCTGCTGCAGAATGCGCTGACCGTCCACTCCACACTCGTGGCGCAGCGCCAGAACGAGGAGATGACCCGGCTCACGGAGACCTCCCTCACGCAGGGCGAGGAGGTCAAGCGCATCTCCTCCTGGGCGGCCATCCTCTTCGCGCCGACGCTGATCGCCTCGATCTACGGCATGAACTTCGACGTGATGCCCGAACTGCACTGGCTGCTCGGCTACCCCTTCGCCCTCCTGCTGATGGCGGCGATGGGCGTGGGGCTGTGGTGGACCTTCAAGCGGAACGACTGGCTCTAGGACATCCCGGCGCCATCGTGCTCAGGAATCATTGCCGGCGTTCGGCGAGCGCGCCGCGCACGCAGTGGAACACGTAGTAGGCATAGGCGATCAGGGGAGGGTTGCCGGCGCTCGTCACTCCCGGGAGCAGGGCGCGCAGGACGAGGAACAGGCCGACGGCCAGCAGCCCGAACAGGACGAGCCGGGCCCAGAGCGGCAGCACGGGTGCCGGATGCGACGGTGCCAGGCGGCGCCGCATCCATCGTGCACGACGGCGGACCCTGCGCCGGAAGGACGGGGGAGCAGCCCGATCGGCCTCCTGCTGCCTGCGCGCCAGGTCTGCGAGCACTCCGAGACGCTCCGGAAGGAGCTCCTCGGGCCACCGCTCCGGTTCCTCCTCCTCGGAGGCGACGATCGACCGTGTCCGGGCCAGCACGCCCGGCGTGACCCGGCCGTGTTCCACCTGCAGGGCCGCGAGCCCGAGCCACTCGTGGTCCGACAACCCGTTCGGGAAGGGGCCCCGAGGGACGTCCTCGGCCTCGAGCCGTTCCTCCAGCTCCTCCAGAGCTTCGTCCACGGACCGACCGCCCGCTACCTGGTCGTCGAAGTCGCCCCGGAGATCCAAGCCATCGTCGTTGTCGAAGATAGCGGTTCCCCAGGCACCCATGGGACGAGTATGGCCCGGCCGGGCGATGCGGCACGTCGATCGGAGGACGGCGACGCCGATGCTGAGGAGGTCCTTCGGAAATACCGCGGAAACCGGTGGTGACCGGAAGGCTCCGGCACGAGGGCGTCGGTGCACACGGGAACGGCCGGGACCCGAGGGGCCCGGCCGTCCTCCTGCCGTGCGGAACGGTCAGTGCGTGCTGATCACCTTGCTCCGGTGGTCGTAGACGAACGTGACCGGACCGCCCCGATGGGTGAGGGCGATGTTGGCGCCGTCGAAAGCCCCGCCGGCGCCGTAGTTCTCGGTCCAGCTCCGGTCGAATGCCGCCTTGTACTCGTAGGACCCGGCGGGAAGGTCGGCGACCTCGAGGACCCAGGTCTGCGAGGCGTCGTCGAACGTCATCTGCGCCTCGTCGCAGGCGGGATCCCAGTCGGTCCCGCAGCCGAGCTCGGAGTCGAGGCTGCCGGCGACCGCCACGGTGCCCGGCTGGTCCACCAGGGAGCCGACGGTCACGGTCCTGACATCACTCACCGAGGTGCCGAGCACCGCCCGGTAGCGCACCTGGGTGCCCTCCGCGAGGTCCAGGGCGGCGAGGTCGTCGACCGCGGTGTAGGTCGGCGACGAGTCGTCGGTGCCGATCGCCGCCCAGTCCCCGCCCGCGATGCTGCGTTCGAGCGTCACGGCGTACTCGGAGTCCTCGGGGTCGGCGGTCGCGGTGACCTCGACGTCGCCCTGTACCTGCGTTCCCTCCGCGGGCAGGCCCATCCTCAGTCTCGGCTCGGGAACGGTCGCGCCCACACCGGCGGAGGTGCGGGTGTGGCGGCCGTTGTCGAGCACCACGGCACGGTACTCGACGGCGGTGCCGGCAGGCAGCGCGCTCGTGTCGTGGTAGACGCTGTAGGGCGCGTTGTCATCGGTGCCGATGCTCGTCCACCCGGTGCCGGGCGTGCGGGCCTCGAAGGTCACCTCGTAGAACGAGGAGCCCGCCACGTCGGCGGCCACCCTCATGCGGCCGTTGTCCTCGACGGCAGGTACGGGCGCCTGCAGGCTGATCGCGGGGGCCTTGCCCGAGTGCGGGATCTTCCCCGAGAGTTCGTACACCACGGTGGACAGCGCGGGGACGGTCACGCTCAGGGTGCCGTCGGCCGCCGACCTCGCACGCTTCGGCGCATCCCCGTACACGAGGCCGAAGCTGCGCTTGGACGCGTAGGTGGGGATCTTCGCGGTCTGGGGCTCCGTGCTGTTGTTCAGGGCGACGACGTACTCGCGGCGGTCCTCGGCGTCTACGCGGGAGAACGCGTAGATGCCGGGGCCGTCCGAGGCATAGCGGTGCTGATGGGCACCGTCGCGCAGCGTCGGGTGGTCCCGGGTGATGTCCGCCAGCGTCGCGATGCCCTGGTAGAGCGGGTGGGTGGTGTCGAAGTTGTCGGTCGCGTGGGTGGCATCGGTGCCGAGGAGGTCGTCGTCGAGGTACTCGCCGACCTGGCTCGCGAACAGCGTCTGGCGGGCGTCCTGGTCGCCGCCCGGTCCGGTGAAGCCCTGCTCGTCGCCGTAGTAGATCACCGGGTTGCCGCGGGAGAAGTACATCAGTTCGTGGGCGAGTGTGTCCCGCGCCAGCAGCTCGTCCTCGGCGGCGCCCGGATTGTCGGCCGCGATGAAGCCGCCGATCCGTCCCATGTCGTGGTTGCCGAGGAAGGTGGGCAGGCTGTACGCGTTGGAGTCGGCGTCGGTGTACCAGTCGTCACCCGCGAAGAAGGTCTCGAGGTCCGAGGCCGGGGCGCCCTGCGATGCGTAGCCGCGCGCCGCCGCCTGGAAGGGGAAGTCGAGGACGGACTGCATCCTGTTGCGCGTGGTGAACTGCGAGGTGAAGGACTTGGTGGTGTCGAAGACCTCGCCGAACATGAAGAACTCGTCCTTGCCCTGCTCCTGGGCGTACGTGAGCACCTCCGGGCCGAAGGCCTGCCAGAACTCGTCGTTGACGTGCTTCATGGTGTCGATCCGGAACCCGTCGACGCCGAAGTCCGCGATCCAGGTCTTGTAGATGTCGATCATGCCGTCGACCACGCGCGGGTTCTCGGTGGCGAGGTCGTCGAGGCCGAAGAAGTCGCCGTAGAAGGAGTCCTCACCGGCGAAGGTCGTGTCGCCACGGTTGTGGTAGAGCGTCGTGTCGTTGAGCCATGCGGGTACTTTGAGGTCCTTGTCGGCCTCGGGGACCACCGGGACGTACGGGAAGGAGGTTGCCGGGTCGAGCGCCGGGAACGTGTCGGTCCCGGCGTAGTCGCGGTCGTCGAACGCGTTGCCCTCGGCGTCGCGGTAGGGCACCTCGTCCTTCGAGACGTAGGGCGCCCGTTCACCGGCGTCGTACGCGATCACGTCCGCGGTGTGGTTGGTGATGATGTCGAAGTAGACCTTCATCCCGCGCTGGTGGGCGGCGTCGATGAGTGCCCTGAGGTCCTCGTTGGAGCCGAGGTGCGGGTCGATCTGCGTGAAGTCGGTGATCCAGTAGCCGTGGTAGCCCGCGGAGTTGTCCTCGGGCTGGACGGCACGGTTCTTGAAGCTCGGGGTGAGCCAGATGGACGTGGTGCCCATGCCCTGGATGTAGTCGAGCTCCTGCAGCAGGCCCTGGAGGTCTCCGCCGTTGTAGTAGCCCTTGCGGGTCGGGTCGAAGCCGGACACCGACGGATCGGGGCCCAGCCCGCCGTCGTCGTTGGCGGTGTTGCCGTTCTGGAAACGGTCGGCCATGACGAAGTAGAAGTTCTCGTCGGTGACCGCGGTGCGGAGGGAGTGCTGGGCGGTGGCCGGGGGATTCCCGGGTTCCTTCGGGGCGGCGGCGGCGGGCAGTGTCGTGATCGAACCGGCAACGAGGGCGGTCAGCACGACGACGGTGGCGTGGCGGGGTCTCACAGGGTCTCCTTCGTGGGGTGGGACCAGCGTGTCCCACGTCACAGGGGGAGTCAATCCTTTCGCGTAAATTACGCGAAACTTCTCTCCGGCGCTTCCCGCGATAAGGTGCCTGAGGCTACTTTCCCCTTTCCGACAGGACCATCATGAACAGCACGCGCCGTACCGTGGCCGCAGCCATCACCCTGCTCGCCCTCACCGGGTGCGCCGGGACCGCCGAGCAGGCACCCGCCGCCTCCGCGGATACCCGCCCCTCGCCGGCCAGCTCCTCCGCGGCCGCCGTCAACATCGAGCGGCCCGCGACGAACGACCTCGTGAAGGAGTCCACCGCCGACGGCGCCCGTGCCTTCCTCTACTACTACTTCGACCTGAAGGCCTACGTCCTGCAGACCGGGGACGCCGCGGCCATGCTCGAGCACCTCGACGGCGCCTCCTCCGAACAGGCGGAGGCGGAGCGGCTGCAGGGCGTGTACGACGACGGCGGCTGGGTCCTCGGTGGCCAGCCCAAGGTCGAGAACGTCCTCCTCACCACTCCCGAGGAGGAGGTCGTCGAAGGAGCCGAGGTCACCGCCCTGATCCCGGTGAACCCCGACGCGTACACCGAGTTCGCCGAGGACGGCTCCGTCGCCGAGCAGCGCCCCTTCTCGCCGGAGGGCACCATCTACACCGCGACCGTCCGGTTCGCCGACGGTGCGTGGAAGGTCACGTCGCTCGAGGAGACGCCGGACGCGGACCTGCCCGAGGCCTGATCACCACGACGGGAGGGTGCGACCCACGCGGGAGGCACCCTCCCGCCTGCCAGGAGCCGCCCGTCAGCGTAGTTTGGCGGCGCGGGTCTCGGGGGCGTTGAACGCCATGAAGAGGACGGCCAGCAGCACCAGGCCGCCCGTCAGCGCGAAGGTGAGCGGCAGGCCGAGGTAGGGCCAGAGGAGGCTGCCGAAGATCAGCGGGACGAGACCGGCGCCGATGCGCGAGATGGTCGAGGCCCAGCCGAAGCCGCTGCCACGCAGGTCGGTCGGATACAGCTCCGACACGTACGTATAGAGCACCGGGATGGCCACCTGCACCACGAAGCCGAACGCCAGCAGCCACGCGGTCGCGACGGCGGGGAGCTCGAGCGTCAGCGCGAACACCACGAGGAGCGCCGCGGACCCGGGACCCGTGATCGCGAGCAGCCACTTGCGGCCCACGCGCTCCACCAGCAGCGCGGCCGCGATCACGCCGAGGAAGCCGACGCCGGTCATGAACGTGGTGGTGATGAAGGCGACGGACTGCGCGTACCCGGAGGCGATGAGGATGCGCGGCATCCAGGTCAGTGCGCCGTAGTACACCAGCAGGATCGTGAGGAAGAGGCTCCAGGCGGTCAGGGTGATGCGCCAGTTGTACCGCCACAGACCCGTCAGCTGCCCGGAGATGCTGCCGATCGAGAGCTTCGGCGTCTCCTCGGGCTCGGGCAGGCGCCACTCGCGCTGCCCGCCGCCCGTCCGGGCGACGAGTTCGTCGATGACGGCTCGCGCCTCCTCGCGCCGCCCCCGCTGGACGAGGTAGAGAGGGGACTCGGGCACCCCGCGCCGTACCCAGAACACGAGCAGGGCGGGGAGCACCATGACGAGCATCGCGTAGCGCCACTCACCCGTCTGCGCCACGACCGCCGTCGTCACCACGCCGCAGAGGAAGGCTCCGATGGGCCACCAGGCGTCCATCGCCGTCAGGACACGCCCGCGCTGGCGCCGCGGCGTGAACTCCCCGACCAGCGCATAGTCCACCGGGATGCAGCCACCCAGGCCGAAGCCAGCGAGGAAGCGGAAGATGCAGAACCACACGATGTCCGGGGAGAAGGCGCCGAGGACGGTGAAGACCGAGAAGACGAGCAGCGTCAGGGTGAAGGCCCGCTTCCGGCCGATGAGGTCCGCCACCGACCCCCATGCGAAGGCACCGACGGCCATCCCGATCAGGTTCGAGGTGGCGATCCACGCCGACTGGCCGGACGTCAGGCCCCAGTCGCCGATCAGCAGGGGGATCAGGTAGGCATTGAGGGTCACGTCCCACGCGTCGAACATGAAGCCGAGGCCGCCGATCAGGAAGATCTTTCCCTGGACCTTCCAGCGCCAGGGAAGGTCCTGGACCACTTGGTCGCCGGTGGGGAGCTGCGTATTGATGCTCATGATGCCTTCGTGGAGGGGCCGGATACTGCAGAAACTGTACCGCCGCCGGTGGGAGCGGACTGCCGGATGGCCGACGTCGTTCCTTGCCCGGGATCGGCGCCCTCTGTGCCCCGGTTGGGCCGAGAGGACAGACACGACCATCGTTGGCCCGCTGCACCGGTTATTTCTGTCCTCTCGACGACGGCCGACGTCGTTCCTTCCCCCGGGTTGGGCCGAGAGGACAGACGTGACCGCCGAGGGAGTCCTGCACCGGCTATTTCTGTCCTCTGGATGCCGATCATCCCGCCGACCCTGTGGAGAACGTCGATGCGCCGACGCGCGGGCGCACGATGGATCGATGCCGACCGACCCCTACGCAACGGCCCTGCTGAATCTGACCTCGAAGCGGTGCTTCTCCGTGGAGGCGGCCCGTGACCTCGGTATCCCCGCCCGGGTGCTCCGCCGCGCGCTCTACCGGCGCGCAACACGGAGCCTCCGTGTCCTCGATGCTGCACCCGCCGACCTGTCCGACGTCGTTGCCTGCCTCGGATCGCTGACGCCGGGCACGGTCGCGAGCCACCAGACGGCTGCGGTCCTGTGGGGGTTGCCGCTTCCACGCCGGTCAGTGGACGAACTGCTGCATCTCACCCGATCGACCGGATGCTCGCGGCCGCGCAGGGCCGGCGTCGTGGGTCACGTCGCGAGACTGGGCCCGGGCGACGTCGTCACGGCGTACGGGGTGCCGCTCACCTCGCCCGAACGCACGTGGTGCGACCTGGCCGCGACACTTCCACTTGCGGACCTCGTTGCACTGGGAGACGCGCTGCTTCGCCGATGGGATGCTCCACGACGGCCCGCAGCCATCAACGAACCGGACCCTCTCAGCAGCGTTGATGCGCTGGCGGCAGCCCTTGCCCGGAGATCTGGCGCGCGGGGTACGGCTACCGCGCGCAAGGCGCTGCCGCTCCTCCGATCGGGAGTCGACTCCGCGCCGGAGAGCCTGCTCCGGTTGCTCATCGTCGATGCAGGCCTGCCTGAACTAGACGTGAACCAGTGGATCCTGGACACCGCCGGGCGCCGCGTGTCGCGACCGGATCTGCAGTACCGCGCACGTCGCATCGCCCTCGAGTACGAAGGGGAACACCACCTCACCGACCCTCGTCAGTGGGCCCGGGACATCGAGCGGGACGACCGCCTGCGGGCACTCGGGTGGATCGTGCTGCGCTTCACGAGGAGACATCTAGGGGCAGGCCGTGACGACGGGTTGGAGCGGATCCGGCAGGCGCTGGCGCTGCGAGCGTGACCCGCGGCACCGACGTCGGCGATTTCCGTGTGCTCCCGTATCGACGCTTGCTCGCCATGGACGACTGGACAGAAAAGACCGGGGAACAACGTCTTTGCCGGTCATTTCTGTCCTTTCGACGCCCAGCCCGGCGGGAGGAACCCGCCGCGGGGAACCCTGCCGAATTCGACACCCGGCCGGGAGGTAGACGCTCGGCGCGAGACCCGCACCTTGACGCTCGCCGCGGGTAGGCCGGAAACGGTCCCGCCGCCCCCTTCATTCGATGCCGGGAGCGGCGCCTATACACTTGTGGGCGACCCCCAGCGAAGCAATGTGACGGAGATCTGCGTGAGCCTGACCCACCTCGACCGTGTCCCCATCCGCCGAGCACTGATCTCGGTATTCGACAAGACCGGTCTGGAGGAGCTGGCGCAGGGCCTGCACCGCGCCGGCGTCGCCATCGTCTCGACCGGCTCGACGGCGCAGCGCATCGCCGCAGCGGGGGTGCCCGTGACCGAGGTATCCGAGGTCACCGGGTTCCAGGAGACGCTCGACGGCCGGGTCAAGACCCTCCATCCGAAGGTGCACGCCGGGATCCTCGCCGATCGTCGCCGCCAGGAGCACATCGACCAGCTCGCCGAGCTCGACATCGAGGCGTTCGACCTCGTCGTCGTCAACCTCTACCCCTTCGTCGAGACCGTGCGGTCCGGCGCTGAGCCGGACGCCGTCGTCGAGCAGATCGACATCGGCGGACCCGCTATGGTCCGCTCCGCCGCGAAGAACCACCCCTCGGTCGCGATCGTCGTGGACCCCGCGCGGTATGCGGACGTCGTCACGGCCGCCGGTGAGGGCGGCTTCGATCTCACGGCACGACGCCGGCTGGCCGCGCTCGCCTTCGCCCACACCGCGGCCTACGACACCGCCGTCGCCTCCTGGACGGCCGAGCAGTTCGACACGGACGAGGAAGCCTTCACCTTCCCGGGGTACGCCGGTCTCGCCCTCGAGCGGTCCGAGGTACTGCGCTACGGCGAGAACCCGCACCAGCAGGCCGCGCTGTACGTCGAGAAGGGAGCCACGCCCGGCATCGCCCAGGCCGACCAGCTCCACGGCAAGGCCATGAGCTACAACAACTTCGTGGATGCCGACGCCGCGCTGCGCGCCGCCTTCGACTTCGACGAGCCCGCCGTCGCGATCATCAAGCACGCCAACCCGTGCGGTGTGGCCGTCGGGAGCGCGGACGCGGAGGATCCGATCGCGGACGCCCATGCCAAGGCGCACGCCTGCGACCCCGTGTCGGCGTTCGGCGGTGTGATCGCCGCGAACCGCGAGGTGACCGCGCGCATGGCCGCCACCGTGAAGGACATCTTCACCGAGGTCGTCATCGCTCCCGCCTTCTCCGAGGAAGCCGTGGAGATCCTCTCGCAGAAGAAGAACATCCGCCTCCTGACGCTGCCCGACGGCTACGGCCGCAACCCGGTCGAGTTCCGGCAGGTGTCCGGGGGAGTGCTCATGCAGGTCGCGGACACGCTCGACGCCGACGGCGACGACCCCGCACGCTGGACGCTCGCCGCCGGTGAGGCTGCCGACGCGGCGACCCTCGCGGACCTCGCCTTCGCCTGGAAGGCCTGCCGCGCCGCGAAGTCGAACGCCATCCTGCTTGCGTCCGACGGCGCGTCCGTCGGAGTGGGCATGGGCCAGGTCAATCGCGTGGACTCCTGCCGCCTCGCCGTCGAGCGGGCCAATTCCCTCGCAGGGACCGAGCGGGCCCGCGGGTCCGTCGCCGCGTCCGACGCCTTCTTCCCCTTCGCCGACGGACTGCAGATCCTGCTCGACGCCGGTGTCCGCGCCGTGGTCCAGCCGGGCGGCTCGGTGCGCGACCAGGAGGTCATCGACGCGGCGAACGCAGCCGGGGTCACGCTGTACCTGACCGGAGCCCGTCACTTCTTCCACTGACGCCTGAACGGGTCGCCTGGCGGACACCACCGCGCGGCGACCCGCGCCCGTCAACGCCGCCGTTCCGGGGCGCATACCGTTAGGTGATGCCCGAAGGACCTCGGTAGGTTAGAGCAGATGGGCAACCCCCAACCGACCGCACAACGCAAGAGCACCAGGGAGAAGCCACCCATGGCCAAGATCATCTACACCCACACCGACGAAGCGCCGATGCTGGCCACCTACTCGTTCCTGCCGATCATCGAGGCGTTCGCGTCCACGGCGGGCGTCGAGGTGGAGACCAGGGACATCTCGCTCTCCGGCCGCATCATCGCTCTCTTCAACGACCGCCTCCCCGAGGACCAGCAGGTGGCTGACGCGCTGGCCGAACTCGGCGCCCTGGCGAAGACGCCGGACGCCAACATCATCAAGCTGCCGAACATCAGCGCCTCGGTACCCCAGCTGAAGGCTGCGATCGCCGAGCTGCAGTCGCAGGGCTATGCCCTCCCGGACTACCCGGACCACCCCGCCACCGACGAGGAGAAGGACGTCCGCGCGCGGTACGACAAGGTCAAGGGCAGCGCCGTCAACCCCGTCCTCCGCGAGGGCAACTCGGACCGGCGCGCTCCGGCGTCGGTGAAGAACTACGCGCGCCAGAACCCGCACAGCATGGGGGCCTGGACGCCGGAGTCGAAGACGAAGGTGGCGCACATGACGAGCGACGACTTCCGTTCCAACGAGCAGTCCGTCGTCATCCCCGCCGAGACGACCGTCAGTATCCAGCATGTCGCCACCGACGGCACCGTTACCGAGCTCAAGGGCGCCTTCCCGGTGCTGACGGGAGAGGTGCTCGACGGCACGGTCCTGCGCGCCGATGCCCTCAACGCCTTCCTCAAGGCCCAGGTGGCCCGGGCGAAGGACGAGGGCGTGCTGTTCTCGGCCCACCTCAAGGCCACCATGATGAAGGTCTCGGACCCCATCATCTTCGGCCACGTGGTCCGCGCCTTCCTGCCCGAGCTCTTCGAGACCTACGGCGAGCAGCTCGCGACGGCGGGCCTCAGCCCGAACAACGGCCTCGCCTCGATCATCGGTGGCCTCGACAAGCTCCCCGAGGACGTACGCGACGGTGTCCAGCAGGTCATCGCCAAGGGCATGGAGGACGGCCCGGCGATCGCGATGGTCGATTCCGACAAGGGCATCACCAACCTGCACGTCCCCAGCGACGTGATCGTGGACGCTTCCATGCCGGCCATGATCCGCAGCTCCGGCCACATGTGGGGGCCGGACGGCGAGGAGGCGGACACGCTCGCCGTCATTCCCGACAGCAGCTACGCCGGGATCTACCAGGTCGTCATCGACGACTGCCGCGCCAACGGCGCCTTCGACCCGACCACCATGGGCACGGTCCCCAACGTGGGCTTGATGGCCCAGGCCGCCGAGGAGTACGGCAGCCACAACAAGACGTTCGAGATCCCCGCCGACGGGAAGGTCCAGATCGTCGACGCCGATGGCGCCGTGCTGATCGAGCACGACGTCGCTCCGGGTGACATCTGGCGCGCCTGCCAGACCAAGGACGCCGCGATCCAGGACTGGGTGAAGCTCGCCGTCACGCGCGCCCGCGCCTCGGCGACGCCGGCTGTCTTCTGGCTCGACAAGGGCCGCGCCCACGACGCCAACCTCATCGCGAAGGTCGAGGAGTACCTGGGGGCCAACGACACCGACGACGTCACGCTCGAGATCATGACGCCGGTCGACGCCACCGCGTTCACGCTCGAGCGCATCCGCAAGGGCGATGACACCATCTCGGTGACGGGCAACGTCCTCCGCGACTACCTGACCGATCTCTTCCCCATCCTCGAGCTGGGCACGAGCGCCAAGATGCTCTCCGTGGTGCCCCTCATGAACGGCGGCGGGCTCTTCGAGACGGGCGCCGGTGGTTCCGCTCCCAAGCACGTGCAGCAGCTCGTCAGGGAGAACCACCTGCGCTGGGACAGCCTGGGCGAGTTCCTCGCCCTCGCGGTCAGCTTCGAACATCTGGCGACGACGACGGGGAACGAGCGCGCGCAGGTCCTCGCCGACACGCTGGATCGAGCCACCGGGACCTTCCTGCTCGAGAACAAGTCGCCGAGCCGCCGCGTGGGCGAGATCGACAACCGCGGCAGCCACTACTTCCTCGCCCGCTACTGGGCCGAGGAACTGGCGAGGCAGGAGCAGGACGCCGAGCTGGCCGAGAGCTTCGCGCGCGTCGCCGAGGCGCTGACCGGCAACGAGGACACCATCGTGGCCGAGCTGCTCGAGGTCCAGGGCCGGCCGGCGGACATCGGCGGGTACTTCCACCCGGACGTCACGAAGGTCAGTCAGATCATGCGCCCCTCCGCGAAGCTGACAGAGGTCCTCGCGATCCTGACCCCGTAACCCCCCACGGAGGGATCGACAGCCGGTGGTCCGCTTTTGCGGACCACTGGCTTCTTCGTGAAACCCGTCATTTACACGCCGCACTCCGCGGGTCTATGGTTGCACCACGGTCTCAGCCTGGGGGTGAATGTGCGATGAAGATGCGAAAGCGTCGGTCTCTCGCTACCTCTGTGCGGGTCTCACTCCTCGCCGGCGCCGGTGCCCTCGGATGGATGGCCCTCGGTGCGTCGGGCGCCTCCGCCGCCGACCTCCCCGCGGAGCGCGGCCTGCTCGGATCCGTGACGGACGTCGTCGAGACGACGGCGGCTCCCGCCCTCGCTGCTGTCACAGAGCCCGCTGCCCCGCTGGCGGCTGCGACAGGTCTGCAGCAGACACGCGTTCTTCCGCTCGTCGATGACGTCGCCGCCCGTGTGCCCCAGCTTCTCTCGGAGCCCGTCGGCTCGGTGCTGACACCCGTCACGACGACGGTGGACGGGACGCTTGCGCAGGTGCCCGTCATCGGACAGATCATTCCGACAGGAACCGTCACGGGGATCACCACTCCGGTGACCGGCATCGTGGACGGTGCCGTGGGTGGTGTCGTCGAGCCCGTGCTCGGGGTAGTCGCTCCCGTCACGGAAATCGTGGCCCCCGTGGTCGAGGTGCTCCCCGTACCGGTGGCAGTGCCGCCGATCGCCGTGCTGCCGATCACTGATCCGGCGTCCCCGGTCGTGAACGCTCCGGTCGCCGTCGTGCCGCAGACGCCCGTCGCCACCGAACCGGTTGAAGCCGTCGCCGTTCCGGCGCCTGCCCTGCCGGATGCAGGCCTCGCGCAGATTCCGGTCACCGGCGCGGTCGATTCCATTCTCGCTCCGAACTCGATCGAAGCCCGGCCGGCTCTCGGTGCGGCCGGCTCGCTTCCCACGTATCTCGTCCCCGCGACCCCGGAATCGACCGTTATTGAGCGCCTGGTCGAGCCACTCACCAGCGCTGCAGGCGCGACCCTGACCGCCTTGGTCGCCTCGACCGACGGAACGTCCGGGGCCCTCCCGACCGTCCTCTCGTCCTTCTTCGGCGGGACGTCGTCCATGACGGGTGCGGGCTCGGCGGCGCCGCTCGCGGCACTCTCCGCAGGAGCGTTCCTCGTCGTCCTCCTGTTGACCGGGCGGCGCGGTCACCCTGCGAACGCTGACCTTCCGTCCGGACCCAGTTTCGATCCCGGCTCTTCTCCCGATTAGTGGTGGCCTCGCCGCGCCTTCGCGCGCGGCTGACGGCTCACGGTGCCACACGCACCTCCACACCACTTTCATCATCAGGAGAACATCATGCGTACATACGTGCAGCGAGGGCTCTACGGAGTCCTTTTAGCCGGGGGCGTCGTCGTCCTCGGAGCAGGAGCAGCGACAGCTGCGGACCTGTCATCACCTTCAACGACATCACTGACGGCGCCGACTACCGGGGTCTTCACAGCGGAGGCGGAGGCAGGCCTTGCAGCCGCCACCATTGCGCCACTGCAGTCGGGTACGACCAGCGGGGCGATCATCGAGGAAACCGCGGTGGCCCTCGAGGCCTCCCTCGGCGCTTCACCCGGCGGCTCTCCGGGCCTCTCGGGCTCGTCCGGCGGCCTACTGGACGGCGGGCTCCTCGATGGGGGTCTGCTGAACGGGAACGTGGTCTCTCCGGAGGTCGTGGTGCCCGTGAACGTGTCGGGGAATTCGGTGTCGTTGGTCGGGGATTCGTCGTCGACCGGGACGTCGGGTTCGACCGGTTCGACCAGCGGTTCTGCCCCGGTGCCTGCCCCGGCCCCGGTCGGCGACGGCCTCCTCGGCGGAGGTCTGCTGAATGGGAACGTGGTCTCTCCGGAGGTCGTGGTGCCCGTGAACGTGTCGGGGAATTCGGTGTCGTTGGTCGGGGATTCGTCGTCGACCGGGACGTCGGGTTCGACCGGGACCGGAGGCACCGGTGGGACCGTGGGGGGTCCAACCGATGAGTCCATCCACGGTGGTCTGCTGGATGGCGGCATTATCGACGGGAATGTCATCGCTCCTGTGGTCACCGTTCCGGTGAATGTGAGCTGCAATGACCTGACCCTGATCGGTGACAGCTCCTCGGATTGCACCACCGGCTCCACCGGGGGCGCGACGGGTGGCAGCACGGGCGGGAACACGGGCGGGGATACCGGCGGCAATACCGGCGGGGGCATCCTGGACGGTGGGATTCTCGATGGGAATGTCATCGCTCCTGTGGTCACTGTTCCGGTGAATGTGGGCTGCAATGACCTGACCCTGATCGGTGATAGCTCCTCGGACTGCACCACCGGCTCCACCGGGGGCACGACGGGTGGCAGCACCGGTGGCAGCACGGGCGGGAACACGGGCGGGGATACCGGCGGCAATACCGGCGGGGGCATCCTGGACGGTGGGATTCTCGATGGGAATGTCATCGCTCCTGTGGTCACCGTTCCGGTGAATGTGGGCTGCAATGACCTGACCCTGATCGGTGACAGCTCCTCGGACTGCACCACCGGCTCCACCGGGGGCACGACGGGCGGCAGCACCGGCGGAAACACCGGCGGGGGCATCCTGGACGGAGGGATCCTCGACGGGAACGTCATCACACCGGTGATCACCGTGCCGGTCGTGATCGGATGCAACGGACTCACCCTCATCGGGGACAGCAACACCGAGTGCGGGACGGGCTCAACCGGCCCGACGACGCCGACCACTCCGACGACCCCGACGACGCCGACCACGCCGACGACGCCGACGACGCCGACGACGCCGACGACGCCGACGACCCCGACGACGCCGACGACGCCGACCGATCCCGGAGACCCGGGTACCGGCGGTGACGGCGACACCGGCGTGCCGGGCGGTACCGACGGATCCGACGGCGGAGCCCCCACCGGCCCCACGACCACCGGATCAGTCCCCACGGGAACAAGGACACCGGCACCGGGCACCGTCTCGGTCGCGAGCGGCACCGTGAAGGTCATCGCTCCGGCGGCGTCGCTGTCAGCCGGCAAGGCCAACGGCCAGGCCGCTGGGGCAGTCACGGCTCCGACGGCTCTTGCCTCGACGGGCTTCGCCGAGCAGCAGATCGTCCTCTTCGGCTCGCTCCTGGTCCTCAGTGGCCTGGGTGGGCTGGTGCTCGCCCGCCGCGGCAGGGCATCTGCCTAGGCGGAACCGCGAGGACGAACGAAAGGACGGGCCCCGGCAGCAGTGGCTGCAGGGGCCCGTCCTCCGGCGCGCCGTCTGAGTCAGGCGTCGTCGTTGGCGTACCGGAGCCCGATCTGCGCCCGGACGTCATCCAGCAGGTGCATGGTCCTGAGAGTGTCACTGATCGGCATCGTCGGGCTCTCCGTCAGGCCCTCCTGGATGCAGCGGGTCACCTCGCGCAGCTCGTAGGTGTACCCAGCGCCCACCTGCTCGAAGTGCTCCACGCGGACCTCGTTGTGCCCTGCACTGATCGTCAGTTCCCTGGGGTTGTGGAGCGGCCCGCCGCCGGTCTTCAGCCAGCCCTTGGACCCGCAGACGGTGGCCTGACCCGGGCAGGACGCGATGAACGACGACGACAGCTGCGCATAGGCTCCGTTCCCGTAGCTGAGCGTGACCGCAGCCTGCAGGTCGACGCCGTCGTCGTTCAGGGTGCCCACCGCAGACACGGAATCGGGGAAGCCGAGCGAACCGAGGGCCCAGGTCAGCGGGTACACGGTGAGGTCGAGGAGGGCGCCGCCTCCGGCCTTCGGATCCCACAGGCGGCTCGTCGGATCGTCCGGTGCGGCGAAGCCCAGATCGCCCTGCACCCACCGGATGTCACCGAGCTCGCCCGCGTGGATGATCTCCCAGGCGCGGTTCACGCTCGGCAGGAAGCGGGTCCACACCGCCTCCATCATGAACAGTCCGCGTTCAGCGGCGAGGGCGGCGAGTTCCTCGGCCTCGGCGGCGTTGATGGTGAACGGCTTCTCGCACAGGACGTGCTTGCCGCCGGTCAGCGCAGCCTTCGCGACGTCGTAGTGCTGCCCGTGCGGCGTGGTGATGTAGACGACGTCGACGTCCGGGTCATCCACGAGGCGCTGGTAGCCGGCAACGTCGCCGTCATTGCCGTAGCTGGTGGCGAAGCCGAAGCGCTCGGCGAAGGCTGCCGCGCTCTCGGCATTACGGGAGCTGACCGCGTGGAGCACGGCATCCTCGAGCAGGGCGATGTCCGCCGTGACCTTGGAGGCGATGCCACCGGTGGCGATGACGCCCCACTTCAGGGGTCGGCCCGTCGCCGTGATCGGGCTGGGGGCGCCTGCTTCCGCGCAGGGGGGAACGGCGATTCTGGTCTGTGGGTTCATGGACCTATCCTCGCCGCTGGCGGGTGCCGCGTCCATCGACCGGCGCCGGATGACGCTCCGGGACGGGCGGGAGTGAGTTGCTGACGCGTGGTCACGAAGGCGATGATCGCCCGCGGGACACCGAGACCGATACTCACCACGGCGAGGACGCCCGCGATCGACGACGGCGATCGACGACGCGGCCAGGCCGCCGACACCGAGGGCGCGGCTCAGCGTCGCCGGGCGGAGGTCAGGATGGGCGGCGAGGAACCGCACTCCTGCGCTCCATCCCCTCCGGAAAGGACAAAAAAGATGCCCCGGCCGAAGCCGGGGCATCTTCTCAGTACTGCTGTTGCTCGAACCTCGACTACGGGTTCGTGATCGCCGACAGCGTGGGGTCGTCGGCGTAGGCGTCCGCCGCGTTGTCCTTGGTGACGATCTGCGGCTCGAGGAGGAACGCGGGAACGGTCTTCACGCCGTTCTCGTAGGAGTCGGGATCGTTGATCTCGGGCTCCTCGCCGGCCTGCAGGTTACCGACCATGGTGATCGACTGCTCCACGAGTGCGCGGGTGTCCTTGTTGATCGTGGAGTACTGCTTGCCCTCCATGATGGACTTCACGGATTCGACCTCGGAGTCCTGGCCCGTGACGACCGGCAGGGTCTTGCCGGCACCTTCCACGGAGGTCAGGATCGCGCGGGCGAGCGTGTCATTGGGGGAGAGGACGCCGTCGAGCTCGGTGGAGCCGTAGCTGCCGGAGAGCAGCGTGTCCGCACGCTTCTGGGCGTTCTCGGCCTTCCAGCCCTGGGTGACGGCCTGCTCGAAGGTGGTCTGCCCGGAGGCGACGACGAGGTTGCCGTTGTCGATCTCGGGCTGGAGGATGCTCATGGCGCCGTCGAAGAAGACCTTCGCATTGGCATCGTCGGGCGATCCGGCGAAGAGCTCGATGTTGTACGGGCCTTCGGGCTTGGCGGCCTTCATGCCGTCGAGGAGGGCCTGGCCCTGCAGCTCGCCGACCTTGAAGTTGTCGTAGGCCACGTAGTAGTCGACCGCGTCGGTGTTCAGGAGCAGGCGGTCGTAGGCGATGACCGTGATGCCGGCCTCCTTGGCCTGCGCGAGCTGCGTCCCGAGCTGGGCGCCGTCGATGGCGCCGACGATCAGGACCTTCACACCGTTGGTGATCATGGAGCTGATCTGGTTCTGCTGCTCGGAGACACCGCCGTTGGCGAACTGCACGTCCGGCTCGTAGCCGGCCTCGGTCAGGCCGTCGTTGAACAGCTTCTCCGCGAGGACCCAGTTCTCCGAGGTCTTCTGGGGCAGTGCGACGCCGATGGAGGAACCTTCCTCGAAGCCCGTCGCAGCGGCGGATTCTCCGCCCTCCGTGGCCGGGGCTGCTTCTTCGCGACCGCAGCCGGTCAGCGCCAGTGCTGAAATCGCAGCGATCGCTGCGAAGGACTTTGCGAACTTACGCATTGCTTTCTCTTTCTGTTGCTCGTGCTCTGGTGGACGGGTGGAGCGTTGGGTCCGGATGCCCGGTAGTGGCGGGCGCCTAGACGTCGTGGGAGATGACTTCCTTCGTTCCGACGGCCTGCTCCGTGGGAGCCGGTTTCGGGGCTTCGGTGTCGGTTTTTCGGTTGCCGCCACCTCCGCCGAAGTTCCTGGTGAGCAGGCCGATGATCGACGGCTTGCCCTGGCTCTTGTTGTAGACGTCGAAGGCGACCGCGACGAGGAGGACGATTCCCTTGATGATCTGGGTGTCGTCGGCGCCGGCTCCGAGCAGCTGCAGGCCGTTGTTGAGGACGGCCATCACGAGTCCGCCGATGATCGAACCGACCACGGTGCCGACGCCGCCGGTCACGGCCGCGCCACCGATGAAGACCGCGGCGATGGCGTCCAGTTCCCACCCGACGCCGTCGGACGGCCCGGATGCCGTGGATCGGCCGACGAAGATCATCCCGGCGAGCGCCGCGAGGATCGACATGTTCATCATGACCATGAAGTTCACGCGCTTGCTCTGCACGCCGGACAGCTCGGCGGCGTGACGGTTGCCACCGACGGCGTAGACGTGGCGGCCGAGGATGGTCTTGTTGGAGATGAACGCGTAGATGATGACCAGGACGCCGAGGATCAGGCCGGGAACGGGGAAGGAGGTGCCCGGACGGCCCGTCGCGAAGAGGTACGTCGCGTACAGGATGACGGCGGAGAGCAGGACGACCTTCACGATGGGTACCCAGGTGGGGGGCACCGTCGCGCCGATCTTCTCGAGCTTGCGACGGCCGCGGAGCTCGCTGTAGACGACGAACGCGACGAGGGCGAAGCCGATCAGCAGGGTCAGGTTGTTGTAGCCGAGATCCGGTCCCACCTCGGGGAGGTAGCCCGCACCGAGGTAGCGGAAGCCCTCGGGCACCGGCACGGTGAGGGAGTTGCCGACGGACTGGTTCGCGCCCCGGAACAGGAGCATCCCCGCGAGGGTGACGATGAAGGCCGGGATGCCGACGTAGGCCACCCAGAAGCCCTGCCAGATGCCGATGACCGCACCGAGCACGAGGCCGAGGAGGACGCCGAGGTACCAGGGGATACCCCAGTCGCGCATCGCGATGGCGACGACGATGCCGACGAAGGCCGCGATGGAGCCGACCGAGAGGTCGATGTGGCCGGCGATGATGACGAGCACCATGCCGATGGCGAGGATCAGGATGTAGGAGTTGCCGTTGAACAGGTTCATCATGTTCACCGACGTGAGCGTCTTGCCGCCGGTCTGCCACTGGAAGAACACGACCAGCGCGACCAGGGCGAAGATCATCCCGAACTGGCGGGTGTTCCCGCCGAAGATTTGTTTGAAGGAATTCATGGTGTCTTTCCTAGGAGCGTCGGTCAGGCAGCGGTTCGGCTGGCGGTCATGCGTTTCATCAGGGACTCCTGATTGGCGTCCTCGCGGGTCAGTTCCCCGGTGATGGCGCCTTCGAAGATGGTGTAGATGCGGTCGGAGAGACCGAGCAGTTCAGGCAGTTCGGAGGAGATGACGATGACGCCCTTCCCCTGGTCCGCCAGCTTCTGGATGATGCCGTAGATCTCGTACTTCGCACCGACGTCGATCCCGCGCGTGGGCTCGTCGAGGATGAGCAGATCGGGGTCGGTGAACATCCATTTGGCGAGGACCACCTTCTGCTGGTTCCCCCCGGACAGCTTGGCCACACCCTCGTTGACGCTCGGTGTTTTGGTGCGCAGCGACTTCCGGTATTCCTCGGCGACGCGGAACTCCTCGTCCTTGTCGACGACGAGGCCGTGCGTGATGCGCTGCAGGTCGGCCGAGACCGTGGTGGTCTTGATGTCGTCCAGGAGGTTCAGTCCCAGCGACTTGCGGTCCTCGGTGACATAGGCGAGGCCGGCCTTGATGGCCTGGGGCACCGAGCGCAGCGTCACCTCCTTGCCGTCGATGAGGATCTGCCCGGACTTGAAGTTCCCGTAGGAGCGGCCGAAGACCGAACGCACCAGCTCGGTCCGTCCTGCACCCATCAGCCCGGCGAAGCCGACGATCTCGCCGCGCCGGACGTGGAAGCTCGAGTTCTTGCAGACGAGGCGGTCCGCCACGGTCGGGTGGGCCACGGTCCAGTCGCGGACCTCGAAGAACGTCTCGCCGATGTTCGGCGTGTGGTCGGGGAACCTCGACTCGAGCGAGCGGCCCACCATCCCTCGGATGATGCGGTCCTCGTCGACGCCGTCGTCCTTGACGTGGAGCGTCTCGATCGACTTGCCGTCGCGGATGATGGTGATCGAGTCGGCGATCTGCTCGATCTCGTTGAGCTTGTGCGAGATCATGATGCAGGAGATCCCCTTGGAGCGCAGGCCCGACATCAGGTCCAGCAGGTGCTGGGAATCCGATTCGTTGAGGGCCGCCGTCGGCTCGTCGAGGATGAGCAGCTTCACGGACTTGTTGAGTGCCTTCGCGATCTCGACGAGCTGCTGCTTGCCCACCCCGATGTCCTTGACCTTCGTGATCGGGTCCTCGCGGAGCCCCACGCGGGCCATCAGCTCGAGGGTGGTCCGGTTCACGTAGTCCCAGTCGATGACGCCGAACCGGGTGGGTTCGTTACCGAGGAAGATGTTCTCGGCGATCGACAGCTCGGGGATCAGCGCGAGTTCCTGGTGGATGATCACGATCCCGGCCGCTTCGCTGGAGCGGATGTCCTTGAACTGGACCTCCTGGCCCTGGAACACGATGTCGCCGGAGTAGTCGCCGTAGGGGTAGAGGCCCGAGAGCACCTTCATGAGGGTGGACTTCCCGGCACCGTTCTCGCCGCAGATGGCGTGGATCTCGCCGGCCCGGACCTCGAGCGAGACGTCGGAGAGGGCTTTGACTCCCGGGAACTCCTTGGTGATGGAGCGCATCTCCAGGATGGTGTGGTTGTTCATGGGGCCTCCCGCGGTGACGGCATTGTCTTGGTGCAGGCCAACCTCGACCCGAAAGAATTGAACACGCTGGTATGCCTTGTCGTCAACTGTTGAACACAAAGCACGGAGAAAACAGAGGAAAACTTCAGGCTGAGCTGGCGAGCGCGGGAGCAAGTCCCTGCTGTGCCAGGACGACGGCGGCCGCACCGAGGGCTTCGGCGCGATCGCCGAGCGAGGACATGCAGACGCTCGTGGTGTCGCCGATGATGGGCACGGCGTGCCGGGCGAGCCCGCGCCGGACGGGCTCCAGCAGGATCTCCCCGAGGCTGGTCAGGGGCCCGCCGATGACGATCGTCTCGGGGTTGATGAGGTTCGCCATGTGCGCGAGTGCACGGCCGATGGCCACGCCGGCGTCGTCGATCACGCGCAACGCCGCGGTATCGCCGGCGAGCACCCAGTCGATGATCCGCTGCGTGTCCACCGTCTCGTTGCTGCCGCGGCTGAGGAGCTCGATCATGGTGGACGTCGACGCCACCGTCTCGAGACAGCCGCGGTTGCCGCACCGGCAGATGACGCCCTGCTCGTTGATGGTCGTGTGGCCCAGCTCGCCGGTCACGCCGACGTTCCCGTAGTAGAGCGAGCCGTTCAGCACCAGCCCGGCGCCGATGCCCGATCCCACCTTCATGAACATCAGGTTCTCGACAGCACTGTGCGGGCCCCAGGTCACCTGCGCCAGGGCGCCGAGGTTCGCATCGTTGTCGATGAAGACGGGCACCCGCAGCCGTTCACTGAACGTCTCGTGGATGTTGATGCCGACCCACTCTGGGAGGATGGCGCCCTGCACCACTGTTCCGGTGCGCCTGTCGATCGGCCCGGGGATCCCGATCCCGGCACCGAGGAGTGCGCGGCGGCGGATACCGCCGTTGTCCAGGAGGGAGTCCAGGAGATCGGACGCCGCGGTCAGTCCGTCGACGGCGCTGTGCCCGAGGGGGAGTGCGACGGACGCCTCCTGCAGCACCCGGTAGTTCGGGCTGGCGAGGACCACCCTGAGGTGGCGGCGCCCGATGTCGATCCCCGCGGCGACCTGCCCGTTGTCGTTGAGGATCACCGAGAGGGCGCGGCGGCCGGAACTCGTGGTGGGTGCAGTACTGACGATGCCGGTCGCAGCCATCACCTTGACGATGTTCGAGACCGTCGCTGTCGAGAGTCCGGTCTGTCGGGAGAGTTCGGCCTGGGTCTGCGGCCCGCCGCTCATCAGTGCCGCGATGACGCGCTGCTGGTTCTGCTCGCGCAGTGCGGACTGGGAGCCCGGCTTGGGTAGCGGGGCGCTCAGGCTTGTCCTCGCCGTCGAGGGGGAGTCTGCGGGCATGATCCCAAGGGTGCCGTAGCTCCCGCTTGTAGTCAAGAAGTTAACGCTTGGCGGTACTCCTGGGCGAGGAGCCTGTAGTCGGCTGCGTTGGCCCTGACGCCGTCCACCTCGCCGTCGTCCAGCGTCCGGCGCACCTTCGCGGGGACGCCGGCGACCAGGGAGCGGGGCGGGACCACGGTGCCCTCGAGCACGACGGCGCCGGCGGCCACGAGGGAACCGGTCCCGATGACGGCACCGTTCATGACGGTCGCGCTCATGCCGATCAGGCAGTCGTCCTCGATGGTGCAGCCGTGCACCACGGCGCTGTGGCCGACACTGACGCGGTCGCCGATGCGCGCCGGGAAGCCAGGGTCGGCGTGCACCACCACGTTGTCCTGGAGGTTCGTCCCCTCCCCGACGCTGATGGAGGAGGTGTCCGCGCGCAGGGTGGCGCCGAAGAACACGCTCGCATGTCCGCTGATCACCACGTCGCCGATGAGGGAGGCAGAGGGGGCGACGAAGGCGGAGTCGGAGACGCGGGGGGTCCTGCCGCGGAAGGTGTGGTTGGCCATGGCGCCAGCCTAGGCGACGCCTCCCGCGGCGGCGGGACCATCAGTTGAAGACGATGGTCCTGCGACCGTCGAGGAGGACGCGCCGTTCCGCGTGCCACTGCACGGCCTGCACCAGGGCGCGCCCCTCGAGTTCCCGTCCGATCGCGGTGAGCTGCTCGGCCGTCCGCGCGTGGTCCACGCGGATGACCTCCTGTTCGATGATCGGGCCCTCGTCCAGGGCGCCCGTGACGTAGTGGGCCGTCGCGCCGATGAGCTTGACGCCGCGGGCATGGGCCTGGTGGTAGGGCCGTGCCCCCTTGAAGGACGGCAGGAACGAGTGGTGGATGTTGATCGCCCTGCCCAGGAGGTCACCGCAGAGCCGGTCACTGAGGATCTGCATGTACCGCGCCAGGACGACCAGTTCGACGTCGTGCTGCCGCATCAGCGCACGCAGTGCGTCCTCCGCCTCGTCCTTGGTCTCCGGCGTGACCGGGATGTGATGGAACTCGATGCCGTAGAAGGCGGCGAGGTCCTCGAGGTCCCGGTGGTTGGACACGATGACGGGGATGTCGATGGCGAGGGTGCCGGAGCGGTGCTGGAAGAGGAGGTCGTTGAGGCAGTGCGCTGCTTTCGAGACCATGATGAGGGTCCGGGTCCGGCGGGAGGTCTCGTTGAGTGACCACTCCATGCCGAACTCACGGGCCACCGGTGCCAGGGCGGTGTGAAGCCCGTCCGCGGACGCCTCCGTGGTCAGGGCGACGCGCATGAAGAAGGTGCCCGTCTCCGGGCTGCCGTACTGCTGGGATTCCGTGATGTTCGCCCCGAGGCCCACGAGGGCGCCGGAGACGCCGTGGACGATTCCCGGCCTGTCGGGGCAGGAGAGCGTCAGGGAGTAGGACGAGGGCGGACGGGAGGTCTCGGGGGAGGTCACCTACGCCAGATTACCGGCCGTCGCCCGCCCGGCCCCCGCGCGGAGCCGTGTGACGGCGGCGACCGCCGCCGCGCGGCCGGCGCGGGAGGCACCGAGGGTCGAGGCGGACGCGCCGTAGCCCACGAGCAGGAGTCGGGGCTCCTTGACCACGTGGACCCCGTCCATGAGGATGCCGCCTCCGGGTTCACGGAGGCGCAGCGGTGCGAGATGGTCCAGGGCGGCGCGGAACCCGGTGGCCCAGAGGACGGCGTCCACGGGTTCCACCGACCCGTCCGCGAAGACTGCCGAATGCTCGCGGAGTTCGGAGAGGGGCCCGCGGGAGACGAGGATGCCGGCGTCGATCCCGGCCCGGTACTGCGCCGTGAGCGACAGTCCGGTGACGGAGACGACGCTGGCGGGCGGCAGCCCCGCGGCGGTCCGGGCGTTGACCTCCGCCTCGACCTCGCGACCCCACTCCGGATCGAAGGCGCGGCGCGTGAACGACGGCGGTCGGCGTGTCGACCAGACGGGGGCGGCTCCGGCCTCGTGGAGCTGCAGCACGAACTGCACCGCGGACGTACCGCCACCGACGACCAGCACGCGCTGTCCCTCGAACTCCGCTGCCGAGCGGTAGTCGTGCGTGTGGAGCTGCCGGCCCGCGAAGACGTCCCGGCCGCGGTAATAGGGCCAGTACGGGCGGTCCCAGGTGCCGGTCGCACTGATGACGGCGTCGGCGATCCACGTGCCCGCCGTCGTCGTGACGCGCAGCGGGCCGTCACCGTGGCCGGACGAGCCGGCAGGCCCCTCCTCGGGCTCCACTGCCAGCACGGAGACGGGACGGTGCACGGGCAGGTCGAAGGTCCGCTCGTACGCGCCGTAGTAGCGGGACACGACGTCGGCCGCCGGTTCCTTCGGGTCCGGCGTGCCGAGCGGCAGGCCGGGCAGGTCGTGGAGCGCGTGGGCGGCGTCGAAGGTGAGGGCGGGCCAGCGGTGCAGCCAGGCGCCACCGGGCGCCGGGTTCGCATCGAGGACGACGACGTCGCGCTCCGCCTCCAGCCCCCGGCGCAGGAGGTGGTAGGCACTGCTGAGGCCGGCCTGGCCGGCACCGATGACGACGACGCCCACGCGCCCGACGCCGTCCCCGCCTGCCCGTACGCCCGTTTGCACCGGTGTGTCCCCGGGCGTTGTCACGTCCATCGCGTCCCACCTCTCCTGGCGATCCCGGTCTCCGGGGCACGCTCCTTCTCAGCGAACGGCCGGGCAGTGATGACTATTCCGGGCTCCGCGTCATCGCGTGGCGGGCGCCGCTCGGGAGCGGCTAGCATGGGAGCGTCGCGACTGGCGTAGGGTGGGCAACCACCAGGAAGCGGCGTGGAGCTGCCGCCGTCCTGCGGGCGCGGTGGACGTCCAGTGCAGACCACGGATCGCACGCCTGGGCCGCGGGTCACGTTTCATGAGCGGCCGGGGCACGGACCAGCGGTCCGACGCCCGCCCGCGATTCAAGCTGACCTCGTGCGAGACCCAGAGAAGGATCAACCGATGACCACGTCGCCCATGGCCCCGTCCCACTCCGCAGCGGATACCGTCACCAACGCGCCCCTGTCCGAGGTGGATCCCGAGATCGCCGCCGTCCTCCGGAACGAGCTCGCGCGTCAGCGGGACACGCTCGAGATGATCGCGTCGGAGAACTTCGCGCCGCGCGCGGTCCTCGAGGCCCAGGGCAGTGTCCTCACCAACAAGTACGCCGAAGGGTACCCGGGACGCCGTTACTACGGTGGGTGCGAACACGTCGACGTCGCGGAGAACCTCGCGATCGAGCGTGTGAAGGCGCTCTTCGGTGCAGAGTTCGCGAACGTCCAGCCCCACTCCGGTGCCCAGGCGAACGCGGCCGCACTCTCCGCGATGATCAAGCCCGGTGACAAGATCATGGGCCTCTCCCTCGCACACGGCGGACACCTCACGCACGGCATGAAGCTGAACTTCTCCGGGAAGCTCTACGAGGTCGCGGCGTACGGCGTCGAGGAGGACACCCACCGCCTGGACATGGACCGCGTGCGGGCACAGGCGGTCGCCGAGAAGCCGCAGGTGCTGATCGCCGGCTGGTCGGCCTACCCCCGCCAGCTCGATTTCGCCGCCTTCCGCTCCATCGCCGACGAGGTCGGCGCCCTCCTCTGGACCGACATGGCCCATTTCGCCGGACTCGTCGCAGCCGGTGTCCACCCCAGCCCGGTGCCCTACTCCGACGTCGTCACCTCCACGGTGCACAAGACGCTGGCCGGTCCCCGCTCAGGGGTCATCCTCGCCAAGCAGGAGTGGGCCAAGAAGCTCAACTCCAACGTCTTCCCGGGACAGCAGGGCGGCCCGCTCATGCACGTCATCGCGGGCAAGGCCACGGCCTTCAAGATCGCCGGATCGCCGGAATTCCGTGAGCGCCAGGAGCGCGTCCTCGAGGGGGCCCGCATCATCGCCGAGCGCCTCACCGGGTCCGACGTCGCCGAGCACGGCGTCTCGGTGCTCACCGGTGGAACCGACGTCCACCTCGTCCTCGTGGACCTCCGCAACTCCTCGCTCGACGGCCAGCAGGCCGAGGACGTCCTGCACTCCGTCGGCATCACGGTCAACCGCAACGCCGTGCCGTTCGATCCCCGCCCGCCCATGGTCACCTCCGGCCTCCGCATCGGGACGCCGGCCCTCGCGACCCGCGGCTTCGGCGCCGCCGAGTTCACCGAGGTCGGGGAGATCATCGCGGCCGCCCTGAAGCCGTCGCCCGACGTCGAGGCACTGCGCGCCCGCGTCTCCGCACTCGCGGCGGACTTCCCGCTCTACCCCGGCCAGGAGGAGTGGTAGATCCGATCCCACGCGCCGCCCTCTCCTCGAGGGCGGCGGCGTCACCGGACTTCGACATCCCCACCGCGGAATGCTGCTTCACCGGCTGCTGCGACCGCGGCAAGGCATTCCTGCTCGAACAGCTGGACGAGCGACCAGAGAAGGATCCCTCCCATGAACAACGCCCGCATCCTTGACGGCAAGGCGACCGCCGCACGCATCAAGGAGGAACTGACCGAGCGCGTGAGCGCACTGCGCGAGCGCGGGGTGACCCCCGGGCTCGGCACGGTCCTCGTCGGCGACGATCCGGGGAGCCACTCCTACGTGGCGGGCAAGCACCGCGACTGCGCCCAGGTCGGCATCACCTCGGTCCGGCGCGACCTGCCGGACACCATCACGCAGGAGGAACTCGAGGCAGTCCTCGACGAGCTGAACGCCGACGCCGCCACGACCGGCTACATCGTCCAGCTCCCGCTCCCCGCCCACATCGACACCAACGCCATCCTCGAGCGCATCGATCCGGCGAAGGACGCGGACGGCCTGCACCCGACCAACCTCGGGAAGCTGGTCCTCAACGTCAACGCGCCGATGGACTCCCCGTTGCCGTGCACCCCGCACGGTATCGTCGAGCTCCTGCTCCGCCACGACGTCGAGCTGAAGGGCCTCGACGTGCTCGTCGTCGGCCGTGGCGTGACGGTCGGCCGCCCGCTCGGTCTGCTGCTCACCCGGAAGCAGATCAACGCGACGGTGACGCTCGCACACACCGGGACGGTGGATCTCGCCGATCATCTCGGACGGGCCGACGTCGTCGTCGCCGCGGCAGGGATCCCGCACATGATCCGTGCGGACCGGGTGAAGCCCGGGGCGATCGTGCTGGATGTCGGCGTGAGCCGCGTGGAGGATCCGGAGACGGGCAGGGCGAAGCTCACGGGCGACGTCGATCCCGCGGTCGCCTCGGTGGCGAGCTGGCTCTCACCGAATCCCGGGGGAGTGGGGCCGATGACGCGTGCCATGCTGCTGACCAACGTCGTCGAGGCCGCGGAGCGCTCGGCTGCCGGCAACTAGTCCGCGGAACCCCCATTGGCTTCTGCCAATGGGAGTTCTCGCCTAGGCTGGGCGAGTGCCCACACTCGCCGCCGGTCCGCCGGTCATCTCCGCCCGTCAGCTGAGCAAGCACTACGGTGATTTCAAAGCCGTCGACGGCATCTCCTTCGACGTCCCCGCGGGGGAGTCCTTCGGTCTGCTCGGACCCAACGGCGCGGGCAAGTCGACGACCATGCGCATGATCGGAGGGGTGTCCCAGCGGACCTCGGGAGACCTCACCATCATGGGGCTCGATCCCGAACAGCACGGACCGGAGGTGAGGGCGCACCTCGGGGTGGTGCCGCAGCAGGACAACCTCGACGAGGAACTCAGGGTCCGTGACAACCTCCTCGTCTACGGCCGCTACTTCGGTCTGCCGATGAGCTACCTGAGACCGAAGGCGGACGAGCTCCTGGAGTTCGCGCAGCTCACGGAGAAGGCATCCGCGAAGGTGGACGCGCTTTCCGGCGGGATGAAGCGCCGCCTGACCATCGCGCGGTCGCTCATCAACGAGCCGAAGATCCTGCTGCTCGACGAGCCCACCACCGGGCTCGACCCGCAGGCCCGGCACATCCTCTGGGACCGGCTCTTCCGCCTGAAGGAGTCCGGCGTGACCCTGATCCTCACCACGCACTACATGGACGAGGCGGAGCAGCTCTGCGACCGCCTGGTGGTCGTCGACAAGGGCAGGATCATGGCGGAGGGGTCCCCTGCTCAGCTCATCCGCGAGCACTCGACCCGGGAGGTGCTCGAGCTGCGCTTCGGCTCGGAACGCAACACGACCGTCGCCGCCGAACTGCAGGGCATCGGTGACCGGCTCGAGCCGCTGCCCGACCGCGTCCTCATCTACGCCCAGGACGGCGAGGCCGCTCTCGAACAGGTCATCTCGCGGGGCCTCCGTCCGATCACCTCCCTGGTCCGCCGCTCCTCGCTCGAGGACGTCTTCCTGCGCCTGACGGGGAGGAGCCTCGTTGACTGAGCAGGCGCCCACCACCGACGGCGCGGTGACGGCACCGCCGTATCGGCTGCACGCCCACAAGCCGGAGGTCTCGGCGTCCCGGGCGCGTGCGTTCGGCTCCTGGTACTACGCCGAGCACGTCCTGCGGTCCATGAACAGCTACCGGTGGACCCTCCTCGCCTCGAGCGTCGGGACGCCGGTGATGTACCTCTTCGCCATGGGGATCGGCCTAGCGACCCTCGTCGACCGGAACTCGGCAGGTGCCTTCGGCGAGGTCAGCTACCTCGCCTTCATCGCCCCGGCCCTCCTGGCCTCCGCGACGATCATGACCGCCGCCACCGAGTTCACCTATCCCGTGATGGACGGCTTCAAGTGGCGGCGCGTCTACTACGGCCCGCACGCCTCGCCCCTGAACACCGACCAGATCGTGCAGGGCCACATCATCGCCGTCACCGTCCGGCTGACGGTCACCACCATCATCTACTTCCTCATCGTCGCGGCGTTCGGGGCGTCACCGTCTGCCGCCGGCCCCGTGGCCATCCCCGTCGCGGTGCTGAGCGGCCTGGCGTTCGGGCTCCCGCTCATGGCCTACTCGGCCCGGATCGAAGAGGACAAGGGGCAGTTCGCGCTCGTCATGCGGTTCATCGTCACGCCGCTGTTCCTGTTCTCCGGGACCTTCTTCCCGCTCGACACCCTGCCGGTGTTCCTCCGCTGGATCGGCTGGATCTCGCCCTTGTGGCACGGCACCGAGCTGGGCCGGGCGCTGACCTACGGCTACGAGCTCCCCCTCTGGCTCGCCGTGGTGCACGTGCTGTACCTCGTGGTGCTCGCCGTCGTCGGACTGAAGCTGGCCCGCGCGGTGTACGCGAGGAGGTTGGGGAGATGAGCGTGCACCTCACCGCCCAGGACTACGCGCTCGAGGGGTCCAGGCGACCGCTGGCAGCGCTCTACTCCCGCAACGCCCGCGCCGTGATCGCGCGCGGCCTGCTCGCCACGCGCAGCAGCAACTGGCTGGTCATGGTCTCCGGGTTCTTCGAACCCGTGCTCTACCTCGTGTCCATGGGGGTGGGCCTGGGAGCGCTCGTCGGGTCGGTCGAGGGCCCCAACGGTGAGCCGATCAGCTATGCCGCCTACATCGCGCCGGCACTCCTCGCGGTGTCCGCCATGAACGGCGCGGTCTACGACAGCACATGGAACGTGTTCTTCAAGATGAACTTCGCCAAGCTCTACCAGGGCATGCTCTACACGTCGTTGGGTCCGCTGGACGTCGCGATCGGGGAGATCTTCCTGGCCCTCCTGCGCGGCGCCATGTACGCCACCGGCTTCACCGCGGTCATGGCGCTCATGGGCCTCATCACCACACCGGTGGCGTTGCTCATGATCCCGGCGTCCGTCGTGATCGCCTTCGGCTTCGCGTCCTTCGGGATGGGCATCACGAGCTTCATGAAGACCTTCCAGCAGATGGAGTGGGTCAACTTCGTGATGCTGCCGATGTTCCTGTTCTCTGCCACGTTCTATCCACTGAGCGTCTACCCGCAGGGCGTCCAGTGGTTCATCCAGGCCCTGCCGCTGTGGCACGGTGTGGAACTGCTGCGCCAGATCAGCATCGCCTCCTTCACTCCTGCCGCGGCGGTCCACCTGAGCTACTTCCTGGTGATGATCGCCGTCGGCCTGCTGCTTACCACTGTCAGGCTGCGGAAGCTGTTCCTCAAGTAGGTCCGGCGTTGACCGGTCGGGACGCGCGGGTCCCGCTACACCGTATCGGTGTGGAGCCCCGCACCCGGACGACAGTGGCGGCGGGGCCGGGGAGCCCCGCCGCCGGTCGGGGAGAACTGGTGCTGCCCGGGTGGCCGGCGCTAGATGACCAGGGTCGCGTACACCACGTAGTTGTCGTCGAACTCGCCGGTGTCGGGGTTGTAGCCGTCGCACGTGATGAGCCTGAGTTCAGAACCGGGCGTGTTCCCGTACACCGTGAGGGTCGGGAAGTCGTTCTTCTGGTACGCCTCGCCGCGCTGGAACTCGAACACCGCGGTCGTACCGTCCTCGCGGACCACCGAGATCCGATCGCCGGCCTTGAGGGCGCGGAGGTCGGCGAAGACACCCTTGCCGCCGTCGGTCGCGTTGACGTGGCCGAGCATGACGGCCGGTCCGCGGTCGCCCGGGGTGGGCGACTGGTCGTACCAGCTCGCGGGTGCACCGGGTCCGTCAGGTGGCACTTCGAGACTGTTGTTCTCGCGGAGTCCCAGGGTCAGCAGGTCGGTGCGGACACCGATCGAGGGGATCTCCAGCGTGACCGGGGCGGAGGCGGGAAGGACGCCGGGGAGTTCGGGTGCAACCGGGGCGGGTGCCGCAGCGGGTGCGGAGGACGGGGCGGCGGTGGGCGCGGCGGTCGGTGCCTCGACCGGTGCCACGCTCGTCGCAGCGGAGGACGACGACGGCGCCGGCGTCGAATTGGGCGCATCGCCCGATCCGCAACCGGCGAGGAGAAAGAGGGCGGCCACCGCCGGGGCCGTAAAGCCCCAGCGATGGCCGATGTTCCTACTGATCATGTGGGATCAGGGATTATGCGTTGTGTGCTGCGCGGCGGCGCACTGCGAAGGTTCCACCGGCTGCTGCTGCGAGGACCAGGCCGCCACCGAGGGCGATCATGCCCGCGGAGTTGGAGGAGGACTCGGTAGCGACACCCGTGTCGGCTCCACCGGAAGGCATGGCGCCCATCTGCGTCTTCACGAGCGTCCCGCACAGTGCGGGCGAGGTTGCGCCGAGGGGGAGCTCGGGGGCGATCTCGGACGGGCTGCCGAAGACCTCGGAGGAGACGCCGGCGGTTGCCGGGTCCAGGCCGTGCACGACGACGACGGCTACGCCGGCCTCGAGCGACTTCTGGGTGTCTGCATCCAGGGTGATGGTGCGCTGGATCGAGTACGTTCCACCCTGGCCACCGAGCTGGAGGTTCAGGCCCTCGGCCGGAGTGGTGGCACCCGACGTGGTCAGCGTGGTCTGGATGGCGCCGTATCCGGGTACGCCCTCGGCAACGTTGACGATGCCGTCACCGTTGGCGTCATCAGCGGGCGTGGGGCACTTGCCCGCCGCACCACCGTGGATGTGCTGGACGTGGGGGTACGGGGCGTCCATGAAGGTCTGGGCCAGGCCCGAGACCTGCAGGTTGACCGTGGCCTGATCGCCCACGACGTCGAGGGTGATGGTGCCGGTGCCCGTCGTGCCGTTCAGTTGGCCGAGGGTCGAGGAGTAGGAGCCGTCAGCGGCCATCGCGGGGGAGCCCGCGAGAGCGACTGCGCCGATGGCGAGGGCCGGTACTGCGAGGAAGCGCATCTTCTTGTTCATGGGAAAATCCTCCATAGTGCGAATGAGGCGCACCGTGGGGCGCGCACGACTGTACTTCGGGGTGATCCCGATCACGGATGGGGGCAGATGGGAAAAAACTTCGAAACCCCTGTGAGTTCGCCCGCGGTGGAAGACCAGGGGGTCGGTCGGCCCATGCGGGAGAATGGACTGATGCAGTCTCTTGGAAGCAATGGGCGGCCTCACGGCCGGGGTGTGAGCATGCGCATGGGCACGGCCGGGATGGCCGTCATGGTGGTCGTGTTCCTCGTGGCGGTCGTCTTCGCGGCCAACCAGAACGACGTGATCGGCTGGTTGGTCGCCATCATCTCCCTGGGCTGGCTCCTGATCTTCAGCTATGTGGTGCTGAGCCTCCGGTCCGCGGCACGGAAGGCCGCGGACCGGATCCAGGCGCACGGCGGGTTCGGCGGTGCCGGTGCGTCGCCGGCCGGTCCGGTGGCGGTCGACAGGGCGAGGGATCTGAAGCTCGACCACAGCTTCAAGATCGTCCAGGTGCAGGTGGGCGTCGTGCGGGAGTACCTCGGCAAGGACGAGGGCATGGTGGAACGTGCCCTCGAGACCATCGAGATCACCTCGCACAATGCGAGGTCCATGATGAAGGGCTCCACCGAGGGTCCGGTGGAGGGCACGGTCGTCGACTGAGCACCCCCTGATCGAGGTGAAGGGACAGACCCTCCGGGGTAAGGTTGATCGAGTGAGTCCGGCATCGAACCCCCTGCAGAAACCCCTGCGTATCGCGTCCGTGAACGTCAACGGGATCCGCGCCGCCTACAAGCGCGGCATGCAGGAATGGCTGGACGGACGGGATGTCGACGTCCTCTGCCTGCAGGAGGTGCGGGCTCCCGACGCCGTCGTACGGAGCCTCCTCGGCGACGGCTGGTTCATCCTCCACACCGAGGCCGAGGCCAAGGGGCGGGCGGGAGTCGCCATAGCGTCCCGCCAGGAGCCCGTCGCCACCCGCACGACCATCGGTGACAGCTACTTCGACACGGCCGGTCGTTGGGTCGAAGCCGATTTCGAGGTGGCGGGATCAACCCTCACCGTCGTCAGCGCCTACGTCCATTCGGGCGAGGTCGGGACCCAGAAGCAGGATGACAAGTACCGGTTCCTCGAGGCCATGGTCGCACGCCTGCCACAGCTGCGCGACGGTGCCGACCACGCCGTGGTCATGGGCGACCTCAACGTGGGCCATACTCAGCTCGACATCAGGAACTGGAAGGGCAACGTGAAGAACGCGGGCTTCCTTCCCGAGGAACGCGCGTACTTCGATCGCTTCTTCTCGGACGAATGCGGCTTCGTGGATGTCGCCCGCAACCTCGCGGGCGAGGTCGACGGGCCGTACACCTGGTGGTCCTGGCGAGGCAAGGCGTTCGACAACGACACGGGCTGGCGCATCGACTACCAGCTGGCCACCGAGGCACTCGCGCAGAGTGCCGCTACCGCCGACGTCGATCGGGCACCGAGCTGGGACAGCAGATTCTCCGACCACGCCCCGCTCGTCGTCGACTACCGGATCCAATCCCCCAGGAACTCCTCAGATGACTGAACAGCACCACACGCTCACCCCCGCGCGGCGGCAACGGATCCTCTCCGGCATGCAGCCGTCCGCAGGATCCCTGCACCTCGGCAACTACCTCGGTGCGCTCGTGCACTGGGTGCGCCTGCAGGAAACCCACGACGCGGTGTTCTTCATCCCCGACCTGCATGCCATCACGGTCCCGCAGGACCCGGCGGAGCTGATGCAGCGCACGCGGACGACCGCCGCCCAGTACATCGCTGCGGGGGTGGATCCCGACCGGGCCACGCTGTTCGTCCAGTCCCAGGTCCCCGAGCACGCGCAGCTCGCGTGGGTGCTCAACTGCCTCACGGGCTTCGGCGAGGCGTCCAGGATGACGCAGTTCAAGGACAAGGCGTCGAAGCAGGGCACCGATTCCGCCAGCGTGGGACTCTTCACCTATCCCATCCTCCAGGCCGCCGACATCCTCCTCTACCAACCGGACGGAGTCCCGGTGGGGGAGGACCAGCGCCAGCACGTGGAGTTGAGCCGGGACCTCGCGCAGCGGTTCAACACGCGCTTCGGCGAGACCTTCGTGGTGCCCCAGCCCTTCATCCAGAAGGAGACGGCGAAGATCTACGACTTGCAGAACCCGACGGCCAAGATGTCGAAATCGGCGCCGTCGCCCGCCGGGCTCGTCAATCTGCTCGACGACCCGAAGGTCACGACCAAGCGGATCAAGTCGGCGGTCACCGACGCCGGGACGGAGATCCGCTTCGACCGCGAGGAGAAGCCGGGTATCTCGAACCTGCTCGCGATCTTCTCGTCCCTGTCCGGGCGAAGTATCGCCGAGCTGGAGGACGAGTACGCGGGCCGGATGTACGGGCACCTGAAGGTGGACCTTGCCGATGTCGTCGCCGAGACCCTCACCCCCATCCGGAACCGGGCGGAGGAGTTGCTCTCGGACCCCGCAGAGCTCGATCGATTGCTGGCGAAGGGTGCCGCGAAGGCCCGTGAGCTGGCGGCGCCGACGCTCGCGGAGGTCTACGCACGCGTGGGATTCCTTCCCGCGGCGGGAGCCCGCTGACCCATGTGCGCTTCCACGGGTCTCCCCGGCCGGCTGGCGACGGCGTCGTCTCCGCCCGGACCGAGCGGCAGCTGCGTGGGCATCACCATCCCCATCCCCGATCCGCTCGCGCGTGACCTCGAGGCCTGGCGCGCGTCCTTCGGCGACCCCATGGCAGCCGTGGTGCCCCCGCACATCACCCTGATCACGACGACGCCGGCCTCCGACTGGGAGGCCACGATCGAGCACGTCCGGGTGGTCGCGCAGCACCAGCGGCCCTTCAGGGTCCGGCTCTGCAGCACCGGCTCCTTCCGGCCGGTCTCACCCGTGGTGTTCCTCAAGCTGGCCGACGGATTCGACGAATGCGTGGCCCTGCATGCGAGGCTGCAGACGGGCCCGCTCGAACGTGACCTCGAGTTCCCCTTCCATCCGCACGTGACCGTCGCGCATGATGTCTCGGAGGCAGGAATGGATGCGGCTGTGGCGGAACTGGAGTCCTTCGAGGCGTCCTTCGAGGTCCGGTCCATGGGGCTGTACGAACACGTGCCGTCAGGCTTGTGGAAACTGAGGGAGGAGCTACGGTTTGGCGAAGTCGCTGACGGCTCCGAAACCACCACCCGTTGAGCAGCCCTCCCCGGCGAACCTGGCGGATCTGCGCCGGAAGGTGATCGATGCCCAGGTCCGGGTCGGGAGGCTGAAGCGCTCCGGTGACGGCGGCGCGGGCCTCCTCCTGGCGAGGGTGGATCTTGCGATCTCGCGGTTCTACACCCTGAGGCCCGTGCGCGTGGTCCTGCTCTACAACGAGCGCCGCGGTCCGCTGATGGCGGCGGGGCTCGCCTACCGCCTGTTCTTCGCCATCTCCGCCCTGCTCGTCGTGGCATTCGCCGCACTCGGGCTCGTGGTCGCAGGTGATGAGAGCCTGCGCGAACTGTCCGTCGACGCCCTCGACAAAGCGGTACCGGGGCTGATCGACCTGCAGGACGACGGGGGCGGCGTCATTACTCCCACTCGCCTCTTCGACGCGACCAGTGGACTCGGCTGGGCCATCGTCGTGTCCTCGGCCGTCATGCTCGTGACGGCGCTGGGCTGGATCGGTGGCATGCGCCAGGCCATGCGCGGGATCTTCGCGCTGAAGCCCGTCGCCGCGCCGCCCGTGGTCCTCTGGGCGAAGGACCTCGGGACGCTCGCGGTCCTGGGTGTGATCATGCTCGTGACAACCGCCCTGGGCGTCGTGGCGACGAACACGCTGGGGGCCCTCCTGAGCTTCCTCAACCTGACGAGCGTGAGCCAGCTCCTGACACAGGTAGCCGGATTCGCGGTGATGATCCTGCTGGACATCCTCGTGGCCGTGGTCCTGTTCCGGTCCGCGTCCGCCATCGAGATGCCGCGTCCGGTCCTGATCCAGGGTGCGGTGATCGCCGGGGTCGGGACCACGCTGCTCCGCACCTTCTCCACCCAGATCCTCGGAAGCTTCGGCAACAATCCGCTCCTGCTGTCCTTCGCCGTGATCCTCGCGCTGTTCGTCTGGTTCTTCCTCCTGAGCCAGGTGTACCTGGTGGCGACGGCGTGGTGCGCCGTCGGAACCGCCGACGCCGACACCGACGCCGAGCGGCAGCACCACGCGAAGGGCGGCACCCTCCGCCAGCGCAGCCGGCGCGGGAACCGCACCTGACGTCCGTATCTGGTCGTCCGCATCCGACGTTCGAACCCGACGTCCTCACCTGGCCGTCCGAACCCGACGTCCGAACCCGGCCATCCGCGCCCGGCCATCCGCACCTGACCGTCCGCATCTGATCGTCGGCACCTGCAGGGAGACGACGAAGGCGGCCCGTCATGTGACGGGCCGCCTTCGGGTGGAACATGGTGGTCAGGACCGAACGCCGCCTCCGGCATCGGCTCCCGAGCAGAGAGTCAGACCTTGCGGGTCAGGATCGCCTGCTTGACCTCCGAGATGGCCTTGGTGACCTGGATGCCGCGAGGGCAGGCCTCGGAGCAGTTGAAGGTGGTCCGGCAGCGCCAGACACCTTCCTTGTCGTTGAGGATCTCGAGGCGCATGTCCCCGGCGTCGTCGCGCGAGTCGAAGATGAACCGGTGCGCGTTGACGATCGCGGCCGGCCCGAAGTACTGACCGTCCGTCCAGAAGACCGGGCAGGAGGAAGTGCAGGCCGCGCAGAGGATGCACTTCGTGGTGTCGTCGTAGCGGTCGCGCTCCTCGGCGGACTGCAGACGCTCCTTCGTGGGCTCGTGGCCCTTGCTGACGAGGAACGGCATGATCTCGCGGTAGGACTGGAAGAACGGCTCCATGTCCACGATCAGGTCCTTCTCCACCGGCAGTCCCTTGATGGGTTCCACCAGGATCGGCTTGGAGGTGTCGAGATCCTTCAGCAGCGTCTTGCAGGCCAGCCTGTTACGGCCGTTGATGCGCATGGCATCGGACCCGCAGACGCCGTGCGCGCAGGACCGGCGGAAGGAGACGGAACCGTCGTGCTCCCACTTGACCTTGTGCAGGGCGTCCAGCACGCGGTCCGTGCCGTACATGGTCAGCTGCCACTCGTCCCAGTGTGCCTCGTCGGACACCTCGGGGTTGTAGCGCCGGACCTTCAGGGTGATGTCGAAGGTGGGGATCTCTCCACCGCCGCCGACGCCGGGCGCGAGCTCGACCTTGGAGGCCGGCTCCTTTTCCATCGTTTCGGTGCTCATCAGTACTTACGCTCCATGGGCTGGTATCGGGTGAAGATCACCGGTTTGGTCTCAAGGCGCACGCCACTGGTCTCGGTGGCGCGGGGGTCCTTGTAGGCCATGGAATGGGTCATGAAATTCTCGTCGTCCCGCTCGGGGTAGTCCTCACGGAAGTGGCCACCACGGGACTCCTTGCGGTGCAGGGCAGCGGCAGTCATGACCTTGGCCATGTCGAGGAGGAAGCCGAGTTCGACGGCCTCCAGCAGGTCGAGGTTGAACCGCTTGCCCTTGTCCTGCACGGTGATCCGCGTGTAGCGCTCCTCCAGCGTATCGATCACGCGCAGGGCCTCGACCAGCGTCTGCTCGGTGCGGAACACCTGGACATTCGCGTCCATGATGTCCTGCAGCTCCTTGCGGATGAGGGCCACGCGCTCCCCGCCCTCCGAGCTGCGGGCCCGGTTCAGGAGCTCCTCCGTCTCGGTGGTCGGGTTCTCGGGGATCTCCACGAAGTCGGCGGTGAGGGCGTACTCTGCCGCAGCGAGGCCGGCGCGCTTGCCGAACACGTTGATGTCGAGGAGCGAGTTGGTGCCGAGGCGGTTCGAGCCGTGAACGGAGACGCAGGCGACCTCGCCGGCGGCGTACAGGCCGGGCACCACGGTGTCGTTGTCCGAGAGCACCTCGGCCTTGATGTTGGTCGGGATGCCACCCATGGCGTAGTGCGCCGTCGGGAACACGGGCACGGGCTCGGTGTAGGGCTCGACGCCGAGGTACGTGCGGGCGAACTCCGTGATGTCGGGCAGCTTCGCATCGATGTGTGCGGGCTCGAGGTGGGTCAGGTCGAGGAGGACGTAGTCCTTGTTCGGCCCGGCTCCGCGTCCTTCGCGGACCTCGTTGGCCATCGACCGGGCGACGATGTCGCGCGGCGCGAGGTCCTTGATGGTGGGGGCGTAACGCTCCATGAAGCGTTCACCCTCCGAGTTGCGGAGGATCGCGCCCTCGCCGCGGGCGGCCTCCGAGAGGAGGATGCCGAGGCCCGCGAGGCCGGTCGGATGGAACTGGAAGAACTCCATGTCCTCGAGGGGGATGCCCCTGCGGAACGCGATACCCATGCCGTCGCCGGTGAGGGTGTGGGCGTTGGAGGTCGTCTTGTAGACCTTGCCGACACCGCCCGAGGCGAACACCACGGACTTCGCCTGGAAGACGTGCAGTTCGCCGGACGCGAGGTCGTAGGAGACGACCCCGGCCACGCGCTTCTGGATGCGGGTGACGCCGTCCTCGGTGACCTCCTGGTCCACCATGAGCAGGTCGAGGACGTAGTACTCGTTGTAGAACTCCACGTTGTGCTTGACGCAGTTCTGGTAGAGCGTCTGGAGGATCATGTGACCCGTACGGTCCGCTGCGTAGCACGAGCGCCGGACGGGTGCCTTGCCGTGATCGCGGGTGTGTCCGCCGAAGCGGCGCTGGTCGATCCGGCCCTCGGGCGTACGGTTGAACGGCAGCCCCATCTTCTCGAGGTCCAGGACCGCTTCGATGGCTTCCTTGGCCATGACCTCCGCCGCGTCCTGGTCCACCAGGTAGTCACCGCCCTTGACGGTGTCGAACGTGTGCCACTCCCAGTTGTCCTCTTCGACGTTCGCGAGTGCTGCGCACATGCCACCCTGTGCTGCGCCGGTGTGGGAGCGGGTGGGGTAGAGCTTGGTCAGCACGGCGGTGCGGGCCCGCTGGCCGGACTCGATGGCTGCGCGCATTCCCGCGCCGCCCGCGCCGACGATGACGACGTCGTACTTGTGGACCTGCATGCTGGTCGCTCTTTCTGTTGAAACCGGTGAGGGTGCATGAGGGCGCCCCAGTGGGCCGGTCATGCGGGAACTGCCGACCTGCGGCAGGGACGGACTACGGGGTGGCGTCAGGGTGCGGGGCAGTAATCCGCGACGTGCGCCACACCGTCGATCACGGGGCACGGATCGAAGGTGAAGATCACGAGGGTGCCGAGGACCACGATGACGACGGTCGAGGTGTACAGGACACCCTTGAGCCACATGCGGGTGCTGTTCTTCTCGGCGTAGTCGTTGATGATCACGCGGATGCCGTTGGTGCCGTGCAGCATGGAGAGCCACAGGAGCGTCAGGTCCCAGATCTGCCAGACAGGGTCGGCCCACTTGCCGGCGACGAAACCGAAGTCGATCCCGCTGATGCCGTCACCTGCGACGAGGTTGACGTAGAGGTGGACGAAGATGAGCACCACGAGGATGGCTCCGGAGAGCCGCATGAACAGCCAGGCGACCATTTCGAAGTTCCCGCGGGAGCCCGGGGTGCGTGAGTAGCCGGGGGAGACGCGGCCGGAGCGTGGGCTCTCGATGGTTGGGGTAGCCATGGGTACTAACCTCCGAAGACGTGCGAGAGATGGCGGATCGAGAAGGCGATCATGACGACGGCCCAGAGGCCGATGACGCTCCAGAGCATCTGGCGGTGGTACTTGGGGCCCTTCTTCCAGAAGTCCACGAGGATCACGCGGATGCCGTTGAAGGCGTGGAAGACGATGGCCGCGACCAGCCCGAGCTCCCCGAGACCCATGATGGGGTTCTTGTAGGAGGCGATCACGGCGTCGTACGCCTCGGGCGAGACCCGGACGAGGGACGTGTCCAGTACGTGGACCAGGAGGAAGAAGAAAATCACGACCCCGGTGATGCGGTGTGCCACCCAGGACCATTGGCCTTCGCGGCCACGGTAGAGGGTGCCCGCTGGTGTCAGCGACTTAGTCAGTGTCTTCGGCATTGAAATTACCTCCCTGCATCGCCTGGGCGTTAGCGCGCTATACGCAGGGATACGCCGGTGCGACAGCACTCTTCGATAAGAATAATCTAGGCCGGTGACACTCCTGGATCAATTTAGGGGCCCCTCACCTGTGACCTTGTTAACACCGGCGGACGGCCGGTGGTTCCGGGCCCCCGGGGCGCGTCGGTTACCGTGGAACGGATGAGTACCGAGAGGGCGGCTGCCCGTACCCCTGACAATGTGCTGGAGCGCTTCCACGGCGTGATCCCCGCGGGAGGGACCGGCACCCGGCTGTGGCCTCTGTCGCGTGCCGCGGCGCCGAAGTTCCTCCATGACCTCACCGGCTCCGGGAGCACGCTGATCCGTGCGACCTACGATCGCCTCCGCCCCCTGTGTGACGGTCGCACCATGGTCGTCACCGGCATCGTCCACCGCCGGGCCGTCCTGGAGCAACTGCCCGAGATCGAGGACATGAACCTCGTCCTCGAGTCCGAGCCCAAGGACTCCGGCGCCGCCATCGGGCTCGCCGCGGCCATCCTCCACCGGCGGGATCCGGGCATCATCATGGGGTCCTTCGCCGCGGACCAGGTGATCGCACCGGTCGAGGTCTTCCAGGATGCGGTGCGCGCGGCGATCCACACGGCCGCCGAGGGGTACATCGTGACCATCGGGATCAAGCCGACGCACCCCTCCACCGGTTTCGGCTACATCAGGGCCGGCGAGCCCCTGGCGATCGACGGCGCCCCCAGCGCGCGCGCCGTGATCGAGTTCGTCGAGAAGCCCTCGCAGGAGGTCGCGGACGGGTACATCGCCAGCGGCGACTACTCCTGGAACGCGGGCATGTTCGTGGCTCCGGTCGACCTCATGCTCAAGCACCTCTCCGCGAACGAGCCCGACCTCTACGCCGGCCTGATGGAGATCGCCGAGGCGTGGGACACCCCGCAGCGCGTCGAGGTGGCCCGGAGGGTCTGGCCCACGCTGCCGAAGATCGCCATCGACTACGCGGTGGCCGAACCTGCTGCGGCGGCAGGTGACGTCGCCATGATCCCGGGCGAGTTCAACTGGGACGACGTCGGCGATTTCGCCGCGATCGGCCGGCTGAACCCGGCCGAGGAGAACAGCGAGCTGACGGTGATGGGGGAGGGCGCGCGCGTGTTCTCCGAGAACGCCTCGGGCATCGTGGTGTCGGACACCAAGCGCGTGATCGCCCTCATCGGCATCGACGACGTCGTCATCGTCGACACGCCCGACGCACTGCTGGTGACCACCAAGGAGCACGCGCAGGAGGTCAAGAAGGCCGTCGAACGCCTTCGCGCCAGCGGCGACACCGACGTCCTGTAGCGGACAGGTCCCCGTGACGGGCCGGCGTGGCCGGACGCCGTCACCCGCCGGCGAGGGCCCATGCCCTCGGACGCGGCGTCGATGGGCCCGTGGCCATCGGGCGGCGCGGAGCTCCCGTGACGCGGCCTCGACACAGGAGTGCGGGTCGCCGTGCCGCCGGTCGGTAGGCTGAGGACGTGGAAACGTCCAGCACCCAGAGCCCTCCGGCCTCCCGCGTCGGTGCCTCCCTCGAGCCCCTGCTCGACGAGTTGACCGACATCCGGCGTGACATCCACCGTCACCCGGAACTGTCCTACAAGGAGCACCGCACCACGGACCTCGTCGTGGCCCGGCTCGCGCAGGCGGGTCTGTCCCCCCGGCGTCTGGAGGGGACCGGCGCGTACGTCGACATCGGTAGCGGCCCGCTGCGGCTCGGTCTCCGGGCCGATATCGACGCACTGCCGATCATCGAGGAGACCGGGCTGCCCTTCGCGTCCGCGTCGACGGGCGTCACGCACGCCTGCGGCCATGACATCCACACCACCGTGATGCTCGGCGTCGCCCTGGTCCTCGCGGACATCGATGCCGCGACACCGCTCCCCGGTACGGTGCGCATCATCTTCCAGCCCGCCGAGGAGATGATGCCCGGCGGGGCTATCGACGTCATCGCACAGGGCGTGCTCGACGGCCTGCCACGCATCCTCGCTCTGCACTGCGATCCGAGGATCGACGTCGGGCTGGTCGGCACGCGCATCGGTGCGATCACCTCGGCGTCGGACACGATCCGGGTGGAGCTGAGCGGACGCGGCGGGCACACCTCGCGCCCGCACCTCACCGAGGACCTCGTCTTCGCGCTCGCGACGATTGCCGTCAACGTGCCGGCCGTCCTGTCCCGCCGGATCGACGTGCGCAGCGCCGTGTCCGTGGTGTGGGGCCAGATCCACGCGGGCTCCGCCCCGAATGCCATCCCCGCGCACGGCTTCATGTCCGGCACCCTCCGGTGCCTCGACGGCGAGGCCTGGGAATCGGCGGGGGAGCTGCTGGACCGGGCCGTGCGTGAGGTCGCCGCCCCCTTCGGCGTCGACGTGAAGCTCGAGCACATCCGGGGGGTCCCGCCGGTGGTCAACCAGGAGGCGGAGACCGGCCTCCTGGAGGCGGCCGCCCGGGCCGAACTCGGGTCGGGCGCCGTCGTGCTCACACCGCAGTCCATGGGAGGCGAGGACTTCGCGTGGATGACGCAGGAGGTCCCCGGCGCCATGATGCGCCTCGGGACGAGGACCCCGGGCGGGGAGACGTTCGACCTCCACCGTGGCGACTACACGCCCGACGAGCGCGCCATCGGCTACGGCGTGCGGGTCATGGCGGCGGCGGCCCTGCAGGCGGTCCTCGAGCGCTGACCGCAGGCTGGGCGGCTGCGTGGGCTCCATCGGGGCTCCGTGGGGGCTCCGTGGGGGCTCCGTGGGGGCTCCGTCGGGGTCCCGCGCGGGCGCGGAGCGGCAGGTCGGCCGGACCCGCCTGTGCTCAGCCACCTGTGCATAACGAAACCCGAACGATCGGCGGCCCGGAACGGCCCGTGTAGTGTTCCGCGTCACTTGGCCCTTAGGATGTTCGCATACGTGCTGCACCGACGGTGTCGCGGCGCCACGGTCTTCAGTGAAAACAGAGCCTCGGATCAATCGTGACCCGTGATGGACACTCACTGGCAGTCGTCCCCGTGGCGCATTTCTTTCCTGGAGGCATTTTGAAGAACTCACTGCGCACCTTCTCGCGCGGAACCGGCCTGTCCGCCGCCGTCCTCGGCGTCTCGGCCCTCGTCCTCTCCGGCTGCGGTGCGCCGCCCGCCGAGGACGCCCCCGCAGCAGGCGGTAGCAGCGCCGCTGCAGGCACCGACTACCTCGGCTGCATCGTCTCCGACTCCGGTGGATTCGACGACCGCTCGTTCAACCAGTCGAGCTACGAGGGTCTGAAGAAGGCCGAGACGGACCTCGGCATCCAGACCAACCAGGCCGAGTCGCAGGCCGAGACGGACTTCGGCCCCAACGTCGACCAGATGGTCCAGGGCGGCTGCAACCTCATCGTGACGGTGGGCTTCCTGCTCGCCGACACCACGAAGGAGGCCGCGGCGGCGAACACCGAGACCAACTTCGCGATCGTCGACGACAACTCGATCGACCTCCCCAACGTCAAGCCGATCATCTACGACACGGCCCAGGCGGCGTTCCTGGCCGGGTACGCGGCAGCGGCCACGAGCGAGACCGGGAAGGTGGCGACGTACGGCGGCATCAACATCCCGACCGTGACCATCTTCATGGACGGCTTCGCCGAAGGCGTGAGCTACTTCAACGAGGAGACCGGCGGCGAGGTCGAACTCCTGGGCTGGGACAAGGAGAGCCAGAACGGCACGTTCGTCGGCAACTTCGAGGACCAGGCAGCCGGCAAGACCAACACCCAGAACTTCATCAACGAGGGTGCGGACATCATCATGCCCGTCGCCGGTCCGGTCGGTTCCGGAACGCTCGACGCCGTCATCGAGGCGAACGCCGGCGGCAAGGACGTCAAGGCCATCTGGGTCGACTCCGACGGCTACGAGACCGCCGGCAAGGGCGAGGAGTTCATCCTCACCTCGGTCATGAAGCTCATGGGCGACGCCGTCGAGGACGTCATCAGCACCGACGTCGACGGCGAGTTCGACAACACGCCGTACGTCGGCACGCTCGAGAACGGTGGAGTGGCCCTCGCGCCGTTCCACGACCAGGAGGCCAACGTTCCCGACGATCTGCAGACCACGCTCGACGGTCTGACGGAACAGATCGTCGCCGAGGAGATCACGGTCGACTCGGCCGCCAGCCCCCAGTAGTACCGCACCACACGAGTACCACCGCACCGCCTTCCTCCCCGCGGATCCCCGCCCGGAGGAAGGCGGTTTGCGTTTGCCCCGGCTGCGTGTCCGCAGGCCGCACCCGGTATCCTTCACGTGACTTCCGCTCGATTCCGACGCGAAGACAACAGAACAGAACAGGCTGGTTGAGTTGTGAAACTCGAACTGATCGGCATCACGAAGCGCTTCGGATCGCTCGTCGCCAACGATCACATCGATCTCGTCGTCGAACCGGGACAGGTCCACAGCCTGCTCGGCGAGAACGGGGCCGGCAAGTCCACGCTCATGAATGTGCTGTACGGACTGTACGACCCCACCGAGGGTGAGATCCTCGTCAATGACAAGCCGGTGACCTTCAAGGGTCCCGGGGATGCGATGGCCGCGGGGATCGGGATGGTGCACCAGCACTTCATGCTCGTCCCGGTCTTCACCGTCGCGGAGAACGTCGCCCTCGGCAACGAGGCCACGAAAGCCGGCGGCATGCTCGACCTCCAGGAGACGCGGACGCGTATCCGCCGGATCTCCGACCAGTACGGGTTCGACGTCGATCCCGATGCCGTCGTCGAGGACCTGCCCGTCGGGGTGCAGCAGCGCGTCGAGATCATCAAGGCTCTCGTGCGGGACGCCGAGGTCCTGATCCTCGACGAGCCGACCGCCGTGCTGACGCCGAAGGAGACCGACGAACTGCTCGGGATCATGGCGCAGCTGAAGGCCGACGGCAAGTCCATCGTCTTCATCTCCCACAAGCTCCGCGAGGTCAAGGCGGTCTCCGACGTCATCACCGTCGTGCGGCGCGGCAAGGTGGTCGGCACCGCGGACCCGAGCGCCCCGACCACGGAGCTGGCCTCCCTCATGGTCGGCCGGTCCGTGAGCCTCACCCTCGACAAGAAGCCGGCCACACCCGGTGAGGTGACCTTCCGCGTGCAGGACCTCACAGTCCAGGCCGCCAACGGGCAGCACGTCGTCGACGGGCTCAGCTTCGAGGTCGCCGAGGGGGAGATCCTCGCGATCGCGGGCGTGCAGGGGAACGGCCAGACGGAACTGACCGAGGCGATCATGGGTCTCCAGGACCACGTAACCGGGTCCATCACGCTGAACGGCAACCAGCTGCTGGGCCGCAGCGTGAAGGAGGTCATCCGTGCAGGGGTGGGGTTCGTCCCCGAGGACCGGAGCGTCGAGGGCCTCGTGGGCACCTTCTCGGTGGCGGAGAACCTCATCCTCAACCGGTACGACGACGCCCCCTTCGCCAAGGGACTCTCGATGTCGCAGTCGGCGATGGAACAGAACGCCCAGGAGAAGATCGCCGAGTACGACGTCCGGACGCAGTCCGCCCAGTCCGCGGCCGGGACCCTCTCCGGCGGCAACCAGCAGAAGGTGGTCATGGCGCGCGAGTTCTCGCGTCCCCTCAAGCTGTTCATCGCCTCGCAACCCACGCGCGGCGTCGACGTCGGATCCATCGAGTTCCTGCACCGCCGCATCGTCGCCGAGCGCGACGGCGGCACCCCCGTCATCATCGTGTCCACAGAACTCGACGAGGTCCTCGAGCTCGCCGACCGGATCGCGGTCCTGTACCGCGGCCACCTCATGGGGATCGTGCCCGGCACGGTCTCGCGCGATGTCCTCGGCCTGATGATGGCCGGCATGCCCGCCGACGAAGCGCTCGCGCAGGCACACGACGTACAAGGAGGAGACCTGTGAACCCGCAGGACGACCGGCCGGTGACCCCGGCCACCGGCGGGGGAGCACACCCCACCCGACGCGAAGCGAAGGACGCCGCCCGGCAGGACGAGATCCGGCTCGAGACGGCGGCCGAGACAGCGGGCGGCGAGGTGCCGCCACCGGCCGTGCCGGCCACTACGGCGGGCCTCGGGGTCGGTCCGGGCGCCGAGGCACCCCTCATGCAGCGCATCATGACCGGCAACGCGCTCGTCGCCTTCCTCTCCGTGGTGCTGTCCCTCATCCTCGGCGGCCTGCTCATCGCGGTGACCGACCAGGAGGTGGCGAGCGCGTCGTCGTACTTCTTCAGCCGTCCGCAGGACACCATCGCTGCCGCCTGGACGGCGGCCTCGAGTGCCTACATCGCGCTCTTCCAGGGCTCGGTCTTCAACTTCGAGGGCGACACCTTCACCCGGATGATCTACCCGCTGACCCAGACGCTGACCGTGGCGACGCCGCTGATCTGCGCGGGCCTCGGCGTGGCGCTCGCCTTCCGCGCGGGCCTCTTCAACATCGGTGCGCAGGGCCAGATCCTCATCGGGGCGACATTCGCCGGCTGGGTCGGCTTCACGCTGCACCTGCCGGTCGGGATCCATCTGCTCCTGGTGATCCTCGCGGGAATGGTCGGCGGCGCCCTCTGGGGCGGCCTCGTCGGACTCCTCAAGGCACGCACCGGTGCCCACGAGGTCATCCTCACGATCATGTTCAACTACATCGCGACGAACCTGGTGCTGTACTTCCTCAGCACGCCGGCCTTCCAGCGGCCCGGTTCCACCAATCCCATCAGTCCGCAGCTGGACGCGACAGCGGTGTACCCACCGTTGCTCGGCGCTTCCTTCCGCCTGCACTGGGGCTTCGTCGTCGCCGTGCTCGCCACGGTCTTCGTCTGGTGGCTGCTGAACAGGTCCACCGTGGGCTTCGAGCTCCGCGCCGTCGGTGCCAACCCGAGCGCCGCTCGGACCGCAGGGGTGAATGTCAGCAAGGGCTACATCCTCGCGATGGCGATCGCCGGTGCACTCGCGGGTCTCGCGGGCGTCGCCCAGGTCTCCGGTACCGAGAAGGTCCTGACGTCGGGCGTCGCGGCGAGCTTCGGGTTCGACGCGATCACCGTGGCCCTGCTCGGGCGGTCCTCGCCCTGGGGCACCTTCGCCGCAGGCCTCCTCTTCGGGGCCTTCCGCGCCGGCGGCGTGGCCATGCAGGCCTCCACGGGGACGAGCATCGACATCGTCCTCGTCGTGCAGTCGCTGATCGTCCTCTTCATCGCGGCGCCGCCCCTCGTCCGGGCGCTCTTCCGCCTCCCCGCCCCCGGCGCCACGCGCGCCGGCAAGGGCGGCTCCTCCACCTCCACGACCCCGACGCCAGCCTCGACCGGAGCAGCAGCATGAGCACAGCAACCACCAGCGCACCGGCGCGCAGCGCGAGCGACGCGACCGTCCGGAGCTGGAAGAACCCGATCATCCTGTCCGTCGTGGCACTCTTCGCGCTCCTCGTCTTCGCCATCGGAGCGCCGGGCAACGACGTCACGTTCCGGTTGTCCGAGGAGAACGATCCGATCGTCCTCCCGTCGATCGTCGTCTCGGCGCCCGTCATCGGGTGGGTCGCGGCCCTGGCCATGATCGCCCTCGCCGCCCTCGCGATCCTCCGGACCCGCTCCGGGCGGAAGATCCCGGTCTGGGTCCTGGCGGTCTTCGCCGTCCTGTTCCTGATCGCCTTCCTCACGTGGGTGGTCGGCAGCGCCCGGACACCCAATGTCGCCCTGTACGGGCTCCTCGCCGGTTCGGTGACCCTCGCCGTGCCGCTCATCTTCGGCTCGCTCTCGGGTGTGCTCTGTGAGCGCTCGGGCGTCGTGAACATCGCGATCGAGGGACAGCTCCTCTTCGGGGCGTTCGCAGCGGCCGTCGCCGCGTCGCTCTCCGGCAGCGCGTTCGTGGGCCTCCTCGCGGCAGCGGTCGCCGGAGTCCTCGTCTCCCTCGTCCTCGCGGTCTTCAGCATCCGGTACGTCGTCAACCAGGTGATCGTCGGCGTCGTCCTGAACGTGCTCGTCTCCGGGCTCACGGGTTTCCTGTTCTCCGCCGTCCTCAGCGAGGACTCGGAGCGCTGGAACTCCCCGCCCCGCCTGCCCGTCATCGAGATCCCGTTGCTCGCGGACATCCCCGTGATCGGCCCGATCCTCTTCCAGCAGACGATCGTCGGCTACCTCATGTACATCGCCGTCGCCGTGGTGTACGTGGCGCTGTACCACTCGCGGTGGGGCCTTCGGACCCGGGCGGTGGGCGAGCATCCCAAGGCCGCCGACACGCTGGGCGTCAACGTCAACCGGATGCGGTTCATGAACGTGCTGCTGGCGGGCGTCGTGGCGGGCATCGGCGGATCCTTCTTCACGCTCGTGGCCGTCTCCGGCTTCGGGCGGGACATGACGGCGGGGCAGGGCTACATCGCGCTGGCAGCCCTGATCTTCGGCCGCTGGAACCCGATCGGCGCGTTCTTCGCGGCGCTGCTCTTCGGCTTCGCCACCAACCTCTCCAATGTCCTCAGCCTGCTCGGCACCCCGGTGCCGGACCAGTTCCTGCGCATGCTGCCCTACGTGGTGACGGTGTTCGCCGTCGCCGGGCTCGTCGGCCGGTCCCGGGCACCGGGCGCGAGTGGTATTCCGTACATCAAGGGCTAGGAGGCTCCGCATGACCGACAACGACATCCCCTGGGAGGACCTCGCCGCCGCCGCGCGAACCGCGATGGCGAAAGCGTACGTCCCCTATTCCACGTATCCGGTAGGGGCGGCGGCACTGCTCGACGACGGCCGGATCATCTCCGGCTGCAACGTCGAGAACGCGTCCTACGGGCTCACCCTGTGCGCCGAGTGCGCCCTCGTCAGCGCGCTCGCGATGAGCGGGGGCGGACGCATCCGCGCCTTCAGCTGCGTCGACGGTGAGGGGAACACCCTCATGCCGTGCGGCCGCTGCCGGCAGTTGCTGTACGAGTTCCGGGCGCCCGACATGGTGCTCATGACCGTCAGCGGCATCCGCACCATGGACGAGGTCCTGCCCGACGCCTTCGGGCCGCAGCACCTCGCCTGACCCGCACCCCGCCCGACCAGCACCGCGAGGGGCGCGGCCCTTCCGGCCGCGCCCCTCGCATGTCACGGCCGACCCATCCGGCCGCCGGCACCGCATGACCACCGCATGACCACCGCATGACCACCGCACGACCACCGCATGACCACACCCCAACACTGCTCGACCAGAGGACACCACCATGACCGAAGCCTTCGACGCCGTCGACATCATCCGCATCAAGCGCGACCGCGGCACCCTGACGCCCGAGCAGATCGACTGGACCATCGACGCCTACACCCGCGGCGCCATCGCCGACGAGCAGATGTCCGCGCTGAACATGGCCATCCTGCTCAACGGCATGAACCGGGCGGAGATCTCCCGCTGGACCGCCGCGATGATCGCCTCGGGGGAGCGGATGGACTTCTCCTCGCTGGGACGGCCGACGAGCGACAAGCACTCGACCGGCGGGGTCGGGGACAAGATCACCCTTCCGCTGGCACCGCTCGTCGCGGTCTTCGGCGTCGCGGTACCGCAGCTCTCCGGACGCGGCCTCGGCCACACGGGGGGCACGCTGGACAAGCTCGAATCGATCCCCGGCTGGCAGGCGCACCTCAGCAACGAGGACATGATGCGCCAGCTCGCAGAGGTCGGAGCGGTCATCTGCGCCGCCGGGACCGGCCTCGCTCCGGCGGACAAGAAGCTGTACGCCCTGCGTGACGTCACGGGCACCGTCGAGGCCATCCCCCTCATCGCGTCCTCGATCATGAGCAAGAAGATCGCCGAGGGCACGGGGTCGCTCGTCCTCGACGTGAAGGTGGGCAGCGGGGCGTTCATGAAGAACGTGGACCAGGCACGCGAGCTGGCCGAGACGATGGTGGCGCTCGGCAAGGACGCAGGCGTCAACACCGTCGCGCTCCTGACCGACATGAGCACGCCGCTGGGCCTGACGGCCGGCAACGCCATCGAGGTCGAGGAGTCCGTCGAGGTCCTCGCGGGTGGTGGTCCGGCCGACGTCGTCGAGCTCACGGTCCGCCTCGCGGAGGAGATGCTCGCCTGCGCGGGCGTGCACGACGCCGATCCGGCCGCTGCACTGAAGGACGGCCGCGCCATGGACGTCTGGAACCGGATGATCGAGGCACAGGGCGGCGACCCTCGCGCCACGCTCCCGGTCGCGAGGGAGTCCGAGGTGGTCCTGGCGCCGGCCGACGGAGTCCTGGTGGGCCTCGATGCCCTCGCCGTGGGCGTCGCGGCCTGGCGCCTCGGAGCCGGGCGTGCCCGCAAGGAGGACCAGGTGCAGGCCGGCGCGGGTGTGCGTCTGCACGCGAAGCCCGGTGCCACCGTCCGTGCGGGCGAACCGCTCATGACGCTGCTCACCGACACCCCTGACAAGTTCGAGCGCGCCCGCGAGGCCCTCGCCGACGCCGTCGTCGTCGCCCCCGAGGGATCGCGGACCGCCCGGCAGCTCATCATCGACCGGATCGCCTGAGGGTTCCTGCCCGGTTTCCGACCGGCTGCCACGCAGCACCGGTGGTCTCCCCTCCGGGGCGCCTGGGGGATGGTCCCTAGGGGATCGGACGGCCGGTCTCATCCCCAGGGGTGAGGCCGGCCGTCGCCGGTGTCGGCCGGAAGGGCGACGACCCGCAGGTGGGCTCCCGGGTAGCGTCGAAGGCAGGCGCACGGCAGCGTATCGCGGCTCGCCCCGAGCCGCGCCGCCCGGCGCCATGTCCCGTCCCGACCATCCCGCGGCATGCTCCGCCGGTGTGGAGCCGGTGGGGGCGGACGAGTGGCAGGAGCCCCTGGATGGACGAGATCATCAGTGCACTGGACGGCATCAGCGGGTTCGTCCTCGCTGCGGCCGAGCAGCCCTGGGTCTACCTGCTGGTCCTCGTCTGCTGCGTCGTCGACGGGTTCTTCCCGCCGTTCCCGAGCGAGTCCGTCGTCGTCGGCCTCGCCTCCCTGATCATCACGCAGGGCGTTCCCGATCCGTGGCTGCTCATCCTCGTCGCGGCGCTCGGGGCGTTCCTCGGGGACAACATCGCCTATGTGATCGGCCGGGGGATCGGGACCACCCGGTTCCGGTGGATGCGGCGGCCCCGCCCGCAGCGCTCCTTCACCTGGGCGGGCCGGGAGCTGTCGAAACGTGCCGCCTCACTCATCCTGGTGGCCAGGTTCATCCCGATCGGCCGGGTGGCCGTCAACCTGACCGCGGGAGCAACCGGCTACTCGCAACGGCGCTTCGTCGCCCTGACCGCGCTCTCCGGCATCGTCTGGGCGGGCTACTCCGTGGGTATCGGTGCCATCGCCGGTACGTGGTTCCAGCACAACCACCTGCTCGGTGTGGCGGTGGCGATCGGGATCGCCGTGGTCATCGGATTCGTCGTGGACCGGGTCATCGCCCTCGTGCGGGGATCGACGCCCCTGCAGGAGGCCGTCGAGGCGCCCCAGGACGAGCCCGAGCCCGCGCGCGAGACGAGCCCGCCCTGAAAGGGATCGCGTAGGCTGGTCGGCGTGACCCAGACCCAGAACGACGCCGTCCCCACCGCTGCCGTCGACATCCAGACCCTGCCGAAGATCTCCCTCCACGACCACCTCGACGGCGGTCTCCGCCCGGCCACCATCCTCGAACTCGCCGCCGAGATCGGCCACGAACTGCCGGCCGCGGACGCCGGATCGCTCGGTGCATGGTTCCGCGAGTCGGCGGACTCCGGCTCGCTGGTCCGGTACCTCGAGACGTTCGACCACACCATCGCCGTCATGCAGACGCGCGAGGGACTCATCCGGGTGGCCCGTGAATTCGTCGAGGACCTCGCGCTCGACGGCGTCGTCTACGGTGAGGTGCGCTGGGCTCCCGAGCAGCACACGCAGAAGGGACTGTCCCTGGACGAGGCCGTCGAGGCCGTGCAGGAGGGCCTCGACGCCGGAGCCGCCGCGGCGATCGCCGCCGGCCGCATCATCCAGGTGGGACAGCTCATCACCGCCATGCGTCACGCGGACCGCGGCCAGGAGATCGCGGAACTCGCCGTGCGCCATCGCGACCGGGGCGCCGTCGGATTCGACATCGCCGGAGCCGAGAACGGCTTCCTGCCCTCGCGCTTCGCCGAGGCGTTCACCTACCTCGCCTCCGAGCAGTTCCCGGTGACCATCCACGCCGGCGAGGCAGCCGGCCTGGACAGCATCAAGGACGCCCTCGTCGCGGGCCGTGCGCTGCGCCTGGGGCACGGTGTGCGCATCGCCGAGGACATCGAGATCGAGGAGTCGGAGGACGAGCAGGCCGGCGACAGCGAGGAGATCGGGATCGCGAACCTCGGGCGCATCGCGTCGTGGGTGCGTGACCGGGGCATCCCCCTGGAGCTGTGCCCGTCCTCGAACCTCCAGACCGGGGCCATCGAGGCCTTCGGGACCACGATCGACAGCCATCCCTTCGACCTGCTCTACCAGCTGGGCTTCAAGGTCACGGTGAACACGGACAACCGGCTCATGAGCGGTGTGACCCTGACCGGCGAGTTCGAACTGCTGGTCGACACCTTCGGGTACGACCTCGCGGACCTCCTCGATCTCACCCTCAATGCCGTGGACGCCTCGTTCCTGCCGCTCGAGGACCGCGATGCCCTCGCCGAGCACATCGCCGAGGCCTTCGACGCCGCCGCCCGCCAGGCATCCGCCTAGCAGCGCCGTGCAGCACGAGGCCCCGTCGACGCCGGCCGCCGTGGCCGGACCGGGCGCGGCGGTCGAGCGGCTGGTCGAGGTGGTGGACCTTCTGCGCAGGCACTGCCGCTGGACGGCTGCCCTCACCCACGAAGCGCTGCTCGCCTACCTCGTCGAGGAAACCTACGAACTCTACGAGGCGGTCGACGACGTCGCGCGAGCGTCCGAGCCGTCACCCGGGCTCGTCGACGAACTGCGCGGCGAGCTCGGTGACGTGCTGTTCCAGGTGGTGCTGCACGCCCGGTTGGCGGCCGAGCAGGACCGCTTCGATCTGGCGGACGTCGTGGCAGGCCTGACGGCGAAGCTGGTGCGCCGCAACCCCCATGTGTTCGCCGCGGACGGTGCCCTCCTCGAGCTGTCGGGAGCTGCAGCGGGACCAGGAGGTGCAGCGGGCGCGCCCGCCTCGGCGGACGAGATCGTCGAGACCTGGCACGCCGTCAAGCGCCGGGAGAATCCCTCGCGCACGTCGCCGTTCGACGGTATCCCGCACCACCTGCCCGCGTTGGCGTTCGCCGCCAAGACGCTGGCCCGTGCGGGCGAATCGGCCGGGCGGTCGGAGGGTGGGCCGGAGAGCGGAACGGCCGGCACGCAGCAGGAGTTTCCCCCCGGGGACGAAGCCGCCCTGGGGCAGGCCCTCCTGGAGCTGACCCGCCGAGCGGTCCACCTCGGCGTCGATCCCGAGCGCGCGCTGCGCCGGGCCGTGCTCGAGTACCAGGCGGACTCGGAGCGGGCGTGAGACCGGTCGGGTCGCTGCGGCATCCTGACCGCCACCCGTCCGGTCCCGCGCACGTGCGTCGAGCGTGATCGCGGCGAAGCGGCGCCGCGTCACACGTCGGCTTTCCACCCGACGTCCGGAAGCCGCGTGAACTAGGCTGGGAGCAACACCTCCGTTGCTCCGACAAAGACGTCCCAACACGATGTGAATCCCGATACTCCAACGAAGAGGAGCAATTCCATGGCCATTATCGATGCCATCCACGCGAGGGAGATCCTCGACTCCCGCGGCAACCCCACGGTCGAGGTCGAGGTCCTGCTCGACGACGACACCTTCGGTCGCGCGGCCGTCCCCTCCGGTGCGTCCACCGGGGCCTTCGAGGCCAACGAGCGCCGCGACGGTGAGAAGGACCGCTACCTCGGCAAGGGCGTCCTGCAGGCCGTCGAAGCCGTCATCGAGCAGATCCAGCCCGCACTCCTCGGCTTCGACGCCGCGGACCAGCGCGCCATCGACCAGGCGATGATCGACCTGGACGGTACCGAGAACAAGTCGAACCTGGGCGCCAACGCGATGCTGGGCGTCTCGCTCGCCATCGCCCGCGCTGCTGCCGAGTCCTCCGCCCTGCCGCTCTACCGCTACCTCGGCGGCCCCAACGCGCACGTGCTGCCCGTGCCCCTCATGAACATCCTCAACGGTGGTTCGCACGCGGACTCCGACGTCGACATCCAGGAGTTCATGATCGTCCCCCTGGGCGCCCAGACCTACTCCGAGGGTCTTCGCTGGGGCGTCGAGGTGTACCACGAGCTCAAGTCCGTGCTGAAGGAAAAGGGCCTCGCGACAGGTCTCGGCGACGAGGGCGGTTTCGCACCGAACCTCCCGTCCAACCGTGACGCCCTGGACCTCATCACCACCGCCGTCGAGCGGGCCGGCTACACGCCCGGGACCGACATCGCGTTCGCCCTCGACGTCGCCGCCTCCGAGTTCTACAAGGACGGCGCATACCAGTTCGAGGGCAAGGCGCTGAGCACCGAGGAGATGAGCGCCTACTACGTGGAGCTCGTCCGCGACTACCCCCTGGTCTCCATCGAGGATCCCCTCGACGAGGACGACTGGGAGGGCTGGAAGCATCTGACGGACGCGATCGGTGACAAGGTGCAGCTCGTGGGTGACGACCTCTTCGTCACCAACCCCGTCCGCCTGGCCAAGGGCATCCAGAACCAGACGGCCAACTCGCTGCTGGTGAAGGTCAACCAGATCGGTACCCTCACCGAGACCCTGGACGCCATCTCGATGGCCCAGCGTGCCGGCTACACGACGATCACCTCCCACCGCTCCGGCGAGACCGAGGACACGACGATCGCGGACATCTGCGTCGCGACGAATGCCGGACAGATCAAGACCGGAGCGCCTGCGCGCAGCGAGCGCGTCGCGAAGTACAACCAGCTGCTGCGCATCGAGGAGGAGCTCGACGACGCCGCACGCTACGCCGGTCGCTCCGCCTTCCCGCGTTTCACGGCCTAGGTGATCCTCGGGTGAGCGGCTGGGCGGTTACCCTCGTTAGACGGGTTCCGCGAGGAATCCGACGCGACCCGACGCGACTGCACTGACGAGGAGCTCCATGACTGCCCGCCGCCCTAACGTGCCGCGAGCCGGCCGACCGACGCCAGTGGCGGAGGATCGGCCGGTTCCCGGAGCGGCCAAGGGCCAGCCCCAACCGCACGGAGATCACGGGTCCGGCGCGGCCACGCCCGGAGCCGGCTCCCGCCAGGGGGCGCATGCATCCTCCTCCCGCGGGTCGGAGCCCCGGTCCGGGGGATCGTCGCAGCGTGCGCCCGGGGTGCCGCGGACGGTCGGCCCCTCCGCGACGAAGGATCCCCGGGACGCTGCGAAGACGGTGCCGGCCCGGAAGGGCACGGCCCCTGCGGGGGCCGGCTCCGCACGGAAGCCCGCGGCGACGACACCGTCAGATGTGCGTGCGGCCGAGAGGTCCCAGCTGGCCGCGAGCATCCGCCGCGGCCGCCTCGGTTCGCGGCGCGCGGAATCCCCGATCCAGCCTGCCGAAGAGGCGACGCCCATCCCGGCGAAGTCGTTCTCCGGCCGGCTGCTGGCCCTCGCCGTCGTCCTGATCGCCGTGATCGTGCTGCTCGCACCCTCGGTGAGCCGTTACGTCCAGCAGCAGTCCGAGCTCGACGCCCTCCGCGCGGACATCGCCCGGCAGGAGCAGCAGCAGGCGGACTACCAGTCGGAGCTGGCCCGGTGGGACGACCCGGCCTTCGTGAAGCAGCAGGCGCGCGAACGGATCTTCCTCGTGATGCCCGGCGAGACCCGCTACCTCGTCAAGGGCAGCGAGGGCATCGAGGAGGGGACGGGTGAAGGATCGGCCACCGAGCCGGCCGACCTCCCCTGGGTCGACTCCCTGTGGAGCTCGGTCGAGCGCGCCGCGACGGATTGAATCCGGGTGGATCGGGCGTCGGGATGAGCGGCCGGACCGGCTGTGCCTGACGGGCACGGCGGGAAGCCGGCGCGGCCGGGAAGCGGCACGGACGATAATCGGCGCCCGCGGAGCGCGCCCCAGGAAGGAACAGCGTGACCCAGCAGGACCAGCACGACGGACAGGCCGGACAGGCCCGGCAGCCCGAACAGGGTGGACCCCGCGAGGATCCCAGGACCCCGAGCGAGCACGACCTCGACGTCCTCAGCCGGCAGCTCGGGCGCCCTGTGCGCGACGTCGTGGAGATCGGCGCGCGGTGCGTCTGCGGGAACCCGCTCGTCGCCACGACGGCACCCCGCCTCTCGAACGGCATCCCCTTCCCCACCACCTACTACCTCAGCCACCCCGTCGTGACAGCGGCGGTGTCGCGCCTCGAGGCCGAGGGTGTCATGACCGAGATGAGTGAGCGGCTCACCGCCGACGCCGGTCTCGCAGCGGACTACCGGAGAGCCCACGCAGCCTATCTCGAGGCCCGGAATGACGTCGGGGCACGGGCCGGGACCGGTGCGGTGCCCGAGATCGACGGTGTGTCGGCCGGCGGCATGCCGACGCGCGTGAAGTGCCTTCACGTGCTGGTGGGCCACGCGCTCGCCGCGGGGCCGGGAGTGAACCCCCTCGGGGACGAGGCGATCCAGCGGATCACCCCGTGGTGGACCCAGGAGCGATGCTCCTGCGACGGTGCCTGGGACACCAGCGGCCAGGCCCCGGACGCCGACCTGAGCAGGCACACCAGGACCCAGGGACTGACCGCCGAGGAACTCGCGGCGAAGCGGGAGGCCCGACGGCGCGGGGGAGCGGGTGCGTCCGACGTACCCGACATCACCGGCACCACCGGCACCACCGACACCACCGACACCACCTCGACCATCGCACCCTCTGAGGAGACGTAATGCGCACAGCTGCCATCGACTGCGGAACCAACTCCATCCGCCTCCTGATCGCGGACATCGAGGACGGCGTGCTCACCGATGTCGTCAGGCTCATGCGGGTGGTCCGGCTCGGTGAGGGTGTGGATGCGACGGGGCGTCTGTCCGAGGCCGCGCTGGAGCGCACCTTCACCGCTGCCGAGGAGTATGCGGCGCTGATCGAGCAGCACGGTGCGCCGCCGGTGCGGTTCGTCGCCACCTCGGCCTCCCGTGACGCGGAGAACCGCCAGGTCTTCGTCGACGGCATCCGGGAGCGACTGGGCGTGGAGCCCGAGGTGATCACCGGCGACGAGGAGGCGCGGCTCTCCTTCGACGGTGCGGTCAGCGTCCTCGCCACGGCGGACGACGAGACGGTCCTGGTGATCGACCTCGGCGGCGGCAGCACGGAATTCGTGGCCGGGACGACCGGAGGCCTGATCGCGGCGCGCAGCACCGACATGGGCTGCGTCCGCTTCACCGAGCGCTTCCTCCAGGACGACCCGCCGACCGAGGCGCAGATCGCGTCGATGACCACCGCGGTGGGCCTCCTCATGGACGAGGCAGCGGTACAGGTGCCGCTCGAGCGGATCACGAAGCTCGTCGGCGTGGCCGGGAGTGTCACGACGGTCACGGCGCACGCCCTCGATCTGCCCGCCTACGAGCCGGACTCGATCCACGGGTCCGAGCTGACGGTCGACGCCATCTCCACTGCAGCGGCGGACCTCCTGCACCTGCGGCGCGAGGACCGGGCGGCGCTTCCCTACATGCACCCCGGACGGGTGGACGTCATCGGTGCCGGAGCCCTCATCTGGATGTCCATCGTGCAGCGGGTGGCAGCGGTCACCTCCGGCCGCGTGTCGACGGCCGTCACCAGCGAGCACGACATCCTCGACGGGATCGCCCTGAGCGTCGCCGCGCGGGGCGAGTGACCTGATGGACACCCGGGCAGCCCGGGCGGCGGGGTCCGTCGTCCTGTCGTTCGCCCTGCTCCTGCCCGGAGCCGTGCCGGCCTCCGCCGACGACATCCGGGCCAGGGAGTACTGGCTCGAGGACTACGGCATCGCGGAGGCCTGGAAGAGCACGCGAGGGGAGGGTGTCACCGTCGCCGTGATCGACAGCGGTGTCGACGGTACCCACCCCGACCTCGTGGGGGCGGTGGTGGGCGGGACGGACGCCTCGGGCGCCGGTGACCCCGGTGGGCAGCGCGGCCTCGGCGAGGTGCAGGGCCACGGAACCCTGGTCAGCACGCTCCTCGCCGGCCGCGGGCACACCGCTGCCGCTGATCCCGACGTCCCGCGACCCGACGGCTCCGGTGCTGCGCCGACGGCCACGGCCGGAGCGGACGATGACCGGGATGACGCCGACGGGGACGCGGACGATCCCGCTGCCCCTGAAGCGGAGACCCCGGCGCCGGGGCCCCTCGGCCAGTACGGCGAAGGTCCGGACGGTATCGTCGGCGTCGCGCCCGCAGCAGACCTGCTGGCGATCTCCCTGTGGATCGAGGGTCCCGGCAGCGGCCCCAACCCGGCGGGGATCCCGGTGGACGAGCAGGTGCCGAAGGCGGTCCACTGGGCGGTCGACAACGGGGCCGACGTCATCAACATGTCCCTGGGCAGCACCAGCACCGCGTGGCCCGAGAGCTGGGACGAGGCGTTCCTGTACGCCGAGCAGAACGACGTCGTCATCATCGCCGCCGCCGGGAACCGCGCCGGAGGCCTGACGCAGGTCGGAGCGCCGGCGACGATCCCGGGTGTGCTCGCGGTGGCAGGACTCGACCGGGCGGGCCGTGCGAGCGCCGAGGCGTCCTCCGAGGGCATCAGCATCGCCGTCGCGGCTCCGTCGGAGAACCTCGTGGGAGGACTGCCGGGCGGGCTGTACGCCGACTGGTCCGGGACGTCGGGGGCCGCCCCGCTGGTCTCCGGGGTCGCCGCCCTCATCCGCTCGCGGTACCCCGAACTGTCGGCTGCGGAGGTGGTCAACCGGATCGTCGACACAGCGCGGGACGCCGGCGAGCCGGGCTTCGACACCCTCTACGGCTACGGCGTCCTGGACGTCGCGGCGGCGGTCGGCAAGGACATCACGGTGCCCCAGGAGAGCCGCCTCGGCTCCATGGCCGATTGGATCGAGCTGTATCGGCGCAGCAGTCGAACGCCCACCGCGCAGCCTGCCCCACCGAGCGAGGAGCCGGCCGAGGTCATCCCCGCCCCGGCGCCTCCGCAGGCGCAGGATCCGCTGCGTCCGATGCACGATGTGCCGGCCCTGGTCGTCCTCGGCTACGGAGGGCTCGCGCTCGCCGTCGTCCTCGCCGGAGCCCTGCACGTGACCCGCGTCCGACGGCGCCAGGCCGCCCTCCCGGAGGACGTCGCGGGCGACGTCGAGCGGGGTGGATCCGCGCTGAACGAGCGGGCTTAGCAGGGAGTTCCGGAGGCGCCCCCGAGCTAGTGAAGATTTTCACAAACTCCGGTAGCATCGAGGGATGGCATCGAATCCACATTTCTCCGACCGCCCGCGCATCCTCGTCGTCGGCGGAGGTTACGTAGGCCTCTACGTCGCGCACAGGCTCCAGAAGCAGGTCAAGAACCACGGCGGCATCGTCACGCTGGTCGACCCCCTTCCCTACATGACGTACCAGCCCTTCCTCCCCGAGGTCGCGGCCGGCAGCATCGAGCCACGCCATGCGATCGTCTCGCACCGCAAGCACCTGAAGAAGACGGAGTTGATCTCCGGCAAGGTCACCTCGATCAACCATGCGGGCCGCACGGCCACCATCGCCCCGACGGGCGACGGTGAGCCCTTCGAGCTGGCCTACACGGACGTCGTCGTCGCCGCAGGCTCCATCACCCGCACCTTCCCCATCGACGGGCTCAAGGACCAGGGCATCGGACTCAAGACCATCGAGGAAGCCGTCGCGCTGCGCAACCGCATGTTCGAGCGCATCGAGACCGCCTCCGTCCTCCCCGAAGGCCCCGAGCGGGACCGCGCGCTGACGTTCGTCGTCGTCGGTGGTGGGTTCGCCGGTATCGAGACCATCACCGAGATGGAGGACGCCGCACGCGACGCCGTGAAGGCCAACGCCCGGCTCGACCGGTCGGACCTCCGCTTCGTCCTCGTCGAGGCCATGGGACGCATCATGCCCGAGGTCACCGCCGAGCAGGCGGAATGGGTCGTCGGCCACCTCCGCTCCCGCCAGATCGAGGTTCTCCTCAACACCTCGCTCTCCAGCGCGGTCGACGGAACCCTGAAGCTCATCAACATGCCGGACAAGACCCCGGCCGACGAGTTCGAGACCGACACCCTGATCTGGACCGCAGGTGTCCAGGCCAACCCGGTGGTCCGCTCCACCGACTTCCCCGTCGACGAGCGCGGTCGCGTCCGCGCCACGCCCGAGCTGCGCATCACCGGCGACGACGGACCCATCGACCATGCATGGACCGCCGGTGACGTCGCCGCGGTGCCCGACCTCACGGGTGGGGGAGTGGGAGGCTTCTGCGTCCCCAATGCCCAGCACGCCGTGCGCCAGGCGAAGCTGCTCGCCGCCAACATCCTGGCCGCCAACTACGGCGTGGGCGAGGTCAAGGAGTACCGCCACACCAACCTCGGCGCCGTCGCCGGCTTCGGCCAGTTCAAGGGTGTCGCGAACATCATGGGCTTCGGCATGAAGGGCTTCCCGGCCTGGCTGGCGCACCGTGGCTACCACGGCTTCGCCATGCCGATGTACGAGCGGAAGGCGCGCGTCATCATCAACTGGAGCATGAGCTTCCTCTTCGGTCGCGACCTCGCCCCGATCTCGGACCTGCAGGAGCCGAGGCGCCAGTTCCGCGAAGCGGCCACCCCGCCGCCGAAGAAGGACACCGCGCTGCAGAGCCAGCCTCCGACGCCGGCCGGCAAGGCCGCCTCGGCGAAGGCCTCGGCCTGACGCACGGCCCGAGTACTCCTGCATGAAACGACGGCGGCTCCTCCCGAGGGGCCGCCGTCGCCGTGTCCGCCGAATCGCCGTGCGGGCCTGGTCGGCGCCGCCCGGCCGGCCGTCCTCAGGAGGTAGGCTGATCCGGCGGCCGGCCCCAGTAGCCCAATGGCAGAGGCAGCAGACTTAAAATCTGTTCAGTCAGGGTTCGAGTCCCTGCTGGGGCACCGGGGGCCCGTCCCGGGTCGACAGGCGGGCTCCCCGTCGCGATGACGTCTCGCACTCCGACGGCGCCGACTGTCAAGAGTGCTGATGATCGCCTGTGACGAGCGTTACAAGGATGTAACCCGATTCCCTTACCTCAGACACAAATGTGGATTAGCTTTTCCTACAAGCCAGGAACACCTGGCGATCGCATCAAAGGCAGTAAGAGCCTTTCGGTCGAGGAGAACAATTCATGACTGCAACACGCAACTCCGCGCGGTTCGGCATCGGGGAGAATGCCCCGCGCGCGGCGAAGGTCGCTGCCCTGAGCCTGGGTATCGCGCTCTTCGCCTCAGGCTGCGGTGGCGGCGGGACCACGGGTTCCGAGGGTGAGGGTGGCGACACCGAGACCACCGCTGCGGCTGCCACATCGGCCCTGGCTTGCCCCGAGAGCGAAGGCGGCACCGGCGAGGAGCAGGGCGAGAAGGGTGATCCTGCGGCCGTCCCGGCCAGCACGACCACCAGCCCCACCCCGCTCAAGCTCGGCTCCATCCTGCCCACCACCGGAACGCTCGCGTTCCTCGGCCCGCCGGAAATCGCCGGCGTCAACCTCGCTGTCAACGAAGTCAACGAGGCAGGCGGCGTCCTCGGCCAGGACATCTCGATCACCCACCGCGATTCCGGTGACACCACGACGGACATCGCCACGCAGTCCGTCACGGACCTGCTGTCCCAGGACGTCAGCGCCATCATCGGTGCCGCGTCCTCCGGCGTCTCGAAGACCGTCATCAACCAGATCACCGGCGCGGGAGTCGTCCAGTTCTCGCCGGCCAACACCTCGCCCGAGTTCACCGACTGGGACGATCAGGGACTGTACTTCCGTACGGCTCCCTCCGACGTCCTCCAGGGCCGCACGCTCGGCAACTACATCATGACCTGTGGTGCCCAGACCGTCGGCATGATCACCCTGAACGACTCCTACGGCACCGGTCTGCAGACCAACATCCAGGAAACCGTCGAGTCCGCCGGCGGCGAGGTCGTCGCGAACGAGATGTTCAACACCGGTGATTCGCAGTTCTCGAGCCAGGTGGACGCCATCGCGGCGGCCAAGCCCGACGCGATCGTCCTGATCAGCTTCGACGAGGCCAAGAGCATCATCCCGCTGCTGGTCGCCAAGGGCGTCGAGGCGAGCTCGATCTTCATGGTCGACGGCAACACCACCGACTACAGCAAGGACCTCGATCCCGGAACCCTCGAAGGGGCCCAGGGCACCATTCCCGGCCCGTTCACCGGTACCGGCTTCCAGGAGGCCCTGGCCACGGTCGACCCGGCCCTGACCAGCCTGGCCTACGCCGGGGAGAGCTACGACGCCGTCAACCTGATCTCGCTCGCAGCGGAAGCCGCGGGCAGCGTCGAGGGCGCCGAGATCGCCAAGCAGCTCGAGAGCGTGTCGAAGGACGGGACGAAGTGCTTCGACTTCGCCGGGTGCGTCACCCTGCTGCGCGGCGGCGAGGACATCGACTACGACGGCATCTCCGGACCGGTCTCCTTCGACGCGAAGGGTGATCCCACCGAGGCCGCCATCGGTATCTACAAGTACGATGCCGACAACGTCCCCCAGCCGAGCCGTTCCGAGGTCGGACAGCTCTAGGGTTCGCGCCGGGGTCCTGCCCCGGTCGTCGACAGCAGTGCAGAGGCCCCGGCCGCTTCCGTGAAGCGGCCGGGGCCTCTGTCATGTCCTCGGGCGGTCAGGCATCGCCCGGCGCACGCCTGGACAGGGCGTAGGAGGGCTCGCGTACCCGCCGGGCCCATTCATAGGTCTGGGCGCCCGCGAGCGGGTGGAGGACGGCGTCGAACCGCAGGTCCGTGTCCTCCGCGACGGGGTCGAGGTTCAGCGTGAGTGTCCCGAAGTGCTGCCAGGGGCCCCGCGGTGTCGCGAAGAAGAGGCCCAGATGCCAGGGCGATGATCCCAGCGAGCGGCGGAAGGCGCGCAGGGACGAGGGAAGGCCCGCGGGGCCGACGGTGCGGGCACCGAGCAGGACCGGGCCGTCGTCGCCCCGGTAGGGCATCATCGTGCCCAGCGGCGCCCGCGAGACGCTGAGCCGCGGGAGGAGCAGGTAGCGGCCCGGGAAGGACCACCCCGTGGAGGACAGGAGGACGTCCGAGAACGTGGACGGTGCTGGACCCGGTTCGGGGTGATGCAACCGCAGGGCGAGCCCGACCACGTCCGGTAGCCCGTCGGGCGTTCCCGCGGAGCGGGAGATCCGGGCGGTCGCCGGGCTCCGGCCGGGCTCGTCGATCCAGGAGATACCACTGCGGAGCCCGTGTGCATGCACCACCACGTGCCCTTCGAGCCTGAGCCCGCGCGTGTGGATGGGGCGATCCCTGCGGACCTGCTTGATGCCCCTGAAGAGGACCTCGAAGCCGGTGCCGATCGCGCCGCTGAAGATTCGTGCCATGTGCCGGGCGTCCCTCCCGAAGTGCCGCCTGTCGTCTCCTTCAACGTAGCGGGCCGGGAACGACGATGGGCGGGACCGTCTCCGGTCCCGCCCATCCTTGCCATCCGCCGCATCGTCCGCAAGCACCGGGCGTCCGTGGCTCCCGTGACGCCCGCCCAGCCGGACTTCCCACGGGGCGGCGACCCCCTGCAGCCAGGACGTCGCCGTCCCCTCGGGCTCGTCCTAGGCGGTGTCGGCGAGTGTGCCGAGGTAGAGCTGGATGACCTTGGGGTCCTTCATGAGCTCACGGCCCGTCCCCGTGTAGGCGTCCTTGCCCTGATCAAGGACGTACGCGCGGTCGCAGATCTGCAGGCACCGCCGGGCATTCTGCTCGACCATGATGACCGAGACCCCCGCACGGTTGATCTCGTGCACGCGGAGGAAGGTCTCGTCCTGCTTGACCGGTGACAGACCGGCCGAGGGTTCGTCGAGGAGCAGCACCGCCGGGTCCATCATCAGGGCCCTCCCCATCGCGACCATCTGGCGCTCGCCGCCGGAAAGCGACCCGGCGCGCTGGGCACGCCGCTTGCCCAGCTCGGGGAACAGCCCGGCGACGAACTCGAAGCGCTCCTTGAAGTCCTTGGGCCGCTGGTACATGCCCATCTGGAGGTTCTCCTCGATGGTCAGGGTGGCGAAGACGTTGTTGTTCTGCGGCACGAAGCCCACGCCGCGGCTCACCAGCCGGTTCGCCTTCAGCCCGGTGAGGTCCTGGCCACGCACCACGACGGTGCCGGAGTGGACCTTCACGAGCCCGAACATCGCCTTGAGCAGCGTGGACTTGCCCGCGCCGTTCGGGCCGATGATGCCGATCAGCTCACCCCGGCGGGCCTCGATGCTGCAGCCGTTGAGGATGTTCACACCCGGGAGGTACCCGGCGACGAGGTCCGTGACCTTGACGACGGAGTCGCCCTCGAATTCTGCCTCGGTCATCGCTTCGTCTCCTCATCCGTGTGCGTGGGTCCGGCGGCGTGGGCGCCGCCGACCTCGGTGACGCCGTGCCCGAGGATGCCCTCGTCCTCGGTGCCGACCACCGACTCGGCGTCGTGGGCCAGCTCCTCCTCCAGGCGCTCGATCCCGGTGGAGTCACCGAGGTCGACGTCGTGGTGGGCGCCGAGGTACGCGTCGATCACCGCCTGGTCCTTCATCACGATGTCCGGCGGCCCTTCCGCCACGACCTTGCCCTCGGCCATCACGACGACCCAGTCCGCGATGTGCCGGACCATGTGCATGTCGTGCTCGACGAAGAGGACGGTCATGCCCTCGGCCTTCAGGTTCTTGATGTGGTCCAGCAGCGACTGCGTCAGTGCCGGGTTGACGCCGGCCATCGGCTCGTCGAGCATCACGAGCCGCGGCCGGACCATCAGGGCCCGTGCCATCTCGAGGAGCTTGCGCTGGCCGCCGGAGAGCGAGGCCGCGTAGTCGTCGCGCTTGGTGTCGAGCTTGAACTTGGTCAGCAGGACTTCCGCCTGCTCGGTGATCTCGCGCTCGCGTCCGCCCCAGATGCCCTTGAAGAGCGCCCGGGCCAGGCTCTCGCCCGGCTGGTCCGTGGCGCCGAGCCGCATGTTCTCCATGACGGTGAGCTTGCCCATGACCTTGGTGAGCTGGAAGGTGCGCACCATGCCCATGCGGGCCACCTTGTGCGAGGCCACCTTGGCCAGCGGCTTGCCGTCGAACTCCCAGTCCCCGCTGTTGGGGATGTCGAAGCCGGTCAGCAGGTTGAACAGCGTGGTCTTGCCGGCGCCGTTCGGGCCGATGAGTGCGGTGATCTTGTGGCGGGGGATCTCGAGGTGCTCGACGTCGACCGCGTTGATCCCGCCGAAACTCCGCGTGACGTTCCGTGCGACGACGATGGGATCCCGCTTACGGCAGCCCGGACGGGTCTCCTCCTCGGTGATCGGCGACGCGTCGGTCATGTAGTCGTGGCCGCCACCGGCGGCGTCCACAGGGGCGTCGGCGGCGTGCGCACCGGCAGGCTGAGCGCCATCGGCGGGGGTTCCGCCCGGTGCGGGATTGCTGTGCTCGTTGTCGGAGGTCATGCGAACGCCAACTCCTTCTTGTTACCCAGGACGCCCTGCGGCCTGAAGACCATGAGCAGCATCAGTGCCACACCCACGAGGATGTAGCGCAGCTGACCCGCCTGCGAGTTGGACAGGAACGTGATGGCGCCGATCTCGATGGCGCCGTACAGCAGCCCCTGCGTGAGGGAGAGGACCACCCAGAAGATCATCGCGCCGATGACCGGCCCGAGGACGGTGGCCATGCCGCCGAGGAGGAGGCAGGTGTAGAGGAAGAACGTCAGCTCCGTGGCGTAGTTCGCCGGCTGCACCGCGCCGCGCGGCAGGGTGAAGATGATGCCGGCCAGCGACCCGAGCACACCGCCGATGACGAGGGCCTGCATCTTGTAGGCGTACACGTTCTTGCCGAGCGAGCGGACCGCGTTCTCGTCCTCGCGGATGCCCTTGAGGACACGGCCCCACGGGCTCCGCATGAGGAGCCACACGACGAGGCACGCGACGATGACGACGGTCCAGCCGACGATGCGGATCCAGAGATCACGCTCGTTCATGGCCAGGGGGCCGACGTTGTAGGTTCCCGGCGAGAACGGGTTGAGGGAGAAGAAGCCGCCCTCGAAGGCCGCGAGTCCGTTGGCGGAACCGGTCACGTCGGTGAGTCCGTTGGTGGTGACGATGTAGCGGATGATCTCCGCTGCGGCGATCGTGACGATGGCCAGGTAGTCCGCCCTGAGCCGCAGGGTCGGGATGCCGAGGACGATCGCGAAGACGACCGAGGCGAGGATCGCCACCAGGACCGCCACCGGGAGCGGCGCGTTGAACGTCAGCGTCGAGATCGCGTAGCCGTAGGCCCCGACGGCCATGAAGCCGGCCTGCCCGAAGTTCAGGAGGCCCGAGTAGCCGAAGTGGACGGCGAGTCCGAGGGCCGCGAGGGCGTAGGCCGCCGTCGTCGGGCTGATCAGCTCGCCGAAGGCGTTGATGAGGATGTTTCCGAAGTCCATGAAGAGTCCCTAACCTATGCGCTCTCGGCGGCCGAGGATACCCTGCGGCCGGAACAGGAGAACGAGAATCAAGATCAGCAGCGCTCCGACGTACTTGAGGTCTGCCTCGAGCCAGATCGTGGAGATCTCCACGAAGAGGCCGACGATGATGGAGCCGACGAGGGCGCCGAAGACCGTCCCCAGGCCGCCGAGCGTGACGCCGGCGAAGATGAGCAGCAGGATCTGCTGGCCCATGTTGTAGGAGACGCCCGGCCGGTAGTAGGCCCACAGGACGCCGCCGAGCGCAGCCAGCATGCCGCCGATGACCCAGACGATCCTGATGACGCGGTCGACGTCGATGCCCGACGCCGCGGCGAGGGCCGGGTTGTCGGCGACGGCGCGCGTTGCCTTGCCGATGCGGGTGCGCAGCAGCAGGAACGCCACGATCAGGATGATCACGAGGCTCACCACCAGCGACGTCAGGTTGTTGCGGGAGATGGACACCGAGCCGAGGTCGATGATCGGACTCTGCGAACCCGGCAGCTGCTGCGTCGCACCGCCGAAGAAGAACTGGATGATGTACCGCAGGGCCAGGGCGAGGCCGATGCTGACGATCATCATCGGCACCAGGCCCGTCCCGCGACGGCGCAACGGCTTCCAGAGCCCTGCATCCTGCACGTAGCCGAGAAGGCCTCCTCCGACGACCGCGAGGACGATCGACACCGCGATCGGCAGCCCCATCGCCGCGAAGGCGAAGGCGAGGACCGCCCCGAGGGTGACCATCTCGCCGTGCGCGAAGTTCGTGAGTCCCGTGGTGCCGAAGATGAGGGAGAGGCCGACGGCGCTGAGCGCGAGGAGGAGGCCGAAGCTGAAGCCCGCGAGGGCACGCTCGGCCAGCGTCTCGAGGAACGGCGTCTGCTGCGCGACGATGCCCTCGCCGAACAGGAACAGCGTCGAGGCGCTCGAGGTGTTGGCGAAGGTGACCTGACGCGGGTTCTCCTGGCCCTCCGCCAGGGCGATGCCCTCGGGGAGGGTCTCCTCGTCGATCGCCACCTCGTACGTGCCCTGCTCGGGTACGCCGATGCTCCAGGCACCGTTGGGACCGGAGGTGGCCTCGCCGTCGAAGCCGTTGCCGGTCGCCGTCACGGTGACGTCCGCGATGGGGCCGTCGACCCCGCGCAGCACCCCGCTGATGCGGTTGTCGAATTCTTGTGCCTGGATGCTCGTAGGGGTCTGCTGATGGACTGCCGTGGCGCTCATCGCGTGCGCGGGCGGGTGGGTGAACGCCTGCGCCGCGGGGGCGCCGACCAGCACGAGCAACAGGAGACCGAGCATCAGGAGCAACGACCTCCTGATCCGTGCAGGCGTCGATAGGGTGAACAAGATGGGAACCTCCACGGTGGGGGCAGGCCCGGCGGCTGTGCACCGGGAGCAACAGTTGTGACGAGTGTCACGGACGTGGGGATCATGTTACTAGCGGCATGTTTCGGCAATTCGCAAAAGCACCGGGACAAGGTAGCGATTCGGTAACGAAAGTTTTACCAAGGAACCTTCCTGTTGTAATTCCGCAGGTCGACGGGCACGCGGTGCAGGGTCGCCGAGGGAACAAAAAGCCGGCCGGACCGTTGCCATTGGTAGGGTTGCAGGAACACGCAGCCCCCTATCGGAGGACAAAGACACCATGGCACTTGGCGGTAATCCGGTCTTCAACGGGAAGACTTTCCGTTCCGCGACCCGAGGCAACCAGGCGGCAGGATTCGGCACCGCGACCTATGCGGGCCAGGCGGTCGCGAACCAGCAGCAGCTGGAGCACATGTACAACCAGCCGTCGGCGGGTCCCGCCCAGACCGGACGGATGACGTTCGACGACGTCATCGTGAAGACCCTGCTGTGCCTCGGCGTCGTCCTGGTGGGTGCGGCGATCCCCGCGTTCGTCCTTCCCGGACTCGCGCTTCCCCTCATGGTCGTCGGAGCCCTCGGAGGATTCGTCCTCGGGCTCGTCAACGCGTTCAGGCGGGAGCCGTCTCCCGCGCTGATCATCGCGTACGCGGCCCTCGAAGGTCTCTTCGTCGGTGGCATCACGATGTTCCTCGAGGCGCAGTTCCCCGGGATCGCGATGCAGGCCGTGCTCGGCACGCTCGTGGTCTTCGGCGTCACCCTCGCGCTGTTCAAGAGCGGCAAGGTCCGCGCGACGCCCCGGGCCATGAAGTTCTTCATGATCGCGATCATCAGCTACGCGGCGTTCTCGCTCGTGAATCTCGGCCTCATGCTCTTCGGTGTCACAGAAGGCATGTTCGGACTGCGCAGCAGCGGCATTCCGGGGACCGAGGGGATGTTCGGGTTCGCCGAGGGCATTCCCTTCGGGCTCGTCATCGGCCTCTTCGCCATCTGCCTCGCGGCCTTCTCGCTGATCATCGACTTCACCTCGATCAGCGAGGGGGTCCGGCAGGGCGCGCCGATGAAGTACTCCTGGACCGCTGCTTTCGGCCTGACCGTCACGCTGATCTGGCTGTACGTCGAGATCCTGCGTCTTCTCGCGATCCTTCGCGGCAGCGACTGAGGCTCACGCGCCGGGCTCCGGGCAGATCCGGGACCGAAGCGCCTCCCGACGAGGAAGGACCCGCAACCAGAGGTTGCGGGTCCTTCCTCGTCCTCGGGCCGGATCCGACCGGGGCTGCCCGGGTCAGGCCACCCGCGCGGCGCCGGCGCCGGGAAGCACACTGAAGATCACGGGGGACCGGAATCCGGCGGCGGAGAACGCACCTTCGACGGCGTCCCGGATGGCGGTGACGGCGCCGACCCGCGCCAGCGCGATCGCCGCACCGCCGAAGCCGCCACCCGTCATGCGGGCCCCGATGGCTCCTGCATCGAGCGCGGTGTCCACGGCGGTGTCGAGTTCGGCACAGGAGATCTCGAAGTCGTCCCGCATCGATGCATGGCTCGCCACCAGGAGCGGGCCGATCTCCGCGGGTCCCCTCTCGCTGAGCACTCTCACGGTGTCCTCCACGCGAGCGTTCTCTGTCACGATGTGCCGGACGCGCCGGAACGTCTCCTCGTCCAGCACCCCCGCGGCCTCCGCGAGGTCCTTGACGGACAGGTCCCGGAGCGCAGGGACACCCATCAGCTCGGCGCCGAGTTCACAGGAGCGGCGGCGGGCAGCATAGCCACCCGTGGAGTGCGAATGGCTGACACGGGTGTCGATGACCATGAGTTCCAGTCCGGCGCCCTCGAGGTCGAGCGGCACGAGCCGGGATTCGCCGGAGCGGCAATCGAGGAATACGGCATGCCCCGCCTCGCCGAGCAGCGACGCGGACTGGTCCATGATGCCGGTCGGCGCCCCCACCATGCGGTTCTCGGCGAGCTGCCCGATGCCCGCCAGTTCCCGCCGGGAGATGCCGGCCTGTGCGAGGTCATTGGCTGCGACGGCCACGGAGCACTCGAGGGCGGCCGAGGAGGACAGTCCGGCGCCCACCGGCACCGACGAGTCCACCAGCAGGTCCATACCCTGGATCCGGTGTCCCGACTGCTCCATGGCCCACAGGACTCCGAGCGGGTAGGCGGCCCAGCCGTCCACCCCGCCTTCCTCGAGGGTGTCGAGGTCCGCGGTGACGGGAGCCTCGTCCGGCGCGAAGGTCGAGGCGACGCGGACCAGGCGGTCAGTGCGCAGCGCCGCGGCGACGGTCGTCGAGTGGTTGATGGCGAAGGGGAGGACGAAGCCGTCGTTGTAGTCGGTGTGCTCGCCGATGACGTTGACGCGGCCCGGGGCGGACCAGAGTCCGTCCGGCTCCGTGCCGAACCGATCGGTGAAGGCTGCTGCGAGGTCGTGCGGTGTGGAGGTCATGCCTGGTCCTTCCGGGCTGGTGCCGAGCGTGGTGCCGATACCGGAACCGGGGTGGCCGGCGTGGCTGCGCGGAGCGCGTCGGCGACCTTCTCGGGGGTCGTGTCGTTGATGAAGGCTCCCATCGCCGCCTCGGAGCCGGCGAGGAACTTGAGCTTGTCGGCAGCCCTGCGCGGCGAGGTCAGCTGCAGGTGCAGGTAGCTCGCGGGGCGGAGCACGTCGTCGATCGGTGCCTGCTGCCACGCGGCGATGTACGGGGTAGGAGTGGGGTAGAGGGCGTCGAGCCGGCCGAGCAGTTCGAGGTAGACGGTGGTGAGCTCGTCCCGCTCCTCCCCGGTGAGGCCCGCGATGTCCGCGACCTGGCGATGGGGGACCAGGTGCACCTCGAGGGGCCAGCGGGCCGCGAACGGCACGAAGGCGCTGAAGTGCTCGCCCTCGATCACCATGCGGTCACCGGACGCCCGCTCGGCCGCGAGGGCATGACCCATCAGGGTCTGCGTGCCGTCGGAACCCTCGAAGAACGCGTGCGCCCGGGCGGCGAGCGTCGCCGCACGCGGCGGGATGAACGGGTACGCGTAGATCTGGCCGTGCGGGTGGAGCAGGGTCACGCCGATATCGGCGCCGCGGTTCTCGAAGCAGAAGACCTGCTTGATGCCCGGCATCGCGGACAGGGCCTCCGTCCGGTGAGCCCATGCGTCGATGACGGTCCTGGCCCGCTCGGGGCTCAGCGACCCGAAGGACCCCTCGTGGGCCGGATCGAACGCGACGACCTCGCACCGGCCGAAGGCCGTCGTCGTCGTACCCCATCCCGGTGCGTCCGGCAGGTCGCCGAGATCGGGACCGAAGGACGAGAACCGGTTCTCGAACACCACCACCTCGTAGTCGGAGGCGGGGATCTCGGACAGGTTCGCGGGCGTCGTCGGGCACAGGGGGCACTGATCAGCCGGGGGCAGGTGCGTGCGCGACTGCCGGTGCGCGGCAACGGCGATCCACTCGCCGGACAGCGCGTCGAACCGGGCCGTGCCGGACGGGCCTCTCGGCGGGAGTCCACGGGCATCGTGGACGGCGGCGGCGTCGTGATGCCGCGCGGCGCTCTCCTCGCGCGCGTCGAAGTAGATCAGCTCGCGCCCGTCGGACAGGCGGGTGGGGGTGATATGGGTCATGGGCGTTCTTCCGGATCGGGGTCGGGGACGGGGTCGAGAAGGATGCGGGTCAGGGCGGCGTAGTCGTCACCCGGCGGATGATCGGTGACGAGCACCGCGGCGGTGTTCAGCGCGGCCACGCGCGCGAGGCTCACGACGCCGATCTTGCTGGCGTCGGCGAGGACCACGAGTTCTCCGCAGGTGCGCGCGAAGGCTTGGTTCATGTCCGCCTCGGCGAGGTTGGGGGTGGTGATGCCGGCGGACGCGTCCACCCCGTGCGCCCCCATGAAGCAGAGGTCCGCCCGCAGCGAGGAGATGGCGCGGGTGGCGAGCGGACCGACGAGCGCCTTCGACGGCGTCAGCTGGCCGCCCGAGAGCAGGACCTGAGGCCGCTCCTCGCCCGGCGCTCCGGCGTCGAGCCGGTGCAGTTCGTCCGCGAGGGGCAGGGAATTGGTGATGACGGTCAGGCCGGGTACCCGCGACAGGAGGGGTGCGAGGGCGTAGGTGGTGCTGCCGCCCGTGATCGAGACCGTCATGCCCGGGCTCAGCAGGGATACGGCCGCCTCGGCGATCCGCTGCTTGGCCACGCCGCCACGGGTCCTGTTGACGTCGAAGCCGGCTTCCACGGAACTCAGGCTCCCCGGGCGGACGGCTCCGCCGTGGACCCGGACGAGAGCGCCCCGCGCCTCGAGGACGTCGATGTCCCGCCGGACGGTCATCTCCGAGACGCCGAGGTCGAGGGCGAGACCACTGACCCGGACGGCAGGACGCCGGACCAGCCGATCGAGGATCATGGCGTGGCGCTCCGCTGCGAGCATGGCTCTCCTTCCCGCCCTTCTCCTCCAGGCCACCCGAACGAGTCCGCACGGAAACGAACAAAACCTATCATGTCCATGACCGCCACCACCAGAGCCCGGCCACCCGGATGAGTGGGCGCAGTAGCATCGCTGCATGACCCCACCGCCCTCCGACCCGACATCCGACCCGACATCCGGACGGTCCCCGCATCCGCCCCGACCCGCCAGCGGCATCAATTTCACGCTGCAGGCAGGAGCCGCCACCGTCGTCGTCGCAAGCCTGGCTGCGGCCCTGCGCTCCTACGAGTACGACGGCGTAGCGCTGACGGAGACCTGGGGCGATGCCGACATCCCGGCCGGCGGCGGCGGGATCCTCCTCGCGCCCTGGCCGAACCGCGTGGCGGGCGGGCGCTGGATGCTGGACGGGAAGGAGCAGCGGCTCGACATCACGGAGCCGTCGAAGGGCAATGCGAGCCATGGGCTGCTCCGCAACACCGGCTACCGGGCGGTCGACGTCGGGCCGTCCAGGGCCGTCCTCGAAGCGGAGATCTTCCCGCAGCACGGGTATCCGTTCCACCTGATGCACCGCGCCACCTACGCGCTGACGGAGGAGCAGCTGACCGTGACCCAGCACCTGAGCAACCTCTCGGCCACCGCTGCCCCCTTCGCACTCGGGGCGCACCCCTACCTGAAGATCTCCGGCGTACCCACCGAGGACCTGACGCTGACGGTGCGCGCGGACAGCCGGTTCGAGACCGACGAGCGATCCATCCCCACGGGCAAGGTCGCCGTCGCCGGCCAGTACGACCTGCGGCGCGGGCAGCGCATCGGCGACATCCGCTTCGACACCGCCTTCACCGCCCTCGCACCCGTGCGGGGGCGTCATGAGCACGTGCTCTCCGCTCCCGACGGACGCAGCGTCACGCTCTGGGCGGAGCCCGCCTTCGCCTACGCCCACGTGTACATCAGCACCAGCTACCCCGGCGTGGACACGGCCGTGGCGATCGAGCCGATGACGGCACCGGCCGATGCCCTCAACTCGGGCGAGGGTCTCCGGTGGCTGCAGCCGGGCGCCTCCTTCGCCGCTTCATGGGGGATACTGCCAGGTCTCGAATAGGGGAGGGGCCAGCCTTCTATGGAAGGATTGGCCCCATGCAGCGCCTCCCCGGAGCGAAACCACAGCGCGTCCTCCAGCGTGCTGTGAGCCGCGGCGCTGCGGCACTGCCCGACCCTCTGCCACAGCCTCCCATCGGGCTGCGCCCGCGGCGTGCCGAGGACCGGAGCGACGTCCCCTTCGCCCTCCGCGTCGCCGCCTCCTGGTCATGGCGCCTCGGGCTCGTGATCCTCGTGGCAGGCGTGCTCATCTTCCTGCTGAGCCAGGTCTCCCTCCTCGTCATACCCCTCATGATCGCGGGTCTGGTCGCGGCGCTCCTGATGCCGCTGAAGAACGTCCTGCGGCGTCGGCTCCCGAACGGACTGGCCGTCGCCGCGACCCTGATCGCCTTCTTCGGTGTGATCACCGGTGCGCTGCTGCTCGTCGGCCAGCAGCTCGCCGTCGGGTTCACCAGCCTGTGGAGCCAGGCGCGGGAAGGCCTCCAGCAGACGCTCGACCGGCTGGCCCAGGGTCCCCTCCAGCTCACCACGTCGCAGATCGACCAGTACCTCCAGGACCTCGGCGGTGCGGTGCAGAACAACAGTGCCTCGATCCTCAGCGGCGCCCTGTCCTTCGGCACGACGGCGGGGCACGTCGCGGCAGGGACCCTGCTCACGGTGTTCGCCCTGATCTTCTTCCTGCTCGACGGCGGTCGTATCTGGCGGTTCGTCGTCGGGCTCGCGCCCTCGAGGGCCCGCGCTGCCGTGGATGGCGCGGGCCGCCGCGGCTGGACGTCGATGGCGAGCTACGTCCGCGTGCAGATGCTCGTCGCTGCCGTGGACGCCGTCGGGATCGGGGTAGGAGCGGCCATCATCGGCGTCCCCCTCGCCCTGCCGCTCGGGGTGCTGGTCTTCCTCGGATCCTTCATCCCGATCGTCGGCGCGCTCGCCACGGGATCCGTCGCCGTCCTGCTCGCGCTGGTGGCGAACGGCTGGGTGAACGCGCTGATCATGCTGGCCATCGTGCTGCTCGTGCAGCAGGTGGAGGGCCACATCCTCCAGCCGCTCATCATGGGACCCGCCGTCGCGCTCCACCCGCTCGCCGTCGTCCTCGCGGTGGCCGGAGGGACGCTGCTCGCCGGGATCCCCGGTGCGCTGTTCTCCGTGCCGGTCCTCGCGGTGCTCAACACGTCCGTCCGCTACATCGCGCACCGGGCCTGGGAGTACGATCCGGTCGTGGCGGTGGAGGGCGGGCCGTACGCCGGTGGGTCCGGGATTAGCGAGCCGGCGACGGCGGGGCACGAGAGCCCCGCATCGCCGGCCAGCACCCCGGATCCCCGCGCCTCCGTGGCGCCCGTCCTCCAGGAAGAGACCGCACCGTGACCGACCAGACCGTCGCCCTCCGCACGAGCACCCCCGCTTCGCCCGACCCCACCGACACCACCGACGTCGCCCGCACCCACCCCGACCCCGCCGTCCCGACCCTCTCCGTCACGCTCGCGGACGTCGAGGCCGCCCACCGCACGCTCGACGGCGTCATCGCCCGCACGCCCATCGAGCAGTCACGCGCGCTCGGACGGCTGACCGGGTCCACGGTGTCCTTCAAGTGCGAGAACCTCCAGCGTGCAGGATCCTTCAAGGTCCGGGGCGCCTACAACCGGATGGCGAAGCTGACCGAGGCCGAGCGCGCCCGCGGCGTGGTCGCCGCCTCGGCCGGTAACCACGCCCAGGGCGTGGCCGTCGCCGCCGCCCGCCTCGGGATCGCCGCACGGATCTACATGCCGCTCGGCGTCGCGTTGCCGAAGCTGGCGGCGACCCGCGGGCACGGCGCCGAGGTGATCCTGCACGGTCACACGGTGGACGAGGCGCTCGCCGAGGCGAAGCGGTACGCGGACAGCACCGGCGCCGTCTTCGTGCACCCGTTCGACAACGTCGACGTCGTGGCGGGTCAGGGCACCATCGGACTCGAGATCCTCGAGCAGGTGCCCGACGTCGACACGATCCTGATGGGTGTCGGCGGCGGCGGACTGCTGGCGGGCGTCGCCGTGGCCGTGAAGGCGCGGGCGAAGGAACTGGGCCGCGAGATCCGCATCATCGGCGTCCAGGCGGAGAACGCGGCAGCGTACCCGCCGTCCCTCGCCGCAGACGCGCTCGTCCCGCTCACCAAGGTCTCCACGATCGCCGACGGCATCGCCGTCGGCCGCCCGGGCCAGCTGCCGTTCTCGATCATCCGCGAACTCGTGGACGACGTCGTGACCGTCAGCGAGGATTCCCTGGCCCGCGCCCTGATCTTCCTGCTGGAACGCTCCAAGATGGTCGTCGAGCCGGCCGGTGCCGTCGGCGTCGCGGCGCTGCTCGACGGCAAGCTGACCGAGGACGGCGCCGATCCGGGGAACACCGTCGTCGTGCTCTCGGGCGGCAACATCGACCCGATGCTGATGCTCAAGGTCATCCAGCGCGGCCTCGCGGCGGCGGGGCGCTTCCTGGTGGTGCGCATGCTGCTCGACGACCGGCCGGGATCCCTGGCCACCATCTCGCGCATCATCGCCGAGTCGGATGCGAACGTGACCGGTGTGGACCACACGCGCGTGGGCGGATCGATCAGCATGGGCGACGTCGCCATCACCATCAACATGGAGACCAAGGGCGACGAGCACTGCGAGCAGGTCCTCAGCAACCTGCGCGCCGAAGGCTTCCAGCCGGTGGTCATCCAGGGCTGAGCGACGGCACCATGACACTCCTCGCGCGTCGCGCCCGCACGGGCCTGATCACCGTCCTCGGACTCGTCGGTGTCATGTGGGCCGTGTTCCTCCTGAACCTGGTGCTCGGCAACCGTCTCGTGCAGATGCTGGGGATCGGACCACGCCGGGTGGACGGGCTCGACGGCGTCGTCTTCGGCCCGCTGCTGCACGGCGGCGTGGAGCACCTCGCGAGCAATTCCTTCCCGCTCGTGGTGCTGGGCTTCCTCGCCTTCCTCGAGGGCGCGCGGCGTTTCGTGGTCGCGGTCGGGATCAGCTGGCTCGTCTCGGGCCTCGGCACGTGGGTGTTCGGCGGGGGACTGACCATCGGCGCGTCCGGCGTCGTCTTCGGCCTGTTCACCTACCTGATCACGCGCGGTTTCTACAACCGGGACTGGAGGCAGCTCCTGCTCGCCGTCGTCCTCTTCATCGCCTACGGGTCCATCCTGTGGGGCGTCCTGCCGACCGTCGGCTCGAACATCTCGTGGCAGGCGCACCTGTCCGGGGCCGCCGGCGGGGTGATCGCGGCCTTCCTGCTCAAACGGAAGCGGCCCGCCCCGGTGGGGACGGACCGCTTCGCCTCGGACCGGTAGTGCGCGGAGATCAGCCGACGTACGGGGTCGCGGAGATGATCTCGACCGTGATCTGCTTGCCGTTCGGCGCGGCGTAGGTGACGGTGTCGCCGGCCTTCGTGCCCTGGATCGCGGCACCCAGCGGCGATTTTTCGCTGTACACGTCGATATCGGTGTCACCTGCGACCTCGCGGCTTCCGAGCAGGAAGTTCTCGACGTCGCCCGCGATCTTGGCGGAGACCATCATGCCGGGCTCCACGATGCCGTCGTCCGCGGGCGCTTCGCCGACGTGCGCATCGTTGAGGAGTTGCGTGAGCTGGCGGATCCGGGCCTCGGACTTGCCCTGCTCCTCCTTGGCGGCGTGGTATCCGCCGTTCTCCTTGAGGTCGCCCTCGGACCGGGCCTGCTCGATGCGGGCCACGATCTCGGTGCGCCCGGGACCGGACAGGTGTTCGAGTTCGGCCTTGAGCCGGTCGTAGGACTCCTGCGTGAGCCAGGCGGCGGCGGCGCTGTTCGTGGACACGGATAACTCCTTAGGTACGGCCTCCGCCTGGTGCGGCGTGGCTCATGGTCGCTCCGCCGGCGGTGACACGGGGTCACCACCCGGCAAGCAAACACCCCGCCTCGTGGGACCGGTTGCCCGGTACGCCGGTGAAGCGGGGCGATACGTATCCGTCCATTCTAGAGCGGGGCGGGCCAGAACCCAAGAAGTGCCGGTCTCCGGCTCAGTCCTCGACGATCCAGCAGGCGTTGACGCCACCGGAGACGCCCGGCGAATCCGTCCGCACATCCGTCCGGTGCGCCGTGGTGCCGCCGCCGTTGGCGCCGTCGTCCGCGCTGTTCGGCCCGATGGTCACGACCGTCCAGCCGACCACCGCATAATTCTCACTGAGGACCTGCACCGCGCACTGGGCCGTGGCCGCGCGGTCCTTGGTGACCTCGAAGTCCACGCTGGCCCGTCCGTCGCCGATCAGGGCGAAGCCCACGTCCTTCGAGGACACCTCCGGGCTACCTGTCGTGAGGGCGACGGCGGCGACGGCGGCCACGGCGGCGAGGAGTACGGCAACGACCAGCGTCCGCACGCGGCCGAGGGGTTTCCTCGGCTTTGGGGTGCCGTAGCGATTGGCTACTCTTGGTGGTGGCGCATAGGAGGAGCTCACACTCCCATTTTACCGCCCACCGATGGCGTCCCGATCCGGCCGCCGTCCCACCGCAGAGCCAGGAGCACGTGTTGCCAAGCCACGATCAATCCCGTGTGTCCCGCGAGGGCTTCCGCCTCCTCGCGGTCCACGCCCACCCCGACGACGAATCGAGCAAGGGTGCGGCCACCATGGCCGGCTATGTCGCAGCAGGTGCGGAGGTCATGGTCGCCACCTGCACGGGTGGTGAGCGGGGGGACATCCTGAACGCCGCCATGAACGACGATCCACGCGGCAAGCGGGACCTGCCCGGGCTGCGGCGGGTCGAGATGGCGAACGCCGTCGCGGAGCTCGGCATCCAGCAGCGCTGGCTGGGATTCACGGACTCAGGTCTCCCCGAGGGGGATCCGCTGCCGGACCTGCCGTTCGGGTGCTTCGCCCTCCAGCCCCTCGAGCGTGCCGCGGCACCTCTGGTGAAGCTGGTCCGCGAGTTCCGCCCGCACGTGATCATCAGCTACGACGAGAACGGCGGCTACCCGCATCCCGACCACATCATGGCGCACCGTGTCGCCGTGGAGGCGTTCGAGGCCGCGGCGGATCCCGTCCGCTACCCGGGGACCGGTGAGGCCTGGAGCACGTCCAAGCTGTACTACGACCGCGCCTTCAATCCCGAGCGCTTCCGTGCGCTGCACTTCGCGCTGGAGGAGGCCGGGCTGCAGTCGCCCTACGCGGAACGCCTGGCGCAGTGGCTCGAGGCCGACGCCGAGGGCCACCAGCCCCCCGTCCCCGTCCACCCCACCACCACGCAGATCGACTGCGGCGACTACTTCGGTCACCGGGAGCGGGCCCTGCTGGCCCACCGCACGCAGGTGGATCCTGAGGGATTCTTCTTCGCCGTGTCGGTCGAGATGCAGCAGAAGGTATGGCCCTGGGAGGATTACTCGCTGATCACCTCGAGGGTGGAGACCCAGCTGCCCGAGGACGACTTCTTCACCGGCATCACCGCCGGATCCTAGGCCCGCACAATTTCTATCGAGCGTAGAATTGCAGGCGGCGGATCACCCCGGCCCGCTGCGATCCCCGAAAGTGGTACCTGTGTTCCTTGATCTCGGCCTGGCTGCGACGACCACGCCCTCGGGCGACCCGACCCTGCGGCCGGGGCTCGACCCCGCGTCGGTGACCCCGGGTACCCTCGGCTTCCTCGCGACCCTCTTCATCGTCGTGCTGGTGATCTTCCTGATCCGGGACATGGTCAAGCGCATCCGCCGCGTGCGCTATGCCGCAGAGGTGGAGCAGGCGCGCGCGGAGCGCGCCGGACGCACCGGTGATCACCCTGCGGAGCCGGGTGCGTCGTCCGCCACCGGCGGACCTGAAGCCGGGGCTGCCGATGGACCTGACGCCGGGGCTGCCGGTGGAGTTGCGGGACCTGCAAGCGGACCCACGGAGCGCCGGGACGGGCCGGACCGGCCGATGCCCGGCGGGAAGCACGGCCCCGACCGCCAGGGGTAGTGGCGGTCAGCTCCCGACCGGTTCCAGGACGGCGCGCACGATCGCGATGAAGTGCGCCGCGAAGGCTGCGACGGTGAAGGCGTGGAAGAGCTCGTGAAATCCGAAGACCCGCAGCGAGAAATTGGGTCGCTTGATGCCGTAGAACACCGCTCCCGCGATGTAGAGGGCACCGCCGACGCAGATCAGGATCCCGGCCGCGAGGTCGGCGGCGAAGAAGTCCGGCATGTAGAAGACCGATCCGAGCCCCAGTGCAACGTAGATCGGCACGTACAGCCAGCGGGGCGCGTCCACCCACAGGTTCCTGAAGAGGACCCCGGCGATCGCCCCGCTCCAGATGATCCACAGCAGCATTTCGGCCTTGCCGCGCTCCAGCAGCGCCCAGGCGAGCGGCGTGTAGGACCCGGCGATGACCAGCATGATGTTCGTGTGGTCCAGTCGCTTGAGGACCACCCTCACCCCGGGGCTCCAGTTGCCGCGGTGGTAGACAGCGCTCACTCCGAAGAGCAGCACGCCCGTGAGGGCGTAGATGCCGGAAGCCACCTTCAGCCCGGGCGTCGGGGCGAGGGCGATCAGCACGATCCCTGCGGCGATCGCCAGCGGAGTGGCGGCGGCGTGGATCCAGCCCCGCCACAGCGGCTTGGTCGCCATGGCATCGGCGAGCGGACCGGTCACCGAGGCGACGGTGTCCTGGAGGGTCGAGGGCTGCGCGTCGACGGGTTCCGAAGGGCCTGGGGCAGGGACCGGAGGGCGCGGGGTCATCCCCGGATTCTAGCTCACCGCGCTTGATGTTACCCGTCGGTAACCCTGCCCGCGGCTCCCACGCTCGGCAGGAATGCAGCCCTTTGTCAGGCAACTGCCGGTACGGTAGGGACAGGTGCGCGGGGCGGGTTCGTCCTGTGGGATGTGGAGTCTCCGGCCGGACCGGAGCAGGACCAGGGGAGGGGAGCCGGGCGTGACGTGGAACTTCCCCGAGGTCGGCTACAGCTTCTACGAGCGCAGGCTCCAGCGGAACCTCGCTCCTGAGCGGATCCCGCACCACATCGGGGTCATGGTGGACGGCAACCGGCGCTGGGCCAAGCTCGCAGGTGCCCCGACCAGTCACGGGCACCAGGCCGGGGCGGACAAGATCCACGAGTTCCTCGGCTGGTGCGAGGAACTCGGAGTCGACGTGGTGACGCTCTACATGCTCTCCACGGACAACATGGGCCGGCCCCAGGAGGAGATCGACCAGCTCCTCGACATCATCGCCAACACGCTGGACCGCCTCGGTGAGAGCAACCGTGTCCGCGTGCAGCCCGTGGGGGCGCTCGACCTCCTGCCCGAGGACCTCGGGGCGAAGCTCGTGAGCCTGGCTGCCTCCACCGCCACTATCGACGGGCTGCACGTCAATGTCGCTGTCGGCTACGGGGGGCGGCGGGAGATCGTCGATGCCGTCAAGGAACTCATGCGCGACGCGGCGGGCAAGGGGGCCTCGCTCGAGACCCTGGCCGAGGAACTGACCGACCAGCACATCTCCTCCTTCCTCTACACGCGCGGGCAGCAGGATCCGGACCTCGTGATCCGGACGTCGGGCGAGCAGCGCCTGTCCGGATTCCTGATGTGGCAGAGCGCCTACAGCGAGTTCTACTTCTGCGAGGCGCTGTGGCCGGATTTCCGGCGCGTCGACTTCCTCCGGGCCCTGCGGGACTTCGGTCGCAGACAGCGCCGCTTCGGGTCCTGAGAGTTCACCGAGCCTTAACATCCGACACGCGGAACGAGACCTGTGTCACGCGGCTCGACGGCGTAGGGTCGAGCCATCGACGGCAGTCCAGAACCGTCGACGGAAGGCCGCTGATGACGCCGACGATGCTGGCAGGCATCTCGTACGAGTCGGGGAGGCCGCGCCCGGCCTCCCGGCCGGAACGCACCACCCCAACCCTACGAATTCGGGGTGTGCCCACCCCGGAGCGGAGTCCACGTGGCCACACCGATCACCTCCCAGCAGGACCCCACCACCGGTACCGCCGCACCCGTGGCGCATGACACCGACCCAGGTTCCTCATCACGCCGGAGCTACGTCATCGACACCTCCGTCCTGCTCTCGGATCCCCGCGCGGTCCTGCGGTTCGCCGAGCACGAGGTGATCCTGCCCGTCATCGTCATCAGCGAGCTCGAGGGCAAGCGGCACGACCCGGAGCTGGGGTACTTTGCCCGGAAGGCGCTCCGCCTGCTCGACGACCTGCGCGTCGCGAATGACGGTCTCGACCGGGACGTGCCCCTCGGCGACGAGGGAGGCACGCTGCGCGTCGAGCTGAACCACGTCTCGGCGGAGGTCCTGCCCGTGGGGTTCCGCAGCGGAGACAACGATGCCCGGATCCTCGCCGTGGCGAAGAACCTGTCCGTGGAGGGGCGGGCCGTCACCGTCGTCTCCAAGGATCTGCCGATGCGGGTCAAGGCGTCCGCGATGGGTCTGCAGGCCGACGAGTACCGCAACGAGTTCGTCAGGGACTCGGGCTGGACGGGTGTCGCCGAGCTCGACGCGACGGTCGAGGAGGTCAACGCCCTGTACGACCACGAGGCCGTCTTCGTGCCGGCCGGCGCCGAGCAGCCGGTCAACACGGGTGTCATCATGCTCTCGCCGCGCGGCTCCGCCCTGGGGCGCGTGGGTGCGGACAAGCAGATACGGCTCGTCCGCGGCGACCGCGACGTCTTCGGGCTGCACGGACGGTCCGCGGAACAGCGCCTGGCGATCGACCTGCTCCTGGATCCGGAGGTGGGGATCGTCTCCCTCGGTGGCCGCGCCGGAACCGGCAAGTCCGCCCTGGCCCTGTGTGCAGGCCTGGAAGCCGTCCTGGAGCGCCGTGAACACCGCAAGGTGGTGGTCTTCCGGCCGCTCTACGCCGTCGGCGGCCAGGAACTCGGTCACCTGCCCGGCAGTGAGAACGAGAAGATGAACCCCTGGGCCCAGGCGGTCTTCGACACGCTCGGGGCCCTCGTGTCCCAGGAGGTCGTCGAGGAGGTCATGGACCGCGGGATGCTGGAGGTGCTGCCCCTCACGCACATCCGCGGACGCAGCCTGCACGACTCCTTCGTGATCGTCGACGAGGCGCAGTCGCTCGAGAAGAACGTGCTGCTGACCGTCATGAGCCGCATCGGGCAGAACTCGAAGATCGTCCTGACGCACGATGTCGCGCAGCGGGACAACCTGCGCGTCGGCCGGCACGACGGCATCGCCGCCGTCGTGGAGACGCTCAAGGGGCACCCGCTGTTCGGTCACGTCACCCTGACGCGGTCCGAGCGCTCGCCGATCGCGGCCCTCGTGACCGAACTCCTCGAGGGCGCGGAGATCTAGGTGATGGGCGGGACGGGCGTCCTGTCCACAGGGGCGCGTGCCGGGCGCGACGACGTCGGGCGGTCCCGTAGCGTGGCGGCGTGATCACCGCACTCGACGCGTATCTGCGGGACGCGCCCGTCGCCTTCGGGCTGCTGGCGGTGGCGCTCACCGCCTTCGTGGTCGTCGGCGTGCGGCTGAGCGTGATCGACGGGCGCACGCACCGGCTCCCGAACGGCATCGTCCTGCCGTCCTACCCCGCGGCGGCCCTCCTGCTCTCAGCGGCCGGTGCGAGCGCGGGTGAGTGGCACAGGGTGCTCGGCATGCTCGGCGGGGCGGCCGTGCTCTGGCTGGCGTTCGGAGCGCTGCACCTGCTGTACCGGCAGGGACTGGGGTTCGGCGACGTCAAGCTCGCCGGGCTGGTGGGCCTCTACCTGGGCTATGCCGGCTGGGCCGCGGTGTGGTGGGGCCCGTTCCTCGCACTCCTGCTCGGGGGGGCGTGGAGCCTTGTCCTCGTGGTCACCCGGAGGGCCACGCTGCGCTCCTCGGTGGCCTTCGGTCCGTTCCTCGTCGCGGGTGCGGCGCTCACGCTGGCTGTACTACCCTGACAGCCGTGCCCACTCCAGACTTCGTCCTCGCCCTCCGCAGCAAGATCGGTCACGATCCGCTCTGGCTCCCCGGCGTGGGAGGCGTGGTGTTCGACGGCGACGGCCGGGTCCTCCTCGGCCAGCGCGCCGACAACCGGGCATGGACGATCATCACCGGCATGGTGGACCCGGGGGAGGAGCCCGCCGTCGCCCTGCGCCGCGAGGTCGAGGAGGAGACGGGTGTCCTCGTCGAGGTGGAGCACCTGCTGGACACCGGCGTCGTCGGGCCCATCACGTTCCCGAACGGGGACGTCTGCACCTTCCTGAACCTCGACTTCCGGTGCCGAGCGATCGGCGGGGAGGCTCGCGTCAACGACGATGAGTCACTCGACGTGCGCTGGTTCCACCTCGATGACCTACCGGACCTCAATCCGAGGCACCGGGCCCTCGTGCTGGGCGCCGGGGACTTCGATGGCCGAACCCGATTCGTGTCCTGACGAGGCGGCGCCGGGCGGCGCCGCCTCTCGCGTCTCAGGGGTTCGAGCGGCGGGGCGGGTCTGCGGGGTCCGCGAGCGGGGCAGGAGCATCCGGTGCGTCCTGCCCGTGCGGTGCGGTGGAGTTCGACGCCGCCACCCCCGTCAGGCGCTCACGCTCGAGCCGGACGGCCTCCTCGCCGCCGATGGCCTCGCCGCGGGCCACCATGCCCGAGGTCGCGGACAGCGGGATCTCCCGCAGCAGCAGCGCCAGGACCAGGGCGATCACGAGGAACGGTACGAGGTAGAGGAACACCGGCGCCAGGGACTCCGCGTAGTCGCTGACCACCGCGTTCCGCACCTGGTCGGGCAGGGCGTTCAGGGCCGCGGGATCGAGCGTCGACGTCGCCTGGCCGGCCGCCTCCGGGCTCGCACCGAAAGCGGAGAACGTCCCGTTCAGGCGCTCGGACAACCTGCTGGTGAAGATCGCGCCGAAGACGGCGACGCCGAGCGACGCGCCGACCTCGCGGAAGTAGTTGTTCGTGCTGGTCGCGACGCCGACCATGGTGGGTGCCACCGAGTTCTGCACGACGAGGACGATCACCTGCATGATGAGGCCGAGTCCGGCACCGAAGAAGAACAGCATGGTGCAGATGATCCAGATCGGCGTGCTCGCCGTCAGCGTGGACATCCAGAGCAGCGTGGCGAGCGTCAGGGAGACGCCGATGATGGGGTACTTCCGGTACCGGCCGGAGCGTGAGATGGCGAGGCCCGAGTAGATGGAGGTGCCCATGAGGCCCACGATCATCGGCACGAGGAGCAGCCCCGAGACGGCGGCCGAGGTGCCGGACGCCATCTGCAGGAAGGTGGGCATGAACGCGAGGGCGGCGAACATCCCGAGACCGAGCGTCAGGCCGATGCCCGTGCTGGTCACGAAGGTGCGGTTCCGGAAGAGTTCCAGCGGGATGATCGGGTCCTCGGCGCGGCGCTCCACCATGACGAAGGCCACGACGGCGAGGACCAGACCGGCGCCGAAGGTCCAGGTGAGCGGCGACGTCCAGCCCTCGGCGGCGTCGCCGCCGAAGTCGGTGAAGAAGATGAGGCACGTGGTGGCGAGGGACAGCAGGACGACGCCGGCGATGTCGATGCGCTTGGTGGCCTTCTTCGACGGCAGGCGCAGCGTGAACCAGGCGATCGCGAAGGCCGCGATCCCCACGGGGATGTTGATGTAGAAGGCCCAGTTCCAGGTGAGGTGGTCCACGAAGTACCCACCGAGCAGGGGGCCGGCGATGGCGCTGAGGCCGAAGATGCCGCCGAGGGGGCCCATGTACTTGCCCCGCTCGTTGGCCGGGACGATGTCCGCGATGATCGCCTGCGAGAGGATCATCAGCCCGCCGCCGCCGAGGCCCTGGATGGCGCGGAAAATGACGAAGGCCCAGAAATCGGTGGCGAAGGCGCACGCGATCGAGGCGACCGTGAACAGCGCGATGGCGAACAGGAAGAGGTTCCGGCGACCGAGGATGTCGCCGAACTTGCCGTAGATGGGCATCACGATCGTGGTGGCGAGGAGGTACGCCGTGGTGATCCAGACCTGGTGCTCCACGCCGCCGAGCTGGCCGACGATGGTCGGCATGGCGGTGGAGACGATGGTCTGGTCGAGGCTGGAGAGCAGCATTCCGGCGATGAGCGCCGAGAAGATGATCCAGATGCGCTTCTGCGTCAGGAGGAGGGGGCCGTCCGGCGCCGTCGTCGTACTCATGCGGGGTCCTGGTTCTCGATCGGTGGGAGGGGGAAGAGATGGCGCAACGCGTCGATGTTCCGACGGAACACCTCCGCGTAGGTGTGGGTGTTGCCCTCGGCGAAGAACTCGTCGAGGGACCGGCGGGCGAGCCCGCCGAGCACGAAGGTGGCCACGCGGGGCATCGGATGGTCCGCGGGCAGGCGCTCCCGCTCGACGATGACGTCGGTCAGGAGCTGGGACTTCGCCTCCGCCCGGGCGAACATCTTGGCGAGGAGCTGCGGCTCGCGCTGCAGGACGGCGGACATGGTGCGGTACTCCTCCCGGGAGATGGCCATCCTGTCGCCGAAGTCCGAGAAGAGGAGCACGAGGGCCTCCAGCAACGGCACGGGCGGCTCGGCACTGCCCGACGCCAGGAAGGAACCGAGGAGTTCCTCCTCCGGCCGGCCGTCCTCGGAGTGACCGAGGACGGCGTCCTCCTTGGAGGGGAAGTAGTTGAAGAACGTGCGGCGCGAGATGCCCACCCGTTCGCACAGCTGGTCGACGGTGAACCCGGTGAGGCCACCCTCGAGCGTCAGTGCCCTGGCCTCCGTGACCAGGGCGGACCGGGTCTGGAGGCGCTTGCGTTCACGCAGTCCCGGTTCCAATGTTGTTGCACTGTCAGGCATGAAGTACATATTTGCACTATGTGGTTCTAGGTGCAAATCGTTCCGGAACGGAGAAGGGGTGCACCGCAGTCGCGGTGCACCCCTTCCAAGGAAGGCCCGGAATCAGCCCTGGGGCGGGCGGGTCATCGAGAGCACGTCGAGCGCGGAGTCGAGCTGTGCCTCCGTGAGCTCGCCCCGCTCGACGAAGCCGAGGGCGATGACGGCCTCGCGGACGGTCAGCCCCTCGGCCACGGCCTTCTTGGCGATCTTCGCCGCGTTCTCGTAGCCGATGTACTTGTTCAGCGGCGTCACGATCGACGGTGAGGCCTCGGCGAGGAACCGGGCCCGTTCGACGTTCGCGGTGATGCCGTCGATCATGCGGTCGGCGGAGACCCGCGTGGAGTTGCTGAGCAGGCGGATCGACTCGAGGACGTTGCGAGCGATCACGGGGATGCCGACGTTGAGCTCGAAGGCGCCGTTGGTCCCCGACCACGCGACGGTGGCGTCGTTGCCGACCACCTGGGCGCAGACCATGATGACCGCTTCGGCGATGACGGGATTGACCTTGCCCGGCATGATCGAGGAACCGGGCTGCAGGTCGGGGAGGGCGATCTCACCGAGGCCCGTGTTCGGACCCGAGCCGAGCCAGCGGAGGTCGTTGTGGATCTTGGTCAGTGAGACCGCGATGGTCCGCAGCATGCCCGAGATCTCGACGAGGGAGTCGCGGTTCGCCTGGGCCTCGAAGTGGTCGCGGGCCTCGGTCAGGGGGAGTCCGGTGTCCTCGGCGAGCAGGTCGATCACGCGGGCCGAGAATCCGGCGGGAGTGTTGATGCCGGTGCCGACGGCCGTCCCGCCGAGCGGTACCTCGGCCACGCGCGCGAGGGAGGCGTGGATGCGCTCGATCCCGTAGCGGACCTGGGCGGCGTAGCCGCCGAACTCCTGGCCGAGCGTCACCGGGGTGGCGTCCATGAGGTGGGTACGGCCGGACTTCACGACGGTGCTGAACTCGGCGGCCTTCCGCTCGAGCGCCTCGGCGAGGTGCGTGAGCGCCGGGACCAGGTCCTTGACGAGGGCGGAGGTGGCGGCCACGTGGACCGAGGTGGGGAAGACGTCGTTGGAGGACTGCGACGCGTTGACGTGGTCGTTGGGGTGGACCGTCGTCGTGCTGCCTGCGGCCTCGAGCGCGCGGGTCGCGAGTGTCGCGATGACCTCGTTGGCGTTCATGTTCGAGGACGTGCCGGAGCCGGTCTGGTAGATGTCCACCGGGAAGTCGCCGTCGTACCGGCCCGAGGCCACGTCCTCGGCGGCAGCCTCGATGGCCCTGGCGCGCTCCTCGTCGAGCACATCGAGCTCGGCGTTGGCCGTGGCGGCGGCCTTCTTGATGCGGGCCAGCGCCTCGATGTGCGCCCGCTCCAGGGTGGTGCCGGAGATGGGGAAGTTCTCGACGGCGCGCTGCGTCTGGGCCCGGTAGAGGGCATTGACCGGGACGCGCACCTCACCCATGGTGTCGTGCTCGATGCGGTACTCCACGGCGTCCTCCGTACCCGGCGTCGCGCCGGTCGGGGAGCTGGGATCAGGACTGGCTGCAGGCGTTGGAGTCATGCCGCAATTCTCGCCGTTCGCGTTACGGTGCGCCAAATCCCGACACGAGCACGGCCTTGCCCTCGTCGAGGCGGTAGGAGACGCCGATGACGGCCACCTCTCCCCGCCCCACCGCATCGGCGATCACCCGGGAACTGTCCACGAGACGCTGCGTGGTCTGCTTCGTGTGCTCGATGACCGTCTCGTTGAGGTCCGTCACCCCGCCGCGCCGCGCGGTGAGCACCGAGGGCGTGATCCGCTCCACGAGGTCCCGCAGGAATCCGGTGGGCATCTCTCCCGTGTCGACGGCCTGCATGGTGGCCGTCACCGCGCCGCAGCTGTCATGACCCAGGACCACGATCAGCGGCACGCCGAGCACACTCACGCTGTACTCGAGCGAGCCGAGGACGGCGTCGTCGATCACCTGGCCCGCCGTCCGCACCACGAAGACATCGCCGAGACCGAGATCGAAGATGATCTCGGCGGCGAGGCGCGAGTCGGAGCAGCCGAAGATCACGGCGAACGGGTTCTGCGTGTTCACCAGGGCCGTGCGGCGCGACGCGTCCTGATTGGGGTGCGAGACGTCCGAGGCGACGAAGCGGTCGTTGCCCGCCTGGAGGCGGGACCAGGCGGCGGCGGGGGTCAGTTGCTGGGTCACGCGCCCACTGTACTGTCCGCCCGCGGAGGCGCTGCCCTCAGGACCCGTCCGTGTCCGAAGATGACAGCCGTTCGGCCTCCTCGACGGCGTTCCGCCGCACGTCGTCGATCACGGCCTCGCCCATGGTGTCGAACTCGGTGAGCGACGCCTCGCCGTTGAGGATGACGGTGGACCCGTCGATCTCCGAGGTCAGCACGCTGTCACCGTTGGGGGCGTCGAGCAGCTCCCAGTCGAGTCCACCGATGGTCCGGGTGCCCGAGACCTGGGCGTCGCCGATCCGCTGGGCGGTCCAGGTCGGGTTGGCATCGTCCGTCTGGGTGAGCTGGATGAACCCCGTGTCGGACGTCAGGAAGCCGACCTCCCAGAAGTCGACGCCGTCACTCCTGCCGGTGACCCACCGCGCGTAGTTGGAGGACCAGCCCTCGGGGAGATCCGGCGAGGCCGGCAGGTAACCGGCGTCCCCGGCAGCCTGGCGGGCGATCGTGCTGACGTCGATGTCACGCTGGTAGGTCTCGGCCGTGTACGTCGGGTTGAGGAAGTAGACGGGGAGCACGACGGCGATGGTCGCGCCCGTAGCGATCAGCATCCCTCGCGCGGACGAGCTGGCACGCTTGGCCTGGTTCGGGGTGAGGGTGATGGGCGGTGCGTCGTCGTTCAGCTCCGCCTCGAGGCGCGCCGCGTCGGCCGCCCGCCGCGCACGGTCCCCGGCGCCGTCCTGTCCCTCGACCGGACCGTTCCCGGCCCCGGTGATGTCCCGTTCCCCGCCCTGAGTGCTCACCGGTCCATTTTCGCTGATGCGGAGCGCCCCGCCTAACCGGGCGCGACGTCCCGAGGCGCACGTATGCCTCATCACAGGGTGGGAGGCACGGGGCCCGCCTATGATGGCAGCACGGAACAGGCACGCCTGCGCGCTGCCGAGCCACCTTCGACGATGAGGATAGACGTGTCCCAGAACGCGACCAATGCCCAGTATTCGACGCTGTCACCGGCCCTGGCGGTCGGGGACGACGAGCCGGACCGGAACCTCGCCCTCGAACTCGTCCGCGTCACGGAGGCCGCCGCCATCGCCGGTGGGCACTGGGTGGGCTTCGGGGACAAGAACCTGGCCGACGGCGCCGCCGTGGACGCCATGCGCTCCCTCCTGCAGACCGTGCACTTCAACGGGATCGTCGTCATCGGCGAGGGCGAGAAGGACGAGGCGCCGATGCTGTTCAACGGTGAGCGCGTCGGGGACGGCAGCGGACCGGAGTGCGACGTCGCCGTCGACCCGATCGACGGCACGCGCCTGACGGCGCTGGGCATCAACAACGCGCTCGCGGTCCTCGCCGTGGCCGAGCGGGGCTCCATGTTCGACCCCTCGGCGGTGTTCTACATGGAGAAGCTCGTGACGGGTCCGGAGGCGGCCGACATGGTGGATCTGCGCCTGCCGGTCAAGCAGAACCTGCACCTCATCGCGAAGGCGAACAACAAGAAGGTCAGCCAGCTCAACGTCATGATCCTGGACCGCGACCGGCACAAGCCCCTCGTCGAGGAGATCCGCGCTGCGGGGGCGCGGACGAAGTTCATCATGGACGGTGACGTGGCCGGCGCCATCGCTGCGGCCCGGGAGGGCACCGACGTCGACGCCCTGATGGGGATCGGCGGCACGCCCGAGGGGATCGTGGCGGCCTGCGCCATCAAGTCCCTGGGCGGCGTCATCCAGGGCAGGCTCTGGCCCACCAGCGACGACGAGAAGCAGAAGGCGCTCGACGCCGGCCACGACCTGGACCGTGTGCTGTCCACCAACGACCTCGTCACGAGCGACAACTGCTACTTCGCCGCCACGGGGATCACCGATGGCGATCTGCTGCGCGGCGTGCGCTACAGCAAGGACAAGGTGCTGACGCAGTCGATGGTCATGCGCTCGAAGTCCGGGACCATCCGCGTGGTGGACGGTGAGCACCAGGCCCACAAGTGGGAGACGTACGCCCGCGTCAGGGACTAGGGCGCGGCTTCCGGGCCGGGCCGATTGCGCCGCTGCGCCGCTATAGGCTGATCGGATGAGCCTTTCCGTCACGCCCTGCTCCGACCCCGACCTCTGGGACGCCACCATCGACCGCCTCGGGGGACACCCGCAGCAGCTGTGGGGATGGGGCCGGACCAAGGCGGCGCACGGGTGGAGCGCGGACCGCGTGCTCGTCGCCGAGGGCGGTGAGGTGATCGCTGCGGCGCAACTGGTCCTCAAGAAGCTGCCCGTGCCGCTGCGCAGCCTCGCGTACATCCCCCGCGGCCCGGCGACGGCCGAGGAGCGCGGGGTGGAGGTGCTCGAGGCCGTGGCGGGTTACGTCCGTGCCGCGCACCGGTCCGTGGCGCTCTCGGTGGAACCGGACTGGGACGCGGACAGCGAGGTGGTGCGTGGTCTGGCCGCAGCAGGGTGGAGGAGCAGCGCCAACACCATCCTCATCGGGCGCACCCTGATCCTCGACCTGTCGCACACCGAGGACGAGCTGCTGGCCGGGATGTCCAAGAAGCACCGGCAGTACATCCGGAAGTCCGGGCGCGAGGGCCTGGACATCCGGCGGGTGGGCCGCGGCGAGCTGGGTGCCTGCCTCGACGTCTACCGGCTGACCGCGCAGCGCGCCGGCTTCGGCATCCACGAGGACTCCTACTATCTGGACATCTTCGACAACCTGGGCGACGCCTCGCCGGTCTACGCCGCATTCCGGGGCGAGGACGTCGTCGCGTTCCTCTGGATCTCCGCGAGCTCCACGACGAGCTTCGAGCTCTACGGCGGCATGACGGACGAGGGGGAGCGGCTCCGCGCCAACTATGCGCTCAAGTGGTTCGCGATCCAGGAGATGAAGGCCCGCGGCGTGACGCGCTACGATTTCAACGGGCTGCTCAACGACGGCGTATCCCGGTTCAAGATGGGCTGGGCGGGTCACGAGAACCAGCTGGCGGGCACCTGGGACCTGCCGCTCTCGCCCTTCTACCCTGTCTTCAGCCGCGCCCTGCCGCTCGCCAAGCGAGGCATGCAGGTGGGCCGGCGCCAGGGTGCACGCATCCTCGCGTCGATCAGCACCCTGCGCGCCCGGGCGTAGGCGCTCGTCCACGCCGGGGCCGTGGCCCGGGTCCGTCGACCCCGGTGCGGCTCCAACTAGGACGGGTGCGCCTCCTGTCGCCTCCAGTCGTGACGCCGGGCTCCTACAGGGTCCGGCCGCCTCCGACCGTGACGGCGAAGGCGAGAACCGGGCCGGCGGTCGAACCGTGGCCGTCCGCTGCCGGCCGGACGATCAGGGGTGCCTCGCCGGCGGCCACGAACGCGCTGCCGCCCCGGGGTACGAGGAGTGTCGCGTTCGGGGTGTCGAGCAGAACGGCCCCGCTGACAGCCAGGATCAGCACCGGCCCGTTCTGCACGACCGGGACGTGCGAGGGGGTGATGCTCTCGCCTGCGGGCAGGGGGCTGGTGGCGGAGCCGTCGTCGGCGGCGTCGGCCGAGCGCCCGACCGGACCCGCTGCCGGATCGGCCAACAGGATCCGCTGGAGCTGGAACTCGTCGAACGGCGGGCGGTACAGCTCCTGATCGAGCAGCGTGTACTCGGCGACGAGCGACGGCGGCGCGAGCGGCTCGAACACCACGGTGGAGAGGAGTTCCCGGGTGTCCACGTGCTTGGGGGTCAGGCCGCCGCGCAGCACGTTGTCCGACGACGCCATGACCTCGATGCCCAAGCCGCTCAGGTAGGCGTGAATGTTCCCTGCAGGGAGGTACAGCGCCTCGCCGGGATGCAGGGAGACGCGGTTCAGCAGCAGGGCGACGAGCACGCCCGGGTCACCCGGGTACTGCGCCGAGAGCTCGGCGATCGTGCCGAGATCGCGGTCCACCGCACCCGCCGGTTCCGCAGGGGATACGGTGCCGGCCACTCGGCGGGCCGACGCGTCTGCGACGTCCCTGACGATCTCTGCGGGAGCTTCGAGGAGCGTGGTGAATGCCGAGCGCAGGGACTCCTCGCCGCCCGCGGCGAGGAGTGCCGAGACGGAGTCGACGAGGTCGTGCGACGGTGAACCCGGCTCGACGGCGGCAGCGAGCACGGTGAAGATCCCGACGGACTCGGGTAGGGGACGGAACCCGCAGAGCGCCTCGAACGGCGAGAGCGCGTAGATCATCTCCGGCTTGTGGTTGCGGTCGCGGTAGTTGCGGTGGGGGGCGTCCGCGGGGATCCCCGCCGCTTCCTCGGCGTCGAACCCTGCTCCTGCCTGCTCCAGGCTCGGATGAACCTGCAGCGACAGGGCGGAACCGGCGGCGAGCACCTTCAGCAGGAAGGGCAGCCTGCCGTCGTAGCGCCCCGCCACGTCGTCGCCCAGCAGCGCCCGGGGATCCTCGCCGATGAGGTGGTCGAGACCGCGGCGCGAGCCGTCCGCCCCGACGACGGCGGAGGGGGAGTCGGGGTGCGCCCCGATCCACAGTTCTGCCTCGGGGCCGCCCGAGGGCGCGCGGCCGAGCAGGTCGGCGATGGCCCGTTCCGAGCCCCAGGCGTAGGGCCGCAGGGTGTTGTCGAGGAGGTGCATCGTCGGGGTCCTTCGGCTGGTGGGTTCTGGCGGCGTCCCGGCGGCTGCGCCGGCTGTCTGGCTGCGGGCTGCGCCGGGTGGTCAGCCGGTCGGGCGGGGGATGCCGCGGCGAGCGGCCGTCATGCGGGGGAACACTGCCCGTTGTCCGAGAGCAGCTCACCCAGCGTGGCGTCGTCGCCGATCGTCGCGAGTTCCTGCAGGTACTCCTCGGTGATGCCGTCGTCGGTGGTCTGGACGGGCACCTGAGCGGGTACCCGGGAGACGGCGCCGGCCCGTTCCAGGGGTAGTGGCGCCGCGGCCGCGGGGTCGGCGCCCTGCGCGACCATGTCCTGCACCCGGCTGTGGATCGCGTCGAAGTCGGGATAGGTCACGAAGTTCTCCGCCGGCGTGCCGAAGTCGGGCGGGCCTATGGTGAGACGCCTCGTCTCCTGGCCCTGGGCCTTGAGCCCCAGGTCCACGAAGCTCGCCAGCTGGTCCTGGGGGATGTCGGTCTCGACGATCTGCGTGCCGGCGGCGGCGATCGACTGGAACCGCGTCAGGACGGTCGCGGGGTCGAGCTGCGCGATCATGGCCTGCTGGACGCACTGCTGGCGGGCGATGCGGTCGTAGTCCGTCACGAACTCCCGCGATCGCGCGTACCAGAGGGCGTGGTAGCCGTCGAGGGTCTGGACACCGGGCTCGATCCAGCCGTCGGGCGGGTAGTGGCGGATCGGATCGGTGCCGGGGATCTCGCCCGCGGTGATCGGGACCCAGCCACCGGCGTCGATCCGGATGCCTCCCATCGCGTCGACGAGTTGCTCGAAGCCGCCCATGTCGACCAGGAGGTATGCCTGGACGTCGATGCCCAGCACGCCGCTCGCGGCGTCCATCATCGCCTCGGCCCCGGGGTCGTCCGCGTCGGGGTAGAGGTCCGTGTAGTTCTGCGCCACCTCGGTGTAGAGGCTGTTGATGATGCAGGGGTCGCCGCAGTTGTACCCGTCCGGGTAAATGTCCCACAGGGGCGAGTCGGCGGAGAACTGGGCGTTCTGGAAGTTGCGCGGGATGCTGAAGGTGACGGTCGATCCGCTCTCGGCGTCGACGCTGATCACCGAGATGCTGTCGGGTCTGCGCCCCGTCCGGTCCTCCCCGGCGTCCCCGCCCATGAGGAGGAAGTTGTACCGGCCGTCCACGGGGTCGAAGGCCGGCCCGGACTGGAAGATGGAGCCGACCGTGGACCGTCCCACGCTGAGGACGTAGGCGCCGTACAGGAGTGAGCCGCTGGTCAGCAGCATCAGGAGCGCCAGGGTGCCGGCGACCAGCGGACGGACCCTCCGCTCGAGCAGGGGCAAGCGGATCAGCCGCAGTGTGTTGACGAACAGGAGCGCCCAGCCGAGGGCGATGCCGAGCAGGACGACGATGAGGACGAGCGACCACCAGCGGTGGGTCACGATCCCGACCACGAGGGTCCGGTCCGTCACCGCGAGCACCAGTCCGAGGACGAGGAGAGCCCAGGCCGCGAAGGTGGTCCTCAGGGAGCGGCGTCCGAGCCGCCGGTCACCGGCGACGATCTGTGCCGAGCCCGGCAGGACGAGGGTCATGGCGAGCAGGACGAACGCCCGCTTGGTGCGGACGGCCGGTGGCGCGGATTGCGGGTACCGCACCGGGTCGGTGAGCTCCCTCGTCCCCGTGCCGAGGGAACCCTGCACGCGCGTGCCGGCAATCATGCGCCGTCCACCGTCGAACCGGCGATCCGGGTCCTGAGCGCGGCGCCCTTCCCCACCGCGGTCAGGCGCAGGGCGTCCGCGAACCGGACGAGCCGGTCACGGAGCGCCAGCGCCTCTGCGTCGGTCCCGGCCGCGAGCATCCGGACGGCGAGGAGCCCGGCGTTGCGGGCCCCGCCGATGGACACGGTGGCCACGGGGACCCCGGCCGGCATCTGCACGATCGAGAGCAGCGAGTCCATACCGTCGAGGTACCGCAGCGGGACGGGGACGCCGATCACGGGCAGGGGAGTGACGGAGGCAAGCATCCCGGGGAGGTGTGCCGCGCCGCCGGCGCCGGCGATGATGACGCGCAGGCCGCGCTCGTGGGCGGTGCGCCCGTACTCGATCATGGCCGTGGGCATGCGGTGCGCGGACACGACGTCGGCCTCGTAGGGGATGCCGAACTCGGCGAGGGCTGCCGCTGCGGCTTCCATGACCGGCCAGTCCGAGTCCGAGCCCATCACGAGTCCTACCTGGGCGTTCGTCACTGCGTTCCCTTCGGTCAATCCTGGTGGGTCGAGGGCGGCGCCGTGCCGTCGCGGAGGATCGCGGCGACCGTCGTGGCCCTCTGGCGGACGGAGGCGAGCGGTTCCCCCGGGCTCGCCAGCGCGTTCACGTGGCCGATCTTGCGGCCCGGACGGACGCCCTTGCCATAGAAGTGCACTTTAGCGGATGGTCCTGAGGAGAGAGCCGAGGCGTAGGCGGCGTAGATGTCCGTGTTCTTCCCGCCCAGGACGTTCTTCATGACGGTGTGCTCCGCCACCGTGTCGGTCGATCCGAGGGGGAGGTCGAGGACGGCGCGGAGGTGCTGCTCGAACTGGCCGGTCAGGGAGCCGTCCATCGTCCAGTGGCCCGAGTTGTGCGGCCGCATGGCGAGCTCGTTGACCAGGAAGCCGGGGCCCGTGCCAGGCGTCTCGAACAGTTCGACCGCCATCACCCCGGTGACCCCCAGCTGCTCCGCGAGCTGGAGCGCCGCCCTGGTGACGGCGTCTGCAACGCCCCGGGGGAGGTGCGGCGCCGGTGCGAGCACCTCGTCGCACACGCTGTCCACCTGGATCGACTCGACGACGGGCCAGGTCACGGCCTCGCCGGAGGGTCGGCGGGCCACGAGGACGGACAGTTCGCGGCTGAAGGGGACGAACTGCTCGACGAGCAGTTCCCCGCCCGTGAACCACGGCTCCGCCGCCGTCAGGGCTTCCTCGTCACGGAGGACCAGCACGCCCTTGCCGTCGTAGCCGCCCCGCGGCGTCTTGAGGACCACGGGCCAGCCGGACTCGGCAGCGAACGCCGCGAGCTCCGCAGTTCCCGACACCGCACGCCAGCGCGGATTCGGCAGCCCGAGCTCCTCGACCGCCCGGCGCATCACGAGCTTGTCCTGCGCGTGCAGGAGCGCGGCAGGTGACGGATGGATCACGACACCCTCTCGCGCGAGCTCCTCGAGGAGCTCCCCCGGGACGTGTTCATGGTCGAAGGTCACGACGTCGACCCCGGCGGCGAAGGAGCGGAGGGCGTCACGGTTCCGGTAGTCGCCGATCTCCGCGCGCGCCACGGCGGCGACGGCGGAGACGTCCGGCCCTTCCGCGAGGACACGCAGTTCGAGGCCGAGTTCTGTGGCGGGGCCTGACATCATGCGCGCGAGTTGGCCGCCGCCCACCACGCCGATCACGGGAAAAGTCACCATCACAGGGTACCCACGCAGTCTTCGGAGGCCGTCATCGGGCGTCCGGCGCGCGCCCCGACGGTAGGCGGCAGCGCGGGCGGGGGCGGAGCGACTCCCGGCGAGCTCCCAGCCGGTGTCCAGCCGATTCCCGACGCGGCGATGCGTTCGTGCCCGTAAAATGGTCCGAAACACGCCATGCAAGGGTCAGCCGGGCGGTCAGCCCAGCCGACCCCCATGTCGGTTGATCCAGTTGAGCGCAGGAGCAGCACGCTTCCGGCGGTGCACGGTGTTCGTCCCCAGACCGCGGAGGTAAGCAGTGGCAGGAATCATGGACAGGATCAGGGGCCTCGCGTCCCTCTTCTGGCGCGAGGTGGCGAAGTTCGGCGCCGTCGGAGGTGTGGCCTTCGTCATCGACAACGGCCTGTACTGGTACCTGATCCACGGGCCGATGAGCGGCAGCGAGGTCAAGGCGCGTTTCGTCTCGGCCGGCGTCGCGACGATGTTCGCGTGGGTGGCCAACCGCTACTGGACCTTCCGTCGGCGGCGCCAGCCGAATGCGGCGCGTGAGCTCGTCATGTTCGTCTTCATCAACGTCATCGGTATGGGCATCGCCGCCGGCTGCGTGGCGATCGCGAAGTACGGCTTCTCGGTGTCGGATACCAGGACCATCTTCGTCGTCGGCATCGCCGGCACGGTCCTCGCGACGCTCGTGCGCTTCGTCGCCTACCGTTTCTGGGTCTTCAACGTCGAACTCGACGAGGAACCCGAGTTCAGTAACGACCAGGAGATCCTGCACCCGCACGCCGCACCTGCCCGGTCCACCCCGGAGGCGACCCGCCAGGGCGATCACCGTCCGGTCAGGAAGGCCCCAGCCGGTCAGTGACCCGCTCGCCGGCGAGCATGCGGTCGGTGACGGGGACGCCGTCCTCCACCAGCACGAGAGTCCCCTCCTCCTGCCATACCGTGAGGGCGACGGCCAGGGTGCGCAGCGGATCGGTCCCGGCTTCGAGCAGCACCGTGGCAGGGCCCGCCGATCCGTCCGCGGCGGGGATGCCGAGCGGTGCCGGCAGTTCCCGGGCCGTGATCGCCCGCCCCCCATGGACGACCAGGACGGGGTCGACGGCGTCGTCATCCTGCGGGGACAGCGGATCCCCGAAGAAGACGTCCCCGTGGGAGCGGACCTCCGCGGCGTAGTCGACCGCTCCGCGGGGGAGCGGCCCGTCCCAGCGCAGGGCGAGCGATCCCAGCGCGACGCAGGCCAGCAGCCTCGGCGGATCGAGCGGCGACCGCTCACGCGAGGTCAGGACGATGTCGGCATCATCCGTGTCACCGCCTGTCGCCGGACCGCCGCCGGGCGCCTCCCCGGCATCGAGGACGACGACGGCCCCGACCTGCCAGCACGCGAACGCCAGTGCCAGCGTCTTCCAGTGGGGAGGGAGGTCGAGGGAGATCCTCGTGGACGCGGTGGCATCGAGCTCATCCACCAGGAGGTTGGCACTCTTGGCCACCCAGTTGTCGAAGACACGGCCCGAGAGCTCGATCCGGCCGTCGGCACCGTGCCAGACGAGCCGGGGTGACGAGGTGCTGACCGACCGCATCCTGGTCAGGACTTCGGCGGGTGTACGTGGCATGAGAGCCTCTTTCGGAAGGGTCGGGCGACGGCGGCGGCCGGCGCCGGGAGGGGCTGGACCGTTCGTCCGACGCGCCCACCAGATCAGGTAGTCGGATCGGCGTGGCGCCCGTGATTCTCCGGATCCGACTCTATAAGATCACCCCCGCCGCTTGACGTGAATCGACTTACACCCGTGTAATTAGACATCGGATTTGTTCCAGCAGCGGGGCGCGAGGGTCGACCCATGCTTGATGTTGGAACGGCAACACCGGGAAGGCTGACCATGGGGCAGGCAGAACGCACTCAGGAACGACCAGACATCGCAGCGCAGGCCTCTGCCCGCTACGGCTCCAGGGGTGTTCCTGCCGACTGGTTCCTCGACCCGGCTGATCCGCTTGCCGGCGAGCGCTACCGGGAGGGCTCGCTGTCCAGGCTCGAGGACCAGGCCACCGCCTTCCTCGCCGCCCACGAGGCGCTCGCCGACCTCCCGGACCTCGAGCAGGGCCCCAGCAGCCTGCTCGTCCTGCCGACCCCGGGTCCCGCCACCTCTCCCGTCCTTCCGGGCGTCCACGAGGACGCCACGCCCTCGGCCGCCCCGGCAGGGCGCCCCACCTGGATCGGGCTTCCCCTCGCACCGGGCAATGTCGACGACGACGGCGAGCTGTCCTGGCAGGCCGACTCGCTGTGCGCGCAGACCGATCCCGAGGCATTCTTTCCCGAGAAGGGCGGCTCCACGCGTGACGCCAAGAAGGTCTGCGGTTCGTGCATGGTGAAGTCCGAGTGCCTGGAGTACGCACTGGAGAACGACGAACGCTTCGGCATCTGGGGCGGTCTCTCGGAGCGCGAGCGCCGCAGGTTGCGGAAGCGAGCGGTCTGATCCGGCACAACCTCCGCGTCACCGCCGTTGTCGTAGCCCACAACGGTGCCGAGTACCTTCCGGAGACCCTGGAGGCACTCGAACGCCAAAGCCGCCCGGCCGACTTCTGCGTCGGCGTCGACGCCGGATCAACGGACCGCTCCGCTTCGATCCTGCAGCTCGACCTGCCGGTCGGGAGCCCCGTGGTCGGCGCGCCTGCCCGGGCGGGCTTCGGCATTGCCGTCCGCTCGGCGGTCGCCGAGATCCCGTCCCGCCCGTCCGGTGTGGAGGCCGACGACGACTGGCTCTGGCTGCTGCACGACGACGCCGCCCCGGAACCGGATGCCCTCGCCGAGATGCTGCTCGCCGTCGAGCGCGCGCCGTCCGTGACGGTGGCGGGAGCGAAGCAGGTCGCCTGGGACGATCGACGCGAGCTGGTCGACGTCGGGCTGTCCATCAGCAGATGGGCGGAGCGCCTGACCCTGATCGACGTGGACGAGCACGACCAGGGCCAGTACGACGCCCGCAGCGACGTCTTCGCGGTGAATTCCGCCGGCATGCTGGTCCGCCGCGACGTCTGGGACGAGCTCGGCGGCTTCGACCCCGCACTCCACGGCGTGGGCGACGACATCGACCTCTGCTGGCGGAACCGCGTCGCCGGTCACCGCGTCGTCGTGGTGCCCTCCGCCACGGTCCGCCATGTCGTCGCAAGGCCCCATCCCGTGTCGACGCCGCGCGCCGCACGCTCGGCCGAGGTGTACCTGAGGCTCAAGCACGCGCGGCTCTGGGCGGTGCCCTTCCTCGCTGTCGGCGCGGTCCTCGGCGGGTCGGGACGATTCCTGCTCAGCCTTGTGGCCAAGGACCCGGCGCACGGCGCAGGGCAGCTGCTGGGCAGCCTCGCCGGCGTCTCGCGGCCCGTCAACCTGTTCCGTTCGAGGCGCTCCGTATCCCGCACGCGGCGTCGGCCCCGTTCCATCGTCAGGCCTCTGATCACTGCGCGTCGCGACGTCTGGTCCCATCGGAGGTCGGTCCTGGACGCCTTCACGTCGCGCGGCTCCGCCGGACAGCAGGGGCCCCAGCACGTGGAGGAGTACGTCCCGTCGGGCGACAGCAATGACGACTTCGCCGCCCTCGCCGCCCCTGCGAGGCTCTGGGTGGGCCTGGGAGCCGTGGCTGCCGTGGTGCTGCTGCTCGCAACAGCCTTCGTGGGCCTGCACAGCCTGATCGGCGCCCCGGCGCTGGCCGGCGGCGCCCTGCTCCCCGTCGCGGCGACACCGGGTGCCGTCTGGGACAGCGCGACGTCGTGGTGGACAGCCCTCGGCACGGGCCTGGCCGCCCACGCGTCGCCCTTCGCCTTCGTCCTGTGGCTGCTGTCCCTGCTCGGTCTCGGTTCCGCCAACGCTGCCGTGGTGGTCCTGGTGGTGTGCGCCCTGCCGCTCGCAGGCCTCTCCGCCTGGTTCGCCGCCGGCGGACTGACGAAGTCCCGCGGGCTCCGGCTGTGGGCGGCGCTGCTCTGGGGCGCCGCACCGACCCTTCAGGTGGCGCTCGGCAGCGGCCGTCTCGGTAGCCTCATCGCGCACATCCTGCTGCCCCTGGCGCTCCTCGGGGCGGTCCGGGCTGTCGGCGCCGCGCTGGGGTCGCGCCCTGTTCCGGACGGCGTCTCCGCACCCGGGACCGGTGGGGTCCGCAGCTGGACCGCCGGAGCCGCGACCGGTCTGCTCCTCGCCCTCGTGACGGCATCCGCCCCTTCACTGTTGCCCTTCGTGGCCGTAGGACTGGCCTCCGCCCTGCTGATCGGACGGCGACGGACCCGCACGCTCTGGTGGGCACTGCTCCCGGTGGTCGCGCTGCACCTGCCGTACGTGCTGTCGGCGATCGGGGATCCTCGGGGGCTGCTCGGTGATCCCGGCGTCCCCAGGCCCTTCGAGGCGGCAGCTCCCTGGCAGCAGCTCCTCGGGTTCCCCGTCGCCTTCGACCCGATGCTGCCGCTCGCCGGAGCGGATCTCCTCGGGGACGGTCCCTGGGCCCTCGTCGCCGCTGTGGTGATCGGCGCACCCGTGGTGCTCCTCGCCGCCGCCGCCCTCTTCCTCCCGGGTGGACGCGGCACGGCGGTGCGGTGGTTCTGGGGCCTCGCCGTGCTGGCCTTCGCGCTCGCGGTGGCCTCGTCCGCGCTTCCCGTGGCCGCCGGCGCGACCAGCCTGATCGGAATCTTCCCCGGGCCGCTGGTCTCCGTCCTGGTCCTGTGCCTGCTCGCTGCGGCCCTGTCGGGGCTGCCCGGGAGGACGGACGACGTCGTCCGTCCACGCCAGGAGCCGGCACGACGACGCCTCGCTATCGTCGCGGGAGGGCTTGCCCTCGCTGTCGGGCCGGCGCTCAGCCTCGCGCTGTGGCTCGCCCCGGAGCTCGCGGGTCCGCCCGCGGGCGTCGTCGAACCCGTCGTCATCCCGGGCAGTCCCACCGAGGCCGCGCCGCTGCCCGGGCCGGGCACCACCGCCTTCGGCACCGCGCTCGGCCTCGAACCCGCAGCCGGACGTCCGCTGCCCGCCACTGCCGCGGACCGCGGGACCGGGGCCGACCGGACGCGCACGCTGGTCATCACGGTCGACGACGACGACACCGTGGGCGCCTCGCTGATGCGTGGTGCCGGGACGACCCTGGACGCGCTCAATCCGCTGTACGCCGCGAGGGACCTGCAGGGTGGTAACCCCGTCGCCGTGCGCGAGGACAGTGCGTCGACACGGATCCTCCGCACGAGCGTCGCCGTGATCGTCGGCGCTACCGGCGCGGATCCACGTGACGACCTGCGGGACCTGGGAGTCGGCTTCGTGGTCCTCCAGCAGTCCGACACCGCAGGAGATTTCCTGAGCGCCCGGATCGACTCCGTGCCCGGCCTCACCGCCGTGGGTGACACGGATTCCGGCCGGCTGTGGCGTGTCACGCCCGCCACGCTCGAGGACGGGACCGAGGATGCCGGCGGCAGCACGGCCCGTGTCAGGGTGCTCGCCGCCGACGGACTCACCCTTACCGCGGTGCCCTCCGGTCCGGTCCAGGCAGAAGGCGTCATCAGTCCCGGGCCCGCGGGCAGGACGCTCGCCATCGCGGAGGAGGCCGATCCGGGGTGGCAGGCGACGCTCGACGGTCGACCGTTGGATCGCGTGTCCGACGGCTGGCGCCAGTCCTTCGCGCTGCCGGCCGAGGGCGGGAACCTCCGGGTGACCTTCGCGAGCCCGTACCAGCCGTGGTCCGAAGCCGTCCAGGCCGTCGTGATCGGACTGACCCTGCTCCTCGCGATCCCGCTCCCGACGAGGCAACCGGTCACGAAGACGCGGAGCGGGCGCGGCGCCCTGAGGACCCCGGTCCGCCCACCGGTGGTCGGACGCTCCGGATCCCGCCCGGCGGAGCGTGACGGCCGGACATCGCATCCGCAGACCGTCGGCGACGGCACGGGACGCGATGACGACAGGGCGCAGCCGGTGACCAGTGGAAGTGGGTCGGTGTGATGTGGGGACGCAAGAGGCAGGCCGCGCCGACCGGTGACGCTCGCCCGGATACAGCTGCGCAGGCTCCTGACGGCGCGGCCGAGGAAGCAGCAGCGGATCGTTCGGCTGCGGGGGCGCCGGCCGCGTCGACGACCCTGTCGACGAACCCATCGACGACTGTTCCGGCGGACGACGACACCGGCACTGACCCTGCGGCCACCTCCCCTGACCTTGTCGCGTCCGGCGCTTCCGATGAATCAGCCGATCGGGCTGATGACGTCGTCGGGCCCGACGCCGAATTTGTCGCCGAGCCCGTGGATCGCGCTGATGACGCCGCCGAGCCCGACGCCGAACCTGTCGCCGGGCCCGTCGATCCCGCTGATGACGCCGCCGAACCTGTCATCGAGCCCGCCCCTGGCGCCCGTGACGCCCCCGATGCCCCCGAGCTCGCCGTCGTCGAGTCCCGCACCGTTGACACCGCCTCCCCATCCATCGACTCCGCGGTGGCCGCGCGCGCCGTCGCCCGGGACAGGGCGGCAGGAACGGGTACCGCTGCCGGTCGCCGGGCCCGACTCGGGGTCGCTGTGGGTGCCGCGACGGGCGTCGTCCTGCTGGCCGCGACCGCTGCCATCGCCTCCGGCGCCGTGGACGATGTGCTTCCGCGTCCCTCCGCCCAGGCCCTGGCCGTCCCGGCCGCGGCGGTGCCCGCAGGTGACTACTCGGCCGTCTGCCCGGCGCCACCCCGTCTCCTCGAGGCGACGGTGGACGGCGGCGATCCGCAGTTCAGTCCGGCATCTTCGACCGCGAAGACCACGGTGTCGGGCCTGGTGCTCAGCGACCTGAGTGCCACCGTGACCGGAAGCGGACTCCTGCCCGTGGGCGGTGAGGAGCCGCTCGCGCTCATCCAGCCGTTCACGTCCGAGTCCTCGCAGGTGGGCGACGCGCCCGCCAGCAGCGGTGAGGACGGACTCACGACCCGGATCGCGGGGACGGTGGACGGGGTGGCGGTCGACGCACCATCGGTCCTCCGGGCCCAGCCGCAGGGCGGGCTCACGCCCGTCGCCGCGGCGACCGCCACCTACTCGGCGAAGGACGGCGACCTGCGCGGCCTCGCAGCCACCGCGTGCCAGGTGCCGTCGAACGATTTCTGGCTCATGGGGGCGTCGACGACGGTGGGGGAGACATCCGTGCTCACCCTCACCAACCCGACGGTGACCCCCGCGACGGTGACTCTCGAGCTGTTCGGGCGGGAGGGCCCCATCGATGCGGCCGGCCTGCGCGGCCAGCTCGTCGCCCCCGGTGAGACACGGCAGATCGTACTCGCGGGACTCGCGGGCAACCAGGACCATGTCGCGCTGCGCGTCCGCAGCGACGGCGGGCGCATCGCCGGTATCATCCAGCAGAGCGTGCTCCGCGGACTCACGCCCGGCGGTGTCGAACTGCTGTCACCGGCCACCACCGCCGGGGTCACGCAGGTGGTACCCGGCGTCGTCGTCCAGGATCCGGACACGGCCCGGCGCATCCGCGACCAGGACGGCTACGCGACCGCCGCCCCTGAGCTCCAGGTGCTCGTCCCGGGGTCGAGCGATGCGGTGCTGGACATCAAGGTGTACGGCCCGGACGGGGAGGTGTCCCTGCCCGACGGTGGTGTCGCCACCGCCGCTGCAGGCTCTGTGACCACGGTCCCGCTCGCCGCGCTGCCGGAGGGCAACTACACGATCGCGGTGACCTCCGACGTCTCGATCGTCGCCGGGGCGAGGGTCACGCGCGGCATCGACGACGGCGAGCCCGTCGACTTCGCGGGAGCACGCTCGGCCGTACGGCTCGGCAGCGACCACGCCGTGGCCCTGGCCGAAGGGGTCGACACGGCTCTGGTGCTGGGGGCACCGACGGGCAGGGGAGAGGTGACACTGACGCCCGTCTCGGCCGACGGCGCGCTCGGTCAGCCGGTCGTCATCGGCATCGCCGGGGGTACCTCGATCACCGTGCCCTCGTCCTCGCTCGGCGCAGCGGCGGCGGGAGTGGTCATCAACGCGACGGGTGACCCGGTGTACGGCGCGCAGGTCATGACGACACCGGGCGCTGGGGCAGGCATCTCGGTCGCGAGCGTCGCCCCGGGTGCCGGCGGAGCGCAGAGCATCCCCGTGGAGCTGGGCTACTGACCCGATCAGCGCGCAGTGGAGCGGTCCGGGCGACGCCTGAAGACGGGGACTCGCGAGCCGACGGCAGCGGTGGCCCTCCGGGGCCTCAGGCCTGAGAGCGTCCGTAGGCCGGGTCGACGGCCTCGGGAGAGAGGCCCATGAGTTCCGCGGTCTGCTCGACCACGACATCGTGCACCAGCTCGTTGACCGGCATGAGCGACTTGGCGGCCATGAGGACCGGGTGCCGGTAGATCGTGATGACGGCGGGCCGGCCGGGAGCGGCGGGTGTGCACGAGCCGAGCAGATCCTTCAGCTCGTCGGCGGTCATCTCCTCGAGGCCGTCCGGGATCTCCTGCACCACGATCTGGAGATCGTGGATGCGCTCGCCCCACAGCCGCTCGAGTCGCTGCGCGGACTCCATCACCCAGTCGTCGAACTGCTCCGACCGGGAGCGTGATCCCGGGAGGTGGGGCGGGAGCAGCGTCCCACGTAGCCCACGGCCCCGCCGGTTGCGGCGGCGTTCGTAGAAGGACCTCGCGGGGCGTCCCTCGGAGGACGACGGATCGGTCAGGTCGACCGAAAAAGTGGACTCATCCTGCATGTAAAGACTCTAAGCCTTCGATCACGGGCCCGCACTCCATCGGTCAACGGACACCGCACGGGTGCGCCGGTGGCGGCCGATCATGTCGCAGGCCGGTAGGCTTGCCGATCGTGGGATCACTCCGTCAATGCTCCAGATCAGCCTGCCAGCGGTCGGCGGTAGCCACTCTGACCTATGTCTACGGTGACTCCACCGCCGTCCTCGGCCCGCTGGCCACCTACGCCGAGCCGCACACCTACGACCTCTGCGCCATCCATGCGGAACGACTGACCGTCCCGCGCGGATGGGAGGTCGTGCGACTGACCCTCCCCGATGCCGTGCCCGAGCACAATTCGGACGATCTGCTGGCGCTCGCGGACGCCGTCCGCGAAGCCGCGGCGGAACCCAGGACCGAGCCGGCCGTACCCCAGCAGCGCGGCAGCAGGGCTCCGATGGAACCGCCCGCAGGCGCCGGTCCCCGCCGCGGCCACCTCAGGATCCTCCGGGAGCCCTGAGGCAGGTCCCGCGGTCGGCGACCAGGAGTCCGTCGATTGAGGCCGTCGGAAGGCCTCGCGGTAGAATCGACGGAGTGTCTCCGTCCCCGAGCGAAAGCTGAACCATGGCGCATCTCCCAGCACAGCTGCTCGACGTCCTCCGGTGTCCCGTGACGGGCGCGAAGCTCATCCAGGATGGCGACGTGCTCAGGTCGGCCTCGCCGGGGCCCGACGGCAAGACCCCCACCTACGGACTGGACGAAGGCATCCCGGTGCTCCTCCGCGCCGAACTACTGGACGGTGCCGCCCGCTCCTGACGACGGGAAGCATCCCCGTGAGCAGTACGGCCCCGCACACTCCGAACCACAGCTAGGAACCGCAGACCATGACGTTCGACTTCAAAGTTGCCGACCTCTCGCTCGCCGAGGCGGGGCGCCACCAGATCCGCCTGGCGGAACACGAGATGCCGGGGCTGATGGCCCTCCGCGAGGAGTTCGCCGACACGCAGCCCCTCGCCGGCGCGCGGATCGCGGGGTCGCTGCACATGACGGTGCAGACCGCCGTCCTCATCGAGACGCTGACCTCCCTCGGTGCCGAGGTCCGCTGGGCCTCGTGCAACATCTTCTCGACGCAGGACGAGGCCGCCGCAGCCGTCGTCGTCGGCACGGGAACCGTGGACGAGCCCGCCGGTGTCCCCGTGTTCGCCTGGAAGAACGAGACCCTCGAGGACTACTGGTGGACCGCCACGCAGATCCTCACCTGGCCCGGCCAGGCCGAGGGACGCGGCCCGAACATGATCCTCGACGACGGCGGCGACGCCACGATGCTGGTGCACAAGGGCGCCGAGTTCGAGGCACTCGGAGCGGTGCCGGCCAACCCGCAGGAGGGCGACGCCGACTACTCCCACGAGTACACCGTCTTCCTCGACACCGTGCGCTCGACCTTCGAGTCGGAGCCGCACAAGTGGACGACGATCGCCGCCGGCATCAAGGGCGTGACCGAGGAGACGACGACGGGCGTGCACCGCCTGTACCAGCTCGCGGCCCAGGGCAAGCTCCTGTTCCCGGCCATCAATGTCAACGACTCCGTGACGAAGTCGAAGTTCGACAACAAGTACGGCATCCGCCACTCCCTGCCCGACGGGCTGAACCGGGCGACGGACGTGCTCATCGGCGGCAAGGTCGCCGTCGTGTGCGGCTACGGCGACGTCGGCAAGGGCGCAGCCGAGGCCCTGCGCGGCCAGGGCGCCCGCGTCATCGTCACGGAGATCGATCCGATCTGCGCACTGCAGGCGGCGATGGACGGCTACCAGGTGACCACGCTCGAGAAGGTCCTCGGCCAGGGCGACATCTTCATCACCACCACGGGCAACAAGGACGTCATCATGGCGCGCCACATGGCGGGCATGAAGCACCAGGCGATCGTCGGCAACATCGGCCACTTCGACAACGAGATCGACATCGCGGGGCTCGCCCGCATCTCCGGGGTCGAGAAGATCGAGATCAAGCCGCAGGTGCACGAGTGGGTCATCCCGGCGAACGAGGCCGAGGGCGTCGAGCAGCACTCGATCATCATGCTCTCGGAGGGTCGCCTGCTGAACCTCGGTAACGCGACCGGGCACCCCTCGTTCGTCATGAGCAACTCTTTCGCCAACCAGACCATCGCGCAGATCGAGCTGTACACGAAGTTCGAGCAGGATGACGCCGAGGGCAATCGCGAGTACGAGAACGAGGTGTACGTCCTGCCGAAGATCCTCGACGAGAAGGTCGCCAGGCTCCACCTCGACGCACTCGGGGTCGAGCTGACGGAACTCACCAAGGGCCAGGCCGAGTACCTGGACATCGATGCCGCCGGGCCGTACAAGCCGGAGCAGTACCGCTACTGATCGCCGGATCCGTCCATCGGACCGACAGGTCGGCCGCTGCCGGAGCCCCAGGGCTCGGGCAGCGGCCGAATCGTTGTCGAAAACGGGCCGGTACCTGCGGAGCCCGGCAGCCGCCGTCGCGTAAAATCGCTGGGGGCAGCTACGGTGAGGGGCACACGCATGCGCATGAAACAGGAGTCCGGCGGGGATGCGGCACGCCGTAAGGGCTGGAAGGTCGCGGCGATCGGCGCTGCCGCGGTCGTGGTGGTCGGAGGTGGCGTGGGAATCGCCAGGGCGTCGCCCTGGGACGACGGGACGTCGTCGTCCTCGTCCGCACCTTCGTCAGCACCGTCGTCGACGTCGCCCACCTCGGCCGGATCCGGTGCTGATCCCACGGCCGGCGCTTCGACGAAACCCGCCGACCCTTCGGTGAGCGCGGCGCCCCCGGCTCCGGACGCCGCGCAGCTCACCGTCGGTCTCACCCCGACCGATCAGGCCTACGCCGTGAATCCGGCCACCGTCGCCGCGATCACCGTCACGGGCGGCACACTGGAGGCGGTCGAGCTCGTCCCACGAGCGGGCGGAATCGCTGTTGCCGGGGAGATCTCCGCGGAGGGCGGAACCTGGACGGCGACGGAGCGCCTCGCATTCAACACCGAGTACCTGTTCTCCTACACGGTCCGCGACTCCGCCGGCCAGTCCCAGCGGCAGACCTCGTCCTTCGTGACCGTCGAACCGGCCAATGAGGCGGACGCCGCGATGTTCCCGCGCGACGGCAGCACCGTCGGGACCGGCCAGCCGCTCGAATTCACCTTCAGCGAGCCCGTCGTGAACCGGGCCGAGGTGGAGAAGGCCATCACCGTGACCAGTACGAGCGGCCAACCGGGCGCCTTCTACTGGATCTCCGACACCAAGGTCCGCTACCGGCCGGAAACCTTCTGGGCCCCGAACAGCACCATCACGGTCACCGCGAACCTCTTCGGCGTCGACCTCGGCAACGGCATGATCGGCAACGGTGACACCGCCATGACGGTGAAGACGCACAACACGCGTCTCGCCGTCGTCGACAACGCCACGAAGACCATGAACGTCTACCTCGACGGGACGCTGGACCGCACCTTCCCCGTGACGCTCGGCACGGAGGACTGGCCGTCCACCGAGGGCTACATGGTGGTCATGGAACACTACGAGTCGACGAGGTTCACGGCCGAGTCGATCGGGCTGAAGCCGGGCGATCCCGCCTACTACCCCCCGACGGTGGTGAACCACGCCAGCAGGCTCAGCCTGGGCGGCGCCTTCGTGCATGAAGCCCTCCCCGCCGCGCAGGTGGCGCTCGGCAGCATCAACGTCTCGCACGGGTGCATCGGCATGTCGCCCGAGGGCGCCGAGTACTTCTACAATACGTTCGGCCCGGGCGACGTGGTGCAGATCCTGAACACCGACTACGGACCCATGTACGTGTGGGACGGGTTCGGCGACTGGAACGTCCCCTGGAACGAGTGGGTCAACCAGCCCTAGGAACCGTCCATGGTTCTGGCGGAGGGCTCCGCGTGCTGGTCGAACGGCAGCGTGTGGAGCCTTCTCGCCGTCGACTCCGCCCGCTCGCGCTGGCGCATCATCGAGGCGTAGTCCCGGTCCCGGCGCGCCGCGATCACGGCGTGCACGAACTCCTCCGGGTGCGTGTCCGACGGCGGTGCGGGGGAGACGTGGTGGCTCGCCTCGGCTGCGAGGTCGAGTGCGAGGGTGTGCCGCGCCTGCGGGGTCAGCTTGGGTGCCTGGGAGAGGAACTGCGACATGCGGCGGGCGAGGGCATCGGGCAGCCGGCCGATGTCCGCGGTCGCGGACCATTCCTGCAGCCGCGGGGGCATGACCGCCAGGGCGCGCGGCCTCGCCACGACCCGCTCCCGCATGGCGTAGGTCCCGGCCAGGAGGTCACCGAGCCGCTTCGAGCGCTCGTTGAACAGCGAGACGAGGAACGCGAGCGAGCCACCGAGCATGTAGATCTCCAGGATCGCGAGCATGCCCCGGATGAATGCATGCCGGAAGCGGATGGCGCCGCCGTCGTCGCGGACGATCCGCAGCCCCATCACCAGGCGACCCAGCGACTTGCCGCGCGTCAGTGTTTCAACGGTCACCGGCACGACGACGAGCAGCATGACCACGAGGACGAGCAGCAGGGCCGTGGTCAGCGCCTCGTCGAGCACACCCCGGAAGACGTTGCCCACCAGGAGGACCAGGAGGATCGCGACGACGAACTGGGCGATGATGTCGATGAGGACGCTCAGTCCCCGCGCCGCGAATCCTGCCGGCTTCAGTTCGAGGACGACGGCCTCCCCCGTGACGACCGAACTCATGACTACCCCCTGATCACCGGCCGCGGACGCGGCGTTCCCACCCAGCCTAGCGGCGTCGCCGACGGCGCCGTCGTGCGCTCGCCGACGCACCCCTGGCCCGCGCGCCCGCGGGCTATAGGGTGGGCGCATGGACGTTGACGCATTCATCGCCGTGCACCGCAGCGACTGGCAACGCCTGGACGACCTCGTGCGTCGCCGGCGGCTCGACGGGGCGGAGTCGGACGAGTTGCTGGTGCTCTACCAGCGCGTGTCGACGCACCTGTCGATCATCCGGTCCGTCGATCCGGAGAGTGCGCTGTCCGGGGCGCTCTCGACCCGGCTCTCGCGGGCCAGGACCCGCTTCACGGGTGCCCGCTCGAACGTCATGGAGGACGTGGCGCAGTTCTTCGTCATCTCCCTGCCTGCTGCCTTCTACCGCATCCGCTGGCTCACCGCTGCGGTGGGCGTGGTCTTCATCGCCGTCACGTGGCTCTATGCCGCCTGGGTGGTGAACACGCCGGGTGTCATCCCCGCGCTCGGGACGGACGAGGACCTCCGACAGTTCGTCGAGGAGGACTTCGTCAACTACTACTCCGAGAACCCGGCGGCCTCGTTCGCCGGGTTGGTCTGGACCAACAACGCCTGGATCGCCCTGCAGGCGGTGGCCTTCGGCGTCACGGGAATCTGGCCCGCCTTCATCCTCTACCAGAACGCCCAGGGCATCGGTCTGGCCGCGGGCATGATGGCCTCCTACGATCGGCTCGACGTCTTCTTCGTCTACATCCTGCCGCACGGATTCATGGAGCTCACGGCCATCTTCATCGCCACCGCCGCGGGCCTCCGGATCTTCTGGGCGTGGGTGGCACCCGGCCGTCGGCCCCGTTCCGCCGCCCTGGCCGAGGAGGGACGCTCCCTGATCACTGTGGCGCTCGGGCTGGTGCTCGTGCTCCTCGTCTCAGGCCTCGTCGAAGGGTTCGTGACACCGAGCCCCCTGCCTGCCTGGCTCCGCCTCGGCATCGGGTTCCTCGTCTTCGCCGCCTACTGGGCGTACACGCTGATCCTGGGACGACGGGCCGTCGCCGCCGGGCACCGCGGGGACCTCGGCGTCGTTGATCGGGGAGACGCCGTCATCACCGCCTGATCCCACCGCAGCGCAGTGCCGGGGAGTCTCCGGGCCGCGTGCAGGCATGCCCGGTATGGTCGGATGACGCCGACCGAGTGCCGGCGGGCATCGAACGAGGAGACAGCGCAGTGGCAGAGACCGAGAGTACCCGAGCAGCGGCCGGCGAGCGGCGACCGGACCACGACGACGCCGGTGCGGGTCTCGGCACCGACGGGGCCTCGTCCGCGGTGGGCGATGACCGCAGCGCCGGTCCCGGTGCCGACGATGCCCCGTCCGCCGGCCGGCGTCCCGGCACCACCGATGCATCGGGTTCCGACTCCGGCGGGATCGCCCAGCGCCACACCCTGCCCATGCGGAGGGCATCGACCGTGCCCGACGTCCCGGGCATCCTTGACGGGGAGGCGGAACGTGAGCGGGCGTCCGGTATGCCTGCCCCGGATGACGCGCCGGCCATGGAGGCGTCGCCGTCGACAGCCGTCACTCCGACCGTCGATCCTGCGGGGCAGGGAACGTCGTCGGATGACGCCTCACGGGAGGGGGCGCCGGCTGACGACCGCCACACCGCCGGCGGGAACGGCCTCGCTCCGACCGCGGCAGGGTCCATGCCAGGGTCCATGCCAGGGCCCATGGCAGGTGCATCGACGGCTTCGGGGTCCTCTGCAATCGGGTCGCCTGCAACCGGGTCGTCTGCTGCGGGGCAAGCCGTGAGCGGCTCGTCCGACACGGTCCGCGCATCGACCGCTGCCGCGCAGCCTGCACCGGATGACTCTCCGGACGGTCGGGAGCTGCACCCGCCCGGGGCCGAGCCCACGACCGACACCGGAGCGCTGTCGGTCCGGCCACCGGACAAGGACGTCGCCCGCCGGGCTGCGGTCCGGGACCAGGCCGTCTCGGCGAAGCCGGCTCTCCCGCGGTTCCTGCAGGTCGTCGTCGCCCTGTTCTTCCCCGTCATCGTCGTCGCTGCCGCCGTCCGCGCCGTCGCGACGTCGTCCTTCCTGTGGCTCGAGTACAACCGGCCGGGGTTCCTCGCCGACCAGTACGGGTTCTCGCTCGACGATCGGATGACGTACGGCTCCTACGCGCTGGACTACGTCCTGAACTTCGCGCCGCCCCGCTACCTCGGCGGACTCGTGACGCCGGAGGGGGAGCCGCTGTTCCTCGAGTCGGAGGTCGGGCACATGGCCGACGTGAAAGGGGTCCTCGGGCTGTCCTTCTTCATCGCGCTGGTGATGTTCGTCCTGGCCGTGGTCGCGTGCGTGTACCTCGCCCGGCGGTACAAGGGCGGCATCAGGCGCGCACTGTTCTCGGGTGCGGTCCTGACGCTGGTCGGGATCGTCGTGCTCACGGTGCTGGCGGTCATCGGGTGGCAGACGTTCTTCACCCAGGTGCACGCCCTGTTCTTCGCGGACGGGACGTGGACGTTCCGGGTCGACGACACCCTCATCCGCCTGTTCCCCGAGCAGTTCTGGACCGATTCGGCGGTGACCATCGCGGTGCTCGTCCTCGCGGCGACGATCCTCACGCTCGTGGCGACGTGGCCGACGAAGGCGCGCCGTGACCGATCGATGCTCGCCCAGGACGCTGCCCAGGCCAGGTACCGTGAGGCGCTGGAGAAGTCCTGACCCGAGGTCCTCCCGGGACGCGCCGCGCCGGGCCTGGCCCGGGTCCGTCGTGGACAGGGCGCACCGCCGCTTCGGGGCCGCGGCCCGAAGGAGGGGTCAGCGCTTCGCGTAGAGCTCGTCGAGGGCCGCTGCGTGGTCGGCGACGACGGCGGCCCGCTTCAGCTTCAGGGTGGGTGTCAGATGTCCCGACTCGACTGTGAACTCCGCCTCCAGGACCGTGAACCGCCGGATCTGCTCGGCACGTGACACCGTCGCATTCGCGGCGTCGACGGCGGTCTGCAGCTCCGCGAGCACCTCGGCGTCCCGTGCGGCGTCCCCGACCGTCAGCCCCTTCCTGCCGTGGCCCGCGGCCCAGCTGTCCAGTGCATCCCGATCGAGGCTGACGAGCGCTCCGATGAAGGGTCTGCCCTCGCCCACCACCACGGCCTGCGCGACCAGCTGGTGCTCCCGGAGCTTCTCCTCCAGCGGACCGGGTGCCACGTTCTTGCCGCCGGCGGTCACCAGCAGGTCCTTCTTGCGGCCCGTGATGGTGAGGAAGCCGTCGTCGTCGAGCGATCCGAGATCACCGGTGCGGAAGTAGCCGTCCTCGGTGAAGGCCTCGGCCGTCGCCTCGTCGTTCCGGAAGTAGCCGGCGAAGATCCCCGCGCCCCGCACCTGCACCTCGCCGTCGTCGTCGAGCCGGACGCTCGTGCCGGGCATCGGGATGCCGACGGACCCGACGCGCGTGAGCGCCACCGTGTTCACGGTGCACGGCGCCGTGCTCTCCGTCAGTCCGTAGCCCTCCTGGATCATGATGCCCGCGCCGCGGAAGAAGTGCGCCAGGTGCTCGCTGAGCGGGCTCGCCCCCGACACGGTGTAGGTGACCTCGCCGCCGAACACGGCGCGAAGCCGCGGGTAGAGGATGCGGTCGAACAGCGCGTGGGAGCCGCGCAGGAGGGGGGAGGGACCGCGACCGCCCCGACCGCGCGCCTCGAGGGCGCGCGAGTAGGCGACGGCGGTGCGCTCCGCCGCAGCGAAGAGCCGGCCCTTGCCGGACTCCTCGGCCCGCTGCGCGGCGGTCGCGTGGATCTTCTCGAAGATGCGGGGGACGGCGAGGAGGAACGTCGGCCTGAACGTCGTCAGGTCCTCGAGCAGCTGGGCGGCCGACCCCGAATGGGCCAGCGTGATACCGCCGGTGAAGCAGACCACCTGGACGGCACGGGCCAGCACGTGCGCGAGTGGCAGGAACATGAGGGTCCGGGCGTTCTCCTGCTTGAGGAACTCCGGCAGGAACTCGAGGGTGTTGACGGCGAAGAGGGCGAAGTTGCCGTGCGTGATGACGCAGCCCTTGGGGCGTCCGGTGGTCCCGGAGGTGTAGACGATCGACGCGGCATCGGCCAGTCCCCGCGAGGAGCGGGCGTCCTCGAGCCGTCCGTCGGCTACCGACGCGCCGTCCGCCATCAGGGTGCCGAGCGTCGGCATGGCAGGACCGACCGGCGCGTCGCCGTCGGCGTCGCACGGATCGACGGCGCCCAGGAGGGTCAGCCGGACGACGGCCGTCGCCTCCGTGCGGCCGCTGCGCGCCGCGGCGTCGAGGACGACGTCCGCCTTGGCCCGGTCTTCCACGAGCACGACGGCGGGCCGGGCGTCCTCGAGGATCCAGGCCACCTGATGCGCTGACGAGGTCTCGTACACGGGGACCGTGACGGCCCCCGCGAACCAGATGGCGACGTCGGCGAGCGTCCACTCGTACCGTGTCCTCGACATGACCGCGACGGCGTCACCCGGCTGGACGCCGTGCGCGATCAGGCCCTTCGCCACCGCGGTGACCTGCTCCAGGAAGGCAGCGGCGGAGACGTCCGTCCACGTGCCACCGGTTCGCTGTGCGTAGAGCGGGCGCTGCGGATCGGCGTCGTGCGTCCTCAGGAGCAGGTCCGTCACGTTGCCGGTCGGGGGGAGGTCGACCAGGAGGTCGGTGATGGCTTCGCGCACCAGGGCTCGCTTTCGTTCCGCAGGCAAGGGGGAGGGTCGGTCCTAGATCCAGCTGGGCAGCCACATGCGTGATCGCCACTGGTCGTAGGGGATGATCTCGGCTGTCCAGATGGGCAGGAAGTAGGCCGACAGCGCGACGGCCGCGGCCAGGAAGACCCCCACCAGCACGATACCCCGGCGGCGTCGGGCCGCGTCTGCTCCCCGTCCCCCCAGGACCAGGCCGAGGCAGTACACGAGCGCCAGGACGAGGAACGGCTCGAAGGCGACCGCGTAGAAGTAGAAGGTGGTGCGCTCCGGATACAGGAACCACGGCAGGTATCCTGCGGCTACGCCCGTCAGGACGGCTGCAGCCCGCCAGTCGCGGCGGCCGATCCAGAAGAAGAGCAGGACCACGAGGGAGAGAGCGGCGCTCCACCAGATCAGCGGGTTGCCGAGCACGGTCACGGCCTGCGAGCAGGAGTCGGTGCCGCATCCGCCGGGCGTCTCGTAGAAGAACGACGTCGGGCGCCCGACCACGAGCCACGACCAGGCGCTCGCCTCGTAGGGGTGGTCGGAGCCGAGGCCCTGATGGAACGTGTAGGCGCTGCGGTGGTACTCGGCGAGGGATCGCAGTCCGTCCGGTACCCAACGCCAGCCATCGGCGGGGTTCGTCGCGGCCCAGGTGCGGTCGTAGGCATCCGTGGAGCGGAACCATCCGGTCCAGGTGGCGAGGTAGGTCAGCAGCGCGACCGGCACGAGCGACACGAAGGCGAGCAGCCCGTCCTTCGACGCCCCGCCGAGCACCCAGTGATGCACTCCGGCGATGCGCCGGGCGCTCATGTCCCAGGCGACGGTCAGGAGGCCGAAGGCCGCGATGAACGGGATGGCCGACCACTTGGTGCCGAGCGCCAGCCCCAGGCAGATACCGGCGGCAACCCGCCAGGGACGCAGCCCGAGGAACGGTCCGTAGGCGAGCTGCCGGGGGGCGGGGACGCCGTCGTCGCGCTGTCCTGCCAGCGAGGCGAGGCGGCGTGCGAGGCGCCGTCGTCCGTCGTCACGGTCCAGCAGGAGCGCGGCGAAGGCGAGCAGGAGCCAGAAGCTCAGGAAGATGTCCAGCAGTGAGGTCCGGGACTCGACGAGATGGTGACCGTCCACGGCGAGCAGCAGCCCCGCTGCGCCGCCGAGCAGGGCCGAGCCGAACATGCGCTGCGCGACGAGGGCGAGCACCAGGACCGAGAGGGTCCCCACGAGGGCGGCCGAGAAGCGCCACCCGAAGGCGTTGTCGGAGCCGAACAGGAGCATCCCGAACGCGATCATCCACTTCCCCACCGGCGGATGGACCACGTAGTTGGGGGAGTCGAGCAGGACGTCGGGGTTCCCTGCGTTGAAGGAGTCGTTGGCGTCCTCGGGCCACGCACGCTCGTAGCCGGACTGCAGCATCGAGTAGGCGTCCTTGACGTAGTACGTCTCGTCGAAGACCAGGGTGCCGGGCTCGCCCAGGCGCACGAACCGGAGGACGCCGCCGAGCAGCGCCATCATCAGGGGCAGGATCCACCGGTGCGCCCCGCCCGGCGCGGCCAGGCCGAGGAGCCGGCTGCTCAGCGCGCCGTGCCCGAAAGCGAGAGCCGGGGACCTGACCCACGAGACGCCGTGGTGCGGAGAGTCCCCTCGGGGACGGACGGCGGTAGGGCTCACCCTGTCATGCTACCGGCGGTGCCTGCACACTCCCGGCAGGTCGGGAGATGCGGAGGACACCGCCGGATCTCCCGTCCTGGTGCGTCCGGTGGCGGCATCTTCAGGGCACACGCGGTGCGGCTAGGCTGGGGCCGTGAACCAGCCATACGACGACTCCGTGTCCGACGTGTCCGACCCGTCCGACGACGCCACCGACGGGATCGCCGCCGGCACCGCCCGGGACGGGACCGAGCAGGAGCCGGCCGGAGTAGGCGCCGACCTGCAGGAGGACGTGCAGGAGGAGCCTCAGGGACAGGACGAGCAGGGACAGGGCGCGCAGGGACAGGGCGCGCAGGGACAGGGCGCGCAGGGACAGGATGCCGACCCGGACGACGATGCGCGGTCCGACACCGGGGCGACCGTGGCCCGCGCGCCCATCACCGCGTATCGCGGTACGGCGGGGGACGGGAGCGGCCGCGGCCGGATCGTGCTGGCCGCGACCCCCATCGGCAACATGGGCGATGCCACGGAGCGCCTGATCGGCCTGCTCCACAGTGCCGATGTCGTCGCCGCCGAGGACACGCGCCGCCTCCACCGGCTCGTCCAGGCGCTCGGTGTGACCGTGACCGGGCGCGTCATCAGCTACCACGAGCACAACGAGGCCGAGCGCACCCCGGAGCTGCTGGACCTCGTGCGCGACGGCGCCACCCTCCTCATGGTCACGGACGCGGGCATGCCCTCCGTCTCCGATCCGGGCTACCGGCTCGTCGAGGCCGCCGTCGCGGAGGGACTGGACCTGACGGCCGTGCCCGGAGCCAGCGCCGTGCTGGCGGCGCTCGCGCTGTCCGGTCTGCCGACGGACCGGTTCTGCTTCGAGGGCTTCCTCCCGCGGAAGCCGGGTGTGCGCGCGGGCCGGCTGGCCGATCTCGCAAGTGAGCGCCGCACCATGGTCTTCTTCGAGGCACCCCACCGGCTCGAACCCATGCTGCGATCCCTGCAGCAGGCCTTCGGATCGGACCGTCGGGCCGCCGTCGCGAGAGAGCTCACCAAGGTGCACGAGCAGGTGGTGCGCGGTCCGCTCCTGGAACTGCTGCAGTGGGCCCAAGCCGGTGAGGTACGCGGGGAGGTCGCCGTCGTCGTGTCCGGCGCTCCCGAGACGGCGCCCACCAGGCCCGAGGACCACGTGGGCAGTGTGAACGCGCTGATCCAGGGCGGGATGCGGCTGAAGGACGCGGTGGCCGCCGTGGCCGCGAACGGACAGGTGAGCAAGCGGGAGCTGTACGCCGCCGTGATCGCCGCACGCTGAGCTCTGTGCACTCGTCCAAAGGAAGTGCCCCAACGGGGTGCAGTCTCCACTGGACACCCCTCCGACGCCAGGTCTAGCGTGAGCGGGCATGCCCCTCGTGGCATGCCCGCCCACCGTCGCGAAGGAGAACCAGCATGGCCGTCACCGCCGACCAGGAGAAGGCAGTACTCGACAAGGTGCCCACGGGGCTCTTCATCGGCGGACAGTGGCGGGACTCCTCGTCCGGGGCCACGTTCGACGTGGAGGACCCGGCGACCGGCAGGACGCTCCTGACGCTGGCCGACGCCACGCCGGAGGACGGCATGGCTGCGCTCGACGCCGCCGTCGCAGCACAGGCCGGGTGGGCACGCACGGCACCCCGTGAGCGCGGCGAGATCCTGCGGCGGGCCTTCGACCTCGTGACCGCGAGGGCGGACGAGTTCGCCCTGCTCATGACACTCGAGATGGGCAAGCCGCTGGCCGAGGCACGCGGTGAGGTGACCTACGGCGCGGAGTTCCTGCGCTGGTTCTCCGAGGAGGCCGTGCGCGCCAGCGGCCGCTACTCGATGGCACCGGACGGCAGGTCGCGCCTGCTGGTCAGCAAGAAGCCGGTGGGCCCATGCCTGCTGATCACCCCCTGGAACTTCCCGCTGGCCATGGCCACGCGCAAGATCTCCCCGGCCATCGCCGCCGGCTGCACCATGGTGCTCAAGCCCGCCAACCTCACGCCGCTGACGTCCTCGCTCTTCGCGACGGTACTGCAGGAAGCCGGGCTCCCGGACGGGGTGCTCAACATCGTGAACACCACCACGGCGGGTGACGTCACCGGGCCGCTCATCGAGGACCCGCGCCTGCGCAAGCTCTCCTTCACCGGGTCCACGCCCGTGGGACGGAGCCTGCTGGCTGCCGCGTCGAAGAACGTGCTCCGGACCTCCATGGAGCTCGGCGGCAACGCCCCGTTCCTGGTGTTCGAGGACGCCGACCTCGACGCCGCGGTGAACGGCGCCATGCTCGCCAAGCTCCGCAACATGGGGGAGGCGTGCACGGCGGCCAACCGCTTCATCGTCCACGAGTCCGTCGCGGACCGCTTCGCCGGGGCGCTGGCCGCGCGCATGGGGGCCGTGACCCCTGCCCGTGGCACGGAGGACGGCTCGACCCTCGGCCCCCTGATCGACCGCAAGAGTCGCGACAAGGTGCACGAGCTCGTGTCCTCCGCCGTCGGCGACGGGGCGACGGCGGTCACCGGGGGCAGCCCGATCACCGGTGACGGCTACTTCTACGAGGCCACCGTCCTCACCAACGTGTCCCGCTCCTCGCGCATCCTGAAGGAGGAGATCTTCGGGCCGGTGGCGCCGATCGTCACCTTCAGCACCGAGGACGAGGCCGTGGAACTGGCGAACGACACCGAATACGGCCTCGTGGCCTACGTGTTCACGAAGGACCTCAACCGCGGACTGCGCATCGGCGAGCGGCTCGACACCGGCATGATGGGCCTCAACGCGGGGGTCGTCTCCAATGCCGCGGCTCCCTTCGGCGGCGTCAAGCAGTCCGGGCTCGGCCGTGAGGGCGGCGCAGAGGGCATCGAGGAGTACCTGTACACCCAGTACGTGGGCATCGCGGACCCGTACGCGTCCTGATCCCGCGTCCTCGGGAGCGTCAGGAGGCCGGCACCCCGAGCGGGGTGCCGGCATCCGTCGTCGGGCCCGATTCCACCCGTCCTTCTCGGCCGGCGATGCGCTGCCGGCGGGCCGGCCGGGCTACCCGCGGCGCGAGCCGGACCGGAAGCGGTTCATCAGTGACTGCGGGAACAGCCGGGCCTTGACCCTCGTGGACCACGGGCTCCCACGTCGCAGCGCACGGGTGACGATATCGACGTCGTCCCAGCGCGCTGCGGAGGGCCGTGCGAGGGTGGCGGAGCCACCGCCGCGAACCGCGCCGCTCCCGCCGCCCGGCCGGACCGGTGGGATCGCACCGTCCGCCGGGATCCGCGCGGCGTACTCCTCGTGCTCGTAGGCGTTCCTGAGCCGGGCCAGCGATTGCGCGGGCTCACCGGCGAGATCCGCCTCGTGGGCCAGGCGGGCTGCGAAGGTGCGCGGGGTGTCGGTCTCGTCCAGCGGGTGTCCGTAGTCGCCGGCGATGTCCGTCGTCTCGGCCCAGGCCGCGGTCGCGGCACCGTCGACGGCGGCCGACACGTCCGCGACGGCGACGGTCCGGCGCCGAGACCGGGTCCTGGCCGTGCGCAGCAGCAGGGGGACGAGGGCGAGCAGGGCGATCCCGCCGAGAGCGGCGGCACCCGCGCCCGGCGACGCCTCGTTCTGCGGTCCGGCACCCTGGCCGCCCGCCGCAGCATCCGAGGCCTCCGCCGACGCGTCGGCCTCTGCTCCGACCCGGGAAAGGCTTCCCGGGTTCAGGGCGTCGGAGTCGTCGGCGCGCGGTCCCACCGGCGAGAAGGCCTGCTGCGCATACGTCGGCACCACGCCGCGGGACGGCGTCGGTTCGAACTGGACCCACCCGACCCCCTCGAAGTACAGCTCGGGCCAGGCGTGCGCGTTGCGCGAGTCGACGACGAACTCGTTGAGCTCGGTGCCGTCGGGACCCTCCTCGCTGTCACCGGTCGGGCTTCCCGGCGTGTAGCCGACGGCCACCCTGCTGGGGATGCCGGCGGCCCGGGCCATCACGGCCATGGTCCCCGCGTAGTGCACGCAGTACCCCGACTTCGATTCGAGGAAGCGGGCCATGACGTCCATGCCGCTGCCGTCGTACCCGCCCTCCACAGGGGCCTCGACCGAGTAGGTGAACTCCGGTCCCCGCAGGTAGTTCTGGATGGCCATCGCCTTGTCGTAGGGGTTCACGTAGTCGCCGGTGATCTCCTCGGTGCTGGTGCGGACGATCTCCGGGGTGTCGTCGGGCAGCTCGGTGAAGATCGCGGGGACGGACTCGCTGTCGGACGGCCCGATCGACCCCAACCCCTCCCGCGTGAGTGACGCGGAGCGGGTCTCCACCAGGTATTCCTGCCGGGCCGTCGACCCGCCGTCGGTCGCGAGGATGGACAGGTTCGCCGGATCCCAGGCCCAGCTGCCCGCGAGGTTCGTTACACCGACGGGCGCGTACGGGGACAGCAACCAGGGGCTCGCATAGCTCTGCGTCGTGATGCGCGTGAACGTCTGCTCGGCCTCGGCGTCCGCAGCCGGTGCTCCCGTCTCCACGCCGATCTCCTCGACACCTGCCTCTCGTTCACCCCTCCGCTCGTCCGGCTCCCAGCGGCGTCCGCTGAAGTCCTCGAGCGTGACCGCCCGCAGGTAGACGGGGGTGTCCGAGTTGGTGGAATAGGCGATGCGCCCGAAGCCCGTCGGGTTCCTGAGGTCGTTGCCGAGGGTGACGGCGGGATTGAGCCCCGTGGCATTGCCCCACAGGTTCAGGCGCGCGCCCTGCGGGAAGGCTCCCGAGGTGAAGCCGGGCACGAACATCGGCAGGACCACGGCAGCGGCCAGGGCTGCGGCCCCGATCATCGCGCTGCGCCCGGCGAAACCCGAGGACGCACGCGCCCCGCCCGATGCGAGCCGGTTCTCCCTCCACTGCGCGACGGCGAGGAGGAGCAGGAACGCGAGGACCGTGGTGATGAAGGCGAACATGCCGACACCGGTCGGCTTCACGACGGCCGGCGAGATCATGACCGTGATCAGGGCCAGGCCGCTGGCGGCGGGCATGCGCAGGGTGGTCGAGAAGAGGTCGACGACGATGGCGATGAGTCCGAGCGCGGCGCAGACGATGAGGAAGATCCCTGCGCTCGGCAGAACGGGAGCCACCTGGGACACCACCGTCTCCTCGGCCTGGGCGAGCAGGCGCTGCAACTCCAACGAGGTGCCCGGCCCGGGCACCACCCCGAGGATGCTCTGGCGGGGGAAGAACTGGGCGGTCAGGGCGCCGATGAGGGCAAGAACCCCCACGAGTGCCGTGATCATGCTGCCGAGGCGGAGCGCCCGCGTGGCGGCCATCGCCACCAGGACCGGGACGAGGGTGCCTACCACGGGCGCGAGCCACGTCCAGGGTTCGACGACACCGTTGAGGCTCGTGGCGGCCGCGAGCACCGCGAGGAGGCAGGCACCCGTCACGGCCCAGTGCCACGGATCGGCCGACGGCGACGGTCGGGGGACGGTCGGCGCGGCCTCGAGGGCCGTCGCGGGGCGGGAGAGAGTCGAGGTCATGCTGGGCCCCTGGAGGTGTCGCGTGCGGGTCGGTGCTGGTCGGACGGGCGGCCGGCGCCTGAGACGGCGCCTCCGCGGGCGGATGCAGGGCCGGTCGGCTGCTCGAGGCCGGCCCAGACGGTGGGGAGGGACGCTACGGGTGACGCCGCGGTCGCATGCCAACCGGCATCGCGCAGGAGCTCGATCTGCTTCCGGGAGTCGACGGGGCGTTCGGTCGCGATGATCGCGTACGACGCGGAACTGCCGTCGGCCGCAGAAGCGAGCGCTCTGGCTTCCTCGGTCGTCAGGACTCCGACGACGGCGATGAGGGGGCCGCGGTGCCGCGTCGCGGCGAGCTTGTCGAGGAGGTCGTCGCCGTATGCCGTGTGCTGGGCGGTCTGGGCAGCTTCCGCCGTCGAGCGCCGGATGCGTCGTGCCGCCACCCGCGCGGCCTCGCCGGCCCGCACCACGCTGCTGCCGGTGTTGTCCTCCGCCGAGGACCGCCGCCCGGCCTCCGGTGCGAGTTCCAGGGCGGCCAGGCCCTCGGCGATGCCGGCGACCGCGCCCTGGCCGTGGTGCTCCTCGTCGGACGGGAACGGTGCGGAGGCGGAGTGCAGCAGCGCAGGCGCCCCGTGGTGGTCGAGGAAGCGCAGCGCGTAGTTGCGCTCGAGGAGGTGCGCACTGATGGACATGACTGCGGTGACCGCCCACTCGAACGTCGGCGACGTCGACAGGCCCGTGCCGTCCCCGCTGCCGAAGGCGGCACTGAACCCCGTGGCGAAAGCGTGGTGCCGCTGGTCCATCAGCAGGGTTGCCTGCGGTGTGGTCACGGACTCCTCCTGCCGGACCATCAGTTCGCTGTGGCGGGCGGTGGCAGCCCAGTGCACCCTTCGCATCGAGTCGCCGTGCCTGTATTCACGCGTCATGACGTCGTCATCGCTGGGGTTGGCCTGCCGCCTGGTCGCGGCCATGCCGTCACTGCCCCGCGAGCCGGACAGCGCGGTGCCGAGCAGGTCCACCGGAGCGGGCGTGACGACGAGCGGATCGCTCCCGCCGAGGACGTGGCGCGAGGTGCACAGTCCGAACGGGTCCGTGAATTCGGCCGTCACGGGTCCGATCCCATACACCCCCCGGGAGGCCGATCTGAGCCGGTACTCGTAGAGGGACACGCCGTCGCGCGTGGGATTGCGTGACGGATAGGTGAAGTGCGGCGCCTGCCCGAAGCGGGCCGGGAGTTGCTCCTCCATGGCGACCGTCGCACCGCCGGCCACCGAGGCGGTCAGCGAGAGGGTCACGGTCGTCGTCGCCCCGATCTCCATGGACTGCGGCTGGAAGCGTCGCGCCACGGTGAAACGCGGCTTGACGATCCGGAGCACGATCAGCGAGGCCAGGGGCAGGGCGAGCAGCAGTACACCCACGTACAGGAGGTCACGCCGGCCCAGGATCTGTGCCGCCAGCAGCGAGACGATCGCCGTGAGGACGAAACCCCAGCCGCGCACGGTCAGGGTGCGCGAGGGCAGCTTGTCGAGGAGGGCCATGGGAGATCCGCCGGACCTAGGCGGGGACCGTGTCGTGGCTCGGACGCGTCATCGCCGCTGCACCTCGCGGGCCACGGGGACGCGCGCGAGGACGTCGGCGACGATGGTGGATGCCGTATCGCCGGCACTCGTGGCCTTGCGGTCGAGCAGGAGGCGGTGGGCGAGGACGGCGTCGGCGATCGCGGCGATGTCGTCGGGCAGGACGAAGTCGCGCCCTTCGAGGGCTGCGCCCGCCTTCGCGGCGCGGAGGAGCTGGAGCAGGGAGCGCGGGCTGGCGCCGAGCCGCAGCCGGGGGTGCTCGCGCGTCGCGCGGCCGATCGAGACGGTGTAGTCCTTGACCGCGGGCGAGACGTAGACGCCGCGCACCTGGCGCATCATGCCCGCGATGTCCGCGACGCTCGCCACCGGCCTGATCGCCTCGAGGGGCGAGACGGACTGGTGGGTCTCGAGCATGTCCGCCTCCGCCCGCGCATCGGGGTAGCCCATGGAGATACGCGCCATGAAACGGTCCCGCTGAGCCTCGGGCAGGGGGTAGGTGCCCTCCATCTCTATCGGGTTCTGCGTGGCGACCACCATGAACGGCGCCCCGAGCGGGTGCGTGTGGCCGTCGACCGTCACCTGATGCTCCTCCATGCACTCGAGCAGGGAGGACTGCGTCTTGGCGGACGCCCTGTTGATCTCGTCGCCGATGACGATGTTCGCGAACACGGGTCCACGCCGGAACTCGAAGCGCCGCGAGTCCTGGTTGAAGATCGAGACGCCCGTGACGTCGGACGGCAGCAGGTCGGGGGTGAACTGGATCCGGTTCACGGTGCAGTCGATCGTCCGCGCCAGGGTCTTCGCCAGCATGGTCTTGCCCACCCCCGGGACGTCCTCGAGGAGCAGATGGCCCTGTGCCAGCAGGACCGTCAGTGCCAGCCGCGCCGCTTCGGGCTTGCCGTCGATCACGGTGTCGATCGCGTCGAGGATGCGGGAGCTGATTTCGTGGAATCCTGCTCCCGGGACGTCCGGAACGTCCAGGGCCACCGATCGTGGAGCGTCGGCGACCTCGGCGATGTTGTGCTGGACGTCCATGGGTACCTTCCACGCGAGAGCCCGCACCGGGGACCGTCGGCCGGGCGGCCGGGATCGACGACACAGGGAACGGCCGCGACCGGTCCGGCGCGGGGCAGGACAGACCGGGCTGATGGATTTAACAGATTACTAGCTCAACTTGTCCCCGGGGAGATAAGTTCCGCGCGCTGGCTAGGCTTGAAGGTATGTGTGACAGTGCGAACGCGGCCGGCCACGGCCTGACCGTCGGCGAGACCCCACCCGCCTATCGGGAGCCGGAGGAAGCCGACGCGTCCAGCTCCGACGAGTCCGCAGGGGAGGTCCGACGGCGACGGAAGGGTGGCTTCCCACCCCTGCCGGAGCCGCTCGCGGTGCCGGTGATCGACAACCACACGCACTTCGATGTCCGGGACGGCGCCGTCCTGGTCCCGATCGGCGAGGCGCTCGACGCGGCCCAGGCGGCCGGGGTCCGCGGGGCGGTCCAGGTGGGGACCGATCTGGAGTCCTCGCGGTTCACGGCCGCCGTCGTCGAGCAGGATCCTCGCCTGCTCGGCGCGGTGGCGCTGCATCCCAACGACGCCCCGCTCCTCGCCGAGGGGGGAACGCTCGACGACGCCCTGTCGGAGATCGAGCAGCTTGCGACGGGTGGCAGGATCCGGGCCCTCGGTGAGACCGGCCTCGACTACTTCCGGACCGGGCAGGAGGGACGCGGGAGCCAGCTGACGTCCTTCCGCGCCCACATCGACATCGCCAAGCGCCTGGGCAAGGCGCTGCAGATCCATGACCGGGAGGCACACGACGACGTCGTCGCCACCCTGCTGTCCGATGGAGCACCCGAGCGCGTGGTGCTGCACTGCTTCTCGGGCGATGCCGCCCTGGCCCGTACCTGTAACGAGCAGGGCTGGTTCATGTCCTTCGCAGGCACCGTCACCTTCAAGAACGCCGCGAACCTGCGGGAGGCCCTGCTCGTCGCGGATCCGGGGCTCGTCCTGGTGGAGACGGATGCTCCGTTCCTGACACCGCATCCCCACCGCGGCCGTCCGAACGCGAGCTACGTCATGCCGAACACCGTGCGGGCGATGGCGGAGGTCGTCGGCTCCGACGTGGACGCCCTGTGCTCCCGGCTCACCGCCAACACCGAAGCGGTGTACGGGAGGTGGGATGCTCCGTGACTGCCACGCTGCTCCGAGCCCGGCCGACGGGTCGCATCACGCCGGAGAAGCCGATGGATGAGCGACGTAAGTAGCCCGATCCGGCGATCCGAGTAGCACCCTGCGGAAGGCGGGTGGGTGGCACTCGTGCCACGCCGCACACGCGCTCCGTAGCCTCGTTGCAGGGACTCCCGCCCGCCTGTGGCAGCACGCCGGCCGGCGGGGATCCCCTCGCCGCCCTTCTTCTGAGACCGGAAGGGCCGGCGCACACGGTGGCCTCCCTTCCCAGCGAGGAGGCCGCCCCCGAGCGGGTCGGCGGCGCCGGGCACCCTCCTGAGACCAGGGTTCCCATCAGGCGTCGCCGACTCCCTCCACCGGATCTCCGCTCACCCACCCTCGACCGTCCGAAGCGGCACCCGCCGCCCGGATCCTGGTACCGGCGGGTGCCGAGGCGGATGACCTCGGCCCGCCGGGCCGTCCGCCGGGCCGGATACGATGGCGGGGTGACTTCGACCCCTGCCGCGGGCCAGCCCGCGCCCCTCCTCGGCGCCGCCGACATCCGCCGACTGGCAGCAGAGGTGGACATCCGCCCCACCAAGACTCTCGGCCAGAACTTCGTGATCGACGGCAACACGATCCGCAGGATCGTCACGGCGGCCCGTCTCGCTCCGGACGAGACGGTGCTCGAGGTGGGGCCGGGGCTCGGATCCCTGACCCTGGGCCTGCTCGACGCCGCAGAACGGGTCGTCGCCGTCGAGATCGATCCGGTGCTGGCAGGCAAGCTCCCCGGGACGATCGCGCAGTGGCGGCCGGACCGCACGGCGGCGCTCGACGTCGTCCTCGAGGACGCCCTGCGTGTCACGGTACTGCCGCACGCGCCGACCGCACTGGTCGCCAACCTGCCCTACAACGTGGCCGTCCCCGTGGTCCTCAACCTCCTCGCGCGCTTCCCCACGCTCCGGCACGGCCTCGTGATGGTGCAGGACGAGGTGGCCGACCGGCTGGCCGCCCCGCCGGGGTCGAAGGTGTACGGCGTGCCCTCGGTCAAGGCGGCGTGGTACTCCAGCATGACGAAGGCGGGGGTGATCGGGATGAACGTCTTCTGGCCGGCGCCGAAGATCGCCTCCGGCCTCGTCCGGTTCACGCGGCGCGAGCCCCCGGTCACGACGGCGAGCCGGGAGCAGGTCTTCGCGGTCATCGACGCGGCGTTCGCGCAGCGGCGCAAGACGCTCCGGGCGGCGCTCGCCGGCTGGGCGGGGTCCCCGGCGCTGGCCGAGCAGGCCCTCCGCGCCGCGGGCGTGGACCCCACCGCGCGGGGCGAGGTGCTCGACATCACCGCTTTCGCGCGCATCGCCGAGGCCAAGGCCGATGCCGGAGCCGGAGCCGGAGCCGGAGCCGGAGCCGATGTGGACGCTGCGTCGACCGTGCCGGCCACGGCCGCTGCAGCCGGTAGCCCGGATACCCCGGATACCCCGGATACCCCGGATACCCCGGATACCCCGCGAAGGGCGGCCCGGCCGGGTCCGTCCACCGAGCCGGGCCCACCAGGGGCGTCCGCTGCCGGCTGACGCCGTCAGCTAGGTTGGTGGACATGGTCTCGGACAGAACTCTCGACATGCGCACGGACTTCGCCCGTGCGCGCTCCGTCCGGGTGAAGGCCCCTGGCAAGATCAACGTCTCGCTCAAGGTGGGCCCGCCCCGGGAGGACGGCTACCACGGCATCGCGAGCGTGTTCCTCGCCGTCTCCCTCTACGAGGAGGTGCTGGCGACCGAGACGCCGGGTCACGGCATCAGTGTCACCGTCAATGGGCAGGGCACGCTGAATCTGCCGGCGGCGAGCATCCCGCTGGATCGCAGTAACCTCGCCGTGCGCGCGGCCGAACTGCTGGCCGAGGTCAGCCCCGGCCACACCGGGGTGCAGCTGGACATCACCAAGCGCGTGCCGATCGCCGGCGGAATGGGCGGCGGATCGGCCGATGCCGCCGCGGCCCTGCTTGCCTGCGACGCCCTGTGGGGCAGCGGATTCTCCCGGGACGAGCTTGCGAAGATCGCCGTGGACCTCGGGGCGGACGTGCCGTTCGCCCTGGTCGGTGGCACCGCCGTCGGCCTCGGGGTGGGGGACCAGCTCACGCCGGCCATCTCCAAGACGCCGCTGCACTGGGTCCTCGTCACCTCCGACTACGGGCTCTCCACGCCGGAGGTCTACCGGACTCTCGACGCGATCCGGCTGCGCGACGGCGTGGAGCCCGACCCCCGGCCCGGCATCGATCCCGCGATCCTCGGCGCCATGCGGGCCGGGGACGCGCTGGGCCTGGCGCCCCTGCTGCACAACGACCTCCAGCAGGCGGCGCTCGAACTCGCCCCCGCCCTGGGAGATATCCTTGAGACCGGCAGGACCGCCGGAGCACTGGCCGGGATCGTGTCAGGATCCGGGCCCACCATCGCCTTCCTCACCCAGAGCTCGGGTCACGCAGCCGAGCTCGAGGTGCTCCTCGCATCGGAGGGGCTGCAGGCGACGTCGGTCCACGGTCCGGCCCACGGGGCCCGCATCTCGCAGGACCCCCAGGGCTGACCTGGGCCACCCCCATATCAGCGCACCACACCGCTCAACCGAAAGCAGCATCTTCTTGGCACACCTCCTCGGCGCGGAATCCCTCAGCGTCGCCTTCGTCACCCGCACCATCCTCGACACCGTGTCCCTCGGGCTCGAGGACGGCGACCGTATCGGCATGGTGGGGCGCAACGGTGACGGCAAGTCCACGCTCATGCGCCTCCTCGCCCAGCGGAGCGCGCCAGATTCCGGTCGCGTCACCAAGCGGCGGGACGTGTCCGTCGGCTACCTCGACCAGTCGGACGTGCTCGACGGCGACCTCGAGGTGGGTCGCGCGATCGTGGGCGACCAGGCGGACCACGAGTGGGCCTCCAATCCGAAGATCCGGGATGTCATGGGCGGTCTCGTCTCGGAGGTCGACTGGCACGCCCGCGTCTCCTCCCTGTCCGGCGGGCAGAAGCGCCGCGTGGCGCTCGCGAAGCTCCTCATCGGCGACGACGACGTCATCATGCTCGACGAGCCCACCAACCACCTCGACGTCGAGGGCGTGGCCTGGCTCGCGAAGCACCTGAAGCAGCGGTGGCGCCCCACCGAGGGCGGGCTCCTCGTCGTGACCCACGACCGCTGGTTCCTCGACGAGATCTGCAACCACACGTGGGAGGTGCACGACGCCGTCGTCGACGACTTCGACGGGGGATACGCCGCCTACGTCCTCGCCCGGGCCGAACGTGACCGCATGGCGTCCGTCGTCGAGTCCAAGCGCGTGCAGCTGGTCAAGAAGGAACTGGCCTGGCTGCGGCGCGGCGCCCCGGCCCGCACAGCCAAGCCGAAGTTCCGGATCGAGGCGGCGAACGAACTGATCGCGGACGTCCCCGAGCCGCGCGACTCCCTGGCCCTGAGCAAGATGGCCATGTCCCGGCTCGGCAAGGACGTGCTGGATCTCGAGGACGTGAGCCTCGCGATCACCGACGGCGAAGGCCGGGACCGGACGCTGTTCGACCGGATCACCCTGCGCCTGGCACCGGGGCAGCGGCTCGGGCTCGTGGGCGTCAACGGTTCGGGCAAGACCACCCTGCTGCGCCTGCTCAACGGCGAACTGCAGCCGACGGCGGGCAAGGTCAAGAAGGGCAAGACCGTCCAGACCGCGGTGCTGTCGCAGGAGGTCCGCGAGCTCGACGACGTGAACGACCTGCGGGTCATCGAGGTCATCGAGTCGGAGAAGCGCGTGTTCGCCGTCGGGGGCAAGGAGGTCTCGGCGAGCCAGCTCGTGGAGCAGCTCGGCTTCACCAACGAGAAGCAGTGGACGCGGGTGAGCGAGCTGTCCGGCGGCGAGCGCCGTCGCCTGCAGCTGCTGCGCCTGCTCGTCGGCGAACCGAACGTCCTCATGCTCGACGAACCGACGAACGACCTCGACACCGACACCCTCTCCGCCATCGAGGACGTCCTCGACGGCTGGCCGGGCACCCTCGTGGTGGTCTCCCACGACCGCTACCTGCTCGAGCGCGTGACCGACTCCCAGATGGCGCTGCTCGGCGACGGGCGCCTGCGCGACCTCCCCGGCGGGGTCGACCAGTACCTCGACCTGCGGAACGCCGCGGGCCCCATGACCGCCACCGGCAGCGCCGCCTCCCCGGCCGTCAGCGGTGGATCGGCAGGGGCGTCCTCCGAAGCGGATCTCCGGCAGGCCCGCAAGGACCTCGCACGGATCGAACGGCAGATCTCCAAGGTCGACGCCCAGAAGGGCAAGCTGCAGGCACAGATGGAGGAGGCCGGGGCGAAGTCCGACGCCGACTTCGGGGTGATCGCGGGCCTCAACACGCGCCTGCAGGAGCTTCAGGCCGAGATCGAGGATCTGGAAGGCCAGTGGATGGAAGCCGCCGAGGTCCTGGGGGAGTAGGCAGGCCTCTCGTTGCCCGTCCGGGACGTTTCCACCGGATGGGCACCGCGTTAACTTCGTGTGACGCATCACGCCGCCCGGCCGGGACCTGAGTAGTCGGCCCCACGTACCCGGCCCGCAGGAGCCACGGGCTCCGGCGTCACCTGCCGTCCTCGGGACGGAGAACCCTCACGATGGTGAAGGCGCAGGTCAGAGGCTGTGCAGGCGAGCCCTGTCCTCTGCACGGGATCCCCTTGATGTCTGCGTGCCCTCCGTGTCGGCCTACCCGCACCCACCCGGGATGTGGGAGCGGAGGGATGCAGGAGGGCCCCTCGGTCCGAGTAGACCCAAGTAGTGCCGCGGTTTTTTCGGGTATGCGCGGACCGGGTGCCTCGTCCTAGCCTCGAAAGGAAGGGTCCTGACGATCGTCGGGAACCCGAGGGCGATCCCGGCCGGGCAGGTGTTCCTGCGAACCGGGTCGGCCCGACGCCCGCCGACGTGCGCACCGACACCCGCTCCAGCCGCCTAGGATCTCGATGCCCCCGATTGTGTTCACCACCGACACCTCCTCCCTCGTGGACGTAGGCCTCGCGGTGCTGCAGGACCGCTTCTCCACCTGGCTCTCCGGGTTCGACCGGACCGACATCAGCGCGTTCTGGGCCGAGGTCACGCCCTACTTCCCGGTCGCCGTCGCCGGTGCGATCGTCTGGGCCCTGTGGCTCTACCGCTTCATCCTCTCGCGCCGGGCGAAGCCCATCGTGACCGACCACCGGACGACGACCTCCGTGGTGGTGCCCTCCTTCCACGAGGATCCGGACATCCTGATGAGCGCCCTCGAGTCCTGGCGCGCCCAGCGGCCGGACGAGATCATCATCGTCCTCGACGTCCTGGACCTCGATGCCTACGCCCGGATCGAGGCGCTGCAGGACCCGACGATCCGGCCCATCCTGTTCCACCACGTGGGCAAGCGCTCGGCGCTCGGTGTCGGGATCCGCCTCGCCCGGTACGAGGTCCTGGTCCTCACCGACTCCGACACCTGGTGGCAGCCCGACCTGCTGCGGAACGTGCAGATGCCCTTCATCGATCCGCTCGTTGGCGCCGTGGGTACCCACCAGAACGTCTACCGGCGCGACACCAGCGTGTGGCGCCGGATCGCCGACTGGCTCGTCAACCTGCGCTACCTCGACTACGTGCCGGCCATGGGTGCGGCCGGGGCCGTTCCCTGCATCTCCGGCCGCACCGCGGTGTACCGGCGGAGCGCCGTCCTGCCCGTCCTCGAACACCTCGAGAACGAGTACTTCCTCGGCAAGCGCTGCATCTCGGGCGACGACGGACGCCTGACCTGGCTGGTGCTCGCCTCCGGCTACAAGACCGTGCACCAGTCCACGGCGCGGGCCCTGTCCATGTTCCCGGCCAGTTTCCGGGCCTTCGTGAAGCAGCGGGTCCGGTGGAGCCGCAACTCGTACCGCTGCTACCTCACGGCGATCGGTACCGGCTGGTTGTGGCGTGTCCCGTTCATCACCAAGGTCACGGTGCTCCAGATCCTGCTGACGCCGGTGACCATGGGACTGACGATGTTCTACCTGCTCTTCAACCGGCTCGATTTCACGGCACTCGGCATCGCCGCCGCCCTGAGCTGGTTGCTGCTCGGCCGCGGCATCCGCGGGATCTCGCACCTGCGCCGTCACCCGAAGGACATCCTCATCCTCCCCGTCCTTGCGTTCGCCGTGATCATGGTGGCGTTGCCCATCAAGCTGTACGCCTTCGCGACGATGAACAAGCAGGGCTGGCTCACCCGCCACGCGGATCAGATCGGCGGGGACGGGCAGGACGCCGTGAGCCTCCAGTCAACGTCCGACGGCGCCGCCCCCGTCCTCGAGGGATCCGTCCGGGATGCACGGGAGGCCGTGGCATGACCGGCCGCAAGCCCCTCCTCCTCGGCCTCGTCGCCCTCCTCGTCGTCGCACTCGCCGGAGTGGCCTTCGTCGCCACCGGCAACCTCTGGCGGGATTCCGAGGTGGACGCCGTCGGACGCAACGAGATCGCCGCGAACGGCAACGTACAGGGGGAGCTGTACCCCGGGGATCCCCGCAGCGAGGCGCGCATCGTACGGAGCGAGGAGGAGCGCCTGGTCTACGTCAGGACCATCGCGTCCGCCGCGCGGTGGCGCGTCGACGGGCTCGAGGGCCCGTACCGCCTGCAGACCGGTGCCACCACCACGCTCGTCTTGCCGGCGAGGACGGACCCCTATACCACGGCAGACCTGCTCACACTCGCCCCCGACACCTTCACGCAGCTCGCATCGTCCACCTTCGTGCTCACCGAGAACATCGTGGTGCTGGCCGGCGCCACCCTGTCCCTGTCCGGGGACGAGGGGACGACGCTCCGGATGCAGAGCGACGAGGACGCCTTCGTCTCCATCGTCGCGCTCGGCGGCTCGCTGTCGATCGCGGGCACTCCCACGTCCGATCTGGACATCACCAGCTGGGACGGCTCGGGCTCCGACGAGGACACCTCCGACGGCAGGGCCTACGTCCGCGTCATCGGCGGGCATGCCTCCTTCGCCCACACCACCGTCTCCTCCCTCGGCTTCTGGAGCGGCAACACCGGTGGGCTCGCCCTCACCGGCACCGACACACCGGGGACCTTCCCCGACGCGGCAGGCACGACGGCCGACGCCGTCGCCCCGGCCGGAGCCCGCCTGCTGCCCGACGAGGACCTCCGGTCCCTCGCCGACCAGACCGACCTCGACTACAGCGTCGTCACCGCGGGGATCGACGGCCTGACGGTCAGGGACAACGCCTTCGGCCTGTTCGTGACCAATGCCCGTGACATCGCCATCCGCGACACCGCGATCAGCGGGAGCCTCGTCGACGGCCTCGTCCTCCACCGGTCGGTGACGGACGCGACCATCACCACCACGACGTCGTCGGACAATGCCGTGGACGGCATCACCGTGGGCCGTTCGAGCACGCGGGTCGACCTGCACGAGGTCACGGCGAGCGGCAACGGCCGGAACGGCATCTCGCTGGACGGCCAGCCCCTGGCCGACGGCCCGAACGCCGTGGGCACCGCCGTCGTCACCTATGGTGGCAACCGCGTGGTGAGAAGCACGGTCGCCGACAACGGACGATACGGCGTCGAGGTCAGCGGAGGAGAGAATCTCCGCCTCACCGGCAACACCATCAGGGGCAACGAGGTGGGTGTCGTCGTCAACTACGGAGCCGAGCGGGTGGGCATCATCGACAACGAGATCCGCGACCAGCGCCTCCAGGGCATCGCCGTCCGCGAACCCGGGGCCCAGGCGGACATCCGGAGGAACACCATCTCCGGCGGCGACACCGGCGTGTACGTCCGGGACGCCACCGCCACCGTCTCGGGCAACACCATGCATTCGCTCTCCGGCCACGGGGTGTCGTTGCTCGGGAACGTGCCGGACACCGAGGTGACGGGCAACGACGTCGGCGGCTACGGCACGGTCGCCATCTGGGACGAGACCTCCACGGGCGCCCTCGTGGAGGAGAACGAACTGCTCGACTGGCACCCCGCGCCCACCGTGCACAGCGTGGTGAACTCCGTGTTCCAGCCCCTGACGTTCGTTTGGCTGGTGCTCGGACTGCTCCTGCTCGCCACAGCCGTGACCCGCAAGCGCCACCTCCGCGTCCGCACCATCCGGAACCCCTACGAGGAGCGGGTGCCGCTCACGGCGCTCAGCCGCGGGATCATCCGTATCGACGACGCCAGGCAGGCACGATGAACCGCCGCGCGAAGCTCGTCGTACTCGTCCTCGCCGTCGTGGCGCTCGCCGTGGCCGCCGTCGTCGTGGTGGTCGGCCTCGAGACGACCACCGGCGGCAAGGGGTCCGCCGGGCGGGAGCGGGAGGCGCAGCCCGGGCCGACGGCCGACGCCGCTCCCGCGCCCGGGCCGGTGGCAACGCCCGTCGAGTGCCCCGAGCCGACCGTCAGGGTGGCCTCGGCCACCGACCTCGAGAACGCGCTCGACGCAGCGCGGCCCGGGACCGTCATCGGCATGGCCGCGGGGACCTATCGAGGCAACTTCACCGCGAGCGCGAACGGCACTGCAGAACAGCCGATCGTTCTCTGCGGTGATGCCGGGAGCGTCCTCGACGGCGGCACCACCGAGGACGGCTACGTCTTCCATCTCGAGGACTCCTCGCACTGGGTGCTGCAGGGCTTCACCGTCCGCAACGGCCAGAAGGGCGTCATGGTGGACCAGACCACCGACACCGTGATCCAGGGCCTGACCGTCACCACCACAGGCGACGAGGCGATCCACCTGCGGAAGTTCAGTACCGACAACCGCGTCATGGGGAACACCATCAGCGACACGGGCCTCCGGAAACCCAAGTTCGGCGAGGGCATCTACATCGGCACCGCGGAGAGCAACTGGTGCGACATCAGCAACTGCGAACCCGACCGCAGCGACCGCAACGAGATCGAGGGCAACACCATCTCCGGGACCACGTCCGAGAACGTCGACATCAAGGAGGGCACCTCGGACGGGGTGCTGCGCGCCAACACCTTCGACGGATCCGGCATCATCGAAGCCGATTCCTGGGTGGACGTGAAGGGACGCGGCTGGGTGATCGACGGCAACACCGGGACGGACTCACCACTCGACGGCTTTCAGACCCACGAGATCGTGGACGGCTGGGGGACCGAGAACGTCTTCCGTGACAATGTCGCGGAGGTCAACGGACCGGGGCTCGGCTACTCGCTGAAGCCGGTCCGCGACAACGTCGTCGAATGCAGCAACTCCGCTTCCGCCGCCGGCGAAGGCCTGTCCAACGAACCCTGCTCCTCCGGCTGACCCGGGCCTCCCGCCTCTTCCTCCACCCTCCGGCACCACCTTCCGAGCTACCCCTTACCCGCTTCCGAGCCACCCCCTACCCGAAATGAGGACACTCCCATGAGCACTCCGCTCCAGAACCACGAACCCGCCCCCAAAGTCACGGTCATCGGCACCGGCTATCTCGGCGCCACCCACGCGGTCTGCATGGCCATCATGGGTTTCGACGTCCTCGGCGTCGACGTCGACCAGCGCAAGATCGACCTGCTGTCCTCGGGCCGGGTTCCCTTCTTCGAGCCGGGCCTGCCGGAGAAGCTCGAGGAAGCCCTTGCCTCGGGCCGCCTGCGCTTCAGCACCGACTTCGACGAGGCCGCCGCCTTCGGTGACGTGCACTTCGTGTGCGTGGGTACCCCGCAGGCCGCCGACTCATCGGCCGCGGACCTGACCTACGTCGACGCCGCCTTCACGGCCCTGGCCACCCGCATCGACCGGAAGGCCCTGCTCGTCGGGAAGTCGACCGTGCCGATCGGCACGGCCGCCCGGATCACCGCCATGGTGCAGTCCGTCTCGCCGCTCGGTGAGGAGCTCGAACTCGCCTGGAACCCCGAATTCCTCCGCGAGGGCTTCGCGGTGCAGGACACGCTGTTCCCGGATCGCCTCGTCTTCGGGGTCAGCTCCCCCTGGGCCGAGCAGCAGCTGCGGCGGGTCTTCGCGCCGATCCTCGATCTCGACACCCCGGCCATCGTCGCGGACCTCGCCACCTCCGAGCTGGTCAAGGTGGCCGCCAACTCCTTCCTGGCCACGAAGATCTCCTTCATCAACGCGATGGCCGAGGTCTGCGAGGCCACCGGAGCCGACGTCAACCACCTGGCGAAGGCCCTCAGCCTCGACGACCGCATCGGGGGGCGCTTCCTGAAGCCCGGCCTCGGGTTCGGCGGCGGCTGCCTGCCGAAGGACATCCGTGCGTTCAAGTACCGGGCCGAGGAACTCGGGGTCGGGCAGGCCGTGAGTTTCCTGGGCGAGGTGGACTCGATCAACAACCGTCGTCGCGTCCGGACCGTGGACCTCATCCGCGAACTCGCCGGCGGTGACCTGGCCGGCGTGCGCGTCGCCGCCCTCGGCGCGGCCTTCAAGCCCAACTCCGACGACGTCCGTGACGCACCGGCGCTCGACGTCGCACGCCTGCTCTACCTCGAGGGCGCCATCGTCTCCGTGTACGATCCCGAGGCCAATGCCAACGCCCACCGTGCCTACCCCGACCTCAACTACGTGGAGTCGATGGCGGAGGCGGTCGAGCAGGCCGACGTCGTCGCGCTGCTCACCGAGTGGGCCGAATTCAGGAACGCCGACCCCGACACGCTCGGCGCCCTCGTGAACCACCGCCGCATCCTCGACGGCCGGCACGCGCTGAACGCGAACGACTACACGTCGAAGGGATGGCAGTACCGCGCACTCGGCCGCCCCGCGCAGGCGGCGACGGTGGAACTCGCGTCCGACCTGCGCGACGAGACGCCGACGCTCGCGGTCTAGCCCGGACTGCACGACCGCGCACACGGGAAGGGCCGGACGGGGAGACCCGTCCGGCCCTTGCTGCGACCACGTCTCGGATGGGACCTAGCGGCAGGCGATGTTGCTGAGACCCTTGGCCGCTCCGCTCGCCTTGCATCCGACGATCGTGCCGAGCGACGGCGACTGCACCCAGACCTCGTACCCGGGGACGCCGTTCTTCACCGTGTTCTCCCGGAAGACGTTGCCGGTGCCCCAGCCCGCCAGGACGGAGTGTACCTGGAAGGCGTCCAGCCTGGTGCCGGAACCGGTGTTGCCCTCCAGCCGGTACCCGTTGCCTTTCACGTCGACCCAGGAGTCCGCGTAGTTGGCACCCGAGGTGCCGGAGTTGGAGAACACGTTGCCCGTGATCAGGCCGCCCGTGGTCCCCTCCTTGATGTCGATGCCCTCCGCCGAGGTGTTGACGATCCGGTTGCCTCGCACCGTGACGCGGTCCGACCGGTCCGGGATCCCGCCCGCCCAGTTGCTCCTGGCACTGCCGAGGTAGATGCCCTCGCCGTACTCGGGCTGCTTCAGCCCCGTGTCGTGGATGACGGAGTCGATGATCCCGCCGTCGCTGCTCCCGGAGCGGAAGTGGACCGCCTCCGCGCCGATCGTGCCGACGTCCACAGAGCTGATCAGCGTGTTCGTCGAACCGTCGAGCACGATCCCCTTCGACGAGGAGGCGACCGAGATGCCGCTGATGCGCCAGTTCGCACCGGTGACGTGGAGGCCGTAGCCCGACGACGTCGAGCCGGAGGAGAGGACGGCGGACCGTGATCCGCGCAGCGTGATGGGCGCCGTCGTCGTGCCGGACGCCGAAGCCTTGAACGAGCCGATGTAGCGCCCATCGGCGAGTTCGATGGTCTGGCCCGGGCGTGCCGTCTGCAGGGCTGACGTCAGCGCGGCAGCCGTGCTGACGCGCAGGACGCCGACTGCGGGCGCTGGTGCCGGGACCGGTACAGGTGCCGGCGCCGTTGGGGCGGGTTTCACGATCGGGTGGGCTCCCGTCGGTGCGACGGTGAAGGTCACCGTGGTCTCCTGACGTCCTGATGGTGCTTCCCACCGGACATTGAGCTTGTGGGCGCCGGGACCCGCGGACACGGGCCAGGCATAGGGAGCGGTGCTGTCCTGACCCAGGTAGGTGCCGTCGAGCTTGAACTTCACCGTGGAGCCTGCAGGTGCACCGACGGTGGCGGTGAAGGTGCCGTCGGGCTGCGCCGTCCCGGCGAGCGCGGCGCCGTCGGCGAGGACGGTGGAAGAGGGCGCGGCGGATGCAGGGAGGGCGAGGGCGGAAGCGGCCACGGCGGCCGCGACGGCACCCGCCGTGGTGCGGGCGAGAGCGCGCAGCATGGAAGAGGGGTACATGCGGGGTTCCTTCTGGTGAGACCTACCCGCGCTTCGCGGGCCAGTGGAGCGAGGCTAACCCGGTGCGTCCCCTCTCAGTGCCCCAAGAACGCGGTCCTTGCAAGAAACTCCACATCCTGTGCGAATGCTTGCAGGTTCTTGCGGCATGTGGTTCCTGCAGCAGGAGTGGGGCCGGCGACGTCCCAGCAGGTATCCGGAGGCGGCAGGGACAAGTAGAGGAGGATCGATTGCGCGTGGTGTTCACGCTCCTGCAGGCGCTTGATCACGCCTAGGGTCAGAGACGACAAACGGCACCAGTCTGTGTGCCGTTGGGTGTACCGGTCCACGCAACGCATCTCAGTGCGGTGTGCCGGGTACGGGATCGACTCAGGGGACATCGATAGTGACCACCAGCAACACCTCCACCTCATCCGTTCGGCTGCCATGGGCCGACGCCACGAGGGCAGCCGGCGTGATCGCCGTGGTGGTCTTCCACGTCCTCATCTGGATCCATGACCCGGTGTTCGGCACCGAGACAGCGGCGGGTCCACTCCTGTCCAGGGTGAACGCACTTCTCGGGACCCTGCGCATGCCCGTCCTGTTCGCTCTGGCGGGCATCCTGGCGTCGCCGTCCCTGATCAGGGGAGGCGATGCGCGCAAAGCCCTGTCGAGGAGCGTCTCGAGCTACTACCTCTATGTCGTCTGGCTTCTCATCTATCTTCTCGTGTTCCTCCTGGTCGGGACCGCCGGCAGCCCGCACTACTTCGACAGCCTGAACGGGTTCCTGACCCAGCTGGTCGTACCGGACACGACGCTGTGGTTCATCTTCGCGTTGGCCGTGTACATCCCGGTCGTCCTCGCGGCGCGCGCCGTCCGTCTTCCTCCACCCGTACTGCTGGTCCTCGCCGTGGTGGTGTGGTTCGTCCTGCAGTCGGAGGGCGACGGCAGCCTCCTCGAACGGTGCGCGGAGCACTTCGTCTTCTTCGCCTCAGGCGTGTTCGGTGCGGCGACCCTCAGGAGAGCCGCAGTAGCCCCGCTCTGGCTGGCGGGGCTGTTCTCTGCGGTGTTCCTGGCGTTGATGGTCCTGCGTACCACGGACATCGGAGCGCAGAATGATGCCCTCGAGTTCCTGAGCTCGCTCGCCTCCATCCCGGCCATGGCTGCCGTGGCGCATCAGTTGTGCCGGATCGCGCCCGTGGCGCGCGCTGCAGGGTTCATCGGTGCACGCACCCTTCCGGTGTACGTGCTCCATCCGGTCGTGATTGTCTGCATCCTCGCCGTCGGGCGCCAGGAAGCGCTGGGACCGTTGGTCGGTTCGTTCGTCGTCGACGCCCTCTACCCCGTCGTCCTCTCGGCAGCGGTCATCATCGTCTGCCTCACCGCCGAGAACCTCCTCGTGCGAATTCCCGGCAATCCGCTGTTCGCCCTGCCCGAGTCCGTCCGGAGGAGGATCGTGCACAGCCATCCACAGAACGGGGATCAGAGGTCCTCAACATCCGGGACGCAGTCCAGGAACCCCCGAGGGAGAGCTATTTCGCCTCTGAGGCGTCCACGTAGCTGATGAATAGTTCTCGAGTGGTTGTCTCTGGCAGAGGGGTCCGTCCCACGGTCGTCAGTTCGTCCATTACCGCCTACTTTCACTATGAGGTGTCCATTGTTCGGTCAAAGCCCCGTGCGTGTCTCGGCGCTAGCTAGCCAGGTCTCAAGGAGCGAAAGTGTCAGTCCGCCCGGTATCCGGTCCACAGGCGTCCTTGCGTAGCCGATCATCGGGCTACGTGCCCTCCCTCGACGGACTCAGGGCTGTCGGGATCATTCTTGTGTTCGTACACCACTTGATCACGCCGCTACCGTTCGGAGGCGCAGTGGGGGTGGACATATTCTTCGTTCTATCGGGCTATCTCATCACGTCGATCCTCCTACGGGAGTATGACCGTCTTGGGCGGATCAGTTTGAGGAGGTTCTACCTGCGGCGGGCGGCGCGGCTCTATCCCGCGCTACTGACAGTCATGGTGATCCTTTTCGTGCCCGGTCTCCTGTTCGCCCCTTCGATAAAGGCGTATCTCATCGAGAACGCCTTGGCGGCTACCTACACGACGCCGATCGCACTCCAGGTGTCCGACACTGCGGCGTGGGCTTGGCGGCACACCTGGAGCCTCGGAATTGAGGAGATGTTCTATCTACTCTGGCCCGTCCTCCTGATCGGGGTGCTCACCCAGAAGCGTGTGCGCGCGCACGCCGTGCTCGGCGTCACTTGCATCGGCCTGATCCTGCTGGCAGCCGGAGTCGCCCTTGAAGCTGCTGGAGAGCCGGAGTCGCTCCTTCTGCGATCAGGAGGGCTTTTTCTCGGGTGCGCATTGGCGCTCAGGACGATGCGAAGCTCAGGACGTGCTGGTGGCTGGGTCTCCTCCTCCAAGACTGCTTGGATCGGAGCGTCGATCATTCTGGGGGCGGTCGTTCTGGCGTCGATGGATGGGGTCCTCGCCCTTCCTGTGCTGCTGACAGTGCTTGGGAGCACTGCAATACTCGCGCACATCACATCCGGCTCGCACGGTCAACTCGCCCGCCTTCTGTCATGGGCTCCGCTGACGTATACGGGAAAGATCAGCTATGAGCTCTACCTGTGGCACTATCCGCTACTGATAATTTCGAGTTGGGCTCTGGATGCAGATCCTCTCTCCGTGGCGATCGTTGTGGGCCCACTGTCGATCGTGGCGGCCGCCACGACGCATCATGTCCTGACACCTTGGGTCGAGCGGCTCAAGAGCCGCGCCTCCGCCTGACCAACAGTGAGCAGGATGTCGCTCGCTCGAGAGAACGTGCAACAGGGTAGAAGGCTGGATCGTGGCCCAAGTGATTGGCTCGCCGAAGGGTGCGGGGCGTGGCAAACTAGATAACCGTGCGCAGGTGCCCCGCGCCGGGGTCCAGCTGCCGCATGGTCCGCCCTGGTGTAACGGCAGCACCCCAGCCTTTGGAGCTGTGGAGTATAGGTTCGAATCCTATGGGCGGAACGGCGCAAGCCCCGGTACCGGTCCCTTGCGGACGGCGGATCCGGCCACGACACCACAGGTAGGAGTGCCCGCTTCGTGAGCCCCCAGAGTGAAGAGACGGCGACGCCGTCGGCGTCCACCTCCCAGCAGCCGGCGGCGGTCATCGTCCTCGCCGCGGGAGCCGGGACCCGCATGAAGTCCCGCACCCCGAAGATCCTCCACCCGTTGGGCGGTCGGTCGATGATCGGTCACGCGCTCGCCGCGGCGCGGGGGCTGGACCCCCGTCACCTCGCCGTCGTCGTCCGGCACGAGCGTGAGCTCGTCGCTGCGCACGTCGAGGGTGTCGATCCCGCGGCCCTGCTGGTCGATCAGGACGACGTCCCGGGGACCGGCCGCGCGGTGCAGGTGGCCCTCGACGCCCTCGACGCGAGGCAGGGCACCATCCGGGGTACCGTGGTGGTGACCTACGGCGACGTACCCCTGCTCGAGGCTGCGACACTGAAGGACCTCGTCGGGGTGCACGTCCGGGACGGGAACGCCGTCACCGTGCTCACTGCCGAGCTCGACGACGCCACCGGCTACGGGCGCATCGTCCGGAGTCCGGACGGCACGGTACTCGGCATCGTGGAGCACAAGGATGCCTCCGAGGAGCAGCGGGCCATCAGCGAGGTGAACTCGGGGATCTACGCGTTCGACGCAGACGTCCTGCGCAGCGCGCTCGGCCGGATCGACACCGGCAATGCACAGGGCGAGCTCTACCTGACCGATGTGCTCGGCATCGCACGGAACGACGGCGGCAGGGTGGCAGGCCTGATCGTGCAGGATCGCTGGCAGGTCGAGGGCGCCAATGACCGGGTCCAGCTCGCCCACCTGGCGGGCGAACTGAATCGCCGGATCCTGGAGCGGTGGATGCGCGCAGGCGTCAGCATCGTCGACCCCGGCAGCACGTGGGTCGATGTGCACGTGGAGCTGGCCGAGGATGTCACGGTGCTGCCGGGAACGCTGCTGCACGGCACCACCACGATCGCCAGGGACGCCGTCGTCGGTCCTGATACCTCCTTGACGGACGTGGCTGTCGGGCAGGGCGCCCACGTGACCCGGACCCACGGCAGCGGAGCCAGGATCGGCGACGGGGCCAGCGTGGGACCCTTCACCTATCTCCGGCCGGGAACCGTGCTGGGCGAAGACGGCAAGATCGGCGCGTTCTACGAGACCAAGAACGTGGTGGTGGGCCGCGGCTCAAAACTCTCGCATCTCGGCTACGCAGGGGATGCGGAGATCGGCGAATATACCAACATCGGCTGCGGCAACATCACCGCCAACTACGACGGTGTCGACAAGCACCGCACCGTCATCGGGTCCCACGTCCGCACCAGCTCCAATACGGTCTTCGTCGCGCCGGTCACTGTGGGCGACGGTGCCTACACCGGTGCCGGTGCGGTCATCCGTAAGGACGTCCCGGCCGGGGCTCTCGGCCTGAGCGCCGTGGCGCAGCGCAACGTGCCGGGCTGGACCTCGGAGAAGCGACCCGGCACCGCCGCGGACGAGGCGGCGCGCGCGAGCGTGGCCAGAACCGTCACATCAGGCCCCCAGGCATCCACGGAACCACAGGAAAGCGGTCAGTCATGAGCGAGATCACGGCACGCGGCGAGAAGAAACTGGTGCTCGCCTCCGGGCGCGCACACCCCGAACTGGCCGAGGAGATCGCGTCCTGGCTCGGTACCGAACTGCTGCCGGTCTCCGCCTACGACTTCGCCAACGGTGAGATCTACGTGCGCTCGGGCGAGAGCGTCCGCGGCACCGACGTCTTCGTCATCCAGGCCCACCCGGCGCCCCTGAACAACTGGCTCATGGAACAGCTCATCATGGTGGATTCGCTCAAACGGGCCTCGGCCAAGCGGATCACCGTCGTCTCGCCGTTCTACCCCTACGCACGTCAGGACAAGAAGGGGCGCGGCCGTGAACCGATCTCGGCCCGCCTCGTCGCTGACCTGTACAAGACGGCGGGCGCGAACCGTCTGATGTCCGTGGATCTGCACACCTCCCAGATCCAGGGGTTCTTCGACGGCCCTGTGGACCACCTGATGGCGATCCCGCTCCTGGCCGACTACATCCGGACGAGGGTCGACGCCGACAATGTCACCGTCGTCTCGCCCGACACCGGACGGGTGCGCGTCGCCGAGCAGTGGGCCGAGCGGCTCGGGGGAGCGCCGCTCGCGTTCGTGCACAAGAGCCGCGATCTCACCGTGCCGAACCAGGCCGTGTCCAAGCAGGTCGTGGGCCAGGTCGAGGGCCGCACCTGCGTGCTCATCGACGACATGATCGACACCGGAGGCACCATCTCGGGAGCTGTGCAGGTGCTGAAGAACGCCGGGGCGAAGGACGTCATCATCGCAGCGACCCATGCGGTGTTCTCCGATCCAGCGGCACGTCGACTGGCCGAGTCCGGGGCCCGCGAAGTTGTCGTGACGAACACTCTGCCGATACCATCCGAGAAGCGCTTCCCCCAGCTCACCGTCCTGTCGATCGCACCCCTGATCGCCCGTGCGATCCGAGAGGTGTTCGACGACGGATCGGTGACGAGCCTCTTCGATGGGAACGCCTGAACCGAGGCCGTGCCTCATGGCGGTCCCAGGGTAGGCGTCGAGAACCCGGATGCCCCTACGCGCAAGGCCGACAAGGCTGGGCGCGTAGGGAAATGACGGAACTCGAGTAGTGTTCCGTCGGCGTACGTGGAAAAAACAAGTAAGAATGCTGACGATTCCGTAGCAGCCACTCGTGCTGGCCCCTTCCTCCCTTTCTAGGCTGAGTTTCAGACACCTGTCACAAGCTGGGAAGAAGTAGGTCTTTCATGCGGTCTCACAGTCTCGTTCACACCCTTGTCCCTCCACCTCCTGCAGCCAGGGCGACCAGGAGGAGCCCGGTGCAGGCGCCACCCGGGTACCCGGTGCGCTTCATCGGACGGGCGGCCGAGACGGAGTCGGCCCTGCAGACCGTCATTGATCCGGACTCGTCGGGTGCTGTGGTCGTTGGCGCCCCTGGCGTCGGCAAGACCGCCCTGCTGCATCAGGTGTTGCGCTCCCTACCCGGCAGCTACGTGGTCCGCGTCCGCGGGCTCCGTTCAAGCGCGTCCTTCCCCTACCGCGCGCTCAGTTTCCTGCTCTCCGAGGTACCGGGCACCGTGACGCATCCGGCGCTCGTCCTCTCGGCGGTCTCGGCACATCTGCGCGAGGAGGCGGGGGGCCGGCCCATTGTCTTCGCCATCGACAACGCGGAGCACCTCGACAAGGCATCCTCCACACTGATCGGTCAGCTCCTCTCCGGTGACAGTGCCTCCGCCGTCCTGACCGTGACCGATTTCGCCCAGGCGGACCCGGTGTTCATGAGCCTCTGGCGGGCCGGCTCACTGCGCCGGATCGACCTGAGGCCGCTCTCCTTCGAGGACACGGTGCTCTTCGTCGCCTCGGAACTCGGAACTCCCGTCAGTCGCGAGGGCGTGGAGGCGCTGTGGTCCGTGGCCGGTGGGAATGCGCAGGGCACCCGCGCGGCCCTGCAGGGTTTCGTGCAGCGCGGCGTGCTGGCGCGGCGCGGTGAGGCGTGGGTCCTCTTGCCCGAGCGGAAGGGAATCGGACATGACGTGGTGAGCACCTCGCCACTCCTGCGCACCCTCACCCGCAACCAGCGGCGAATCGTCGATCTCGTGTCGCTGGCCGGCGGGCTGCCATGGAAGGATGCCGCTCGGCTTGTCGATCCGTCAGAGCTCGACGCGCTGCAGGACGCAGGCGTCCTCGTGGTGCTGGCGGATCCCGAACCCCGTGTGAGGCTCGCCGCCGATGGCCTGGCGGATGCCGTGGCGGAACAGGTCCCCGAGGACGAGGCGGCCCGTTTGTACCAGGATCTCCGATCGCGGCCTGCAGCTGCCCGGCATCTTGCCGGCGATCCGGCCCGCGAGGTGGGCTGGCTTCTTCAGGCCGGACTGTCGGTCGACGCTCAGCTGGGTGTCACTGCGGTCCAGACCCTGAACCGGAGCGGGCACCACCGGCGAGCGGCTGATCTCATCCGCAGGATCACCACCCGCCAGCAGTCACCTGATCTCGCCCTCGAGGCGATGATCGCTGCCCTCGGTCAAGGACATCTCAAGGACGCCACCGCCGCATCCGCGACGCTCTCTGCTTCCGAGGTCGAACTCGACCGGGAGGTGGTGATCCGGCACCTGGTCGAGGAGAGCCGCCTGCGTCGGCTCCAGGCCGTCGGCGATCCGGCCTCGCCGCTCGATCGGGCCGACGAGTGGCTCGCGTCCTGGGGGCTCGACCCGGGCGGTCAGCCCCCGGCAGATGCACAGGAACGCTCGGAGTCCGTGAGTCTCGGCCGACGTGTTCGCGTCGCCCGTGCCGAACTGGCGTCCTTCGAGGGTCGGTACCGAGACAATCTGTCCGACCTCGAGGGGATGCACCAGGCGGAGCTGTCGCCGTCCAGCGATCGCGAGGAGTGCGAGTCGCAGGTAGCCCTGCAATCCCTGCTCCTCGAGGCCATGGTGCTTCAGGAGCCGACGGAGAACGCACTCCGACTCGCCGAGGTCCTGGCTCGTAACCTGGCGCATCCCGAGGTGTCGCACCAGGCGGCGGATGCCGCTCTCCTGCGGGTGGAGGTGGCGTTCCTCATCGCCGGCAACTGGGCCGCGGGGCGGATGATCTTCTCGGGCTTCCGACCCTCCTCCAGTTCGTGGTCGCTCCACCGGGGTTCCCTCGCCGATGTGGCCGGGGCGCTGGATCTCATCGCGCGCGAGCGCGTGCGGGACGCGACCGCGCTGCTCAAACCCGTCGTCGAGCAGCTACGCGTCGCCGATCGCTACGGGCTGCTGCCCTTGGCCGGAGCTGTCCTCACCTACTGCCATGCCCTGACCCGACCGATGGACCGTGGGGTGGCGCACCTCCCGCTGGCTGGTCACGCCGAGGGCAGCCCCTGGATGGTTCGGCGGGCAACGCGGCACTACCAGGTGCTGTCGCAGGCCCTGACAGGTGGCCGCGCCGAGGTGGCCCTGCAACTCCAGGAGCGGGTCCCGAGCGATCTTCGCCGAGGAGCGACGATGTGGGCCGTCATCAGCCTCATGTCCGCCCTGCGGCTCGGAAGCCGACCGGCCGCCAAGGAGCTCAAGGCGTTGTCCGAGAATCTCGAGGCTCCTCTGGCGGAGGTATGCCTGCTCTATGCAGAGGCACTTCTCGAGGCGGACACCGGTCTGCTCATCCGGGCCGTGGAAACAGCGGCCGCGTCAGGTGACTATCGTCTGGCCGCAGACATGGCCAGGTCGGGTATCGATCAGGCTCTGGCCGATGATGACCGGACGGCCTATCGCCTGATCCACCGCAGGCTGAGGGAGGTGCTTCCCGAACGGCTCAAGGACGGGCTCGGCGTCGCAACCCTCGGCCTGCTCACCGCACGCGAGCGGGAGATCGCCGTGCTCGCGGCCACGGGACGCAGCAATCGTGCCATCGCCCAGCACATGTACGTGTCGGTCCGGACTGTCGAGGGGCACCTCTATCAGGTGTACTCCAAGCTCAGTGTCAACACCCGGGCCGAACTCGCCGAGCTGTTTCCCGCGGAGATCGATTCCTGATGTTCTCGGCGCTGTCCGGTGACGTACCGCTCGTCGGCCGGAAGGCGCTCATCACCGGTATCGAGCAGGCCGTTCGCGAGGCGGATGTCTACGGCGCTTTCGTGTACGGCGAGATCGGGACGGGCAAGAGTGCGATGGCCCGCCATCTGCTGGCGCGGCTACAGGGCGAGTTCGTGCCGTTCCTGCTGTCGCCCGCCCCGGCGCTGGTCACCATCCCGTACGGAGCGCTCGCCCCCTTCCTCGTCGAGGCATCGGCCGAGGACATGGCCTCGCCCCTCGCAGTCCTGCGCCGGGTCATGGCCTTCCTCCGCACCAGGGCGGCGGGTCGTCGTGTCCTCGTCCTCGTCGACGACGTCCACCTGCTGGATGATGACAGCAGTCACCTCCTGGCCCAGCTCGTCACATCCCGGACCATAGCCCTCGCAGCATTCGCCCGCCCGATCACGCCGGTCTCCGACGAACTCGCATCGCTGTGCCGGGATGGCCTCCTCGAGCGATTCGAGGTCGGTCCCCTCGAATCGGCCGACGCCCTGGAACTGTGCCGCCAGGTCCTCGGCGGCACGATCGTCAGGGGTGCGAGCGAGCGTCTCTGCGACGAGGCGTCCGGCAATCCGCTGTTCCTCAAGGCGATCCTCGACGAGGCCCTGGCCCGGGGGAGCCTCATCCGTCCGGACGGCGTATGGACGCTCGACGCGGAGGAGGTCGCCCTTCCCGCCTCACTCGTCGATCTGGTCCGCTCGATCGCCCTCGGGTTGAACGAGATCGAACGCAAGGCCTTCGATCTCGTGGCGCTCGCCGGTGTGGTCGCCTTCCACGATCTGGTCCGTCTCACCAGCGAGGCGGCTGTGTCCTCCTTGCTGGACGAAGGGCTCATCAGGAGCGTGCGGGAAGACCCTGCCTATGCGACGCAGGCGTACTCGCTCTACGGCCGGATCGGACGGTCCCTCGTTCCCGTCGGTCGCAGCAGCAGTCTGCACGATGAACTGCGATCCGTCGTCGGCCCCGACGGAGACCTGCCCGCATCGGCCGTGATCCGGGACGTCCTCTGGCGGCTCGACTGCGGGGAGCAGGTGCCCGATGACCACCTCCTTCAGACGGCGGAGTCGGCGCTGGCCGGCCTCGACGCGCGCGCAGCCCTCCGCTGCGTCAGTGCCGTGCGGAACGAGCATCTCCTCGGACTCGCCGGCATCCATCGTGCTTCGGCGCTGATGGAACTCGGCCGACGGACCGAGTCCCGTAGCGCTGCGGATAGATGCCCGGAGGCGACCGTCGGACCGAAACAGGTCGCGGCCGCAGGGATCCTGGCGGTCCGCCAGGTGGTCGCGGACGGGGAGGACCCCGTCGCCCTGACGGACGTGCTCGATTGGTGGTCCTCCTGTATCCGCTCCTGGAAGGAGGGCTCACGGCCTGCGGAAGGGGACATGCCGGCAGGGCAGGACCCGGCGCCGACGACCCTCTGGACGGGGGAGGAACCGCCCTCGGCTGATGCGGTGCGGGAGTGCGAGCATCACCTCGTGGTTGCTCGAGCCTTCGCATGGAACATCCTGGGCGAGTACACCAGGACGGTCGATGTTCTCGCCGGCTTCGTGACGGAGGGGCACGCGAATCCACGCGTCACGGTCCTCGCCGAGGCCACTCTGGCCGAGGCCCTCGGCGCACTCGGACGCGGAGTGGAGGGGCAACGGCACAGCCTCGCGGCCGTGGCTGCAGCCGGACGACATCAGCAGCCCATCCGTGACCTGCACCGTGTCGCCTTCCTCCGCCACGTGAGCCTGCTGGTGCACAGCGGTGACTTCAGGGCAGCGGAGGAGGCTCTCGCGACCTACTCTCCGGGCGAGACCCGGGACTACTTCTTCATCGGCGGCGGCCTCGCTGTGCTCGACGCAGTTCTCGATGCGCGGCGCGGCTTCTTCCGCGAGGCACTCGCCAAACTTCGTCCAGCCCTCGCCTCGCTGAGAGTGTCGGACCAGGAGTCCCTCCTGCCGTACGCGCTCGGGGTGACCGCGTGGACGGCGGCCGCACTCGGTGAGACCAGTGTCGCGGCCCAGTGTTCGAGGGAACTCGCAGGACTGCGGCGCCGGGGTAGCCGCCAGTACGAGCTCCTCGGTCGCGCCTTCGACGCAGCTGCCCGTGCCCTGCCCCGAGCGGATGCGAGCGTCCACACGCTGTCGGAACTCGCCCCTGCCGCTCATCGGAACGGATGGTCCAGTGCCGAGAAGGACATCCTCGAACTGGCGACCGCGCTCGGCGACGACCAGGCGCCCCACCAGCTCCGGGACGTGACCCTTGCCCTCGAGGGCGCGGAGGCGGAGGTCCTGAACCACTACGCATCGGCTCTCGTCCGACGCGATGCCGAGGCGCTCGTCGTCGCCGGCGACCGTGCCGAAGTCCTGCAGAAGTACCTGCTCGCGACCGATGCCTGTCGCAGGGCCATGGATGTGTATGGGACGGAGGGCGACGCTCGGTCGAAGCGAGCCCTGGCAGCAGTTCTCCGACGGCGACAGAGCCACATCGACGGCGGCTTGGCGGAGGAATCCTACGACTCCGACGGCACCACGCCGCTCACCTCGCGGGAGAGGGAGATCGCTCTCCTGGCCGTCGAGGGCCTGTCCAATCGGGAGATCGCGCGCGCCCTGACCGTGTCCACACGGACGGTCGAAGGCCACCTCTATCGCATCTACGTCAAGCTGGGCATCAGTCGGCGGGACGAGCTGACGGCGGAACTCGAGACCGTCCTGCGGGCCACTTAGACCACGTGGTCGGCGCAGGTAATTCCCAGGACTGATCTGAGTAGTTCGGCGATTGATTAGGGTCTGCACTACTCGTGATCGCGATTCTCCACGGACCTAGAGTAGGAGGTGTTGGACAGGACGTCATCGGATGACCCGAGTGTCCTGGACGGCCCACGTTCTGGGTCGGCGGCGTAGGAGTTCTCTTGAGACCAGGACTTCGTCCCCAGCCGCCGCCGACCCTCAGTCTCACCCTATCGTCGGCTCCCGCTCCTAGCGAGGCCTGAAGATAACGAATTGACCCCCTATTCACGAATAGGGGGTTTTTCGTTGTCTTTCGTTTTTCGTTGTCTTTCTGGGCCCGGTCCTGCCTGCATCAGCTTGTTGCGTCGTCGTCGCCGTGGCTGACCGCCTGAACGACGGACGACGAACAAGGCCCCGGGTCCTCACCCGGGGCCTTGTTCGTCCGGACGTTCGTCCGAAGGGCGGCCTGTCAGGCCTCGGAAGGCTTTCCGCGGCGACGGGAGGAGACAACGGCGATGGTGCCCACGGTCAGGACGCCGAGGCCGGCAGCTCCCCATAGGGCCGTGGAGGATTCGAGGCCGGTGTTGGCCAGCCCCTGCGCCGACACCGCGGCCTGCGTGGTCACCTGGCCGGTCACCGTGACCTGGGCGGTCGCGGTTGCGCCGGAACCCGCGCCGACAGCCGTCAGCGTGCACACCCCGGGCGTCTCCATGACGGCCGTGTACGTGAAGGCACCCTGTCCGTCGGCGATCACGACGGCCGAGCTCGTCGTCGCAGCTCCCTGGCCGGGAGTGCAGGTGATCGTGATGGTCACGGACTCGCCGGGGGTCATGCCTGAACCGGTGAACGTGGGTGAGCCGCCCGGACTGACGGTGCCTGTGTCGACGCCGCCGCGGGAGGGGGCCGCAGGGTATTCGAGGGCCGCTGCGGCCGTCGCGCCGGAGAGTGCGAGTGCTCCGGCAAGGGCTGCCGTCGCCAGAATGCGCTTCATGAAGTTTCCCAACGTAGAGATGAACGAGAGACCGAAAGTCTTCTCCCTCGATTGTTGACGTGTTGAGAACTCCTGTCCGGTTGTGAGGTGAGAACGGGTAGGAGGAGTACGAAAGACGAGTACGGCTCCCCGGGGCGGACGTACTGGTGCGCGAAGACCTCGCGGGTGAGTGCGTACGGCCGCCGCCGGCGGTCGAGGGGAGACGTAGAGGTCAGGAACACCCGGGGCCCAGGTCCGTAGCCTGCAGAACGTCCTGCAATCGCTGGACAGTGGGCGTGATCGAGACAGCGGGCTCGTCCTCCTGCGGCACGTCGACGAACGGGAGGTCGACGATCGTCGTCTCCTGTGGAGCGAGTTCGGTGGTGATCACTCCTACGGGCCGGTCACCGTGGATGAAGGAGGCCACGGGGACCTCGGCTGCGTCGACCGTCGCTGTGCCGAGCGCGGCCCGCTCAGGGCCGTAGCCCACCACATTGGTCCGGACGGTCCCCGGTTCCACTCCGAATGCTCCCGCTCCGGTGACGTAGGCCGGGAGGCTCTCAGCAGCATCCGCAGGGGCGGTATTGGTCATGGTCACGCGAACGGTGTACTCGCGGCTGCCGTCGTTCGTGCACGATCCGATGATCTGCACGGTGCGCTCCACGTAGTAGTCCATCTTCGCGCCGGTTCCGTCATTGAAGTACACGCCGAAGGCCGCGCCGGCCTTGGACGGCCCAGTGATCCGACCGCCCAGGGCCGTCGGACCGATGATGTCCTGCTCGGCAGGAACATCCGACCAGACGTAGAGCCGCTGCTCCTCGCTACTCTTCCTCAGGGCGTCCACGATTCCGGCGCTGTCGCCCTGGCCCTCCGCGAGGGCGGAGAAGACCTGCCCGGCGACGGACGCGAAGTAGACGTCCTGGACGGCCGGGTCCTCGATGCGGGCGTACACGTCGGAGAGCAGGGTCGGGACGACGTTCTCCGACGTGAGCGAGGTCGGGAGCCCGGACGGGGCGATGAGGTCGACGAGCGCTCGGTCCTCCGACGCCGTGAGATCCACGGGGCCTGTTGCTTCCAGGATGTCGGCGAGGACGACGGCGTCGAGCGCTATGACCCCGTCGATCCCGGATCCCGGATTCCGACGTTCCCACATCGCCTTCGTCGTCGTCGCGACGGACGGGAAGTCGGGTGTGAGGTTGGTGCTCTGGAAGAACGTCCCCAGCCGGCTGGAGTAGATCTGCTCCTGCTCGGGATCGACCTCGATGGGTGGCTCGAAGCGTCCCAGGTCGGCAGCACTGCCCTGGCCGACCAGCTCGATCACGCCCTCATCCGTCCGGATCAGGGCGTAGGCGCCAGAGATCCCGCCGGTCGCACGGATCTCCGCACTGTTCTGGATGAGGACGAGATACGTCCTCGGTCCGTCGGCTCCCAGCATGGGTGGAAGCACTTCGGCCGCGGCCGCGGCACTGTTGAGGGCTCGGCGTGCTCCGTCCATGGTGTCGATGGCCTGCAGGAGAGGGGTGGCAACCTCCGGGAACAGCTGCTCGCGATCGATGTCCTCCAGCCGCTCGTAACTCAGCTGCGTCGTTCGAGCAGCCCCTATCAGGGTGGGGGATACCTCCTGCAAGGGCGCGACGTCGATTCTTCCCTGGGTCGGCGTGAGGCTGTCCCAGTCGAGGGAGTCGAATTTCCCGAGCATGGGAGCGACCGCCTGCTTCACGACATCATCGGCCGACACCGTGACCTCGGTGATGGCCGAGAGATTGGGCCCGAGGATCGGCAGGATCGACACCGCTCTCCAGACCGGGTCCGTTCCTGCGTGGCGGGCCTCCGTCGTGTGCGCCTGCAACTCGTCGAGTGACTGCTGTGCCGCCGCGCCATCACCGGAGACGAGTTCCGTCTGCAGTCGCGGCAGGACGTCCGCCGCGGCCTCGAGGTTCGATCTCACCTGGTCCGCGCGGAAGGCGATCCAGGCGACGATCGTCACACCCAGGAGGAGGAGGGCGAACAGAACGACGGCGATCCGTACGAGTCGGCGCCTGGTCCGGGCCGTGGACGCGAGCTGCGACGGTTTGTCCTCACCGAAGTAGTAGGCACTTCCCTCGGCATACTTCCCCGCGTTCCTGGTGCTGCGTGCCACTCGGTAACCCCTTGTCTCGCCTGACGGCAGTGCTGCCGAGAGGTGGTTGAGACAGGACCAGTCCCGGCACGGACAGCTGGTCGATCCTGGCGGAGATAGTTCTTCGACAACGGCGACCTCCTCACATAGTAGGTCCCAGCGGATGACGCAGACCGCCGGCCCTCGTCGAGAGCGTCGGATAAGCCGAGGGCTGCCGATTCCCTTGTAATTCCACCCGGCAGCCCGCCAGGCAGCCGGGTCGAGCACGTTCCGGCCGTCGAGGATGTTGCGGCTGCGAACGATCGCCCCGGCAGCGGAAGGGCTCAGCTCCCGCTATTCCTGCCATTCGGTCAGCAGGAGCAGGGCATCGGTCTTGTCCATGGCGCGATGCAGGTCGGCCTCGTAGGAGAGCTCGGGAAACCGGCGCTCCGCCCCGTGAATCGCCTTCGGATCGGTCACGGTGACATCGGCGCCCTGCAGCTGCAGTTGGTCGGCGATGCTCAGGGCGGGAGAGTCCCGCACGTCGTCGCTGTAGGGCTTGAACGCTGCACCCAGGACGGTGATCCGCTGGCCGAGCAGGGAGCCGCCCACGAGTCTGCGCGTCAACTCCACGACCCGGATGCGGCGTCGGACGTTGATGTCGTCGACTTCCCGGAGGAAGGTGAGGGCCTGGTCGGCGCCGAGCTCTCCCGCCCTGGCCATGAAGGCGCGGATGTCCTTCGGGAGGCAGCCGCCCCCGAAGCCGATCCCGGCGTTCAGGAAGGTGCGGCCGATCCGCTCGTCCATACCGATCGCGTCGGCGAGCAGGGTCACGTCCGCGCCGGTCACCTCGCACACCTCGGCCATCGCGTTGATGAAGGAGATCTTGGTGGCGAGGAACGAGTCGGCGGCCGCCTTGACCAGTTCGGCGGTGGCGTAGTCGGAGACCAGCCGGTGGGTGCCGAGGGACAGGGACGCGGCGTAGACCTCGTCCAGCAGTTCGGTCGCACGGGCTCCGGCCTCACCGTCCGGGATGCCGTAGACGAAGCGGTCGGGGGAGAGCGTGTCCTTCACCGCGAATCCCTCGCGGAGGAACTCCGGGTTCCAGGCGAGCAGGGCGTCCGGGTACCGTTCGGAGAGGTCCTCGGCGAGGCGACCGGCCGTGCCCACCGGCACCGTGGACTTCCCCACCACCAGGTCGCCGGGCTCGAGGACATCGAGCAGAGCAGTGAAGGCACCGTCCACGAACCGCATATCAGCTGCATACTCGCCTTTGCGCTGAGGCGTGCCGACGCACAGGAAGTGCATCTGAGCGCCCTTGGCGTCTGCCATGTCGGCACTGAACCTCAGCCGACCCGTCGCCAGCACCTCGTTCAGCATCTCGCTCAGGCCGGGCTCGAAGAAGGGAGCCCTGCCGGCCTGGAGTTCACCGACCTTGCGGGGGTCGACGTCGATGCCGATGACCTCGTGCCCCAGTTTCGCCATGCACGCCGCATGAACGGCTCCCAGATAGCCGCAGCCGATCACGGAGATACGCATCGATCGTCGTGCGCATGAGGCCTGCTCGTTCATGACCGATGGTAGTCGCGGCTGAACGAGAGGCAGGTGAGCTACGGATGAGGAGGCGCTGACGAGTGGCCGAACGGACTATGAACCCGCGCGGCGGGCGCTCCTTCCGCACCCTACGGGCGGCGCCGGCCCCGGACTCGGAGCATGATCCACGCGAGGAGGGTGCCCACCCCGGAGCCCGCCGTGTTCGCGGCGACGTCATAGGGACTGGCCACCCGCTCGGGCAGCGCCATGAGCTGTGTGAACTCGATTCCCGCTGACAGGCCCAGCCCCACCACCGGGCCGAGCCAGCGCCAACCCCGCGGGGCCAGGATGAAGAAGAACAGTCCGAGCGGGACGAACATGATGACATTCGCCACGGTCTCGACGAATCGGTAGTCGAGCCAGGACGGCCACCCCGCTTGCTGGAGCCCGGCGAGGGCTGCACGCAGGGCGGTCCCGCCATCCCGGTCCACGGGCAGTGGTGAGAGCACTACCAGTCCGAGCACGATCAGCCAGAGGATGCACAGCACCAGGGTGATGCGTCGGTAGCGCGTCGAGGGCAGGGGTGCGGTGGACAGCGTGGGGATCCTTCGGACGGGGGCTGGCGACGGCGGTCGCGGCGCCTGGGCCATCGACCAGTATCGCAGGACCGTGGCGCGGCACGACGCGCGGCGTGCGGTAGGATTGACGGCGATGCCTAGGCGAGGGAGCGGCCTGCAGATCCCGGTCCATCCGGAGATCGTGCGGCGAACTCCGTGATCGACGGTGGCTAGCGACGTCTCCCGGACTGCAGTGCGCAGCCCGGGCGGTTTCCTGGACCAGCCCGAAGCGCGTTCCTCCCGCCGCGGCTTGAGTCCCGACGGCGGTCCACCGGACTGCCGCCCACGTCACCAGGAGAACCCATGACCGACCAGAAGCTCGCAGCGCACGTCCGTACCGAATTCGGCAAGGGCGCTGCCCGCCAGGCCCGCCGCGCCAACATGATCCCCGCGGTCATCTACGGCCACGGCGCGGACCCCATCCACGTACTCCTTCCCGCCAAGGCGACGACCCTCGCGGTGCGCACCGCCAATGCCCTCCTCACGCTCGACGTCGCAGGTGAGGACCACCTGGCGCTCGTCAAGGACATCCAGCGCAACCCGATCAAGCAGATCGTGGAGCACCTCGACCTCCTGACCGTGCGCCGCGGCGAGAAGGTCGAGGTCGATGTCGCCATCCACATCGAGGGTGAGCCCGCAGCGGACGTCGTCTCCAACCTCGAGGCCAGCACGGTCCTCGTCGAGGCCGAGGCGACCCACCTGCCCGAGACGCTCACCGTGAGCATCGAGGGCCGCGAGGTCGGACAGCACGTCCTCGCCTCGGACATCGTCCTGCCGCAGGGCGTCACCCTGCTCACCGACCCCGAGACGCTGATCGTCAACCTCATGCCCCCCGTGGTCCAGGACCTCGGCGAGACCCCTGAGACGGACGACGACGTCGAGGGCACGTCCGAGGGTGCGACCGCGGCCGACGCCGACGCCGACGCCGTCATCACCGACGCCGACGAGCAGTAGGCAGGATCCGCACGGTGTCCACTGACACCTGGCTGGTAGCCGGGCTCGGGAATCCCGGGCCCGGTTACGCCGGCAACCGGCACAATGTGGGCCAGATGGTCCTCGATCTTCTCGCCGGACGCCTGCGGGGCAGATTCACGACGTCGAAGGTCCAGGCCGTCACCCTCGAGGGTCGGCTCGGTATCGGCGGACCGCGCGTCGTCCTTGCGAAACCGTCGACCTACATGAACCTCACGGGCGGCCCCGTCTCCGGGCTCGCCCGCTTCCACGGCATCGAGCCCGACCACGTGATCGCCGTCCACGACGAAATCGACATCCCCTTCAACACCATCAAACTGAAGCTGGGCGGGGGAGAGGGCGGACACAACGGCCTCCGCGACATCAGCAAGGCGCTCGGCACCAAGGACTACTACCGGGTGCGGGTCGGCGTAGGCCGTCCGCCCGGCCGCCAGGACGCCGCCGACTTCGTGCTGAAGGACTTCGGCACCGTGGAGAAGAAGGACCTCCCGTTCCTCGTCGATGACGCGGCCGACGCCGTCGAGCACCTCATCACGGGCGGACTCCTCGCTGCGCAGCAACGCTTCCACCCCCAGAAGTAGGAGCAGCGCAGAACCTGCGCAGACCCTGCGCGCCGACGCGGCCCGCGCAAGCCTGCCCATGAAGCGGCTGCCTGTAAAGTGAGCTCCTTGGGACGAGCGCTGTGGGGCGGGACTTGATGCTGAGGTGCGAACGGGGAGCCGGTCGAGGACCGGTGACGTCGGTGGCTGGACCGGCGTCCTCCGCACTGGAGCGTGCCCTGTGACGGTCATCGACGGCCGCTGGCCCTTCGCCGGACGCGAGGGCGACGTCCGGGATGCCATGACGGTCCTCGCGGCGGACGCCGGTCACGGTGTGGTACTCGTCGGCCCGTCCGGGGTGGGTAAGACGATCATCGCGCAGCAGGTGCTCGCTTCCCTCTCCCGGCACTTCGACCACATCTACCTCCGCGGCTCCGCTGCCCACTCCACGACACCCTACGGAGCCCTCAACGTCCTGCTCGCCGAGCTCGACGAGGACACGGCGCGCAGTCCGCTCCTCGTCCTCAGCGCCCTGCAGCGCAAGTTCGCCGGCGCGGCGGCCAAGCGCCCCACCCTCATGCACATCGACGGTGTCGAGGACATCGACGAGTTGTCCGCGACGGTGATCGCGCATCTCGCGCGGGTCGGCGCCGTGCGCCTCCTGGTCACCTGCGAGGACCTCCTGCGGGCGCCGGGCGAATTCTTCGACCTCTGGAAGGACGGCGTCCTCGAGCGCTTCGACATCCAACCGCTCACGCTCGCCGCCGCCACGGAACTGCTCGCAGCAGCCTTCGGCGCCCCGGTGTCGCGGTCCGCCGCACAGGAACTCTGGTCAGCGAGTGGCGGCAACCCGAAGTACCTGCAGATGGCGACGAAGGCCGACGTCATCTCCGGCCATCTGTTCTCCCGCGACGGGATATGGGTGACACAGGATGCGCCACGTCCCGACTCCGGGCGGTCCGTCACCGACTGGACCGCCACCAAACTCGCTGCGCTGCCCCCCGAGGACCGTGCCGCGGTCGAGGTGCTCGCCGTCTCGGGCAGCCTCCCGGTCGTCGTCCTGCTGAAGGCCGTGCCCGCGACCACTGTCGATGCCCTCCAGTCCGACGGCGTCATCACGGTCGACATCGGCGCCTCACCCCTCGTCCGCCTCACCTACGAGGTGTTCGCCGACGTCGTTCGCGCGCAGCTGCTCTCCGGCGCCGGCAGGGAAGCGCTCAGGACCGTCGCGGGACTCCGCGACGAGGCCGGCGTCCCGGTGCACGCCCGCACGACGCTCGCGCTCTGGGCCCTGGACAACGCCGAGGCCCCCGCGGCGGTGGAACTCGTGGGCCTCGCACGCCTCGCCAACGACCACTGCATCGAGGGCGCTGCGCGTCGACTGCTCGATGCCGTCCCCGCCGACGACTTCGGCAGCACCGCGGTGATCGAGCGGACGCGGCAGCTCTGGATCGAGGGACACGTGGCCGGGGCCCTCGGGACCGTGGAGGCGCTGCTGACGCATGACCGTCTACCCCTCGCGGACTGGGTGGACGCTCGCCTGCTGGCCGCACGGCTACGCGCCCGCACGCACGGACGCGAGCACGGGAGCGAGGACCTCCTGGACGACATCGGCTCGCGGCTCGACGGCGAGGCCGCGGACGATGTCGTGCTCGAACTCCGCGGCAGGACCGATGTGGTACGGCTCGAGCTCGACGTGTTCGAGGGCAGGTTCGAGAAGGCCGCAGCACGCGTTTCGGATGTCCTCGCCACCTGGGCCGAGGACACGCGCTGGAACATCCGGATCAGGAGCCTCGCCAGTGTCGTCGACGCCACCCTCGGATCCCAGGAGCAGGGGGTCGCCGTCGCCCGCACGGTCACGTCGAGGCTCGTCAACTCCCCGTCGGACCCCCTGGACAAGGAGGCGGCGATCGCCCGTCTCTACGAATGCCTCTTCCTCGCGGGGCACTGGAACGAGTGTTTCGACCTCGCCACCGATCAGGGAACCCGGTTCGGTGGGCGACTCTTCGGCGGGTCCCCCTCCGAGTTCGCGGAGGGCGTGCTGCTGGCCTACCTCGGCCGGAGCCGACTCGCGCTCGAGAAGCTGCTGCCCGCCATCAGCCAGTTCCGCATCCGTGACCGGCACGGGTTCCTCCCCCTGGCCGAGGCCGCAGCGGCATACGCCCAGGTGCTCGAGAGCGATCCCGACGCCGCCGAGGACCACCTGCGGGCCATCGACCTGAACGGTCGACGCTACTCGTGGCACCTGCGCGAGGCCGTCACGTATTTCCGCCTCCTGGCCGAGGCCTGGCTCGACACGCCCGAGGTCATCGCCACCGGACTCATGGAGCACGCCCTGGAGCTCGGAGCCAAGGGCTATCGCGGCGCCGAACTGTTCTTCCTCAGCCAATCCGTGCAGCTCGGGCGGCACGAGGCCGCCGAGCTTCTCGCCGCCTCGGCCGCGGCGACCGACGGCCCACTCGCTGACCTGGCGGCGGGCTTCGCCGAGGGCCTGACGGCGCGGGACCCCGGCGCGCTGAAAGAGGTGGCACTCCTGGCCGTCGACGCCGGCAACCACAACCTCGCCGGCGACGTCGCCGCCCTGAGCATCGAGCACCTCTCCGACAACGACGACCCCATGATCCGTGTGCACGCCGAGCAGATCCTGCGGAAGACCTCCACCCCGGCGCGGCGCCATGTGCGGCGGAAGCTCCTCAGCGAGCGTGAACGGGCGATCGCCCGCATGGTCGCCCGCGGCGTCCCCAATAAGGAGATCGCCCAGCAGGAACACATCTCCCCCCGGACCGTGGAGGGCCACGTGCACCAGATCATGTCGAAGCTGGGGCTCTCGAGCCGCAAACAGCTCTCCCTCATCTTCGGACAGCAGCAGTGATCGGCGTGGGCGCCCCGATCGGCCTGGTGGGGAGGGAACGGCACGTCAAGGAGATCGTGGCCGCGCTCGACGATGCGTCCGGTTTCGGAGCGATGATCGTCGGCGAGGCGGGGGTGGGCAAGACGGCGGTGGCACGCGCCGTCGTCGAGCACCTGCGCTGGTCCGCCCCGGTGCTCCGGGTCACCGGCGGCACGTCGCTGCGCAACATCCCGTTCGGTGCGCTCGCCCCCTACCTGCACACCCTCTCGGTCGCCGACGCCGACTCGCCGGTGGCGATCCTCCGCGCGGTGATGAGTCACCTGTCCGCGGAGAAGTCGCGTTCGCAGCGGCCCCCGCTGATCGTCGTCGACGACGCGCACGAGCTGGACACCAGCTCGAGTGCCCTTCTCGCCCAGCTGGTCAGCGCGCGTCGGGCCAAGGTCCTCGTGCTCACCCGCACCGGTCCCAGCCTCCCGCCCGAGTTCGTCGCGTTCAGCGCCGACGGACTGCTCGCTCGTTCGGAGCTGCACCCTCTCGGCGTCGAAGCCGTCGCCGAGCTCTGCGCCACAGTGCTGAACGGTCCCGTGCTCACCGGCACCAGCCACACCCTCGCCATGGTGACCGGCGGCAACCCCATGTTCCTCCTCACCCTTCTCGAGCAGGGCAGGACGGAGGGCTATCTCGAACAGCGCAACGGCGTCTGGCGCCTGGCCGACGAACAGCCCGTGGTGAACCTCCGCCTCGGAGACCTGATCCGCTCGCAGCTCCGGTCCCGCAGCGAGGACGAGGTCGAGGCCCTCGAGGTCGTCGCCCTGGCGGAGCCGATAGCCCTCGACGCATTGGCGCTATGCGTCGACGCGGTCGCGCTCAAGGGCCTCCGGGACGACCGGCTCGTCACCGTCGGACCGGCGCCCGATCAGCCGGTGTCCCTCGAGCAACCGCTCTACGGGGAGGTGCTCCGCAGCCAGGTGCCGGCGGCGCGCAGCCTCGAGATCCGGCGTCGCGTCCTCGCCGTGCTGGAACCCGGGGCGCAATCGCTCAAGGCATTCCTGAGGACGGTGTCCTGGGGCCTCGAGTGCGGCGTCCCCGCCGACGACCGCACGCTGCTACGCGCCGCCGCCGTCGCCAACGCGCTCCGTGACCACGGGTTCGCGCTGAGGGCCGCCCGCGCCGTCTCGGCACCCGGTCTGCGCGGGCGCGCGCTCACGGAGATCGCACGGGTACAGGCCGGGCGCAGCAACGTCGGCTACGCGCAGGAGCTCGTCGGCGAGGCGCTGCGCCGCTGCACGGACCTGCGGGTCGCGAAGGACGTGACCCTGCTCTCCTTCGAACTCAAGCTCAAGACCGGCGCCTCGTACGAGGACCTGCGTGAAGACGTCGACCGCTGGCGGTCCCTCATCGCCACCCTGGATCTGCGCGACGGCGTCCGGGTCACCGAGGACGAGGTCTTCCGTGCACGGCTCGGCATCCGGATCCTCGAGGCTCACGTCCTGATCCTCGAGGGTCACCTGTCCGGCGTGGAGGAGGAGCTCCGGGACATCATGGCCGAGCCACGGGGCTCGGCGGAGACGCGCCTCGGAGGTCTGATCCTGCTCGGGGAGGTCCTCGGCAGCATGGGGCGGTCGGTCGAGGGGAGCACCTGCTCGGGCGAGGCCCTCGCGATCATCGAGGCGGAGGGTGCCACCCTGCTCGGTTACCGCGAGTTCGCGGCCGCGCGGCATGTCTTCCTGCTCACCAACAGCGGGCGCGCCGCCGAGGCGAAGGACGTGCTGCGGACGTACTCCCGGACGCACCCCCGCAGTATCGTCTACTTCGCGGGGTGGGGAGACTTCGTCGACGGCATCGGGGCGCTTCGTGCCGGCCGTAACAGGCAGGCGCGCGACCGCTTCCTCCTGGCACTCGAGGCCCTGCGGGACTCCGATGTCACCCAGGTCATGACTCTGCTGCTCGGGCTCACCGCGTACGCCTGTGCCCTTGCCGGCGACACCCCGCGGGCCGAGGCGCTGATCATCGAGTTCGAACGGACTCCCAGGCGTGGGTCACGATCCATGCGGCTCGGGGGCCATATCTTCGTCACGGCCACTGCGGCGCTGCTCGGTGAGACACCCGGAGCACGCGCCGATCTCCTCTCCATCGCGGCGACGGCCGAGAAGGAGGGGTTCAAGGAGCTGGCGGGAACGGCCCTCCGACTCTCCCTGCTCCTCGGTGACCTCGCCGCGGTGCCCCCCATCATCCGGGTGCTCGAAAGCGTCGAGGGCTCCGGCGCGGCGGACCTGCTCGACTTCGCGCTCGCCGCGCGGGCGAAGAACGCCGAGGCGATGGTCTCCGCGGCGACCATCGCCGGCGAGCACGGCAATGCGGCCTTCGAGTTCGCCGGTCTCTCGCTCGCGCTGCAGTTGATGGGTGAACAGGGAGCCACACGGCAGGCACGCAGCATCCAGCGGCGTGTCGTGACGCTCGGTGAGCAGCGCGAGGGGCCCGTCCCGACACCGCTCGCCTCGGTCTCACCCGCGGCCAGCACTCCCCGGCTCACGCCGACGGAACGCAGGATCGTCGACCTCGTCCGGGAGGGCTACTCCAACCGTGAGATCGCGGACGCCAAGAGCGTCTCGGTACGAACCGTCGAGGGACACCTCTACCGGATCTTCGCCAAGCTCGGTGTCAACCGTCGCGAGGACCTGCGGGATTCCTGAACGCCTGTTCCGCGTAGGTGGACGTGCTGACGCGTAGTAGTGCCGAGTAGTGCACAGGTAGTCCACGCGTAAGCCGCCCGTGACAAACACGTAGGGCGTACTCGTGTGCGCTCCATCGTCGATCCATAGAGTTTCCGCAAGAGCTTTGCAGGCAAAGCTGGGGAAATTTTTGAAGAATCGGGTCTCACTCATGGGTCGTCCATCCTGCGGCACCAGCCGTTCCACTCAGGTAGGCACTCTCCACCACTTCCTCCCAGGATCGGGGGGCGGCCGTCGATCGGCCGTGTCCCGCCGGTTCACCTGTCGGGCCGCCGCTTCAGCGGCCGCCTCGCACCCTCGAACGGAGCCGGCGATGTCAGGACCTTCTGAGACCAAGGTCCGTCCCCAGTCGTCGTCGGCTCCCCGGTTCCATCCACTGAGCAGTCAGGTCGATGCCGTCGACCCAGAGGCATCGCGATGACACAGATGCACAGCGCAGTCGGCAGCTTCACGGCGGTTCCCGGCCTGTCCACCGTCCAGGAACCGCTGCCGATGTCGGGAGCCGCCTGGCGCCGCCGCTACCAGATCTCCCTGCTCGCGACCGACTCCGTCCTGATCCTCGGCATCCTCCTGCTCACCGTCAACGTCCTGACGCTCGATGCGAGCGGCGCCCGCATGGCCGATGTCCTCGGGCTCGGCGGCGCGATCGCTGCCGGCTGGATGACCATGATGGCGCTGTTCCGCACGCGGGATTCCCGCCTCGTGGGCACGGGTGCGGGGGAGTACAAGAAGGTCATCCGCGCCAGCCTGGCCACGTTCGCGGCGACGGCTGTCGTCGTCGTGCTGCTGGACCTCGAGCACTACCGCAGCCTCCTCGTGCTGGCGCTCCCGTCCGGCACTGTCCTGCTCCTGTCCAGCCGTTGGCTGTGGCGCCAGTGGCTGCTCCACCAGAGCCGCCTCGGTCACCACCTCTCGAAGGTGGTCGTCGTGGGCCGGCCCAAGGACGTCCGCTACGTCGCGGCGCAGCTGGCCAAGAAGTCCGGTGCGGCCTACGCCGTCGTCGGAGCCGTCTACGAGGGCAAGTCGAACCCGGCGGCCCTCCACACGGGAAACCGTCTCGTCCCCGTGGTCAGCGGTCTCCGCAAGGTGGAGGACTTCGTGGCCCACACCGGCGCTGACGCCGTGATCGTGGCCGGGCACCTCCGGAAGGGCAGCTCCTACATCCGTGAGCTCGGTTGGAGGCTCGAGGCCTCCTCGACCGAACTGGTCCTGGCTTCGGCGCTCACCAACGTCGCCGGTCCCCGTATCACCATGCGCCCCGTCGAGGGGCTCCCGCTCATGCACGTGGAACTGCCGCAGTTCGCCGGCGGCCGCCACCTGATGAAGCGGGCGCTCGACATCGCGGTGTCAGCGACAGCCCTCGTCATCCTCGCACCCCTCTTCCTGGCGCTCAGCATCGCGATCCGCCGTGACAGCCCGGGCGGGGCGTTCTTCCAGCAGGAGAGAGCGGGCAAGGACTCCGCGGTCTTCACGATGTACAAGTTCCGCTCGATGGTGACCACAGCCGAGGACGAACTCGAACTCCTCAAGGACCAGAACCAGGGCAGCGGTGTCCTGTTCAAACTGCGGGACGATCCGAGGGTCACGAGGATCGGGGCCATCATCCGGAAGTACTCGCTCGACGAGCTGCCCCAGTTCTGGAACGTGCTGCGGGGTGACATGTCGCTCGTCGGTCCACGGCCGCCCCTGTTCAGCGAGGTGTCCGGCTACGAGGAGCACACCCGCCGTCGCCTCCTGATCAAGCCCGGGCTGACCGGGCTGTGGCAGGTCAGCGGCCGCTCGGACCTCGACTGGGACGAGAGCGTTCGCCTCGACCTCTATTACGTGGAGAACTGGTCGGTCGCCGGAGACCTGATCATCATGTGGCGCACCTTCAAGGTGATGCTCAAGCCCGTCGGCGCCTACTGATGGACGTTCACCCGACCCCGTCCGGCCTCACCACGCCGACGGGCGCCACCCTGGCCCCCGTCCGCACCAAAGGAACCTCCATGGGAATACGCATCGGTTACGCAGCCGGCGCCTTCGACCTCTTTCACGTCGGCCACCTCAATCTGCTGCGCCATGCGAAGAGTGAGTGCGACTTCCTCATCGCCGGTGTCGTCTCCGACGAGCTCCTCGAGAAGAACAAGGGCAAGCGCCCGGTGATCCCGCTCATCGAGCGCCTGGAGATCGTCCAGAGCGTCCAGTTCGTCGATCGCGCCGTCGCCGAGACCGAGCCGACCAAGTACGACATGTGGAAGCAGCTCGGCTTCAACGTCTTCTTCAAGGGGGACGACTGGAAAGGCACTCCGAAGGGTCTCGCCCTCGAGGAGACTTTCGGCCGGGTCGGCGTGGAGGTCGTCTACTTCCCCTACACCGTCCACACCTCCAGCACCTTCCTGCGGCGGACGCTGGAGCTCCTCAACGCTCCGGCCGTCCACGAAGCCGCTCTCTGACACTTCACACCGTAGTACCGGCTCCGACGCGGAGTCGCCACCGACCTGACTGGGAGTCAAACCATGTACCTGCTGTCCTCTCGATCGAAACCGTTGCGTATAGCCCTGGTCGGGACGCGCGGCGTCCCCGCCCGCTACGGCGGATTCGAGACCTGCGTCGAGGAAGTCGGCCAGCGCCTCGCCGCCCGCGGTCACGAGGTGGTCGTCTACTGCCGCACGACGGCGGAGACCAACCACTCCGAGACGGAATACAAGGGCATGACCCTCGTCTACCTGCCCGCCCTGAAGAAGCGTTCGCTCGAGACCCTGAGCCATACGGGCCTGTCCGCCGGACACCTCTTCTTCAAGCGGGCCGACGTCGCCGTCGTCTTCAACTCGGCGAACTCACCCTGGCTGCCCGTCCTACGCGCAGCCGGTATCCCGGTGGCAACGCACGTCGACGGGCTCGAGTGGAAGCGTGCGAAGTGGGGCACGCTCGGCAAGCGCTACTACCGGGCGGCCGAGTCGCTCGCCGTCCGGTGGTCGGACGCCCTCATCGCCGATGCTGCCGGGATCCAGGACTACTACCACCAGGAGTTCGGCGTCGAGAGCACCTACCTCGCCTACGGAGCACCCATCCTCGAGTCCGGTGCCTCTGATCGACTGGCCGAACTCGACCTGGTCGTCGGGGGCTATCACCTGGTGGTGGCCCGGTTCGAACCGGAGAACCACGTCCATGTGATCGTCGACGGGTACGTCAGGAGCAACGCCGAGCTGCCACTGGTCGTCGTCGGGTCCGCCCCGTACTCCGACGAATACACGCGCCTCGTCGAATCCCTGGGCGACGAGCGGGTGCGGTTCATCGGCGGGGTGTGGGACCAGGAACTCCTCGACCAGCTGTACGCCAATGCCCGGATCTACTGGCACGGGCACTCGGTGGGCGGCACCAATCCGTCGCTCCTGCGCGCGATGGGCGCGGGGGTGGCCACCAACGCGTTCGACGTCAACTTCAACCGCGAGGTGCTGGGCGTCAACGGCGAGTACTTCGCCGATGCCGCCGCCATCCCGGCACTCGTCCACGCAGCCGAGGAGAACGAATCGGAGGCGCTGCTGCGGGGCAAGAAGTCACAGTCCGATGCCCTCGCCTACGACTGGGACCGGGTGGCCGAGGGCTACGAACAGCTCTGCCTGTCGCTCGTCGGACGTCGAGGCGCCCGCGGTCGCCGTTCCGGTGCCTTCCCGCTCGACGCCGCTGTCACCGAGCACGAGCCGGTGCGAGCATGACGGCCACCGTCCCCGTCCGGGATTCTGCGGATGAGAGCTACTGGGGGACGGTCGCACGCCTGGCGTCGGCGCAGAAGGGTACGTCGCGGACGGCTCCGGCCTACTCGCGCTTCGTCAACCGGAAGCTCGGCAGGCTCCTCGCCGCCTGGGCCTACCGGGCCGGCCTCACCCCCAACGCGGTCACCGGGATCAGCGCGGCCTTCACCGCCGCAGCGATCCTCCTGCTGCTGGTCCTTCCACCGTCGCTGCCACTCGGCCTGGCCGTCGCCGGGGCGCTCGTCCTCGGCTACGCCTTCGACTCCGCGGACGGGCAGGTGGCCCGTCTCCGGGGTGGCGGAACACCGGCAGGGGAGTGGCTCGACCACATCGTCGACGCGATCAAGACCACCGCACTGCCGATCGCGGTGTTCGTGTGCCTCCAGCGCACCGACCTTCCTCGGGCCTGGCTCGCAGTACCACTCGTCTACGCCGTCGTGGCGAGCGCGACGTTCTTCGGGATGATCCTCACGGAACAACTGCGCAAGCAGAACGGACATGCGGGGATCACCGCAGCGTCCGGCGGCATCAAAGACCTCATCACCGGCCTCCTCGTCCTTCCCATGGATTATGGCGTCCTCTGCATCTCGTTCGTCCTGCTCAGCGCGCCGGGGCTGTTCCTCGCCCTGTTCTCACTTCTCACAGTGGGCAGTTTCCTCTTCCTCTGTCTTGCCCTGCGCAAATGGTTCCGCGAGATCAGCGGATTCATGGGTGCGGGTCCCGTCATTACTCCCTCCGTCATCAGAGAGCAATCATGAACACCGAACCCAGCAAGCCCTCCACCAGGAGGACCAGGGGAGTGGCCCTAGGGGCCATCGCCGCCGGCGTGGCCCTCACCGGGTCACTGGCACTCACAGGCGTGACACCGTCGTCCGCCTACGAGGCCGTCTTCGCATCGCAGAACCAGCCTGGCAAGGTCGTTGCGGCAGAGACGCCGTCACCTGCACAGGCACCGAGCCCGGCTGCTTCCAAGGATCCGGCTGGTCCAGCTGCCGCGGGCGCAGCGGCGACTTCGTCCGGTGTTGCCAAGACGAAGGCCCCCGCGATGAACGAGGGCGTGGGAGTCGTCCCGCCGAAGCCGAAGGCGGATGACGCCGAGCTGGGGAGAACCCCCCAGAAGAAGAACAAGCCGGTCAGGATGACGGACAAGGTCCAGGTGCTCGACGGACTGACCGTCTCGGTGGCCGGTCTTGCAGCTGTTCAGGGCATAGCGGACGAACCGGGCGAGGTGGCCGGCGACGCCGTCAAGGTGTCCGTCACCCTCACCAACACGAGCGCGGATGCAGCAGATACCTCCGGCGTCCTCGTGGACATGGAAGCCGGACCGGATGCCGTGCCGGGCCTCGCCCTCAGGGGTTCGGGAGCCACCACGCTTCCCGCCTCGATCGAACCGGGAGCCTCCGCAACAGCGGACTACGTGTTCGTCGTCGGATCGAACAAGCGGGCCCGCGTGTCCGTGCTCGTCAACTACAGCGTCTCCGCGCCCGTCGCCGTCTTCGAAGGCACCGCGCCTCCAGCCAAGGGAAAGAAATGACACTCTTCGACCGCTCCAGGGTCGCCTCATCGGCCGTCGTGCCCGCGCGCCGCTCGGTCCGCCTGATGTCCGGCATCGTCGCCGCACTGATGGGCGTGTCGTTCGTCGGTCTGTCGGCGCTCCCGGCGGCGGCTGACAGCCGGCCGGCAGACCCGGCCAGTCCGAGCTCACCGGTCACGGCGTCGCCCGACGTCCTGCCCACCGTCCAGGTGGACGGCGTCGTCTGGCAACAGACCGTCATCGGGAACACCGTGTACGCGGTCGGACAGTTCACGACGGCCCGGCCGGCGGGCGCTGCAGCCGGCGTCAACACGACTCCACGAGCGAATATCCTCGCCTTCGACATCCGGACCGGAGCGTTGATCACGAGCTTCAACGCTTCGCTGAATGCGCAGGCTCGAAGCGTCACCGCTTCACCCGACGGCAAGCGGATCTACGTCGGTGGCGCCTTCACCCAGGTCAACGGCACGGACCGTCGCTACGTCGCGGCGCTCGATGCGAGTACCGGTGCCTTGATCACGAGCTTCGCACCACTGGTCGCCTCCAGGGTCAATGCCATCGTGGCCACGCCGGACGCGGTCTACCTCGGCGGATGGTTCACCGGCGTCGGCTCAGCACGGCGGGATAAGGTTGCCGCTGTTTCGCCGACCAACGCCGCGCTGCTTCCCTGGAACCCGACGGTCACCGGTGGCGACGTGACGTCGATGGTCGTCTCACCCGATCGCACGAAGGTCGTCGTCGGCGGAAACTTCACGACGGTCAACGGGGCCACCAATGCAGGGTGGGCCTCGATCAACGCCTCAACGTCCGCCGTCGAGCCGTGGGCCGTCAACAGCTTCATCAACAACTCCGGTACGGGTGCTGCTATCACCGGACTGACCTCCGATGCCAACTACGTCTACGCGTCCGGCTACGACTTCAACGGAGTCGGCACGGCTTTCGAGGGTGTTGTGGCAGCACGCTGGTCCGACGGCGCCGTGAACTGGCTCGAGGACTGCCATGGCGACACCTACTCGGTATGGAGCACCCAGGACGTGGTCTACTCGGCCGGCCACGCCCACTACTGCGGCAATGTGCAGGGCTTCCCCGAGACGAACCCCCGGAGCTACAACCACGCGCTCGCCTTCGGGAAGACGCCGGTGGCCACCATCACCCGCGACACCCAGGGGTACCGCAACTTCGAAGGCAACCAGCACTCCGCCCTGCTCAACTGGTGGCCCACTTTCAGCATCGGGTCCTTCACAGGCCAGTACCAGGCGACCTGGTCCGTCACGGGAAACTCCGAGTACGTCGTCATGGGCGGCGAGTTCCCGACGGTCAGCGGTGTCCGCCAGCAGGGCCTCGTGCGCTTCGGCATCGGAACCAAGTCGACCAACAACAAGGCGCCGGAGAAGGCAGGAAAGGCGGCCAACCCGGCAGTCATCTCCGTCAAGGACGGGGAGGCCCGCATCAGCTGGGCCTCGAACTGGGACCGTGACAACAAGAAACTGACCTACCGCGTCTACCGCGATGGCAACCTGACAGCGCCCATCCACGAGACGACGGGCGAGTCCACCTTCTGGCAGATGCCCACGCTGAGCTACATCGACAAGGGCCTGGCTCCGGGGTCGAAGCACACCTACCGGATCTTCGCTCTCGATGCGTACGGGAACGAGGCACGATCGGACAGCGTCGAAGTGACGATCGCCGCCGCGGGGTCGGTCAGTCCGTACGCGACCTCGGTGCTCGACGACGGAGCCTCGTCCTACTGGCGCCTTGGAGAGACGAGCGGAACGAACGTCGTCGACTGGGCCGGCTTCAACGACCTGACGGCCGCCGCCGGTGTGACCCGCGGCGAGACAGGGGCCATTGCCCTGGATGCAGACAAGGCCAGCACGTTCAACGGCACGGAGACCGGCGCAGCAGCGGGACGCACACCGCAGGAGGCACCGAACACCTACACGTCGGAGGCCTGGGTCAAGACGACCACGACGTCCGGTGGCAAGATCCTCGGCTACGGCGGATCGCTGACCGGGAACTCGGGCTCCTACGACCGTCAGACGTACATGGACAATGAGGGACGCATCTGGTTCGGCGTCTATCCGAACACCGTTCGCACCCTCAACTCGTCGAAGAGCTACAACGACGGACAGTGGCATCACGTGGTGTCGTCGCTCGGTCCGGCCGGGATGGCGCTGTACATCGACGGTGTGCTCATCGGCAAGCGCTCCGACACGACGAACGGTCAGGGCTTCCAGGGCGTCTGGCGCGTCGGAGGTGACAACCTCGGCGGCTGGCCCAATCAGCCTGCCAGCTACTACTTCAACGGCCTGATCGATGATGTCGCGATCTATCCGACCGAGCTCACCCGCTCGCAGATCCAGGCGCACTATTCGAACAGTGGTCGCGAGGTCGCCGGACCGAAGAAGCCTGCCGACGCCTACGGTGCAGCGGTCTACTCGGCTGAACCGGAGTTCTACTGGCGACTGAACGAGGCCGACGGCTCCACCGCCGCCGATGCCTCCCAGGCAGGAGTGCCCGGGACCTACGTCTCCGGTATCACCCTGGGGAAGCCCGGCGCTCTGAAGGACGTCTCCGACCGTGCTGCGGAGTTCGACGGATCGTCCGGTCTGCTGTCGAGCACCAAGCGCTATGACAACCCCAGCGTGTACAGCCAGGAGCTGTGGTTCAACACCACGACGGCCAATGGCGGCAAGCTGATCGGGTTCGGTGACAATCCGAACGGCCTGTCGGGCAACTACGACCGACACGTCTACATGGAGAACGACGGGCGCCTCACGTTCGGTGTGTGGACCGGCCAGACGAATCTCGCGCAGTCGACGGACGCCTACAACGACGGTACGTGGCACCACATGGTGGCGACACAGTCCGGCGACGGGATGGTCCTGTACGTGGACGGCAAGGCCGTCGGTACGAACCCCCAGACAAGCGCCCAGGGCTACAGCGGGCACTGGAAGATCGGCAGCGACAACACCTGGGGTCCGCAGCCGTTCTTCGCCGGGACGATCGACGAGGTAGCCGTCTACTCACGGGCCCTCGGGGCCACTGAGGTCGCGGACCACTACCGCCTCGGCGGAGGGACCGCAGCAGTGCCGAACAAGGCTCCTGTGGCTGCTGCGTCGGTGACGGCGACGGATCTGACGGTTGCTGCTGATGGGTCGGCGTCCTCGGATGCTGATGGGACGGTCGCCTCGTACAGCTGGAACTTCGGGGACG
>NZ_VJXX01000038.1 GCF_009377195.2 Arthrobacter bussei
CAACAGCCCCGCGCTGGCCTCGGCCTCGCTCAGCGAGATCTCCGCCTATCTCTCGCCGCAGGAGCGGCAGGCGGGTTGGGGCGAGATCGGTTATCAAGCGGCGCTGCAACTGGATCCGCAAGCTTCGGGCTGGTATGGCCGCAGCGGCGACGGGCGCCTGTCGTTCCCGGCCCAGAAGTGGAAGGTGCGTGCCGCGCTGCGCGCTGGCGACTGGCCGGCGGTGCGCAGTGCCATCGAGCAGCTGGCTCCGGAGCTGCGCGGCGATTCGGTCTGGATTTACT
>NZ_VJXX01000039.1 GCF_009377195.2 Arthrobacter bussei
CTTGTTGACAACAGAAGCTTTCCATTCTTGAACTTTTGTGAAATCAACTGTTACATTCTCAGCAGTGATTCCCATGTCATCAGAATGTTTTGCATTCTCATAACGGTGACCTGCATTGATCAGCGCTTTTGAAGGGATACATCCAACGTTCAGACAAACGCCTCCAAGAGTTGCTTTTTCAACGACTGTTACTTTTTGTCCAAGCTGTGCAGCGCGGATGGCAGCTACATAGCCGCCAGGGCCCGCACCAATTACAAGAGTATCTGTTTCAATAGGGAAAT
>NZ_VJXX01000040.1 GCF_009377195.2 Arthrobacter bussei
CAAGGCCGAGAATGACGACGAAGTCACCGATCCTGAAGAGACATGGAGGGCGGAAGCGTTCCTGATTCGGGAGCGCCGAGGGTCGCGAGGAGCGACGCGCGCTCCTCGGCGTCACGCTGTTCGAAGGAGCTCTGCGCCTCCGCCTCGGCGAGGCGCACGAGGTCCGCGGCGGCCCGCATGGCACCAGAGACCGAGCGCAGCGTCAACGGCAGGCGGACGATCTGGTTGCGGCGCTCGCGCGCCCCATCGTCCGTGGCGAGCCGCTTCGCGACCCCGATA
>NZ_VJXX01000042.1 GCF_009377195.2 Arthrobacter bussei
AGCAATCGCCTGGTGCTCGAATTGTCGGCGGGGCCGTACTTCAGCATGGATACGACCAGTGTCGACAACCAGCCGCGCAATGACAAGCGATGGGGCTTGCTCACCTCGGCGTCGGTGCGGTATTACCTCGTTCCCAATCGCTTCTTCCTCAAGATGCAGTACAACCACGTCCAGATGATTGGCGGACACAGCTCCGATGCGGCGCTCTTCGGCATCGGCTCGGATTTTGGCGGCAATCCTCACCCTGCGTCTTGCCGTCCGAAAACGCGGGGTGAGGAT
>NZ_VJXX01000004.1 GCF_009377195.2 Arthrobacter bussei
CAATGGGCGGCTCGAGCACCTGCGTGGATCGGCTCTGGGCTTCAGGAACCTCACCCACTACATCGCCCGAAGCCTGCTCGAATCAGGCGGCTTCAGACCCCACCTACACTCCTAATTACGAAGAGCCGCTTTGGCGCCAGCTCCGACTGATGGGCATATCACGTTCAACTGTTTATCCTGGCCTAGCAGAGCTTTCCCAAGATATTGTGTCGGAGGAGATTTGATGAGTGATGTACTTGAATCTGAAATTGCATCTGCTCGGAGGGAGGTGTCCGCGGACACGATCAGCATGTCGGTGAGTGAGTTGACAAGCCTCTACAAAGAAGGGGTGCTGATAATCAGGCCAGAGTTTCAGCGGCTATTTCGCTGGAGCGCTGAGCAGAAAAGTCGGCTTGTGGAAAGTATGATGTTAGGAATTCCTATTCCATCGATCTTTGTTTCACAAGACGAAGGTGGAAAATGGGAACTTGTAGATGGGCTACAGCGCGTTAGTACCCTGCTCGAAATGCAAGGCCTCTTGGTCGATGCAAGCGGACAGCCGTTACCGGCTCTGACGCTGACTGCCACTCGGTATTTGAAAGGGCTCGAGGGCAAGATCTGGGGCATGGACGGGACCCAGGGTCTGTCTTCAGCACAAATGCTTGACATGAGATTAGCTCGTTTAGACATTCGAGTGATCAAACGAAGTTCGGACCCAAAAGCGAAATTTGACCTATTCCAGCGGCTCAATAGTTACGGTTCGGCACTTACTCCGCAAGAGATAAGAACAGCACTCATCGCGGGCATCAGTGGAGAAACATTGACTTGGCTCCATGGGCTGACAACGCATCCGGGATTGGTCGAGACGCTGGCGCTGGGTGATCGTCTTATCGATGAGCAATTTGACCTCGAACTGGTTCTCCGATTTCTAATGCTGCATCAGCGGGAGTTGAAAGGAAAAAGAGGCGGCCTCGGGGATTTCCCAAGTAAGCTCAACGACTGGTCGATCGATTTCGCCGAAAATTTTCCCACAAACTCGAGTGAATACGCTGGCGTTTTTAAGTCAACATTCGACGTGCTTAGTCGCGAAGGTTCCGACCTTCTATTCAGGAAGTGGGATACGAATACACGCACCTTCAGAGGAGGATTCTCAAGCACTTCTTTCGAAGCGATCGCAATTGGAATTGGATATCACATAGCGAATGGTTCAGCATACCGTGTTGATATTCTGGAGTGCGCCAAGGAGTTGTGGTCGACGCTCCCGACGACCCTTGGAACGACGACCGGATTGGCCACCGGAGATCGCTTTGCGAAGACCATACCACTTGGACGAGCTCTAATGAGCGCCTGACTCTTCGCGAGGCGCGGAGACAGAAAGCTCGATCTAGGCATTCCGTCGCCCAGTCAATACTGCCCGATAGCTCGTTACAATTAGGAATGGTGCCAGATCAAGCTCAAAGAGGTTAGATTCACGAATTTCCGACGGTTCACGAATCTTTCGGTCAAGGACATCCCGCAGTCCGCACGCTTGATTGTCTTGGCGGGCCCAAACGGAGTCGGTAAGTCATCGTTTTTTGATGGCCTTCAAAGTTGGCATCGACTTAGAGCGTGGAATAGTGCTTACGCGGACGACGCCTACAGCGCCAAGGTTGGCGCAATAGATGCGTCGAATTGGTACGACCGCGTTGTTGTGGAAGTTTATGGTGACCCAAGGGATCAGGCTGCGCTTCAAAAAGGAGGTGTCTACTTTCGATCTGCTTATAGGCACGAAGCTAATTTCATGGTTCAGCCAATATCGCAACCGGAGTCACCAACAGGGCAGACTGCCAGAGAAAAACGCGCGATCGATGCGGATCAACAAGTAGCTCATAATTATCAACGCCTGTTATGGCAAACCTTTTCAGCAGTGTTCGACGAAACAACCTCTGACGCGACGACAAAGGGTCAAATTCGGGACCGACTCATAGGGCAGCTGCGGGACGCGCTCCTGCGAATTTTTCCTGAACTGACTCTCACGCGTGTTGGAGCTGATGCGGGAGCAAACCCCTTCGAGTTCAGTAAGGGCTCCGCCATCGGCTTCCCCTATCTAAATTTATCTGCAGGAGAACGAGCGGTATTTGATTTACTGCTGGATGCGGTGGTCAAAGCAGAGTTCTTTTCGGATGCTTTATGGTGCATAGATGAACCTGAAGTGCACATCGGAACTCGAGCGCAAGGCGCGTTACTTCGCGAACTTTTGTTGCTGGTTCCAAGTGAGTCGCAACTATTCATCGCGTCTCATAGCCTCGGTTTGATGAGCGAAGCCATGAGGATATCGAAGACGAGCCAAGGGGAAGTAGTATTTCTTGATTTTGGAGATAGGGATTTCGATGAACCGGTAGTAATGAAGCCCGTGATCCCAAGTCGGGAATTTTGGAAAAAGGCCTTGTTGGTTGCGCTAGACGATGTTGCAACCCTCGTCGCACCATCTGTCCTAGTGATCTGCGAGGGCGGCGCGGACGGTTTTGATGCGAAGTGCTACCGGACTATATTCGCAGGAGAGTTTCCGGATACGGATTTTTTGTCCGTGGGTAATAGTCGTGACGCCCAGGCTGACACGCTGGGTCTCACTTCCGCGATGCAGGCAGTATCGGAAGGCACACACATGATCCGTCTGCGGGATCGTGATCTAGCAAATGATGAAGAACTGTCGCAGTGGCGCTCGCAAGGAACGAAAGTTCTTACAAGACGCCATATCGAATGCTACCTCTATGACCCGGAGACTTTGGAAGCGTTCTGTGATGCCGTTGGCTTGCCTGAGGAGAAGTTGGCTGTGCTCGAGATCAGACGTGTCGAATTAGAGCACTCTGTGCAGGATCGCGGAAATGATCCTGACGATTTGAAGTCCGCATCCGGAAGCATTTACTCATCTATCAGGAAGCACCTGAAGCTGACCGCTAGAGGTTCGTCTGCTCGATCTTTTGCTGAGGTTAGCTTGGCTCCGCTCATTCAACCCGGTACGAAAGTTTATGATGAGCTCAAGCGGGACATTTTCGGTTAGTGTAGCTGCCGTAGGATTATATTCAACGAGTTCGGACTGCAGCAAGACAATTTCTGCCTGCCTTATGATGTCAATCGAATGACATTATGTCATTTTTCCTGTGTGGTTAAAAATGACTGCATGTCGAGAAGTTTGGATAATCCCCTCGACAGCGAGCATCGCGTGAGCCGCCACAGACTACTGGAATGGGTTGATCTTAGTTTTAGTCCACGGTGTTGAGTAATTACGCTCCAATTGGTCGCTTAGGGGGATGTGCGCGCCCTTAGGATAGAGGCCAAGGCACTGCCGACGAGTGGCCTTGAGGGCCCGGCGCCCGCTTGGTTGCGCGTAAGGCCGAGCATCGACCGGTCAGCGCGGAGATCTCCTCGGCGGTGAGCAGACCTGCCAGGTCTCGGCCCAGCGTTTCCTTCAGGCCGCTTCGGACGCGGTCGATACCCTCGAGCTCCTCAGCGGTCAGCTGTTCGCCGACCCAGCCCCAGAGCACCGTCCGCAGCTTGTGCTCGCTGTGGAAAGTCAGGCCGTGGTCCACGCCGTAGCGGTGGCCGTCCTTCATGGCGAGGATGTGGTCGCCCTTGCGGTCCGCGTTGTTGACGATCACGTCGAACACCGCCATGCGGCGCAGCGCTGCGGTGTCCTCGTGAACCAGCGCGACGGTCCGTCCGGCGTCGTCCTGCCCCTCGAGCACGTGCTTCCACCCGGTCTCCGGCACCTCGTCCGCCGGCATGAGGTCCACGGCGTCCTGCTCGGGGTCGGGCTCCTGCCAGAGCTGCACCATGCCCTCGCCCAGCGGGCCGTCGCGCAGCCAGGTCTTGGGCACGATGTTCCAGCCCATCGCCTCGGACACGAGATAGGCCGCCACCTCGCGGTGCGCCAGGCAGCCGTCGGGGAAGTCCCACAGCGGCTTCTCGCTGCGGATCGGTTTGTACACGACGGTCTGGTCGCCGACGCTGCCGACGAGCGTGGCGTTGGACGCCGTCCTGATGCGGCCGGTGAGCGTGAGCTCGTCGGTCATCAGGTCGGTGCCGGCCATCAGGCCTCGGGGAGGGTGCAGGTGTGGCCGTCGGCGTCGATCGGCTGGCCGCAGATCACGCAGATGGGGCGGCCTGCGCCCACCACCTCGCGGGTCCGCTTCGAGAAAGCGCGGGCGGTGCCCACGGGCATCCGCACCACGAGCATCTCGGCCGCCTCGGCGTCCTCGTCATCCGCTGAGAGCATCGCGTTGATGTCGTCTGTGTCCACCTCGGTGATGGGGTAGGCCTCTACCACGATCTGCGCCGTTGTCGGGTCCCAGCCCAGGCTCATCGCACCGGTGCGGAACTGCTCCTCCACCGGGTCCAGCTGGTCGTTGTCGACGAGCTCGATCGGCGTGGTGCTCGGGACGTGGAAGGGGTTGCCGTCGAGGGCGATGAGCTAGTCGAGGATCTAGTCGACCTTCTCGGTGAGCTGCGGCAACTGCTGCTTCTCGAAGGCGATGCTCACGATCTGCTTCTCCGTGCGCATCTGGAGGTAAACGTGCGTGCGGTCGGCTCAGCCGGCTGGGGGAACAAGCACGCCACTGATGCGTTAGCATCGATGTATCAAGGGGAGTACTCCCGTCTGTGATCGGCCCGTCAATACGGATGCACTGAAGCATCCCGGGCCCGTCGGTTCCGGTTCGTCCGGGCGGAGGAGACCTTGGCGCCCATCCGACGCCGACCTCCTTTGGAGTACCTCCGTGGACATCTCTCCCACAATCTGGCTGATCACCATCGCGGTGACCATCGCCTTCTTCGTCTATGAATTCTTCGCGCACGTGCGCACGCCCCACGAACCGACCATCGGTGAATCAGCCCGCTGGTCCGCCTTCTACATAGGCCTCGCCCTTCTCTTCGGCGTGGTGATCGGCCAAGTGTGGGGCTGGGACTTCGGCGGTGAGTACTACGCCGGGTACCTGACCGAGAAGGCACTCTCGATCGACAACCTCTTCGTGTTCCTGATCGTCATGACCGGCTTCGCAGTACCCAAGAAGTACCAGCAGAAGGTGCTGATGATCGGCATCATCATCGCGCTGATCCTCCGCGGAGCGTTCATCGCCATCGGCGCCGGCCTGATCGAGAACTTCTCCTGGATCTTCTACATCTTCGGCGCGCTGCTCCTCTTCCTCGCCTACAAGCAGGCCTTCGGCAGCCACGACTCCAACCCGGCCGACGGCAAGTTCATGCAGCTGGTCCGCCGCGTGCTCCCCGTCACGGACGAGTACCACGAGGACAAGCTCACCGTGAAGAAGGACGGCAAGCGCTGGGTCACCCCGATGCTGCTCACCATCATCGCGATCGGCTTCGTGGACCTGATCTTCGCCGTCGACTCCATCCCCGCGATCTACGGCCTCACCGAGCAGGCGTACATCGTGTTCACGGCCAACGCCTTCGCCCTCATGGGCCTCCGCCAGCTGTACTTCCTCATCGGCGGCCTGCTGGAACGCCTCGTCTACCTGGCGCAGGGCCTCGCCGTGATCCTCGCCTTCATCGGTGTGAAGCTCGTGTTCCACGCCCTGCACGTCAACGAACTGCCCTTCATCAACGGCGGCGAGCCGCTCCTCTGGGTCCCCGAGATCCCCATCTCCGTGTCGCTTCTCTTCATCCTGGCGACCATCACCGTGGCCACCATCGCGAGCCTCATCAAGACCCGGGGCGACGCGGCGAAGAAGGACCGCGACGAGGTTGAGGGCGAGCCCGTCGCCACCGCTGAGGGAACGGGCATCGAGTCCGGGCTCGACGATGACAAGAGCAGCGCGACCAGCCGTAAGTAACCCCGCTCTATGACGAACGTCCCGGTCCCTGACGCAGGGGGCCGGGATGTTTCGCGTAATCACCCCGGGCTGCGGGACTTTGAGAGGTCGAAGCAGGAGAATCACCGTTGCTTTCCCGGCCGGTGTCGATCAGGGGCGGGAGCGCTCGTCAGCAGGCCACAGGGTCCCCGGAGGGGAGAGTCGATCCGCTGATCAGCCAGGCCTCTCCGTTCCAGGCGAAGGAGTAGCGGAGCAACCAGTCCGAACACGTCTGGCCCAGCCTGCCGTCGTCGGAATCCTGCTCGGTCAGGAGACGGACGTCCGCCGAGAGGGCATCACCTGTTCCCTCGACGCTCGTCACGTCGAGTGCCCGCCAGTAGGAGCTGCCGAGCTGCGCGCTCCATCTCTCCCTGCTGCCGAAGGACCGTTGGAGTTCCGGCGTGAACTGGTTGTACGCAGCACCGTAGGCGCCGACGTTGATGCCCTGACCGTGAAGAAGCAGGGCCTGGCCGATATTGCGCGCCTGATCATGATCGGAGGCGATGCTCAGGGGGAAAAATCCTTCGTCCGGCGCGGGAGCGTTCCCGCAGTCGACGGGATCAAGGGGCACGGGTCTTTCCTGCCATTCGATCGCGGCCGCTTCCGCCCGGAAACCCGATACCGCGTAGGCCATCCCCTCGGCGCGTTCGTCCCCGTTCAGTCCAACGGCGCTGACGACACCGGCTACCAGGCCGTCCTGCGTCAGCAGGGGCCCGCCACTGTTCCCGGGATTGACGGCCGCATCCGTCTGGATGATGTTCTGCACCGAACCGGCGCCCAGATTGATCTCCCTGTCCAGCCCGCTCACCGTTCCGCGCGTGAATCCCAACGGTTCTCCCAGCGGGAACCCGAGTGCCGCCACGTCCGTCCCCAACGGGGGATCTACCGGTTCGAAGCCGAAAAGGTGCCCGTCGAGCGGCCTGCTCGTCTGCACGAGCGCCAGGTCCGCGAGTTCGTTGATGCCGAGGACCGACGCCGGGGTGTTGCCCTGTGCGGTGGAGATGCCGATCACCGAGGCGTCGGCGACCACGTGCGCCGCCGTCACCACGAGGTCGGGGGCGATCAGGAAGCCGGATCCTGTACTGCTGCTCTCGCAGGTGGTCACGCTGAACTGCACGACGCCCGACTGCACCTCCTCGATGGTCTGCGGCCAGGTTGCTGGTGCCGGCGAGGAAGGCGCCGTCGTCGGTCCTGCAGCCGGAGCGGGCAGGGTCGTCGGGCCGGAGGGAGCAGGTACCTCGGCGGCCGGTTCGGTCGTGGGAGGCGGTGGCGGAGGAGGCGGCGAGGTCGACGGGCCGGTCCCGGGATCTCCAGCGACGGGCGACGCGGGAGGAGGATCGTCAGCGGCGGTAGGACCGACCACGATGCACCCGGTCAGTCCGAGAACTGCCAGAGCCGTGGGGCCGATCAGGAGGAAGGTCCTCGGAGTGGATGTCGCCGTCATCGTGCGCCTCCTGGAGCTGCGCCCACTGACAACCGTCGCGGGCCCGGAAGGCAAAGGTAGGAGTTCGGGACGGCCGAGTCCACGGAATCCGAGGACTCGAGTACTACCTGTCTTCCCGTTCGCGCCGATGGAGGTGGGAACACCCGTCCGTAGCGAGTACGGGCGGTGGCTGCAGAGGTGCCGTTCCGACGAGCGTCGCCGCCGGGATCAGCAGGGGCGCCAGGTCTTCCCGCCCGGCGCGTAGCACCGGGGCCCGGTGCAGCCCGGGTAGGGGTTGTCCGCCGCCGGAGGAGCCGGCGGGGCAGGCGCCGGAGGGATGTACGGGGCAGGAGCGGGCGGGAGGTTGGCGATCCGGTCACGTTCCGCTGCTTCGGCCGCGAGACGGTCCGCTTCCGCGCGGGCAGTCGCCTCGGCGGCAACCCGCTCGGCCTCCGCGGCAATCCGGTCGGCTTCCGCGCGGGCGGCAGCCTCTGCGGCGACCCGTTCTGCCTCGACCCGGGCGGCTTCCGCGACCCGGGCCGCCTCCGCTTCGGCGGCGGCCTTCGCCGCGGCTTCCTTCTCCGCCGTCCGCTGGGCGGCAGCGTCGGCCGCGCGGAAGGACTCGGCCTTGCCGGTGGCTGTCGTCAGGGCCCGCTCGCCCTCGGTGATCCTCCGGTCGAGATCGGCCAGCAGGGACGCCGAGCCCGCGGTGCCCAGCGCAAGCACGCGGACGGTGTCCTTTCCGGCGTTCACGCTCTCGCGGACGGCCTTCGCCGCTGCGAGGGCAGCGACGATCCCTGCCGCCGTGGCCGACGCGGAGTCCGCCGAATCGCCCACCGACGCCGCGGTCGCTGCCGCCAGGGCCTGCAGGGCGTCCTCCGCCTCGGCGGGGAGGGTGCAGGCGGCAGCCGGGTCCATGAGGCCCACCCCCTGCGCCGTCGCCTCGGCGTACGCGGCCTGGACGTCGTCGTAGTACTTCCGGTTCGGCTCGATCAGGACCGGCACGCCGAGTCCCACGCGGGCTAGCTCCGCATTGACGAGGGTCGTGTCCTCGATGAAGACGGCGGCGAGGACGCGGTCGTACCGGTCCGTGCGTTCGACGTCGAAGTCCAGGCCTACTTCCGTACCGGGCGGCGTCAACGATTCCAGCTCCTCGGTCGCCTCCAGCCCGAGGCATTCGACGGGCTTGTCCGGGTGCTTGGTCTCGGGGGTGTCGACGTTGAGCAGGCGGACGGTCTGGTCGTCGCCGTCGAAGGCGATGACGAGCGTGTCGCCGTCGATCACGCGGACCACGGTCCCCGGCGTGTAGGCGGTGCCCTCCCCGGCTCCGTCAGCGGTGGTCGCCGCAGCGTCGGTGGGCGAGGTGCAGCCGGTCAGCGTCGACGACGCGATCGCCGCAGTTAGGAAGGCGGCAGGGAGGAGGGCGCGGAGGCGAGGGGAGGTCATCGATCATTTCTGGCAGTGCGGAGGTTCGCTCGAGCGTATCGCCCGGTAACCGACGAATCGGTCAAGGTATCCGACAGATTCACCAAGGATTGTGGGTCCGCCCTGCCGGGTCCATCTCCCCGACAACCCTGTATCTTGCGGCCGTCCATGCTTCACGGAATGTGACGACGAATAATCCTGAGACGGTACATTGCCGAGAAGATCGGACAACCCGACTCCTCCGCCGTGCGTCATCAGGGCGTTTCGAACGCCTTCGACGTACTTGCGGTTCGGTTGAACGAGGCAGTCGCAGAACCGCTCAGTGGTTGTGGTGGTCTGAATCTCATCACTTCGAGCAACGGGAGTTGGCCAGCATGCTCGAGCCCCCCACGGATTCTCGGACTGCCCGATATCGCACAAATATGGACGTCAATCGTACTCGTCTAGATCTGTCATCATTGGTTCATGACTTCAGAGATCCCTGGGGAGGACTCGCAGCGTTTCCAGCCCCAGCATCAACAACCCTTTCCTTCTAATTCCGGCCCTGGGGCGCCGACCCAGACCCTGTCTCCTGATCGAGAGAAGCCAAAGAAGCAGTCCAATGTCGTGGGACTAATTGCCCTGATCGCCGGTGTTCTAGGCTTCATCTTCGCTTGCATTCCCGGCGCTTTGATTGTGGGCTGGATACTTCTGCCAATCGCCTTCATCCTGGGCCTCGTATCGCTGTTCCTCAAGGACAGGTCGAAGTGGATGGGAATCACCGCGCTGATTCTGTCGGTCGTAGGGACCATCGTTGGCGTGATCGTGTTCCTCACCGTTGTGACGACATCCTTTGAAGAGTCGTTCGGTAGCGGGGATACGACTGTGGTCGCGCCTTCCGACGAGGCTGTTGCTGACGGCTCCGCTCCCAGCGCGGAGGCTGATGAAGAAGCTCCTGCGAGCGACGAAGGAACGCGAGCGAACCCGTACCCGATTGGGTCGACCATCGAGTCCGACGACTGGCGAATAGTCGTCAATTCGGTAACCCTGGCCTCCACCGACGCAGTGCTCGGTGAGAGTGAGTTCAATGAGCCGCCCGCGGAGGGCTCCGAGTACATCCTCGTTAACTATTCGACAACCTACTTGGGAGACGACCCGAACGGTCAGCTGCCAGCCTTTGTCTCCCTGGAGTATGTGACTGCCGACGGCACTACGATCAACAGCTTCGACAACTTCGCCATGATTCCGGAGCCGATTGATAGCTCGAGCACGCTCTACACGGACGCTACGGCCTCAGGAAATGTGGCGTTTGTTGTTCCTAGCGCATCGGCGGCTCAGGGTGTCCTCGCCGTGAATCCTGGCATGCTCGCAGACAAGGTCTTCATAGCAGTCCAGTAATGCCTGCCGATTGGAAAAGCCCCCGGAATGTCGTCGGGGGCTTTTTCGTCGGCCGTGCCGACGATGCGTCGACGGTTGAGCTCGCTAGGGCAGCTGGGTAGGCTGCGTCCCGTTGACCTAGCCACGGACCAGAAGCTCTCTGCACCGCACTCGTGCACGAATCGACGGAGGAGACTATGCGGAACACGACGAACCGGATGCTGCTCGGCCTGGTGATCTGCCTGTCCATCGCGGGCGCCGCGCTGGTGCTCTCGCTCCCTGCGGTCTTCGGGCCGCATGAGCCCTACCAGGCCTGGTTGGCCATGATCCTGGGAGGCGTGACCGCGGTCCTCGCGGTCGCCGTGATCCTGATGCGTCCACCGAGACGCGGCGTGAACCACTAGATCGCCGAAGGGGCCCTGCGCACTTCCTGCAGGGCCCCTTCCTCACGTCAGGGCCGCCCCCGCTCGCGCCGAGGTCAGGGGGCCGGAGGCCGCGCGACCAGGAGCTCGCCCGTGCCGTCGAGGTCGATCGAACCCTCCCCAGCCGGTACCAGCCACGTGCTGCCGCGCGAGGCTTCCCGTCCGGACAGGGTCACAGGTCCGTCACTGACCACCAGCACCGCGAAGCCCGGATCGAGCCGCGCCGGGCCGTCCACGGGCCGGCGCTCCAGCCGGAAGAACGCGTCCGCGCCGGACGGGAAGGCGGAGCCCGACGGCGGTGACGGGCGCACCAGCCCTCCGAGCGCTTCGCGGGGCAGCGCCGTCCGGTCGACCGCCGTCAGGGCCACGCCGAAGCCGAGCCCCAGATGCCCGTCCGCCAAACCGTCGAGGGCGAAGTCCCGCCATTCCAGCAGGATCGAGAGGTCCTCCGGCTGCTGCAGTTCGAGCAGCAGCACGCCCTCGCCGATGGCATGCAGCACCCCCGGCGGGACGAACACCACATCGCCGGGGGCCACGTCCACCTGGTGCAGCAGGCCGAGGAGCGCATCGACGTCCTGCGCCTCCACGACGGCCGCCAGTTCCTCGTCGCCGACGCTCCGCGCCAGTCCGAGGTGCACGGTGCCGCCCGTGAGGATGTACCAGGCCTCGGCCTTGCCGTGGCGGTGACCGAGGTGCTCCGCCGCGAAGGCATCGTCGGGATGCGCGTGGACCGGGAGCCGCTGACCGGCGTCGAGCAGTTTGACCAGGAGCCGCACGTCCGCGCCCCAGCGCGCCGCGTGATCCGATCCAAGCCAATATCCGGGATCGGCCGTGACGGCGTCCCGCAGGAGCCGGCCGTCGGCGAGGCGCGTCAGTCCGAGGCCCTGCTCACCGAAGATCGTGGTGGTGGACCCGATCCAGTCCTCCGGCTCGAATGCTGCGTCCGACGCCTCGCCGCGGAAGGACGAGATCTGCGCCCCGCCGCGGTAGAAGCGCTCGGGCGGGCGGTTGGACGGAAGGCGTTCGATCATGGTTGCGGTTCCGGCACGGGCGCGTGGACCACCAGGAAGCCACCCACGAAGCTGTCACCGAGCCCGATGGTGGTGGGTGTCGCGGTGTCGATGCGGAAGGCGGGCACCCCCGCCGCTCCGGTGATCATCCGCTCCACGCCCTCCACCACGTCCTCGCCGCGCGCGCTGCGGGAGAGGAGCGCCGTCGCCTCGAAGTCGGACGCCGTGAAGCCGTCGCCCAGACGGAAGCGGGTGGCCGCCATCTGCACGGCGCTGGCCACCGCGTCGCGGTGCCCGGCGGCGGCCGGGCCCACGGCGATGGCCCAGTGCTGCGTGTGCACCAGCAGGGCAGGGACCGGGATGAGGCGATGCGCCGCGAGGAGCGCGGCGGCGACATCGGCCGGGTCCAGCAGGTCCACGGGCCGGTCCACGTACTCCTGCAGTTCGTCCTCGTTCATCCCGTACACGTCGATGCGCCGAAGCAGGTGCGCCCAGATGCGTTCGGCGAACCGCCTCACGTAGAAACCCGCGTCCTCGTAGTACACGAGGGCGTCGGCCGGCAGGTGCTCCAGGGCGGCGTCGAGGTCGGTGAGCCGGCGTTCGAGCAGGGCCTCGTCCTGCATGGTGTTGAACCCCGAGACCAGGAAGGCCCTCGCCTCGGTGAGGGCGTCCCCCAGTTCGGGGGCGATGGCCATGCTGCGGTTCGGCGGATCATTGGCGAAGATCAGGCGGTTCGACGACGGCGAGACGATCTCGCCGTCGTCGAACCGGATGACGGTGCCGGGTGGGTACTGCACGATCAGATGCGGATCCAGGGTGTCCCCGGTGGCTGAGCTGACCCAGGAGATGGACGCCGGCATGAGCCGGCGCACGTGGTCGTCGATGCTGACGAGGTGCTGGACACTGGGGATGCCGAGCCGGTCCAGGGCGATCCCGGCCCGGACCCCCGTGCCGCCCAGCGTGATCTCCGTGGTGAAGCGGTCCGCGAACTGCTTGACCACCTCGGAGGACTCCACGAAGCGCTCGCCACCGGCGCCGTCGAGCACGAAGGCGAGGATGGTGACCACCAGGGAGCGTTCGTCCACGATCGGTGCCATGGTGGTGAGCTCCGCGCGCCGGATGCCGTACTGCACGGCCAGCGCGCCGATGACCTCCGCGTCCCAGCGCACCTCGTAGTCGACGGTTCCGCCGAGTCCGAGGACGAGCGTGGTTCCCATGGCACCGATCCTTTCCTGCCGACCTGCGCCGGCGTCCGTCACCTCTGTCGACCCTCTGTCTGACCTCTGTCAGCCCCCTGCCAGCATGGTCCCGCGGGCAGGCCTCAGTACAGCTTGGCCTTGCCGTCCGCGCCGAAGAGGTCGATCTTCTCGGCTGCCGTGACCTTCAGGGCGGCGATGGCCTCGGGCTGGATGGCGTTCGGCTCGCGGAGGCGCTCGTCCGTGCCCAGGATGCGCCGCATGGCGTTGTGGTAGGAGACCTTGATGTCGCTGGAGATGTTGATCTTGTTGATACCGAGGCTCACCGCACGCGCCAGCTCGCTGTCCGGGTTCGCCGACCCACCGTGCAGCACGAGGGGGATGCCCACGGCGGCCTTGATCTCCTCGAGGAGGTCGTGCCGCAGCTCCGGGTTCTTCTCCGCCGGGTACAGGCCGTGGGAGGTGCCGATGGCGATCGCCAGGCTGTCCACACCGGTCTCCCTGACGAAGCGGACGGCGTCGTCGGTGTTCGTGTAGATGATCTCCGCCGCACCGGACTCGCCGTAGCTGTCATTGGCGCCGATGGTGCCGAGCTCGCCCTCCACCTGGATGCCCACGGCGTGCGCGGCCTCGACGACCTTGCGGGTCAGGGCCACGTTCTCGTCGAAGGGGAGCAGGGAGGCGTCGATCATCACGGAGGTGAAGCCGGCCTGGATGGCCGTGATCATCTGCTCGTAGGTTCCACCGTGGTCCCAGTGGATGGCCACGGGAACGCTGGAGCGGTGGGCGCGGCTGCGCATGGCGGCCACGAGGTCGGTGCGGATGTGGGAGACCTCGTCCGGGTGGATGGCGATGATGACCGGCGCCTCCTTCTCCTCGCTGATGTCCATGACGCCGTTGAACATGGCCCAGTCGCTGATGTTGAACGCGGGGATGGCGAAGGTGTGTTCGTTGGCGATGTCGAGGATGGACCTACCGGTGTACAGCACTGTGATTCTCCTTGTTTAGATGACGTGCGAGGGGTGGTGTGGGGTCAGCTCTTGACGGAGCCGGCGGTCAGGCCGCTGATGAAGAAGCGCTGCAGGACCAGGAAGAGGATCAGCACCGGGATGGACCCGAGGATGCTCATCGCCATGATCTGGTTCCACTCGTACGAGTGCTGGCCCATGAGCAGCTGGATGCCGATCGGGACGGTGCGCATCTCCGTGGTGCGGGTGAGCGTGAGGGCGAAGAGGTACTCGTTCCAGGCGATCATGAACGTGTAGATGCCGACCGAGACGATCCCGGGGATCGAGATGGGGACCAGCACGCGCCACAGGGCGGTGAGCGACCCGGCGCCGTCCACCCGGACGGCCTCGTCCAGCTCGCGGGGCAGCGTGTTCATGTAGCCGGTCATCATGATGATCGCGTAGGGCAGTGTGAACACCATGTAGGTGAAGATCAGCCCCGGGTAGGTGTTGTAGAGACAGAGGGCCACCACCAGGCCGAAGTACGGGATGAGCAGGGTGATGGGCGGGACGGCCTGCACGCTGATGATCACCACGTTCAGCACGCGCTTGCCGCGGAACTCGAAGCGGCTGAACGCGTAGGCGGCGTGGATGGCCACCAGCAGCGTCAGGATGGTGACGGCGCCGGCCACGAGGTAGCTGTTGAAGAAGAACCGGAGCGTCTCCGAGTTGGTGAGGATCGCGGCGTAGGCGTCGAACGAGAACGTGTCCGTGATGAGCCTGGGTGGCAGCTCGAAGATCTCGGTGTTGGACTTGAACGAGCTGGACAGCATCCAGAGCACGGGACCCGCGGCGAAGACGGCTCCGAGGACGAGTCCCGCCAGGACCCCGGACTTCGCCAGGAGGGTGCGGCGTTGCGTGGTGATCGCCATGTCAATCCCTTGCTTTCTGGTGGCGGACGTAGAGGACGGCCAGGACCAGCGACATCAGCAGGATCAGCACCGCGGCGGTCGCGGCGAGGGAGAAGTCGTAGTTGGCGAAGGCGAGCTTGTAGGTGTAGGTGCTGAGCATCTCGGTGACGTCGATGGGACCGCCGCCGGTGGTCAGCCAGATCAGCGCGAACTGCTGGGAGGTCCAGATCAGGTCCAGGAGCAGGAGGCTGATGATGATGGGGCGGAGCTGCGGGATGGTCACGTTCCAGAAGCGCTGCACCTGGCTGGCGCCGTCGATGCTCGCCGCTTCGTGGAGGTCCTGGGGGATGCCCTGCAGGCCCGCGAGGAGGCTGACCATGAAGAACGGGTAGCCGGCCCAGATGTTGATGAAGGTCACCGTGCCGAGGGCGAGTTGCGGATCGGCGAGCCACTCCACGTCCGTGTTCAGCAGGAAGTTCACGATCCCGTTGGGGGACAGGAGCATGCGCCACAGGACGGCGATGACGGCCGCGGTGAACAGCCAGGGCAGCACGTACAGGGCCCGGAAGATGGCGCGGGAGGTGACGCTGATCAGCGGGCTGTTCAGCAGCATCGCGAAGGTGAGGCCGAGCACCAGGTGCACGGCGACGCTGACGGTGGAGAAGAAGACGGTGTTGCCGGTGGCCTTCCAGAAGGCCGGATCCGTCAGCACCGTGACGTAGTTGTCCGCGCCGGCGAACTCGGAGGACGACTTCAGGATCACGTTGTCCTGGAAGGAGTAGCCGATCACCATCACGATCGGGACGATCATGAGGACGAACAACAGGATCAGGGTGGGGGCGAGGAAGCCGTAGGACTCACCGGCGCGGCGCAGCTGGCGGCGCTTGCGGGGAGGAGCTCCCTGGAGGAGCGTCTGGGGATCGGGTGGGGTGACGGTGCGGAGGCTCATGGGAGTGACCTTTGTGGGGGATCGGGCACCGCGCGGGGGCAGCGGTGCCCGATCCGGTTCGGGGGAGGACCTAGAACTCGCCTTCCCATTCCGTCTGCGCCTTCTCGAGCGCTTCGGAGAGGGACTGCTGGCCGTCGAAGGCGGACTGCAGCTGGGCGCCGAGCTGGCGCATCAGCTCCTCTGCCACGGGGAGCCCGACGAACTCGTTGGCGGGGTAGCCCGCCTGGTAGATGTCGAAGGCGGTCTTGAACAGCTGGTCGTCCTCGACGAACTCGGGGACGGAGCCGGTGTTGCCGGGGAAGGCGTTCGCCATGGTGGAGAGCTCGGAGTTCGTGTCCTCGCTCATGAGGAAGGAGACCAGCTTGGCGGCGGCGTCCTTGTTCTCGGAATTCTCGGCGACGCCGATGCCCCACGAGGCGTAGGGGATGCCGCGCTCGCCGGTGTAGTCGTCGGCGGCGGGGACCGCGGAGATGGAGAACTTCAGGTCCGGGTTGGTCTCGCGGATCAGGTTGATGTGGGCGAGGGAGTCGATCATCATGCCGACGCGGCCGTTGGTGAACTCCTCCACCTTGTCCTGTTCCTTCATGGTGAAGCTGCCCGGGGCGATCACGCCGTCATCCCACATGCCGCCGATGAAATCGACCGCGGAGGTGACGTCGTCATTGGTGAGGTCCGGCTGGCCGTCCTTCAGCATGGTGCCGCCCGAGGCCCAGGCCCAGGACATGACGTCGTTCTGGACGCCGTTGGGTGCCTCCAGGGAGAGGGGGAGGACCCAGCCGGAGGCATCGCCGTCGAGGTCGGAGATGCTCTTGGCGGCATCGGAGAACTCCGTGCGGGTCTCCGGGGGTGCGCTGACGCCCGCCTGGGACAGGAGGTCGTCATTGGTGAACATCGGGTAGACGAAGTTGACCACCGGGACCATGTAGGTGCTGTCGTCGACCTTCACCTGGCTCACGAGCTGGCTGTCGTCGAATCCGGCGTCCTCGAGGAGGGGGGTGAGATCGGCGATGACGCCCTGCTCGGCGAAGTCGCTGACCCACGCTCCGTCCAGGCCGACGACGTCGGGCATGGTGCCCGAGGCCGCACCGGCGAAGAGCTGCTCCTTCGTGGAGGCGTAGGGGCCGCTGACGAGGTCCACGGTGATCCCGGGGTTCTCCTCCTCGAACGTGTCGATCAGGGAGCGGAACTCGCCGTCGGGAAGCTCGGGCTCCCACCACTGGGCGAACTCGATGGTGACGTCGCCGCCGGCCTCCTCGGACCCCGATCCGCCCGAACCGCAGGCCGTGAGTGCGATGATCGAGGCGGCGGTGGTGGCAATGCCGGTGAGCAGTGTTGCGCGGGAACGCGTGCGCCGATGGGTGGACATCAGGTCTCCTCGTTGAGATGGTGCGATATTTCGCTTGATTCTGCCGTTTCTTGCTGTTTCCTTCTTGAGTGTGCGCGCTGTCAAACGGCGCCGTCAAGAGTTTCTGGGAGAAAGACGCGTTAGACGGCAGACGGGCGCGCAAGTTTGCCGCAACGATGTGCAGTTATGTGCTGTTTCTCGTGCCGTCAGGGTTCCGATGTGTTACAGATGAAGGCATGACATCGCAAGAACTGCAGCGCGTCCGCCAGCTCCCTGCTGGGCGGAAGGCCGATCTTGCGTCCTACGTGGACGAGGTGGGCCGCGTGACCGTCGCCGACCTCGCAGCCCACTTCAACGTCTCCATCGACACCATCCGCCGGGACCTCGACCAGCTGGACCGCGAGAACATCCTCATCCGGACCCACGGCGGTGCGGTCAGCACATCGGAGCGGGCGGGGCGGGACCGGGAGATCGATGTGCGCCTGAGCATGCAGGCGGCCGAGAAGGAGGCGATCGCGCAGCTGGCGGTCGACCTGGTGACGGACGGGTCCGTCCTCATGATCAATGCGGGGACCACGAGCCTCGCCGTGGCCCGGGCGCTCCGGAACCACCGCAACCTGACGATCGCCACCAACAACCTGCGCATCCCCGCGGAGATTTCACCGACGGTGTTCCGTGACCTCTACATGTTCGGCGGAGCCGTGCGCACGCTCACCCAGGCGACGACCGGGCCGGTCACCCTCGGGATGAGCGGCAGCACGCCCGAGGTGGACATCCGCTGCGACATGGCGCTGATCGCCGTCGGCGCGGTGGACGGATCGGGCTGCTCGACGTCGAACCTCGGCGACGCCGCCATGATGGCCGAGATGATCAGCCGGGCCGAGCGAACGGCCATCCTCGCCGACTCCACGAAGCTCGACCGGCGGCTCTTCGCGCAGATCGTCCCGCTCGAGGGGGCCGACTACCTGGTGACCGACCGGGCGCCGTCGTCCGGACTGGCCGCGGCGCTGGACGCCGCGGGCGTGACGGTCCTGGTGCCCGAGGGGGAGTGAACCGCCGGGCGGATCAGGCCTTCCCTGCCGAGAAGGCCGCGCGCAGTTGCGCCCCGATGAAGCGCCGGGCGGCGTGCGCGTCCTCGATGATCCCGCCCATGAACACGAAGGGGTGCACCTGGCCCACGAAGCGGACCGTCGTCACGCTGGTGCCGGCCGCCGCCATGGCCCGTGCGTACTCCTCGCCCTGATCGCGCAGCGGGTCGCACTCGGCGGTGACCACGGTGGCGGACGGCAGGCCGGCCAGGTCCGTGGCGTGTGCCGGTGAGAGCCGCGGATCGGTGCGGTCGGCGGTACCGGCGTACTGGCTGTAGAAGTACCCGAGATCGCGCGTGGTGAGGAAGTGGCCGTCGGCGAACTCCCGGTAGCTGCCCGAATCTCCGGCGAGGAGGTCGGTCACGGGGTAGATGAGCACCTGGTGCACCAGGCGCGGTGTGTGGTCGCGGAGCTGCTGGGCGGTCACCGCGGCGAGGTTGCCGCCTGCGCTGTCGCCCGCGACGGCCACCCGCCGCGGGTCGATGGCCCAGGGCGATTCCCCGGTGAGCAGGGCCCGGGTCACGGCCAGCGTGTCCTCGAGGGCGCCGGGGAAGGGGACCTCCGGGGCCCGGCGGTAGTCGACGCTGACGACCACCGCCTGGGCGTGGACGGCAAGGGCCCGGCACGTGCTGTCCGCGATCTCGACGTCGCCGAGGACCCACCCGCCGCCGTGGAGGTACACGACCGCCGGCTGTCCGCCCTCACCGTCGGACGGCGTGTAGACACGCACCGGTACGCCCGCGAGCGTCGCATCGACGACGGAGGCCAGTTCCGCCTTCTCCCCGGTCAGGGGGAGGGCGATGACGAGATCGGCCCGATTCTGCTCGGCGGTCTGCGTGTCGAGGGGAGGGGCGTCGACGAGCAGATCGAGGAATCGCTGCGCATCGGGGTGGACCGGCATGGTGGCTCCTTGGGAGGGTCGGCTGCGGAGGGTGGGCGCCCGACGGCGAAGCCGGCCCCCGCGCTCCCCGAGCCTAGCCCGGCCGGCGTCGTCGTGCCCGTCCTCGGGCCGACACGCGAAAGCCCCGACCCGCCGGTGACGACCGGCGGATCGGGGCCTCCGTGCGAGGGTCAGACCCGTTCGGCGAGCTTCCGCTCGCGCATGGCCTTCTCGTCGCGCCCCACCGAGTACATGAAGGCGATGGCGAGCAGGACGCACGCGAGGATGAGGACGAACGTGGTGTCCCACCCGAAGTTGTGCACCGACAGGCCGATGCCCGTGGAGGCCAGCGTGGCCCCGAGGACGTAGCCGAAGAGACCCGTGAAGCCTGCGGCCGTTCCGGCCACCTTGCGCGGGCTGAGGTCGAGGGCCTGCAGGCCGATGAGCATCACCGGTCCGTAGATGAGCCCACCGATGACCACCAGTGCGGCGTAGGAGACCCCGATGGGCCACTCGACCGGTGACAGCCAGTACACCAGGACGGCCAGGAAGACGCCGATCAGGAAGGTGATGCCCGCGGGGGAGCGGCGGCCGCGGAACACCCGGTCACTGATGTAGCCGCACAGGAGGGTACCCGGGATGCCCGCGAGTTCGAAGAGGGAGAAACCGGCGATCCCCTCGCCGAGGCTCGCGCCGCGCTCGTCCGCGAGATACACCGGGGCCCACACGAGTACGCCGTACCGCAGCGTGTAGACGAAGACGTTGGCCAGCGCGAGCTTCACCATGGTGGCGTTCCGGATGACGTAGCGGTTGACGGTCTCCCAGGTCGAGGCACTCTCGTCGGCGGCGTCTGACTCCACCGGCGCGGGATCGTTCCTGAACTCCTCGATGGGCGGCAGGCCCTCGGACTCCGGGGTGTCGCGCAGGAGGACGAAGGCGACGGCCGCGATCACGAGGCAGACGATGCCGGGGAACCAGAAGGCGGCCTGCCAGTTGCCGAAGGTGGCCAGCGCCAGGCCTGCGAGGGCGCCGGAGCCGGCACCGCCGATGTTGTGGGCGACGTTCCAGAGCGCCGTCTTGGAACCGCGCTCAGACGTCGAGAACCAGTGGACGAGGGTGCGCCCGGAGGGAGGCCACCCCATCCCCTGCACGAAGCCGTTGAAGATCATGACGACGGCGAAGAACGCGACGCTCGCGCCGATCCCCGGCATGAACCCGATGAAGAGGTTGGCGACCGCGGAGAGGGCCAGACCGATGGGCAGGAAGAGCCGCGCGCTGCTGCGGTCGCTGACGATCGCGCTCAGGAACTTGCTCAGGCCGTAGGCCACGAGGACCGCGTTGGTGATGATGCCGAGGCCCAGGGTGGTGAAGCCCTCCTCGTCGCGCAGGATCGTCGCGACGAGCGGGACGTTGTTGCGGACGAGGTAGTAGCCGGCGTACCCGATGAAGATGCCCAGGAACACCTGGAGGCGGAGCTTCGGGTAGCGCTTCGCGACGGTGGTGTCGTCGAGGCGTTCGGCGAGTGGGGGCGCGGCGAGGAACCTCATGAGTCCCTTGTCGGCCCAGGTGCCACTGGTCGTGGATCGCGTCATGGTTCCTGTCTTTCGGTGATGCTGCGCGAGTGGTGCAGGCGTGGGGCGGTGCGGGGGTGGTCAGTCCTCGGCCGGGAGCAGCCAGGCCCGGTCCTGTTCGAAGGACACGCGGACGAAGGTGCCGGGGTCCAAAATGTCCCCCGGTGCGGGGTCGTAGATCACGGCCGTGACATTGCCGCCGACGGTCTCGATCTCGTACTCGACCCAGGCCCCGTAGAAGACGGACTTGAGGACGCGTCCGTCGTTGCCGGACACCTCGCGGGCGTCCGGTGCCGGGGCCAGGACGACGGACTCGGGCCGGACCATCAGGCAGACGGGGCTGCCGGGTCCGATCCCGTCATGGGCGGGGACCGTGTACGTGGCACCGAGGGCCCGGACCGTGGCGCGGGCGCCGTCGGCCTCCCTGGTCAGCTGCTCGATCGACGTGTCGAGGAAGTTCGCGCGGCCGATGAAGTCGGCGACGAACACCGACGCCGGCTTCCGGTACACGGTCTCCGGCGTGGCCACCTGCTCGATCCGGCCCTGGCGCATCACGACGATCCGGTCCGAGAGGCTCATCGCCTCGTCCTGGTCGTGCGTGACGTAGACGCTGGTGATCCCGAGCTTGTGCTGGAGCGCCCGGATCTCGGTGCGCATCTGGACGCGGAGCTTGGCGTCGAGGTTGGACAGCGGTTCGTCGAACAGCAGGACCTTGGGCTTCATCACCATGGCGCGGGCGAGGGCCACCCGCTGCTGCTGGCCGCCGGAGAGCTGGTTGGGAGCCCGGTCCGCGAGTTTGGTCAGGCTCATGGAAGCCAGCGCGAACTCCACCTCCTCCTGGACCCGCTTCCTCGGCAGCTTCTGCAGGCGCAGGCCGTAGGCCACGTTGTCGAAGACGCTCATGTGCGGGAACAGGGCGTAGGACTGGAACACCATCGCCATGGGCCGCTTGTCCGGGGTGAGCGACACCATGTCCTCGCCGTCGAGGGTCAGCGATCCGTGGGAGGGCGTCTCGAAGCCCGCGATCATGCGCAGGGTGGTGGTCTTGCCGCACCCGGACGGGCCGAGCAGGGTGAGGAACTCGCCCGGCCGGATGTCGAGGTCGATGCCGGCGACCGCCGGCTCGGCGCTGACGCCGCCGGGGTACTGCTTCACGAGGTTGTCGAGGTGCAGGCTGCCCGAGGGACGCGTCTGCACGGGGGTACTGGTGCTGGTACTGGTGCTGGTGGTGGTTGCCATGGGGGTTCTCCGTGTTCTACGGCAGGTGGGAGGAGTCAGTTGACGCGCGCTGGAGAGCGGCGGTCCCGGATCAGGAGGTTCATCAGCCCGATCACCCCGAGCACGATCGCGATGAGGATGGTGCAGTAGGCGAAGGCGTTGCCGAACCGGCCGGAATCCACCTCGGACAGGATCTGCGAGGTCATGATCTTCGTCTGCGGCGTGGTGATGAAGATGATCGGGGAGAGGGTGGTCATGGCCCGGGCGAAGGCGTAGGTCAGCCCGGAGAGCAGCGCGGGGCGGATCAGCGGCAAGGTGATGCTGCGGAAGGTCCGCAGCCCGGAGGCCCCCAGGGAGGTGGACGCCTCGTCGATCGCGGGATCGATCTGCTGCAGCGCGGCGATCCCCGAGCGCTGCCCGGACGGCATGGAGCGGATGACGTAGACCATCACGATGGCCAGGGCGCCGCCGAAGATGGCGCCGCCCCCGGCCAGTGCCGGCAGCAGCTGGATGTTGCCGATGATGAAGGGCTTGTTGAAGGCCAGCGCGTACCCGATGCCGAGCACGGTGCCGGGCACGGCCAGGCCCAGCATGCCCAGGAAGTCCAGGGCGCCGCGGCCCCGCCGGACCTTCCGGACCACGAGCCAGGCCAGGATCATCCCGAGGACACCGGCCACCGGGGTGGCGATCAGCGCGAGGATGGTGGTGGTGAACATGGCGTCCGACCCGATGCCCGAGAGCACGTACCGGTAGTTCGCGAGCGTGAACGTGTTGTTGACCCCGAGGATCGCGGTGAAGGCCCCCACGAAGACGGTGACGTAGATGGCCACGATCAGGGCCGCGATCGCGAGGACCACCGTGAGCAGCGGGATCCGGGCCAGGGGCGAGCGCAGGAGGGTGATGTTGCCGGACGGCTTGCCGGTCACTGACACCACGCTGCGCCGCTCGGCCCAGTAGCGCTGCACGAGGAAGACGAGGAGCCCCGGCAGCAGGAGGACCAGGGAGTACGCCGCGCCGCTCGCGACGTCGTACTCGCCCGTGATGGCGATGTAGGCGCGGGAGGACAGGACCGTGAAGTCGCCGCCGATCACGAGGGGGTTCGCCAGGTCGGCGATCGCCTCGACGAAGAGCAGCAGGAAGCAGCTCGCGAATCCCGGGATGAGCATGGGGATGGTGACACTGCGGAAGATCTTCCAGCGGTTGGCGCCGAGGCTGGACGCGGCCTCGTCCGTGGCGGGGTCCAGGCTGCGCAGCATGCCGAGGAGGTTCATGTATGCCACGGGGAAGAAGGACAGGGACAGCACCAGGGTCAGACCGGTGAGCCCGTAGATGTTGTAGTCCAGGCCCAGCATCTTTTTGGTGACGAGCCCGCTCCGCCCGAAGAGGGTGATGACGGCGGTGGCGACCGCGAAGGGCGGCGAGACGATGGGCAGGAGCGCGATCAGATGGAGCAGCTTCTTTCCCCGGAAGTCGAGCCTGGCCTGCGCGTAGGCGAAGGCGAAGCCGATCGCCGTGCCGACCGCGCCCACGAGCACGCCCAGCACCACGGTGTTCAGCAGCACCGCCCGGTTGGCCGATGAGGTGGCGATGTTCCGCAGCGTCTCGAGGCCCTCCGCGCCGAACGCCTGGGTCAGGATCCGCACCAGCGGATAGCCGATGAGGATCGCGAGGATGAGGACGACGACGGTGATCACCAGCTTGGTGACGGTGTCCATCCTCGCCCCGCCCTGGCGGGACCCTCTGCGGGGTGGCGGGGCGGCCGGCAGGGCGGCGGCGGGGAGCGTGTCGAGGCTCACGGGGAACTCCTTCGGGCGGGGGAGGGCTGCGGTCGGCGGGAGGGTGCCGGCTACTCGCGCGGCTGGGCCGCGATCTCCTCGTCGAAGCGCGTGGTGAGTTCCTTCTTGGCGGCGGCAGCGGCCTCGAAGTCGTAGTCCACGAGGTTGGTGGTCTCGAGATCGATCATGCGGTCGTCCTGCACCGACCCGGGATTGGTGAGCACCTGGTAGGAGCCCACCGTGGGGCCGATGTCCTGGGCCTCGGGGGTGAGCGACCAGTCGATGTAGGCCTTCGCCGCCGCGAGGTTGTCGGTGCCCTTCACGATCCCCACGCCGCCCACCTCGTAGCCGGTGCCCTCCTCGGGCAGGGAGACCTCGAGGTCGTTCATGCCCGCTTCCTTGTACTTGACGCAGTCGTGCGTGAACACCAGGCCCACCGCCACCTCACCGCGTCCCGCCGCCTGGCCGGGCGCGGTGCCGCTCTTGGAGTACTGCAGGACGTTGTTGTGGAGTCCGCGCATGTAGTCGAACGCGGCGTCCTCGTCGCCTCCGGCCAGGGTGACCTGCGTCCACAGGGTGGTGAACGCGGTGCCCGAGGTCGAGGGGTGTGCCGTCGACACCTGGCCCTTGAGCTCGGGGACCAGCAGGTCCGACCACGCCGTCGGCACGTCGACGCCGAGGGCGTCGAGCTTCGCCTGGTTGGAGCAGAAGCCGAGGGCTCCGACATAGACGCCTGTCCAGTAGGCGTCCTCGTCCCGGTACTTCTCGGGGATCTGGGCCGCGTTCGGGGACTCGTACTGCTCCAGCAGCCCGGCGGCGGCAGCCGTGCCGTAGCCGTCGGCGGGACCGCCGTGCCACACGTCGAACTCGGGTGAGTCCTTGGCCGCCTCGAGGCGGGCCACCGTCTCGCCGGAGGAGAGCCGGACGAAGTCCGTCTGGACGCCCGTCTTCTCGGTGAAGGCGGTGGTCATGGCCTGGCACCAGTCCTCCATGGCCCCACAGGCCACGGTGAGCGTGCCGCCGAGTTCGCCGTCCGACGATGCCTGCTGGGTGTCGTCGACCACGCAGCCGGAGAGTCCGAGGGTGGCGGAACCGAGGAGGGCCGCGGTGAGCGCTGCGGTGCGCTTCATGGGCTTGCCTTTCGTGGGGGGAAGCGTCGTCGCTGCCCGTCGGCCACCCGGAAGCCGGGTGGAGGATGCACGTTCACCGTATCGACCGGCCAGGGGCCGCAACGGTGACGACGGTCACGCTCGGTCACAGCCCTGTGACCTTCACTCCCCGGCTACGCCTCAGTCGCGCCCGGGGCGGGGAAGCTCGTAACCGACACCCCGGACGGCCCGGATGGCCCGCGGCATCCCCTCGCCGTGCAGCGCCTTGCGCACGCGGTACAGCGCCGTCTTCAGCATCTCGCGGCCTCCCGGGCCCTCGTCGATCTGCCACCCGGACAGGAGGAGGTCGCGGAAGGAGACGGGTTGGCCCTGGGCGCTCGCGAGCCGCCGCAGGAGCCTGAGCTCCAGGGCGGAGAGGTGCAGGTAGCGTCCGTGGACGGTCGCGGCGTCCTGCCCCACGCGCAGCGGCCCGTGCACCAGTTCCACCGGCGCGGGCGCGACGGCGGTGCGGCGGACGATCGCCTCGGCGCGCAGGGCGAGCTCGCGCGGGTGGAAGGGCTTGGTCACGTAGTCGTCCGCCCCGGCCTCGAGCCCGGCGATCCGGTCCTGCACACCGCTCTTCGCCGTGAGCAGGAGGACGGGCACCGCGCTCACCTCCCGGATGCGGCGGCACAGCGAGAGGCCGGAGGACTGCGGGAGCATGACGTCCAGCACCACGAGATCGAACTGGCGGTTCCGGAAGAGGCTCCACGCGGACTCGGCGTCCTTCGCGGAGACGCTCGCGAAGCCCTGGGTCTCGAGGGCGAAGGTGACGATGTCCAGCATCTGCGGTTCGTCGTCGACCACCAGGGCGAGGTGTGGGTGCTCCATCACCGGGCGGCCGCCACCGGCCGGGGGAGTGCCGTGCCCGGCGTCCGCTCCGGCAGACTGAACAGCATGGTGGTCCCGCGCCCCGGCGTGCTGTCGACGAAGACGTCGCCCCCGTGCATCTGGACGATCTGCCGCGTGATCACCAGCCCGAGTCCCGTGCCGTCCTGGAGGGGGCGGCCGCTGGCGAAGCGGGTGAACAGCTCCCGTCGCTGGGCCTCCGCCATGCCTTCGCCGTCGTCACTGACGGAGATGAGCACCTGGTCGTCGGCCCGGACGATCCGCACGGTGATCAGGCTGGCGTTGGCGGCGTGGGCCACCGCGTTGTTGATCAGATTGGTCATGGCCTGCCGGATCAGGGCGTCGTCGGCCCATGCCCTCGGTGGGGCGCCCGGGCAGTCCAGTGCGAACTGGATCGGATGGAGCTGGCGCAGCTCGGCGATCACGGTGGAGGCCAGCGTGCGCAGGTTGACCCGGTGGAGGTGGAGTTCGAACATCCCGGCGTCGATGCGCGCCTGGGTCAGCAGGTCCTCGGCGAGGGCGATCACCGCGTGGCAGTTGCCGCTGATGGTCGTGACGAAGCGGGCCTGGCTGTCGGTCAGCGGACCCGGCGAGCGCTCGCCGAGGAGGTCCGCCGCGCCGCGGATCAGCGCGAGGGGGGTGCGGATCTCGTGGCTCACCACGGAGATCTGGTCCGCGTTGCGCTGCGCGATGCTGCGCAGGCGGCTGATCTCGGCGCGGTCCGAGAGCCAGGAGCGCACGATCAGGAACAGCGCGATCATGGACCCGATGGCCAGGGTGTCGAAGGTGAGGGCGGCGAGGGTGTCACCGGACGGCAGGACGGCGCTCGCGAGGAAGAGGCCTGCGAGGAGGACGAAGAACGCCGCGGCCGCACTCCGGACCACCACGGGCAGCGGCATCCGCCACACCAGGAGGAGGCCGAGTGCGGCCCCTGCGGCGGAGCAGTAGTAGAGCCAGGTCACGTTAGCAGTGTAGGGGGGACGTGCGTCGGGCCGGTCCGCTCCCTCAGGTCCCGCAGTAGGTGGTGTACTTCCCGAAGTCCTCCGGCGGTCCGGCAGCGTAGCGCTCCAGCCCGGGGCGCTCCTCGAACGGACGGCGGACGACGTCGACGAGCCGGTCCAGCGGTCCGGGGTCGCCGGCGGTCGCGGCCTCCAGCGCCTCCTCGACGAGGTGGTTCCGCGGGATGTACACGGGATTCACGGCATCCATGGCGTCGGCGTCGGGCCCGAGCGCCAGCCACCGCTCCGCCCAGGCGTCGAAGGCGGCGACGTCGAGCACCCTGTCCCGGGCGGGCCGCGGGTCCCCGCGCACCACCGAGGAGAGCCCCCGGAAGAACGACGTGTAGTCCACGTGGTTCTCCTGCAGGAGGCTGAGGGCATCGTTGGCGAGCGGTGAGGCGACGTCGTCGGGGACGCCGTCGGGCAGTCCGAGCTTCGCCCGCATCCCGGCGAGCCACGCCGCGCTGTACTGGGCACGGAACGCCTCGAGCGCTGCGACGGCCGTCGTGACGGCCTCCTCCTGGTCCTCCCCGATGAGCGGCAGCAGGGCCTCGGCGAGCCGGGCGAGGTTCCACTCGGCGATCAGCGGCTGGTTGGCGTAGGCGTACCGGCCCGCGTGGTCGATGGAACTGTAGACCGTGGCGTAGTCGAAGACGTCCATGAAGGCACAGGGCCCGTAGTCGATGGTCTCCCCGGAGATGGTCATGTTGTCGGTGTTCATGACCCCGTGGATGAAGCCCGCGAGCATCCACTGCGCCACGAGCCGTGCCTGGGCGCTGACCACGTGCTCGAACAGGGCGAGGTAGGGGTTCGCGGCATCCGCCGCCGACGGGTGGTGCCGCCCGATCGCGTGGTCGGCGAGGCGACGCAGCAGGTCCTGGTTCCCACTGGCTGCGGCGTACTGGAAGCTGCCGACGCGCAGGTGGCTGCTCGCCACGCGGGTGAGCAGGGCCCCCGGCAGCATCGTCTCCCGCCGGACGTCACGGCCTGTCGCGACGACGGCGAGGGACCGGGTGGTCGGCACCCCGAGGGCGTGCATGGCTTCGCTGACGATGTACTCGCGCAGCATGGGCCCGACGGCGGCGAGCCCGTCGCCGCCGCGCGCGAAGGGCGTGCGGCCGGAGCCCTTGAGGTGCATGTCCCGCAGGGCGCCGGTGCGGTCGGTGAGCTCTCCGAGGAGCAGTGCGCGGCCGTCACCGAGGCGGGGGTTGAAGCTCCCGAACTGGTGACCGGAGTAGGCCTGCGCTACGGGCGTCGCACCCTCGGGGACGGCGGTCCCCGTCAGGAGGGCCAGCCCCTCGGGGGAGCGGAGGAAGGCGGCGTCGAGACCCAGTTCCCCGGCGAGGCCCTCGTTGAGGGCGAGGAGGCGGGGATCGGGTGTGGGATCCGCCTGCCAGGCGGCCGCCATCTCGGGGAGCTCCCGCGCGAAGCGACCGTCGAGGGTGACTCTGGACCGGAGAGGTACGCTCATCCGTCCACGGTACGCCGCGCCTTCCGTCGTTGCGGCGCGCAGGTCCGGGTTGCACTGACAGTGAACGCGCCGTCCGTCTACACGAGGCTTGTCAGGCCCTCCTGCGCGGCGACCGCCTGTTGCGCCAGGGCGGAGAAGCGCCGCGTGGCGGGGGAGAGGTAGCCGTGCTTGCGCTGAACGAGCGCGATGGTGTCGTACAGCGGTTCGGCGAAGGGGAAGCTCCTGACGCGGTCCTCGGTGCGCAGGGAAGCGAGGATCCCCTTGGCCATGAATGACTCCCCAGCACCTGCAGCCACGAGGTCGTAGGCCGTCTCGGCGTGCTCCACTTCCATCTGGCCCTCGATCGACAGGCCGGCGAGATTCGCCCGGTCCTGCAGTTGGCGCCGGGTGGGGTCCATCCACCCGGCGTGCGCGTCATAGAGGACGAGCTTCGCTTCTGCCAGCTCTTCGATGGTGACGGGACCGGCATCCGGGTCGCGTGTGGAGGAGATGAAGCGCACCTCGTCCCTGGCCAGCTTCCGCACGTCGAGTTCCTCGCTGTCGACGGGCAGGACGACGAGTCCGCACTCGATCTCCCCAGTGGCCACGGAAGCGGCGACCACATGGGAATTGAGGCCGATCATGCGGACCCGGACGTCCGGGTACTTCCGGTGGAATTGCACCACGAGGTCCGCAAGGTCGTAATTGGCCGCGTAGCGCAGTACTCCGAAGGTCGACACGCCACCTGTCACCCGATGAAGTGCCTGCACGGCTTCCACGCCCCTTCGGGCCGAATTGACGCAGTCGAGCGCATGCGTATGCAGCTCCTCTGCTGCGGGTGACGGGGAGAGCCCCCTGGACGTCCGCGTGAACAGGGAGCATCCGAGTTCGTCCTCCAACCGGGAGATCAGTTGCGACGCCGACGCCTGGCTGATACCGAGCTCCTTTGCAGCCGCGCTCGACGACCCACAGGAGTAGGCGGCGAGAAAGGCGCGGAGCTGGTTGAGGGTCATAGGACAATGCTATAGCTCGTACTGGGAAGAGGTAGGTTCCCCTATGATCGACCGGAGACCTACGCTTCCGGCATGGAACTGAACGACCACTACGCTTCCTTCATCAGCGGTTCATACGAATGCGTGAAGGACGCCGCGATCGGTGGAGTACCGGCGCAACGTCTCCCGAAAGTCGTTGAAACCGTCTCCGAGATGCTGTCCGTCATTCAGAAGGGCGGCAGGGACGCCGTCGCCGAGTACTCCAGGGTCCTCGACGGCTGGGGCGGAGGAGACGTCGAAATGAGCGCCGAGGACCTTCGCCGCACGGGTGACGTGCTTGAACCGGCGCTGCGGGCGGCCCTCGAGGCAGGTGCGGAGCGAACCAAGGCGTTCGCCGGTCTCCAGTTGCAGCACCTCCAGGATTTCGAGACCGAGTTGATGCCCGGTGTGGTCGTCGGACAGCGATACATCCCGGTCCAGCGTGTGGGGGCGTACCTCCCCGCCGGGCGCTTCCCGATCCTCGCGAGCGCCTTCATGACGGTGGGCGTGGCCAAGACGGCAGGTGTACCGACCGTCGTCGCCTGCTCCCCTCCCACGACGCCGACAGCGGGCAACCCGGCCGTCTTCTACTCCGCGTACCTCTCGGGCGTCGACCGCGCGTTCGTCGTCGGCGGAGTGCAGGCGCTCGCTGCCATGGCTTTCGGGCACCTCGGTGAGCAGCCGATGGACATGCTGGTCGGCGCGGGCAACGCTTACGTCACCGAGGCCAAACGCCAGCTCTTCGGCACGGTGGGCATGGATCTCCTCGCCGGCCCATCGGAAGTGGCAGTCATCGCCGACGACACCGCGGACCCCGTGATCGTTGCTGCGGATCTCCTCGGGCAGGCCGAGCACGGCCCGCAATCTCCTGCTGCTCTCGTCACCACGTCGCGCGACCTCGCGGTCGCCGTCATCGCGGAAGTGGACCGCCAGCTCGAAGACCTTCCCACCAGGGACATCGCCGGACCTGCCTGGCGGGATTACGGGACGGTGTATGTGGCGGAGGACCGCGCCACTGCCGTCGAACTCATGGACGTGCTCGCGCCCGAGCATCTGGAGGTCATCACGGCCGACGATGCCTACTACCAGAAGAATCTGACGAACTACGGGTCCCTCTTCCTCGGTCCCTGGTCCACGGTCGCCTATTCGGACAAGGGCATCACCGGCACCAATCACGTCCTGCCGACCGGAGGGGGAGCGCGATCTTCCGCGGGCCTCTCGGTCTCGCGGTTCCTCAAGCCGCTGACCTTCCAGCGCATCGACCGCTCGGCAACCATGAACCTGGCTCCGCTCGTCTCCGAGATCTCCGCGTACGAGGGCATGGAAGCCCACCAGCGCACCGCCGACTACCGCATCGCCCGCTTCGGGCACCGAGCACCTACCGAGGAGCAACCATGAACAGCAGGCGAGCAGCACTCTCAATGGCAGCCGGGGCTATGGGTATCGCCCTGGCGCTCACGGCATGCGGCGGCGGCGACGCCGGTGCAGAGGCCGGTGGTGGCGGAGGAGACGGTGAGATCACGACCCTCACGATCGCCACCTCGAACGATGCCCCGTTCTCCTTCACCGACGACGCCGGCGCCCTGCAGGGTATCGACGGGGAGATGATCAACTGGATCGCCGACAAGAAGGGCTGGGAGGTGGAGGTCTTCGTCTCCGAGTTCGCCACCCTGATCCCGGCCATCAAGGCCGGCAAGGCGGACGCCGTCGTGGATGCCATGTACATCACCGACGTCCGTAAGGAAGAAGTGAACTTCACGGACACCTGGTATCAGCAGGGCGAGGGCATGGTGGTTCCGGGTGACTCGGACATGACCGATCGCGACGACGCCAAGGGCACGGTGATCGGCGTCCAGACCGGCACCACCTTCATCGAACTCGCCGAATCCCTCGAGCCGAAGGAGATCAAGTACTTCGACTCGCAGGCGGCGTTGCTCACGGCGGTCGAGAACAAGCAGGTGGACGTCGTCTTCACCGACGCCGCCGTCGTCGCCTACAGCCTGGTGCAGAACCCGAACGACAAGATCAAGATCGTGGACCCGTACGAACCCTTCTTCCCGGGCCTCATCGGCGCAGCCGTCCCGAAGGAGAACACGCAACTGCTCGAGGAACTCAATTCCGGGCTCGCCGAGCTCAAGGCTTCACCCGACTACATGGAGATCCTCGCCAAGTACGGACTGACCGAGAGCAACGCCGTCGACTGACCGCCCTTTCACCGAACCACCGAGGTCGAGAGGACGTCCGGTCATCGAATTCATCGAGAGCACGCTCAGCTACTTCCCCCGATTGCTCGCTGCCGCGCCGATCGTCATCCAGCTCGCGCTGGGGGCGATGGCTCTGGCCCTCGTCCTCGGTCTGCTGGTGGCCCTCGCCCGGATCTCGAAGTCGAGGATCCTTCGGGGCATCGCCCTGGTGTACGTGGAGGTCATGCGCGGCACGCCCCTCCTCGTGCAGCTCGTCTACATCTTCTTCGTGCTTCCCGCTATCGGGGTCAACATCGATCCTGTGCCCGCCGGCATCCTCGGACTGGGCCTGAACTACGCGGCCTACCTGTCCGAGGTGTTCCGCTCGGCCATCCTGTCCGTCGAAGCGGGTCAGACCGAGGCCGCCCTGTCCCTCGGCTACACCCCCGGTAAGGCGCTGTGGAAGGTCGTCCTCCCGCAGTCCTTCATCGTCTCGCTGGGACCGATCGGGAACTACTTCATCGCCATGGTCAAGGACACGGCCCTGACCTCGGTCATCGCGGTGACCGAGATACTGAAGACTGCGAACATCATCAATGCCCAGACCTTCGAGACCACGCAGGTCTACACGGCCGCGGCCCTGCTGTACCTGCTGATCAGCCTCCCGCTGTCACGTATCGTCAGCGCACTGGAGAAGAGGGCGAGGATCCATGTCTGACGAAGTGATCGTGAGTGTCCGGGACGTCCACAAGACGTTCACCGTGACCAAGACCCCGGGGATGGTGGGACGGCTCCGGGGTACGCGGAAGGAGGTCAACCGGATCGAGGTCCTCAAAGGCGTGGACCTGGACGTCCACAAAGGGCAGACGGTCGTGATCCTCGGCTCCAGCGGATCCGGTAAAAGTACACTGCTGCGCTGCATGAACAAGCTCGAGACCATCGACAGCGGGCGCATCCTCGTGAACGGCCACATGGTGGGGTACGAGGAGCGCGGCGGGAAGCTGGTCGATGAGAAGGCGTCCGTCACAGCGCAGAAGCGCACCGACCTCGGCATGGTGTTCCAGCAGTTCAACCTGTTCCTGAACAAGACGGCACTGGGCAATGTGATGGCACCGCTGCAGGACGTGAAGAAGATGTCCCGTCCGGATGCCGAGCAGCACGCGCTCGAGAACCTCCGGAGGGTCGGGCTGCTGGACCGGAAGGACAACTACCCGTCCAAGCTCTCCGGCGGCCAGAAGCAGCGCGTCGCGATCGCCAGGGCGCTGGCCATGGATCCCAGTGTGATGCTCTTCGACGAGCCCACCTCGGCCCTGGACCCGGAACTCGTCGAGGAAGTGCTCGCAGTCATCAAGGCGATTGCCGCGCAGGGCACCACCATGGTGATCGTCACCCACGAGATGCAGTTCGCGAGGGACATCGCCGACATCATCGTGGTGATGGACCAGGGCGTCATCGTGGAGAAGGGGACGCCGAACGAGGTGTTCTTCAAGCCGAAGCATGCCAAGACCTACGCACTCCTCAAGCGGTCCGGTCTGGCAGTCGAACCGCCCGCTGCGTGACCCCCGGATGAGTGACCCCCGGATGAAACGGGTGCGGCGGGCGATGTCGGTACCAGCATGGTATGAGTGTCGAGGTCGATGACCTGACGGCCGAGGGCGTCGTAGGCTCGCATCATGTGCCGTGATCGCTTCTGTCCTGTCCCACATCCGTCGGACGGTGCCCCATGACGGGGACCGACCCGCAGGCGGAGTGGTGGCGGGACGCCGTCGTCTACCAGGTCTATCCTCGCTCCTTCGCGGACCACGACGGCGACGGCGTCGGCGATCTCCCCGGCCTCACCGCGCGCCTGCCGTACATCGCGGACCTCGGCGTCGACGGCCTCTGGATCACCCCCTTCCAGCCGTCGCCGCACGTCGACCAGGGGTACGACGTGAGCGACTACTGCGGCGTGGACCCCCTGTTCGGGACCCTGGCGGACTTCGACGACGTGCTCGACGCCGCCCACGGCCTGGGCCTGCGCGTCCTCATGGACATCGCCCCGAACCACTGCTCGTCGGAGCACCCGCTGTTCCAGGCCGCCCTCGCCGCCGGACCCGGCTCACCCGAACGGGATCTCTTCCACTTCGCGGACGGGCCCGACGGCGACACCCCGCCGAACAACTGGATCTCCTCCTTCGGCGACCGGTCCTGGACGCGTGCGCACCCCGGCTCGGACACCGACCAGCAGTGGTACCTGCACATCTTCTCCTCCGCCCAGCCGGACTGGAACTGGCGGAACCCGGCCGTCGGCGACTTCTTCGAGGACGTCATCCGCTTCTGGTTCGACCGCGGGGTGGACGGCTTGCGGGTGGACGTCGCGCACGGGCTCTTCAAGAGCGAGGGCCTGCCGCACGCCGAGGACCCGGCCGCCGTCGCGCGGGGCCTGCGCTTCAATCCGCACCTCACGGACCAGGAGGAGCTGCACGGGGTCTACCGGCGGTGGCGTGTGATCGCGGACGGATACTCGCCCGCGCGCGTCCTGGTGGGCGAGGTGAACCTCGACGCCGACCGGGCGGCCCGGCTCGTCCGGCCGGACGAGATGCACCAGGCGTTCGCCTACCCCTTCGTCAAGGTGCCCTGGGATGCCGCCACCTGGGGCTCGGCCGCCGGCGCGCTCACCGCGGCACACGCCGCCCACGGCGCGGCTCCGGCGTGGTCCGTGGAGAACCACGACGTGGTCCGGGCCGTGACCCGCTACGGCGGCGGGGCGAGGGGGCAGGCCCGGGCGCGGGCGGCCCTGCTCACCGTGCTCGCCCTGCCCGGTGGAGCGTACCTCTACCAGGGACAGGAACTGGGCCTGCCGGAGGTCGACGTGCCCGTCGGGGACCGCGTCGACCCGATGTGGCTGCGCGGCGGCATCTCCCGCGACGGCGCCCGCATCCCGCTGCCCTGGACGACGGCGGAGGAGGGGTCCTTCGGCTTCTCGCCGGCGGGGACGGACGCACCCTGGCTGCCCACGCCGTCGTTCTGGGGGAGGTACTCGATCGAGGACCAACGGAAGGACCGGGACTCGATGCTGACCTTCGTGACGACGGCGCTCGCACTGCGGACCTCCCTGGTCGCCGACGGGACGCTGGTCCCCGCGGGGGAGGCCGGCTTCCGGGTGGAGGACGGCGGCCTGCTGGTGTGCGCGCGAGGGGGCCGGTTCCTCGCGGTCATGGCGATGGGGGACCAGCCCGCCCGGCTGCCCGCCGGTGACCTCCTCCTCGCCACGGCGCCCCTGACCGGCGATGGGCTGCTCCCTCCTGACGCCGGCGCCTGGCTGGTGCGCGCGCCCTGACACGCCGGCGTCATCCACCGACGTGTCCGGGACCGGAGTCCTCGGGTCCCCCCTACAGCAGGAGTGAGGGTGGGGCAAACGCTGTTCGGGCGTCGGTGCTGCCGCCTACACTCTGAATCAGGTGGAGATCCGTTCGGAACCGCAGGTGTCGCAACCGTTGGGGAGCGACTGATGTTAGGGACGGGACCGGGGATCCACCGCGCCAGGCCATGGCTCCATGGCCACTTCGGGTTCACCTGGTGACCCGCCCACGGCGAGTGTACGCAGCGCGGACAGATCACGTCCTGGCACAACGGCCTGCCGTTGCCCGGGCCACTTCCGCGACCCCACGGGATGCACGATGCGCTTCCCCTCCCGACACCAGAAGAGGACCCATGATGCGAAACCGCACACAGATCCGTACCGGCATCACCGCGATGGTCATCGCCGCCAGCCTCACGTCCCTCACCGCCTGTGGTGCCGGTTCGCGGACCGGGGCCGAGGACGCGACCGCCGTCGAGTGCGACTACACGATGCCCGAGGGCGAGACCACCGTGAACGTGCTCGCCTACAACTCGTCGGCGATCGATCCGTTCACGAACACCATGGTCAAGAGCTGCACCCGCGAGAACGTGACGCTCAAGCACGACCCGATCGACTTCAGCGGACAGGTCACCAAGACCACGGCGACGCTCTCCGGCGATACCGGCAGCTACGACATCCTCGAGACATACGGCTTCGCCGTCCCCGAGATCGCCTCCGCCGGCAGCATCGTCCCGCTGGACGACTTCGTGGCCGAGTACGGGGAGAAGTACGAACTGGACGCCCTGAACGAGGGCATGCGCTCCGCGCTGTCCTACGACGGCAAGCTGTACGCACTGCCGATGCAGGCGCAGATGTACGTCATGGCCTACCGCCAGGACATCTTCGACGAGCTGGACCTCACCGCCCCCGAGAGCTTCGAGGACATGATCGCGGCGGCCGAGGCCATCCGCGAGCAGGGCGACATCGAGTACCCGATCGCCCTCCCCATGAGCGCCACCGCGGACGTCTCCACGATCTACCAGGCCGCCATGAACTCGACGGGCACGGACTTCCTCGACGCGGGGGAGCCGCAGTTCACCTCGGACGGCTCGCGCGAGGCGCTCGAAGGCCTGAAGTCGCTCCTGCCGTACATGGACCCGGAGGTCACCACCTTCGACCAGCCGTCGGTCCAGCAGCAGATGTTCAACGGGAATGCGGCCATGGCCATCATGTTCTCGGGGCGCATGAACGACCTCACACTGGAATCGAACTCGCCCAACTTCGACAAGTTCGGATTCGCCGCTCCGCCGTCACTCGCCGCCGATGCCCCGTACCTGTTCAGCCGCCTGTCGGTGGACGGGTGGGCGATCCCCGAGAACACGCAGCTCGACAAGGACATGCTCTTCCAGATGATCGCCTCCTCCGTGGGGGAGGACGCCTCGAACGCGTCCGTGCCCGCCGCCTACCCGGCGCGTGAGGGGATCGTCACCGACGAGAGCTCCGCGTACGCGGTCGCCGCCAACGAGACGATCGCGGCCACGATGCCCGCCCCGAACGACCCGTTCAGCGCGCCCGTGACCAACGCGATCCGCCCGGTCCTCGTCGAGGTGCTCCTCGGCCAGACCGAGGTCGAGGACGGCATGCAGGAGATGCAGCGCCTCGCCGAGGAGACCGTCTCGGGAAGCTGACGCCTCCGGGAGTGAGCGCCCCACCGGCGCTCACTCCCTCGTTCCTTGTCTCTTCCGAAGCCAGGAGTACCTTGTGCGTCGTCGTGAATTCGCCAGCTTCATCGGCCCCAGCCTGCTCGTCATGGTGGGCCTGCTCGTCCTCCCCCTGATCCGCACCGTCCAGTGGAGCTTCCAGGAGGTCAACTACGGACAGGCGGGCACCTTCATCGGCCTGTCCAACTACACGCAGGCCCTCGGCGACCCCCGGTTCGGCCGCGCCGTCTTCTTCACCCTCCTGCTCACCGCCATCGTCACGGCGCTCATCCTGGTCGTCGGCTACCTCGTGGCCATCGGCGTCAACGGTCTGGGGAAGCTCCGCCCCTACATCCTCGGTTCCATGCTCGTGGCCTATGTGCTTCCCGGCGTCGTCGGGGCGGTGAGCTTCTCGTGGCTCTTCAACTCGAACTTCGGCGGGGTGCTGAACCTCGTGATCGAGCGGCTGACCGGGCAGGAACTCCTGTGGTTCACCGACACCTGGCCCAACCGCGTCATGATCATCGCGCACACCGTCTGGCACCTGCTGCCGTTCTCGGTGCTCATGATCCTCGCCGGCCTCCAGGGCGTGCCGAAGGAACTGCGGGAGGCAGCCAGGATCGACGGCGCCAACGCGCTGAAGATGCACCTCTGGGTGATCATCCCGACCATGCGCGGCATCATCGGCTTCGTCTGCCTGATCACCATCATGGACGTGCTCCGCACCTTCGACAGCCTGATCCCGCTCTCGCCCCAGGCGGATGCGATCGGCAACGAGTCCATCATGTTCTACGTCTTCGACAATGCGTTCCGGGACGGCTCGCAGCAGCTGGGACTCGGCAGCGCAGTTAACGTGCTCTCGATCCTCCTCATCCTGATCTGCCTCTTCCCCTTCATCCGGGACCTCCTCAAGGAAGCGAAGGCCAAAGCATGATGCCCAGTACCGCCACTGCACCGGCCACGAGGGTCGTGGTGCCGGCCCCGAAGCGCCGCCGCCGACGGGCGAACCCGACCGCCGCCATCCTGCTGATCCTGCTGGCCGTCCTCATGCTGGCGCCCTTCATCTGGACGGCGCTGTCGGTCACCAAGCCCACCGACGTCGCCTTCGCGAACCCGCCGGTACTCAGCGGCTACACGCCCACCCTCGAGGCGTTCAAGAACCTGTGGGAGACCACGTACTTCGCGGAATACCTGGTCAACACCGCCGTGGTGGCGGTCATCTCCACGGTCGTCGCCCTGGTGCTGGGCATCCCCGCCGCCTACGCGCTCTCCCGCTTCCCCGGGTACGTCTCGGCGATCCTGCTGCTCCTCGCCCTGGTCTTCAGGTCCCTGCCCCGCTTCGCAGTGGTGCTGCCCATGTACGACATCAGCCGGGCGCTCGGCATCTACGACACCAATTTCGCGCTGGCCGCAGCGCTCGTGGCCATCAACCAGCCCTTCAGCATCTGGCTGCTCCGCAACTTCTTCGCCGAGATCCCCAAGGAACTGGACGAGGCGGCGATGATCGACGGCTGCACCCGGTGGGGCACGCTGCGCCGCATCATGATTCCGCTGATGCGGCCCGGCATCCTCACCGCCGGTGTCTTCGTCTTCCTCTTCGCCTTCCAGGAGTACCTCACCGCGCTGGTGCTCACCGACACGGCCTCCAAGACGGTGCCGGTCTTCATCACCACCCAGCTGGGCCAGACCCTTCCCATGCTCCAGCAGGCAGGTGCGGCGGCCATGCTGCTGACCCTTCCGGTGATCGCCATCTCCTTCATCGCCCAGAAGTACCTCGTCGCGGGGCTGAGTGACGGCTCCGTGAAGGGCTAGGCGGACCGGCCCCGGACGTGGTGCAGGCGGCGGCCGGTTCTGCCCCATCACTTCGGCGATCCGCGCTCTTGGCCGTTGCTGGCCGCTGCGGTGCCGGACGGGTAAACTGCTAAGCCACCTGAGTATTTCGGGTGTGAGGCGCACGACCGAAGGAGATCCCATGGGTATCAGCAATATGGTCAAGAATGCAGCGAGCCGCTACCTCGGCAGGTCCGGCACCGGCACGACGTCGGGCCGCTCCGCCGGCGGCGTGTCCGGCGGACGGCGCGGAACACCGGTGCCGTCCGGCAAGGCCGGCGGAATCCTCCGCAACCTCCTCAACCGGAGGTAGCACCGGCGCTCGGGCCCCGACCCCCGGGGAATAGGGCCCGAGCCCATCGCGGTTGTCCCCGATATGAAGATCGAGATCTGGTCCGACGTCAAGTGTCCGTGGTGCTTCGTGGGCAAGCGCCGTTTCGAGAAGGCCCTCGCCGACTTCCCGCACCGGGACGGCGTGGAGGTCACCTGGAAGAGCTACCAGCTGGATCCGGACCTCCCCGATCACTACGAGGGCACGGAGCAGCAGTACCTCGCGGAGCGCAAGGGGATCGCTCCGGACCAGGTCCGGCAGATGTGGCAGCACCTCGCCCAGCAGGCGGAGGGCGAGGGTCTCGCCTTCGACGTCGACCGGATCGTGGTGGGGAACAGCTTCACCGCCCACCGCTTCCTGCATCTCGCCAAAGCCCACGGCCGGGGCGATGCCGCCAAGGAAGCCGTCATGTCCGCGCACTTCGAACAGGGTCTCGACACGTCCGACGTCGATGTCCTGGTCCGGCTCGGCGTGGGGATCGGGCTTGCGGAGGACGAGGTCCGGTCCACCGTCGCCGGGGACCGATTCGCCGACGACGTCCGCCGCGACATCGAGGAAGCGCGCACCATCGGCGTCCAGGGCGTCCCGTTCTTCGTCATCGACCGGAAGTACGGTATCTCCGGAGCCCAGCCCACCGGGCTGTTCCGGCAGGCCCTGGATCAGGCCTGGCAGGAGGCGCATCCGCTGGTGTCCCTGACGCCGTCGGGCGACGGCCCGGCCTGCGGCCCCGACGGGTGCTGAGCAGCCGGCGCGACCGGCCACATCACATCGATCGGCCCTCGTCGGACGCCTGACCGAATCGGCCCCCGGCGCGATCACGCCGGGACGGCGAGATGACGACGGGTAGCCCACTCGCCATCTTCCTCAGCTCCTCCTGCACGCGGTCCATCTCGCGCCGCCGCTGGACCTGCACCTCTTCCGGGTCCAGCCGGCGGCGTCGCGGAGCGGCGGGTGACTCCTGTCCGTCGTCGTCCTGCTCCAGCAGGTTCTCCTCCGGCCGTCGGCCCTCGCCCTGCAGGGGATCGAAGAACAATCTGTTGCGCTCCATGGTCCTCCTTGCGCTCTCTGCTCGGACCCGACGGTATCCCGGTCGTGTTTCCAGCTGTTTTCGTACGCCCGGCAGCTGTCAGCCGAGGCCCGACGCGCGGGTGATCACGCCGCCGTCGCCGATCCGCGTCACGGCCCACCCGATGCCGCCGACGGCGTAGAGCGAGACCGGAACCAGCAGGCACCACTCGCGGATCGAACCCGCGTTGCCGAGCAGGGGCACGGCGATGTTGCCGTTCGGCCGCCACACCTGCGCGATCACCGGAACGCCGGTGAGGCGTCGCGGTCTCCGCAGCCGCAGGGGGTAGACCGGATTGCAGCCGCCGGTCGTCAGCATGTCACCGAGGATGTGCACCACGACCCCGATGCCCACGGCCAGCGGGAACCAGAACTGCTCCTCCGGGGCGAAGGCCGTGACGAAGGCCCCGGCCGTCAGCCCGACGGCCCAGGGCGATCTCCGCATGCCGTCCGGGATGATCTTCAGTGCCTTCGCCGCGAAGGAGACGAGCAGCACGGTGAGCAGCCCCGCGCCCGGGTAGACGGTACCGAACCGGGCGGTCTCCACCGTCCAGAGGCCGGCGAGGAAGGCGACGGCGACGAAGGCGGCCACACCGAGCAGCGAGTGGGTGCCGCGGCGGTGGCCGCCCGAGATCATGCCGACGCCGGCGCAGAAGAGATTGGACAGCGGAGGGAGTGAGTGGGCGATCGTGGCGCTGTGGTGGTCGGCGTCCGGCAGGAGGGCCGCGCCCGCCGTGACGAGCGCTCCGGTGACCACGCCGACCGCGCTGACGTCCAGCAGCCCGAGGCCGAGGGTCATCGATTCGGGGAGGACCGGGACGATCAGGGCCGGGTGGACCTCGATCCGGGTAGTGGCAGCGACCCATGCGGCAGCGCCGCAGGCAGCATGGTGGGCGCCCATCATGGCGGGAGTCCTTTCGGGATAGACCACGCCGGCGCGGGATGACGGCCGGCGGCGATCTCCCATCCTGCCCGGTGGCACGGTCATTATCCGCAGCGGTTGCCAGGGAGCACTTCCCGGACATACCACCCTCCTGCCGTCAGGAGACGTCACGCGGCGCTTCACGCGCGGAATGGGGCCGGGACGCCCGTGGTTCCCACCGGTATGCCCCTCCCCTTCGCTGCCGTGTCCATCCTCGACCGAGCGCAGTCACGCCAGGGCTCGCCCGAGGCGGAGACCCTGCACCAGGTGATCGCGCGTGCGCAACGCGCGGAGGAACTGGGATACCGGCGGTTCTGGGTGGCGGAGCACCACGGCGTGCCGGGGATCGCCGGATCGGCGCCCGCCGTGCTCGCGGCAGCAGTCGCATCGAGGACCTCGACGATCCGCGTGGGGAGCGGCGGCATCATGCTGCCCAATCACCAGCCGCTGGTCGTCGCCGAGCAGGCCGCCACGCTGGGCGCGCTCTTCGAGGGCCGCTTCGACCTGGGGATCGGGCGATCGCTCGGATTCACGCAGGCCGTGCGATCGGCGCTGCGGACGGGCAAGGACGAGGCCGCCCGGTTCGGCGAGGACGTCGACGATCTGCTCGCCTTCCTCGACGGTTCGGCACCGGTCACGGCCAGGCCCGTGGACGGTGCGCGGACACCGGTGTTCGTTCTCGCGACCGGGCACGGCGTGGAGGTCGCCGCGCGGGCCGGTCTGGCCGTCGTCGTCGGTGGCCCCGCGCTCGCCCACGAGGGCGGTGGCGCCCTGGAGCTGTACCGCGAGTCCTTCCGGCCTTCCCGCTGGTGGGACCGGCCGTACGTCCTCGCGTCCCTGAACGTCGCCGTCGCGGAGACGACGGCGGCGGCACGGCGGCTCCTGCTGCCGGAGGCGCGGGCCCTGGCCTCCTCGCGGACGAGGGGCTCGTTCCCGCCGCTTCGGGCCGAGACGGGGGAGGGCCTGACGGAACGTGAATCCGGGTACGTCGAGGAGTCGCTCCGCTCGGCCGTCCACGGGACGCCACCCGAGGTGGACCGTGCCCTCGTCGATCTGCAGGCGCGTACCGGGGCGGACGAGCTGCTGGTCAGTGGCGGCGCCTACGACCTCGAGGGCCGGGCGCGCTCGGACGAACTCCTGGCGGACCTGTTCCGCTGAAGTGCCGGGCCGGTTCAGCCCGCGTAGGTGTAGGTGCCCCCGCGCTGTACCGACGGGAGGGCGGAGGACACGTAGGTACCCCGCTGCAGGGGACGGGCCTGGCCGCTGGCTCGTGCTGCGGTGGAGACGTAGGTGCCCTCCGTGCCGGGCCGCGGCATCGAGCCGGTGACGTAGGAACCACCCGGCAGGTCCGAGGCACCTGCTGCCGGCTGGTGGATGGTTGCGGCGGAGTGGCGGGCGTAGCGGGGGCGGTCGATGATCGTCATGGGTGCATCCTCACGTCGGTGGGGGCCGCCCGGGGGTGTCGGGCAGGATGATTCAGGGCACGGCACAGCACGGGGAGTGCATCGGGGAGGACCCGCGCCGTCCTGGCTGCGGCCGTTCTCTCAGGCTAGTTCTTATTATGAGTTGCTCAAAATAAACCGGGCGTACGATGCATCACACGTGGCAGGCAGTGCCGCCCGGCGGTGCCGCTCAGGGTGCGCTGACTGCCCGGGTGATTAGTAAGCATGCTTGCTATATCCTGCCGGACGGCCCTACCCTGAGGTTCAGCCGCCCCTTCGGTGGCCGCTCCCGACGACAGGACTCCGCATGCTCTCGATGACCGACCTCGATCCGTTGATCCGACGCCGCAGCGCAGTGCAGTCGGGTGACGGCGACAGGGTGGGCTCGATCGGTGTCGTCTACCTCGACGACGCCGACGAACGGCCCACCTGGGTGACCGTGCACACGGGTCTCTTCGGCACGCGGGAGTCCTTCGTGCCGCTGGAGGGGGCGTCGGTGCAGGGCCAGAAGCTCGTGGTCGCCTACCCGCGCGATCTCATCAAGCATGCTCCGTCGATCGATCGGGACGGCCACCTCGGTCCCGAGGAGGAGGCCGAGCTGTATCGGCACTACGGTCTGGATCGGGTCGCGCCCCCCGCGACGTCGTCGGCCCCGGCCACCCCGGCGGTGATGCTGCAGCCGGAGGGCCCGGCTGTTCCCGGCGACGGCGGAATGCGCATGCCCGACGACGGCGATACGCGACCGCTCGACGACGGCCGCACGCACGCGCTCGGCGCTGCAGGAACAGGCTCAGAGGACGCGGTCGGCACACGCACCCCCGACGAGGGCGCACCGCAGACCCACGACGACGGCCGCACGCGCACGCTCGGCGCTGCAGGAACAGGCTCAGAGGACGCGGTCGGCACACGCACCCCCGACGGGGGCGCCCCGCAGACCCACGACGAGGGCGGCACCCCGTGGGTCGTCCGGTCCGAGGAGCGGCTCCGCGTGGGCACCGAGCGGGTCGAAGCTGCCCGCGTGCGCCTGCGGAAGTACGTCGTCACCGAAGAGGCCACGCTGGCCGTTCCCCTGAAGCGCGAGAAGTTGCGGATCGACGTGGAACCCGTCACGTCGGCATCGAACCTCGACGATGACGGCGCGCCGTTCCAGGAGCAGTCCGTGGAACTCGTGGCGCGGGAGGAAGTCGCCGTCGTGGGCCAGGAGACGGTGGCCCTCGAACGCGTGCGGTTGAGAAAGGTCGAGGTGGACGGCCGGGCGACGGTCCGTGAGGAGGTCCGCAAGGAGCGGATCACCAGCTCTGTCTCAGGCACTGTCTCAGGCACTGGCTCGGGCACTGTTCCAGGCAGCGTCGAGGGCCGCGCCGAGGGCAGCGCCGGTGTCGTCGATGCCGCCGACGTCGACGACGCGCCGACCAGCCGAGGGCGCACCTCCTCGACCCGCGGCCGCACGTCCTCCGCCCGCGACCGCACCCGGACGGGTTCAGGGAGACCTTCGACCACCGGATCGAGGGCGAACCCGCTCATGAAGGGCGGGAAGAGGCGGCGCTGACAGGAGCGCGGACACCTCGGCGACCGTAGGGTTGGCAGCATGGGAGCCACCGGGAACGACGCCGCAGTCTTCGCCGACTATCAGGCCGCCTTCTCCGAGGCGCCCGGTTACCTGAACTTCGCCAGCTACGGTCCGACGTCGGCCCGGGTCACGGACCGGGTGTCTCACCTGCTGCAGACCGCCGGTGACGGCGACGCGGCCGCATCGGACCAGCTGCACGGCGAGGACCTGCGGGCCCGGTCCGCGTTCGCGAGGCTCGCCGGTTTCCCCTTCGAGCAGGTGGGGCTGACGGGGAGCACGTCGCTCGGGCTGTTCCAGGTGGCTTTCGGCCTGACCGGCGGCACGGTGCTGGTCGGCGCCGGCGAGTTCCCGTCCAACATGTACCCCTGGCTGCGCACCAGCGATGCCGGGCGGGCCCGCGTCGAGCTCATCGGCGAACCCGGGACGCACATGACACCGGACGTCGTCGCGCGCGGACTGACCGACGACACCGTGGCGGTGAGCGTCAGCGCCGTCGACTTCCGGACCGGCTACCGCGCTGATCTTCCCGGCATCCGGGACGTGATCGGCCCTGAGCGGCTCCTCGTCGTCGACGGAATCCAGGGATTCGGCGTCGTGGACAACGACTGGACGCTCGCCGACGTCCTGATCACCGGCGCCCAGAAGTGGGTCCGCGGCGCCTGGGGCGTGGCCGGGATCGCCGTGTCGCAGCGGGGCGTGGAGCGGATCGAACCGCTGCTCACCGGCTGGACGGGCGTCACCGAGTCCCGACGGTACGACGGTGAGGAGCACCCGCCGCTGCCGGGTGCCGGGCGGTTCTCGATCTCGAACCTCTCGCCCTACGCGAGCGGCGCCTTCGCGGAAGCCCTCGAGCTGATCGAGTCGGTGGGGGTTCCCGCGATCGAGGGCATCGTGTCGACGCACGCGCAGGCGCTCATCGCGCAGCTCGACGACGCCGGTGTTCCGGTCCTCTCCCCGCGCGACCGTGCGGAGCGGGCGGGGATCGTGGTGGCGCAGGTCATCGGCCGCGCTGCCGAGGCGCAGGCCGCCCTCAGGGCCGCGGGCATCTCGACGACGGTCCACGGCGCGGACCGGATCCGCCTCTCCGTGCACGCGACCACCCGTTCCGAGGTGTTCGGCGAGGCGGCCGGAGTGCTCGCGTCCTTCAGGTAGGCGGACGCCGTCCGGCACCCTGTCGGCGTGGCACTATACGTCGCTCCGCCCTCCTCCACCAGAGGCGGACACGCCGATGGTTCACAAAGGGCAACGATCTTCCGAAGTGTCCTGGCGCGGTGCTAGCGTGCCCAGCAGAACGTGTGACCTAGGCAACATGTTCTGCCACGCCAGGTACTCAGCCTGCAGATGCAACACACCAGCTGGGACATTTCATGAAGGAGAACCCTTGAATTCCATTCCTCGTACCCGGAGGCTGCGGTGCGCGATGGCGCTCGCCGTGACCAGCGCCGTCGTCCTCGCTCCGGTGAGCGCGCAGGCCACCGCCGGTGCCACGGCGGACGCACCGACCGTGACGTCGTCGTCCTTCACCTCCTCGCCCACCGCCGACGGCGCTGCCGAAAAGCTCCATGATCGTTCCGACCCCGCGGCCGAGGAGCGCAGCGACCGCAACCAGCAGGGCGTGGCGAAGGTCATCTCCGGTGCAGCGAAGATCGAGGACCGAGGAGGGTCCAGGGCGGTCAAGGTGGCCCCCGGCCAGTGGGCGCAGTACGGACTGCAGGACAGCGACCAGATCCTCTCCTTCCTCGTCCAGTTCGGCGACACGGTGGACCCCCGCTTCCCCGCCTCGACCGCCGGCCCCGTCAGCGGCGCCATCAAGGAGCCCGACCGCGCGGTGGACAACTCCACCTACTGGTCCGACACCTTCGACCGCGAGCACTACCTCGACATGTTCTTCAGCGAGGAGGGCGAATCGCTCAAGGGCGTCTACGAGGAGATGTCGAGCGGCCGCTACACCGTCGACGGCGACGTCAGCGACTGGGTGACCGTCCCCTACACCTCGGCCAGCTACGGCGAGACCGAGAGCCAGGCCGACATGACGCGCTTCGTGCAGGACACCGCGGACGCCTGGTACGACTCACAGGTCGCGGGAGGCAAGACAGCAGCCGAGATCGACGCCTACCTCGCGACCTTCGACCAGTGGGACCGCTACGACTTCGACAAGGACGGCGACTTCGACGAGGCCGACGGCTACATCGACCACTTCCAGGCCATCCACGCCGGAGAGGGCGAGGAGGCCGGCGCGGCGTCGTCGGCCATCTGGTCGCACCGCTGGTCCGTGGGCCAGGCGGGACGCGGCACGGCCGGCCCGGCAGCCAACCCCTTCGGCGGCATCAAGATCGGTGATTCGGACGTCTGGATCCGTGACTACACCACCGAGCCCGAGAACGGCGGCCTCGGCGTCTTCGCGCACGAGTACGGACACGACCTCGGCCTGCCCGATCTGTACGACACGAGTGGCGGCGAGAACGGCACGGGCTTCTGGACCCTCATGAGCTCCGGCTCCTGGCTCGGCCACGGTGACGGCTCCATCGGCACCACCCCGAACCACATGGGCGCCTGGGAGAAGCTGCAGCTCGGCTGGCTGGACTACGACGTGGCCACGGCCGGTGTGAAGTCGACCCACAAGATCGGGCCGTCCTTCCACGCCACGAAGGCCCCGCAGGCCGTCGTCGTGAACCTGCCGAAGGACGCGGCCGGCAAGGACCGCTTCTACATCGCCGAGAACCGGGTCTACGCCGGCTACGACGCGACGCTCGCCACCGGTCCGTACAACTTCGGCTGGGGCGTCACCGCGCCGGACACCGTGGAGCACTACGCGTACCAGGACGGCCTGAGCATCACCTACTGGAACACCGCGCAGAGCAACAACAACACGCGCCAGCACCCCGGGGCCGGCCTGGCACTCCCGGTCGATGCGCATCCCAGGGCGCTCACCTGGTCGGACGGCACCGTGGTCCGCAACCGCATCCAGAGCTTCGACGCCACCTTCGGCAAGCAGGCCACGGACGCGCTGAGCCTGCACCGCGAGACCGCAGCGGGCTCGAGCACGGTCACGGCTCCGTCGCAGCCCGGTGTCGCCGTCTTCGACGACACCGACCCGAACGCCTACTACGACGTCACGAACCCGCAGGGGTCCGTCGTCGTCGCCGGGACGGGGACGACGATCGAGGTCGTGCAGTCCAACCCGACAGGCATGCTGACCCTGCAGGTCCGCTAGTCCGCCGCGGGCACTCGCCCGCAGGCACAGAAGGAGCCGGGACACGCGTCCCGGCTCCTTCTGTGCGGACGTGGTGCCGCGTCGTCAGCGGATGCTGACGGTGCCCTGCAGGGTGGCGTCCGCGGAGGACGTGCCGACGTAGACCGGGACGTTGCCGGTCGGCGTCACCCAGGCGTCGGTCGCCGAATCCCAGTAGGAGAACGCGCGCGGGTCGAGATCGATCGTGACCTTGGACGTCCGCCCGGCCGGAATGTCCACCTTCGCGAAGCCGGCGAGCTGACGTGCCGGCGTGGCGACCGCCGTCGTCGGGAGCGAGCCGACGTAGACCTGCACGGTCTCCCTGCCGGCGCGGGCGCCGGTGTTGGCGACGTCGACGGTCACCTTGACGTTCGCCGTGCCGCCGTTCTTCACGGGTTTGCCCGAGGAGTTCAGCTTGAGCTTCGAGTACCCGAAGTCGGTGTAGCTCAGGCCGTGACCGAAGGAGAACTGCGGGGCGATGCCTGCGGCGAGATAGCCGCGGTAGCCGATGTTCACGTCGTCGGCGAAGGAGGCCGTCCTGCCGATGCCCGGGAAGAGGGCCGGCGCGGCCGTCGGTGTCGCGGCATCTCCGGTGGCGAAGGTGACCGGCAGCTTGCCGGACGGGTTGACGTCGCCGAAGAGGACGCGCGCGATCGCCGCGCCCTGCTCCTGGCCGCCGTACCAGGCCTCGAGCACGGACGGCACGCGGTCGAGCCACGGCATGGTGACCGAACCTGCGGTCGTCAGGACGACGACGGTGCGCGGATTCGCGGCGGAGACGGCTTCGATCAGGGAATCCTGCTCGTTGGCCAGCGTCAGCGTGTTCTTGTCGCGACCCTCGCCCACGTAGTCCCGGGCGAAGACGACGGCGACGTCCGATGCCTTGGCGGCGGCGACGGCCTCCGCGACCGCCGGGGTCACCACGTCCTCCGGGTGCTCCCAGGTCATGACGAGGTCGGCGGCGGATTCCTGGTCGGGATCACTCGCGTTGTTGGAGTACTCGACGCGCAGGTCGCGGGTTTCGCCCGCCTCGAGCTGCAGCGCGAGGCTGGAGTCAGTGCGGACGGCGTGGGGATCGGAGGCATCGATGACCTCTTCGCCGTCCAGGAACAGCCGCGCGCTGCCGAAGCCGGTCAGCGAGAGGGTGTACTCGCCGGTGGCGGGAGCCGTGATGGTGCCGGACCAGCGTGCGGTCAGCGGACCGCCGAACGGGTAGCCCGGGATCTTCGGGACCGACGAGCCGTACAGTCCGTCGAGGGCGAGGAAACCGGCGCTCATGGCGACCTGGTCCTCGACGCGTGTCACCGTCGGAGTGCCCGCCGTGTCGGCGCCGTTGAACCAGTACTCCGCGGTGATGCCGGTCGCCGTCGGCTGACCTGCAGGGGCGAGGACGGAGGACGGGACCGCCGCACCGCTGAGCGAGTGCGCCGGTCCGACCGGGTCGGTGCCCTCGGCGTAGGTGACCTCGACGCCGGCACCGGCACGGGCCGTGAGCGCATCGAGGGGGGTGGAGGTGCTGGTCGGCTTCACCACGGAGCTGCCGCCCCCGGTGGCGAGGGCGTCCGCGTCCGCGCCGATGACTGCCAGGGAGGAGATCGAGGCGGCGTCGATCGGGAGGGCGGCCGACGGCGAACCGGCCGGGGCGTCGTTCTTCAGCAGGACGGCGGAGCTCTCGGCCACCTCGCGTGCCACGGCATTGCCGGCCGCGACGTCGATCGGCGTGACCGCGACCGGGGTGTCGAAGCTGCCGAACTCGAACATGGTGCGGAGGATGCGGTGCACCTTGTCGTCGATCGTGGCGGTGCTCACCTCACCCCGGTTCACGGCGTCGATCAGCGGTTGCCCGAAGTACACGGCGGCCGGGAATTCGACGTCGAGCCCGGTGTTGGCGGCGTCGACCGTGCTGTGGGTTGCTCCGTAGTCCGTCTGGATGAAGCCCGCGAAGCCGTAGTCCTCCTTGAGGATGTCGAAGACCTCGGAGCTTTCGCAGGCGTAGACGTCGTTGACCTTGTTGAAGGAGCACATGGCGGAGCCGACGCCGGCCTTGATGGCTGCCTCGATGGGCGCCAGGTACACCTCGCGGAGGGCCCGCTCACTGATGGCGACGTTGCCACCGGCCAGACGTGACTCCTCCTGCGAGTAGGCGGCAGGGTGCTTGACGGTTGCGACGACGTCGTGTTTCTGTACGGCCTGGACCTGGGCCTCGAGGAGACGCGAGGTCAGGCGGGGATCCTCGCCCAGGCTCTCGAAGGCGCGCCCCCAGCGGGCATCGCGCACGAGGTCTCCGGTAGGACCGAGCAGTCCGTTCTGGCCGGATGCACGCGTCTCCGCGCCGAGGATGTCCCCGTACTTGGCAGCCAGTGAGGTGTCCCAGGTCGCACCGAGGGCGAGCGGTGCAGGGAGGGCCGTGGCCCTGCCGTCATTGGTGTCCTGGTTCGTGACGCGGACACCCGCTCCGGCGTCGGTCAGGAGCAGGGCGGGGATGCCGAGCCGCTCGAGCGGCGCGATGTAGAACGCGGTCTCGCCACTGAACTCGCCGTGCAGGCGCGACACCTTCTCCTCGAGGGTCATCTGGGCGAGGAGGAGGTCTGCGCGCCTGTCCGAGGAGAGCCGGGTGTTCATCCAGGCCCCGTTGACCGGTGCGACGGTGGTCTTGCGGCCCGACCCGTTGCCCAGGGCCTTCTCGCGGGCGTCCTGCTGGGCGCCGCGGCCGGCGCCGTTGTTGTTCTCGGACCGCGAGGGGGAGTCTGCGGGTGGTGCGGCTACGGCGGGGAGCCCGACGCCTGCGGTGACGGCGAGGGCCAGGGCGCCGGACGTGACGGCGAGGGCCGTCCGGTTGCGGCGCGTGAGTGTCTTCGTGATCAAGGTGTTCCTCTTGCATGGTGCGGATGGGAGGACCTGGCGGAGAAACGCACCACGGGCGGAGGCTCCTGAGCCGCCATGCACCACGGGTGTCCCTGCACCACGGCGGGCAGAAAGAAGACCAAGTCTCCTTCGAGTCTGGTTCACAGGGACTTCTCGGAAATGACGCTCATCTACCTGAAATGTGCCGCCGGCACTCTAGTCCGCGAGCAGCGCTACGCGGTGAACCGGTTCAGAGTGCAGCGCTCCGTCGAGGTCACCTCGTGCGGCGCTCTTCCGGTGTGTGCGCGCCGGGTCCGCCGGCCCGCCGCGGTCCGTCGCCCGAACGCAGAAGGAGCCGGGACGCGTGTCCCGGCTCCTTCCGTGTGCGTGGTCTAGTGCGTGCGGCGCGGGCGGCGAGGCTGGGAGACGACGGCGATCGCCAGGGCCAGGGCGACGGCGACGATGCTGAGGACGCCCGCAGCGATGTACCGGACGGGGTCCGCGCCGAGCGGGGTGGCGGCCTCGGCGACGACATCATCGGCCGGCTGCTCCTCGGCCGCCGTCTCTGCCGATGCAGCCGATGCAGCCGATGCGGACGAGGTGGCCGGGGCGGCCGCCGTGGTGCGTGCGGTTCGAGCTCCGGGAGCAGGAGCGCCCAAGCCTCGGGTGTCATTGCCGACGTTCCTCGCAGGCGCCCCGGCCCCGGCGGCTGCCTCGGCGGAATCCGTCGCGGGCGCCGTCGCCGCATCCTCCGAGGCAGTGGCGGACGGACTCGCGCTCTCATCGGGCGTGGTCCCGGCCGGTGTGCTCGGACTGCTCGAAGGATCGACGGTCGGAGCGGGATCCGCGGTCGGCATCGAGGGGACTGGAGTCGGGACCACCGACGGATCGGTGGTCGGGGGAGCGGGCGCTGCCGGGTCGGTGGGGCCGGTTCCCGGCGGCGGCGGCTGGACAGGGCCCGGAGTCTCGATCGGCGCTCCGCCAGGGCCCGTCGGAGGCCCGGGTTCGAGGGCCGGCAACGGAATCGGCGGCAGCGTCGCGTTGGCGTGAGGTGGCAGCACCGGTCCCTGCTGCCGCGTCGACGGGTCGGTCTGGTTGGGGGAGTCAGGGGTGGTCGATACGGTCTGTGCGACGGCAACGCCCGGGAGGGCGATCAGGAGGCCACAACTGAGGGTCAGGGAGGTGATGGCGTGACGGACGCGCATGGGAACTCTTCGGGACGCGGGCGGACAGCAGCTTCAGAAGCATGCTGATGATCTGGGTCAATCGTACGCGGGACGGCCGGAGCTTCCCAGGGGAGTGTGCCGCTCATCGCCGATGGTGATTCGGCGCCGGACCTGCCTACGGATCGGTCACGCAGGGTTGCGGCGAGGCCGGGACGGACGCCGGGCGGAAGACGAAGAAACGGTAGGCCCCGTAGCGGAACACGTTGCCGAGCAGGACCCCGATCACGTTCGCGGAGATGTTGTCGGCGAGCGGACTCGTGAGACCCAGGACGTAGTGGGACACGACGAGGCAGGCGGCTGCGATGCCGAGCCCGATGAGGTTGGTGAGTCCGAACAGCAGCGCTTCCTCGCGCTTCGGCCGACCGGCGAACATCCGGAAGGTCAGGTAGTGGCTGCCGACCCAGGAGACGCCGGTGGCCAGGACCACGGAGACGATCTTCGACGAGATGGGCCCGATGCCGAGCCCGGACGCGAGGATGTTGAACACCGAGATGTCGACGACGAAGGCCACCGTGCCCACGAGGGTGAAGGAGCCGAGCCGACGCAGTGCTGCGCGCACATGTCCTCCCTCCGGTGCCGACGCTCTATCCTACACTTAGGATGCCTAAGCAACTAAAGGGGGCTGATGCCGGCCGAGTCCTCGACGCGACGGAAGGGCCACCCCTGAGGGGTGGCCCTTCCGGTGGCCGGAGCGCGCAGTGCGGTGCGCTGTCGGGTGGCTAGTGGCCGGGGGTGATCAGGGTCGAGGCCCCGGTCCTCGCGGCCTGGAAACGGGTCTGGACATCGGCCCAGTTCACCAGGTTCCACCACGCCTTCACGTACTCGGGCTTCACGTTCACGTAGTCCAGGTAGAACGCGTGCTCCCACATGTCCAGCATCAGCAGCGGAACCGTGCCCACCGGCACGTTGCCCTGCTGGTCGTAGAGCTGCTCGATCACGATGTTCTTCCCCAGCGGCTCGTACGCCAGGACCGCCCACCCCGACCCCTGCAGCGACGTCGCCGCCGCCGTGAAGTGCGCCCGGAACGCGCCGAAGGACCCGAACGCGTCATCCAGCGCCGCAGCCAGCTCACCCTCGGGCTTGTCCCCGCCCTCGGGCGACATGTTCTTCCAGAAGATGCTGTGGTTGATCACACCACCCACATGGAACGCCAGATCCTTGGAGAGCTTCGGGATGGTCCCGAACTCGCCCTTCTCACGCGCCTCGGCCAGCTGCGCCAGGGCATCATTGGCGCCCTTGACATAGGTGGCCTGGTGCTTGGAATGATGCAGCTCCATGATCCGGCCCGAGATGTGCGGCTCCAGGGCCGCGTAGTCGTAGTCAAGATCCGGCAGTACGTAAACGCTCACGTAGTCCTCCTCGGTGATGGGGTGGTCGTCCTTCGGTCGTTCAGTCCAGCAGCGACTGGTCGCCCAGCCGGTGGTAGGAACGGTTGTGGTAGACGAGCGGTGCGCTCCCGCCGTCGTCCGCTGCCTGTTCGATCCCCAGCACGTCCGCGGCGAGGATCATCGAACCGCCCACGGGCAGGCGGTGCAGGATCCTGCAGCGCAGCGCCCAGGGCGCGTCGGCCAGGAGCGGTTCTCCCGTCGGCAGGGTGCGCCAGTCCGTGGCCGGGCCGAAGCGGTCCGCGCCACGCGTGGAGAAGAGCTGGGCGAGACCGAGCTGATCGGCTCCGAGCAGGTGCACCACCAGCGTCCCGGCCTGCACCAGGACGGCGGCGGACTGCGACGCCGTCGAGACGGAGAACGCGAGGACCGGCGGCTCGGCCGAGACGGACGAGACGGACGACGCCGTCAGTCCCACCGGCCCCTCCGGGCCCTGCGCCGTGATGACCGCGATACCCGCCGGGTGGGCGCGGAACGCATCCTTGAAGAGATCGGCGGTGGGGACCGCGTGGTCCGTCGAGGCTGTCATATCCTCCACGCTAGAACCTCGACAAAGGTTGAGGTCAAATCGGGGGATCACGGATCGAGGAGGGTCGACGGCACACCGCGGCGCCCGGCGTCGTCGTCCGGGTTGACGAAACCGCACGTCGCGAGCGAGAGGCAACCGCAGCCGATGCATCCACCCAGACGGTCACGCAGGTGCTCCAGCTGGGCGATGCGCTGCTCGATCTCCTGCCGCCAGGCCGCCGACAACCGCTGCCAGTCCTCCTGGTCCGGGACGCCGTCCGTCGGCAGTTCGCCGAAGGCCGTGGCGACGGTTGCGAGGGGGATGCCCGCGCGCTGCGCCGCCCGGATGACGGCGACGCGGCGCAGGACGGACCGGTCGTAACGACGCTGGTTGCCCGACGTGCGGCGGCTCCGGATCAGGCCCTGGCGTTCGTAGAAGTGCAGGGCGGAGACCGTCATGCCGCTGCGGGACGCGAGCTGCCCCACCGAGAGGTCCTGATCGTTCGGCATGGGTCTCCCGTCCGGTCGCCGTCGTGCGTGGATGCGTCGTGCCAGCGTAGCGGCGGCCGGCCCCGCGTCGGCCTGCCGGCTACCCGAGCAACTCCGCGACGTACTGCCTGAGGGGCGTGGTGGGGCGGCCGATGATGCGGGACAGCGTCCCGTCGCTCTCGGCCAGGAGGCCGTCGGCGATGTTCGCGTCGATCGCGGCCACGAAGCCAGCCGTCCCCTCGTCCAGCCCGAAGCCCTGGAGCGCGGCGACGTGCTGGTCGGTGGAGACCTGCTCCACCGTGACGTCGTTCCCCTGCACGTCGGCGACCACCGATGCGAGCTCGTCGACGGACCACGGCTCGTCGCCGCCGAGCTCGAGGATCTCGCCCGCGTAGTCGTCGGACAGCAGGACGACGGCGGCGGCCTCCGCGTAGTCGCGGCGCGTCGCGCTGGCCACCCTGCCGCGCCCCGCGCTCGTCAGGATGCTGCCGGTGGAAGCGGCCTGGCGGATCGTGTCGTCGTAGTTCTCCGTGTACCAGTTGTTGCGCAGCACGGTGTAGGTGAGGCCGGATCCCTCGAGCAGACCCTCGGTGGCCTTGTGCTCGGGTGCGAGGACGAGGGCCGACGTCGAGGCCTTCGGCGCGCTCGTGTAGACGAGGGATGCGTCCACCCTGCGGGCGGCGTCGATCACGGCCTTGTGCTGCACCGACCGCTTGCCCACCTCGCTGCCGGAGATCAGCAGCACCTTCTCGGCGCCGGCGAAGGCGTCGTCCAGGGTGGAGGGGTCCGAGTAGTCGATGCGCGCGGTGCGGACGCCGTGCGAGGCCAGTGCGGCGAGGGCTTCCTCGTTGCGGCCCCCGGCGACGACGGTGGACGGGTCCACCCCGCGGGCCAGCAGCTGCTCGACGACCTGGCGGCCCAGGTGCCCCGTGGCTCCGGTGATGACGATGGTCATGGCAAGTCCTCCCGATCGGGCGCCCGGCTGGCGCGTCTACTGGCGGTAACCGGGATCAGGCCGAAAGGCTTCCCGGGCGGCTCGGATGGACACCGGCACGGCGAGCCGGTAGGACTGCTGGAGGGGTGCGCGCCGGAGCCGCCCGGGCCGACGAGCGAAGGGCAGCATCAGTGACCGACCCGCAGCACGAGCACGGAACGACCCACGGGCGCCGCCTGCGGGTGGCGGTGGTGGGGATCGGCTGGGCCGGCCGCCAGCACCTCGAGGCGTACGCGAACAGCGAGGACGTCGAGATCCTCGGCCTGGCCGGAATGGAACCGGCGCTCCTCGCGGAGCTGCAGGCCGAGTACGGCATCCCGCACGCCGTCGCCCGCTGGGAGGACCTGCTGGCGCTGGACGGGCTCGACGCCGTCAGCGTCGCCGTTCCCACGTTCCTCCACGCGCCCATCGCCGTCGCCGCCCTGGAGCAGGGTCTCCACGTGCTGAGCGAGAAGCCGATCGCCCGGAACGGTGACGAGGGACAGGCGATGGTCGACGCCGCACGCCGCACGGCGCGCGGGGCGCGTGCTCGACGTCGCGTTCAACCACCGGCGCCGCGGGGACGTCGCGGCCCTCGAGCGCGTCATCGGCGACGGCCGACTCGGGCGCCCCTACTACGTGAAGGCTGCCTGGCTGAGGCGATCCGGCATCCCGTCCCTCGGCAGCTGGTTCACCAGCCGTGACCTGGCAGGTGGTGGACCCCTCGTGGACATCGGCGTCCACGTCCTGGACCTGGCACTCCATCTGCTGGGGGAGCCGCGGGTCCTCTCGGTCTCGGCGTCCACCTACGCGGAGCTCGGGCCCCGGGGCCGCGGTGGCGGTGACTACGGGAAGCAGGCAGCGGATTCCGCCTTCGAGGTGGAGGACTTCGCCTCCGCGTTCCTCCGGCTCGAGGGTGGCGTGACCCTGCTCCTCGAAGCCGGCTGGGCCGCCTACCGCGAGCCGAGGACCTCATCGAGCTCCGGATGTACGGGACCGACGGCGGTGCGGAGCTGAGGCGGGTCGGCGTACCGAGCGAGGCGGCACCGGACCTCCGCGTGTTCACCGAGGACGGGGAGTACGCACCCGGGATCGGACCATCGGCGGGTCACCAGGGCGTGATCGACGATTTCCTGGCCGCGGTCCGTGCCGGGGAGGCCGAATGGCACCGGCACGACGGCTCGGTGGCACTCACCCGCGCCCGCGTCATCGACGCCTGCTACCTGTCCGCGACCGAGCACCGGGAGGTCCTGCTCTGATGGAATTCACGAGCGCACCGAGCATCGTCGTCTGGAACGAGGGCGTCCACGAGGCCCGCAACGAGCCCGCCACCATCGGGGAGATGTATCCGCAGGGCATCCACGGCGCCATCGCGGCGTCCCTCGCCGGCTACTTCCCCGGCTCGGAGGTCTCGACGGCGACCCTCGCGGATCCCGGGCACGGGCTCACCGAGGAGCGGCTCGCCCGCACCGACGTGCTGCTGTGGTGGGGGCACATCGCCCACGCCGAGGTGGCGGACGAGGTGGTGGACCGCGTCCACCACCATGTCCTCGGCGGCATGGGGCTCGTGGTGCTGCACTCGGGTCATTTCTCGAAGATCCTCACGCGGCTGCTCGGCACCACGTGCTCCCTGAAGTGGCGGAACGACGGCGAACGCGAGCTCGTCTGGACCGTCAAGCCGTCCCATCCGATCGCCGCGGGCGTCGAGAGCCCCATCATCATCCCGGAGCAGGAGATGTACGGGGAGCTGTTTGACATCCCGGAGCCCGACGACCTGATCTTCATCAGCTCGTTCGAGGGCGGTGAGGTCTTCCGCTCGGGCGTGACGTTCTCCCGGGGGAGGGGCCGCATCTTCTACTTCAGCCCCGGGGACCAGGAGTACCCCGTCTATCACCACCCGCAGATCCAGCGCGTCCTCGCCAACGGCGTGGACTGGGTGGCGCAGCCCGCCCGCGACCGCTCGATGCCCCGGGTGGAGAATCCGGCGCGGGACTGGTTCTCCGGCTAGCCGGAGACGTCGGAGGCCCCCGGGCCGGGGACCGCTGACCCCTCCAGCAGCCCCGTGGTGGAAATTTCTCACCACGGGGCTTCGATTGCCATTAACGTTCCGCAGTGGGGACGGAAGTCCGGCGGGGACGGAACATGGGGCGGGGATCGCGCAGGCGGCAGGCGGGGCGGACGGCAGGGAGCCGGACGGGCCGCTGCTGACGGGCGAGGGCGTCGTGGGACCATCCGCCAGGGTGCGGCCCCGTTCCGTTCCCTGAGTCCCCGGAGTCGCAGCATGGTCAGTATCGGTCTGGACGCACCCGACGGCGAGCCGTCGGGCATCGCCCGCGGGCAGGGCGTTCCCGACGCCGCAGCGCTGTTCGAGTCGGTCGTCGTGCACGCCAACGACGTCGTGCTGGTGACCGAGGCCGAGCCGATCGACGCGGGCTCGGGCGGCCCCCGCGTCATCTACGCCAACCCCGCCTTCACGCGCATGACCGGGTACGAGGCGCACGAGATCGTGGGCCGGACACCGAGGATCCTGCAGTCACCCGACACGGACCGCAGGGAGCTGGACCGCCTGCGCACAGCGCTCGCCGCCTGGCAGCCGATCGAGGTGGAACTGCTGAACCGCCGCAAGGACGGCAGCGAGTTCTGGGTGCAGCTCAACATCACGCCGGTCGCCGACCCGACCGGCTGCTTCACCCACTGGATCGCGATCCAGCGCGAGATCACGGGACGCAAGCGGCGCGAGCTGGCGCTGCAGTCCATCCTCGACAGCACCACGGACCTGCTCCTCGTCCTCGAGGACTGGCGGGTGACCGCGGTCAGTGCCGCGTCCCTGCGGATCCTCGGCCACCCGCCCGAGACCCTGCAGGGGACGGCGTCGGAGGAGCTGATCCACCCGGCGGACCGGCGCGCGGTCCGCGAGCTGGTGGCCAGGGCCCGGGGCGCGCGTCCCACCGCTCGGGTGACGGTGACCGTGCGGGTCCGCCACGTCACGGGCGACTGGCGCTGGCTCGACCTGACCGTCAGCGAGGTGGCCGGTGACGCACGGCGACTGGTCCTCGCCTGTGCGGACGTCACCGAGCAGCGGCGGACCCAGGCGGCGCTCGACGAGGTCAACGGGAGATTCCGCAGCGCGTTCGACGACGCCCCGATCGGCATGGCCATCACCGCACTCTCCGGTCGCTTCCTCCAGGTGAACACCGCCCTCACCGAGCTGCTCGGGTTGTCCGCGGACGCGCTGCTCGCCTCGACCGTCAGGGACATCACGCACCACGAGGACGTCCAGCACACCGAACGCCAGCGGCTCGCGCTGACCAGGGGCTCCCTCGACCGGCATCGCCACGAGACACGCTTCCTCCACCGTGACGGGTCCGTGGTCGGCATCCTGCACTCCTCGTCGGTGGTGCGGGACCAGGAGGGCAGGCCCACCCTCCTGATCGACCACATCGAGAACATCACCGACCGGAAGGCCTTCGAGGAACGGCTCCGGCACCAGGCGCTGCACGATCCCCTGACCGGGCTGCCGAACCGTGCCCTGTTCACCGACCGCCTCGAGCGCGCGCTGCAGCCCGACAGCGGGGCCGGCCGGGTGGCCGTCCTCTTCTGCGACGTCGACCGGTTCAAGACCGTCAATGACACGTACGGCCACCACATCGGTGACCTCGTCCTGTCCACGATCGCGCAACGCCTGCTCTCGGTCGTGCGCCCGGTGGACACCGTGGGACGCCTCGGCGGGGACGAGCTCGTCATCCTCTGCACCGATTCCGGTCCCGCCGAGGCCACGGCGATGGCGGACGTGCTCAGGGACGTCCTGGCGCAGCCGATCGTGGTCAACGGGGCGGCGATCGCGGTGACGACCTCCATCGGGATCGCCCTGTCGGTGGCTGGCATCAGCACGGCCGAGCAACTCCTCCGGGACAGCGACGACGCCATGTACGCCGCGAAGGGTTCGGGCCGGGACCAGTACCGGGTGCACGACGAAGCCGACGGCGCCGTCAACCGCCATCGGCTCCGGCTCCTGGCCGACCTGCCCGGCGCGCTGGCGGACGGGCAGCTGCGCGTCCACTTCCAGCCGCAGGTGGATCTCACCACCGAGGAGCAGGTGGCGCGCGAGGCACTGGTCAGGTGGGAGCACCCCGAGCTCGGGCTGCTCCTGCCGAACGAGTTCGTCGGACTGGCGGAGGAGGCGGGCCTCATGCGTGACCTCGGCCGCAGGGTGCTCGGTGCCGTCCTGGCGGAGGCTGCGCAGCGGGGTGACGGGACGGCGGAGCCGATGGTCACCTGGGTCAACGCCTCGGCCAGCGAACTCGACGATCCCGACTTCGCGGCAGGTGTCGAGAAGGCCCTGGCAGACCACGGGATGCCCGGCCAGGTGCTCGGCATCGAGATCACCGAGAGTGTCCTGATGACCAACCTCTCGCAGGCCCACCAGAACCTCATGCGCCTGCGTGCACTCGGCGTGCAGCTCGCCATCGACGACTTCGGGACGGGGTACTCCTCGCTCTCCTACATCGGGCAGTTCCCCGTGGACACGATCAAGATCGACAGTTCCTTCGTGGCCGGCCTCGACAGTCCGATGCGCCGGCGGGAGTCCTTCGCCGTCGTGACGGCCGTCATCAGCCTCGCGCACTTGCTCGGCCTGCGGGTCATCGCCGAGGGCATCGAGACCCGGACCCAGGCGCTGATCCTGCACGGCCTGGGCTGCGACCAGGGCCAGGGCTACCTGTACGGGAAGCCGCAGGCGACCGCCGGGTAGCCGCCTGCGCGGCCCGTGCCGCACCGGCGGAGCAGGAGGCGCCGGCCCCGCGTCGGAGAAGGGCTCACCGTCGGGGGAACGACCGGTCGACCGGGCTCAGGAGATCGGCTGGCGGGCGGCGAGGATGCTGAGGAGCTGCAGCTTCTCGAAGCCCTCCGAGCCCGGCGGCGCGGTGAGGACCAGGAGCGACTGCGCCTGGTTCTCCGTGAAGAGCACCTGGCAGTCCACCTCGATCTCGCCGAGCTCGGGGTGCACGAGGGTCTTGTGGTCGTCGAACCGGCTGCGGACCTCGTATCCGCTCCACACCTGGGCAAACTCCTCGCTCTCCGCCAGGAGGGCGTCGACGATCCGCCTGCCACGGGTGGAGGTACCCGTTCCCAGGGCTGCCCGCAGGGCCGCGGCCCGCACGCGTGACTGGTGCGCGTGGTCCCGCTCGGGGTAGTACCGGCGTTCGGCGGGATCGGTGAACCAACGGTAGTAGGAGCTGCGGGCGAGCCCCCGGTGGCGGAGGTCGTCCCCGAGCAGTGCCACCGCGAGCCTGTTCTGCACGAGGGTCTCCGCGAGATCCGAGAGCACCAGGGCAGGAGTGTCCTCGAGGCGGTCGAACACGCGCATGAGGGCCGGGCCCACATGCTCGGAGGGCTGCGATCGCGCGGGCGGACGCTGACCGGCGAGGAGGAAGAGGTGGTCGCGTTCGTCGAGGCTCAGCCGGAGCCCGCGGGTGATCGCCAGGAGCATCTGGTCCGAGGGCTGCGGGCCGCGGCGCTGCTCCAGGCGCGTGTAGTAGTCGGTGGACATGCCGCACAGCACCGCCACCTCCTCGCGGCGCAGGCCGGCCGTCCGGCGTCGCACTCCCGGCGCCAGCCCGACGTCGCCGGGCCGGAGGGACTCACGGCGCTTGCGGAGGAACTCGGCCAGGTCATCGCGCTTCATGGCTCCATCATGGCCCCCTGCCGGGAGTGGAGACAGGGACCACCGATCCGTGGATGAGCCCTCCTCTCCCGCCCGCCGGCGGGCCGGGGCACTGTTGAGGCATCAGCACAGAGCCCCTCGGAAGGACCATCATGCAGCTCACCGGAAAGACCATCCTCATGGCCGGCGGAACCTCGGGCATCGGACTGGGGCTCGCCCTCCGCTTCCATGCCGCAGGCAACCGCGTGATCGTGGCCGGCCGCCGGGAGGAGATCCTGCAGCGGATCGCCGCGGATCATCCCGGGATCGACACCGCCGTCCTGGACATCGCGGATCCGGACTCGATCTCCTCGTTGCGGGATGCCCTGCTCGTCTCCCACCCGGACCTGGACGTCGTCGTCGCGATGGCCGGGATCATGGAGCCCGAGGACCTCCGGGACCCGTCGTCGCTCGCCACGGCCGAACGCACCGTGACCACGAACCTGCTCGGCCCCCTCCGCCTGGTGAGCGCCTTCGTGCAGCACCTCGAGAGCCGGGAGGATGCGGCGATCATCACGGTCACCTCGGGCCTCGCCTACGTGCCCCTGCCGGTCGCACCGACCTACAGCGCCACGAAGGCGGCGCTGCACTCCTGGACCGACAGCCTGCGCGTGCACCTCGGGGACACCTCCGTCCAGGTCATCGAGCTGGCCCCGCCGCTCGTGCGCACCACGCTCATGGGCAACCAGGACAATGAGCACGGCATGCCGCTGGAGGAGTTCCTCGACGAGACCATGGCGCTGCTGGCAGCCGGACCGGAGGCCCGGCAGATCCTCGTCGAGCGCGTGAAGCACCTGCGGTTCGCGGAGGCCACGGGGCAGTACGACGCCGTGCTCGACCGCCAGAGCATGCTGCCCGGGTAGCCCGGGCCGCGCCGCAGTGCATAGGGTCGGAGGATGCAGCCCGATGCGATCATCGCCCTCCGCCGCCAGTTCCACGCCCACGCCGAGCCGGGCTTCCTCGAGTACCGGACGGCGTCCGTCATCCTCGGTGAGCTCCGCGCGATGGGTGTCCGCACCACGACGGGCACGGACGCCATCGCCCTGGGGAGCATCGCGCTGCCGCCCACCGAGGCGGAGCAGGAGGAGTGGGCGCGACGCGCCGTGGAAGCCGGGGCGCCGGCCGACGACGTCGCCTGGCTCCGGCAGCACGGCACCGCGGTCATCGCCGAGCTCGAGGGCAACCGCCCCGGTCCCACCTGGGGCCTCCGGGTGGACATCGACGCCCTGCCCGTGGACGAGGAGACGGCGGCGGACCATGCGCCGGTGGCGGGCGGGTTCCGGTCCACGACACCGTACATGCACGCCTGCGGGCACGACGGGCACGCCGCGATCGGCCTCGCCCTCGCCGACCGCCTGCGCGACGGCGATTTCCCCGGCCGAGTACGCATCATGTTCCAGCCCGCCGAGGAGGGCGTGCGCGGGGCGCAGCCCATGATCGACGCCGGCGTCACCCGCGGGGTGGACCGGATGCTCGCCGTGCACCTCGGCGGTGACCTGCCCACCGGCACCGTGCTGGGCGGGGTCACCGACGCGATGGCCACCACCAAGTGGACCGCCCGCTTTGAGGGCGAGGCCGCCCACGCCGCGGCCGCCCCCGAGAAGGGCAGGCACGCACTCGCCGCGGCCGCGCAGGCCACCCTCGCGATCCTCGGGCTCACCCGGTTCGCCGAGGCGGACACACGCGTCAATGTCGGGACCTTCCACGCCGCCGGGAGCGCGAACATCATCCCTGCCCTCGCCACCATCACCTACGAGACACGCTCCACGTCGAACGCCGTCCTGGAGGAGCTGAACCGCCGCGCCGAAGCCGCCGTGCAGGGCGCAGCGCTGATGTACGGGGTCGAGGCGGGCACGAAGGCCTACGGTCGCGCCGCGGTGTCCCAGCCCGACACTGTGCTGGTGGAGGACGTGGGCCGCGCTGCGGACGGGGTCCCCGCGATCACCACCTTCACGCCGGCCGGCGCCTCCGGAGGAGGGAGCGACGACGCCCACCTGCTCATCGACGACGTCCAGCGCTCGGGCGGACTGGGCACGTACGTCTTCGTCGGGGCCGCCAACCCCGCGCCCCACCACCATCGGCGGTTCGACCTCGACGAGGACGCCCTGGTGATCGCCGTGGACCTCCTGGAGCGTCTCTTCCGCGCCTGACGCGACATTCCCTGGACCGGTGGCACGTGCGGTGCGATGGTGGGTCCATGGTCAGCGAACACGACGTCCGGTCCACGTGCCTCGCACTGCCGGGCACCACCGAGCGGCTGAGCTGGAGCAGGCCCGCCTGGTTCGCGAGCACGCTGTTCGCCCGCATGTGGGACGACACCGTCCTGACCGTGAAGACCGGCGAGCGGGACGCGCTGCTCGCCGGGCAGCCCGGCGCATTCTTCGTCCACCCGCACCACGCGCGGTATCCCTCGCTCGTCCTGGTGCGCCTCGGCCGCATCGGCGGCGACGAGCTGACCGAACTGATCGAGGAGTCCTACCGGATCGCCGGGACCAGGACGCCCTGACGCGTGGATCCCGCTACGGGAGCGACGTCGCGAGCTGCGCTGCGGGGGACACGCCGGCCGGTTCCGCGGCGGACGCCGTATCCACCACGACGAACGTGATCAGGACGGCGCCCGCGAGGGCTGCGAGCGCGACGACGAGCCGTCCGGGCGGGCTGTGCCGGGTGGCGCGGCGGTGGCGGGGGCCCTTGGTCCTGGCGGGATCGGCCGTCATGGCATGGCTCCTGACACTGTGGAGGGAGAGTGGTCTCCTTCGATTCTGGCGGCGGGTCGACACGTCGGTCGACCACATCGGTACCCGTTCGTCCCCCTGCACTACCCGACGTGCCGGCCCGTCCTACTCGGCCGCCCCAGCCGGCGCCCTAGTCGGAGCCCTCCTCGACGCCGGCCGGACGCGCGCGCAGGTGGGTGGGCAGCACGCTGCCCGGCGCACGGCTGCGGATGTGGAGGAGATCCAGGGCGTGCTGGTGCAGCCGGCGGTCCTCCTCGGAGCGCGGCACCCAGGGCGGCACCGGCACGGCGGAGCCCTCGGCGTCTCGCGCCACCATGACGGTGAGGCACGTGGTGGTCAGGTCCATCTCGCGGGAGCGCGGGCTGCCCGAGCGCACGTGCACGGCGACGTGCATGCCCTTGTTCCCCGTGTAGACGAGGCGCGCCTCCACCTCGACGACGTCGCCGATGCGCAGTGGCTTCAGGAACCGGACGCCGCCGGAGAACACGGCGACCGTGTCCAGCCCGCAGTGCCGGGCGGAGCACACGTAGGCCGCCTCGTCGATCCAGTCCATCACCGTGCCGCCGTGCACCTTCCCGCCCCAGTTGACGTCGGTGGGCGCGGCGAGGAACCGCAGGACCGTCCGCTCGGCGGTGCCCGCCGCCGTGTACTCCTGCCGCCGCATCTCCTCGACGATCTCCCTGCGGACGCCGATCCGCGCCACCGCGTGCTCGCTCTCCCGCCGCTCCGCCGCTGTGCGGGGCCCGAAGGCCGGCACGGGGACGGGCGTGCCGTCCGGACCGACCGCCACGAAGACGACGAGGCACTCGCTGCGCCTGCCGCCGCCGTCCCCGGAGACCGGGCCGGAGGACACGACCGTGCGGATGTGCATGGAGGATGTGCCGGTGTGCACGATCGTCGCCTCGACCTCCACGAGGTCGCCGACCACCACGGGATCGGCGAAGTGGATGTTGCCCACGTACGCCGTGACGCAGTAGGTCTTGGCCCATCCGACGGCCGCCGCGTACGCCGCCTTGTCCACCCACTCGAGGACGGTTCCGGCGTCCACGGACCCGCTGTGCCCGAGGTCCGTGGGGGAGGCGAGGAAGCGGAGGGTGACGGCGTTCGGCGGGGTGCTCATGGTGTCCATGATCCAGCCCTCACGCCTGCAGCCAGGCGAGCAGCAGGGCATCGAAGCGCTCCTGCTGGGCGCGGGCGTCCTCGAGGTCGGTGAAAGCCACGGTCCCGCGGTCGGCGGTGATCGGGGCGAACAGTCCCGACGGGTCGGCGAAGACGAACGTGTCGACGTCGTCGCGCACCGCCGCACCCCGATGCAGGACGAGCTGCACCCGGTCCACCCGACGGAGGTTGAACGTGACGCGGTCCTCGCCCTCGTGGGTGTAGCTGGGGGCGTTCCACTTCACGTGCTCGCCGAGCGGCAGGGGCAGGGCGAGGATCGAGGTCCGCAGGAACATGATCGTGGTCCGGAGCGGGTAATCCGACCGTTCGAGGAGCGTGTCGACGGCGGGCGAGGGTTCGTTCATTCCCCAGTATCCCCACGGGACGTGGTCGAGCGGTAGGCCGTCGTCGTCAGCCGCGGACGTCGATGACGGTCACGCCGCCCGCCGAGCGATCGCCCGCCATGGCGACGAGGGCGTCCGGAACGTTCGCGAGGGTGATGCGGCGTTCGATGAGATCCTGTGGTCGCAGCCGCCCCTCCGCGACCAGCGCCATGAGCCCGGGGTAGTCCTGCGCGGGCATTCCGTGGCTGCCGAGGATCGAGAGCTCCCTGCCGATCACCGCGCCCATGGGCAGGACCGGGTCGGCGGGGAAGAGCCCGATCTGCACGTGCCGTCCGCGCGGCCGGAGCGAGAGGATGCCCACGGCAGCGGTCTCCTCCCGGCCGAGGGCGTCGACGGAGACGTCCACACCCTCCGGAGCGGCATCCCGGAGCGCCGCCAGCACCTCCTTGCGGGACCGGCCCGAGGAATCGACGGTGGTGTCGGCGCCGCACCGGGCGGCACGCGCCAGGGCGTCGCCGTCAATGTCCACGGCGAGGACCCGCGCACCGAGCGCTACGCCGATCATCACTGCGCTCAGCCCCACCCCGCCGCAGCCGACCACCACGAGGGTCTCCCCGGCGGCGAGCCGCGCCTGGTGGACGAGGCCGCGGTACGACGTCGCGAAGCGGCAGCCGAGCAGCGCGGCGGCACCGGCGTCGAGGGTTGCCGGGACGGGGATCAGGTTGGTGTCCGCGTGGTGCAGTGCCACGAGGTCCGCGAACGAGCCCCAGTGCGTGAAGCCGGGCTGCGTCTGGTTCCGGCACACCTGGCCGTTGCCGGAGAGGCACTCGGGGCAGGTGCCGCACGCGCAGACGAAGGGCGTGGTCACGCGGTCGCCGACGGCGAAGCGCCGGACCTCGTCCCCCACCGCCTCGATGATCCCCACGAGTTCGTGGCCGGGCACGTGCGGGAGCGAGATGCCGTCGTCGTGCCCCAGCCAGCCGTGCACGTCGCTGCGGCAGAGACCGGTCGTCTCCACCCGGACGACGACCCCCGCGGGGGAGACCGTGGGCTCGGGGACGTCCCGGAGGACAGGGCGGGCGGAGAACCCGTCGAAGCAGACAGCGCGCATGGCACCATTCTGCCCGCGGATCCTCCGCCGCGGGGTCGGATCAGGGGATCGGTCCGCGCCGGTGCCGGGTCAGGACCCGCGCTGGACGGCCTTCCGGGCCGGACGGGCTCCGGATCGCCGTGTCCCGGTGATCATCGGATCCTTCGCGAGATCCATCATCAGCGCCACGCACAGGCCGATCATGACCAGGAGGAACGGTGCGGCCGCGATGATGGTGAGCGTCTGCAGGGCTTCCAGACTCCCGACCGACAGCAGGACGGCGGCCACGCCACCGGTCAGCGCGCCCCAGAGGATGGTCAGCCATTTCCTCGGTACGGCCGCGCCGAAGGAGGACAGCGAACCGAGGACGATCGATGACGCATCGGCCCCGGAGATGAAGAACACCGCCACGAGGATGACGACGAGGATCGAGGTCACGGATGCCAGCGGGTACTCGGCGAGGAGGGCGAACATCGCGGACTCCTGGCTCTCCGCGTTTGCTGCCGCGATGTCCACACCGTTGTCCTGGAGGTTGAGGGCAGAGCCGCCCCAGACGCCGAACCAGACGACGCTGATGACGCTGGGGACGGCGACGACGCCGATGATGAACTCGCGGATGGTGCGGCCCCGCGAGATCTTCGCGAGGAAGGAGCCCACGAAGGGCGTCCAGGAGACCCACCACGCCCAGTAGAAGATGGTCCACGCGGCGAGCCACTCGTGGCCCCCGAAGGCACCCGTCCGGGACGCCATCTGCGGCAGGCCGATGAGGTAGTTGCCCGCGGAGGCCGGGATGAGTTCCAGGATGAAGACCGTGGGCCCGACGACGAAGAGGAAGAACAGCAGGGCCAGGGCCAGGATCATGTTGCCGTTGGACAGCCACTTGATACCGCGGCTGACACCGCTCACGGCGGAGACGATGAAGCAGACCGTGAGCACGGCGATCAGGGTGATCTGCAGGGGAAGGCTGCTGCCCACGCCGAACACCTCCGTGAGTCCACCGTTGATCTGCAGCACGCCGAGCCCGAGGGACGTCGCGGAACCGAACAGGGTGGCGAAGATGGCGAAGACATCGATGGCCCGCAGGCCCCGGGGGGTCGGACGGCCGCGGAAGAGAGCTGTGAAGGCGCCGCTGAAGCCCGCGCCGCGGCCCTTGCGGAAGGCGGAGTAGGCGAGGGCCAGGCCGACCACCGCGTAGATGGCCCAGGGGTGGATGGCCCAGTGGAACAGGGTGTAGTTCATCGCCTGGCGCGCGGCCTCGGGCGTGCCGGGCGTGATGCCGTCGACGGGCGGCGTGAGGTAGTGGGAGATGGGCTCGGTGACCCCGTAGAACATCAGCCCGATCCCCATGCCGGCGCTGAACATCATGGCGATCCAGGAGGCCCTGCTGTGCTCGGGCTTCTCACCGTCCCGGCCGAGCGGGATCCGCCCGTACTTGCTGAAGGCGAGGAACAGGGCGAACACCACGAAACCCGTGGCCGTGAGCACGAACGCCCACCCGAAGTTCGCGACGAGTCCGTTGAGCACGGACGTGGTGATGGCCGAGAATCCGGCCGGGAAGACGACCGCCACGAGCATGAGCAGGATGACGATCGAGAGGGAGACGAAGAGGACGGGCCTGTCCAGCGGGGCCTTCGCGGGAGCCTCTCCTGGAGGCGCCTCGAACGGCGTGTCCTCGCTGGGCGGTGATCCTTGAATGGGCTCGGTTGAATTAGACATACGCCTCAGGGTACGCGCGGGTCAGGTACCCGGTCCGGCACGGGACGCCCATGATCGCTGCTTGCGGCGGCGCCCGTCGAGTGATGCCCGCCGGCGTCCGCAGACCTCTCGCGGTCGTCGGGTGTTCACGCGGGACAGCCTCTGCTTCCCTGTGTACGCGGCGATCCGGACCGGTCTCGATGCTCCGCTGCCGGGTGACGCGGCACAGCGACGAGGGTCCCCGGATCCGGCCTCCGAGCGGTCCGGGCCGTGGTCGGGTCACCGGGCCCCGGTGTGACGAAGGACCCATCCGGGAGGTCTCCCGGCGTGCGAGAATCCGCCCGCCCGGGATCCGGACGCGCTCAGCCCTCGCGGAGTCGGTGCCGCTCCCTGCGATCCCCCCGGACGTCGGTGGTGAGGCTCAGCCCGAGCCCCGCGGCCACGAGGACGATCATCACGAACGGCAGGATCTCGAGCCCGACCCCGTCGAGGAGGAGCCCGCCGAGCAGCGCGCCACCGCCGATGCCGATGTTGAACGCCGTCGTCTGCAGGGCGGCCGAGAGGTCGCGGGTACGGAAGGAGGCAGTGCGCAGCATGCGCGTCTGGAGCATGGCCGGGATGCCACCGAAGGCTGCACCCCAGACGATGACCGCGATCAGCACCACGACGGTGTTCGTGGTGGCGAGGGCCAGGGTGAGGACGGCCGCCATGACCACGAGGACGACGCCGATGAACGCCTTCCGCGGGAACCGGTCGGCGGCGTAGCCGGCACCGAACAGCCCGATGATGCCGGCGCCGCCGTAGAGGAACAGGACGAGGGCGATGGATCTCGGCTCGAAGGACGAGACGTCGGTCAGCCAGGGGGCGATGTACGTGTAGAAGGTGTTCTGACCGGTCAGGAGGATGAGGATGACCGTGCAGAGCAGCAGGACACCCCTGAAGCTCGGGTCCCGGGTCAGGGGAACGCGTTCCTCGCCCGCCTTCCGCTCCACGTGGTGGTTCACGGGCGGCAGGAACTTCACGATCACGAGCGCCAGGAGTGCCACGACCACGCCGATGATCGTGAACGCGGTCCGCCAGCCGAAGGCGTTGCCGATCGCCGTGCCCACGGGCACACCGAGGACGAAGGCCGCGGTGCCGCCGCCGGCCGTGATCGCCACGGCCTTGCCGAGCTGGTGCGCCGGTACGAGGTGCGCGGAGTACGCGGCGACCACGGCCCAGAACAGCCCGTGCGCGAGCCCGCCGAGGATCCGCGCCGCGACCAGCACGGCGTAGGTGGGTGCGACGGCCGCGAGCACGTTGGCGATGGCGATCACCGAGAGGACGACGACGATCAGCGACTTGCGGGAGAAACGCTGCGTGATCGCGGCGAGGGGCGTGGTGGCCACGACGACGGTCCCTGCGAAGATCGTCACGAGGTACCCGGCGGTCGAGATGCCGACATCGAGGTCGCGCGCCATCGCGGGCAGCAGGCCCGTGGGGAGGAACTCACTGGTCACGGAGACGAAGATGGCGCCGGCGAGGGACAGGAGTCCCAGGTACGGGAACGGCGCGGTGCTGTTCACGGGCGGTGAGGAGACGGACAAGGGGCACCAATCATGGGTTCCGGTCGGGGGAGCGCCCCGGGTGCACCGTTGGATACCGGAGGGCGTGCTGCGGTCAAGGCTAGCGAGGCCTCGACCCCTGGGCTAACACCGCTCGCCCCCGTGACATTCCGCGTCGTTCCTCATGTCGCCGTCACTGTCGCCGTCACTGTCGCCGTCACTGTCGCCGTCACTGTCGCCGTCCGCGTCACCCTGTGCGTCACCTTCGCCGTCCGCATCGCCGTCCGGAGGCCTCCCCGACATCGGGGCCCGCGGCGGCCCTGGTGCGTCAGCCGCGCTGCGTGTCCGCCCAGGACCCACCGCGTGCCCGCACCGGGAGGCCGGCGGATGCACCCGCGTCCCCGGCCTGGATCGCGCCGTCGTGCCCGGCGGAGGCGTAGCCGCGCTCCGCGTCGTCGTCCTCCCGCTGGGGCACGAGGCGGAGGCGGGGGCCCGCGTCGCGTTCGTCGAGTTCGTCCGCGATCTCGTCCTTGCGGGCGGCCGTCTCGGCGTCGACCTCACCGTCCGTCGCGAACTCGTGCTCGATCTCCCGGTGCACCTTGCTGTTGAGGACCTCGACGTCCTCGTCCCGGAGACGCTCGAGCCTCGCCGGGAAGGGCTCGTCGGGGGAGATCCTGCTCTTCATGTCCGCTCCATCTGCCGTCCGCGCCTCGCGCGGTGATCGAGTGAAGGCTAGACCCGGTCCGGGTACCGGAGCAAGCAGTCTGCTGAGCACCGACGGGTTGACGCGCGAGGGCTGGAGCGTGCCGTTCCTGAGCTCATCCGGGTGGCACGCTCGGGGTGCTGCTCAGGCGAGCAGGGCGGCGACACCGATCAGCGCGGGGATGGCGAGGATCGAGGAGAGCAGTACGGTATCCCGTGCCAGCGGGATCCCGCGCGCGTAGCGGCTGGCGAACATGAAGACGTTCTGTGCGGTCGGGAGCGCCGAGACGACGACGGCCCCGAGCAGGCGATCGCCCGTGAGCCCGAAGACATGATGCGCGACGAGATAGGCCGCCACGGGCATCAGCGCCGTCTTGAGGAGCGTCGCGGTGAGGACCTGCAGCCGGTCGGGGCTGGGCTCCAGCGGTCTGCTGCCGGGTAGTGACATGCCGAAGGAGATCAGGACCATCGGCACGGCGGCTCCGCCGATGAGGGCGATCGAGTCCCACGCGGGTCCCGGGGGCCGCAGCCCCGTTGCCGACACGGCGACGCCGAGCAGCGACGCGATGATCATCGGATTCCGGAACGGCTGCGTGAGGATGGTGCGGACGGAGGGCTTCCGGCTGGAGGTCAGGTCGAGGATCGTCAGGTAGAGCGGCGCGAGGACCAGGAGCTGGACGAGCAGCACGGGGGCTATCAGCGTCGCGTCGCCGAGTGCGTAGACCGTGATGGGGATCCCGATGTTGTTGGCGTTGACGTACGAGCTGGCCATCGCACCGATCGCCGTCTCCGCGGCCGGACGGCGGAACAGGAACCGGCTGACCAGGACGTAGAGGCCGGCGATGGCCACGGACGAGATGAGGGCGATCGGCACGTACTCGGAGAACACCGCAGCGAGATCGGCATCGGCCAGGACGGTGAACAGGAGGGCCGGGTTGGTCACGAAGAACGCCACCTGGTTCAGCGCGAACCCCGCCTGCGGTCCGCCGATCACGAGCCGCCCTGCGATGTAGCCGACGAAGATCACGGCTCCGACGACGGCGAACCCGCCCAGCAGTCCCAGCATGTGTCCTCCGTCCGGTGCCAATCCCTCCCTCGAACCTATCGGGTGGAGCCGCGGGCCGGGGTGCCGGCTCAGCGGGGGCTGACGCCGGTCCGACGCGCTGGCGCGGGTCCGGGCAGCGGGGCAGGGATGATCAGGCCCCTTGCTAGGCTCGCAGCAGGAATCACGACTTCAAAGGAGCAGGCTGTGGCTGATACCGCACGCACGGACGTCGACGGACTCGAGAAACCGAAGTGGCGGCTCGTCGGGCCGGGCCTGCTCGCGGCGGCCACCGGTGTCGGCGCGGGCGACCTCGTCGCCACCCTGATCGCCGGCAGCCGCTACGGCTACGCGCTCCTGTGGGCGGCGGTGATCGGCTGTGTCCTGAAGATCGTCCTCGTGGAGGGTGTGGGTCGCTGGTACCTCGCGACCGGCAAGACCATCTTCCAGGGCTGGCGCACCCTCGGTGCATGGACCAGCTGGTACTTCGGCCCGTACATCATCATCTGGGGCTTCGTGTACGGCGCGACGGCGATGAGTTCGACGGCGCTCCCGCTGCAGGCGCTGTTTCCCGCGATACCGCTCAACGTCTTCGCGGTCGCCTCGGGGCTGATCGGACTGGCCCTCGTCTGGTTCGGGCGGTACGGCCTGTTCGAGAAGATCATGACCGTGATGGTCGGCATCATGTTCATCTCCGTCGTCGGGTCCGCGATCCTCGCGCTGCCGAACATCCCCGCCATGCTGGGCGGCCTCGTTCCCACCCTGCCCGGCGGATCGGTGTTCTACGTGCTCGGCCTCGCCGGCGGTGTGGGCGGCACCATCACCCTGGCGGCGTACGGCTACTGGCTGCGGGAGAAGGGCTGGAACAAGCCCAGGTGGATGAAGGTCATGCGGGTGGACAACACCGTGGCCTACACCATGACCGGCATCTTCGTGGTCTGCATGCTCATCCTCGGCGCCGAGCTCCTCTACAGCGCGAACATCTCGCTGCAGAGCGGCGATCGCGGGCTCCTCGACATGGGCGTCGTCCTCGAGGACCGGTACGGCGTGGTGTGGGCGAAGGTCTTCCTCATCGGCTTCTGGGCGTCGTCGTTCTCCTCGCTCCTCGGGGTCTGGCACGGCGTGAGCCTCATGTTCGCGGACTTCTGGGCGAACTTCCGCAAGAAGGCGGACGACCTCTCGGACGACGACGCCCCCGGCTCGCACAGCGTCCCCGCCCGCGCCTACATGCTCTGGCTGACCATCCCGCCGATGCTGCTCCTCCTGCTCGGTCGCCCGTTCTTCCTGATCCTCCTCTACGGCGTTCTCGGCTCGCTCTTCATGCCGTTCCTGGCCATCACCCTCCTGGTCCTGCTGAACAGCACGCGGCTGGCGAAGGAGTGGCGGAACCGGTGGCTCTCGAACGTGTTCCTGGTCATCACGACCGTCGTCTTCCTGGTGCTCGGCGTGAACGAGCTCGTCAAGGCGGTCACCGGGGCCTGACCGGCAGGCCGGGCCCGTGCCAGACTGGGGTCCATGCTCGTAGCCTTCAGCGTCGCCCCGTCCGGTTCCTCCGACCTCTCCCGTGAGAATCCCGAAGGGTCGGTGCACGACGCCGTCGCGGCGGCCGTCGCCGTCGTCCGCGAATCGGGGCTTCCGAACCACACCGACTCGATGTTCACCACCATCGAGGGTGAATGGGACGAGGTGATGGCGGTCGTGAAGCACGCCACCGAGGCGGTGGGCCGGTACGGCAGCCGCGTGTCGCTCGTGCTGAAGGCCGACATCAGGCCGGGACGGACGGGTGAGCTCACCGGCAAGCTCGACCGCCTCGAGGCCGCGCTCGCCGAGCAGGAGCAGTTCGAGGGCCACTCCTGATCCGGCCGTATCCGCGCGCCACTCGGTAGCCCCAGGCCACTAAACTGGTGCCGTGACCCACCCCCCGCTCACGCTGCCCTACGTCATCCGGCCCGCGACGGTCGACGACGCCGAGGCCTACGCACGCACCCATGTCGCAGGCCTGCACGAGACGTACGAGCACATCATGCCGCGCGAGTACCACGACTACTACGACGCCGAGCTGCCGGCTCTCATCGAGCGCCGCCGCGCGGCCTTCGCGGAGGCTGAACGGACGCCCGGCAGTGCGCGCAGCTGGCTGGCGTCCGACGACGAGGGCGAGCCGGTCGGCATCGCGACATCCGGTCCGGGGCGCGACGACGACCGCCCCGACTTCGAGCTGCACCACATCTACACGCTGCGCTCCACGCACGGTACCGGCCTCGGGCAGCGCCTGCTGGACACGGCCATCGGCGGACGTGCCGCCTACCTGTGGATCCTGAACGACAACCCGCGCGCCGAGCGCTTCTACGTGCGGAACGGCTTCGGGCCGGACGGCACGTCGATGCTCTGCGGGCCCACCTGGCACCATCGGCCCATGTTCCGCATGCACCGCCCCGACCAGACCGCTTGAGGCGGGTCCGGCCCGCGGCTAGCATGGGAACCATGCCCTCCTCCGTGCGTCCGACCGTGCCCGACGGCGCCCTCGCGTCCGTCTCCCGGCGTCCGGACCGCGCCTGATGGCGAAGCCCTCCGGCCCGCAGCCGCAGATCGGCGAGTTCCCGATCGACACGGGCACCTGCGAACTCGAGCCCGACCCCTACAGCACCAACGGATGGGTGCTGCGCATCAACGGCGTGCCCAGCTCGCACATCGACCTCGACGACCCGCTGCGGCTCGACTTCGAGTACATGCGCTGGATCGCCTCCCTCGTCGACGCACGCTTCCCCGCGACGGATCGGCTCCGCGCACTGCACCTCGGCGGCGGAGCCTGCTCCCTCGCGCGGCGCTTCGCCGCGTCGCACCCGCAGGCGCGGCAGGTCGTCGTCGAACTCGACGGCCGCCTGGCGGAACTGGTCCGCGCATGGTTCGACCTCCCGCGCGCGCCGCTCATGCGCCTGCGCGTCGGCGAGGCCCGTGCCGTGACGGAGTCGCTGAGCGAGGGCAGCCGGGATCTCGTGATCCGCGACGTCTTCGCCGGCGCCGTGACACCGGCGCCCCTGACCACGCGGGAGTTCACGCGCGCCGTCAAGCGCGTGCTCGGGCCGGACGGCGTGTACGTGGTCAACTGCGGCGACAGCCCGGACCTCGCCATGGCCCGGCGTGAGGCGGCGACCATCGGAGGCGAGTTCGGCCACACCGCGATCATCGCCGACCCCGCGATGCTCAAGGGGCGGCGCTACGGCAACGTGATCATCGCCGGCAGCGACGCTCCGCTCGGGGCCGCTCCGGGACTGGCGCGCGAGCTGCTGGGCGGCGGTGTCCCGGCGCAGCTCTGGCAGGACGAACGGGTCCGGACGTTCGCGGCCGGGGCGCAGGTCATCACGGACTGACCGCGGCGCGCTCGACGGCACCGCCGGGTGCGACGCCGCCCGCTCCCCCACGCGTGACCGGACCGGACGGCGGAGCCCGCGCCCCACTAGGCTTGCACGGTGGAACTGGGCTTGCTGGGCATCATCGGAATCGCCGTCCTCGTGGCCGTCGCCGTGCTCTCGCAGCGCGTGCGGGTCGCGGCCCCGCTGCTGCTGGTCGTCGTCGGCATCGGGCTCTCGTTCGTCCCCGGCGTGCCGTCCTTCAGCATCCCGGACGAGTGGATCCTCACCGGGATCCTGCCGCCCCTGCTGTACGCGGCCGCGATCAAGACCCCGGTGATGGACTTCCGCCGCAATTTCACGCCCATCGCGAGCCTGTCGGTGGCACTCGTGGTCGTCTCCGCGTTCGCCGTGGGGTTCGTGCTGCACCTGCTGCTGCCGGGTCTCGGCCTCGCCGCGGCGATCGCCCTGGGCGCGGTCATCAGTCCGCCCGACGCCGTCGCCGCCACCTCGATCGGACGCCGGCTCGGCCTTCCGCCCCGCCTGCTCACGGTCCTCGAGGGGGAGGGCCTGGTGAACGACGCCACGGCCCTCGTGCTGCTCCGCAGTGCCATCGCGGCCTCGGCCGGGGCGCTCGCCGGGTTCGGCGCGGCGGCTGCAGACTTCGCCTTCGCCGTCGTCGTCGCGGTGGTGGTCGGCTACGCGGTGGGCGTGGTCACGGTGTTCGTCCGCTCGAAGCTCGACGACCCGGTGCTGGACACCGCAATCTCCTTCGCCGTGCCGTTCATCGCGTTCATCCCGGCCGAGGAGCTGGGCGCCTCGGGCGTGCTGGCGGTCGTCGTGGCCGGGATCTACACCGGGCACCGGAGCGCGAGCCACCTCGACGCCCGCGCCCGCATCAGCGACAACGTCAACTGGCGGACGGTGCAGTTCCTCCTCGAGAACGGCGTCTTCCTGCTGATCGGCCTCGAGGTCCGCAGCCTCCTGCAAAACATCGACGAGTCGTTGCTGACCGTCGGCCAGACGGTCACGATCGGCCTCCTCGCGACCCTCGCACTGATCGCACTGCGCTTCCTGTGGGTGTTCCCCCTGGTCCTGCTCATGCGGTGGCTGCCGAGCCGGGCAGCCCGCCGCTCGCTGCAGCTGCGCCGCGGGCTGAACCGGCTGAAACGCCTGCCCACGCTCGACGCCCGGCAGGAGCGGCGCAAGCGGGCCCTGACCCGGATGTACGCACGGAGGCAGGCGGACCTCGAGCTGGAGAGGCGCGAGGGCTTCGGGTGGAAGGGCGCCACGGTGCTCGGCTGGTCCGGGATGCGCGGCGTCGTGACCCTCGCCGCGGCGCAGTCGCTGCCGTCGTCGTTCGCGTACCGCGAGCAGCTGGTCCTCATCGCCTTCACCGTGGCGGTTACCACGCTCCTGGTGCAGGGCAGCACGCTTCCCTGGCTCATCCGGGTGCTGCGCATCGAGGGGATCGACGTCGGATCGGACCGCGAGGAGTCGGCCACCCTGTTCGACGAACTGCGGACCGAGGGGCTGCGGGTCCTCGCCGATCCGGGATCGATCATCGGCGAGGGCGTCATGGTGGACCAGGATGTCCTGGACCGCGTCCGGGCGGACACGGGCATGCGGTCGGAATTCGAGTGGGAGAAGGCGCGCCTGCCGGAGAAGAAGCTCGTGCGTTCACCGCATCGCCAGTACCGCGACCTCCGGCTCGCCGTCCTCGAGGCGGAGCGGGCGGCACTGCTGGCCGCCCGTGCGAGCGGGACCTACTCGTCCCGTGCCCTCGCGAGGGCGCAGCGGATCCTCGACGTCGAGGAGACACGGCTGCGGCCCCACGGCGGCGCGGCGCACTGACGGTGCGGCGACCGCCTCAGGTACCGGGCGGAGCGGTGCCGCGCCGGCCGAGGAGATCCGGTTCGAGCGCGCGCGTCGCCTCGCGGAGGGCCTCGACGACGGCGGCGACGGCGGGCTGCCGCAGGGCGTCGGGCCGCACGACGAGCCAGTAGTCCAGCCGCTCGGCGACGAGTTCCGGGAGGATCCGGACGAGATCCGGGTGGCGGTCCGCCATGAAGCAGGGCAGGAGCCCGAGGCCCGCACCGGCCCGCGTCGCCTCGACATGCACGAAGACGTTCGTGGAGCTCAGGGCGTCCCGCATGGCGGGCAGGAGGCGTCGCGGCGCATCGAGGCTGTCCACCTGCAGCATCGAGTCGATGAAGTAGACGAGGGGGTGAGCCACCGCGCCCGCGAGGTCCGACGGCGTGCCGTGCTCCGCGAGGTAGCGCCGGGAGGCGTACAGCCCCAGCACGTAGGTGCCGAGCCGCGTCGCCTCGGCGCGGTGGACCTGCGGCTCGCCGACCACCACTTCGAGGTCGAGCCCGGTGCGGGTCTGGGAGGCCCGCCGGGTCGCCGCGACGATCTCGATCCTCAGCCGCGGATTGCCGTTCCGCAGCCGGGCGAAGGCCGGTGCCGCGATGAAGGCGCTGAAGCCGTCGGTGGCACTCATCCGGACGACGCCGGAGAGGGCCCCGCGGTCGTCGTCGCCCAGCAGGTCGACAGCGGCGGCGACGGTCTCCGCCGCGTCCGCGGCACGCCGGCCGAGATCAGTGAGTTCCCATCCCCCCGCACCGCGGGACAGGACGTGGCCGCCGAGCGCCTTCTCGAGCGCGGCGATGCGCCGGGAGACCGTCGTGTGGTTCAGGCCGAGCGTCTCCGCCGCCGTGGTGAAGCGTCCCGTCTGCGCGACGGCCCTCAGGACGAGGAGATCCTGTGCGTTCGGGGCGTCCATGTGTGCAGTATCGCAGGCTGAGCCTGCCGAACTGGTCATTGGCCCTCCTTCAGCCTGCAGGAATACTCAGGGTGAATGCGGGGTCATCCCGCCCGGTGCGGAAGGAACACGATGGGCCCCGACGGAGTGGCAGCTCAACCAGGTGCGGGCAGTTCCGCGGGTCCGCTCGAGGGACGACGCGCAGTGATCACCGGCGGCGCGAGCGGCATCGGAGCGGCGTGTGCCCGGACGCTCGCCGGCCTCGGCGCGTACGTGGTCGTCGCCGATCGGGACGGAGACGGTGCGGCGGCGCTCGCCGACGAACTGGGCGGTGAGGCGTGGGCCGTGGACCTCCTCGACACCACCGCGCTGGAGGAGCCCGCCCTCGAGGCGGACATCCTCGTCAACAACGCCGGCATCCAGGTGGTCAGCCCGATCGAGGACTTCGGGCCGGCGGACTTCCGCCGCATCCAGAAGCTCATGGTCGAGGCACCCTTCCTCCTCATCAGGGCCGCTCTGCCGGGCATGTACGAGCGCGGCTACGGCAGGATCATCAACATCTCCTCGGTCCACGGACTGCGGGCCTCGCCCTACAAGTCCGCGTACGTGACCGCGAAGCACGGGCTCGAGGGCCTCTCCAAGGTCACGGCGCTCGAGGGCGGCGCGCACGGCGTGACGAGCAACTGCGTCAACCCCGGGTACGTGCGCACGCCGCTGGTCGAGAACCAGCTCGCGGACCAGGCCCGTGTCCACGGCATCACGGAGGAGCAGGTGCTCTCGCAGATCATGCTCACGGAATCCGCCATCAAGCGCCTCGTGGAGCCCGCGGAGGTCGCCTCGCTCGTCGCCTGGCTCGCGGGCGACGACGCCGGGATGGTGACGGGCTCGTCCTACGTCATGGACGGCGGCTGGTCCGCCCGCTGACCCGGCGCCCGGCCCGCGAACCGGCGACGACGGCGGTTCCCCATCCGCCGTCGTCGCTCCTTCTCCCGGTGGTCAGATGCCCAGGATCTCCTCGATCGGGCCGATGCCGAAGAACACCACGAAGGCGGCGGCGACGGCCCACATCAGGGGATGCACTTCACGGCCGCGGCCCTGGATGGCGCGGATCAGCACGAAGGCGATGAACCCGGCGCCCAGGCCGTTCGCGATCGAGTAGGTGAACGGCATGAGGATGAAGGTCAGGAACGCCGGGATGGCGATGCCCCAGTCGTCGAAGTCGATGCGGCCCACCTGCGCCACCATCATGAAGCCGACCACCACGAGCGCGGGCGCCACGGCCTCGAACGGCACGAGGCTGATGAGCGGGGTGAAGAACATCGCCAGCAGGAACAGCAGTCCGGTCACCACATTGGCGAGGCCGGTCCGGGCACCCTCGCCGATGCCTGCGCCGGACTCGACGTAGATCTGGTTGGAGGAGACCGAACCGGCGCCGCCCGCCACCGCGCCGAGCGCGTCGACGACCAGCACGCGGTTGACGCCCGGGATGTTCCCCTTGGAGTCCACGAGCTTCGCCTCGTTCGCGAGGCCCACCATGGTGCCCATGGCATCGAAGAAGATGCTCAGCAGGATGGTGAAGGTCAGCAGGAGCGCAGCGGTGCCGCCGAGGTGTCCGAACGCGCCGAACAGGCTCACGTTGCCGATCAGTCCGAGGTCCGGCAGTCCCACCCACGAGCCCGCCGGCAGTTCCGGCACCACGAGCGACCATCCGGCCGGGTTGGCGTCCTGGCCGGGGATGAAGCTCGGCCCGACGTCGAACACGGCTTCGAGGAGCACGGCGAGCACCGTCGCGGCGAGGACCCCGATGAGGATGGCGCCGCGCACCCGGCGGACCACGAGGGCGATGGTCAGGATGAGGCCGAAGACGAAGACCAGCGTGGGCCAGCCGATGAGGACGCCACCGAAGCCGAGGCCCACGGGCACGGTGGTACCGGCGACGTCGGGCACGCGGCGCACGAAGCCCGCGTTGACGAGCCCGATCAGGGCGATGAACAGGCCGATGCCGACGACGATGGCCGTCTTCAGGCTCTCCGGCACCGCGTTGAACACCGCGGTCCTGAAGCCCGTCAGGACCAGGACGAGCATGGTGAGGCCCGCCAGCATCACGAGCCCCATGATGTCCGGCCAGGTGAGGCCGGGGTTGGTGGCGACGGTGATCGCCACGAACGCGTTGACGCCGAGGCCGGTGGCCAGGGCGAACGGATACTTCGCCCACGCACCCATGGCGATGGTCAGGATGCCCGCGACGAGCGCGGTGACGGCCGCGACGCGCTCGAACCCCAGCTCGGTGCCGGCGGAATCCGCACCGGCCAGGATGAGCGGGTTGAGCACCACGATGTAGCTCATGGCGAAGAACGTGGCGAGGCCTCCACGGATCTCCCGGGAGAACGTCGACCCCCGCTGCGTGATGTCGAAGTAGCGATCCAGCACGGAACCAGTTTTGAGCATGGGGGATCCTAGGGCGGAAGGGGCGGGAGCGGTCGCGAAGATTCTATCCCGGCGCCCCGTCGGTCCCGGTGGTTCATGACGCCGGCCACAGGGCGGCACGCGTCCCAGCACCCGGTCAGGGTCTCCGCGTAGGGTTGCAGCATGGCTGCCCTCCTCCAGACTCCCTCCCTTCGCCCGGCGACCCCCTCCGGACTGCGGAAGCATCCGTTCCGGGCCGCCGCCGCCGGGCTTCTCGCGGTCCTCCTGGCGCTCGCCGCGCTCGTCGGCGCCGGCGGCGCGGCCAGCGCCCATGACGAGCTGGTCGGCACCACACCGGCCGAGGGCACCACCATCGACGTCCTGCCCCCCACGCTCGAACTCGCCTTCTCGAGCGTGCCGTCGGGGATCGGATCACAGGTGCAGGTGCTCGACGAGGCCGGCGAGGACTGGGCGGACGGCCCCGTGGAGATCGTGGACCGCACGGCGACGCAGGCGCTGCGGGCCGGGGCGCCAGCCGGCGAGTACACCGTCAACTGGCGCGTCGTCAGCTCGGATTCGCACCCCATCGAGGGGACGTTCGCCTTCACCACACAGCAGGGCGGGACGACAGTGCCGGACGCGGCGACGACGGCCGGACCGATGGACACGCGGGAGGATGTCACGAACGAGACGCAGACAGCGGGCGTCAGTGACTTCCCGTGGAGCATCATCCTGATGATCGCGGCCCTCGTGGCCATCGCCGTCGCCCTGGCCATCACCGCCCGCAGGAGGCTCGGCGCGAGCAGGTAGGACGCGGAACCGCCGGAGGCGTCCCGCCGGCTACGCGCCCAGCGGGGAGATGGCGGCGCGCGGCGGCGAGAAGCGGTTCAGCGCTACGGGACCCTGGGCCTGGATGGCGTCGCTCACGAGCTTGGCCTGGCGGACGATCTCCCTCGTCGTGGGCGTCAGCAGTTCGCCGACGCCGACGAGGTGCAGGCCGATCGCCCGCAGCGCTGCCTTGAAGTCGCGTCCGATCGCGATGCCCATCGAGCGGAGGAATCTCCGGAGTTCGTTCTGCGGGTACTTGGTGAGGACCACGTGGTCGGCGAGGAGGACGCCGTCGGCGGTCTGCACGGCCCACTTCTTCCGCCCCACGGGTGCCTTGAGGAGTGTGGGATGGCCGATGATGCTCAGCTGCTCCGCCACGGTGCTCTGTCTCACGTCCAGCTGGTGGGCGGCTGCGTACCCGCGGAGGAGGCGCATCAGTTCGGTCCGTTCGGACAGCGAGACGGAGTCGGTCATCACGGTGCGCATGGCGCCCGAGTCGAAGCACTCGAGGCTCTCGACGACGATCGAATCGATGCCGCGGCGGCTCAGCTCGCTCGCGACGGCGAGGCCGGACAGTCCCGAGCCGATCACCACGGTGCTCGTATGCTCCGCGGAAGCGGGCGTCGCGGACGCCGAGCGGACCGGGTCGAGCGGCAACGAATTCACCGGGTTACCTCCACACGAAGCATTGGTCCCGTACGGCCCGGCGCCTCTTCCGGGCCGTACGGACTCTTGGCTGCGAACGGGTCATCCAAGAGCACTGCGTGCAGGGATGAGTTGCCCAGGGGGCAGCCCCGCAACGGGTGTTCGAAGCCTATATAACTTTTCAGACCGTGGATAGACCGTTCCCCGAGAGGTGCGCTACAAATGGTTGACCGGCCGCCGACGGTGGCCGGGACACGCGACCGAGGGAGGCCTGCCGTGGGCAGCGAGCACACAGAGGGTTCGTCGGAGGAGCTGGCGCAGCACGGGATCGTCGTCGGTGTGGACGGCTCGGACCAGAGCACGTGCGCCCTGCTCTGGGCCGCCCAGGAGGCCGAGCGACGGAAGGCGCCGCTCTATGTCGTGACCGCCTATACCGTCCCGGTCTTCGCGGCGTCCAGCATGGACGCCGGCTACGCCACCGTGGACGACGAGGTCATCCGGGAGAGCGCACAGTCCGTCCTGCAGGAGTCGCTGACGCACCTGTCCGGTCTGCGGGTCGATGTCCATCCCCGCATCGAGACGGGTGATGCCGCCGGGGTGCTCCTCGACCTCTCGGAGCAGGCAGAACTCATGGTGGTGGGCTCGCGGGGTCGCGGCGGGTTCGTCGGCCGTCTGCTCGGTTCCGTCAGCAGCGCCCTCCCCGCACATGCCAAGTGCCCGACGGCGGTCATCCCCGTCTGCACCGGCGCGCGCCTGGGGCACCCGGAGCTCGGAAGGAAGCAGGGGCGCGACCGGGACAGGCCCGCCCTCGCCGTCGAACCGGTCGTGGTGGTCGGCGTCGACGGGTCGGAGCAGGCACGCATGGCGTCCCTCGCCGCAGCGGAGGAGGCCCGGTCACGCGGACTCGCCCTGCGTGTCATCTGTTCCGTCGCGCCGTTCAACGGGTCGTTGGCCTGGGTGCCGGCCCCCGTGGACCGGGAGGCCCTGCACGCGGACCTCGCCCTCCAGCTCGCCGCCGGTCGTGACTGGCTGCAGAGCCACTACCCGGACGTCGACATCAGGGTGGACCTGGTGGACGGGCCGCCCGCGGAGGTCCTGATCGCCGCATCGGCGACGGCGGAGCTCCTCGTGGTGGGCACGCGGGGCCGTGGTGGCTTCGCCAGCATGCTCATGGGGTCGACCAGCCAGGGAGTCCTGCACCACGCCCGCGGCCCCGTCCTCGTGGTGCCGGACAAGGCTGATCCGCGGCTCGAGGACCGCAGCTCCTTCGGCCCGATGGTCGCGCCGGCGCGCTAGCGCGGACGGCGCTGCGCGGGCCGCGTCGCCGGGACCCTCGAACAGTGTCGCCGGGACCCTGCAGCTCGGTGCTGTGCCGGGCCGCTCTTGCCGGGACTCTGTGGCGGGCGATCCGGTCGACCGCTGTGGCTGGGCTGCTCTCGCCGGGGCTCTGTGGCTGGGCGATCCGGTGGACCGCTGTGGCTGGGCCGCTCTTGCCGGGACTCTGTGGCTGGGCGATCCGGTGGGCCTTCGTCGCCGAGCGCTCCGGCTGGAACCGCCGTGGCCGGACGTCCGACCGCTGTCGCGTGGAGGCCGGTGATCAGACGCGCCCGGCCGAGGGGTTCAGCGCACCCATGCCGGCCATGTCCGCCAGCCGGGTGGTCAGGATGCCCTGGTCCGGGTTCAGCGCGTTGACCACCGTGCCGTCGCCGATGTAGATGGCGACGTGCCAGATCGCGGCGCCCTCGCCCCAGAACACGAGGTCACCCGGTTGCATCTGCGACAGCGGGACGTGCTGCACGGCGAAGTACTGCTGAGCGGCGGTCCTCGGCAGCGATACGCCGGCGGAGGCGAAGGCCTGCTGCGTGAGTCCCGAGCAGTCGTACCCCAGCGGCCCGTTGCCTCCCCAGGAGTAGAAGTACGGCGCGCCCCTCTTCGACAGGGCATAGCTCACGGCGACGGCACCGGCACCGCTGCTCGAGGGTGGCGACGGCGGCATCGGAGCCGGTACCGGAGCCGGTGCGGGAGGTGCCGGTGCAGGAGCCGGCGGTGCGGGTGCGGGCCGCACGGGAGCGGGAGGTGCGGGTGCGGGCTGCACGGGGGCCGGCGGCCCGGGGACAGGAGGCGCAGGGGCCGTGGGGGGAGCCGGGGCAGGGCGGACCGGAGCCGGGGGAGCAGGGGCGGCAGTCGCGGGGCGCTCGGGCGCCGGTGCAGGAACCTCGGAGGGGGCGGGCGCGGGTGCGTCGGGGGCGGTTGCGATCGGCGGTCCAGCCGAGTCGATCGGTGCCGGGTCGCGCAGGGGCGGCGTCGTGACCGGCGCGGACGCAGGTCCCGTGACAGCCGCTGCCGCTGCAGCCGCCGATGCGGCGATGGTACGGGCGAGATCCCGCTCGCGCCGGACCTGCTCGAGACCCGCGATCCGCCTGTCCTCCAGCTCCGCCGTCGTGTTGCGCAGGGTGGCGAGCTGTCCGACGAGGGTAGCCCGCTCCGTCGCCTTCTCGACGACGAGGCGCTGGGCGTCGTCGGCCGCGCTCCGGGCTTCCTTCCCTGCGGTCTCCGCGTCGTCGGCGGCGTCCTGCGCGGCCTGGCGCGCTGCCGCCGCGTCCTCCGTCAGGGACGTCCACGCCTCGGTGGCGGCCGCTGCGTCGTCGAGGGTGCGCGTGCTGTTGCTCGAGAGCCCGTAGAGGGTGGATGCCCGGTACATGACCTCGTCCGGATCGCTGCCGTCGAGCACACTCTCGATCCCCGGGTTCATCCCGCCCGAGCGATACAGGTCACCGGCCAGCCTGCCCACCTGGTCGGAGGCGGCTGCGTGCCGGCTGGCCGCCTCCTCTGCGCGCTGTTCCGCCAGGTCCGCTGCTGTGCGCCGTTCCTCGAGGACGGCGAGGGCCGTGGTGTAGGCGTTCTGCACCTGGAACGCCGAGAGCTGCGCCTCCTGGAGCTGGGTGCCGGCCGCGGCGATGACGTCCTCGATGTCCTCCACCAGGCCCGCTGTCGCTGCGGCGTCGTCCTGGGCGCGGGCGATCTCCTCGACCGAGGGGATGTCCGTAGCCCGCGGTGTGGCGATCGGGGGAGCGGCATATGCGGGGGAGATGGCCGCTCCACCGAGCAGGACGGCGGCAGCGAGAGCTGCGATGCTGCGGCGGAGGGAGTGGCTCGTACTGCTCGATGACTGCACGTTCTGCCGCTCTTTCGTCACGCCCGATGGTGGTGGATCACATAACAGTCACGACGATAGGACGCCTTCAGTCACTTTGGCAACAGACGTCACATCAGTATCGTAAACAACATCCGTGTCATTTAGGCGGATCCCGACAGCGTGTCGCGTCAGCCCCACCCGAGTTCGTGCAACCGGGCGTCGTCGATGCCGAAGTGGTGCGCTATCTCGTGCACGACGGTCACGAGGATCTCCTCGACCAGTTCCTCGCGCGATTCGCACAGGCGCATGAGTGGCTGACGGAAGATGCTGATCCGGTCCGGCAGGGAGCCGGCCTCCCACCAGCCATCGCGCTCGGTGAGCGGCGTACCCTCGTAGAGGCCCAGCAGTTCGGTGTCCGGCGGTTCGCCGGGGCCGGGCTCGTACTCCTCCACGACGAAGATCGCCACGTTGTCCATGGCTTGGGCGAGGTCGTCGGGAATGCGATCGATCGCGTCGTCGACGGCTTCCTCGAACTCCTGGCGGGTGATCTCGAACGGCACGCCCCGATCGTACCGACACGGCGCTGATGCCGGTGACCGGCCCGGTCCCGGGTGCCGGGTGGTGATTTTGTGGAATCGGGACGGTGCCCCTATAGTTTTATAGGTCCACGACAGGGAATGATCCGCCGGAAATGCATGGTGTTCCGGAAGGTCGCAGGAACCCGAACTGTGGTTCTGGCCCCCATCGTCTAGTGGCCTAGGACACCGCCCTTTCACGGCGGCGACACGGGTTCGAATCCCGTTGGGGGTACGCATGAGCAGCCCTCGCGGGCGGTCAACCGGAGCGAAAAGTGCTGGTAGGCTGGAACTCTTGCAAATCGGCAAGTGAAGTTAGCAAGGCCCTGTAGCGCAGTTGGTTAGCGCGCCGCCCTGTCACGGCGGAGGTCGCGGGTTCAAGTCCCGTCAGGGTCGCTCAGGCGGCTGGATCCCTTCGGGGAGTTCGGCCAGGCTGGATACGGTGATCATCGCGAAGATGGTCGCAAGGCTCTGTAGCTCAGTTGGTAGAGCGTTCGACTGAAAATCGAAAGGTCACCGGATCGACGCCGGTCGGAGCCACCGCTGAAAACCCCCGGATACCCGGGGGTTTTTCTTTTGCCCCGATCCAGCCATCCGATGCGGGCCTGCCCCCGCCTCTTCGCGACACCGGCATCACGTCCTCCGATAGCCGCGATCGACGTCGCCAGGCTGCGCCATCGAGGCGGAGGGACATCGACTGCTCGCATTCTGTGAACGTTCCAGTAAGTTCGGGATGTCCCTGTTCAACAACGAAGTTGGAGCACGCGCATGGCGCAGCAGCACCTCCCCACGTTCACCCGACGGCTGGTCGCCTCCCTCGCGATCGCCGCCGTCGCCCTCTCGCCGGCCCTGCCGGCCTCCGCCGCACCCGGCCCGGCCGCCGGCACCTCCGCCGAGGCTCCGTCAGCCGCCGCCGCGGTGGACCTCGACCTCTCGGGTACCTGGAAGTTCGCCACGGGCGATGATCCGGCCTTCGCCGCGCCCGGTTTCGACGATTCCGCGTGGACCGATCTGCAGGTCCCGCAGACGGACGGGGCGCCGCAGTTCGCGGACTACGACGGCTTCGGCTGGTACCGCCTCACCTTCGAGCTCCCGGCCGGTGCCGAGGGTCAGAACCTCGTGGCGTCCCTCGGGTTCCTCGATGACGTCGACGAGGCGTTCCTCAACGGGGTGAAGATCGGCGGCTCCGGCTCCATGCCGCCGAACGCTCAGAGCCAGTGGTTCGAGCAGCGCCTGTACCCGGTCCCGGCCGAGGCGCCCGTCTTCGGTGGGACCAACACGCTGGCCGTCCGGCTCTACGACATGTCCGGTGGCGGCGGCTGGTACCAGGGTCCCGTGGGCCTCTTCTCGAAGGACGCGCTCCGTGAGCAGGTGTACGGGATCAGCGGCTCGCCGGCCGATGCGGCCACCACGGCATGGGTCACGGGCCTCCTCGGACGCCAGGCCGCGGCCCTCGCGGCGGGCGATGCCGAGGCCTACCTCGCCACCCTCTCCGACGGCTACTTCCACGACGGGCGCGACCGTGAGCGGCGCGAGCGCGAGATCCGCGGCTGGCTCGCGGAGTCCGGCACCCTGACGGTCGACGACGGCGGCGTGGAGATCATCCGGTCCGACGACGGCCGCCTGCTCGTCGACACGAACCGCACCATCTCCGGTACGCGGGACGGGGTTCCCTTCGCGTTCCAGCCGCGGACCCAGGAGTTCCTCACCCTCGACGCTGCGACGCGCACCGAGAGCGGCAACCAGTCCCGCTTCTTCCGCGACTTCGTCGAGTCGGGGCTCGAGGACGCGCGCCGGGAGTACGTGACCTACCTGCCGCCGTCGTACCTGGAGAACCCGAACCGCGAGTACCCGGTGGTGTACCTCCTGCACGGCGTCAACGGCGGCAGCCGCGAGTGGGAGCCCCGCGACTTCGGCGCGAGGCTCGACGAGCTCTACACCACCGGTGGCCTCGAGGAGTCGATCGTCATCATGCCCGACGGCGAATCGCTGTGGTACGTGGACAACCAGGGCGGAACGCCCTGGCGCAGCATGTTCGTCGACGAGTTGATCCCTCAGGTCGACGCCGAGTACCGCACCCTCGCGGACCGTGAGTTCCGCGGTCTCTCCGGCGTCTCGATGGGTGGCTTCGGCGCCTACTCGATCGGGCTGGCGCACCCCGAGCTGTTCTCGTCCCTCGCCTCCCACATGGGCGCGCTGAGCCTGGCGCCCGCCGTCGTCGGCGTCACCTCGCCCGGCGGACCGGCAGGGCAGTCCGCCTCGCCGCTGGCCGACGTCGCCGCCCGCACCACCGAGCAGCTCTCGCGCTACGCGTTCTTCTACGACGCATGCGAGGAGGACGACTACCGGTTCGACAACGCGGTGCGGTCACTGGACACGCTGCTCGACGCGAAGGGGATCGACCACGCCTCCGCCGTCTACCCCGAGGGCCGGCACAACGACGACTGCTGGGTGCCCCGGATCGCCGACTCCTTCGGCCTCCACTCCGACCACGTCCGCGAGGTGCTCGGCGCCGACACCACGGCACCGACCGTCTCCGCAGCCCTCGATCCCGCGACCCGCACCGTGGTGGTCGATGCCGACGACGAAACCGGTATCTCCCGGATCGAGTACTCGGTGAACCGCAACAACGGCTCCTTCACCGAGTACGAGGGTCCGATAGCGATCGGTGACCGGGCGGCCACCGTGTACGTCCGGGCCATCGACGCCGCAGGCAACGTCAGCGGCGTCGTGAAGGAGAAGGTGCTGCCCACCCGCGCGCAGGGCGGGAAGCGCTGACCCGGAACGGTCCGCAGGCGCGGTCACCGCAGGAGGGCTCCGTCGCGATGCGGCGGGGCCCTCCCTCCTCCCAGCCAAACCGGGGGTTCGCACCGTACCATCACCGGGACGGCTGCGCGTCCGGCGGGTCTCCGTCCGAACGGCGCGATCCATCGATTGCCCGGGGGAACCACCTGGGATCATTGTCGAGGCTTCACGCGTTGAACCCCCGGCACCGTACCGAGACGAAAGGGCGCCTGTGAGAATCCCGCCGTCCGTCGTCGGACTCTGCGCCCTCGCGCTGGCCCTGGCCGGATGCAGTCAGGGTGATCCTTCGCCGACCGGCACCACGCTCACCATGCCCGCCGGCCCGTACGCCGAGCCGGCTCCGGGTGAGGGGCCGGCGTCGGGTGCCCCCTCGCCCGATGCCGGCGGGGCCACCGGTTCCGCGGCCACCGATCCCTCGCCCCACTGCGTGATCGTGGCCGGCGGGATGACGACGGCGATGCTCGCACCCCTGAGCCTGCGGTCCTCGACCGACGCGGAGGACCTCGAGACCCTCGAGGAGCAGCTCCTCGTCCTCCGTGACAAGGTGCCCGCCGAACTCCACGACGACTTCACGCGGCTGGCCACCTCGGTCGAGGCGCCGCCCGAGGGCTCGGGCACCTTCGACGAGAAGGCGTTCCGCCGGGCGATGACGCCCGTGCAGGACTGGCTCGGCCGGCACTGCGACCGTTCCTGACACCGTCCCCGGTCCGTCCCGTCCGATCCCGGCGCCGCAACGCGCTGACGTGCGACGACGACGCGCTCGCGTCCCGCGGGCTGCACGCCCCGTGGCTTAGGCTGGGGCACGAGCGAAAGGGACGTCGATGACCGAGCAACCCATGGGGCAGCCACTGCCCGTCCTGCAGGACGCGCCAGCCGGCAGGACCGTGATCGGGGATCCGGCCGCCGTGAAGATCGCGGCGATCGCCGCCCGCGCGGTTCCGGGAGTGTACGCCCTGGGTCCGGGGACGGGACGGGCGCTCGGTGCCATCCGCGACGCCGTCGGCGCGAACGACCTCTCGCACGGCGTGAAGGTGGAGATCGGACAGACGCAGCTGGCCGTGGACATCAGCCTCGTCGCCGACTACGGGTTCGCCCTCAACGCACTTGCCGACGCGGTGCGCGCCGCGGTCTACGACGCCCTCACGGACCTGGTGGGACTCGAGGTGATCGAGGTCAACATCGAGGTGCTCGACGTGCATCTGCCCCCACCCGCGGAGTCGAGGACCGAGTCGAGGACCGAGTCGAGGGCCGAGTCGAGGGCCATGGTGTCGGGGACCGCCGGGACCAGGCGGATCGAGCCCGGGTCGGCCGGACGCGTCCGCCCGACGGGCGCCACCCAGCTCGAGCAGGCGGGCGAGTGACGCGATGCTGACACCCACCACCATCGGCATCGCCGCCGGCGCCGTCCTCGCCTTCGCGGCGCTCATCTTCGGGTTCTGGGGCTTCCTCCTCACCCTCGTCCTCATGCTCTGCGGCGCCGTCCTGGGGCGGATCGCCGAGGGGAAGCTCGATCTCCGTGGCGTCCTTGACGCCCTGGCCGGCCGTCGCTCGTCCTCGTGACCGGAGAGGTACCTCCGGCAGGCGCGCCCGTCCGGCCCCCGAGCGTCGGCCCCGTGGACGCCGCAGGTCCGCGGGACGCCGAGGGTGCACGTCCTGATGCCCGCCCCCGCGAGGGCCACAACCGCATCACCACGCAGGCCCTCACCAGCACCGCGCGCGCCGCGACCGCCGAGGTGCTCGGCGTCGCACCCACACAGGTGAAGGCGTCCTTCACGGATGACGCCGGCCTCCTGGCCCTCCAGCTCGCCCTGCCCCTACCGGTACCGGCGCTCACCCGGGTGGCCGAGGATCCGTCCGTCGTCGACTCCTTCGGCGGACCCCTGTGGTCGCGGGCCGATGCCGCTCGCGGGCAGATCCTCGACCGCGTCCAGCACCTGACCGGCGCACGGCTCAGCCGCGTCGACATCCGCATCATCGGCAGCACCGTCACCCGGGGGGCGAGGGTCCTGTGACCGATGATCCGCTCGACCGGTCCACGGCCGCCGGGACCGCACGCCTCGTCCGGCGCGAGATGCACTCCTCCCGCGCCGTGCCCTCCGTGGTGACGGCGGTGGTCCTGGTGCTGGTGTGCCTCGTGCTGCTGTTCGAGGCGGTGCTGCAGGCGGTGGGGGACCGCCCGTTCCTCGTGGACCTCGACGCCGCTGCCGCGTGGGTCGGGGCTGTCCCGGCCGGTGTCCCGGCGTCGCTCCTCGGTGCGGGCTCCTTCCTGCTGCTCGTGCTCGGTCTCCTGCTCCTCCTGCTCGCCCTGCTGCCGGGGCGCCGTGCCCGCTACACCATCCCGAACGGGCGTGCCGCCGTCGTGGTCGACGCCGAGGTCGTGGCGTCCTCCCTCGCCCGCCGCGCCAGGGCGGCAGCCGGCGTGGCTCCCGAGCAGGTCCTCGTGACGGTGGGGCGGTCGTCCGTCACCGTGCAGATCCGTCCCACGTCCGGGATGCCCGTCGACGCCGACGCGGTCCGCGCCGCGGTGGCCGACGACCTGCGACGCTCCGGTGTGGAACCCGCACCGCGGATCTCCGTCGTCGTGGCCGACACGGGGGTGATCGGTCAGTGAACACCACTCCGCGCCTGCTCAACCGACTCCTCCTCGCCGTCGTCGGGCTCATCGCCCTCGCGGTCGGCGCCTTCGGGCTCGCGCTCCTGGTGGTGCCCGGCGTCGCTCCGTGGTGGAACCGGACGGCGCCGCGGATCGGGGACCGCATCGACTCCGTCCGGACCGGGACGACGCTCGAAGGACAGGCCGACACCTGGCTGTGGATCGCCCTGGCCGCCGTGCTCGTTCTCGCGATCGTCCTGCTCGTCCTGTGGATCGCCGCGCAGGGCCGGGGGCGCACGGGCCTGTTCGCCTCCGTGGGCGGCCGTCTCGGGCGCACGGCGCCCGCCCGGCAGGGCGACGACGACGGGGGCGTGCCCGGGACGGTGACCATCACCGCCGCCGCCGCGGAGCAGGTGCTGAAGGCCGCGCTGCTGGAGCGGTCGGACCTCGCCGGTGCGTCCGTGAGCACCTGGGAGATCCGCGGTGTTGCGGGCCTGAGGGTCAGGGTGTTCCCGAGGAAGGGCGTCCCTCCCTATGCGGTCGCCGAGGAGGTCTCCCGCCTGGTCGAGGCGCTGGACGCCGTCACGGGGTACCGCACGCCGGTGCTCATCAGCATCACCTCGGGGGCCCGCGCACGGTTCATGCGCACCGAGCGCGTCGACTAGCTCTGCTGCGCCCATGCGCGGCGATGTCCGGGATCTCCCGCCGGATGCGCAGGGGGTGCGACGCGCGTCACGTTTCGGTATCGAATGCCCGGACCCGCCCGAGCCCCTTGTGAGTGCTCATGTAAGCGCTTACTGTTCAGGTACACATCAGTGAGGCGGCGCAGTCGAGGCGGGCAACCAGGTTGCCGAGGCACCCTCGCGGTCCGCAGGACAAAGGAGTCTGTTCCATGGCGATACTTCGCTCACGCAAGTTGATGGTGCCCGTCGCGGCACTCAGTGTTTCCCTCCTCGCTCTCGCAGGCTGCGGATCAGGAGGCTCCGACAGCGCCGGCTCCGGTGATGCGGACTGCGCCGACTACGAGACGTACGGAACGTTCGACGGCGCCGAGGTCAGCGTCTACTCGACCATCGTCGACCTCGAGGCCGAACTGCTCGAGAACTCCTGGGCGGACTTCGCCGAGTGCACCGGCATCGAGGTGGCCTACGAGGGGTCCAAGGAGTTCGAGACGCAGATCGGCGTCCGCGCCCAGGGCGGCACCGCTCCGGACCTGGCGATCTTCCCGCAGCCCGGCCTGCTGGCCGACCAGGCCTCCAACCTCGTCGCCGCCCCCCAGGCCGTCTCGGATCTCGTGGACGAGAACTGGTCGGAGGACTGGAAGAAGTACGGCACCGTGGACGGCACGTTCTACGCCGCTCCCATGCTCGCCAACGTCAAGGGCTACGTCTGGTACGTCCCGGCCACCTTCGAGGAGAACGGCTGGGAGGTCCCCACCACGTGGGACGAGATGACCGAGCTGACGGAGCAGATCGCGGGCGAGGGCGGCGACGTCAAGCCCTGGTGTGCAGGTTTCGAGTCCGGTGAGGCCACCGGTTGGCCGGGCACCGACTGGGTCGAGGACGCGGTACTCCGCGAGCACGGCCCGGAGGTCTACGACCAGTGGGTCACGCACGAGATCCCCTTCAACGATCCCCAGATCGTCGCGTCCTTCGACCGGGTCGGCGAGATCCTGAAGGACGACAGCAACGTCAACGGCGGCTTCGGCGACGTCCGGTCCATCCTTTCCACGCCGTTCGCCGAAGCCGGGCAGCCGGTTCTCGACGGCCAGTGCGCCATGCACCACCAGGCGTCCTTCCAGGCAGCCAACTGGCCGGAGGGCACCAACGTGGCGGAGGACGGCGATGTCTGGGCCTTCATGACCCCGCCGATCGATGCCTCGCAGGGCACCGCGATCACCGGCGGAGGCGAGCTCATCGGCGCCTACGCCGATCGTCCCGAGGTGCAGGCGCTGCAGACGTACCTCGCGAGCGCCGAGTTCGCCAACGCCCGCGTCTCGCAGGGCGGTGCGATCAGTGCGAACAAGGGACTCGACCCCGCGAACGCGCAGTCGGACCTCGACCGCCAGTCGATCGAGCTGCTGCAGGACCCCGAGACGGTCTTCCGCTTCGACGGCTCCGACCTGATGCCCGGCGCCGTGGGCGCGAACTCCTTCTGGAGCGGCATCGTCAACTGGATCAACGGCTCCTCCACCGAGGAAGTCACGCAGTCCGTCGAGGACAGCTGGCCCAGCTCCTGATGCACTGACGTCCGGTGCCGGCCCGCGGGTCGGCGCCGGACGTCGTCGACGGCACGGGGTACACCACGCTCGCCGCGGTGTACCCCGTGCTGCCGGCCCTCCCCCCATCACGTCATGCGCACCAAGGAGGCTGTGCTGTGGAAGATATTGCAGAAAAAGGGCTACAGGTGGTGGTGGGGCTCGCCGTCTTCGCAGCCATCATCGGACTGATCATGCTGCTCGTCGATCGTGCCCCCAAATCGGGCCGCGAGAAGGTGCAGATCGCCGGGTTCCTGGCTCCGGCACTCGTCCTGCTGGCGGTAGGCCTCGTCTACCCTGCCCTCCAGACCTCGTACCTCTCCCTGACGGATCGCAACGGCGAGTTCGTGGGACTGGACAACTTCGTCTGGATGTTCACCCAGCCGGAGGCGCTCGTCACCCTCAGGAACACCGTCATCTGGGTGGTCCTCGTGCCGCTGCTGGCCTCGTCGATCGGTCTGGCCTACGCGGTGTTCATCGACCGGGCCCGCGGCGAGAAGGCGCTGAAGGCCCTGGTGTTCATGCCCATGGCCATCTCCTTCGTCGGCGCAGGCGTCATCTGGCGCTTCGTCTACGCCTACAAGGGCCCGGAGCAGGACCAGATCGGACTGTTCAACCAGATCCTCGTGTGGCTGGGACAGGAACCGAAGCAGTTCCTGCTCGACGCACCCGAGAACACCCTCTTCCTCATCGCCGTCATGATCTGGATCCAGACCGGATTCGCCATGGTGGTGCTCTCCGCGGCCATCAAGGGCATCCCGACCGAGATCGTCGAGGCGGCGAGACTCGACGGCGCCAGTGCATGGCAGCAGTTCCGGAACGTCACCATCCCGACGATCCGCGGTTCACTCATCGTCGTGGTCACCACCATCACGATCGGCACGCTGAAGGTCTTCGACATCGTCCGGACGATGACTGCCGGCCAGTACGAGACCTCCGTCGTGGCCAATGAGATGTACACCCAGGCGTTCAGGGCGGGTGAACCCGGCCGGGGTGCCGCACTCGCCCTGGTCCTGTTCCTGATGGTGCTGCCCGTGGTCGTCTACAACGCCCGGCTGCTCCGCAAGCAGAAGGAAATCCGATGAGCACCGTTCCCCTGGAGAACAAGAAGAACCTCCTGCCGGACGTCGCCGACGACGCCACGCAGGGCCGCCCCACCATGCAGCGCCGGGTGAAGCAGCGCCTCACCTCGCGGACCGCGACGGCCGCTGCCGTCATCATCGCCGTCATCTGGACCATCCCGACCTTCGGCCTGCTGATCTCGTCCTTCCGCCCGGAGGACAACATCAAGGGCAACGGCTGGTGGAACGTCATCACGGACCGCCAGTTCACCCTCGAGAACTACGCCGACGTCCTCAGCCCGGGCGGCAGCCAGTCCCCGAACCTGCTGTCCTACTTCGTGAACTCGCTCGCGATCGTGATCCCCGGGACCATCTTCACGCTGGTCCTCGGGGCCATGGCGGCCTACATGTTCGCGTGGGGGCGCTTCAAGGGCAAGGACAGCCTGTTCATCTTCGTCTTCGCCCTGCAGATCGTCCCCCTCCAGATGGCCCTGATCCCGCTCCTGCAGCTGTTCACGCAGGTCCTCAAGTTCGGCGACTTCCAGCTCCTGCCGAGCGGCACCTATGCCCAGCTCTGGGTGGCCCACACCATCTTCGGGCTGCCCCTGGCCATCTTCCTGCTGCACAACTTCATCGCCGAGATCCCCGGTGAGGTCATCGAGGCGGCACGGGTGGACGGCGCCGGACACAGCACCATCTTCTGGCGCATCATCGTCCCGCTGGCGACGCCGGCGCTCGCGTCGTTCGGCATCTTCCAGTTCCTGTGGCTGTGGAACGACCTCCTGGTGGCCCTCGTCTTCTCGGGCGGCGGGGCCGACGTCGCCCCGATCACCCAGCGGCTCGCGGAACTCCAGGGGTCGCGCGGCGGCGAGTGGCAGCGCCTCACCGCCGGTGCCTTCGTCTCGATCATCGTGCCCCTCGCCGTCTTCTTCGGACTGCAGCGGTACTTCGTCCGAGGGCTGCTGGCTGGCGGCCTGAAGGGCTGACCGTGACGAGCATCGACGACGTCGCAGCCTCCCTCGGGGTGTCCACGGCCACCGTCTCCCGGGCCCTCCGGGGTCTCCCCGGCGTGGCGGAGGAGACCCGTGCGCGGGTCACCTCGACGGCGAAGGAGCTCGGGTACGTGCCGTCGTCGGCCGCCTCCGGGCTGGCTTCCGGGCGCACCATGGCCCTGGGCGTCCTGGTCCCGGTGATCGATCGCTGGTACTTCTCCGCCGTCCTCGAGGGCGTGGACCGGCAACTGCGCGCCGCCGGCTACGACCTGATCGTCTTCAGCCTCGGCGGGGCCGGGGTGAACCGTGACCTGGTGTTCCACCGCTCCATCCTCCGCAAGCGCATCGATGCCCTGCTGGTCATGTGCATGCACCTGACGGAGGAGGAGCGGAAGGCCGTGCAGCAGCTGGAGTACCCCAGCATCGTGGTCGGCGGGGCCGTGGAGGGGGTCCGGCACGTGGGTATCGACGACGCCGCGGCGGCACGCGACGCCGTCGAGCACCTCATCTCCCTCGGCCACACGAGGATCGCCCACATGCGCGGCGGAGGGTCCTTCGACATCGACTTCGAGGTGCCGCGCATCCGCGAGCAGGCGTTCCAGGACACGATGGCCGCGCACGGTCTGGGTGTGCGGGAGGAGTGGTCCGCGTTCGGCGACTTCCGGTTCGCGACGTCGCGGACGTCCGCACTCACGCTCCTCGAGGACCCGGAGGACCGGCCGACGGCGGTGTTCTGCTCGTCGGACGAGATGGCCTTCGGTGTGCTGAAGGCCGCGGCGGAACTGGGCATCGACGTACCGGGAGAGCTGTCCGTGATCGGCATCGACGACCACGAGTTCGCGGAGCCGATGGGCCTGACCACCATCCGCCAGGACCCCGAGGACCAGGGTGCCTTCGCCGCGGACCTCCTGCTCGGCGAGCTGCTGCGCAACCAGCCGGCAGACTACCCGCCGTCGCGGCCGCACACCCTCGTCGAGCGCTGGACGACGGGTCCGGTCAGGGCCTGATCCGCCGCCGTCGTGCCGATCCGGGAGGGCACCGGCGCGCCCGTGCACAAGGAGCGGACACCGGGCAGCTTCCGGCGGTTCGGTCGAGCGGGGCGGCGACGGCAGGCTCAGGAGGAGCGGGCGAGCTGCCGGATGGGGATCCAGCGTGAGGCGAGCCGCCGGTAGGACGCCGCGGCGCCCATCATGTCGGCCTCGGCGAGGCTCTCGATGCCGAGGCGCACGTCCATCGGCGAGTCGTCGGGGAAGACGCGGTCGGCGACGGGACCGTAGTCCACCTCGACCACCGCATCACGGCGGAACACCTCGAGCCACTCGACGATCTCCGTGAGTTCGTCGAGGAGGTCCATCTCCGGGGCGCCGATCGCGAGCTGGGCGACCGAACGGCGTCCGCGGTCGATGCAGTCGCCGATCCTCGCCGTGACGCGGACGGTGGTGACGCGGCCGTCGTCCTCGACGACCTCCGTGAGGTCGTCCTCGTGCATCAGGGCGAACCAGGCGAACGGTACGCCCCACGTGGCCGACCGCGTGTGCAGCTTGGCGACGGAGTCGGCGAACGTGTCGGGATCGAGCCGGGCCTGATGGGCCTCGCGTGCCACCTCGGGGACGAGCACATCGATCAACGGACCGCGCAGGCTCTGGTCGAGCGACTCGGCGGCCAGGGTGGTGCGGACGGCCAGCTGGTTGGGGCAGTAGTAGGGAGCCGTCGCGCCGTTGAGGCCGGGGAAGTGCGTCACCCTGACGAGCTCGGGCTCGTGGTGGGGGAACGGATCGGAGACCGGGCGCATCACCCGGCGCAGCGACTGCTCCTGCTCCATCGACTCCGTCAGCCCGCGCTCACGGGACCGCTGCTCCAGGATCACGAGCTGCTGTGCGTCGGAGAAGGCGTCGAGGGGCTCGTAGACGCGGAGGTAGGAGACGTACGGGAAGGGCCGGGCGCGGGCGCCCCCGCGGCTCACGGCCCGCTGAGTTCCACGATGACGGGGGCGTGGTCCGAGGCGCCCTTGCCCTTGCGTTCCTCACGGTCCACGAAGGCATGGGTGGCGCGTTTCGCGAGGGCGGGGGAGCCGAGCACGAAGTCGATGCGCATGCCCTCCTTCTTGGGGAACCGCAGCTGCTTGTAGTCCCAGTAGGTGTAGAGGCCCGGGCCGGGGGTGAACGGACGGGCGAGGTCGGCGAAGCCCGTGTCCAGGAAGGCCTGGAAGGCGGCGCGCTCGGCCGGGCTCACGTGGGTGTAGCCGCCGTCGACGAAGAGGTCGATGTCCCACACGTCCTCGTCCTGCGGGGCGATGTTCCAGTCACCCATGAGCGCGATCTGCGCCTCCGGGTCCTCGGTGATCCACTGGGCTGCGTGGCCGCGGAGGGTGTCCAGCCAGTCGATCTTGTAGGGCATGTGCGGGTCGTCGAGGGCACGCCCGTTCGGGACGTACAGGCTCCACACGCGGACACCGCCACAGGTCGCCGCGATGGCGCGGGCCTCCTGCACGGCTTCGGTGCCCGGCTTGCCGAAGGTGGGCTGGTCGGGGAAGGTGCGTTCGACGTCGTCGAGGCCAACCCGGGAGGCGATGGCGACGCCGTTCCACTGGCTCAGACCGAAGTGCGCCACCTCAAACCCGCTGTTCTCGAACAGGTCCCAGGGGAAGTTGTCGTCCTTGCACTTCGTCTCCTGCAGCGCGACGACGTCGACGTCGGACCGGTTGAGCCAGGCTTCGACGCGGTCGGCGCGGGCACGGAGGGAGTTGACGTTCCAGGTGGCGATCTTCACGGTCCCTACGTTACCAACGGCGCTGTTTACTCCCGCCACCAGGAGTCGAAGACGGTCACGGGTACCGTCCGCTTGTGCCGCGTGATGTAGTAGCGGTGCTCGATGGCCTTCGCTGCGTCGGGGTCCACGTCGCGACCCTCGAGGTAGTCGTCGATCTGCTCGTACGTCAGGCCGAGCTCGTGCTCGTCGGCCTGGCCCGGCAGGTCGTCGAGCAGGTCCGCCGTCGGGATCTTGTTGTACAGGGCGGCGGGTGCGCCGAGCTCCTGCAGCAGTGCCCGGTTCTGGCGCTTGTTCAGGCCGAACAGCGGCAGGATGTCAGCCCCGCCGTCACCGAACTTGGTGAAGAAGCCCGTCACCGATTCCGCGCCGTGGTCCGTACCGATGACCAGCAGGTTGTGCTGGCCCGCGATCGCGTACTGGGCCACCATCCGGGCACGGGCCTTGGTGTTGCCCTTGGTGAAGTCGGTGACCCGCTCCCCGAGGGCGTCCGCGTATTCCTGCTGGATCCCGTCCACGGCGGGGGCCACGTTGAAGACCTTCGAGGTGCGGGGTCCGATGAAGGCGAGCGCGGCCTGCGCGTCCTCCTCGTCCTTCTGCACGTTGTAGGGCAGGCGCAGGGCGATGAAGTCGGCGTCCGCTCCCTCGGAGCGCAATTCGTCCACGGCGAGCTGGGCGAGCCTGCCGGCGAGCGTCGAGTCGAGCCCACCGCTGATGCCGAGGACGAAGCCCCGGGTGCCCGTGGACCGGACGTACTCCTTCAGGAATCCGACACGGCGGCGCACCTCTGCAGCCGGGTCGATGGTGGGCTGGACGCCCATCTCCGCAATGATCTGAGCCTGGGTTTCACGCATGCCCCAAGGCTACTCCCGTTCCATTTCTACAAGGTTACGAAATCGGGGGGAATCTCGGAGCGGGGCCGGCGGGCCGCCCCACCAGCTGCCGGACCCGCAGGTGCTCCCGCGGGTCCGGCAGCCGGTCGGGTGCACCCGGCGTGCTCCGCCCCGGACTACTGGCTGAACGCCGCGTCGAACGAGGTGTCCGACGGCGAGAAGTCGAAGCGCTTGAGGAAGGCGAGCGCCTCGGGAGCGCCCTGCAGCCGGTCCATGCCGGCGTCCTCCCACTCCACCGAGATGGGGCCGGTGTAGCCGATCGCGGTGAGCGCCCTGAAGCTGTCCTCCCAGGGCACGTCGCCGCGGCCGGTCGAGACGAAGTCCCACCCGCGACGCGGGTCCCCCCAGGGCAGGTGCGAGGACATGATGCCGTTGCGCCCACCGCCCATGCGCATCTTCGTGTCCTTGCAGTCCACGTGGTAGATCCGGTCCTTGAAGTCGGAGATGAACGCCACCGGGTCGATCTGCTGCCACATGAAGTGGCTGGGGTCCCAGTTGAGGCCGAAGGCAGGGCGGTGGCCGATGGCCTCGAGGGTGCGCTGCGTGGACCAGTAGTCGTAGGCGATCTCCGAGGGGTGGACCTCGTGGGCGAAGCGGACACCGCACTCGTCGAAGACGTCGAGGATGGGGTTCCAGCGGTCGGCGAAGTCCTGGTACCCGGCCTCGATCGTGGACGCCGGAACCGGTGGGAACATCGCGACGTACTGCCAGATGGAGGAGCCGGTGAAGCCCACGACGGTGTCCACGCCGAGCTTCTTCGCGAGTCTCGCGGTCAGCTTCATCTCCTCGGCGGCGCGCTGCCGGACGCCCTCCGGGTCGCCGTCGCCCCACACCTTCGGGCCGACGATCGCCTGGTGGCGGAAGTCGATCGGGTCGTCGCAGACGGCCTGGCCCTTCAGGTGGTTCGAGATGGTCCACACCTTGAGGCCGTTGCGCTCGAGGATGTCGAGGCGGTCCTGGATGTAGGCGTCGTCGTCCCAGCGCCAGGCGTCGAGGTGGTCGCCCGAGACGGCGATCTCGAGTCCGTCGTAGCCCCACTGGCCGGCCAGTTCGGCGACCTTCTCGAAGGGGAGATCGGCCCACTGGCCGGTGAACAGGGTGAATTTGCGGGACATTCTGGCTCCTTGGAAAAGGGTGGTCGGGGGCTGTGCCGCTAGATGATGCTGGTCCAGATGCTGTCGCTGGCGGCGCTGCGCTCCACGCCGGCGAGGACCTTCTGGACCTGGAGACCGTCCGGGAAGGAGGGGGTCGGCTGTCGTTTCTCCGAGACGGCCTCGATGAAGTCCTTCGCCTGGTGGACGAAGCCGTGCTCGTATCCGAGGGCGTGGCCCGCAGGCCACCACGCGGAGAGGTAGGGGTGGTCCGGTTCCGTCACCATGATCTCGGTGAATCCCTGCCGCGTCTGCGGTGCCGTCGCGTCGTAGAATCCCAGCGAGTTCATGCTCTCCAGGTCGAAGGAGATTGCGCCCGTGGTGCCTGCCACTTCCAGACGCAGCGCGTTCTTCCGCCCGGTGGACATCCGCGTCGCCTCGAAGGAGCCCACCGCTCCGCCGTCGAACCGGCCGGTGAACAGCGCGAGGTCGTCGACGGTGACCTGCCCGCGATCCAGGCCGGGCGTACCCCCGAGCCCGATCGCGTCGAGGGGGATCGGACGCTCGTGCACGAAGGTGTTGAGCAGGCCGCTCACCCCGGTCACCTTCTGGCCGGTGATGAACTGTGCCAGGTCGACCGCGTGCGCTCCCAGATCGCCGAGTGCGCCTGATCCTGCCTGATCCTTCTTCAGGCGCCACGTGAGCGGTGCCTCGGGATCGACGAGCCAGTCCTGCAGGTAACTGGCTCGGACCTGGCGCACGTCGCCGATGGCGCCGGAGAGGACGAGATCCCGTGCGAAGGCCGCTGCCGGGACCCGACGGTAGGTGAAACCGACCATCGCGAAGACATCGGTGCCGGCGCGGTCGGCGGCGTCCGCCATCGCTTCGGCTTCCTCCAGGGTGTTGGCCAGGGGCTTCTCGCACAGGACGTGCTTCCCTGCAGCGAGCGCCGCGATGGCGATCTCGGCGTGGGAGCCACCCGGCGTGACGATGTCGATGACATCGATGTCGTCACGGTCGATGGCCTCCCGCCAGTCCGTGGCGGTCTCCTGCCACCCCCACTTCTCGGCTGCTGCATCCACCGCCCCGGCACTCCGGCCCACGAGCAGCGTCATCTCGGGCCGGACGGGCAGGTCGTGGAACCGCGGTGCGACCCGCCATCCCTGGGAATGTGCGGCTCCCATGAAACCGTGCCCGATCAGGGCGATCTTCAGGGGCGCGACGTCGTGGGGCATAGTTCCTCTATCTCGTGGCGGGCGCAGTGGGTCGGCGCGGGGTCGGTGCACCCCGGTCCGTGAAGACCGGGGTACACCGTCGATCCCCCGGCCCTACGATTCGAAGGCGGTGGGCAGGTAGCGGTCGACGTTGTCGCTCGTCACCACCGGGGCGTTCAGGACCACGCGCTTGGGGACCTCGACTTCCACCAGGTCGCTCATGGCCTTGTCCTGGGCGATCAGGCGTGCCATGCGGATGCCGACTGCTGCCTGGGTGGACGGGTAGATCACCGTTGCTTCGAGCACGCTCTCGCCGGACTGGATCTCGCGCATGGCGTTGGCTGATCCGGCTCCGCCGACCATGAAGAACTCGTCCCGCCCGGCGTTGTCGATGGCGGCGAGGACGCCGATCCCCTGGTCGTCGTCGTGGTTCCAGATGGCGTCGATCTTCGGTGCTGCGGAGAGGAGCTGGGACGTCGTCGCCTCGCCGCCCTGGACCGTGAAGTCGGCGGCGACCCGGTTGTCCACGTCCAGTCCGCAGGACTCGAGCGCATCGGCGAAGCCCTGACTACGGTCCTGCGTCAGCGGCAGGGAGTCGATGCCGGCGACCTCCGCGACGACCGCGTCCTCGTTCCCGCCGAGTTTCTCGCAGATGTAGGTCCCGGCGCTGACGCCCATCCCGTAGTTGTCACCCAGGACCGTGGCGCGTGCGGCGAACGAGCTGGAGAACTCGCGGTCGACGTTGATGACGGGGATGCCCGCCTCCATGGCCTGGGTGGCCACGGGTGTCAGCGCCGCGCCGTCGGTCGGAAGCAGCACGATGGCGTCGACGCCGTCGTTGATGAACTGTTCCACCTGGCTGATCTGCAGATTGGCGTCGTTGGTCCCCTCCGCCACGCGCAGGTCGATGTCGGGGAACTCCTCGGCGGTGGCGAGCGCCGCCGCGTTGATGGCACCGAGCCATCCGTGGTCCGCCGCGGGCCCCGAGAAGCCGATGACCACGGTGTCCCCCTCGGCCTGGTTCCCCTCGACCGAGGCGTTGGTCGGCTGGGTGTTCGTCGCGTCGTCACCCGGGGTGCATCCGGTCAGGAGGGCGCCGATGGAGATGAAGGCCCCGGTCGTGACGAGCACTCTCCGGTTCACAGGAACTGCAAGCATGGTTTCTCCTCTTTGAGTAATGAACTTGGCAGAGCCGCGATCCTCGCCCGAGTGGGGCAACTCAGCATGACTTGCCTCACAGTAACAGAAGGATGGAAGGAATCGACGCCTTTCCACCGATAATCGACATAATGTGTTACCTTCGTCACATGTTCGATGACGATCACTCCCTGCCCCTGTTGGAAGTCCGCGGGATCACCAAGCAGTTCGCCGGGGTCCAGGCCCTCAAGGGCGTGGACCTGCAGGTGCGACGGGGAGAGGTGCACTGCGTCATGGGCCAGAACGGTGCCGGCAAGTCGACGCTCATCAAGACGCTGTCCGGGGTCCATCAGCCCGACAGCGGGCAGATCTACTGGGAGGGCGAGGCGATCTCCCTACCCGGTCCGACCGCGGCACTCGCCCTCGGGATCGCCACGATGTACCAGGAACTGGATGTGGTCGACGGACTGTCGATCGCCGAGAACATCTTCCTCGGGCACGAGGTGGCCAGCGGGGGAGTGCTCCGCGTCCGGAAGGCCCACGCGCTGACGCGGGCGCTGCTCGACCGCCTCGGTCATGGTCGGCTGTCGCCGTCGACGGAAGTCGGAGCGCTGTCGGCGGCCAACAAGCAGATCGTCAGCCTGGCTCGCGCGCTGTCGCGGGACACGAAGCTCATCATCATGGACGAGCCGAGCGCCATCCTCGACTCGGGGGAGGTCACCAATCTGTTCCGGGTGGTGCGTGAGCTCACCACGCAGGGGATCGCCGTGGTCTACATCTCCCACAGGCTGGAGGAGATCAGGCAGATCGGTGATCGCATCTCCGTCATCAAGGACGGTCGGAGCACCGCGACGGGCCTCGACGTCCGGGACACCCCGAGAGCCGAGCTGATCCGGCTCATGACCGGCCGGGACATCGAGAACGTGTTCCCCGAGCGGCGGCCCCCGGCTGCTGACGCGCCGGTCGTGCTGGCGGTGGAGGACCTCGAGCTCGACGGCCACTTCGACAGGCTGAGCTTCACCCTGCGCGCCGGTGAGGTCCTGGGCCTCGCCGGCCTGGTGGGCTCGAAGCGCTCGGAGATCATCGAGACGATCTACGGAGCGCGCAAGGCGTCCTCGGGGACGGTCACCGTCCAGGGGAAGGTCCTTCGCCCGGGTTCCGTCACCTCGGCCGTCGACGCCGGTATCGGCCTGTCCCCGGAGGAGCGCAAGAGCCAGGGACTCATCCTGGACGAACCCGTGTTCAAGAACGTCACGCTGTCCACCTTCGGGCGGTTCGCCCGTGCCGGGTATCTGGACGAGGCGGCCGAGCGGCAGGCGGCTCGCGAGCAGATCGCGGCTCTGGAACTCCGTCCTGCCGATCCCGACCGCCCGGCCCGGACCCTCTCCGGCGGCAATCAGCAGAAGATCCTGCTGGGCCGGTGGCTCGTGCACGGGACCTCGGTGCTCCTGCTCGACGAACCGACGCGCGGCGTCGACGTCGGAGCGAGGGCCGAGATCTACGAGCTCATCCGTGCGCTCGCCGACGCCGGTACCGCCATCATCGTCATCTCGAGCGAGATCGAAGAAGTCCTGGGACTCGCGGACACGGTGCTCGTCATCGATGACGGCAGGGTCCTCACCCAGACGAATGCCAGCGACCTGGACGAGCACCGCGTGCTCGACCTCATCATGAAGGGAAGTGCCGCGTGAGCGAGCAGAACACGAAGGTGGCCGAGCCGAACCCCGATGCGCCGGAGCACGGACGCCCCGGGCGGACCAATCCGCTGCACGCCTTCGTGCGGGGTTCGGCAGGGCGCAACCTCGGACTGGTCATCGCGCTCGCCCTGCTCCTCGTGGTGGGAGCGGTCACCAGTGGGGACCGCTTCCTGAACCTCGAGAACATGCTCACGATCCTCCGGTACGCATCGATCATCGGGGTGGTGAGCATCGGCGTGACCTTCGTCATCACCGCGGGCGGGATCGACCTGTCCGTCGGGTCGGTGATCGGCCTGACGACGGTCGTGGCGAGCCTCACCAGCGTGCAGATGGCGGCGGCACAGTCCTCATGGCTCCTCATGGTGATCGTCGCCCTCGCCGTCGGCGCCGCTGCCGGACTCGTCAACGGCGTCCTGATCGCGTACGGCAAGGTGGTCGCCTTCATCGCCACCCTGGCCATGCTCATCGGCGCACGTGGTCTCGCGGAGCTCATCTCCGGCCGCCGGACGCAGGTGGTCGGCAACCGGGACTTCCTCGAGGTCCTACGCGCCGACCTGCTCGGCGTCCCCATCCTGGTCTGGATCTTCGCCGTGGTCGCCGCGGGCGGCTGGTTCCTCCTGAACCGCACCACCTTCGGTCGGCGCACCATCGCCATCGGCGGGAACCTCGAGGCATCCCGGCTCGCCGGCATCAAGGTGAGGCGTCACCTGGTGTACCTCTACGTCCTCGCGGGGTTCACGGCGGGTATCGGCGGCATCATGTACCTCGGCCGCACCACGGCCGGTACCTCCACGCACGGGCTCCTCGTCGAACTCGACGTCATCGCGGCCGTCGTCGTCGGCGGGACCCTACTCGTCGGTGGCCGCGGCACGATCATGGGCACCGTGCTCGGGGTGCTGATCTTCAGTACCCTCATCAACGTCTTCACCCAGAACAACCTCGACACCTCCATCCAGGCGCTGGCCCGGGCCCTCATCCTCGTGGGCGCCGTCCTCCTGCAGCAGCGTTTCGCCTCGCAGGGGCCGCGCAGGCGCCTGAAGAACGCGGTCCGGACAGACGCAGCGGCGACGAGCTGATCCCCGTGGAGCGGCGAACCAAGGGTGGATCACGCACGATCCCGTGCCACCCGTGTTCCGTCGGTTTTCATGCTGTAATAAGTCGATGCGCGACGTAAGCAGCTTCAACGGCCTCGGCTCCTCCGGAGCCAGCGAGCTCTTTCAGATCCTGCGGGACGGACGGCCCCGCACCCGGTCCGAGCTCGCCGGCCAGATGGGACTCGCGCGCTCCACGGTGACGCTCCGCATCGAATCCCTGATGGAGCTGGGCCTGGTCGGTTTCGTCGACGATGCCGTCTCCACGGGTGGGCGGCCGTCCTCGCGGATCGCCCTCAAGGCGGGGAGCAAGGTCGTCCTGGGGGTGGACATCGGGGCGTCGCACCTGCGCGTGGCACTGACCGACCTCACGGGTCACCAGCTGCGTGAAGCCGCTCGTTCGATGGAGGTGGCCATCGGCCCGACCGCGGTCCTCGATGCGGTGGTGGAGATGGCCTCCGGACTGCTGGCGGACTCGGACCGTGACCTCGCGGATCTCCTGGCGATAGGGGTCGGTGTGCCGGGGCCCGTGGAGCACAGGACCGGCATGCCCATCAACCCGCCGATCATGCCCGGCTGGAACCGCTTCGACGTCCCCGGCTACCTGCAGGACCACTTCCACGTCCCGGTCCTCGTCGACAACGACGTCAACGTCATGGCCGTGGGGGAGCGGAACGCGGCGTGGCCGGACACCGGTGAGCTGATCTACGTGAAGGTCGCCACGGGTATCGGCTCGGGCATCGTGTCCAACGGCATGCTGCAGCGTGGCGCGGACGGTGTCGCCGGTGATATCGGGCACATCCGCGTGCACAACGGCACGGGCGTCCCGTGCCACTGCGGCAACCTGGACTGCCTCGAGGCCGTCGCCTCCGGCCCGGCCGTCGCCGCGAAGCTTCGTGCGCTCGGGCTGGACGCGCATACTGCCGAGGACGTCGTCCGTCTCGTGGGAAGCGGGAACAAGGACGCGGTCCACGCAGTGCGTCAGGCCGGTCGTGATGTCGGAGAGGTCCTCTCGGCCTGCGTGAGCCTGATGAACCCGTCGGTCATCGTCATCGGAGGGTCGATGGCGCTCACGGGCGAGCACTTCATCGCCGGTATCCGTGAGGTCGTCTACTCGCGCACGGTCCCCCTCGCCACGCAGCACCTGCAGATCGTCCAGTCGTCCTCCGGGATCGACGCGGGCGTGCTGGGCGCGAGCATGCTGGCCATCCATGACGCGATGTCCCCCCAGCGGATCGACGACATGGTCCTCGGCCTCGGTGAGACGATCCCGGGCTGAGACCACGCGAACGCCGCGGACCGGTGCGCAGCGTGACACGCGCTCTCGATAGACTGGCCGCATGACCGCCGAGACCTCCGTGCAGACCTCCGACCGCTCCCGGCTCCTGGAGCTGATCAAGGACCTCGCCGTGGTGCACGAGCGCGTGACGCTCTCCAGCGGCGTCGAGGCGGACTACTACATCGACCTCCGCCGGATCACCCTCCACCACGAGGCATCGGTGCTCGTGGGCCGGGTCATGCTCGCACTGCTCGACGACGCCGGCATCGCCTTCGAGGCCGCCGGCGGCCTGACCATGGGGGCCGACCCGGTGGGCACCGCCGTCATGCACGCCGCCGCGCAGGCCGGCCGTCCCGTCGACGCCTTCGTGGTCCGCAAGACCCAGAAGACGCACGGCATGGGCCGGCAGGTCGAGGGACCCGACGTGTCCGGCCGTCCCGTCGTCGTCCTCGAGGACACCTCCACCACGGGCGGTTCCGCCCTGACCGCGGTCGAGGGCGTGCGCCGGGCCGGCGGTGACGTCCGGGCGGTCGCCGTGATCGTGGACAGGACCACGGGCTCCAAGGAACGGATCGAGTCCGAGGCCGGGGTGCCCTACCTCTTCGCCTTCGGCAAGGACGAGCTGGGCCTCGCCTGACGGGCACCTCCGGTAGCGCTGACGGAGGGGAGCGGCGGGTGGACGACGACGCGCTCTCGCTGCAGCGCGCCCGCGACTTCCGCCGGTCATCCCGCCGGTCCTTCCTCATCGGCTCGGCGCTCGCCGCGGTGGTCAGCACCGACCTCGCGTTCACCCGGGTCATCCAGTCCCAGCGCGAGCAGACGCGGATCCTGCCGCTCGACGACGAAGCGGCGCGCGCCCGCTTCCCGAACGACCGCTGGGTGCTGTTCCCCGGGTACAAGACCAGCTGGGAGGAGGGGCTCTGGATCCTCAACTCGATCCGGCCGGCCCTGTCACGGCGTGCACAGATGGCCGTCATGGGGTACTCGAACCGGGGCCTGGACATCAACAACGTGGTCGCCACCATGAACCGCTACGTCGACAACTTCCGGCTCGAGAAGCTGTACTTCTACGGCCACAGCTTCGGCGGGATGGTGGCGGTCGAGGTGGCCGCCCGCCTGCAGGACCGCGGCATCCCCGTGGAACTGGTCCTCCTCGATTCCTCCCCGTCCAGCCGGTTCGACGTGCGGGACCAGCGCATGTTCGACGGCGTGGTGCTGCTCTACGAGGCCGGCGTCCGCGTGCCGATCAGCCTGCGCGGCACGTACGAGCTCGGCGAGCGGATCGTCCACAAGAACGAGCGGACCTGGAGCCAGATCGTCGACCAGACCCTCGAGCAGGTCTCGCCCCTGGCTCCCAGCAGCGAACTCATCCAGTCCGAGTCCTCGTACATCTACCACTTCGACGTCTCGCGCTTCAGCCTGTCCCTCGGGGACACGAAGGTGGTGTTCGCCGGCAACCCGGACGACGGCGTCGTCGACTATCCGACGGCGCGGGCGGGGTGGGTGCGGGGACTGCCCGACAACGTGGTGGCGACGGACTACGTCACCGCGGGTGCGCTTCCGGCTCACGCCAGCCCCCAGTGGAACCCCGGGATCTACCAGTCGATCGTCACCGCGGTGCAGGACGCGTACGTCCCGGCGCCCGGCGGCGGCGGGTGGAAGCGCTACTTCTGAGCCGTGTCAGACCTGGTCGATGAGGTCCGCGACGGAGTCGACGATCTGCGCCGGGCGGAAGGGGTAGGCCTCGATGTCGGCCGGTTGCGTGATCCCGCTCAGGACGAGCACGGTGTGCAGCCCGGCCTCCATGCCGGCGATGATGTCGGTGTCCATGCGGTCGCCGATCATCGCCGTGGTCTCGGAGTGCGCGTCGATCTGGTTCATCGCCGACCGGAACATCATGGGGTTCGGCTTGCCGACGATGTAGGGGTCGCGGCTGGTCGCCGCCGTGATCATCGCGGCGATCGCGCCCGTCGCGGGGAGCGGGCCCTCCTTGGACGGACCGGTGACGTCCGGGTTGGTCGCGATGAAGCGTGCGCCGTCGAGGATGAGGCGCACGGCCTTGGTGATCGCCTCGAACGAGTACGTGCGCGTCTCGCCGAGCACCACGTAGTCCGGGTTCGTGTCCGTGAGGACGAAGCCTGCCTCGTGCAGCGCCGTGGTCAGTCCGGCCTCGCCGATCACGTAGGCGCGGCCGCCCGGCAGCTGGTCCCGCAGGAACTGGGCGGTGGCGAGCGCGGAGGTCCAGAGGTTCTCCTCGGGGATCTCGAGGCCCGATGCCTTCAGGCGGGCCGCGAGGTCGCGTGGCGTGTAGATCGAGTTGTTCGTCAGCACCAGGAACCGCTTGGACGTGGCGACCCACCGGTCGATCAGTTCGGCCGCGCCGGGGATGGCGTGGTTCTCGTGCACCAGGACCCCGTCCATGTCGGTGAGCCAGCACTCGATGTGTTCGTTCTCGCGCATGTTCGTCCTTCCGGGGTGGGCCGTCCGCTGCCAGTCTTCCACCTTTGCCGCCGTCTACGCTGGGACGGTGGAAGAAACCCTGCCTGAGCCCGGACGCACCGCCGACGACGCTCCGGCGGCTCGGGACGGCGCGACCGGTGCGCCCGCGGTCGGGGTCGGTCCCTGGGTGGGCGCGTGGCCCGACGGCGACCACTGGGACCGCGAGCTGCTGGCGGCGGGGGACACCCGGAACGTCGTCGACGCGTATCGCTACTGGACCCACGAGGCCATCGTCGCGGACCTCGACGGACGCAGGCACGGCTTCCACGTCGCCATCGAGAACTGGCAGCACGATCTCAACATCGGCTCGGTGGTGCGCACGGCGAACGCCTTCCTCGCGCAGGAGGTGCACATCATCGGACGACGGCGGTGGAACCGGCGCGGCGCGATGGTGACGGACCGCTACCAGCACGTACGGCACCACCCGACGGTCGCGGACTTCACCGCCTGGGCGGCAGGGGAGGGCCTCGCGGTGATCGGGATCGACAACTTCCCCGACTCGGTGCCGCTCGAGACGTACGACCTGCCCGAGCGCTGCGTCCTCGTCTTCGGCCAGGAGGGCCCGGGCCTGACCCCCGAGGTGCACGCGGCGGCGAAGGCGACGCTGTCGATCGCCCAGTTCGGCTCGACCCGCTCCATCAACGCCTCCGCCGCGGCCGCCATCGCGATGCACGGCTGGGTGCGGCGCCACGTCTTCGGGCAGCACGCCTGAACGGGCCGTCCCGGCCGACTTCTTCTGCGCCCCGAAGACCCGCTCGCTAGGATGAGGCAAGCACTCACCACCACGAAGGAGTCCTCAGCATGCCTATAGCAACCCCTGATGTTTACGCCGAGATGATCGACCGCGCGAAGGCGGGCGGGTTCGCATTCCCGGCAGTGAACGTGACCTCCTCGCAGACCCTGAACGCCGCGATGCGCGGGTTCGCCGAGGCCGGCTCCGACGGCATCGTGCAGGTCTCGACGGGCGGTGCCGCCTACTGGTCCGGCGCGAGCGTCAAGGACATGGTCGCCGGTTCGCTGGGCTTCGCCGCCTTCGCGAAGGAGGTGGCCAGGAAGTACGACGTCAACATCGCGCTGCACACGGACCACTGCCCCAAGGACAAGCTGGACGATTTCGTGCTGCCGCTGCTCGCCGCGTCCGAGGAGGCCGTGAAGAACGGCCGCGACCCCATCTTCAACTCGCACATGTGGGACGGCTCCGCGGAGACGCTCGAGGAGAACCTGCGCATCGCCCGGGAGATCCTGCCCCGCGCCGCTGCCGCGAAGATCATCCTCGAGGTCGAGATCGGCACCGTGGGCGGCGAGGAGGACGGCGTCGAGCACGCCATCAACGACAAGCTCTACACCACGGTCGAGGACGCCCTCGCGACCATCGACGCCCTCGGTGCCGGTGAGCACGGCCGCTACATCACGGCGCTGACCTTCGGTAACGTGCACGGCGTGTACAAGCCGGGCGGCGTGAAGCTGCGGCCCGAGATCCTCAAGGAGATCCAGGACCAGGTGGGGCAGAAGCTCGGCAAGGACAAGCCGTTCGACCTCGTCTTCCACGGCGGATCCGGTTCATCCGACCAGGAGATTGCGGACGCCGTCTCCTACGGTGTCATCAAGATGAATATCGATACGGACACCCAGTACGCCTTCACGCGTCCCGTCGCGGACCACATGCTGCGCAACTACGACGGCGTCCTCAAGGTCGACGGCGAGGTCGGCAACAAGAAGACGTACGACCCCCGCGTCTGGGGCGCCTCGGCCGAGGCCGGCCTCGCGGCCCGCGTCGTGGCCGCCGCGACGTCGCTCGGGTCCGCCGGAAAGAAGCTCTGACCCGTGTCCGACGAGTTCCGCAGGAACCTGCTGGGTCCGGAGCCGACGCTGCTGCCCGAGGAGACCGACGTCGTCGAGCGTCTCGCCGCAGGTGACGAGGCCGTGGACCTCGCAGCCAGGCATCCGACGTCGTCGCTGGTCTGGGCGATCCTCGCCGACGAGGCCTACGGTGAGGGCCGCACCATCGAGTCCTACGCCTACGCCCGCACCGGCTACCACCGCGGGCTGGACGCGCTCCGGCGCAACGGCTGGCGGGGGACGGGCCCCATCCCGTACTCCCACGAACCGAACCGTGGCTTCCTGCGCGCCCTGTACGCGCTGGGACGTGCCGCGGCGTCCATCGGCGAGATCGAGGAGGCAGAGCGGATCGCGGTGTTCCTCAGGGAATCGGATCCGGAAGCGAGCGCCCAGCTCGCGAACTGACGGCGGGAACGGATCCCAGGACGGGCGGAGCGGCGCGAGCCCCCCGCCCGTCCTGCCGTCCGGGCGTCCTGTGCGTCCTGTGCGTCCTGGGTTAAGCAGGTCCTAACACACTCCGAATCGTGATGCCCGGAACCATAAACGAGTAGTGCACTTCCTTGTGCAGCTGTTACGCGTGCGGCCAGAGTTAAAGGCTCCACAGAGCGTGGTGAGGCGAATCGGGAGCGGTGCTGGATATGTCGACAGGTGTGACCACGGGACAGCTGTACACGGTCGCGGAAGTAGCGGCGATGATGCGGGTCTCGAAGATGACCGTCTACCGGCTGGTGCAATCGGGAACCATCCAGAGCATCAGGTTCGGCAGGTCCTACCGGGTACCGCAGAACGCGGTGCGCGATTACATCGACTCCACGAACCGCGGGTCCGACTACTCGATCTGAGGACGGAGGCCCACTCCGGCCCGTCCCCGGAGAGGACCTGATGGACCGCGGTGGCACCCTTGGGGTGTCAGGTATGAGCTGTCTGTCGTAAAGCTTGTGGTATCGATCGATGAACGATAGCTTTGTGCTGACCAACAGCAGAAGGAGCTGTCATGCACCACATCACCGTCGTGGCCCTGCGCATCGTGCTGGGCCTCATCTTCGCCGGTTCGGTCTTCATCCAGGTCGTGATGCTCTCGTTGCTGACCCTCGACGTCTCGACCGCCGATCCCGACGTAGCCCTCATCAGGACACCGCTGGTCGTCCTCACGGTGCTCGGCATCCTCGCCCTGCAGGTCGCCGTCGTCTGCGTGTGGGGGCTGCTGACCATGGTGCGGCGCGGCACGGTCTTCTCGACGGGCGCCTTCCGCCTGGTGGACATCGTGATCGGGGCCTTCACCGCCGCGAGCCTGCTGGCCTTCGGCCTCGGCGTGGCCCTCGCCCCCGGGGAGGCGGTGGCTCCCGGCGTCGTCCTGCTCATCGGCGGCGTGGCGGTGATGATCGGTGCTGTGGCGCTGATCGTCCTCGTGCTGCGGGCGCTGCTCGTGCAGGCCGTCCGCACCGACCTCGAAGCCCGCCAGCTGCGCACGGAACTCGACGAGGTCATCTGATGGCGATCATCGTGCGGATCGACGTCGAACTCGCGCGCCGGAAGATGAGCGTCGGGGAGTTCGCCGAGCGCATCGGCCTGACTCCGGCCAATGTCGCCGTGCTCAAGAACGGCCGCGCGAAGGCCGTCCGGTTCAGCACGCTCGAAGCGATGTGCAGGGTGCTCGACTGCCAGCCCGGCGACCTGCTGGAGTGGACCGACGAGGACGACTCCGCGGATGCCGCCCCGGCGGATTCCCCGGGGGGCGCGTCCTCCCCCGGCGTCGTCCCGCCGCCGGGGGATCCTGCATGATGGGCCTGGCCCGGTTCTTCCCCGGGGCCCCGGCTCGCGGTCGGCCCGGTGACGCGGGCCTCTTCGGTCCCGATTCCACGGCGTGGCGGGTGGCCCGTGAGCGGCTGATCGTCGCGGGCGGCCCGGCAGCCCTCCTGCTGCAGGTGGCCCACCCGCTCGTCGCCGAGGGCGTGCGCGCCCACAGCGGCTTCGCCTCCGATCCGCTGCGGCGACTGCGCGGGACGCTCGACGCCGTCCTGACCGTCACCTTCGGGGATCACGGCCAGGTCAGGGATGCGGCGCGGGAGGTCGCGGGGAAGCACCGTCCCGTCCATGGCACACTGCCCGACGACGCCGCGTCCATGCCCGCCGGTACCGCCTACAGTGCCTTCGATCCGGGGCCGGCCCTCTGGGTCTTCTCGACACTCGTCTGGACGGCGATCGAGGTGACGGACGGGTTCCTGCGCCCGCTCGGGCCCGGGGAGCGGATGGACTACTACCGCGACATGAAGCAACTGGGCCGGGTCTTCGGGGTTCCCGAGGCGCTCCTGCCCGAGGACTACCCGGGCCTCGAGCGCTACGTCGACGAGCAGGTGCGCGACGTGCTCGACGTCGGCCCCACCGCCCGGCTGATCGCCGGGCAGATCCTCGCGCCGGAACCGCCGATCGTCGCCAGGCCGCTGCGCCCCCTCCCGTCCGTCCTGGCTGCGGGAGTCCTCCCCGAGGCCCTCCGGCAGGCCTACGGGTTGCCCTGGCGACGCCGGGAACGGCTGGCGTTCGCCGTCGTCCGGCGCGCCGCGCGCGTCGTCGTGCCCCTGCTCCCGGACCGGCTCCGCCACTGGCCGCACTACCGCGTGGCGCGCGAGCGGATGGGCCGGTAGCCGGGGGTGGCAGCGCCCCGCGACCCGGACGTGGGCGCGCGGCGCGAGCGGATGGGCCGGTAGCTCGGGGGAGGCCGTGGCAGCGCCCGGCGACCGGGAAGTGGGCGCGCGGCGCGGGCGAATGGGCCGGGCCCGGGCGGTCAGGCCCCGGGGCGCCTGATCGTCGTCGTCACGGTGACCAGCTGTGGGCGCGGTGGCGCCGAACTGAACCCGAAGCGGACGGGCGGGCTGACGGGGGCCAGCGTGCCGAGATCCGACCCGCGCCAGGACGCCGTCGCCCCCGTGAGGGAGCGGGCGGATGTCACGCCGTAGTACTCGGTCCGGCCGTTGCCCGCGGAGCCCGCCGTCGCGACCCCCTTCACCAGGAGCGATGCCACGGGGTTGATCAGTGCCAGCCAGCGGGGATGGGTGGCCAGGCGCGAGGGAAGGACACCGAGCAGCCGCCCGAGCAGCGTCACCGGACCGACCTCGGCCTGGACCTGCAGGTCCCCGGCATCGACGAGGAGGCGGGACGACTCCAGCGACGAGACGATCTCGAGGAGGACGACGTCGTCGAAGGTGTAGGTCGCCCCGACGTAGTCCGCGATCTCCCGGGTGGGCGCCAGCAGGGTGCGCACACCGGCCGAGTCCTCCATCATGACGTCGGTGAAGGCGCCGAACGGTGACGAGTCCCACCTCCCGATCACCAGTCGCGTACCCGAGGCGGTGCCGATCCCGGCGATGTGTCCTTCGAAGCGGTCCATGCGCCCATTCTCCACGGCCCCGGCGCGGGTGGACGCCGGCGTCACACGGGCCGGTCCGCTCCCGTCATACCCGCCGCCTTTCGACGGCCCGTGAGCGCCTCGGCTAAACTCGGACGGTAAGAGCCCCAGTGGCCGCGCACCGTGCGGCCGGTTGGGGCGTTCTGATGCACGGCGAACTCCACCGCGGTCGCGCGGGGAGGACCCGTACCGAATGGGGGAGGATCCCATGCCAGCAATCGTCATCGTCGGCGCCCAGTGGGGCGACGAGGGTAAGGGCAAGGCCACTGACCTGCTGGGCGGTCGGGTCGACTACGTCGTGAAGCCGAACGGCGGCAACAATGCCGGGCACACCGTCGTCGTCAATGGCGAGAAGTACGAGCTGAAGCTCCTTCCCGCGGGCATCCTCAGCCCCAATGCCGTCCCGGTCATCGGCAACGGCTGCGTCATCAACCTCGAGGCACTCTTCGACGAGATCGACGGACTCCAGGCCCGCGGGGCGGACACGTCGAAGCTGCGCATCTCCGCCAACGCCCACCTCGTGGCGCCGTACCACCAGGTGCTCGACAAGGTCACCGAGCGTTTCCTCGGCAAGCGCGCCATCGGCACCACGGGCCGCGGGATCGGCCCGGCCTACATGGACAAGGTGGCCCGCCTCGGCCTGCGCGTGCAGGACGTCTTCGACGAGTCGATCCTCCGCCAGAAGGTCGAGGGCTCCCTCAAGCAGAAGAACGAGCTGCTGGTGAAGGTCTACAACCGCCGCGACGTCGAGGTCGAGGAGGTCGTCGAGTACTTCCTGTCCTTCGCCGAGCGGCTCAAGCCCCTCGTCATCGACTCCACCTTCGTGCTCAACGAGGCGCTCGACGCCGGCAAGGTGGTCCTCATGGAGGGCGGCCAGGCCACCTTCCTCGACGTCGACCACGGCACCTACCCGTTCGTGACGTCGTCGAACCCCACCGCGGGCGGCGCGTCCGTCGGGTCCGGGATCGGTCCCACGCGCATCTCCCGCTCGATCGGCATCATCAAGGCGTACACCACGCGCGTGGGCGCCGGTCCCTTCCCGACCGAACTCTTCGACGAGATGGGCCTGTACCTGCAGAAGACCGGCGGTGAGTTCGGCGTCAACACCGGGCGTCCACGCCGTTGCGGCTGGTACGACGCCGTGCTGGCGCGCCACGCCTCGCGGGTCAACGGCTTCACCGACTACTTCGTCACGAAGCTCGACGTCCTCACGGGCATCGAGACCATCCCCGTGTGCGTGGCGTACGACGTCGACGGTGTGCGCCACGACGAGATGCCCATGACGCAGACCGACTTCCACCACGCGAAGCCGATCTTCGAGTACTTCGACGGCTGGACCGAGGACATCACGGGAGCGCGGACCATCGAGGACCTGCCGGCCAACGCGCAGACCTACGTGCGGGCCCTCGAGAAGCTCTCCGGCACGCGGTTCTCCGCCATCGGGGTGGGGCCGGACCGGGACCAGACCATCGTGGTCAACGACCTCATCGGCGACTGAGCCCGGCCGGCGACCTCATCGGCGACTGAGCCCGGCCCGGGTTCCGCCGCAGACACGGACGGCACCCCGCGCTGCGGGGTGCCGTCGCCGTTCCGGCCGCGCATGGATCACAGGTTGACCGTGATCTCCGCATCCTCGCGCAGCTGCGCGATCAGGGTCTGCGTCGCCGTGGACAGCTTCTCGCCGGATAGCTGCTCCTCGATCTGCTCACGCACGTCCTCCAGCGGGGGGGATCGGCGTGCTCGTCTCGCCGCTGGCCTCCTGCTGCGCGACGGCGGAGTCGTAGGTGTCCTGGATCTCCTGGTCGGTGGGGGCCGTGTCGCCGGCCTCCTCGGCGAGCAGCGCGTCCAGCTTCACCTGGTCCGAGAGCTGCTGGTCGAAGGCTCCCTCGTCGAGGCCCTGCTCCGCGAAGGCTGCGCGCAGCTCCTCCTCGGACCCCAGGCCGCTGGTCTCCAGGAGGTCGCTGATCGCCGCGGCGCGCGCCTCGTCGGTGGCCTCGATGCCCCGGGCGTCCGCCTCCTGCCGGAGCAGTTCGGTGCTCACGAGGTTGTCGGCAACCGTGGTCTTCAGCAGGTCCTGGTCGAGCTCCTGCCCACTGGCCTGCGCCGAGGCGGCGGCCTGCTGGAACTGGCTCGTGTACGTGGTGGTGAAGGTGTCGCGGCTGATCTCGGTCCCGTTGACCACGGCGACGACGTCGGGCAGGCCCTCGAGGTCCGGCTCCGGCAGGGCGGGGGCCGATTCCGCGGTGTCCGCCGCCGGGTCGCTCGCGGCGCTCGACGCGGGGGCGCTGTCCGCGGTGCCGCCATCGCCGCTGCAGGCGGTCAGGACCGCCGCCGCCCCGATGAACACGGCAGCGAGCAGCTGCCTCTTCCGTGCTGTGGCTCCGAAGGCCATGGTCCTTGTCCTCACCTCGTGGTCCGGGTCAGCGTGCCACTGTAGCAACCGCGGGTGACAGGCGGCGGCGTGAGCGCCGGCGGTCCGCTGGTTGCAGGACCGCGGCGGAGCGGGGCGGGGGTCCCTGCGGCCGGCGCTCCCGCATCACCAGCCCCAGGTGCCGGCGCCGCCCTTGAACGGCCCGACGATCGACCGCGTGATCCAGCCACCGTAGAAATCGCCCTCCTGCGCCTGCACCGTCTCGCCGTCGACCGTGCAGGAATCCATCTGCGACGGATAGATGGCGGCACGGGTGGAGAGCTCCCCGTACCCGGGGACGGGGGTGGGGTAGGTCCACGCGCCGCGCGCGTTGCGGGCACGGCCGGCGATTACGTCGAAGTAGCTCGCCGCGCCCTTGAACTCGCAGTGCGTGGTGCCCTCGACCGGGACCAGCACGCCGGGCGCGAAGTCGTCGAGGGGCAGGTAGTACACGGGCGGGTGGCTGGTCTCGAGGACCCGCACCGCCCGGGTGGTCCGGACGATCACCTGCCCGCCGAAGCGGACCTCGATGGTGGCGGGCGAGGCCTCGACGCGCGGCGGCCGCGGGTAGTCCCACACGGACTCCTGGCCGGGTCCGGGTGTGACGCGCTTGTTCTTCATCGGGTTCCTCATGCCACGAGGCTACTCCGGGAGGCTGCGCGTGAGTCTGTACGCTGGACGCACCATACCGCCTACACGTGAGGTTCAGCATGAAAGTCAGCGTTGGCCAGTTCAGACCCGGCGGGGAGGCGACGGCGAACCTCGCGGTCATGCGGGAGCTGGCCGCCGAGGCCAGATCCGAGGGCGCGGAACTGATCGTCTTCCCCGAGGAGTCGATGTTCTCGATCGGCAGGGTCGAGGGTCCACTCCAGCAGGCTGTGGAGGAGAACTGGACGTCCTTCGTCCAGCAGCTGTCCTTCCTCGCGGCGGAGCAGTCCATCGCGGTGGTCGCGGGCGGCTACGAGTCCAGCGGCGAGGAGCGGCCGTTCAACACGCTCGTCCTCATCGACGCCACCGGGCGGATCGTGGACACCTACCGCAAGCTCCACCTCTACGACGCCTTCAGCTACCAGGAGTCCACGCGCATCAAGCCGGGCGACGGCGGCATCAAGGTCGCGGAGCTCGGAGGCGTGCGGGTGGGGCTGATGACCTGCTACGACGTCCGGTTCCCGGAGCAGGCGAGGGCCCTGGCCGACGCCGGCGCCGACCTCATCTGCGTGCCGGCAGCCTGGTTCAAGGGCGAGCACAAGATCGACCACTGGGAGACGCTGCTGAAGGCGCGGGCCATCGAGAACACGCTGTGGGTCGCGGCGGCGGGTACCTCCGGCGGCCACACCATCGGGCACTCGGCCATCATCGACCCCATGGGTATCCCGCAGGTGCACCTCGAGGACGAGGAGCGCGGCGTCGTGACCACCGAGGTCACGCGCCGCCGGCTCGACGACGTCCGCGAATTCCTGCCGGTACTCCGCAACAGGCGCTTCGCCCGGAACGACACCATTGTCGACTCCCACTGACGCCGTGACGGCCGCGGACGGCCCGGCGCCGCCGCGAGCCGCGAACATCCGCGATGTCGCCCGACTCGCCGGGGTCTCCCACCAGACGGTGTCGCGGGTCCTCAACGGTCACCCGAGCCTGCGCGCCGAGACGCGGGACCGCGTGCTCGCGGCCATGGAGGAGCTGAGCTTCCGGCCCAACCGTGCTGCACGCGCGCTGGTGACGAGCCGCTCCACCACCATCGGCGTGCTTGTCAGCAAGGGCTTCGAGTACGGGCCCGCAGCGAGCCTCCAGGCCATCGACAGCGCAGCCCGGGAGGCGGGGTACGGGGTGGACGTGGCACACCTCGACGACGTCGACGACGGTTCCATCCGGTCCGCCCTCGACCGCCTGCTCGCGCACGGGGTGGACGGCCTCATCATCCTCGCGCCGCAGACCCGGACGCTGGCGGAGATCGAGCACCTGTCCATCACCCTGCCCTTCGTGACGGTGCACTCCGCGCAGGGCCACGACGACCACCGGCTCTCGGTCGACCAGTCGGGCGGGGCGGCGCTCGCCACGCGGCACCTCATCGACCTCGGCCACCGGCGGATAGCGCACATCGCCGGGCCCGACGGGTGGTTCGAGACGGAGGCGCGCATCCGCGGATACCGCCGCGCCATGCGGGACGCGGGCCTCGACCCGGAGCCGCTCCTCGCCGGCACCTGGACGGCCGACTCCGGCTACCGTGCCGGCCGCACGCTGCTCGCAGGGGCCTCCTCCCGGGGCGTGACGGCGGTCTTCTCCTCGAACGACCAGATGGCCCTCGGGCTGCTCCATGCCCTGCGTGAAGGGGGACGGAGCGTGCCGGAGGACATGAGCGTGGTCGGGTTCGACGACGTCCCCGAGGCCGCCCACTACCAGCCACCCCTCACGACGGTGCGGCAGGACTTCCCCGAGCTGGGCCGGCGGTGTGTCGCCCGGTTGCTCGGGCTCATCGGCGAGGCGGAGCCCGTCCGGGATGGGGACGCAGCCCCGGAGGTCCGCACGGAACTCGTGTCGAGGGGCTCGACGGCGCGTCCGCCCTCCTGACCCACGCGGCACCGGGACGCCCGATGCGCTGTCCCATCCCGAGGACGTCCGAGCGCCTCACTTGTGGAATCGCTCTCCGGCTGCCCTCGCGCCGGTCCGGTTCCGGGGCGCCCCGACATCCCGGCCGGTTGTCCCCGAGCGTGACCGTTGACACAGCCCACCCGGAAGGACCTACACTGTTAGCCGTTGATGTGAACGGTCACATGGCCGATCACCTACAGCGCTCCGATCCACCAGAGCATCGCTTCGCGGTCTCGAGAAGAACAAAGAGGTCCTTCCCTTGAGTGACTCCACCCCGGGCTCCGCGACGACCCCGGCCGGTGCCGGCGGCGACACCTACGTGATCGGCGTCGACTATGGCACCCTGTCCGGCCGCGCCGTCGTCGTCCGCGTCTCCGACGGTGCCGAACTCGGTGCCGCGACGCTCGAGTACCCGCACGCCGTCATGGACACCACGCTCGCGGCCACAGGTGCGCAGCTGCCGCCCGAGTGGGCCCTGCAGGTGCCCTCCGACTACGTCGACGTCCTCCGCTCCGCCGTCCCCGCCGCCGTCCGCGAGTCGGGCATCGACCCGCAGGACGTCGTCGGCATCGCCACCGACTTCACCGCCTGCACCATGGTGCCCACCCTCGCCGACGGCACCCCCCTCAACGAGGTGCCCGGCTACGAGGGCCGCCCCCACGCGTACGTGAAGCTGTGGAAGCACCACGCGGCCCAGGCGCAGGCCAACCGCATCAACGAACTCGCCGCCGCACGCGGCGAGGCGTGGCTGCCCCGCTACGGCGGGCTCATCTCCAGCGAGTGGGAGTTCGCCAAGGGTCTCCAGCTGCTCGAGGAGGACCGCGAGCTGTACGACGTCATGGAGCACTGGGTCGAGGCGGCCGACTGGATCGTCTGGCAGCTCACGGGGGAGTACGTGCGGAATGCCTGCACCGCAGGCTACAAGGGCATCTACCAGGACGGCGCCTATCCGTCCGAGGAATTCCTCGCCGCCCTCAACCCCGACTTCGCCGGGTTCGCCCGCGACAAGGTGGAGCACGCCATCGGCGCCCTGGCGTCGAGGGCGGGCTCCCTGTCCGAGGAGGCCGCCGCCTGGACGGGCCTGCCCGCGGGCATCGCCGTCGCCGTCGGGAACGTGGACGCCCACGTCACCGCTCCCGCGGCGCAGGCCACGGACCCTGGCCAGATGGTGGCCATCATGGGCACCTCCACCTGCCACGTCATGAACTCCGACCGCCTGAGCGAGGTGCCGGGCATGTGCGGCGTCGTCGACGGCGGGATCGTCGAAGGATTCTACGGATACGAGGCCGGCCAGTCCGGCGTCGGCGACATCTTCGCGTGGTTCGTCGCGAACCAGGTGCCGGGCGAGATCAAGGACGCCGCCACGGCCGAGGGACTCAGCGTGCACGAGTACCTCACCGAACAGGCGCAGGGGGAACCCGTCGGCGCCCACGGCCTGGTGGCCCTCGACTGGCACTCCGGCAACCGGTCCGTCCTGGTGGACCATGAGCTGTCCGGAACGATCGTGGGACTCACCCTCGCCACCAAGCCGCACGAGGTCTACCGTGCGCTGCTGGAGTCCACGGCGTTCGGCACCCGGAAGATCGTCGAGACCTTCAACGCATCCGGCGTCCCGGTGACGGAGTTCGTCGCCGCCGGCGGGCTCATCCGGAACCCCTTCCTCATGCAGGTCTACGCGGACGTCCTGAACATGCCCATCTCCGTGATCGGCAGCGCGCAGGGCCCCGCCCTCGGCTCCGCCATCCATGCCGCCGTCGCCGCCGGCGCGTACGAGGACATCCACGCCGCAGCCGCGGCGATGGGCCACCTGGACCGTGCCGCCTACACCCCGGATCCGGAGAGGGCCGAGGCGTACGACGCCCTGTACCACGAGTACACCGACCTGCACGACTACTTCGGCCGCGGCGCCAACGACGTCATGCACCGGCTGAAGGCCCTGCGCCGTGCGGCCCGCACGGCTGTTGCCCCGCAGGCGGTGTCAGCATGAGCACCTCGACCCCCGCGACCTTCAGCCCCGAGGTCGAGGCGGCGATCCTCGCCGTCCGGGAGGACGTCGCCGCCCTCCACGCCGAACTCGTGCGCTACGGACTCGTCGTCTGGACGGGCGGGAACGTCTCCGGCCGCGTGCCGGGCGCCGATCTGTTCGTCATCAAGCCCTCCGGCGTCAGCTACGACGAGCTGGCGCCGGAGAACCAGATCCTCTGCGACCTCGACGGCAACGTCGTCGAGGGCACTCCCGGATCCGAGCGGTCGCCCTCGAGCGACACCGCCGCCCACGCGTACGTCTACCGCCACATGCCCGACGTCGGCGGCGTGGTGCACACGCACTCCACCTACGCCGTCGCCTGGGCCGCCCGCGGCGAGCCGATCCCCTGCGTCATCACGGCCATGGCGGACGAGTTCGGCGGGGAGATCCCCGTGGGTCCGTTCGCGATCATCGGTGATGATTCGATCGGCCGCGGCATCGTGGACACCCTCACCGGCCACCGCTCGCGCGGCGTGCTCATGAAGAGCCACGGCCCCTTCACCATCGGCAGGGACGCGAAGGATGCCGTCAAGGCGGCCGTCATGCTCGAGGACGTGGCACGTACCGTCCATATCTCCCGCCAGCTCGGTGCGCCCGCCGGTATCCAGTCCGAGCACATCGACTCACTCTTCGACCGGTACCAGAACGTGTACGGTCAGCCCTCGACCCCAGGAGCCCCAGCATGAGCCCGCTCAGCACCACCCTCGACACCTACGAAGTCTGGTTCCTCACCGGCAGCCAGGACCTCTACGGCGAGGAGACCCTGCAGCAGGTCGCGGAGCAGTCCCAGGAGATCGTGCGGATGCTCGCGGACTCGGGGCTCCCCGTGAAGGTCGTGTGGAAGCCGACCCTCAAGGACTCCGCCTCGATCCGCCGCATGGCGCTCGAGGCCAACGCGGCGGACCACGCCATCGGCGTGATCGCCTGGATGCACACCTTCAGCCCCGCCAAGATGTGGATCGCGGGCCTCGACGCCCTCCGCAAGCCGCTGCTGCACCTGCACACGCAGATCAACGTGGCGCTGCCGTGGGCCGAGATCGACTTCGACTTCATGAACCTCAACCAGGCCGCGCACGGCGACCGCGAGTTCGGGTACATCCAGTCGCGCCTCGGGGTGCCGCGGAAGACCGTCGTCGGGCACGTCTCGAGCCCCGACGTCTGCGCGAAGGTCGCCTCGTGGCAGCGCGCCGCCGCCGGCTGGGCCGCCGTCCACGAGCTCAAGGTGGCCCGCTTCGGTGACAACATGCGCAACGTCGCCGTCACCGAGGGGGACAAGACCGAGGCCGAGCTCCGCTTCGGTGTCTCCATCAACACGTGGGGCGTCAACGACCTCGTCGCGGCGGTCGAGGCACAGTCGGACGACGACGTCGACGCCCTCGTGGCCGAGTACGAGGAGACCTACGACGTGGTCCCGGAACTGCGCCGGGGAGGTGACCGCCACGAGTCGCTGCGCTACGGTGCCCGCCAGGAACTCGGCCTGCTGTCCTTCCTCGAGGAGGGCGGCTTCGGTGCGTTCACCACCAACTTCGAGGACCTCGGCGCGCTCCGGCAGCTGCCCGGCCTCGCCGTGCAGCGGCTCATGGCCCGTGGCTACGGCTTCGGCGCCGAGGGCGACTGGAAGACCGCCGTCCTCGTCCGTGCCGCGAAGGTTATGGGCTCCGGACTCCCCGGCGGCGCCTCCCTCATGGAGGACTACACGTACCACCTGACGCCGGGGGAGGAGAAGATCCTCGGCGCGCACATGCTCGAGATCTGCCCCACCCTCACCACGTCGAAGCCCTCCCTCGAGGTGCACCCGCTCGGGATCGGCGGCAAGGAGGATCCGGTGCGGCTCGTGTTCGACACGGACGCCGGACCCGGCGTCGTCGTCGCGATGTCGGACATGCGGGACCGCTTCCGCCTCACGGCCAACGCCGTGGAGGTCGTCCCGCCGGACGCCCCGCTGCCCAACCTGCCGGTCGCCCGCGCGGTCTGGAAGCCGGAGCCGAGCCTCGAGACGTCCGCGGCGGCCTGGCTGAGCGCCGGCGCCGCGCACCACACCGTCCTCACCACCGCGGTGGGCCTCGAGGTCTTCGAGGACTTCGCGGCCATCGCCGAGGTCGAACTGCTGCGGATCGACGCCGACACGAAGCTGCGGGACTTCCAGCGCGAGCTGCGCTGGAACGCCGCGTACTATCGGCTCGCGCAGAAACTGTAGAAGCCACTCCCCGAAAGCCGGCACTGCCGCCGGAAACCACTCACAAGAAAGTTCCACCATGAATCGGAAATACCTGGCCGGCATCGCGGCCGCCAGCATCCTGACCCTCAGCCTCACCGCCTGCGGTGGAAGCAGGGGCGGCGGCGACGACGCCGCTGCGGAGGGCGGCTCCAACGAGGGCGCCAAGATCGGTGTGGCCATGCCCACGCAGCAGTCGGAGCGATGGATCGCCGACGGCGAGAACGTCAAGAGCCAGCTGGAGGACCTCGGCTACGAGGTGGACCTCCAGTACGCCAACGACGACATCCCCACCCAGGTCAGCCAGATCGAGAACATGATCAACGGCGGCGTGAAAGCCCTGGTCGTCGCGTCGATCGACGGCACCACGCTGACGAGCGTGCTGGACCAGGCGGAGGCGCAGGACATCCCCGTCATCGCCTACGACCGCCTCATCAACGGCTCCGACACCGTGGACTACTACACCACCTTCGACAACGAGGAGGTCGGCGTCCAGCAGGCCACCTCGCTCCTGACGGGCCTCGGGATCCTCGACGCCGAGGGCGCCGAGACCGGCGAGGAAGGGCCGTTCGACGTCGAGCTCTTCGCCGGCAGCCCGGACGACAACAACGCCACCTTCTTCTGGGACGGCGCCATGAAGACCCTCCAGCCCTACCTCGACAGCGGCGTGCTGCGCGTGCCCAGCGGCCAGACCGAGTTCGAGCAGGCCGCGATCCTCCGCTGGCTCCCCGACACCGCGCAGGACCGCATGGAGGACCTCCTCACGGTCGGCGGCGGCGAGCAGCTCGAGGGCGTCCTGTCGCCCTACGACGGCCTGTCCATCGGCATCATCTCGGCCCTGACCTCCGGCGGCTACTCCGCGGACGACCTCCCGGTCGTCACCGGCCAGGACGCCGAGGTCGGCTCCGTGAAGTCGATCATCGCCGACGAGCAGTACTCGACGATCTTCAAGGACGTCCGCGAGCTCGGCAAGCAGGCCGTCACCATGGTGGACGCCCTCATGAAGGGCGAGGAGCCCGAGGTCAACGACACCGAGACGTACGACAACGGCGAGAAGATCGTCCCCTCCTACCTGCTCGAGTCGCAGATCGTCACGGTCGACAACTACGAGGCCGCGCTCGTCGAGACCGGCTACTACACCGAGGACGAGCTCAAGTAGCCGTCCCGCAGCACCCATGATGCCTGTGGCTCCGGACCGTCCCTGGTCCGGAGCCACAGGCGCTGTACCTCGCCCGGCCCCTGCCGGGACTTCCACTCAAGTAAGCGAGGCTCGACCATGGCGGAGAACATCCTCAGGATGCGCCGCATCACCAAGACCTTCCCTGGCGTGAAGGCACTGCAGGACGTCAACCTCGACGTCGCGCGCGGAGAAGTCCACGCGATCTGCGGGGAGAATGGGGCCGGCAAGTCGACCCTCATGAAGGTGCTGTCCGGGGTCTACCCCCATGGCACGTACGACGGCGACATCGAGTTCGAGGGCGGTGTCGTCGAATTCAAGGACATCCGCGACAGCGAGCGCGACGGGATCGTCATCATCCACCAGGAACTGGCACTGTCCCCGTTCCTCTCCGTCGCCGAGAACATCTTCCTCGGCAACGAGCGCGAGAAGCGCGGGTTCATCGACTGGAACGAGACCAACCTGGAGGCGGCCAAGCTCCTCCGCCGCGTGGGGCTCGACCTCAATCCCGTGGTCCGTGCCGGTGACATCGGCGTGGGGAAGCAGCAGCTCGTGGAGATCGCGAAGGCGCTGTCCAAGAACGTCAAGCTGCTGATCCTCGACGAGCCCACCGCAGCCCTGAACGACGAGGATTCCGCGCACCTCCTCGGGCTCGTGAAAGGACTCCGCAAGGAGGGGATCACGAGCATCATCATCAGCCACAAGCTGAACGAGATCAGGGCGATCGCGGACTCCGTGACGATCCTCCGTGACGGCCGCACCATCGAGACGCTGAGCCTGCACGACGGCTCCGTCACGGAGGAGCGCATCATCAAGGGGATGGTCGGCCGTGACATGGCAAGCCGCTACCCCGATCGCACACCGGTGATCGGCGAGGAGGTGCTCCGCGTCGAGGACTGGACGGTGCACCACCCGCAGGAGTCGGCCCGCGTCGTCGTCGATGCGGCCAACCTCTCCGTGCGCGCCGGCGAGGTGGTCGGCATCGCCGGACTCATGGGCGCAGGCCGCACCGAACTCGCCATGAGCATCTTCGGCCGCAGCTACGGCTCGAACATCACCGGGACGCTCTACAAGAACGGTGCTCCGATCACCGCGCGCACCGTCGGCGAGGCGATCCGGCACGGCATCGCGTACGCCACGGAGGACCGCAAGAAGTACGGACTCAACCTGATCGACGACATCAAACGCAACGTGTCCGGTGCCGCCCTCGGCAAGCTCGCGAAGCGCGGCTGGGTCGACAGCGGCCGTGAAGCCGTCGTCGCCGGCGACTACCGGCGGTCCATGAACATCAAGGCCCCGACGGTCACGGCCATCACGGGCAAGCTCTCGGGCGGGAACCAGCAGAAGGTGGTGCTCTCCAAGTGGATGTTCTCGGACCCCGACGTCCTGATCCTCGACGAGCCCACCCGCGGGATCGACGTCGGCGCCAAGTACGAGATCTACACGATCATCAACCGCCTCGCCGCAGAGGGGAAGGCCGTCATCGTGATCTCCTCCGAGCTGCCCGAGCTGCTCGGCATCTGCGACCGCATCTACACCCTCGCCGAAGGCCGCATCACCGCGGAAGTGCCCATCGGGCAGGCGACCCCCGAACTCCTCATGCAGTACATGACCAAGGAAAAGGACTGACTCCATGGCTACCACCGTCAAGGACCCCGCGGTGACCGCGCCGCCGCCTCCCGTGAAGCACGGGCTGGCCTTCCTCACGAGCCGGCTGCGGCAGATCGGCATCTTCGTCGCCCTCATCGTCATCGTCGCACTGTTCCAGGTGCTGACCGGCGGCGCGCTGCTGATGCCGGACAACGTCTCGAACATCATCGTCCAGAACAGCTACATCCTGCTCCTGGCCATCGGCATGGTCATGATCATCGTCGCCGGGCACATCGACCTGTCCGTCGGATCGGTGGCCGCCTTCGTCGGTGCCATGTCCGGGATCATGGTGCAGGACTGGTCCTTCCCCTGGTGGCTGGCCTTCATCGTCTCCCTCGTCATCGGCGGTCTCGTCGGCGCCTGGCAGGGTTTCTGGGTGGCCTACGTCGGCATCCCGGCCTTCATCGTGACCCTCGCGGGCATGCTCGTCTTCCGCGGTCTCACGCAGATCGTCCTGGAGAACCAGCGCATCACCGGCTTCCCCGAGGAGTACCGCCAGCTCGGTGGGGGCTTCCTGTTCCCCGGCCTCTTCCCGGCGGAGACCAACATCCTCGACTGGACCACGGTGGGCCTCGGCGTGATCGCCGTCGTCCTGCTCGTGGTCAGCCAGCTCCGGGGGCGGGCCACGCGCGCCCGCCTCGCGCTCGAGGACGAGCCCGCGGCGTGGTTCTTCACCAAGCTGGCGTTCATCGCCGTCCTCATCCTGGGCCTGACCTACCTGCTGGCCGGTTCCCGCAGCGGGACGCCGATCGTGCTGGTGGTGCTCGGGATCCTGATCGTCGCCTACAGCCTCGTGATGAGCAACAGCGTGTTCGGTCGCCACGTCTACGCCCGCGGTGGCAATCTCCAGGCGGCCCAGCTCTCCGGCGTCAACACCAAGCGCATCGACTTCATGCTCTTCGTCAACATGGGCGTGCTCGCGGCACTGGCGGGACTGATCTTCACCGGCCGGCTCAACTCCGCTGGCCCGGGTGCGGGAAACCTCTTCGAGCTCGACGCCATCGCGGCGGCGTTCATCGGCGGGGCGGCCGTGACGGGCGGGGTGGGAACAGTCATCGGAGCCATCACCGGCGGCCTCATCATGGGCGTGCTCAACAACGGCATGTCCCTGCTGGGCGTCGGCATCGACTACCAGCAGTTCATCAAGGGCATGGTGCTCCTGCTCGCCGTCGGCTTCGACGTCTTCAACAAGCGCCGTGCGTCCAGCGCCCTGAAGTAGGCGGGAAAAAACCGGGAGAGGGCGTAACCTTCCCGTTCCGTCCGTCGATTACCAGTATGTAAGCGCCGCACCGAGGCTTATCCCCCAACGGGCCTCGGTGCGGCCTTTTCTTTGCCGCAGGCCTTCGAGGCCGAAGCCTGCGGGTGGGGCAGAGCGGTTACGATGGTGTCGCCGCCCCGCCTGAACAAGGAATAGACCGTGGTCACACCGCTGCCTGAGGATGCGCTCACCCGCGCTCAAGCAGGCGAACCCGCGGCCTTCTCCCTCCTCTACCAGGCGCTCGGTCCGGCCGTGCTGGGATACTTCGCGGGGCGCGGCTCCGAGGATCCGGAAGCCCTGACCCAGGAGGTGTTCCTCACGGTCTTCTCGAAGATCGACACGGTGGCAGGGGGGCTCTCCGGACTCCGGACCTTCACGTTCTCCGTCGCGCACGCGCGGTACGTGGACGAGGTGCGGAGGAGGGCCCGGACGCCCGTGGTCGTCGGCTACGAGGTGGACGGTGACACGCGGCTGACGGACTCCGCCGAGACCGTGGCCCTCGGTCAGCTCGACCTCGGAGGTGCAGGAAGCATGCTCGCCCAGCTCAACGACGAGCAGCGCGATGTGCTCCTGCTCCGCATCGTCGCCGAACTGCCGATCGAACAGGTGGCCGAGATCCTGGGGAGATCGGCGGGATCGGTCAAGCAGTTGCAGCGGCGGGGACTGCTCAAGCTGAAGGAACTCGTACAACCCAACGAATCGGACGCGCTATGACTGGTCATGACACCCCGTCGCCGGACCCCGTGCTGCACCTCCTCCAGGAGTCCGGCATCCCCGAGGACCCGGCCCTCGTCCGCGCCGTCGGGATCGTCCGGGACCTCGCCACCGGCCCCGCGCCCGATGCGTCCGCGGCTCTGGCGCAGCTCATGGCCGACGGCGGCCGGGCAGGGCAGGGCCGGCGCCACAAGCGCCGCATCACCTTCATCGGCGGTGCACTCGCCGTCTCGATGGGAGTCGGGATGTCCGGCGTCGCCGCGGGCACGCTCCACTTCCCCCAGGGGATCGGTGACGCCGTCGAGTCGATCACCCGCTTCTCCATCCGGGACAGCGCTGACCGCGCCGAGCGCGGCCATGCTCCGCTGGTCGAGGCCGGCGCCGGCAGGGCACCGTCCGGCCCGGCTCCCGGAGCGTCCCTGACGGGTCCGGCCGCACCACTGCCGGCACCTGCCGCGGACCCGGCCCCCGGTGGTCCTGCGGCCGAGCCGGGAGCGGGTGCCGCCCTGTCCGGCGGAGCGCCCGCCCCACGTGACAGGGCTCCCGGTGCATCCTCCGGCGGTGCCGGCGCTCCGACGAGCGTGCCCGCTTCGGCGTCGGGTGCTGTTCCCGCCGCGGCGTCGGTTCCCGCCGTGCGGTCCGTCGTGGCTCCGGCCCCGATGCCGATCACGTCTGCGCCGACCGCCACCTTGTCGGGCAGCCCGACGACGGAGAGCGTGCACGGCGTACCCGGCGCACGGGCGCCCGTGCCCGCACCCGGCCCCGGCACGACCAGCGCGCCGGGCCTGTCACCGGGCGTCCCCGGTTCCCGGCAGGAGCGATCGACGCCGGGTACGGGCAAGGCCATGCCCGACGTCCCGGCCGGGCCCCGGGACACGAACGCCGGAACGAAGGCTGTCCGCGACCAGGCCGGGCACCTCGGCGATCCCGGGCTCCGCAGGTCCACGCACCCGGTCCATGCCGATGGTGCTCCAGTGTCGCCGCACACCACGCCGACGCTCGGCCCGCAGGCCCGCTTCCTGCGGATGGCGCCCGTCGAGCCATGGGACGAGCTGGTCCCGTCCTCCCCGCTGCGGGAGGAGGATCAGTGGCTGTACACGCTCGTCGCCGACCCTGGTGTCGATGACGGGACCTGGTGGAGCCTCACCGCGGACGCCCCGGTGCCGGTCGGCCCGGTTACCGCGCCGGAGGAGCCCCCGGTGCGCGACGGGACACTCCATGACGTTCCCGTCGACGGGCCCGTGCCTGCCGTGCCTGCCGTGCCTGCCGTGCCCGACACTCAGGTCGGTGCTTCAGCGGGGGTCGCCCCGGCCGGGAACACGGGTGGAGCGGTACCCGTCGATGACGCGGCTCCCGGTCCGGTCGGCCCTGTGGCTGCGCAGGACGACGGATCAGTGGACGCAGCGATCATGGCGCCGGACGCGGGGACATCCGGGTCCGGTTCCGTGTCGACCTCCGACGGCGACGCGGGCGACGGCGACGGAGCCCCGGTCGACGCAGGCGACACTCCGGCGGAGGACAACGCCGCAGCGCCGGCCGGTTAGGACGTGATCTGCCGCTTCGAGGAGATGACCCCGGTGTTGAAGCCCGCCAGGTTCAGTCCACCGTGGAAGCGCGCGTGCTCGATCTTGATGCACCGGTCCATGACGACGTCCAGGCCTGCCGCCTCCGCGGAACGCGCCACGTCCTCGTGCCAGGAGCCGAGCTGCAGCCACAGCGTCTTCGCTCCGACGTCGAGGGTCTCCTCCAGGACGGTCGGCAGGTCGTCGTGCTTCCGGAACACGTCGACCACGTCGGGCACCTCGGGGAGATCCTTGAGCGAGGCGTAGGCGGGCTGCCCGAGGATCCGGCTCGCCACCGGATTGACGAAGTACAGGCGGTACGGCGAGGACGACTGCAGGTAGGTCGCCACGAAGTAGGAGGCCCGGGACGGCTTGTCGGACGCACCGACGATCGCGACGGACCGGGCGCTCCGGAGCAGCGCGAGCCGCTCGGGGGCCGAGGGCCCCTCCCACGTGCGCGGTGCTGCTTCCGTGCCGCTCATGCTCCCACTCCCACTGCGCGCGTCGCCGACGCGTTGTCGTCGTTCCCGCCTGCCGCTTCCTGCGGGAGGTCGTCGAAGGCCTCGTCCGCGGCATCGACCGCGAGGGCGAGTGCCTGGTCGATGTCCCACAGGATGTCCTCCAGGTCCTCCAGACCCACGGAGATGCGGACGAGGTCCTCGGGAACGCCTGCCGCGAGCAGCTGTTCGGTGGAGAGCTGCTGGTGCGTCGTCGAGCCCGGGTGGATCACGAGGGTGCGGGAGTCGCCGACGTTCGCGAGGTGCGAGGCGAGCTGCAACGACTCGATGAACTTCTGGCCTGCCTTGCGCCCGCCCCGGATACCAAAGCTGAACACGGACCCCGGCCCCTGCGGGAGGTACGTCCTCGCGCGCTCGTGGTGCGGGTGGGTGGGCAGGCCTGCGTAGTTGACGTACTCCACGCGAGGATCGGCCTGGAGCCACTGCGCCACGGCGAGGGCGTTCTCGAGGTGCTCGTCGAGGCGCTGGGCGAGCGTCTCGACGCCCTGCAGGAGCTGGAAGGCCGACGACGGCGAGAGCGACGGGCCGATGTCGCGGAGCTGCTCGGTGCGGAGCTTGGTGAGGAACCCGTACTCACCGAAGTTGGCCCACCACTGGATGTTGCCGTAGGAGGGCACCGGCTCGGTCATCATGGGGAACTTGCCGTTGCCCCAGTCGAACCGGCCGCTCTCGACGATCATGCCGCCGAGGGTGGTGCCGTGGCCACCGATGAACTTGGTGGCGGAGTGGATGACGATGTCGGCGCCGTGCTCGATGGGCCGCACGAGGTACGGCGTGCTGAGGGTGGAGTCGACGATGAAGGGGATGCCGGCGTCGTGTGCGACCTGCGCGAGTCCCGCGAGATCGGAGATCTCACCCGACGGGTTCGCGATCACCTCGGCGTAGACGGCCTTCGTGTTCTCGCGGATGGCCGCTGCGTAGTCCGCCGGGTCGGTCCCCGGAACGAAGGTGGTCTCGATGCCGAAGCGGCGCAGCGTGACGTCGAGCTGGGTCACCGTCCCGCCGTACAGCTGGGAGGCGGCGACGATGTGGTCGCCCGCCTGGCACAGGGCCGCGAAGGTGATGAACTCGGCACTCATGCCCGACGCCGTCGCCACGGCGCCGATCCCGCCCTCGAGGGAGGCGATGCGCTCCTCGAAGGCCGCGACGGTGGGGTTGCCGATGCGCGAGTAGATGTTGCCGTACTTCTGCAGCGCGAAGAGGTTCGCGGCGTCGTTCGTGTCCTTGAACACGAAGGACGTGGTCTGGTAGATCGGCACGGCCCGCGCGCCGTGCGTGGCGTCGGGGGTTCCGCCGGCGTGCAGCGCACGCGTGCGGAAACCGAAGGAACGTTCTGCCATCAGACACCTGCCTTGCTGGGATGGGTTGCGGCGAGGGTCTCGTCCGGATCGAAGTCGACGCCGGCCCTGCGGGCCGCATCCGCCTCGAGCTCGCGCACGATCGGGAGGATGTCCGTACCGAAGGCGGCGACCTCCTCCTGGAAGTGCAGGTAGCAGGTCAGGAAGAGGTTGACGCCGATCTTCTTGTACTCGACGATCCGCTCGGCGATCTGCTCCGGCGTGCCGATCAGTTGCGTCCTGAAGCCGTCGTTGTACTGGACGAGGTCCTCGAAGGAGGAATCGGCCCACATGCCCTTGCCGTCCTTCGTGGAGGCGCCCGCTTCCTGCACGGCATCGCGGAAGCCCTCGACGGCGGGACGGTGGGCCTTGGCCACGATCTCACGGAGCGTGTCACGGGCCTCCTTCTCGGAGTCGCGCGAGATGACGAAGCCGTTGAGTCCGTACCGGGGACGGCGCCCGGCGGCGGTCGCCGAGGCCTGCACCCCGGCGATGTTCTCCCGGAACCCGTCGAGGTCCTTCCCGTTCGAGAAGTACCAGTCGGCGACACGGCCGGCAGTGGCCTGCGCCGCCGTCGAGTTGCCGCCGAAGAAGACCTCCGGGTGCGGGCGGCCGGGGACGTCGACGGGTGGAGGGCTCAGCGTGAAGTCGGTGATGTCGTAGTACTTCCCCGACTGGCTGTAGCCCTGTTCGGTCCAGAGGCCCCTGAGCACGCGGATGAACTCCTCCGTGCGGACATAGCGCTCGTCGTGCTCGAGCCACTCGAGGCCGAAGTTCACGAACTCGTCCTTCAGCCAGCCGGAGACGATGTTCACGGCCGCGCGGCCGTTCGAGATGTGGTCGGCCGTGATGATGAACTTGGCCAGCACCCCGGGGTGCCACATCCCGGGGTGGACGGCGGCGATCACCTTGAGTCTCTCGGTCGCTGCGAGGAGGGCGAGGGAGAAGCTCGTGGCCTCGTGCTGCTTGTCCGCGCCGTAGGAGGCGGCGTACCGCGTCTGCGAGAGGGCGTACTCGAAGCCGGCGTCCTCCGCGATCCGGGCGAGCTTGCGGTTGTAGTCGAAGTCCCAGCTGGTGCGCTGCTCGATGGTCGAGACCACCAGGCCTCCACTGACATTGGGGACCCAGTAGGCGAACTTCAGGGGAGTGGACAGGTCGGCGACGCTCATGACTTCCTCCATCGTTCTGGCAGTAGCACCCTACTGTCCCCGTGGTGGACGGGGGCCAGGGTTGCTGCGGCGTCAATGAGCCAGATCTCTCGGCCGCTCGGGATGGTCAAGCACGAGTGTGACACCGGGGGCCAGACAATCCAAACAATGTGTCGCTCTGCGTGGTGCCGGATGTCAGGGCGGAGTCCTGGTCCGTACGCCTAGGGTTGGTGCATGGATCACGGCGGAACCGAGGAGTGGAGGGCTGCGACGCGCGAGCAGGAGCGCCTCCTGTGGAACACCCTGTGCTGGGTCGGTGCCGTCCTCACGCTCGTCCTGGCCGGCAGCATCGTGGCGGCATCGAGTACCGGCGGGACATCCGTCGGAGTGTGGTTCTTCGTGCAGCAGTGCGGCCTGCTGATCCTCAGCGCAACGGGGACCGTGCTCGCCTTCCGTCGATGGCGTTCCGCGGGATCGCGCCGGGAGCGGACGCCGCAGGGCGATCGGTGACCGCCGGGCAGGGCAGGATACGCCCCGTTACAGAAATGTGACAAACGCTCGGAGCGCTGGGTACTCTCGTTCGGTGCTCCCGTCCACGTGGGGCGCTCCCGCACGGATTGCCGAGCCCTGCCGCCGATCGGGATACGTCCGCATACACCGAAGGCAGGGACGGGGGAACCATCAGTTCCACCGGACGCGCAGGATCCCTGCACGCGTCCTCGGGGTTAAGTCGCACCGCACCGCCCACCGGCGGTGCCCGCGGCCGGGTGACTCCCATCCGAACCCGACAGCTCACCCCGCAGGCATGGGAGAGGTATAGAACCATGTCACGAATCACTTCACCGGCACGCCACCGCGCGGACGTCGACGGAAACCTCGCGCTGCAGGGCCTGTCCCGCGCCGTGAAGAGCGGAGCCACCGCCGTGGGCCGCCCGGTCGCCATCGTCGCCGTGACGTCGGGCCTCGCCCTCAGCGCCGTCGGCACCGCACACGCCGGCACCTACACCGCCGAGGGCACGACGGCCCCGGTCGCCGCCGTGGCTCCCGCTGCCGCAGCAACCGCCGCGGGCACCGCCCACACCGTCGCCGCCGGCGACACCCTGGGTGCCATCTCGGCCCGCTACGGCGTCGAGCTCACCACGGTCCTGACCGCGAACGGCCTCTCGCTCGCATCGGTCATCTTCCCCGGCCAGACGATCGTCATCCCCGCCGCCGGTGCTGCCGTCGCGGCGCCGGCCCAGACGGTGTCCGCTCCGGTCGCCGCTGCACCAGCGGCTCCTGCCTTCCAGCAGGCCGCCGCCGTCGCTCCGGCTCCGGCCGTGTCCACGGACCCCGGATCGGGTGTCTACCTGGCCTCGGCAGCGGTCACCCCGGTCGCCGCCGAGACCGCTCCCTCGGGCAACGCCGCGGGCGCCATCCTCGGCTCCGCCCGGGCGCAGCTCGCGGCCGGTGCCGTGCAGGACTGCACCGTGCTGGTCGAGAAGGCCCTGCGCGCCGCAGGTATCTCCGTCGGGGACCTCGGCCCCTCGCAGTTCTTCCAGTTCGGCGCCCAGGTGTCCACCCCCGCTCCCGGTGACCTCGTCATCACGGGCGGCCACGTGGCCGTGTACGTCGGCGGCGGACAGGTCATCAGCAGCGGCATGAACGGCATCAACGCCACCATGCAGCACCCTCTCTCGGATCTTCCGGGAGCATCCTTCGTCCGGGTGGGCTAATACCGGACGGACCACGCACGGGAGACGGCAGGCGCTTGGACGGGGCGCTTGCCGTCTCCTTCGTCGTTGACCCGCGGTGCAGTACCGCCGGATAGGCGCCTCAGGCGCTGCGGCGGAGGACGTCCTGGATCCCGGGGATGCACCCCTCGTTCTGCAGGGATGTCGTGTCCCCCAGCTCCGTGCCCTCGAAGAGCTGCGTGAGCAGGCGCCGCATGATCTTGCCGGAGCGCGTCTTCGGCACGTCCTCGACGACCACGACGGCCGAGGGGCGTGCGATCGGCCCGATCGCTTCGGCGACCTGGGCCCGCAGCGTCCCGGAGACGTCGGTCGACGAATCGGTGCCGGCGGCCAGCACCACGAACGCCGCGATGGCATGGCCCGTCACGGGGTGTGCGATCGGGCACACGCCCGCTTCGACGACGAGGGGGTGGGCGACGAGGGCCGACTCGATCTCGATCGTCGACAGCCGGTGACCGGACACGTTGATCACGTCGTCCACGCGCCCGAGGATCCAGGTGTCGCCGTCGTCGTCGTACCGCGCGCCGTCGCCGGCGAGGAACCAGCCCTCGGCCGCGAACATCCGCCAGTAGGAATCGAGGTAGCGCTGGGGATCGCCCCAGACGGTCCGGGCCATCGCGGGGCCGTGGCGGTCGACGACGATCAGGCCCTGCTCGCCCGCCGGTACCGCCACGCCGTGCCGGTCGACGATCCGCGTGGAGACCCCCGGCAGGGCCCGCGCTGCGCAGCCCGGCTTGAACGAGGTGTCGGTGGGGCTGGGGGAGAGGATCGTGGCGCCGGTCTCGGACTGCCACCAGGTGTCGACGACGGGGAGCTCATCGCGGCCGAGGTTCCGGCGGAACCAGCGCCAGGCTTCGGGGTTCACGGCCTCGCCGACCGTCCCGAGCACGCGGAGGCTCGAGAGGTCCCAGGTGGACGGGACACCGTCGGGGAACCAGCCCATGAGGGAACGGACCAGGGTGGGCGCCGTGTAGTAGCTCGTCACGCCGTAGCGTTCGATGATCTCGAAGTGGCGGCCGGGGTGGGGTGTGTTGGGTGTGCCTTCGAAGATCACCTGCGTGGCACCGTTGGAGAGCGGGCCGTAGATCTCGTAGGTGTGCGCCGTCACCCAGGCGAGGTCGGCGGTGCACCAGTGCACGTCGTCGTCGCGCAGGGCCGGATCGGGGTGGCTGAACAGGTGCTCGAAGCTCCACGACGCCTGCGTCAGGTAGCCGCCCGAGGTGTGGACCAGACCCTTCGGCCTGCCCGTGGTCCCCGAGGTGTACATGATGAACAGGGGCGTCTCGGCGTCGAACGCCTCCGGCTCGTGGTCGCTGGGCGCGGCGTCGACGACGTCGTGCCACCAGACGTCGCGGCCGTCCGTCCACGGGACGTCCGAGCCGGTGCGCCGGATCACGAGGACGTGCTCGATGCTGCTGCTGCCCGCCACGGCCGCGTCGGCGTTCGCCTTGACGGGCACGGCCGTTCCGCGGCGGTACTGGCCGTCCGTGGTGACGAGGAGTCTGGCGCCGGTGTCCTCCACGCGGAAGCGCAGCGCCTCGGCGGAGAACCCGCCGAAAACGAGCGAATGGACCGCGCCGATCCGCGCGCACGCGAGGGTGATGACGACGGTCTCGACGAGGACAGGGAGATACACGACCACGCGGTCGCCCTTCCCGATCCCGAGGGCGAGCAGCGCGTTCGCCGCGCGGCACACCTCGTCCTGCAGGTCCGCGTAGGTCACCGTCCGGCGGTCACCGGGTTCGCCCTCGAAGTGCAGGGCCACGCGGTCTCCGCGACCGGCGCGGACATGCCGGTCCACGCAGTTGACGGCGACGTTCAGGGTGCCGCCGGCGAACCACTCGATGACGGGGACACTCAGCGTCCCGTCCGCCCGGGGCTCTGCCTTCGCGAAGGAGTGCAGGGTGTCCCAGGGCTCCGCCCATTCGAGCCGGGCCGCCTGCTCTTCCCAGAAGGCCAGGCGCGTTGCCTCGTCCTGCAGGGGTGCCGCGGCGTGCGTCGTCGTTCCTAGGCCCACCGGCGCACCGCCCAGCGCTCGGCGATCCCGAGCAGGGCGTCCGTGGTCTTGCCGATGATCGCCAGCAGGATGATGGCGAGGAGGATGCGGTCCACGCGCCCGTTCTGCTGGGAGTCGACGAGCAGGAACCCGAGCCCCATCGACGAGGCGATGAGCTCCGCCGCGACGAGGAACAGCCACGACTGGGCGAGCGCCAGTCGCAGGCCGGAGAACAGGGCGGGCACGACGGCGGGGAGCTGCACCGTGGTCAGCAGGCGCAGACCGTTGACCCCGAAGGCCCGGGCCGCCTCGACGAGGTTCCGGTCCACGTGGCGCAGTCCGAGGTAGAGCGTCGTGAAGACGGGGAAGAAGGCACCGATGGTGATCAGGGTGACCTTCGAGTCCTCGTTGATGCCGATCCACAGGACCAGGAGCGGCACCCAGGCCAGCGACGGGACGGCGCGCAGGGCGCCGACCGTCGGGGTGAGCAAGATGTCTGCGACGCGGGAGAGGCCGAGGACGGCGCCCGCCACCACGCCGAGCACGGACCCGATCAGGAAGCCGAGGACGACGCGCTGGGTGGAGATGAGGATGTGCGTTGCGAGCTGGCCGCGGTCCACCAGGTCGACGGCGGCCGCGAGGACCGAGGTCGGGGAGGGCAGCTGCGACGGCTTGAAGAAGCCGGACGCCGTGCTGAGGTGCCAGCCGAGCAGCAGCAGGGCGGGGACGATCAGACCGAGGAGGATGATGCCGATGCGGCGTCCCGTGGTGCTCCGGGCGCCCCTGCCGAACCCGGCCGGGACATCGCCCTGGCCGACGGCGTCCTCGGCGGTGACGGGAGAGCCGATCGCCGCCAATTCGGCCCGGCTGATCGGGACGGCCCGCTGCCCCACCTCGGAGCTCATGAGCCGGCGCCGATCGAGGCGGGATCGGCCTTCTCGACGAGCGAGGGATCGAGGAGGGACCCGAGGGCCTCGTCGATCTGCTCCTGTGACTGGACGTCGCCTGTCTCGACGAACACGGGGCCGATCTTCTCGAGCACGGCGCGCTGCGCGTCACCGGGGGCCGGGTCGACGTCGAGGTTGGTGCGCTCGATGATGACGGAGTTCGCGACCGCCGGGTCGATGGCTGCGACCTCCGCGAGGATGGCTGCCGTCTCCTCGGGGTTCTCCCTGGCCCACTCCCGCGCCTTCTCGTAGGCGTTCACCACGGTCTGGGCGACGTCGGGCTTCTCGGCGAGGAAGTCCTCGGTGGCGTTGAGGAACCCGTAGCTGTTGAAGTCGATGTCGCGGAAGAACAGTTGTGCGCCGTCCTGCTCCGCGGCGGCCATGATCGGATCGAGGCCGGCCCAGGCGTCGACGGCGCCGCTCGCGAGTGCCGCGCGGCCGTCCGCGTGCTGCAGGTTCTCGATGGTGACCTCGGACTGGTCCACGCCCGCCGCCTCGAGCGCCTGCAGGAGGAAGAAATAGGGGTCGGTTCCCCTGGTCGCGGCGATGGACTTGCCGCGCAGGTCCTCCACGCTCGTGATGCCCGAGTCCGGCAGCGTCACCAGGGCGGACCACTCGGGCTGCGAGTAGATGTCGATGGCCTTGATGGGGGACCCGTTGGACCGGGCGAGCAGTGCGGCCGATCCCGCGGTGGAGCCGACGTCGATCGCTCCGGCACGCAGGGCCTCGTTCGCCTTGTTGGAGCCCGCGGACTGCACCCAGGTGACGGTGATGTCCTGGTCGGCGAGTTCCTCCTCGAGCCAGCCCTGCTCCTTGATGATGAGGCTCAGGGGGTTGTACGTGGCGAAGTCGATGTTCAGGGTGCCGCCCTGCGTGCCGCCGTCCGCTGCGGCAGGGGCGGTATCGGAGGCGTTCTCACCTGCGAGGCACCCGCTCAGGCTGAGCGAGAGCGCGGAGGCGAGGGCGAGGGTGGGCAGGAGGGCGCGGCGGTTCATGGTGGTCCTTCATTGAAAGGGAGGTGCGGAAAGGAAGGGAGGGCGCCCGGGAAGTCCCCGGCGGAACCCGGCGGGCAGTGCGGCGGAGGGCGGGCTAGTGCCCGGTGACGCCGAGCAGGGAGAGCAGCGAGCTGCGGAGCGCGCCGAGATCCGCGGAGTTGCGGTCACGTGGGCGGGCGCCCGGAACGGTCACGAGCTCAGTGATCGTGGAGCCCTCGCGTCCGTCGTCGTGCCCGTCGTCGTCGCGCCCGAGGACCAGGATGCGGTCCGCGAGCTGGAGGGCCTCGTCGACGTCGTGCGTCACGAGCAGCACCGTGGTGGGCTGGGCGCTGTGGATGTCCAGGAGGAGGTCCTGCATCCGGATGCGCGTCAGGGCGTCGAGTGCCCCGAACGGTTCGTCCAGCAGCAGGACACCGGGATTGCGGGCGAGGGCCCGCGCCAGGGAGGTGCGCTGCGCCATGCCGCCGGAGACCTCCCGCGGACGGTGCTTGGCGAAGGCGTCGAGGCCCACGAGCTTCAGCAGTTCGAGGACTTTCGCCTTGCCCGCGCTGGCACTCGAGGACTTGGGCAGTCCGATGGCCACGTTCGCCTGGAGGGTGTGCCAGGGCAGCAGGCGCGGTTCCTGGAAGGCCACGGCGCAGCGTTCGTCGATCCCGGAGACGGGCGTGCCGTCGATCAGGACCTCGCCGCTGTCCGGCACGTCGAGTCCTGCGGCGGCCCGCAGGAGCGTGGATTTGCCGCAGCCGCTCGTGCCGAGGATGGCCAGGATCTCACCCGGCTCCACCTCCACCGACACGTCCCGCAGGACCGCGCGGCGGCTGCCGGCGGCGCCGAAACTCCGACCGAGGCCGGAGAAGTGCACGCCGAGGGCCTGCTTGGAGGTGGTGCGGGTGGTGCCGGGTGCCAGAACTGCAGTCATGGTGTCTCCATCGGTCCTGGCGGTAGCACCCTACGGACCGGGCCTTCGCCACCGCGGAGCGGTGGTTCCCAGGGCTCGGACCTCGCTATCGCCGCGCCTCCGGGGGATGCACGACGACCAGGGTTGCTGCGGCTTCACTGATCCAGGTCTCTCGGCCGCTCGGGATGGTCACTCCCATGAAACGCCCGCGGCACGGCAGGAGCAAAATAGGGCCTGTAACAAAGGCTGTAACAATTCCCGCCCCGGCTCGACCTATCGGAAAGAGGCACATGGCACACCGGAACGATCCAGCGGTGATCGGCAGGCTCCTGGGCGAGCACGGGCGGTGGGCCGTCGTCGGGCTCTCGAACAATCCGCGGAGGGCCGCCGTCGGGGTATCGAGGTTCCTGATGGACAGGCTCGGGATGGAGGTGGTCCCCGTGAGCCTCAAGGGCGACGACGTCCACGGGCAGAAGGGCTACACGAGCCTCGCGGACGTCCCGGGAAGCATCGACGTCGTCGACTGCTTCGTGAACTCGAACCGGGTCGGCGCCGTCGTCGATCAGGCGATCGCCGTGGGGGCGCGTGCGGTGTGGCTGCAGCTGGGCGTCATCGACGAGGACGCCGCCCGCCGGGCCGCGGACGCCGGGCTCGAGGTCGTCATGGATACCTGCCCCGTCATGGAGGCCCCAGCCCTGGGGCTGTAGCGTCTCCGACTCACATGCGCTGGTACTTCGAGCGCACCACCATGAACACGCCGTAGGCCATGAGCCCGAGTGCGACGGCGCCGAGCAGCCACGTCCCGAACGGCTGGTCCCGCAGGGACTTCAGCGCGCCGTCCAGCCCGGTGGACTGCTCCGGGTTGTTCGTGACCGTGGCGACGAGGATCAGTACGCCGAGGACCCCGAGCGCGAAACCTTTCGCCATATAGCCCACGGTGCCGAGCGCCGTGACGGCGGTGCCGATTCCTCCGGACGGCAGGCTGGAGAGCTTCCTCCGGAAACGGCGCGTCGCCCCGCTGTAGATGAAATAGCCGCCGACGACGAGGACGCCGACACCGACCGCGAAAAGGAGCGCTGCGCCGGCCGGATGCGCCATGAGGGACGCGCTGAGCGAACTGCTGGAGCTGCTGCTGTCGCTCGACCCGCCCAGCGCGAACTGCCCGAACGTCGCGCCGATCACCGCGTACACCACGGCCTGGCCACCGTTCTTCGTGCGGGCCGTCAGCTTCTCCTTCCCGCTCAGTGCGCGGACACCGAAGAAGATCTCGCTGAGGAAGAAGAGGGCGAGCGCGATACAGCCCAGGAAGCAGAACCACAGCAGTGCGGTGCCCCCGGGACTGCCGGCGAGCTGGCCGATGGCTCCGCTCTGGTCGGCGCTCCCCGATCCGCCCGTCGCGAGTCCCAGCGCGATCACGCCGATGACGACGTGCAGGATCCCCGCAGCGACGTAGCCGGCGCGGGCCGCGAGTTCGAAGCCCTTCGAATCCGCTGCTTCCTCCGCCGCGTCCGAGGCCCGGTCCATCGCGTCACCGGTCCCGCCCCCCGCGCTCCTGCCCGACGTCGTCCCTGATGCCATGGTGGTCCCGCCTTCCTGGTGGCGCGGCGGGGGATGTCTCGGATGAGTCCCACCGGTCCGGACCTCATCTTGCCACTGCTTCCCCGGGATGGGGAGATACGGCGGGTGGCCCTCCCCGGGCGCCCGCCCCGCCACGGGCGCGGTGGTCCACTAGGTTGGGTCCGGGGCGGCGGCCGGCACGGCACCGCACACCGACGGAAGAGGATGCCATGGAGCAGTTCACGTACGAGGAGCGCGGCGCAACCGATCGGCCGTTCCCCGGCTCGCTGGAGGGCGGCTGGCCCTCCGGGTACACCGTGATGGTCGAGTCCCGCGAGATCGCCACCGACGATCCGTCCGCATCGTTCATCGCGCTGACCGAGGGCATCCTGGCGTGGGAACTGCACCGGGGTGCGGGGCTCACCATGGATTCGCCCGTCGAACGGGCCGAGCCCGGGGCGCACGTCATCTCCGGATTCGGCCTCGGGCGGGCGCGCATCAAGGCACCGTGCCGTGTGATCTGGTCCAGGGCACCCCAGCTCGACGGCGCCGGCAGGGCGGTACCCGGCCAGCGGGGCGGCTTCGGGTACGGAACGCTGCCGGGCCATCCCGTGCGGGGCGAGGAGGGTTTCTACGCCGAGCTGACGGCGGACAACCGGTTGCTGTTCATCTGCTCCGCCTACAGCGTCCCGGCCGGCCCCCTGTTCCGGCTCGCCGCGCCGGTCACCCGGCTGACGCAGCGCTACGTCCTCTCGCGCTACGTCGCGGCGGCACGGGCCCTGGCCCGTCTCGGCTAGGTCGGGCCTGTCCGGGCGTGTCCGGGAACCCGTCCAGGGGCCCGTCCCGAGGCCGAGCGGGGATCACACCAGGACGAGGAGCCCGAGCAGTGCGATCAGGGGAGGCAGGCCCTGGATCGCTGCCGGGCGGGCGAGCCTCGCGTTGCCGAGGATCAGCACGAGCGCCGCAGCGAGCATGGAGCCCGTGGAGAGGACGACGAACCCCAGCCCGATCGCCGCGGCTGTCACCCCGCCGAGGAGCATGAGGACGACGCCGGCCAGCGCGCCGACCGCGAGGAACAGATTGTAGAAGCCCTGGTTGTAGGCGAGCGGCTGCGTGGTCTCCGCATCCTCCTGGCTCGCGATCCCGAAGACGCGCCACGTCCGTTCCAGACGCCAGCGGACCGACTCCAGGACGAAGATCAGCACGTGGACGAGCGCCGCGACGACGGCGGCCACGGCGGTCAGGGGCGGGAGCGGCAGTGGTTCCATGCGTCAGAGCGTACGTGTCCTGATCGGCCCTCGAGCGGGCGGAGGGCGCAGGACTTCTCACCGAATCGGATCCGAAACGGGAAGGTAACCACCGGCGATTAGCTTGTGAAGCTCCACGACCCGGAAGAGGTTCAGCATGGATGACGCAGTGGGGCAGCAAGCGGCGGAGGTACTCGCCGACGGATTGGGCAGGCGGAGGTTCATGGGGGTGGTGGCGGCGCTCGGCACCCTGTCCGCGGCGTCGGTCGCGGGGGCACCATCCGCGCCCGCAGCCGCGCCCGGAGGCGGCGTCGTCGTGCCGGCCAAGGCTCCTGACGCCCCGGGCAGGCCGCCCGGCCAGGGCAGGCCCGGCGCCGACATCCTGCAGCCCGGACAGGGCCGCATCAAGGGGGACAGCTACCTCTCGTCCACGCCGGACGAGGTGCTGTGGGGGTACGTGCCCACGGTGCACGCCACACCGGTGATGACCATGCGGTCCGGGAGGACCGTGACTATCGATGCGCTCTCGCACGAGGGGATCCTCGAGGACCAGGGGCGCGACCCGCTGGAGTACTTCGGGTCGCTGGGAGTGGGCAGCTCCTCCGTGTTGGCTGACGCCGTCGAGATCGCGGCGGGCTACCGGCGGACCCAGCGGCGGTTCGACGTGGACGGGCCGCACATCGTGACGGGTCCGATCGCCGTCGAGGGCGCCGAACCGGGGGATGTGCTGAAGATCGAGACCCTCGACGTGGTGCCGCGCGTCCCCTACGGCGTGGTCTCCAGCAGGCACGGCAAGGGTGGCCTGGCATCGCTCCCGGGACCCGCCGCACCCGCCGGCATCACCCTCGACGAGGTCATGCCACCGGTGGCGACCGACAACCGCGCATCGGGTGTGCCGACCGACTACGGGAACGTCTCGGTCTTCACCAGGATCGAGAAGGGCAAGGGAGTGATGACGAGCGGGGACATGGAGGTCCGGTTCCCGCTGCGCCCCTTCATGGGGATGATGGGCGTCGCCTTCGCCGAGGCCGAGGGGCTGACGGCCCCCGAGGCGAATTCGGTGCCCCCTACCCTGGGCGGCGGGAACATCGACATCCGGCACCTGGGGGCAGGCTCCACCTTCTACCTGCCGGTGCGGCCCCCGGGCGGACTCTTCTACGTCGGGGATCCGCACATGGGCATGGGTGACGGCGAGGTGGCCCTCACCGCGATGGAGGGGTCCCTCCGCGGGACCTTCCGCCTGACGGTCTGTAAGCCGGGGTCCGGCGATGCGCCGTCCGTGGCCTACTCCTATCCCTTCGCGGAGACGAAGGACGCGTGGATCCCGATCGGCCTGTCCGACCCGGACGGTCTGGCCGGCGGAGGAGTGTCCAGCGATCTGGACGTCGCGATGCGCCGCGCCGTCGTCAATGCCCTGGATTTCCTTGAGCACGATCGCGGCATGGACCGGGCCATCGCCTACGCGTACCTGTCCGCCGCGGCAGATTTCGCCATCTCGCAGGTGGTCGACCGTACGGTCGGCGTCCACGGCCTGATCGCGAAGGCGCACTTCGGCTGACACTGCACGCGAGATGGGAGGCGACGAGGCGGTACCCCTCTCTCTCCGGCGTCGCGCTGCAACGGCAGCGGCTGGGGTTACGCCCGATGCCAAACCGTTACATCCGAGGCGATCCGGTCCATTGCCCATGGCACCGATCACGCCTAGGTTGAAAAGTACAGCGATCGCCCAGCCCTCCCTCAGGTTCGTCTGAGTTGACGGTAGGACCACCCGATCGGCGGACCACGCTCTTCTGCAGGCGGCGCCCTCCCAGGAGGACGCCGCCAGCTTGTGGCGCCGCAGGCTGCGCCGTCGGGAATGGCCCGGGGGAATCTACGTGTTTTCAGGAGACGCGCACACATGATCGTTGCAAAAAAATGGGTTGCTGCCGGATCGACGGCCACCCTTCTCGCCGGTGGACTGTTCCTCGGCGCTCCGATGGCATCAGCAGCACCCGGTGATGCCGCCTGCCTGCAGGCTTCCACGCAGCTCAACGCTGCGCTCGGCCTGGCCGGGATCGACGTCACCTTCGTCAACCAGTTCGAAGCCGCGACGGCCGCCGTCGTGACCTCTGCGGCGGAGTACGAAGCCATCGCCGTGTCCCTCAACATCGAGGCCCTCCTCGCGGATGCCGAGGCGACGAACGTCGCTGCCGAGGACGCCCAGGTCGCCGTCGAGCTCGCACAGATCGCTCTCGCGGATGCCCAGGTCGCCGCTGACGGCGCTCCGGCTATCGCCGCCGCCGCACGCGTCGCCGCCGGAGAGGCCCAGGTCGATGTCGATTCCGCGCTGGTTGCTGTCGATGACGCGATCGCAGCATCCGATCCGGACACCTACCCGGACGTCGAGACGGACCCCGAGGTCGTCGCTGCTCGCGCCGCGCTCGCAACCGCTGAGGCCGCGCTCGACACGGCTGCCGCGGCCGTCGTCGCCGCTGATGCCGCAGTCGTCACGACCGGCGCCGCGCTGGTCGAGGCCGGCGTCACGCTCGAAGCAGCCGCAACGGCGGAGACCGTCGCCGTCGAGGCCGCGATCGCTGCTGCTGCTGCAGCAGACGTCGCGGTGAACGACCCGTCGTTGCTCGCCGCGGAGGCGAACCTCGTGGCAGCCAGCGCCGAGGCCGAGCGCCTCGCGCTGCAGCTGAGCAGCGATCCGGCCGTTGCGGCGGAGCTCGTGGAGCTGTTCAAGGCGTTCCTCGCGGCCTGTGATGCCGGCGCCATCGGTGTCACCCCGGTCACCCCGGTCGGCGTGCCCGCACCCACCACCCCGGCGCCCGGCGTCAAGACTCCCACCGGCACCAACAAGGGCCTCAACGTGCAGACCGCCGTCACCACCGAGGACAACAGCCCGGCTGTCGCCCTCATCGCGGCACTGCTGGCGGTCGGCGTCGCGGTTCCCCTGGCAACCGCGGCCCGCATGCGTCGCCTGGAGCGCGCACAGCGCTAGTACACTGGCTGTCCCGGTGCGGGTCGCGGTCTTCCGGCCGTGCCGCCCGCACCGGGACAGTGCATCATCCCCCTTCCTACCCGAGGACAGCGCAGTACATGGTCCAGCACCGTAGTCCGGACGTAGCCCCCGACGAGGAACCCGGCGCCACCGCGACGGAAACCGCCAGGAGGACGTTCAGGAGGCGCTGGCTCGCCCTGCCGCTCGTCGCCGCTGCCGGCCTGGCGATCGCCGTCTCGGTCATGCCGCCCGAATCCGCCGGAGCCCCGACCGCGGCGACCACGACCACGGCCGCTCCCTCCCTCTCGGCGTCGGCCGCGCCATCGGCCATCGCGCCCACGCCCGCCCCCGTCGACGCGGCACCTCCTTCCGTCGACCCGGGACCGGCGGCCGCGCAGCCTACCGGTCTGTCCTTCCCTGCAGCCGGGATCGACATGGCCGTGCTCCCGCTCACCCCGAGCGAGGAGGACCTCTCCTCGCAGAGCCTCGTGCCGCCGCTCACCGTGGACGCCTACTGGATCACCTCGTACGGCGTCCCGGGTGCCGGATCGGTCAACACCACGTACATCGCCGGCCACAGCTGGGACGGCAAGGACGCACCCTTCAACCGGCTCAGCGACGAGTCGCTGGTGGGCCAGGAGTTCACGCTCGCCACGCAGACGGGCAGCATGACCTACGTGGTGGACTCGGTCATCACGCACGACAAGGACACCCTGAAGGACAGCGACATCTGGAACATCGTGCCCAATCGCGTCGTCCTCATCAGCTGCTACACCGAGGACCCCTGGGGCAAGAACGTCGTGGTCACGGCCATGCCGAAGGCCGCCTGACAGGATCCCGCCCGGTACGGAGGAAGCCCCACCCGCGACGGGGCGGGGCCTCTTCCGGTTCTTGTCCGCGCTTGCCTACTTCCTGCCCTTGCCCGGCTTGACCGCCGTCGTCGTGCACGAGGCATCCCACTCGGTCGCCGGGACCACCGAGGTGCACCGGAACAGCGACGGGTTGAGGTTCTGGGGCGACTGCCAGGCCTTGACGGCCTGCTCGAAGTCGTAGGCGAAGCCGAGCAGGTCCTCCTCGCTCCACGCGGTCCCGAGGAAGACGACGCCCGAGGGGCGCCGGTTGGCCTCGGTGTAGCCGGACGGGACGATCACCGACGGGTAGCCGGCCCGCGCGCCGACCCCGACGGTCGCCGAGTTGGAGACGATCGCGTCGAGGTCGTTCGTGGTGAGGACCGTGTCGATGGCCGCGCGGCTCTCGGCCAGTCCGGTGTCCCTCGCAGCGACGTACTGCGCCTGCTGCGCCGGGTCGTCCAGGTCCACGGCCTCGGAGGCGGTGAGCAGCGTCTGCCCGAACTTCAGAGCCGCCGGAGCATTCGCGGTGTTGTAGGCGATGATGTCGCTCAGCGTGTCCATCGGAGCGTCCTCCGGGAGGCGCGCCAGATAGGCGTTCAGGTCACGTTCGAACTCCAGGGTGAGGATGCTGGGTGCCGCGCTGCCGCCGACCGTCACGGGTACCAGGGTGGCACCCTGCGCCCGGAGCTCGTCCAGCGCAGCGGTGTAGACGGGGTCGGTGGTGCTCGCGACGTAGCCGAGCCGCTGACCCTCGAGCGCGGTGTCGCTCAGGGCCCCCGTGAAGTCGACGTCGTCGCTCGGGTTCGCCGCCGTCGCGGGGTCCTCGGGATCGATGCTGGTCATGGCCGTCAGGAGGGCCGCGGCGTCGTACACGGACCTGGTCATGGGTCCCGCGGTGTCCTGCGTCGCCGAGATCGGGATGATGCCGGTCCTGCTGGCGATGCCGACGGTCGGCTTGACGCCGACCAGCGAGTTGGCGCGAGCGGGACTGAGGATCGAGCCGGAGGTCTCCGTGCCGATGGTCAGAGTGGCCAGGCCCGCAGCGCCCGCCGAGCCCGATCCGGCGCTCGAGCCGCTCGGCGTCTGGCTCGCGTCGTAGGGGTTGAGGACCTGGCCGCCGAGGGAGCTGTACCCGGCGGGCATCCCGCTGGTCATGAAGTTCGCGAACTCGGTGAGGTTCGTCTTGCCGATGATGATGGCACCGGCTTTCCTCAGCTCCGTGACCAGCGGGGCGTCCGCGGCCGGATAGGAGTTCGCGAGGGCGACTGATCCCGCGGTGGTCGGCATGCCGGCGACGTCGATGTTGTCCTTCACGAGGACGGGCACCCCGTGCAGGGGGCCGCGCACGGCGCCCTTCTTCCGCTCCTGGTCGAGGGCCTTGGCGTCGGCCAGCGCGGAGGGGTTGATCGACCGCACGGCGTTGAGGTGCGGGCCGTCGATGCTGAGGGCCTGGATGCGGTCGAAGTAGGCCTGGGTCAGGGTCTCGGACGTGAAGCTGCGCGCCGCGAGTCCTGCCTGCACCTCGGCGACACCGGCGGTGCTGAGGTCGAGGGGGAGCGGCTTCGGCGCGGCGACGGCCGGACCGGGTCCCGCGACGACGGCGGCGGCGAGCAGCCCCGCGGCAAGACCGGCAGTGACGCGGCGGGTGCGGGGCCGTGCGGGCGACAGGAGCAATGGCATGGGAGTGTCCTCTGCGGGAATGGTGGGCTGGAGCAACAGTCCTGTCATCGAACCAGCGGGACATGTCGATGACGAGGCTCCTGTGTTTCAGGGCCGTTACGGCACACCCGGACGGCCCGCCATCAAGAACGCGTAGGCGTTTGCCCGTGGGCCGTGAGGAAAACGTGAGGACGGCCGATCTCCGTCCGTCGCGGGTATGTAATCGACACCGTGCCTCCCACAGGTGCCCGCCGGCAGGAAGCCGGCGGACGGTGAAAACGCAGTCCCCTGGAGTTCCTCGTGCAAGACGTCATCTATGTCGTGGGTGTCGCAGCCCTGTTCGGTCTGGTCGCCCTGATCGCCCGGGCGGTGGAGAAGCTGTGATCGTCTTCGATCTCATCGCCGTCGCACTCGCTATCGCCGCCCTCGGCTACCTCGTGTACGCACTCGTCCGTCCCGAGCGTTTCTGATGACGCTCGCAGCAGCCATCTTCCCGCTCCTGACCGTCGTCGCCGTGCTGACGGCGATCCACCGGCCCCTCGGTGACTACATGGCCCGCACGTTCACGGCGCCCAAGGATCTCCGCGTGGAGCGCGGCTTGTACCAGGTGCTCGGCGTGGACCCGGCGTCGCACCAGTCCTGGCGCTCCTACCTCAGCGGGGTGCTCGCGTTCTCGGCGGTCGGTGTGTTCTCGGTGTACCTGCTCCAGCGCACCCAGGCGTTCCTGCCCTACTCGCTCGGCCTGCCTGCCGTCCCGGAGGGCCTCGCCTTCAACACCGCGGTCTCGTTCGTCACCAACACGAACTGGCAGTCCTACTCGCCGGAGGTCACCCTCGGCTACGCCGTGCAGGCGGCCGGACTCGGCGTCCAGAACTTCGTCTCCGCCGCGGTCGGGCTCGCCGTCGCGATCGCCTTCGTGCGCGGGTTCGTGGCGCGGAGGAGCGGGACGCTCGGCAACTTCTGGGTGGACCTCACGAGGGCGCTGCTGCGCGTCCTCCTCCCGGGTGCCGTCCTCGCGGCACTGGTGCTGCTCGCGGGCGGTGTCATCCAGAACCTGAACGGGTTCACCTCGGTGACCACGCTCACGGGGGCGGCGCAGACGCTTCCCGGCGGTCCGGTCGCCTCGCAGGAGGCCATCAAGGTCCTCGGCACCAACGGCGGCGGCTTCTTCAACGCGAATTCCGCGCACCCGTTCGAGAACCCCTCCCCGTGGACGAGCGTGCTGCAGGTGATCCTGATGCTCGCCATCCCGTTCAGCCTCCCGCGCACCTTCGGCACCATGGTGGGGCAGCGCCGTCAGGGCTTCGCGATCCTCGCCGCCATGGGCGTGATCTTCCTCCTCTCGCTCACCGCCGTGACCCTCGCCGAACTCGGCGGCAGCGGCACGGCCCCGCAGGCCGCGGGGGCGGTCATGGAGGGCAAGGAGCAGCGCTTCGGGATCGTGGGGTCGACGCTGTACGCCACGGCCACCACCCTGACCTCCACGGGTGCCGTGAACTCGATGCACGACAGCTACACCGCCCTCGGCGGCATGCTGCCGATGATCAATATGATGCTCGGGGAAGTGGCGCCCGGTGGGGTGGGGTCGGGTCTGTACGGCATGCTGATCCTCGCCGTCGTCACGGTGTTCATCTCCGGTCTGCTCGTGGGGCGCACCCCCGAGTACCTCGGCAAGAAGATCGGCGCCCGGGAGATCAAGCTCGCGAGCCTCTACATCCTCACCATGCCCACGCTCGTGCTCAGCGGCACCGCGCTCAGCTTCGCCGTCCCGGCCCTCCGCGCGGACATCGACGGCACGTCGATCCTCAACGCCGGGCTGCACGGTCTCTCGGAGGTGCTGTACGCGTTCACCTCCGCCGCCAACAACAACGGCTCGGCCTTCGCGGGTCTCACGGCGAACACCCCGTGGCTCAACACGGCCCTCGGCGTCGCGATGCTCCTCGGGCGCTTCCTGCCCATGGTCTTCGTGCTCGCGCTCGCCGGCGCCTTCGCGGCTCAGGACGGGGCGCCGGCCACGGCGGGAACCCTGCCCACCGACCGCGTGCAGTCCGTCACCCTCCTCGTCGGCGTCACCGTCGTCGTCACCGCCCTCACCTTCTTCCCGGTGCTCGCACTGGGTCCGCTCGCGGAAGGACTCCTCTAGACCATGTCCACCCTCACCGGAACACCGACCGACAGTAGTGACAGCACCGCCTCCGACAGCGGCCATCCCCGAACGGTGGCCGCGGTCCTCATCACCGCGATCGCCGTCGCCGAGCCGTTCCTCGGCGGACCGCAGGCCTCCGGCGGCAGCGAGGTCCCGGCGTCGTTCACGTGGCTCATCGCCCTCTGGCTGTGGCTGACGGTCCTGTTCGCGAACCTCGCCGAGTCGGTCGCCGAGGGTCGCGGCAAGGCGCAGGCGTCCAGCCTCCGCCAGGCGCGGACGGGGACGACGGCGCGCGTGCTCCGCGGTTATGCGGCCGACACGGATCCCGGAGCCCACTCGGCAGCGGTGACGGAGGTGCCGTCGTCGGACCTGACGCTCGGCGATGTCGTCGTGATCGAGGCCAACGGACTCATCCCGGGAGACGGCGAGATCATCTCGGGCATCGCCTCCGTGGACGAATCCGCGATCACCGGCGAGTCCGCCCCCGTGGTCCGGGAGTCCGGAGGCGACCGTTCGGCCGTCACGGGAGGCACGCGTGTGCTGTCCGACCGCATCGTGGTCCGCATCACCAGCCAGCCCGGCGACACCTTCGTGGATCGCATGATCCGCCTGGTCGAGGGCGCCGAGCGTCAGAAGACGCCGAACGAGGTGGCGCTGAACATCCTCCTCGCCACGCTGTCGATCGTCTTCACCGTGGTGGTGCTGACCATCAACCCGATCGCCAGTTCCTCGAACGTCACCGTCAGCGTGCCGGTGTTGGTGGCACTGCTCGTCTGCCTCATCCCCACCACCATCGGCGCCCTGCTCTCGGCCATCGGCATCGCCGGCATGGATCGGCTCGTACAGCGCAACGTGCTCGCGATGTCCGGCCGTGCGGTCGAGGCCGCCGGTGACGTCACCACCCTGCTGCTCGACAAGACCGGCACCATCACCTACGGCAACCGTCGTGCGAGCGAGTTCATCACGGTGGGCTGCTCCGACCGGCGTGAGCTGATCGCCGCCGCTGCGCAGTCCTCGCTCAGCGACCCCACGCCGGAGGGCACCTCGATCGTGGACCTCGCGGTCACCGAGGGCTTCGTCCGTGACGAGATCGACGGCGAGGTCATCCCGTTCTCGGCGCAGACCAAGATGAGCGGCGTCGACTTCGTGAACGGTTCCAGTGTGCGGAAGGGCGCCGGCAGCGCGGTCCGCGAGTGGGTGACGGCGTCGTCCGGCGTCGTCACAGCCGAACTCGGCGAGGCCGTCGACCGCATCTCCCAGCTGGGCGGCACGCCGCTCGTCGTGGCCGTGCGCGACACCTCCGGCAAGGCCCGGGTCCTCGGCGTCGTCCACCTCAAGGACGTCGTGAAGGAGGGGCTCCCCGAGCGCTTCGCGGAGCTCCGCACCATGGGTATCCGCACGGTCATGATCACGGGCGACAACCCGCTGACCGCCAAGGCCATCGCGGAGGAGGCCGGCCTCGACGACTTCCTCGCCGAGGCCACGCCCGAGGACAAGATGCGCCTGATCCGCAAGGAGCAGGAGGGTGGCGCGCTCGTCGCGATGACCGGTGACGGCACCAACGACGCCCCGGCCCTTGCTCTCGCGGACGTCGGCGTCGCCATGAACACCGGTACCTCGGCGGCGAAGGAGGCGGGCAACATGGTGGACCTCGACTCGGACCCGACCAAGCTCATCGAGATCGTCCGCATCGGCAAGCAGCTGCTCATCACCCGCGGCGCGCTCACCACCTTCTCGATCGCGAACGATGTCGCGAAGTACTTCGCGATCATCCCCGCCATGTTCATCGGCACGTTCCCGGGCCTCGCGGCGCTCAACGTGATGCAGCTGCACTCGCCGTCCTCGGCGATCCTCTCGGCGATCATCTTCAACGCCCTCATCATCGTGGCGCTGATCCCGCTCTCGCTGAAGGGCGTGACGTACCGGGCGGCATCGGCGTCCAGCACGCTCAGCCGGAATCTGCTGATCTACGGCCTCGGCGGCATCATCGCGCCGTTCATCGGCATCAAGGCCATCGACCTCGTACTCACACTCATCCCCGGCTTCTGACCCTCCCTCTCGAAAAGGCTCCTCCATGGCTTCCTCCCGCAGTACCGTCCGTCAGCTCGGCACGGCCGTCCGGGCGCTCGTCGTCCTGACGCTCGTCCTCGGCGTCGGCTACCCGCTCGCCATCACCGGCATCGGCCAGGTGGCGCTCCCCGACCGGGCCGACGGTCAGCCCCTCACGCTCGACGGCGTGACCGTCGGCTCCGCGATCATCGGCCAGTCCTTCACGGACGCCGACGGCGCGGCCCTCTCCGCATGGTTCCAGTCGCGGCCCTCCGCGGCCGGTGACGGGTACGACGGCGGCGGCTCCAGCGGCAGCAACCTCGGCCCGGAGAACCCGGACCTCGTGGCCGCCGTCGAGGAGCGCCGTGCCGCCGTCGCGGCATTCGAGGGCGTGGACCCGGCGTCCGTCCCCGCGGACGCGCTCACGGCGTCGGCCTCGGGCCTCGATCCGCACATCAGCCCCGAGTACGCGCAGCTCCAGGTGCCGCGCGTCGCGGCGGAGCGCGGCCTCGCGGAGTCCGACGTCGAGGCCCTCGTGGAGGAGAACACCCAGGGCCCCGACCTCGGCTTCCTCGGCGAGGAGTCCGTCAACGTGGTCGAGTTGAATCTCGCACTGGCGCGGCTGGACACTTAGGCCATGACACGAGGGCGGTTACGGGTGTTCCTGGGAGCGGCACCCGGAGTGGGCAAGACCTACGCCATGCTCGAGGAGGGCCGGCGGCTCCGCGGTGAGGGGCACGACGTCGTCGTCGCGATCGTCGAGACCCACGGGCGAGTCGCCACCGAAACCATGGCGGACGGCCTCGAGGTGCTGCCGCGACGCTCGGTGGACCACCGAGGCGTACACCTCACGGACCTCGATCTCGAGAACGTGCTGGCCCGGCGCCCCGAGGTGGCGCTCGTCGACGAACTCGCGCACACCAACGCGCCGGGCACGGAGCACGAGAAGCGGTGGCAGGACGTCGAGGTCATGCTCGACGCCGGGATCGACGTCATGAGCACCGTGAACGTGCAGCACATCGAGTCCCTCAACGACGTCGTGGAGCGCATCACGGGCGTTCCCCACCGGGAGAGCATCCCGGACGAGGTGTTGCGTCGCGCCGCGCAGGTGGAGATCGTGGACCTCGCCCCCGAAGCCCTGCGCGGTCGGCTGACGGAGGGGTCGGTGTACCCCACGGGACGCATCGACGCCGCCCTCTCCAACTACTTCCGCGTCGGGAACCTGACCGCCCTCCGCGAGCTGACGCTCCTCTGGCTCGCCGACGAGGTGGACAGCGCGCTGCAGCGGTACCGCGCCGAGCAGGGCATCGACGACACGTGGGAGGCCCGCGAGCGCGTCGTCGTCGCCCTCACCGGCGGACCCGAGGGGCGCACGCTGCTCCGCCGCGGCGCGCGGATCGCGTCGCGATCCTCGGGGGGTCGGCTGCTCGCGGTGCACGTCACCAACCAGGACGGCCTGCGCGACGCCGACCCCGCCGAGCTCGCCGCCCAGCGGGCCCTCGTGCTGAAGCTCGGCGGTACCTTCCACGAGGTGGTGGGCGACCAGACGTCGAGGGCGCTCGTGGACTTCGCCAAGGGTGCCAACGCGAGCCAGCTCGTGATCGGTGTGAGCCGACGTTCGCGGCTCGCGGCCCTGCTGACCGGCCCCGGCATCGGCGCCACCGTCATCCGAGAATCCGGCGACATCGACGTGCACATCGTCAACCACGGCGCGGCCGGACGGCGCTTCGCCCTGCCTCACGCCGGCGGGGCGCTGTCCGCGCGGCGCCGGCTGCTCGGCGCACTGGTGGCGCTCGCGGGCGGACCGCTGCTGACGCTGCTGCTCGTCCTGCTCCGCTCCGAGGAGTCCATCACCGGGGACGTCCTCAGCTACCAGCTCCTCGTGATCGTCGTCGCGCTGATCGGGGGGATCTGGCCCGCCCTCTTCGCGGCCGTGCTGTCCGGGCTGACGCTCGACTTCTTCCTCATCGACCCCGTCCGCACCCTCACCATCGGGGAGCCCGCGCACTTCACGGCCCTCGCGCTGTACATCGTCAACGCCGTCCTCGTGAGCTACGTGGTGGACCAGGCGGCCCGGAGGACCCGGGCGGCCTCCCGTTCCGCGGCGGAGTCGGAGCTCCTCGCCACCGTGGCGGGCGGCGTGATCCGGGGGCAGGACACCCTGCAGGCCCTCGTCGCCCGGGCCCGCGAGGCCTTCGGGCTCGACGTCGCACGGCTGCGCGGCTTGGACGGAACCGTCCTCTGCGAGGACACCTGCGCGCCGCCGCCGTCCTCGTTCAGCGAACCCGTGGCCCTCCCCGTCGGCGAAGCCGCCGTACTCGAACTGGAGGGACGCACGCTGGAAGCCGCGGACCGGCGTCTGCTCGCCGTGATCACCGCGCAGCTCGAAGCGGCGCTCGAGTACCGCGAGCTCTCGCGTGCGGCCAGTGCGGTGGGGCCTCTGGCCGAGGCGGACCGCGTGCGCACCGCACTGCTGGCCGCCGTCGGGCACGATCTCCGGCGCCCGCTCACGGCGGCGACCACTGCCGTCACGAGCCTCCGCTCCGCCGACATCACGTTCTCGCCCGAGGAGCAGGAGGCGCTGCTCGAGACCGCCGAGCAGAGCCTCGGCACGCTCTCCACCCTCGTCACCGACCTGCTCGACGCCAGCCGCATCCAGGCCGGCGTGCTCGGCGTGGTGCTCGAACCCGTGCGCCCCGAGGACGTCATCCTGCCGGCCCTCGAGGAGCTCGACCTCGGGCCCGGCGACGTGGAGCTCGAACTGCCCGCGGCGTCGCCCCTCCTCCTCGCGGACGCCGTGCTGCTGCAGCGCGTGGTGGTGAACCTCCTTTCCAACGCCGCCCGCTACACCGCGGCCGGGCAGGCGCCCGTGCTGTCCGTCAGCGACTTCGGCGGCCGGGCGGAGATTCGCATCATCGACCGCGGGCCGGGCATCCCCGACGACCGGAAGGACCAGGTGCTCCTGCCGTTCCAGCGGCTCGGCGACACCGACAACGACACCGGGCTCGGCCTCGGGATGGCGCTCGCCCGCGGGTTCGTGGAGGGGATGGGTGGCCGGCTGACGCTCGAGGACACCCCGGGTGGCGGCCTGACGTCCGTGGTATCCCTGCCGCAGGCGCCACGGGCCGATGCGCTCGTCGGTGCGGACGACGGGGCGGGAACCGCATGAAGATCCTCATCGCCGACGACGACCCGCAGATCCTCCGGGCGCTCAGCATCACGTTCACGGCGTCGGACTACGACGTCGTCACGGCAGGCGACGGCGCCGCGGCCCTGCGCCGCGCGGCCGAGCACCACCCGGACATCGTGGTGCTGGACCTCGGGATGCCGCAGCTCTCCGGCATCGACGTGATCCACGGCCTGCGCGGCTACAGCACGGTGCCCATCCTCGTGATCTCGGGGCGCATGGACTCGATCGACAAGGTGCAGGCGCTCGACGCCGGCGCCGACGACTACGTCACCAAACCCTTCCTGACCGACGAACTGCTGGCACGGGTGCGGGCGCTCACCCGGCGTCGGCTGCCGCTCCGCGAGGAGTCGGGGGCCACGTTCGGGGACGTCCGGGTGGACCTCGTGGCGAGATCGGTGGTCCGCACGACCGACGGCGCGGACATCCACCTCACCCGCACGGAGTGGCGCCTGCTCGAGACGCTGATGGTGAACGCCGGGCGACTCGTGACGCAGGAGATCCTGCTCACGGAGGTCTGGGGGCCGCAGCACATCCGCGACACCGGGTACCTCCGCCTCTACATCCGGCAACTGCGGAAGAAACTGGAGCGGGATCCGGGGACGCCGCGGCACCTGCTGACCGAGGCGGGAATGGGGTACCGGTTCGTGCCGGAGTGATCGCGAGGCGCGTCAGCCGCCGTCCGGCTCGTTCCGCCACCTCCGGGGTGGCCGGCGGGAGACCCCGCCGGCCGGGCCCTAGCCGAAGTGCTTCGGCAGTGTCCCCTCGTGCGCCTCGCGGAGCTGGTCGATCGGCAGGTTGAAGTAGCCCTGCACGTCGAGCGCCCGGTTCTCCGTGTCCACCACGCCGATGCGGATGGTCGGGAAGTTCCGCGCCGTGCACATGTCGTTGAAGCGGACCTCCTCCGAGCGGGGGACCGCGACGACCGCGCGTGCCTGGCTCTCGCTGAACAGAGCCGTGAACGCGTCGATCCCGTCGCGCTCGCACAGTTCGTCGAGGCCTATCCGCGCGCCGACGCCGAAGCGCAGCGCCATCTCGCTCAGTCCTGCCGCGAGCCCGCCCTCGGAGAGGTCGTGGGCGCCGTCGATCATGCCGTCGCGCGAGCAGTTGACGAGGATCGCCGCGAGAGTCTTCTCCGCCGCGAGGTCCAGGGCCGGCGGCTGTCCGCCCAGGTGACCGCGCAGGTTCGCCCACTCGGAGCCGTCGAGCTCGTCCGCCGTCGTCCCCAGCAGGTACACGGCCTGGCCGTCCTCACGCCAGCCGGACGGCGTGCGGCGGGCGACGTCGTCGAACACGCCGAGCACGCCGACCACCGGTGTGGGGTGGATGGCGATGCCGCCGGTCTGGTTGTACAGCGAGACGTTCCCGCCGGTCACCGGGACGCCGAGTTCCTGGCAGGCATCGGCGAGGCCGCGGACCGTCTCGGCGAACTGCCACATGACCTCGGGGTCCTCGGGGGAACCGAAGTTCAGGCAGTCGGTGACGGCGAGGGGCTCGGCACCCGACGTCGCCACGTTCCGGTACGCCTCCGCGAGGGCCAGGCGCGCGCCCTCGTAGGGGTTGAGGTAGGAGTAGCGTCCGTTCGCGTCCGTGGAGATCGCCACGCCCAGGCCGGTCTCCTCGTCGACCCGGACCACGCCCGCGTCGTCGGGCATCGCGAGGGCCGTGTTGCCCTGCACGTAGCGGTCGTACTGGTCGGTCACCCAGTCCTTCGAGCACATGTTCGGTGACGCCATGAGTTCGAGGACGGCCGCGCGGAGGTCCGTGGGCCGGTCGGCGGCGAAGCCGTCCGCCTGGACGCGGTCGAGCCACTCGGGGCGGTGGTAGGGCCGCTCGTAGACGGGGCCCTCGTGGGCCACGGTGCGGGGATCGACGTCGACGATCTTCTCGCCGTCCCACTCGATGACGAGGCGGCCCGTGTCGGTGACCTCGCCGAGCCAGGAGTACTCGACGGCCCACTTGTCCATGATGGCCTCGAAGTCCGCGACGTTCCCGGGCGTGACGACGGCCATCATGCGCTCCTGCGACTCCGACATGAGGATCTCGCCGGGAGTCAGGGAGGGGTCGCGCAGCAGCACGTTGGTGAGCTCGACGTGCATGCCGCCGTCGCCGTTGGAGGCGAGCTCGGACGTCGCGCAGGAGATCCCGGCGGCTCCGAGGTCCTGGATGCCCTCGACCACGGAGGCCTTGAACAGCTCGAGGCAGCACTCGATCAGCACCTTCTCGGCGAAGGGATCGCCCACCTGCACGGCCGGGCGCTTGGACGGCTTCGAGGAGTCGAAGGACTCGGACGCGAGCACGGAGGCGCCGCCGATGCCGTCGCCGCCGGTGCGGGCACCGAAGAGGACCACCCTGTTGCCGGCGCCGGAGGCGTTGGCGAGGCGGATGTCCTCGTGCCGCAGGACGCCGACCGCGAGGGCGTTGACCAGCGGATTGCCCTGGTAGACGGAGTCGAAGACCACTTCGCCGCCGATGTTCGGCAGGCCGAGCGAGTTGCCGTAGCCGCCGATGCCCGCGACGATCCCGTGGACGAGGCGCGCGGTGTCGGGGTGGTCGATCGCGCCGAAGCGCAGCGGGTCCATGACGGCGACCGGTCGGGCGCCCATCGAGATGATGTCGCGGACGATCCCGCCGACGCCGGTGGCCGCTCCCTGGTAGGGCTCCACGAAGGAGGGGTGGTTGTGGCTCTCCACCTTGAACGTCACGGCCCAGCCGTCACCGATGTCCACCACGCCCGCGTTCTCGCCGATGCCCACGAGGAGGTGCTCCTTCATGGCGTCGGTGACCTTCTCCCCGAACTGCCGCAGGTGCACCTTGGAGGACTTGTAGGAGCAGTGCTCGCTCCACATCACGGAGTACATGGCGAGTTCGGCGCCGGTGGGACGGCGGCCGAGGATCTCCTCGACCCGCTGGTACTCGTTGTCCTTCAGGCCGAGCTCGGCCCACGGGAGCGCATGGCCGGGCGTGGCCTCGGCGTTCGCGACGGTGTCGATGTTGAACGTACGGGTCGTCTCTGCAGTCACTTAGCCCACCAGTTTCTTGAGTACCGAGGTGAAGATGCCGAGCCCGTCGGTGCCTCCGCGGACGCCGACCTCGCCGCGTGCCGAGGAGTCAGGGCCGAACCCTGCCTCGACGGCGTGCTCGGGGTGCGGCATGAGCCCGACGACGTTGCCGGCAGCGTTGGAGATGCCGGCGATGTCGCGGCGTGAGCCGTTCGGATTGCCGTCGACGTACCGGAACACCACGCGGCCCTCGCCCTCGAGCTCGTCGAGCGTGCGGTTGTCGGCCACGAACTGCCCGTCCTGGTTCTTCAGCGGGATGACGATCTCCTCGTCCTGCCCGTAGTCGGAGGTCCAGAAGGTGCCGGCGTTCTCGACGCGCAGTCGCTGGTCGCGGCAGATGAAGTGGAGGTGGTTGTTCTTGATCATGGAACCGGGCAGCAGGTGCGCCTCGGTGAGGACCTGGAAGCCGTTGCAGATGCCGAGCACGGGCAGGGCGTCGGCGCCGCCGGAGGCAGCCGAGGTGATCTGCTCCATCAGCGGGGCGAAGCGGGAGATCGCGCCGGCGCGGAGGTAGTCGCCGTAGGAGAAGCCACCGGGGATGATGACGGCGTCGACGTTCCGGAGGTCGTGGTCGCCGTGCCAGAGGTGGATGGCGCTGCCGCCGGCGAGGCGGACGGCCCGGACGGCGTCGCGGTCGTCGAGCGAGCCCGGGAAGGTGACCACGCCGACGGTCACGCCGTTCAGCGGGCTGTCGTCGTTGTTCGAGGCGACGGGCTGCGGCCCGCCGATGAGGGGCGTCTCGAGGCCTGCGGCGGTCACTGGCCGTCCTCCTCGATGACCTCCACGCGCGTGACATCCTCGATGACCGGATTGGACAGCAGCGTCGTCGCGGCGTGGCGCGCCTGCTCGAGGATCTCCCCGGTCACCTCGCCGTCGACGGTCAGTTCGAAGCGCTTGCCCTGGCGGACGCCGGCGAAACCGGTGAGGCCGATCCGGGGAAGGGCTCCCGCGATCGCCTTCCCCTGCGGGTCGAGGATCTCGGGCTTGGGCATGACGTCGACAACGATCCGGGGCATCCGGCAACTCCTGTGCGTGAGCGGCAAGTGCTGGGGGTTCCAGCATTGAATGCAGGAGCCCGGAAGTGCCGTCTCACGCCGTATCCGAGGGACCGTCCTGAGGACTGTCCGGGATGACACCGGCGCTCCGCGAGCTTGCTCGACAAGTCTACCGGGAACCGGAGGGCGCCCGGGGCCGCCGGTGCGGGCACCGGCGCGCGATGACGCTACGCCGCTACTGCGCGCCGGGCGTGCCCAGGATGTCCTTCACCCGGTCCCAGCGCGAGATCTCGCAGCCGTCCGTCAGCGCGAACGCCGCCACGACGGAGGTCCCGTCGATGTCGCCGGTGATGCTCGCGGTCTGCGGGCCGCCGTACTGCTGGGTGCAGATGACGTCCTTGTTCGGGCGGGCGGTGAAGAACTGCGCGCCGACTTCTCTCAGGCGCGCGCAGGCTGCCTCCGCGTTGGGCAGGGTCGACGCCGGCCCAGGGGTGCCGTCGACGCACTCGAGCACGTACTGCACGGGTTCTGCCGTTGCGTCCTGCTTGAAGGAGATGGTGAGCCTGGCGTTGGTGCGCGAGACCGCGGGGCCCGTCGCCGGACGCGTGGGCGCCGTCGTCGGACCCGTGGCGGGGGCGGACGGCGCGGGCGTCGGCTCCGGCGCTCCGGACGACGGCGAGGGTGGGGGAGTGGCTGACTGCACGGTGGTCTCCTGCTGGGTCGGTTCTGCGGCCGGACCGCCCTGGCTGCATGCCGTCAGGGCGAGGGACAACGCGACGAGGGGCGGAACGAGCGCCAGGATCCTTCGGCGCGGCCCGTGCGGTGTGGTCGTCGGACCGGTCATGTTCATGGCGTCCCCCTCGGCTGGCTCACCAGCGTAACCGCTGGTGGAAGGACGACGAAGGACGACGAAGGACGACGAAGGACGACGAAGGACGACGAAGGACGACGGCGGCACGTCCCGCCGTCGTGCCCGGACGGTTCAGGTGTCCGTGAGCGCGCGGTCGAGGTGCTCCAGGAGGCGGGCGCGGAGGGTCTGCGACTCGTCGGCGAAACCGCGCTGCAGCCGGACGTACTCGGCCTTGCCCTGCGCCGTCTCGATCTCGATGGGCTCGTAGCCCCACTCCGCGAGGTCATAGGGGGAAGCGCGCATGTCCATGGTGCGGATGCGCCAGGACAGCTCGAAGCAGTCCATGACGATCCCGCTGGGCAGCAGCGGCGTGAGCTTGTACGCCCACTTGTACAGGTCCATGTTGGCGTGAAGGCAGCCGGGTTGCTCCAGGTCGCGCTGCGTCTCACGCGTGGGCGTGAGTTCGTTCAGCGGGACGGCCTCCGGCGTGTAGAAGCGGAAGGCGTCGACGTGCGTGCAGCGGATGCGGGCGGCCTCGACGACGTCGTCCGTGCCCGCCGCGCCGAGCCTGAGCTGGAGATACTCGTGGCGGATGCCGTTGACGGCGGAGCGGTACGCCATGGCCCACTCGTGGAGGCCGAAGCAGCCGAACTGTGCGGGGCGCGCGGCGGTCCTGGCGAGGATGAGGCGGGCGAAGTCGATCGCCTCGCGCCGCTCCTCAGCGAACCGGCGGGCGTCCACGCGGACGCCGTCGCCCTCCGCGACGTAGTACTTCCAGCCCGCCCGCTCCCGGGCCGCCGGGCCGTCGAGGAGCACGCCCGCACCCGGATGCCACCGCAGCAGCCGGCCGGGCTTCTGGTTGTAGTAGGTGAAGAGGAAGTCCTCCACGGGGTGCCTGGCCCCTCGCGACCTGCGCTCGAGGTAGGGGTCGGAGAAGCGGGACACCCGTTCGCGGTGGCGTTGCGCCTGGTCCTGCCAGTCCGCCTCGGAGCAGTGGGTCAGGAGGTCGGTGGGCACCGACCCATTATCACTCCGACCAGAATTGGTAAATACCCTGTGTAAATTCTGTGTGACGCGACCCCGATGCGGTGGTCAGGGTGTGTTGCCTCGGGTAAGTTTGTGCTCGCCGTGGCGTCTGTGAGCATCCTCACAGGTCGGGGGTCCTATCCAGGAGACCGCGGCACCGGGGGAACGGCTGTGGCCGGCCCGCACTTTCACGAGAGGCACTACCTTCCTATGACACAACGGAGAAAAGCCGTGCAGGGGCGCAGCACCCTGCGCACTGCCACGGCTATCGTTCTGGGTCTGCCGCTATTGGTGACGTCGACGGCCGTGGCGCCTGCTGCCTTCGCAGCGCCCCTGCCCGCCACCACGGTCTCACCCCAGAAGGCACCCGCCAAGGAGCTCGACCCCGCGCAGTACCCGGACGGCAAGTACATCGTCGTACTCGCCGACAAGCCGGTGGCAACGTATGAGGGCGGCGTCGAGGGCATCGCACCGACCAAGCCCGAGGACGGTGCGAAGCTCGACGCCACCGCCGGCAACGTCCAGCAGTACTCGGAGTTCCTCGAGACCAAGCAGCAGGAGGTCGCCGCAGAGGGCGACGTCGAGATCAAGCGCACCTACACGGCTGCCATCAACGGCTTCGCAGCAGACCTCAGCACCGACCAGGCCGTGGAGCTCGCCAAGAGCGACGACGTCCTGTTCGTCGCGCCCGACGTCGAGAACGCGCCCGACTACTCGAGCATCGACTTCCTCGGCCTCAACGGCAACAAGGGGTCCTGGAAGACCCAGTTCGGCGGAGAGAAGAACGCCGGCAAGGGCACGGTGGTCGGCGTGATCGACACCGGCTACGCCCCCGACAACCCCTTCTTCGCCGGATCCCCGGTCAAGCCGCTCAAGGGCAATGCGAAGCCCAAGGTGGGCGAGCCCTACCTGAACGCTGCAGGCGAGATCGCGATGCTCAAGACCGACGGCAGCACCTTCATCGGTGAGTGCCAGGTCGGCGAGGACTTCGACGGCAGCCTCTGCAACTCGAAGGTCCTCTCCGCCCAGTACTTCGCCGACACCTTCCTCGACAGCGTCGGGGAAGCTGACCGTGCACCCCAGGAAGTCATCTCCCCGGTCGACATCGACAACCACGGGACGCACACCGCGAGCACCGCCGCAGGTAACGCCGGTGTGACCCAGCGCGTCGACGGCCGCGACTTCGGCGTCTCCTCCGGCGTCGCCCCCGCCGCCAAGATCTCCGTGTACAAGACCTGCTGGGAGGACAACGACCCCGACACCGGCGGTTGCTACTCCTCGGCCGCCATCGATGCGATCAACAAGGCGATCCTCGACGGCGTGGACGTCCTCAACTACTCGATCTCCGGCAGCACGACGACGACGACGGACCCCGTGTCCCTGGCCTTCCTCTCGGCCACCTCGGCCGGGATCTTCGTGGCCGCCTCGGCGGGCAACTCCGGCCCCACCGCCAGCACCGTCAACCACGGTGCCCCGTGGATGACGACGGTCGCTGCCAGCACGTTCAACTACGAGCTGCAGGGCACCGCCGAGTTCTCCGACGGCACCAAGTACCGTGGCGCGTCCATCATGCGCAACGGCGTGGCCGCGAGCCCCGTCGTTCTGGCCGTGAACGCGGCAGCAGCCGGTGCCGTCACCCCGAACCTGTGCGGTCCGAACACCCTGGATCCCGCGAAGGTCGCCGGCAAGATCGTGGTCTGCGACCGCGGCGTCGTCGACCGCACCGCCAAGAGTGCAGAGGTTGCACGTGGCGGCGGCGTGGGCATGATCCTCGTGAACCTGGTCGATTCCTCCACGGACACCGACCAGCACGCCGTCCCCACCGTGCACGTGAACGCCCCCGAGGCGCTCGAGCTCAAGGCGAAGGTCGCTGCCAACCCGGCCATCACCGTCGCGCTGAAGGCCACGGACACCACGGGCAAGCCCCTGCCTCCCACCCCGCAGATCGCGGGATTCTCCTCGCGCGGTCCGCTGCTCGCCACCGATTCCGACCTGCTGAAGCCGGACATCACGGCTCCCGGTGTCGCCGTCCTCGCGGGCGTCTCCACCGTCGGTTCCAATGGCGCCCAGTTCGGTTTCCTGTCCGGTACCTCGATGGCATCGCCCCACGTAGCGGGTCTCGGAGCCCTCGTGCTCGGCAAGAACCCCACGTGGTCGCCCGCAGCCGTCAAGTCGGCCATGATGACCACCGCCTACCCGCTGAAGACCGCCACCGGCGGCGTCGAGACCGACGTCCTCGCCGTGGGCGCCGGCCACATCAACCCGGCCACCGTCCTCAGCCCGGGCCTGGTCTACGACCAGAACGAGGACGACTACCTCAGCTTCATCGAGGGAACCGGCGTCGCGCTCGGTATCGACGGCATCGAGCCCGTCGCCGCCAAGGACACCAACGTGCCGTCCTTCGCGCTCGGTAACCTCACCGGCCGTACCGAAGTGACCCGCACGGTCACGGCGGTCACGCCCGGTATCTACCGCGCCACGTCCAACGTGCCCGGAGTGAAGGTCACGGTCACGCCGTCGATCCTCAACTTCAGCGCTGCAGGCGAGACCCGGACGTTCAAGGTCTCCTTCGAGAACCAGACCGCGCCCTTCGGGTCGTTCGCCGCCGGTTCGCTCACGTGGTCCGGCCAGGGCAAGAAGGTCACCTCCCCGGTGGCGGTCCGCCCCCAGGCCCTGAACGCTCCCGATGACGCCGCGTTCACCTCGGCAGGCGCTGACGGGTCCGGCAGCTACGACGTGATCTCGGGGACCAACACCCCGATCCAGATGACGCTCGAGGGCCTCTCGAAGGCGGAGACCGCGGACATCGAGCTCGTGCCCGGCGCCTCCGCCAACGCGAACAACGCCAGTAACGCCTTCAAGGACGTCGTCGTTCCCGACGGCGCGACGGCCGCGAGGTTCTCGGTGCGCTCGGACGATCCCACGGCTGACTTCGACATGTTCCTGATCACGCCCGCAGGGACGGTCGAGCAGGTCGCGACCTCCGACGCCAGCGAGACCTTCGTCCTCGAGGATCCGGCTCCCGGCACCTACCGCATCATCGCGAACCTGTACTCGAGCGTCGGCAACAAGGCCACGTCCGGCACCATCGAAGGTGTGGCCCTCGGCGCGAACGAGAACAACGCGACCCTGACCCCGAACCCGCTCGCCCTGGCGAACGGCACCACGGGCGCCGTGACCCTCAACTGGACCGGCCTCACCGCCGGCTCCTACGTGGGCCGCGTCAGCTACGCAGGATCCTCCGCTGTCACGTACGTGAGTGTCGCGGTCGGCGGAGCGGGCGCGGTCGCGGCTGCACCGGCGGCCGAGGTCCCCACCGTCAGCCCTGCGGACAAGCTCGTGACCGGTCCCCGCGAGGCGATCACCCCCACGGGCAACAAGTAGGCCATGCCTGACTGATCGATGACACGAAGAAGGCCGGTGGATCCCGATCCGCCGGCCTTCTTCGCGTCCCGGCCCGATCGGGGCGGGCGTCCCTCCCACTGACCGGGTCCCGTGCATGGGAATGCTCGCTGCTGCCCACCCGACCACGGCGGTCGGTGGGAGGGGCGACGTCGGACGCCCGCCCTACGAGGGGCGTCGGGGGGAGGGGCGACGTCGGACGTCCGCTCGTCGACGGCGGTCGGTGGGAGGGGCGACGTCGGACACCCGCTCGGGAGCCGTCGCCTACGCGGCCACGGCTGCGCCGGGTCGATCGCGCGGCAGGAGGGCCCGGGAGGTCAGCGCCCGCTGCCGGCGTAGACCGTGGCGGTGGTGTCGCCGTCGAGCTCGAAGGCCGCGTGGACGGCCCGGACCGCGGTGTCGAGCAGTTCGGCACCGGTGACGACGGAGATGCGGATCTCCGAGGTCGAGATCATGTCGATGTTCACGCCGGCGTCGGACAGTGCCCGGAAGAAACGGTAGGAGACGCCCGGATTGGAGCGCATGCCCGCGCCGATCAGCGAGAGCTTGCCGATCTTCTCGTCATACTCGACCGTCTCGAAGCCCACGCGGTCCTGCGCCGCTCCCAGAGCGGCGAGCGCCTCCGCGCCGTCGACGATGGGCAGCGTGAAGGAGATGTCGGTGCGGCCGGAGCCGTGCGTCGAGACGTTCTGCACGATCATGTCGATGTTCGTGTTGGCGCCCGCGACGATCCCGAAGATCTCCGCGGCCTTGCCGGGGATGTCGGGTACTCCGACCACCGTGACCTTCGCCTCGGAGCGGTCGTGCGCAACGCCGGAGATGATGGGCTGTTCCAAGGGTTCTCCCTCTTGAATCTTGATCTGGTCGTCGGGACTGGGCAGCACCCAGGTGCCTTCGTTGTGGCTGAACGATGAACGGACGTGGAGGGGTACCCCGAAGCGCCGTGCATACTCGACGCAGCGCAGGTGCAGGATCTTCGCGCCGGACGCGGCCATCTCCAGCATCTCCTCGCTGGAGATCGTGTCGATCTTCTGCGCCGACGGGACCACGCGCGGATCCGCCGTGTAGACGCCGTCGACGTCGGTGTAGATCTCGCAGACGTCGGCGTCGAGCGCTGCCGCGAGTGCGACGGCGGTGGTGTCCGACCCGCCGCGGCCGAGCGTCGTGATGTCATTGCTGTCCCGGCTCATGCCCTGGAACCCGGCCACGATCGCGACGTCACCCTTCTCGATGGCCGTCCGGATGCGGTGCGGTGAGACGTCGATGATGCGGGCCTTGCCGTGGATGGCGTCGGTGATCATGCCGGCCTGGCTGCCGGTGAAGGACTGGGCGGACGCTCCGATGCCGTGGATGGCCATCGCGAGGAGAGCCATCGAGATGCGCTCGCCGGCACTGAGGAGCATGTCCATCTCGCGGGCGTCCGACGCCGCGGGACTCACCTGGCCGGCGAGGTCCAGCAGTTCGTCGGTGCTGTCACCCATCGCCGAGACGACGACCACCACCTGGTGGCCTGCGGACTGCGTGTCGACGACGCGCCGGGCCACCCGCTTGATGCCCTCGGCGTCGGCGACCGAGGACCCGCCGAATTTCTGGACTATGAGGCTCATGCACTCGCTCACTGATGAAGGGCGGACGACGGCTGTGCACCCGGCCGCACGGATGGTTGCGAAAGGGGCGGCAGCATCGGCGCCTCGGTGGACGGCGGGCGTGGGCCCGGCGCCGGTGCCAGTGTAGCGGCGCCCTATTTGCGCTCCCAAAGTCTGGGTCCGAATAAGTAGGCGCTCGCTCCCGTCCGGACGGAGTCCCGTCGCATACCCTCTTACCATGACCAACGACTATGGGGGAATAGTTGTCGAGGGGGTTGCGCGGAGTTTCGGCACCGTGCAGGCCATCCGCGACATCGATTTCGAGGCTCCGCCCGGAGAGGTGACCGCACTGATCGGTCCCAACGGTTCCGGCAAGACCACACTGATGCTGATCCTCGCGAGCCTCCTGGCTCCAGATCTCGGCACGGTCCGGGTGGCGGGGTTCGATCCCGTCAGCCACCCGGCCGAGGTGCGGAGCCGTGTCGGCTGGATGCCGGACACCCTCGGCGTCTGGGATTCGCTCACCTCCCTCGAGGTGCTGAAGACGCTCGGTGCGCTCTACGGGATGAGCGCCGCTGACTCTGCCCGGCGGGCGGAGGAACTCCTGGTCTCCGTGAACCTCACCGAGTTCGGCCGGCAGCCCGCCCGCGTCCTGTCCCGTGGCCAGCAGCAACGGCTCAGCCTCGCGCGGGCGCTCATCCACGACCCCGCCGTGCTGCTGCTCGACGAACCGGCATCAGGCCTCGACCCCGGGTCCCGCGTGGAACTGCGGTCGCTCCTGCGCTCCCTGGCCGCGGACGGCAAGACCATCGTCGTCTCGAGCCACGTCCTCTCGGAACTCGACGAGATCGCCGACCGGGCGGTGTTCGTGAGTCGCGGACAGTCCGTGAAGAGCCAGACCCTCGACGAAGCCGGCAGCCAGACACGCCGCTACTACGTCCAGGCCGAGCCCATGTCCGCCCTCGCCGAGGCACTGAGCAGTTACGGCGTGCGGTTCGAGACGCGCGGTGACTCGCGACGCGAGGAGTTCCTCGTCCAACTCGGCAGCACCGCGGAAGCGTCCTGGCTGCTGCGCACCCTGGTGATGAGCGACGTCGTCGTCACCGCTTTCGCGCCCGCGGGCGGCGCACTCGAGGAAACCTACATGAGCCTGGATACGGATCGACGATGAGCACCGTGACTGAACCATCCAGCCCACAGCCCGTTCGCACGGCAGCCCTCCCCTTCCGGTCCGCCGTCCGTACCATCTTCGTCCTCGAGATGAAGCAGCGGCTCCGTGGCAAGGGCTGGTACTGGATGCTCGGCATCTGGTTCGTGGTGATCGGCTTCATCTTCGTCCTCGGAACGGGGGTGATCGGCACCATGGACAACCAGGGCGGCATCCTGTTCGACCTGATCGTCGGGTTCGTGCTGCTGTTCGGCCTGCTCGTGGCCCCCGGTCTGTCCGCGAACGCCGTCAACGGGGACCGCGCGGGCGGTACGCTCGCGATCCTGCAGGTCACCCTCATCACCCCGGGACAGCTCCTGGCCGGCAAGTGGCTCGCGTCCTGGGTGGGGTCCCTCGCGTTCCTCGTCCTCAGCTGCCCGTTCATCTTCTGGGCACTGGCCCTCGGGGGCGTCAACCTGCAGGAGGCCCTGGTCTCGCTGGTGATGCTCGCCGTCGAACTCGGGGTGGCCTGCGCCATCGGTGTGGGTGTCTCCTCGCTCGCTACCCGTCCGCTCTTCTCCATCGTGAGCACCTACATGCTGGTGGCGCTGCTCGCCGTCGGCACGGTGATCGTCTTCGGGTTGAGCACCCTGCTGGTGATGGAGGAGCGGACGGTGCGGTCCTCGTACTACACCTATCCGGAGAGCAGCATCGACAGCCTCGGAGTTCCCGCTCCGGACGCCGAGATGGAATGCGTGGCCCAGACGTACACCACCGACCTGCCGGACACGCAGTACATCACGTGGATCCTCGCGGCGAATCCGTTCGTGGTGGTCGCCGACGCCGTCCCGTACACCCTGCCCGAACCCGGCAGTACCGGCGGTCAGCCGATGGGGTACTCCACCGGCCCGTTCTACACACCCGGCGTCATGGAGACCATCAGCCAGGGAGTCCGCTCGGCCCAGGCGGGGCCGGACCTCGAGGTGACGTGCGAGGAGTCGATGGGCGGCGTGCAGCCACTCCCGCAGGGGGTGCCGATCTGGCCCCTCGGGCTGGGTATCCAGCTCCTGCTGGCGGGCGGGCTCCTCCTGATCGGCCGGAGGAGACTGACCATGCCGGCCAGACGGCTGACGCAGGGGACGCGCATCGCCTGACACAGACGTGCCGGCCGGGTCAGGACATGGCGCGGCGGCCCTCGAAGGCGCGGCCGAGGGTGACCTCGTCCGCGTACTCGAGGTCCCCGCCGACCGGCAGGCCTGAGGCGAGCCTGGTCACCGGGATGCCGATGGTCTTGAGCATGCGGACCAGGTAGGTCGCCGTCGCCTCACCTTCGAGGTTCGGGTCCGTGGCGATGATGATCTCCTGGATCTGCTCGTCCGAGAGGCGCGCTAGCAGTTCCCGGATACGCAGCTGGTCCGGACCGACACCGGCGATCGGATTGATGGCACCTCCGAGGACGTGGTACCTGCCCCGGAAGGACCGGGTCCGCTCGACGGCGATGACGTCCTTGGACTCCTCGACCACGCAGATCATGGTCGGATCGCGGCGAGGGTCGCGGCAGATGGCGCACTTGTCCTGCTCCGCCACGTTGCCGCAGACGATGCAGAACTTCACCCGCTCCTTGACGGTCGTGATGGCCGTGACGAGCCGCTTCATGTCGTCGCTGTCCGCCTCGAGGATGTGGAACGCGAGGCGTTGGGCAGATTTCGGTCCCACCCCGGGCAGGCGTCCGAGCTCGTCGATCAGCTCCTGCACTGCTCCTTCGTACACGCTGTTCCCTCTCTGCACTGCTTCGATGATGATCGTGCGGACGCCGGTCGACGGCGGCTGCCTCCAGCTGAGGAATGGCCGGCGTCGGCGCCGCCGCGTCCGTGCGCCGCCGTCCAGGCCGGCCGCAACATGACGTCCCGGCACTGCTTCCATTGTCCGCCCTGTCGGGGCGCCTGGCGTCCAGGAGCGCGCCCCCCACCGACTCCACGCGGCAGGGGGCGACGACGCCCTGGCGGGAGCGAGCCGCCTATTGACCGTCGAGGCTCCGCTCCTCGACGAGCCGGCCGTTGAGGATGCGCTCGATCGCGGTCCTGCCCACGAGGGCGGACTCCTCGATCGTCTCGTCATCCGCGCTCGGCTCGTCCTCGACGAAGCGGAGGTCGACCGTACTGCGCACAGCGGCCGCTTCCTCGGCCCGTTTCCGCTCGGCTTCGTCGAGCAGTTTCTGGTAGCGGCTGACCGGCTTGCGCAGTGCGTTGCCGGGATCGGCCGGCCGGTCGGACGGCGAGCCGACCCTCTCCGCTGCGTCGTCGGGCGCAACGACGGCAGCGGATCCCCGTGCCATCGACCCCGGCCCCGGTGATCCCTGGGCGGCGGGCGCGGCACCGGAACGGCTGTCCGCAAGAGCGTCCGTGCGGATGAAGCTCGGGATGACGGGGCCGGCCGGACGAGCACCAGCAGGCGACGCGTCCGGTCCACCAGCCTCGGACGGCGAGACCGGTCCATCGCTCTCGGGCGCCCGCTGGGCAGGCTGCGCCTCCAGTGGCACTGAGGACTGCACCGGCGGCGACAGTCCGTCCCCGGGATCGGCGCGATCGACGGTCTTTGCGTTGCTGTCCGCCGATCGGTCCGCTGCTCGCTCCGGTGCGGCGGCCGGAGGGCTCCATACGACACTGCGTGATGCCGTCCGCTCGGCAGCCCGCTGATCGGCTCCCCCTGCAGGGTCGGACACCTGCCCAGGTGATCCGCCAGCGGGGGTGGGACCACGCTGATCGGCTCGCCCGGACGGGGCGGGGCCCGGTGCGCGCTGATCCTGGCCTGTCGGTTCGGCACTGCCGGAGCGCGCTGAGGTGTGGGGCACGGGGCGGACAGGATCACCTGGACGCTGGCCCACTCCTCCGACGGCGGAGTGGGAGCCGGACCGCTCGGGAGGACGGGTGCCGCTCGCCTGCGCTGCAGGTCCACCCCGCTGTCCGGCGCTGCGGTCCGGGCGGGAGGTCTGGTCGACGCCGGGCGACGGCGACCGACGGTCGTAGGGATCCGCGGGAACGGAGCCCCAGCCGGGGCCGGGGTCGAACGCTTCCTCCGGTGGTTCCACCAGGGCCCAGGAATCGTCGGACATGGACGGATCCCAGGCGCTGACCGCTTCCTGCCGGGTCTCGTCACGGGCGCCCGGTGCCGCAGCGCCCCTCGGGTGCTGTGCAGCCGGTCGACGTGGCTGATCGGGGAGCGCTCCGCTGCCGGCTGAGGCGTTGCGGTGCGGCGGCATGCCCGATGATGCAGATGCAGCGTCGCGTAGCGGGCCGGTGATGGCAGGACCACGTCGTGGAGCCTCCGCAACCGTCTCGGGCGGCGTGGCTGCGGGTGGGGATGCGGCGGCGCCTTGAGCGTCTACGTCACCCCTCCGGGATGCCGGCGCAGCTGGCGAGGGGCTACCGCCGGCCGGAGATCCAGCCGGGCCGGGTGCAGTGGGAGCAGCAGGGCCCGCTGCAGCAGGTGCACCGACGCCGGGTGTCCGCCCGCGACGGGATCCGGCAGCAACGGCCGGGTGTGGGCTGTCGGCCGAGGGTGCAGCGGGGCCGGGTGCAGTGGGAGCAGCAGGACCCGCTGCAGCAGGCGCACCGACGCCGGGCGTCCCACCGTGGCGGGATCCGGCAGCAACGGCCGGGTGTGGGCTGTCGGACGAGGGTGCAGCGGGGCCTGACGCAGTAGCGCCGATACCCATGGGCCGCTCTTCCGGCGCAGGAGTGGGCACAGTGGAGCCCGGGTCCGGGCTCCCCGGACCGTTCTGGCTAGCCGGTACTTTTGGGCCCGACTCACCCGCCCCGTCGGCGTCGTGGACCGCTTCGATGGAACAGGTCAGACCAAGGACCTTGTGGATGGCCTGCTTCACGTTGTCCATGTGCTGACCGCGCTGGAACCCGATGGCCGTTCCCTGGTTGGCGAAGGCGAGGACCAGTTGGTTGCCCTCGAAGGAGCGCGGTTTCGCGGACACGTTCACGATCAGCCAGGTGGCCCGCTTGATCTTCGCCACCTCGTCCATGATCTCCGGCCACGCTCGCCGCACCATCTCGACGTTCCCGCCGCCGCGGGCCGCCGGCGGAGCACCCTGAGCGCCTGAAGGTGCGCCGGGCTCTGCAGCGGGGGTTGGTCGGGCTTCCGGACCAGGACCCCGGGCGTCTGCTGGACGGGGGGCTGGAGCGCGGTCGTCCTGCTCGGGACGGCGCCCCTGGGCGTCACCGCCGGCTGCCACGGGACGCGTCGACTGGCTGTACTCCGCGGCACCCTGTGCGCCGTGCTCGGATGACGGGGTACCGGGGTGTGCGTCGCTCGGTGCGGAGGGTGACGCGGAGGGGGACGGGGTGGCGCCGGACCTGGCGGGACCGGATGTGGCGGAACCGGACGCGGCCTCAGCGCCGGCTGGAGTGGAACCGGCGTCGGCTGGAGCGGAACCCGCGTCGGCTGGATCAGGACTCGTGCCGGCTGCGACAGAGTCGGCGCCGGCGGAACCTGATCCGGTCCCGGCGGCGGCACCCGCGGCACCCGCGGCACCCGAACTGGTCCCGGCACCGGAGGGGGCCGGAGCCGCACCGTTACCGGAGGAACGTCGGCCTGCCGGCGCGTCACTGAAGGCCGAATCGGTGGAGACGCCCCAGGCGCCACCCCAATCCGGCGATGAATCCGCTGCTGCGGAGCCCTGCCCCGCACGATCGGGGCGCACGGCTGCAGGGATAGCCGGAGCGGCGGGGGAGTTGGCTGCCGGTACCGCTGCAGGGATGGCTGGAGCGGCGGGATCAGCTGCGGGAAGCGACCAGCGAGCCGCCGCCTCTTCCGCGTTGCGTGGGACGTCCAGCCGCGCCCGCGCCGGGCGTGCGGGCGCCGCATCCGGTTCCGTCTCGGGTGATGCCTCTGGCGATGCCTCGGGTGACGCCGCGGGTGACGCTGCGGCCGGGGCGCCGCCGGCGTACTCGAGGCGTCGCTCGATCCGGTCCACGCGGGCGAGCGTGCCCCGGGCGGAGGCATCGGCGGCCGGCAGCAGGAGCCGTGCGCACAGGAGTTCGAGGTGCAGGCGCGGCGAGGTGGCGCCGGTCATCTCCGTCAGCGCCGTGTTGGTGATGTCAGCCGAGCGGGACAGCTCCCCGGCGCCGAGCTGCGTGGCCTGCGTCCGCATGCGGTTCAGCTGGTCGTCCGGCACGCCGCGGAGGATCGAGGAGGCACCCTCGGGTACCGCATTGATGACGATCAGATCCCTGAAGCGCTCGAGCAGGTCCTCGACGAAACGGCGCGGATCATGACCGGTCTGGATGACGCGGTCCACGGCATCGAACACCGTCCCGGCGTCTCCTGCCGCGATCGACTCGACGACGTCGTCGAGCAGGGTGGCGTGCGTGTACCCGAGGAGGGACACCGCGAGCTCGTAGTCGAGGCCCGCTTCGCCGGCACCGGCCATGAGCTGATCGAGCACGGAGAGCGAGTCGCGGACCGAGCCGCCGCCCGCGCGGATGACGAGCGACAGGACGCCCGGCGCCACCGGCACGTTCTCCTGCCGGCACAGCAGCTCGAGGTACCCCAGGAGGGGCTCCGGCGGAACGAGCCGGAAGGGGTAGTGGTGCGTCCGCGAACGGATGGTGCCGATGACCTTGTCCGGTTCGGTGGTCGCGAAGATGAAGAGGATGTGCTCCGGCGGCTCCTCCACGATCTTCAGGAGGGCGTTGAACCCGGCGGACGTGACCATGTGGGCCTCGTCGATGATGAAGATCTTGAAGCGGTCGCGGACCGGCGCGAACGTGGCGCGCTCACGGAGGTCCCGGGCGTCGTCCACGCCACCGTGGCTGGCGGCGTCGATCTCGATGACGTCGAGGCTCCCGGAACCGTTGCGGGCGAGCTCCACGCAACTGTCGCAGACGCCGCAGGGCGTGGAAGTGGGCCCCTGGGCGCAGTTCAGGCACCGGGCGAGGATGCGCGCGGAGGTGGTCTTGCCGCAGCCGCGCGGCCCGGAGAACAGATAGGCGTGGTTGATGCGGTCCTTGTCGATGGCCGCCATCAGGGGGTCGGTGACATGCTCCTGACCGATGACGTCCGCGAAGGTCTCCGGACGGTAGCGACGGTAGAGGGCTGTACTCACGGAAGAACCTTATCGGTTGATGCTGACGGTTTGCATGCCGGGCAGGCAGGGGTGGAGAACAGGCCCGAGGGGTCCACGACCCACGGCTGCCGCGGGAGGCGCGCCGTGTCGAAAGCCCCGAGCGCGGCCTGGAGCGATCCCTCGGGAAGCCCGAGGGAGGACAGCAGGAGCGCGAGGACCGCACCGGGCGTCCGCCCCTGCGCGGCGAGGTCCTCCAGTGTCACGGCTCCGTCCCGTTTGGCAAGGCGGCGCCCCTCGGCCGTGACCGCCAGGGGGACGTGCGCGTAGACCGGCGCGGGCAGGCCGAGCAGGGAGGCGAGGTAGGCCTGGCGCGGCGCGGACGTGAGGAGGTCGTCCCCGCGCACCACCTGGTCGACGCCCTGCGCGGCGTCGTCGACGACGACGGCGAGGTTGTAGGCGATCACCCCGTCGTTCCGTCGCAGCACGACGTCGTCGACCGGCGCTGCCACGCGCCCGGCGAGGACGTCCTCGACGGCCCAGGTGTCCACCGCGGCTCTCAGCCGGAGCGCCGGAGGGCGCTCGCGGCGCCGTCGTGCCCGGTCCTCGGCTGTGAGGCCCCGGCACGTGCCGGGGTAGAAGCCGGGACGTCCATGGAGTGCGCTGGCGGCTTCGGCGATGTCGCGGCGCGTGCAGAAGCACTCGTAGGCGAGGTCCCGATCGATCAGCGCGCGGAGGGCCTCGGAGTAGAGGTCGGTGCGGTCGCTCTGTCGGAGGACGGGGGAATCGGAGGTGATGCCCAGGTCGGCGAGTTCCGCCAGCTGATCCGCCTCGGCACCTGCCCGGACACGGTCGAGGTCCTCGACCCGGATGAGGAAACGGCGCCCGGTGGACCGGGCGAACAACCAGGCGACGACGGCGGTCCGGAGATTGCCGACGTGCAGCCGGCCGGAGGGGCTGGGTGCGAAGCGACCGGCGCCCGTGTCTGCCACCGTGCACCCTCCTCGGCTGGGCTCGCTTAAAAGTGAAGACCCCCCATGCACCTGCCAGAGCCCGCTTACCCTTGCTACCTTCCGGTCCTGGGGGAGTTCACAGGATGACACCACATGAGGGGCCGGGAAATAGTCTACACAGCTGACAGTGCCGCCCCCGAATCGACGGCGGGGCCCGGAATGCGGCGCGATTCGGCAGGAGCCGCTTGTATGGGTATTCTGGTATCTGCTCCGAACGAGGAGGATTCGCCTAGCGGCCTATGGCGCACGCCTGGAACGCGTGTTGGGTTCACGCCCTCGGGGGTTCAAATCCCCCATCCTCCGCTCATAGCAATCAGCAGGACCCCGGCATCCGTGCCGGGGTCCTGCTGTCTATGCGGGCGAGGTGCCGCCGACCCTGCGGATACGGATCTTCGCCGCCGCTTCCGCGGGACCCTCGGGCCCGAGCCCCAGCCTGATGACGCCGAGGACGAGCCGCACCGCCGGACGGATGGGCAGCGGGACGGGCCCGAGCGACGGGACGCGCAGCCCGAGCATCTCGCGGTGCCGCGGCTCGAGCGTCGCCACCGCGCCCGCCAGGAGGATCTGGTAGCCGAGGCGCTGGGACCGTGGCAGGGGCGGGTGCCGGATGTACGCGAGCGCCTCCTGAACCTGGTCGCTCCCGGTCAGCTCGTCGTCGAAGGCGGCCAGTTGGGCCCGGAGTTCCGCCTCGGACCGTGGCGGGTCCTCGAGGCCCATCAGCTCGCCCGCGGCCGCCCACTCGCGCACGTACTCGTCGACACCGCCGGGGATGGGCCCGCCGTACGCCCGGTGCGCCGCCACGAAGGCGTCGGTGAAGGCCAGGTGCACCCACCGGATGAGGTCCGGATCGGCAGCCGAGTAGGGCTTCTCCGTCCCGCGGCTGTCGACGTAGGTGCCGTGCACCCTCGTGTGGAGCCGCTGCACGAAGGCGGAGCCCTCCTGCGCGGCGACCCTCGAGCCGTAGGTGACGGTGTAGATCCAGCGGATGGTGTTGGCCAGGCGCCCGAGCGGCTCCTCGCGGAAGCTGGAGTGCGCGTGCACGCCCGCCATCGCGCCGGGATGCAGTGCCTGGAGGAGGAGGGCGCGGATGCCCGCGACGGTCGGGGTGATGGAGCTATGGACGGTCCACACTGCGGATCCGACCGGGAAATAGCCGGGATCGTCGCCCTTCTCGAACTCGAACTGCCACTGCGGGATGGTGGGATCGCCGTCGGTGAAGGTGGTGCGGAGCTGCGTCTTCCACGTGGCGATGATTCCCATGCGGCGATCCGTCCTGTCGGTGCTTCCGCGGCCCTGCGGGCCGTCAGCTGTCCAACGTCCTTCCGCCCCGGTTTGCTCCGGTGACCCCGGTGGTGCCCATCCGCATGGCAGGGTGGGACGAAGCAGGAGCACACCACCTACCAGGGAGCAGCCATGTCCTCGACGGACCTGTACGGTATCGACCTCACCATGAACGACGGCACACCGAGGTCCTTCGGCGACTTCCGCGGCCGGCCCGTCCTGGTGGTCAATGTCGCGTCCAAGTGTGGTTTCACGCCCCAGTACGCGGGGCTGGAGGCGCTGTACAGCAGGTACTCCGAGCAGGGCCTCGTGGTCCTCGGCATGCCCTGCAACCAGTTCATGGGGCAGGAACCCCTGAACGACGGCGAGATCGCCGAGTTCTGCTCGACCACGTTCGGCGTGACGTTCCCGCTGATGGCCAAGGGCGACGTCCGCGGGAAGGACCAGCACCCGCTCTACCAGCAGCTGACGACCTTCAAGAACGGCGTGCTGCCGGGCCTCGTGAAGTGGAACTTCGAGAAGTTCCTGGTCAACCGCGAGGGCGAGATCGTCGCACGCTTCGCGCCCACGGTGGAGCCGGACGCCCCCGAGGTCGTCGCCGCCATCGAGAAGGTCCTGGAAGCCCAGGCGGCCTGAGCCGGAGGCCTTCGGCAGCAACCCGGGTGTGCCGGCCGGTAGGCGCCGGGGCCAGCAATCCTAGCCGAGCGAGGCCACGCACCGGGCGAGGAAGGCGGCGCCCGCCTCCTCGTGGATGAGAGCCCCTTCGGTGATGACCTCGTAGGGCTTCGCCGGGACGCCGTCCGCGGGCCGGACGTCCACGTGGGCGACGTCGAACCCCTGCTCGTGCAGGTAGTCGGCCATGGCGTAGTCGGTCCGGGAGTCGCCCACGGTCCGCCAGGTGCGCGGAGGGTCCATGAAGGGTGCGACGAGCGTGAGGGCACGTTCGGCTCCCACATCCTTGCCCGTCCGCACCGACTCGATGTCGGTCGAGATGATGGTCGGGTCCACGCGGTAGTCGATGTGGCCGTCGCTGTCCGGTTCCTCGCGGTCGAGGCGGGACGCACCCATGTCGTGGCTGTGCAGGATGTCCATCGCGTCGTCGTCGAACCCCTGCTGGCCCATCAGGTAGTCCGCGTTGGTCGCGGTGAGCAGCTGCTCCACCGAGACCATGGCGAGCTTGGTCTCGTCGAAGAACATGAGGTCGGCGTACTTCTCCTCCACGAGGTCGCGCACGTCATCGGCGAAACTCACCGGCAGGGCGAGGTCGCGGTCCACGAAGACCTCCCCGGCGCCGTCGGCCGTGAACGAGAACCAGGTGGCGCCCTTCTCGCAGACGGCGTGGAAGGTGACGCCGATCGGGATGCCGGCGGCGATCATGGGCGTCATCACCTGCTCCCGGATGAAGGCGTCCGACCGGCCGGTGTTGAAGACGACGGGCCAGCCTGCGGCGGCGAGGGTGAGCAGATCCGCGATGATCCCTGCCGGTACGGTGCGCGTCACCGGGCTGGCGACGGGCCCGTCGACATCGAGCAGGAGTCCCGCCGTGGGCTGCGCCGGAGCGGTGACGGGCAGTGCGGGGGCGTCGGGCAGGAGATCGAGCGGGGCATCCGTAGGCATGTCCCCATTATGTTCCCGCCCGGGCCGCCCTTCCATCCGCGGCTACGGTGACCTTGCTTCGTGCGACACTTCACCCCATGAAAAGAGCGTCGCCGGGCATCGTCGTCGTCGGGTCCATCAATGCGGACCTCGTGGTCACCCTCGCACGGCACCCGCATCCTGGTGAGACCGTGCTCGGGCGCTCGATGACGGTGCTGCCCGGCGGCAAGGGCGCCAACCAGGCGGTGGCGGCCGCGCTGCTGGGCGCGGATGTCACGCTGATCGGCGCCGTGGGGTCGGACGCGTACGCGGATATCGCGCTGTCCGCACTGTCGGCCGCGGGTGTCGACCTCGGCGCGGTCAGCAGGCTCGACGGCGGGACCGGCGTCGCCGTCGTCGAGGTGTCCGACGACGGGGAGAACACCATCGTGGTGCTGCCCGGCGCCAACGATCAGGTCACGCCGGACGTCGTCACGGCGTCAGCGGAGGCGATCCGGAACGCTGCCGTCGTCATCGTCCAGGGCGAACTGCCGGCAGCATCCATCGAGGCGGCCGTCCGCGCCGCTACCGGGCGCGTCGTCGTCAACCTGGCGCCCGTCATCGGGATGGAGCGCGACGTCCTGCTCCGGGCAGATCCACTCGTCGTCAACGAGCACGAGGGAGCCCTGGTCCTCGAGCAGCTGGGCGGGACCGCGACCGGCGGCCATGGCTCCGTGGTCGAGGCGCTCCTCGCCTGTGGCTTCGCCTCCGTGGTGATGACGCTCGGCGGCGCGGGAGCGCTGCTGTCCGACGGCGCCGCCGTGCGTCCGGTCCCGGCGCCCACTGTCTCCGCCGTGGACACCACGGGTGCGGGGGACGCCTTCGTGGGCGCGCTCGCGGCCCGGCTCGCCGCCGGAAGCACCCTCGACGATGCCGTGCACTTCGCCGTCCGCGTCGGCTCCTACGCCGTCCAGCACCCGGGGGCCCAGCCCTCCTACCCCACGCTCGATGACGAGCTGCCCGAACCACAGCACCCGCGCATCGCGGGTTCCCAGCAGGAATCGAGTCCGTGAAGAAGTCAGGCATCATCAACGCACCCCTCAGTCGGGCTCTGGCGACGCTCGGCCACGGTCACCTCGTGGTCATCGCCGACTGCGGACTCCCGCTGCCGGATTCGGCGTCCGTCCTGGATCTGGCGCTGGTGCGCGGGATCCCGTCCTTCACCCAGGTGCTGGACGCGGTGCTCGCCGAGATCGTGGTGGAGGGTAGTACGGCCGCCGCGGAGGCCCGGGGGTCGGACGTGGACGCCTGGCTCGAGGACAGTGGCCTGCAGCCCACACGCATCTCCCACGAGGACCTGAAGGGACTTCTGCCCGAGGCCCGGCTCATCATCCGGACCGGGGAGGCAACTCCCTACGCCAACATCGTCCTGCAGTGCGGCGTCGACTTCTGATGTGAGCGTTCCGTGCCCGGGGGTAACCTTTGGGCCACGAGATGCCTGCTTCCGGGCGGCCGCGTTCCATTGCCCCGCGCAATTACCTAGGCTGTAGCAGTGATCTTCAAAGCAGTCAGTGACGGCCGGCCGTACCCCGACCACGGACACGTGACCCCCAAGGACTGGGCCGAGGTGCCCCCGCGGCAGGTGCGGCTCGACGAACTCGTGACCACCAAGACGACGCTCGACCTCGAGGCGCTGCTGGCCGAGGACTCGACCTTCTTCGGTGACCTGTTCCCCCACGTGGTGCAGTGGAACGAGACCATGTACCTGGAGGACGGCCTGCACCGCGCCGTGCGGACCGCGCTGCACCAGCGGACCATCCTGCACGCGAGGGTCCTCGTGCTCAATGACTGAGGAGGACTCGCCGCGCCGTCAGCGGGCGCAGGCGAAGCGGGATCCCACCGAGTGGCACGGGCACAGGATCGTCACCGAGACGGACCTCGGCGCGGTGTTCGAGGAGGACGACGCCGCCAGGCGCCGTCGTGCCTCGATGCGCCGCATCCGCCACGGAGTGGTGCTGGTCGTCCTGATCGGCCTGCTCGCTGCCGCCGTGTACGTGGCGCTCGGGATCGCCCGGGGCGACATCAGCGTCGGTGCGGCCGAGGCCTCGCCCGAACCGACCTCCACCTGCCCGGCCGGGCCGTTCGACTACCAGGACCCGAGCGCGATCACCGTCAACGTCTTCAACAGCACCACGATCGACGGCCTGGCGACGACGGCGGCCGACCAGCTGCGCGGGCGCGCCTTCGCGGTGCGGGACATCGGCAACAGGCAGGTCGGATCCACCGGCATGACCGCGATCATCGTCTCCGGCGAGGGCGGACGAGCCAACGCCTTCACCCTCCAGCGGACCATCCCCGATTCCCTCTATGTGGCCGACGAGCGCGAGGACCGGACGGTGGACGTGATCGTCGGGTCGTCCTACGCGGGCATCGTTCCGCCCGAGGGCGTCGACATCACCCCCGCGCCGCTGAGGTGCGCGGGTGAGGACGAGACGCCCACCCCGACGCCCACCGCTCCCTAGCGGACGTCGGCCTCAGGCCCGTCGTCGCAGGGCTGCGCGCCGCGCACCGAGGGGGTAGACGACCCAGAGGACCAGCACGACGGCGAGCACTGACGCGGCGACGATCAGCCCTGCCGCGCGGTTCACCACCAGGTCGAAGACCAGCCACGCCGTCCCGGCGAGCACCAGCCCCACGAGGGCGATCGTCGTGCGGATGAGAGCTGCGGTGTGACGCACCAGGGTCGCCTTCACCCGGAGCCCGAACAGGACGCGGTGCAGGTTGACCGAGGTCAGGACGAGGGCGGTGATCAGGGCCGAGGCGCAGACCAGGCAGAGGTACACGGTGACCTGGACGTCGTCGAGCTCGGCGAAGCGGCTCTGGAACGGCAGCGTCAGCAGGAAGCCCGTCAGGATCTGGATGCCGGTCTGCATCACGCGCAGCTCCTGCAGCATCTCCTGCCAGTTGCGGTCCAGGCGCTGGTTGCTGCTCTCGCCCCGGCCGTCGTCCTCCACGGGGCTGCTCATCCGGGGCGCATCCTCCGGTGCGGCGGGTCCGTCAGGCCCGCGCGCCGCCCTGCCAGACGGCGTCGAACGGTGCGTTGGACGCCACCCGGTTGCGGATGCCCTCCGTGACGAAGGCCTTGGCCGTCCGCGCGGCGTCGAGCGGGGCCGCGCCCTTGGAGAGCTCCGCTGCGATGGCGGCGGCGAGCGTGCAGCCCGCGCCACTGACGGCGATCTCCCCGACCTTGGGCTCGGACAGCACCTCGAGGGTCTCGCCGTCGTAGTAGACGTCGACGGCGTCGGGACCCTCGATGCGCACGCCGCCCTTGGCGAGGACCACGGCCCCGCTCTGCCGGTGGATGATCCGCGCGGCCTCCTTCAGGTCCTCGAGATCGCCGATGGTGATGCCCGAGAGTGATTCGGCCTCGAAGTGGTTCGGCGTGACGAAGGTGGCCAGCGGCAGGATGTTCGCCTTCAGGGCCTGATCCGTGTCCAGCGCGGCACCGGGCTCCTGGCCCTTGCAGATCAGCACGGGGTCGAGGACCACGTGGTCCCACTCCTGGCTCCCGAGCGCGGTGGCGACCGTGTCGATGGTGGCAGGTGTGCCGAGCATGCCGAGCTTGACGGTCCTGAGCGGGTAGCAGCACTGGACGGCCTCGAGCTGGTCCGCGATGACCTGCTGGTCCACGGGGACGAAGCGGTGCTGCCAGTCCCTGTTCGGATCGAAGGAGACGATGCACGTCAGCGCGACGATGCCGTACACGCCGAGTTCCTGGAAGGTCTTGAGGTCGGCCTGCGCACCTGCGCCACCCGTCGCCTCGGACCCGGCGATCGTCAGGGTGATGGCGGGGGCAGGGCGCGTCTGGGTATCGGGCATGCCCCTAGTGTGCCCGAACCGGTGCGGGGGCTTCCACCCGGTCGGGGGTGAGGATCTGCCGGAGCGCCGGGCCCAGGGTGGGGTAGTCGAAGGTGAACCCGGCGTCGAGGAGCTTCCTCGGGGAGACCCACCGGCTCTTGAGGACCAGCTCGGCCTCGGTGCGGATGATCATGCCGCCGAGTTCCAGGAGCCAGGCCGGTGTCGGCAGGCCGGCAGGCACGTGGAGGCGCTCGCGGACGGCGGCCATCAGCTCGGCATTGGTCACCACACCGGGTGCTGCCAGGTTGACGGGACCCTCGAGGGTCGGGGTCGCGGCGATGAGGACGACGGCGCGGTACAGGTCGTCGAGGTGGATCCAGCTGAACTTCTGCGTGCCCGGCCCCATCCGACCGCCCAGTCCTGTCCGTGCCAGCGTGGAGAGCGGAGCCATGACGCTGCCGGGGCCCAGGACGATCGCGATGCGCAGGGCGACCTTCCGCACGCCGGGTGTGGCGGCGTCGGCCAGGGCCTGCTCCCACGCCCGCGCCACCGAGACGGAGAACCCCGTACCGAGATCGCCGTCGTCCTCCGTCTGCGGCCGGTCCATGGCATGCCGGTAGATGGTGCCGGTGCTGGAGTTCATCCATACCGGCGGCGGCGTCCCACCACTCTCCCTGCACAGGGCGAGTGCACGCCCGAGCTCCTCGGTGGTGTCGACCCGTGAGGAGAAGATCGCGTCCGCGTTCCGCTTGCCGTAGCGGCAGTCGACGCTCCGGCCGGCGAGGTTGACGAGGGCATCGGCGCCGTCGAGCACGCTCGCGATGGCCGCGGTGTCCCCCCAGACGGCGGGCCCGCTGCGGCCGATCGTGCGCACCTCCACCCCGGCCTCGGTGAAGCGCCGGACGAGGTGTGTACCGATGAAGCCGGACGCGCCGGCGATCACGACGGTCTGCAGGGTGTTCGGGACGATGTTCATTGCGTGCGGACCAGCTTCCAGACACTGGCACGGGCCAGGGCGCCCGCACCTCCGATGACGAGGGCCGTGGGGAGACCGTCCCCGAGGGCCGTGGACGGGGACAGCAGGACGGCGACCACGAAGGCGGCCACCGCGAAGGCGACGAAGAAGACGCCGACATGGATCCACTGGTTGCGGACCGGCCGCAGGAGGTATCCGACGACGACGCCGAGGGGCAGGCCGGTCACGAACCCGATGCCGAGGCCGTACCAGAGGGCGATCACGAAGATGCCGAGGCCGCCGGGACCCCACCGCAGCGCGAAGACCAGGGCGAGGGTGACCACGCCGACCAGGAAGCCGACCACCACGGCGCCGATCCCGAAGGTCACGTGGTGCCGGGAGGGCGTCAGTCCGGCGTCGGCCGATCCGACGGCGCCCGCCGGGGTGCCCGTGCCGTCGTCCGCCGCGCTGTCACGGCCGGCGCCGTCGTCCGGTTCGGCGGGGCCACGGGGCGCAATCATTGCCGTATCCCGCGGATGAGCTGGACGATGTCCTCGACGATCTTGCGGACCACGGGCAGCCGGGACAGGATCACCAGCTTCGAGATGAGCGGCGCGGCCTGGTCGATGAGCCGGCGGGTCCTGGCCTGGCCCGGCGACGCGTCGTACACCCAGAAGAGCGTGACCCCCATGTAGGCGTACCAGAGCAGTTCGGGGAGGTCGTCCCGGATGGCCAGCGGTGGCTGCGGCCGGGACATCAGCACTGCCTGCCGGAAGAGGGAGATCGCGCGGGCCCGGGCCACGGCCGATTCGCTGCCGAACGGGCTCGTGGTCGCGGAGGGCTTGATGGCGATGCCGATGAAGTTCGAGCCGAAGTCGTGGTACGGGCCCATGACGTCGATCCCCGTGTTCAGCACGATCTTCAGGAGTTCGCCGAGATTCTGGCCCTCGCGCAGCAGCGGCAGTGCGAGGGTGCGGTGCTCCTCCTGCAGGCTGCGGTACAGCTCGTGCACGAGGTCGTCCTTGGAGGCGAAGTAGTAGTAGGCGCTGCCCGTGGAGACGTTCGCGGCGGTGGCGATGGCGCGCATGGTCGTCTTCTCGTAGCCGATCTCGCGGAACAGCCGCAGCGCGGTGGACACCAGCAGCTCCCGGGTGGCTTCACCTCTGGCCGTCGACGTCGGCATCGGACTCCTTCTTGAACGTGTTCAATTCGAAGTGTACGCCTCTTTTGAACACGTTCAATAGATGGCCTGCAGCCCGTCTGCTGACGAAGGGTGCGCCTCCGACGACGGCGATCAGGCGTAGTAGCGGCCGAGCACCTCTGCCTTCAGGTCGTAGAAGGTGCCGTCCTCGAGGGCCGCGCGGGCGTCGTCGACCATCCGCACCACGAAGCGCTCGTTGTGGATGGAGATCAGCGTCGCCGAGACCATCTCCTTCGCCTTGAACAGGTGGTGGATGTAGGCGCGGGTGTAGTGCGTGCAGGTGTAGCAGTCGCAACCCTCGACCAGCGGCGCGAAGTCCCGCTTGAACCGGGCGTTGGAGAGGTTCCACCGGCCGTCCGGCGTGTAGAACGCCGAGTTGCGGGCAACCCGGGTGGGGGAGACGCAGTCGAAGGTGTCCGCCCCGTTCTCGATCCCGGTGAAGAGGTCGTCCGGCTCGGAGATGCCGAGCAGGTGGCGTGGCCTGTCCTCGGGGAGCTCGTCGCTGCACCAGCCGAGGATGGTCCCGAGGTTCTCCTTCTCCAGGGCGCCGCCGATGCCGTAGCCGTCGAAGTCCATGGCCCCGAGATCTGCGGAGGCCTTCCGCCGCAGGTCCTCGTACTGGGCCCCCTGGACGACGCCGAACAGTGCCTGGTACGGGCGGTGGCTGCGCTCCACGGTGAGCCGCTGGTGCTCGACGACGCATCGCTCGGCCCACAGGCGGGTGCGCTCGAGGGATTCCTCCTGGTAGCCGCGCGAGTTCATGAGGGTGGTCAGCTCGTCGAAGGCGAACATGATGTCCGCGCCCAGCCGGTGCTGCACCTGCATCGAGATCTCCGGCGTGAAGCGGTGGCGGTCGCCGTTCAGGTGGGACTTGAACCAGACGCCGTCGTCGTCGATGTGGGCGAGACGCTCCTTGCCGACGGCCACGCGGTCGTCCGCCCTCGCCGCCTCGGCGTCCACCGGCACGTCCATGGTGATGACCTTCTTGAACCCGGAACCGAGGCTCATGACTTGGAACCCGCCCGAGTCGGTGAAGGTGGGGCCGGGCCAGTTCATGAAGGCACCGAGCCCGCCGGCCTCGTCGAGGATGTCCGCCCCGGGCTGCAGGTACAGGTGGTAGGCGTTGGCGAGCAATGCCTGGGCCCCGAGCTCGGCCATGGCTCCGGGAAGGACGGCCTTGACCGATGCCTTGGTACCCACGGGGATGAAGGCCGGTGTGCGGATCTCGCCGTGCGGCGTGGTGATGGTGCCGGTGCGTCCGTGCCGCGGTCCGGGTCCGCCCGCTCCCGGTGTCGTCTCCTCGATGCGGTGGTGGACGGCGAAGGAGAACGAGGACGGCTGGGACTGTGGATGCACCATCCCATTTTGCCAGCCCGACGACTGGCACCGGGACGGGCGCGGGGGGCTGCCTACCCGCCGGCCAGCCGCGCGTCCAGGGCGGTGACGGCGGCGAGCTCGGCGGCAATACGCCGTTCCAGGACGTCCCGGCTCAGCGTCTCCGAGCCGCCGTGTGCCCGCAGGTACAGCAGCACGCCGATGCGCAGGACCCGCCAGTCCCGCTCGACGTCGGTCCGGCCCGCGCCCGATGCCCGGAGGATCTCCGGATCGTAGACGTTGGGCTCGTTGAGCTGCCGCTGCCGGTACATGGCGGCGGTCTTGGCGCGGAGCGGGTCCGTCTCGGCGTCGTCGGCCGCGCGAAGGGCGGCGGAGTACCGGGCGGAGCGGGCGTCGTCGTGGCGCGTGAGGTACGCGGCGATCGCCAGGCCGCCCTCGATCCACTTCCACCGGCCGAAGTTGCCGTCGAACGGCAGCCCGGCGAGGAGATCCGCGACGGAGAGGGCGGACGCCGTGTCGCCCTCGTCCACGAGGAGGGTGAGCGCGAACTGGTGCAGGTCCTGCAGGTTGCTGCCGGCCTTCAGGTTGATACCGCGGGCCAGCCTCGCGGCGACCCCCTGCAGGGTGTCGCTGTCCGGGTGCGCCTGGGCGATCTGCGCCACGAGTTCCTCGGGAGAGCCGTGGTCCGCGGCGACGGCGGAGACGCCGAGCTCGGAGTCGACGGGTTCGAGGTAGGCCATGGAGCCGGTGGCGATCCTGACCTGTCGCCCGTCGGCCAGCGTCGCGACCACGAGGGCGGGTACACCGAAATCGTCGTTCACCACGGCGATGGCGGTTACCTCCGCCGTCGCATCGCCGTCGGGCAGTGCGAGGACGTCGCCCGACACCACGACTTCCGCCGGAACCGCGCGCAGGCCGGTCCTGTCCATCCTGTTCACCATCATGTGCGTCCTGCCAACCTCTGCCAATAGCCCCCGGACGATGCTCTGCTCCCCAGCGCCCATCTCACGATACGGGAACCGGGCATCCGGTACGGAGCCCCGTCGCGGCTAGCGGCCCCATCCGGCGTGCGCGAGCGCCTGGCGGAGCAGATCGGCGCGACCGCCCGAGAACTCGGCCTGGATGGAGGGGCTGAGGGCCTCGGCGGGTGTCAGCCAGGAGAGCTCGAGCGCGTCCTGGCGGGGATTGCACTCACCGGTGACGGGAATGAGGTAGGCGAGGGCGACGGCGTGCTGGCGGTCATCGGTCAGTCCCGTCTCGGAGGGCGAGGGGAAGTACTCGGCGATCGTGAACGGCAGCGGCGACGGCGCCAGCTGCGGGAGGGCCATCGGGCCGAGGTCCTTCTCCAGGTGGCGCAGCAGCGCGGCGCGGATGGTCTCCCGGTACATGACCCGGCCGGAGACGAAGGTCCGCACCATCTCGCCCTGCTCGTTGGCCTGCAGGAGCAGCCCCACTTCGTTGACATACCCGAGGGTGTCGCACCGCACGGGGATCGCCTCGACGTAGACCATCGGCAGGCGGCGGCGAGCCTCGTAGAGATCATCCTCGGAGAGCCAGCCCGGATTGGGGTCAGGGGTGCGTACGTTCATACCCCAGTTCTAGCGCAGACCCCGGCCCCGGTGGAGACGGCGCGCGGTTCTTCGGCCCGTGGCTGAATCCGGTACAGCGAGGGGCGGGCTGCGGATAGGGCGCGGGTCACCGCACCGCGGGGCGTTCGACGTCACGCCGCGGGGCGTTCGACGTGACGCCGCCCCTCGCAGACCCGGACCTCGGCGCCCCATGGGGCGGCGACGCGGAGAGAGCGTCCGTAGCTCTCGTCCACCACCGTGGGGTCGAAGCCGGCGCCGGATATGCGGGGGAGGAGATCCCGGACGTCGCCCTCGTACTCGAAGGCCAGCCCGCATCCGACGGCGGGCCCGGTGTGTACTCCGATGAGCCCCCCGTTCTTCGCCCGGACGTCGTGCCGGGTACCGGCATCGGAGCTGATCCTCGGCTTCGCTCCCACGTCCGCGAGGACGCGTGCCGCGGCGCCGGCGTCGGGTGTGTACCAGAGCGCGAGGACCGCGAGGGGTGACGCGGGAGCCCCGGTGTCCCGCGGTCCGGCGCCGGCCAGGAAGCTCAGGCCGTCGGGCGCCGTGATGCGGGCCGCGAGGCCGTGGCCCTCCTCGGTGAGCTCGACGGCGGTGCCCGCCTCGGCGGTACGGCGAGCGAAATCGCGCACGTCGCCGACGTCGAACGCGAGCGCCGTCGTGCCGTCCTCCTCGCTCCCCGCGGTGCAGGCGTGCAGCGCGACCCTGCCGCTCCCGGCGTCGAACACGGCGTAGGAGTCCTCCGGCTCGGGGTCCCGGGCGGACGTGAGTCCGAGTGCCGTGAGGAAGCGGGCTCCCCGGGCAAGATCCGTTGTGTGCACGAGGGGTCGGACGCGGAGCATCAGCTCTCCTCGAGGTAGGCACGCAGCGCCCGCTCGACGAACGCCGAGAGGCTGAGGGTCTCGTCGATGCTGCGGTGCTTGACCTCGCGGACGAGGTCCGGGGGGAGGTAGACGTTGAACTGCACTTTCGCTGCGTCGGCCATGTCCGGATACTAGCAAACTAGTATGGCGCCGGCGGTGTCAGGCGTACGGTTGACGCATGAAGCCCGAGCCCCCCGAACTCCTGCTGCCGGACGCTGCCGCCTGGCAACGGTGGCTCGAGGACAACCACCGGACCTCGCCCGGCGTGTGGCTCATCGAGCACAAGAAGGGCGGCACGGCGACCCAGCTCACCTATGCACAGGCTCTGGACGAGGCCCTGTGCTTCGGCTGGATCGACGGCCAGGCCCGATCCCGGGACGAGGGCAGCTACTTCCAGCGCTTCACCCCGCGCGGCCCGCGCAGCATCTGGTCGATCCGCAACCGCACCTACGTGGACCGCCTGAGGAGCGAGGGCCGGATGCGCGAGGCGGGGGAGCGGGCGGTGGCCGCAGCACAGGCGGACGGCAGATGGGACAGGGCCTACGCGGGCCCGGCGACCGCGGAGGTCCCCGCCGACCTCGCGGCCGCGATCGACGGAGACCCTGCCGCGCTCGCGATGTTCGGCACGCTGTCCTCGCAGAACCGGTACGCCATGATCTTCCGTATCTCCCAGTTGAAGACGCAGGCGGCGAGGGAGCGGAACATCGCGAAGTTCGTCGCGATGCTCGCGCGCGGCGAGACGCTGTATCCCCAGAGCGGCCGGCGGCGCGGCGGCCAGGGCTAGGCGCGCACCCGGGCCGTCGGCCAGGGCCAGGTCGGCGCCGGCGGCGAGGACCAGGGGAGGACCGGCTGCGGGCAAAGGAGGACGCACGGGCTTTCGCCTTTCTTGCGACCTTCTTGCGACAGCACCGGTGAATGGGCTGAGGCCCGCCCGCTATCCTCGGAAAGCGCCCGTTCCAGATCTTTCCAGGATCAGCACCCATCCCGGGCGCCCGCTTCCGCGAACAGGAAGCAGGAATGGACCGAGGCGGAGACGCGCGGACCCGCACCACCCCGCGTCAGCCAGTCGTACTGCTGGGGAGCAGAGGCTGACCGGTACAACTTCATTCGCACTGATCGCAGAGGTCACCAGCCGCGGCGATTGCTCAACAGGGGAAATATCTTGTCGCAGCCTCGCGCGCGCCGGCGGTCTCACCGGTACCCGGTCTCAGTTTCGTTCCTGCAGCGCCTCGTCGCGATGTGCCTGGCCGTCGTCCTGGGCGCCGGATCGGTGATCGCCCTGTCCGTGGCAACGGCGCCGAGCGCCGAGGCGGCGCGGATCGCCAACGTGACCGACACCGGAGCAGCGACCTACTCCCAGGTGTTCACGCAGCCGAACGCCGAGAACGTCACCGGCTCGTGGACCGTCGCCGGCAACACCGTGAAGGGAGCCACGGGCGGCACCACCTCGGTGCTGCCGGTCCGCGGTGCCACCGAAGCGACCTTCGCCCCCGGGCTCCCGGCCGGGACGGTCGTCACCCAGCTCGATACCTCGGGGACGGGCTGCACCACCACGCTGAACACCAATGCGTTCTGTGCACCCAACGGTTCCGTCACCATCGCCTTCAGCAAACCCGTGAACAATCCCGTCCTGCACGTCGTCGGGCTGGGCGCCACCACCAGTTCGGGGGGCACCGTCCAGAACACCTACTCGACCTACGGAACCGTCACCTCCGTCCCGGCTGGAGCGACCCTGGGCCAGCCCCAGCCCGGATCCACAAGCCTCGCCGTTGCGAACAACCGCTTCCAGACATCGATCAACCAGCCGAGTACCGCCTGCAACGCGGCCGTTCCCGCGGGCTGCGGCAGCATGGTCATCAATGGCACGGGGCTTACCCAGGTCACGATCACGACGGGCCTGAAGGTCTACGGCGTGGCGACGACGCTGACGGCCACCAACGTCGATCAGTGGAACGCCTTCATCACCCTGCAGGACCAGCCGGTCCCGACGGCGGCTCCGGACACCGCGGCGGTCAAGCGGAACACCCCGGTCACCACCGCCATCCTGGCCAATGACGCGCCGGGCGCAGGCGGTAAGGCCCTGGTACCGGGCTCGGTGATCCTCTCCGCCCCCGGTGTCACGGGCGCCACGGTCAGCGCCGACGGCAAGACGCTGACCGTCCCGAACGAGGGTACGTACACCGCCAATACCAACGGGCAGGTCGTCTTCACGCCCGTCACCGCGTTCATCGGCACGGCGAGTCCCATCACCTACCGGGTGTCCGACGCCGACAACTCGACGGCGTCCTCGACGCTGACCGTCACCGTCACGGCCGATCCCCCCGTTCCGGTGGCGGACGCACCGACCACCACGCAGGGCGTGGCCGTGACGTTCGATCCCACGGTCAACGACAACGGCGTCGACTCGCCGATCAACAAACCCTCCGTCCGCCTGCTGGATCCCGCGACCGGCCAGTTCGTCACCTCCCTCACCGTCGCGGGCGAGGGTACCTACACCGTCGCCGCGACCGGCGACGTGACTCTCACGCCGGTGGCCGCCTTCGCCGGCGCCGCCCGGCCCGTCACCTACCGCGTGGCCAACCAGTCCGGCGTCACCGCGACCTCCACCATCACCCCCACCGTCACGGGCGTGGCCCCCCGTGCCGCCGCTGACACCGCCACCACCGGCCAGAACAACCCGGTGACCCTGAGCCCGGCCGGCAACGACCGCCCGGGGATCGACGGCGGCACGCCGATCGACCCGGCCTCCGTGCGCCTCGTCGGCGCCAACGGTGCCCTCGTCACCGACCTCACCATCCCCTCGGGCCGCTTCGTCGTGGACACCTCGACCGGCGTCGTCACCTTCACGCCGGCCCGTGGCTTCACGGGCACCACGCCGGCCGTCACCTACCAGGTGGCGGACACCCGTGGTCTGACCGCGCGAAGCACCATCACCGTCGGCGTCAGCGCCGTCACCCCGACCGCGAGCGGTGACACCGCCGAGACCCGCCAGGGCACCGCCGTCACCCTCGAGGTCGTCGCCAACGACCTCCCGGGTAACGCCAACACCGCGCTGGATCCCCGCACGGTGGTGCTGTCCGTCCCCGCGAACACACCCGGCGCAGTGCTGTCGGCGGACCGCAAGACCCTCACCGTCCCGAACCAGGGCACCTACACCGTCAACGCGACCACAGGTGCCGTGACCTTCCAGCCCGTCACCGCCTTCACCGGGCCCGCCACGGCGGTGCCCTACACCGTGTCCGACGTCGACGGCCGCACCGCGACGGCGAACATCACCGTCACCGTCACCGGCGTACCGCCGCGTACCGCCCCGGACACCGTGGTCACCCCGCAGAACACCCCCGTGACCGTGAACCCTGCGGCGAACGACGCCCCGGGCATCGACGGCGGTACCCCCGTCAACGCCTCCTCGCTCCGCCTCCTCGGCGCCGACGGCACCGCCGTGGCCACCCTGGCACTCGCGGGCCAGGGCACGTTCACCGTCAACACAACCTCGGGCGCGGTCACGTTCACGCCCGCCGCCGGGTTCTCCGGGCGCGTACCCGACGTCTCCTACCGCATCGCCGACACGGCCGGGCTCACCTCCACGGGCCTCCTGACCGTCTCGGTCACGGCCGTGCGCCCGGTGGCCAACGATGACCGCGGCAGCACCACGCAGGCAGCCGCAGTCACGGTGCCCCTCCTCACGAACGACGCCGCGGGCAATGCGGCCACGCCGCTCCGTCCCGCCACCGTGCGGCTCTCCGCCGTCGGCGCGAACACGCCCTCCGCGGACGGGCGCACCCTCACCGTCGCCGGGCAGGGCACCTACACCGTCGACCCGACGACCGGCGCCGTGCGGTTCGTCCCCGTGGCCGCCTTTACCGGCGCCACCACCGCGGTGCCCTACACGGTCGCGGACGCCGACGGGACCACCGCCACCGCGAACCTCGTCATCGACGTCGTTCCCGTTGCCCCGCGCGCGGCGAACGACGCCGTCGGCACCGACCAGAACACGCCGGTGACCTTCGCGCCCAGCGCCAACGACCGTCCCGGCGTCGACGGCGGCAGTGCCCTCGTGCCCGGCTCCCTCCGCCTGGTCAACGGCGCCGACCAGGCGGTGACGGACCTGCAGCTCGCCGACGGCCGCTACACCGTCAACACGGCCACCGGCGCCGTCACCTTCACCCCGCGCGCGGGCTTCTCCGGCACCATGCCGCAGGTCACCTACGCCATCAGCGACGCCGCGGGCCAGACCTCCCGTGCCACGATCGACGTGCAGGTCGCCGCCGCCACGCCCGTCGCGAACCCGGACGCGCAGACGACGACGCAGGCCACTGCCGCCACCCTCGATGTGCTCGCCAACGACCGCGCGGGCAACGCGAACACACCCCTCGTGCCGGGGACCGTGCGCCTCGTCGCCCCCGCCGGCTCCACCCTCGGCGAGGAGGGTCGCCGCCTCACCGTGCCCGGCCAGGGGACCTACCTCGTGAACGTCGAGAACGGACGCGTCACCTTCCTCCCGCTCGCCTCCTTCACGGGCAGCGCCACACCGGTGACCTACCGCGTGGCCGACACCAGCGGCACCGTGGCCGAGTCGCAGCTCAGTGTCACCGTCACCGCCGTCGCCCCACGCGCCACGGACGACGCCCGCACCACACCCCAGAACACCCCCGTGTCACTCGACCCCGCCGAGAACGACCGCCCCGGAGTGGACGGCGGCAGCGCCGTGGTCCCGAACACCCTCCGCTTCATCGGTGCGAACGGCCAGCTCGTGGAGAGCCTCACCCTCACCGAGGGCCGCTTCGCAGTCGACACCGCGACCGGTCGCGTCACCTTCACCCCGGCGCCCCGGTTCTCCGGTGTGGTGCCGCAGGTGCGCTACTCCATCGCCGACGGCAACACCCAGCGCTCCAGCGCCGGGATCAACATCACCGTGACCGCCGCCGTGCCGGTCGCCGCCGACGACGTCGCCACGACACCGCAGGCCTCCCCGGTGTCCCTCGAGGTGCTCGCCAACGACCGCGCCGGCAATCCCGCACTGCCGCTCGTCCCGGACACCGTGGTCCTCTCCACCGTCGAGGGCGGGACGCTCTCCGCCGACCGCAGGCGACTCGAGGTCGCCGGCGAGGGCGTCTACACCGTGAACGTCAGGGGTGTGGTCACCTTCACGCCGGTCACCGCCTTCGTCGGCACCGCGCGCACTGTCCCGTACTCCGTCTCCGACATCGCCGGGCAGACCTCCTCGGCGCAGCTCACCGTCACCGTCGTCCCCGTGGGTCCCCGCATGGTGGCCGATGCCGCCGTGACCGAGCAGAATACGCCGGTCACCTTTGCTCCCGGCGCCGACGACCTCCCCGGGGTGGACGGCGGCAGTGCGCCGATCCTCTCCACCGTCCGCCTCGTCGGCGCCGGTGGCGCCTCCGTGGACACCCTGACCGTCACCGCCGGTGTCTTCACGGTGAACACCGCCAACGGCAACGTCACCTTCACGCCCGCAGCCGGCTTCACGGGACTCGTGCCCCAGATCCAGTACCGCATCACGGACGGCAACCAGCAGACCGGCACCGGGACCATCGACGTCCAGGTGACGCCCGTGAGCCCCGTCGCGAACGACGACGCCGCTACGACCCCGCAGGCGCAGGCCGTACCCGTGGACGTCATCGCCAACGACCGCGCGGGCAACGCACGGACCCCGCTCACCGCCGGGTCCGTGGTGCTGTCCGCCCTCGACGGTGTGCAGCCCACGGAGAACGGCAAGCGCCTCGCCGTGGCCGGGCAGGGTGTCTACACCGTCGGGCCCAGCGGCGTCATCACGTTCACGCCCGTGGCATCCTTCACCGGCGCCGCGACACCCGTGGTCTACACGATCGGCGATGCCGACGGACGGACGGACAGCGCCGAGCTCAGCATCAGCGTCACTGCCGCGCCGCCGCGGACCGTCGCCGACGCCGCCACCACGCCGCAGAACACGCCCGTGAGCCTCGACCCGGCGGCCAACGACCTCCCCGGCGTCGACGGCGGCAGCGCCCCCGTCGCAGCGACCGTCCGCCTGCTGACCGCGCAGAACCTGCCGGTCACCGAGTTGTCCCTGCCCGGTGCCGGCGTCTTCCGCGTCTCCGTGACCGGTACGGTGACGTTCACTCCCGAGCCGGGCTTCAGCGGGTCGGTCCCGCAGGTGCGCTACCGCATCAGCGACGGCATCGGACAGTCCTCCACGAGCGTCATCGACCTCCAGGTCGTCGCAGCGCGGCCCGTCGCGAACCCGGACGCCGGGACCACGCGCCAGGGCACCGTGATCCCGGTGGATCTCGCGGCCAACGACCGCGCAGGCAACGCCGCGCTCCCGCTGGACGCCGCCACCGTGGTCTTCACCGCGATCGCCGGTGGCACGCTGTCGGACGACGGCAGGAGCCTGACCGTCGACGGCGAGGGTGTCTACACCCTGGTCGAGGGCGTGGCGACCTTCACGCCCGAGCCCGCCTTCGTGGGTGCCGCCCGCGCAGTGCCCTACTCCATCAGCGATGCGGCGAGCCAGACGGCTTCCTCGCAGCTCCGCATCACCGTGACGCCCGTGGGCCCCCGCACCGTGGCGGACGCCGCGGTCACCGAGCGCAACACGCCCGTCACGTTCCAGCCCGGCGAGGACGATCTCCCCGGCGTGGACGGCGGCAGCGCCCCCGTGCTCACCACCCTGCGCCTCCTCGACGGCGACGCTCCGGTCACGAGGCTCGCTGTGACCGCGGGCGTATTCACCGTGGACACCGCCACCGGGGATGTCACCTTCCGTCCCGCCCAGGGATTCACCGGAGAGGTGCCGCAGGTGCGGTACGTCATCACCGACGGCAACCGTGCCACAGGGATCGGCACCATCGACGTCGTCGTCGGTAGCGCGGTTCCCAGCGCGGGCGACGACACCGCCCGGACGCGCCAGGGCACACCGACCCCGGTCACGGTCCTCGCGAACGACCGCCCCGGCAACGGGGCGACGCCGCTGGTCCCCGGCAGCGTCGTCCTCACGGGTGCCGGCGGTGGCACGGTGTCCGACGCCGGCAAGACCCTGACGGTCGACGGCCAGGGTGCCTACACGGTGGACGCCGACGGCGTGGTCACCTTCACGCCCGTCGCTCCCTTCATCGGCGCGACCACGCCGGTCCAGTACCGGGTGTCCGACGTCGACGGCCAGCCGGCCACGGCCCTGATCCGCGTGACCGTCGCCCCCGTGGGCCCGCGGATGGTGGCCGATGCCGCCGTGACCGAGCAGAACACGAACGTCACCTTCTTCCCGGGCGAGGACGATCTCCCCGGCGTCGACGGCGGCTCCGCGCCCGACCTCACGACGCTGCGCCTGCTCGACGGCGACACGCCGGTGGAGACGCTGACCCTCGCCGAGGGCACCTTCACGGTGGACACCACCACGGGTGCCGTCACCTTCGATCCGGCACCCGGCTTCTCCGGCCGCGTGCCCGAGATCCGCTACCGGATCCTCGACGGGAACGGGCAGACCGGGGTCAGCACCATCGATGTCCTCGTCGCGGCCGTCATCCCGGTGGCCAACGACGACGGCGCCACCACGCGCCAGGCGCAGCCGGCCATCATCCCGGTGGTGGGGAACGATCGCGCCGGTAACGACGCGACCCCGCTCGTCCCCGGAAGCGTCGTCTTCACCGGCGCCGACCAGAGCGGCGGAACCCTCTCCGACGACGCCAGGACGCTCACGGTCGACGGCGAGGGCACCTATGCCGTGGACGGGAACGGCGTGGTGACCTTCACGCCGCTCGCGCGCTTCACGGGTGCGGCCGCCGAGGTCCAGTACGCCATCCAGGACGTCGACCGGCAGCGCACCACCGCGGTGATCCGCGTGATCGTGACTGCCGTGGGCCCGCGCATGGTGGCCGATGCAGCCGTGACCGAGCAGAACACGAATGTCACCTTCTTCCCGGGCGAGGACGATCTCCCCGGCGTCGACGGCGGCTCCGCGCCCGACCTCACGACGCTGCGACTGCTCGACGGCGACACACCGGTGGAGACGCTGACGCTTGCCGAGGGCACCTTCACGGTGGACACCACCACGGGTGCCGTGACGTTCGACCCGGCACCCGGCTTCTCCGGACTCGTGCCCGAGATCCGCTACCGGATCACCGACGGGAACGGGCAGACCGGGGTCAGCACCATCGACGTGACCGTGCAGCCCGCCGTCGTGCAGGTCAACGACGACCGCATCTCGACGCCGCAGAACGCGCCGGTCACGGTGGCCGTGCTCGGCAATGATGTCGCGGGGAACCAGAACACGCCCCTCGACGTCACCAGCGTCCGCCTGCAGACCTCGGACGGCGTCGCTCCCTCGGCGGACGGCCTCAGCCTGACGTTCCCGAACCAGGGCACCTTCACCGTGAACACCACCACGGGCGCGGTCGTCTTCGTCCCCGTCGCGGCGTTCACCGGGGCCACCCGGGCCGTCACCTACTCGGCGGCGGACGTCGACGGCAGCACGGGCACCGCAACCATTGTGGTCGACGTCGCCGCCGTGGCCCCCCGCGCAGCAGCGGATGCGCAGACCACCGAGCAGAACACGCCCATCACCTTCCCCGTCGCGGCGAACGATCGCCCCGGGGTCACCGGCGGAGCGCCCGTCGTCCCTTCGAGCGTCCGTCTGGTCGGTGCGGGCGACGCGCTGGTCACCACTCTCGCCATCGCCGGTCGGGGAGTCTTCACGGTCGCCGCGAACGGTGACGTGACCTTCACGCCGGAGGAGGGCTTCACGGGTCGGGTGAATCAGATCCAGTACTCGATCGCGGACACGAACAACCTGCGCTCACGGGCCACCGTCGACATCACGGTCAGCGTGGTCACGCCGACCGCCGACGCCGACATCGCGCGGACGCCCCAGGGCCGTGCAATAGCCCTCGACATCCTGGACAACGACCTGCCCGGCAACGTGAACACCCCGCTCGCTCCGAGCAGCGTGGTCCTCAGCGCGCCGGGCATCGCCGGGGCGGAGGTGTCGCCGGACGGCCGCACCGTGGTCGTGCCGGATGAGGGCACCTACGCCTACACCACCGACGGGACGGTGAGTGACCTGACGTTCACGCCGCTCCCGGCCTTCGTGGGAGCTGCACGCGCCATCACCTACTCGGTGTCCGACGTCGACGGCTCGGTCGACACCGCGACGGTCACGGTCACGGTCGACGCCGTGGCGGCACGCGCCATCGCGGACGGCTACTCCACGGGCCAGAACCAGCCCATCACGTTCTCCCCGGCGGCCAACGACCTCCCCGGTGTCACGGGCGGCAGCGCCGTGGTCCCGAGCACGCTCCGATTGGTGGGGCCCGGTACCACCTTCGTGACGGAGCTCGACGTCGAGGGCGGCCTGTTCACCGTGGACGTCGGAACCGGCGAGGTGACATTCACTCCGGACGCCACCTTCTCCGGACCTGTGCCCACCGTGTCCTACCGGGTCGCGGACGGCAACCGGCTCACCAGCACGGCAACGATCGACATCGCCGTCGCGGCCAGCATGCCGATGGTCAACGACGACGCCGCCCGCAGCCTGCAGGGCGAACCAGCGTCGGTGAACGTCCTCGCGAACGACCGCCCGGGCAATGCCGGTACCCCGTTCGTCGCGGCCACCGTGGTGCTCCGCGAGATCGAGGGAGGCGTGCTGTCCGAGGACGGCAAGACTCTGACGATCGACGGCCAGGGCACCGTCGAGGTGGCGCCGGACGGCACCGTCACGTTCACCCCCGTGGCCCGCTTCGTCAACGACGCCACAGTGGTCACGTACGCGGTGACGGATGCCGGCGGCAACGTGGCAGAGGGCGCCATCGCCTTCAGCGTCACTCCGCTGGGCCCGCGGGCTCTCGCCGACGCGGCGTCGACAGGCCAGAACACTCCGGTGACCCTCGAGGTCCTCGCCAACGACACGCCGGGTGTCGAGGGCGGCAGTGCCATCGACCCCGCCACGGTCGAGTTCATCGGTGCAGCCGATGACGGCTCGTTCACCACGGCCGGTGGAAACTTCCGCGTGGACGGCGCCGGCGTCGTCACCTTCGCCCCCGCGCCCGGCTTCAGCGGTAACGCGACCGCCGAGTACCGCGTGACGGACGTCGCCGGAGCCACGGGCCAGGCCGTCGTCACGGTCCGCGTGGTCGGCGTGCGGCCGGTCGCGAACAACGACGCCGAGACCACCGGTCAGGGCGAAGCCGTGCGTGCGATCGTGCTCGACAACGATCGTCCCGGCAACGCTGCCACCCCCCTCGACATCTCCAGCGTGCAGCTCGAGGCCCTTCCCGGCGCCGGCCCCACGCTCGAGGGGAAGGAACTGACGGTCCCGAACCAGGGCACCTACCGTGTCGACGCCGCCGGCGTCATCACGTTCACGCCGCTCGCCGCCTTCACCGGCGACGCGACGCCCGTTCCCTACGTGGTGTTCGACGCCGACCGTCAACCCGCCCGCGCCACCCTCTCGGTCACGGTCGCAGCCGCGGCTCCGCGCGCCGTCGCGGATGCGGCGTCCACGCCGCAGAACACGCCCGTGACACTGGACCCCGCGGCCAACGACCTCCCGGGTGTCGACGGCGGAAGCGCGCCGGTCGCGGCGTCCGTGCGACTGCTCGACGGCGACCAGGCCGTCACCACCCTCGACGTCGACGGCGGCACCTTCGCGGTCGACATCGAGACGGGCATCGTGACGTTCACGCCAGACCTCGCCTTCAGCGGAGCGGTGCGGCCGGTGACCTACCGGGTGTCCGACGCCAATGACCGGAGCTCCACGTCGACGCTCACCGTCGTCGTCCGCGGGGCCACCCCCATCGCGAACCCCGACATCGTCACCACGCGCCAGGACCAGGATGCGATCATCCCGGTGGTCGCCAATGACCGGCCCGGCAATGCGAACCTGCCGCTGGTCGCGGGCAGCGTGGTCTTCACCGGAGTGGGAGGAGTCCTCTCCGATGACGGCAGGACGCTGACGGTCAGCGGGGAGGGCGTGTACAGGGTCGATGCCGACGGGATCGTGACGTTCGACCCCGAGGCGGGCTTCGTGAACGCAGCCACCGAGGTGGAGTACTCCATCCGCGACATCGCCGACCAGCTCGCCACGGCGAGGATCCGCGTGACGGTGACCCCGGTGGGTCCCCGCATGGTCGCGGACGCCGCGGTGACGCAGCAGAACACACCCGTCACCTTCCAGCCGGGCGAGGACGATCTCCCCGGCGTGGACGGCGGCAGCCCCGTGGATCTCAGCACGCTGCGCCTGCTCGACGGCACCACGCCCGTGGACACGCTGACGGTCGCGGGCGCCGGTACCTTCACGGTGAACAGGGCCACCGGCGACGTCACCTTCGTGCCGGTGGCAGGCTTCACCGGAACTGTGCCCGAGGTGCGGTACCAGGTCGAGGACGGCAACGGACAGGTGGGCACCACCTCGATCGACATCCTCGTGACCGCCGTGACCCCGGTGGCCAACCCGGACGAGAGGACCACGCGCCAGGACGAGACCGTGATCATCCCCGTGGTCCTGAATGACCGCCCGGGCAACGACAACACTCCGCTGGATCCGGCCACCGTCGTCTTCACGGGCGAGGGCGGCGGGATCGTCTCCAACGCGGGCAAGACCCTCACCGTCACGGATCAGGGCGACTACACCATCGACGACGACGGCGTGGTCACCTTCGACCCGCAGGCGGCCTTCGTGGGTACGGCTACACCGGTGCAGTACTCGGTCCGGGACGTCGACGGCCAGACCGTCACGGCCCAGATCCGCGTGACCGTCACCGCCGTGGGACCGCGCTTGGTGGCGGACGCCGCCGTGACGCAGCAGAACACGCCCGTGACCTTCCAGCCCGGCGAAGACGATCTCCCCGGCGTCGACGGCGGCAGCCCGGTGGACCTCACCACGCTGCAGCTCCTCGACGGCGACGAGCCCGTGGACACCCTGAGGCTGCCCCAGGGCACCTTCACCGTGAACAGGGCCACCGGCGACGTCACCTTCACCCCTGCCGCCGGAGTGGTCGGCGCCGTCCCCGAGATCCGCTACCAGGTGCAGGACGGCAACGGGCAGGTGGGAATCAGCACGATCGACATCTTCGTCACCGGCGTCACGCCCGTCGCCAACTTGGACGTCGTCTCGACGCGCCAGGACGAGAACGCGGTCATCCCTGTCGTTGCCAACGACCGCCCGGGCAATGAGCGCACGCCGCTCGATCCTGCGACCGTGGTGTTCACGGGCGTGGGGGGTACCGTCTCGGACGGCGGCAGGACGCTGACGGTCGACGGCGAGGGTGTCTACACGGTCGACGGGGACGGCGTGGTCACCTTCGATCCCGAGGCCTCGTTCGTGAACGACGCCACGCCGGTGCAGTACTCGATCGAGGACGCCGACGGTCGCACCGTCACCGCCGAGATCCGTGTGACCGTGAGCCCGGTCGGGCCGCGCATGGTGGCGGACGCCGCCGTGACGCAGCAGAACGTCCCGGTGACCTTCCAGCCGGGGGCGGACGACCTCCCCGGCGTCGACGGAGGCAGCCCCGTGGACCTCACCACGCTGCGCCTGCTCGACGGCGACGAGCCCGTGGACACGCTGTCCCTGCCCCAGGGCACCTTCACGGTGAACAGGGCCACCAGTGATGTCACCTTCGACCCCGAGGACGGCTTCAGCGGCTCGGTACCGACGGTCCTCTACCGGGTGGAGGACGGCAACGGGCAGATCGGTACCAGCACCATCAGCATCACCGTGGGCTCCGTGACACCCGTCGCGGGCGAGGACCTCCTGACCACGCGTCAGGCAGTCCCGGCCACGGCGAACCTGCTCGCGAACGACGTCCCGGGCAACGGGGCGACGCCGCTGGATCCCACCACCGTGGTCTTCACGGGCGTGGGCGGAGGAACGGTCTCGAACAACGGGAAGACCCTCACGGTCTCCAACCAGGGCGTCTACACGGTGGACGCCGACGGCGGACTGGTGTTCACCCCTCAGGTGGGCTTCGTCAACGCCGCCTCGCCGGTGCAGTACCGGGTGGCCGACGTCGACGGTCAGACCACCACGGCGACCATCCGCGTGACGGTCACGCCGGTGGGCCCGCGCATGGTCGCGGACGCCGCGGTCACGCAGCAGAACATGCCGGTCACCTTCCAGCCCGGTGAGGACGACCGCCCCGGCGTGGACGGCGGCAGCGACGTCGACCTCGGCTCGCTCCGCCTGCTCGGCGCGAACGACGCCCCGGTCACGGTGCTCACCCTCGACGAGGGCGTGTTCCGGGTGAACACGGCGAACGGCGATGTCACCTTCACGCCGGCAGCCGGCTTCGCCGGACCCGTGCTCGAGGTGCGTTACCGCGTGCTGGACGGCAACGGCCAGGTGGGCATCAGCACCATCGACGTCCTCGTCACGGCGGTCACTCCGGTGGCGAACCCGGACCTGGCGACCACGCGTCAGGCGCAGGCAGCCGTGATCGACGTCGTCGCCAACGACCGCCCCGGCAACGACAACACCCCGCTGGACCGCACCTCCGTGATCTTCACGGGCGACGGCGGAGGGGTGGTCTCGGACAACGGGAAGACGCTCACCGTCGCCGACCAGGGCGTCTACCGGATCAACGCGAGCGGAGTGGTGACGTTCACGCCCGCAGCCTCCTTCGTGGGGGAGGCCACCGCCGTCGAGTACGAGGTCCAGGACGCCGACGACCTCGCCGTCAGGGCGGACATCCGCGTGACGGTGACCCCGGTGGGCCCGCGCATGGTCGCGGATGCCGCGGTGACGCAGCAGAACACCCCGGTCACGTTCCAGCCCGGCGCCGACGACCTCCCCGGCGTCACCGGCGGAAGCCCGGTCGACGTGACCTCGGTGCGCCTGCTCAACGGCACCGCCCCGGTGACCGTGCTGTCCCTCACGGACATCGGCGTCTTCCGGGTCGACGCCACCAACGGTGACGTGACCTTCACGCCGGCCGCCGGGTTCTCCGGTGCCGTGCCCGAGGTGCGTTACCAGATCGAGGACGGCAACGGCCAGGTGGGTGTCAGCACCATCGACATCCTCGTCACCGGGGTCACGCCGACCGCGGGCAACGATTCCGGGACCGTTCTCCAGGGCGAGGTCTCGAGCATCGACGTCCTCGCCAACGACGTACCCGGCAACGCGCGGACCCCGCTCGTCCCCGAGGGCCTGGTACTCGGCGCGGTGGACGGCGGAACCCTCTCCGAGGACGGCCGGACGCTCGCCGTCCCGAACCAGGGCACCTGGCGCGTGCAGGGGAGCACTGTCACCTTCACTCCGATCGCCTCCTTCACGGGGGTGGCCACCCCCGTGACCTACACCGTGCAGGACAGCGACGGACAGCCGGCGACGGCGACCATCACGGTCTCCGTCACCGCCGTGGCTGCCGTGGCCGTGGCCGACGCCGTGACCACCGAGCAGAACACGGCCGTCACGTTCGCCCCGGCCGAGAACGACCGCGCCGGCGTCCAGGGCGGCAGCGCCCCGGTGCCGGCGAGCGTACGGCTCCTGGATGCGGCAGGTGCCGAGGTCACCGAGCTGGTGCTCGCCGCGGGGAGGTTCACGGTGGACACCGACACCGGACGCGTGACCTTCACGCCCGCCGTCGGCTTCGCCGGCAGCGTGCCGGAGGTGCGCTACAGCATCCGTGACGGCATCGGTCAGCGCTCGGTCGGCTCCATCTCCCTCGACGTCGTGTCCGTCGCCCCGGTGGCGAACGCGGACAGCAGGACGACGACGCAGGCCGAGGCCGTCCCGGTGCCGGTCCTCGCCAACGACCTCCCCGGCAACGAGGCATCACCCTTCGACCCCGCCACCGTGACGCTCGGCGGCCCGGACGGCAGCGGCGCTGAGCTCTCCGAGGACCGCCGGACGCTCCAGGTCCCGGGTCAGGGCACCTTCAGGGTGGATCCTGCTTCCGGCACTGTCCTGTTCACGCCGGTACCCGCCTTCACGGGAACCACCGCAACCGTGACGTACACCGTGCGTGACATCAACGGCACGGAGGTCTCCTCGACACTGTCCGTGACCGTCACCCCGGTGGCGCCCCGCGCCGTGGCCGACGCCGTGACCACCCAGCAGAACGTGGGCGTCACGATCACCTCGGCCGCGAACGACCTCCCGGGAGTGACCGGCGGCAGCACGCCGCTGGCCTCCTCCGTGAGGCTCGTGGACCCGGCAACCGGCGACGCCGTGGACATCCTCGTCGTCACCGGTGGCGTGTTCACCGTGGACACTTCGACCGGCTCCGTGCGCTTCGAACCCACACAGGGCTTCGCCGGCGCGGTGCCGCAGGTCGAGTACGTGATCACCGACGGCAACGGGCAGTCCTCGCGCTCGACCATCGATGTCAGCGTCGACGCCGTCTCACCCACGGCGGGCAACGATCCCGTCGAGGTGGCGCAGGGCGGGTCCGCACGGATCACCGTCCTCGCGAACGACACCGCGGGCAACGCCGCGACGCCGCTGGTACCGGGCTCCGTGGTGCTCACGGCGGTGGAGGGCGGCCAGCTCTCCGCCGACGGCCGCACCCTGGTGGTCCCCGGCCAGGGCACCTACACGGTGGACGCGGAGTCGGGTGTCGTCGTCTTCGATGCCGATCCGGCCTTCACGGGCCGGGCCACGAGCGTGACCTACACGGTCACGGACGTGGACGGCACCTCCGCCGGCGCCTCGATCCAGGTCGAGGTCACACCCGTGGCACCGCGCGCGGTCGACGACGTCGTCCGCACCGGCCAGAACCAGCAGGTCACCTTCGACCCAGCGGCGAACGACCGCCCCGGGGTGGACGGCGGCACGCCGCTCGTTCCCGCCTCGGTGCGACTGCTCGACGCAGCGGGCGCCGAGGTCACGGAGCTCGTCCTCGCAGCGGGCACGTTCACCGTGGATCCCGCCACCGGCAGCATCACCTTCGCACCGGCTCAGGGATTCACCGGGACGGTCCCGCAGGTGACCTACGTGGTCACGGACGGCAACGGCTCGCGTGGTACGGCCGGCATCAGCCTCACGGTGCTGCTCGTCAACCCGGTGGCCAACGACGACTCCGCGTCCACCGTCCAGGGCCGTGCGGTCTCCGTCGACGTCCTCAGGAATGATCTCGCGGGCAACGACGAGACGCCGTTCGACCCGACCACCGTGGTGCTGAATGCCGTGGACGGCGGAGAGCTCTCGGCCGGTGGCCGCCAGCTCGACGTCCCCGGTGAGGGCACCTGGACGGTCGCTCCCGACACCGGGGTGGTGACGTTCCTGCCGGAGCCCGGCTTCGCGGGAACGGCCACGACGGTCACCTACACGGTGCGTGACGTGGACGGGCAGGGCGTGTCCGCGGACATCACGGTCGAGGTGACCGCCGTCGGGCCCCGTGTCCGCGCGGATGCCGTCGGCACGGCCCAGAACACGCCGGTGACGCTCGATCCCGCGGCGAACGACCTGCCGGGGATCGAGGGCGGCAGCGCCCCCGACCGCGCCACCCTCCGGTTCGTGGACGGGGACGGGCAGCTCGTCACCACGCTCACCGTCAGCGGGGGCAGCTACACGGTGGACACCACCACGGGCATCGTCACCTTCCGGCCGACCACCGGCTTCATCGGTTCGGCCGCGACCGTGACCTACTCGATCGCGGATGCGAACGGGGAGCGCGGCCAGGCGACCATCGACGTCGCGGTGGGGGCCACGGCCCCCACAGCGAACGACGACGCCGCCACCACCACTCAGGGCGCGTCCGTGCCGATCGAGGTCCTCGGGAACGACGTCCCCGTGGACGGGCAGACACCGCTCGTCCCCGGATCCGTCACACTGCGGCCGCTCGCCGGCGCCGAGCTGTCCGAGGACCGCCGCACGCTCGTGGTCCCCGGCCAGGGCACCTGGACCGTCGGCGCCGACGGTGCCATCACCTTCCAGCCGGTAGTCCTCTTCGTGGGGGCCACCTCGCCCGTGACCTACGTGGTCCTCGACGACAACGGCGAAGTGGCCTCGGCCGCCGTCGTCGTCGACGTCGAGGGTGTGGGTCCGCGCGCGACGGCGGACACCACGCGCACCGGCCAGAACACGCCGGTGACCCTCGCGCCGGCCGCCAACGACCTGCCCGGTGTCGAGGGGGGCACGCCGGTCGATCCGGCCTCCGTGCGCCTGCTCGATGCGGACGGCGGACCCGTGCAGGAGCTCGCCGTCGACGGCGGCACCTTCACGGTGGACACGGCGACGGGCGGGATCACCTTCACGCCGGCACCCGGATTCGCCGGGTCGGTGGGGACCGTGCGCTACGTCGTCGCCGACACGGGCGGCCGCACGGCCACCTCGACGATCGACATCAGCGTGCTCGCGGTCACCCCGCTCGCCGGGGACGACGCCGTGACCACCCGGCAGGGCGTCCCGGTCACCGTGGACGTGCTCGGGAACGACTCCGCGGGCAACGACACCACTCCGCTCGATCCGGCCACGGTGGTCCTCACCGCGCCGGCGGGTGTGGAGGGTGCCGAGCTGTCCGAGGACGGGAAGACGCTGCAGGTACCCGGCGAGGGTACCTACCGCGTGGATCCGGAGACCGGTGCCATCACCTTCACCCCCGCAGGTTCCTTCACGGGTACCGCGGCGCCGGTGACCTACGCGGTCAGCGACGTCGACGGCGCCACGGTGAGCGCGTCCTTCACCGTGACGGTGGCCGCGGTGTCACCGCTCGCTCGGGACGATTCCGCGGTCACCGAGCCGGAGACGGCGGTGCGGATCGACGTGCTGTCCAATGATCAGCCGGGCAGCGCCGGCGCCCTCCTGGTGCCCACGAGCGTCGGGCTCCTGGCGCCCGAGGGCGTCGAGGATGCCGTGCTCAGCGCCGACGGCCGGGGCCTGCTCGTGCCCGGCGAGGGCACCTACTCGGTGAACGCATTCACCGGGGAGGTCACCTTCACGCCGGCGGACGGCTTCGACGGGACCACCACGGCGGTCGGGTACTCGGTGGCCGATACGAACGGCACCCGGACGCAGGCACGCATCGTCGTCGTCGTCGGTGACGCTGCGCCGGGCCTCGCGGTGGACAAGATCGCGGCACTCGAGGACGCCAACGAGAACGGTGTGGCGGACCCGGGCGAGACCATCAGGTACGTCTTCGACGTCACGAACACCGGCAACGTCACCCTGACCGACGTCGCCGTCCAGGATCCGAAGGTCACGGGGCTCGCCCCCGAGTCCGCGACGATCCGGCGCGGCGAGACGGTCCGCTTCACCGCCGACCCCTACACGGTGACGGCGGAGGACATCGCCGCAGGCGCCGCGGACAACTCGGCGACGGCGACCGGACGCACGGCCGCCGTGCCGGGAGCGCCCGCCGAGGCCGTGCAGAGCGCGCCGGACACCACGAGCACGGTGACGGTGGAGCGTGAGGCACTGCTGACGGTCGAGAAGACCGCCGAGCTGTCGGGTGACGACGACATCGCGAACGAGGGCGAGATCATCACCTACTCGTTCCGGGTCCGGAACGCCGGCAACGTGGTCATCAGCGGTGTCACGGTCGACGACCCTCAGGTCACCTTCCCCGACACCGGTGATCTCACGCTGGCACCGGGGGAGGCGCGCACGCTCGAGGCCGATCCGTACCGCGTGACGGCGGAGGACGTCGCCGCGGGCTCCGTGCTCAACACGGCGACCGTGGGCGGTACGGCCCCGACGCTGCCGAACGGGGATCCGGCGCCGCCGGTGCTCTCGGCACCGTCGACCGTCGAACTGCCCGCCGGTGATCCGGAGCTGGTGCTCGAGAAGATCGCCGACCTCGACGACGTCAACGGGAACGGGCTCGCCGACGCCGGTGAGACCATCGCGTACTCGTTCAGGGTCACCAACACCGGGCCCGTCCTCATCGAGGACGTCCGGGTGGAGGACGATCGCGTCACGGGTCTGGACGAGCCTCGCGGCATCGCTCCTCGTGCCACGGAGACGTTCGAGGCCGACCCGTACGTGGTCACGGACGAGGACGTCACCGTCGGCTCGATCACCAACACCGCGCGGGCCTTCGGGTTCCTCGACGGCGAGCGGATCGGGTCGCCGCAGGACACGGTCACCACCACGCCCGTCCCGGCCCGGCCCTCGGTGAACGTCGAGAAGGACGTCTCGGCGGGCGACGACGGAGACGTCACCGACGGCCAGGACGTCGACTACACGGTCACGGTGAAGAACGACGGCAACGTGGACCTCGCCGAGGCGGTGGTCGAGGACGACCTGACGGACGTGCTGGACGACGCCATGCTGAAGCCCGGCACCTCGGCCACCAGGGGCGAGGTGACCGTCACCGGCGGGCAGTTGCGCTGGACCGGTCCGCTCGCCATCGGCGAGGAGGCCGTGATCACCTACGGTGTGACGGTCTCCGGCGACTCCGGCGACTCCGGCGACTCCGGCAACGGGGTGCTCCGGAACTCGGCGACCGCCATCGGCGTCGTCGATCCGCCGGTCGATCCGCCTGCCGGTCCTGTTGATCCGCCCGTGGATCAGCCGGCGCCACCGACGCCTGCTCCGCCGGTCACCGACGGCGACGTCACGGTCAACCCCGTGGTGGACGCTCCGCCGGTGGTCCACCCGATCCCGGGGCTCGCCGTGACCGGCGCACAGCTGACAGGGATCGTCGCCTCCGCGCTCGGCCTGCTCGTGGCCGGCGGAATCGCACTGGTGGTCATCCGGCGGAGACGCGCGGCGGCGGACGACTAGACGCACCTGGGGGCGTGCCCGTACCGGTCCTCCCGGTAGGGGCACGCCCTTCCGCTGTCACCCGGGTCCGGCTGCGCCATCGGAGCGTCGTCCGGGGCGCACCGACCGACGGCGCCGCGCCCGGAGCACCGTCAGTCCAGGGGTGTGACCTCGTAGGTGTGCCCGGCCGCCCTCAACCGTTCCACCAGGACGTTCCCGAGGGCGGTCGCCGGGGTGAGGGAACCGGTGGCACCCGGGAGGTTCTCGACGTCGAGGGCCAGTGAGAGCGCCGTCTCGCCGGCCATCACCGCCGTGGCGGCGTACCCCGGATCGCCGGGGCCCGAGGCGGTGGCCCGGTAACGCCGGCCACTCTCCGTGGCCGCGGTCACCTGGGAGCGGAACCAGCCGGCCTGCCGTGCAGCCTCACCCGGTCCGGCTCCTGGCGCCGGAAGGACCCGGTCGAGGATCTTCCGCGTGGGTGGGAGGGCGAGCGCGGCACCGAACGCCCGCAGACCGAGTGCGGTCGCCCCCGCCATCACCGTGCCCTTCACTCCACGGCCTGTCCCCATGACCTCGCCGTAGCGCAGGGACCGGCCGTACGCCCAGCCCTGCAGCGCATTGCTGCGGCGCACGATCCGCGTGTTCGCGGACGCCATGACGAAGGGCGCCGTCCGCCGGCCGTCCGCCGCCCGGCCGACCCAGCCCAGGTCCCGCGGCTGCCGGGTCGAGGGCTCGGCGGACCGGTCCGGGCTGAGGGAGAAGGGATCCGCCGCCAGCGACCGCTGCACGGGGTCCGACCGCATGCCGTCCAGCTGGCCACGCATCGAGTCGACCGTGCCCCCGCTGAAACCGCCCCTGGCGGTCGCGACGAGCTGGACCTCGGTCAGACCGCCTGCGCCGTCGGCCTCCGCAGCCTGATGCAGGAGGAGTACCGCCAGATCGGAGGGGACAGAATCGTACCCGCAGGCATGGACGATCCGCGCGCCGGTCGTCCGCGCGATCTCGTCGCATCGGTCGATGGCCTCGCGGACGAAGGACGACTCGCCCGTGAGATCCCCGTAGTGGGTGCCGGCGCGGGCGCAGGCCTCGACGACCGGCAGCCCGTACTTCGCGTAGGGGCCCACCGTGGTGAAGAGCACGCGGGTCCCCGCGGCCAGCGACGCGAGCGAGTCGGGGTGCTCCGTGTCGGCCTCGATGAGGGACCAGCCCCGTGCGGCGGCGGGCAGCCTGGACCGCACCGCCTCGAGTTTCTTCCTCGACCTGCCGGCGAGTCCCACCCGAAGATCCGCCGGGGCGTGGTCCGCGAGGTAGCCGGCGATCAGTTCGCCGACGAAGCCGGTCGCACCGAAAAGGACGAGGTCATGGGCGCGCGCTGAGGTCTCCATCCCAGCAGTCTTGCACCGCCGGGGCCGGTGCGCAGCCGGTCAGGCCCGGGCGGTTCCGGTGGACCCGGCCGCGGACCGCGCCTCGAGCACCATCCACGCCTGCAGTTGGGACGACAGGCTGACCGGGCCGTTCTGCACCGGCGGGAAGATCAGCGTCCCCCCTGCGCTCAGCCGGCCGTCCCACAGGTGCTCCGCCGTCGCGTCGAGCAGCCGCTGGGCCGTCGCCGACGCGACAGGGCCGATGCCGGCGACCGCCGCCTCGGCGAGGTACCGGGCGAGGATGCCGGTGAACAGGCCGGCGTCACCGCCCGCGGCCAGCGGCAGCACGCCGTCGTCGTCGGCCACACCGCGCGCGATGGCACCGACGAGATCCGCGGCGGTGGAGAGATTGTCCGCCCCTCCGACCTCGATCAGCGCGCCGAGCACCGTGCCCTGGTTGTACGTGTGGAGGCCCCGGTCCACACGCCCGTCGGCCTTGACCCCGTCCAGGAAGAGCCCGCTGTCCTCGTCGAACAGGCGGTCGCGGAGCCAGTCGAGCAGGTCCTGCGCCCGCGCGGTGTCACCGGCCCGGGCGAAGAACACCGCCGCCGGCGCCGTGCTGGGCGTGTTCTTGTAGTCCCGCGTGGTGTTCCAGTAGACCCCGCCGCCGAGCTCGGCGGTGTGGGCCGAGCGCAGTGCGGCGCCGAGGATCCGCACCCGACGCCGTGGCCGGCGTCGCGCCTCGACGGCGTCGAGGCGCTGGAGAGCGAGCGCCAGCCATGCCATGTCGTCGTAGTAGGAGTTCCGCCAGCGGCCGCCGTTGCGGAGCCAGATGCCGCGTGCCAGCTTTCGGGCCTCGGGCAGCGCACCGGTGCCGTCACCTGCGCTGTCACCTGCGCCGTCGCCATCGCCGTCGCCTGCGCCGGAGGTCCGGAGGTGCTCGTCGAGGAGGCAGTCCAGGAAGTGGGCCTGCCACCAGTAGTGCCAGTGGCTGCGGGCGCTCGTCGGTGGCGGGAAGGCGATGGAGCCGAGCCGGGTACCGGGGACGTGCAGGCTGCGCCGCGCGAAGAGCTGCCGCACGCCGGCCGCAGTGATCGAAGCGGCGTCGTCGGGGATGGGCATGTGACCACCCTAGCCACGTCGGCGTCGCCCGGCGCTGGGCAGGATGCGCAATGGATTCCCTGCCGGGTGCGCAGTGGGCCACGTCACAGTACGCTGGGCGCGAGGACGGACCAACGGCGGTCCTCCCGGGCGGAAGGGTCGGCATGGACATCAGGGGATCGGTGGCACTCGTCACCGGAGGTGCGTCGGGACTCGGCCTCGCCACCGCCCGGCGGCTGGTCGACGACGGCGCCTCGGTGGTCCTCGTGGACCTCCCGCAGTCCGCCGGAGCCGACGCAGCGCGTACCCTCGACCCCTCGGGCGAGCGGGTCAGGTTCACCCCCGCCGATGTCGCCGACGCCGCTCAGGTGCAGGCGGCCGTCGACGTCGCCGTGGGCCTCGGCCCGCTGCGCATCGTGGTCAACTGCGCGGGGATCGCGACGCCGGGCAAGGTCCTCGGGCGCGACGGCGTCCTGCCGCTCGAGCAGTTCACCCGCGTCATCACCGTCAACCTCGTCGGCACCTTCAACGTCATCCGCCTCGCCGCGGACGCCATGGCCCGGACGGCGACCGTCACCGGTACCGGCGGCTCGGACGAGCGAGGGGTCATCATCAACACTGCGTCGGTCGCCGCCTTCGACGGGCAGATCGGCCAGCCCGCCTACGCCGCGTCGAAGGGCGGGGTCGCAGCCATGACGCTCCCGATCGCGCGTGAACTCGCGCGGTCGCTCATCCGCGTGGTCACCATCGCCCCCGGCATCTTCGAGACGCCCATGATGGCGGGCCTGCCCCAGGAGGCCCAGGATTCATTGGGCGCCCAGGTGCCGCACCCGTCCCGTCTCGGCAAGCCCGTCGAGTACGCGGCGCTCGCAGCACACATCATCGAGAACCAGATGCTCAACGGCGAGACGATCCGCCTCGACGGTGCCATCCGCATGGCGCCCAAGTAGCCGCACCAGGTTCTCCCGGTCTCAGCTCGATTGAAAGGACGGCTCGATGGAGAGCCAGCTTCCCACCGCCGATTTCCTCGGTTTCGAATCCCTCCTCGCCGGTCACGAGCGCGAGAAGCTCCAGGACGTCCGTGACTTCCTGGCCAAGGAGGTCGCCCCGCGGTGCGCCGAATGGTGGAACAGGGCCGAGTTCCCGCACGAGATCCTGCCGAAGCTCGCGGGCCTGAACCTCAGCACACCGGTGCAGCAGGGCTACAGCCATCTGTTCAGTGGGCTCGTGATCGCCGAGATGACGCGGGCCGACACCTCGATTGCCACATTCTTCATGGTGCACCACGACCTCTTCGTCGAAGCCCTGCACATGTTCGGCAGCGAGGAGCAGAAGGCCCGGCTGCTGCAGGACGCGATGGACCTGAGGATCACCGGCGCGTTCGCCCTGACGGAACCCCTGCACGGGTCCGACGTCGCCGGCGGCATGGCCACCACGGCCACCCGCGACGGCGACTCCTGGATCCTCAACGGCGCCAAGCGGTGGATCGGCAACGGCACGTTCTGTGACTACATGCTGCTCTGGGCCCGGGACACGGAGACCGGGGGAGTGCGCGGCTTCATCCTCGACGCCACGCTGCCCGGCGTCACCCGCACCACCATCGCCAACAAGACGGCCCTGCGCACCGTCCAGAACGCCGACATCACCCTCACCGACGTGCGGGTGGGCGAGTCCGACCGCTTCGCCGGCATCGAGACCTTCAACGACACCCGGCAGCTCCTGCTCGGCTCCCGCATCCTCGTCGGCTGGCAGGCCGTGGGCCAGCAACTGGCCGCGTTCGACGTCGCCCGGCAGTACGCCGTGGAGCGCCACCAGTTCGGCAGGCCGATCGCGGGCTTCCAGCTCGTCCAGGACCAGCTCGTCACCATGATGGGTAACACGACCGCCTGCCTCGGTGTCATGGCGCACATCGCCCAGCTGCAGGAGCAGGGCGCATCGGACATGCCGCAGGCCGCCTTCGCCAAGTCCTTCACGACGGCGCGCATGCGGGAGACCGTGGCCCTCGGGCGCGGGATCCTCGGCGGGAACGGGATCGTGACGGACTACGGGATGGCGAAGATCTTCGCGGATGCCGAGGCCGTCTACACCTACGAGGGCTCCTACGAGATCAACAGCCTGATCGTCGGGCGGGCGCTGACGGGGATCTCGGCCTTCGCCTGACGTCGCTGGGCTCGTCCAGGGGCGCGTCCCGGCCCGGATGCGGCGTCCTGCACGCGCTTCCGGGCGCGGGCGCGTCCCGGCCCGGATGCGGCGTCCTGCACGGGCTTCCGGATGCCGGGCGCGTGTCGGGCGGCGACACGCCGGAGAACGGGACCCTGAGGCAGTCGACCCCGTGCACGAAGCGGCGGCGGGGTGGCTCCGGAGGTCACATGACGGACGTGGTGAGGCGCACGCCACATCTCTGGGTAGGATCCCAACAGCAATCCGTCGTATCCAGTGCCGCATACGCCTCGTTTTCCGTGCCCTGAAAGCAGGCTGTCGTGACAGTGCCCCTCGAAGTGTCCTCCGTGCGTGCCACCGATCCGTTCGGTGCGGCCGACGGCGACATCAGCCACGATCTCCGCGCCGACGTGCGCCGGGTCAGCACCCTGCTCGGCGAATCGCTCGTCCGGCAGCACGGCCAGGAGCTGCTCGATCTCGTGGAGCGCGTCCGGCTGCTCACCAAGCAGTCGAAGGAGTCCGGCACCGTGGACGACGCCGGGGAGCGGGCCGCGCTCGCGGCGCAGGTACGCGACCTCCTCGCGGCCCTGCCGATCGACCGGGCCACGGAGCTGGTGCGCGCCTTCGCCGCCTACTTCCACCTCGCCAACGCGGCCGAGCAGGTGCACCGTGTACGGGGGTTCCGCACACGGTCGGAGGAGGACGGCTGGCTGGCGCAGACGGTCTCTCGCATCGCCTCCGACGCCGGCCCGGAAGCGCTCGCCGCCGTCGTGCAGGAACTGGACGTCCGCCCCGTCTTCACGGCACACCCCACCGAGGCCTCGCGGCGCTCCGTGCTCGACAAGCTCCGGCGCCTTTCCGACGTCCTCGCGGAGACCGCGGTGGAGGGCTCGCAGCAGCGCCGGCGGCAGGACCGGCGGCTCGCCGAGGTGATCGACCTGATCTGGCAGACCGACGAGCTGCGGCAGGTGCGGCCCACGCCCATCGACGAGGCGCGCAACGCCATGTACTACCTGGGGGACATCCTCACGACCTCCATGCCCGAACTGCTCGAGGACCTCTCGGACCTCCTGGCGCAGCACGGCGTCACCCTGCCGGCCGCCGGGGCGCCGCTGCGATTCGGCTCGTGGATCGGTGGGGACCGCGACGGCAATCCGAACGTCACGGCTGCGGTGACCCGCGAGATCCTCCAGATCCAGAACCAGCAGGCCGTCCGTATCTCCATCCACTTCATCGACCGGCTCATCTCCTCGCTGTCCTCGTCCACGGCGATCGTCGGAGTGTCCGGGGACCTGACCGCGTCCATCGAGCGCGACCTCGCGAACCTCCCGCGGCTCGACAAGCGCGTCCTGGAACTGAACGCGCAGGAGCCCTACCGGCTGAAGCTCACCTGCGTGAAGGCCAAGCTGCTCAACACCGCGGCCCGGGTGCAGAACCAGACGGCGCACGAACCGGGGCGCGACTACGTCGATACCGCGCAGGTCCTCGCGGACCTCGCGCTCGTGGGGGACTCGCTGCGGGAGCACGCGGCGGGCCTGGCGGCCGACGGCGCCCTCGCCACGGCGTCGCGCGTCATCTCCTCGGTGGGCCTCCACCTCGCCACACTCGACATCCGTGAGCACGCCGACATGCACCACGACGTCGTCGCGCAGCTGACCGACCGGTTGGGCGAACTGGATGTGCCCTATCTGGAGCTCGACCGTGCGGGCCGCCTCCGGGCGCTGTCCCGCGAACTCGCCTCCCGGCGTCCGCTCGCGACGGTCAACCCACCGCTCGACGACGGCGCACGCCGAACCTTCGACGTCTTCCGTGAGATCGCCTCGGCGCTGCGCACCTACGGCCCCGACGTCATCGAGACCTACATCGTGTCCATGACCCGTGGGGCCGACGACGTCCTGGCGCCCGTGGTGCTCGCACGCGAGGCAGGACTGGTCGACGTCGTCGGGGACGGGTCCGGCGGACCGGACTCGGGCGCGTTCGCGAAGATCGGCTTCGCGCCGCTGCTGGAGACCGTGGACGAGCTGCGCGTCTCCGCCGAGATCGTGGACACCCTGCTGTCCGATCCGACCTACCGCGAGGTGGTCCGCCTGCGGGGTGACCTGCAGGAGGTCATGCTCGGGTACTCCGACTCCAACAAGGAGTCCGGGGTGCTGACCAGCCTCTGGGAGATCCACAAGACCCAGCGGCGCCTGCGCGACGTCGCAGCGAAGCACGGCGTCCGCCTCCGCCTCTTCCACGGGCGAGGCGGATCGGTGGGCCGTGGTGGCGGTCCCACGTACGACGCCATCCTCGCGCAGCCGAACGGCGTCCTCGAGGGCGAGATCAAGTTCACGGAGCAGGGCGAGGTCATCAGCGACAAGTACTCGCTGCCGGCGCTGGCCCGCGAGAACCTCGAACTCTCCCTCGCCGCTGTGATGCAGGGCTCCGCGCTGCACCGCACACCGCGCACGTCCGAGGACGATCGCGGGCGGTGGGCCGACGTCATGGAGACCGTGTCCGACGCCGCCTTCGCGCGGTACCGCGGGTTGATCGACCACCAGGACCTGCCCGCGTACTTCCTCGCCTCGACGCCGGTGGAGCAACTGGGCTCGCTGAACATCGGCTCGCGTCCGTCCAAGCGTCCTGACTCCGGCAGCGGTCTCGGCGGTCTCCGTGCCATCCCGTGGGTGTTCGGCTGGACGCAGTCCCGGCAGATCGTCCCGGGCTGGTTCGGCGTCGGCTCCGGCCTGCGTGCCGCCCGCGAGGCGGGCCATGAAGGCCTGCTGTCCGAGATGCTGGAGCGCTGGCACTTCTTCCGCACCGTGGTCTCCAACGTCGAGATGACCCTCGCGAAGACCGACCTGGAGATCGCCGCGCACTACGTGGAGGCGCTGGTCCCGGCGGAACTCCAGCACCTCTTCGGCGTGATCCGGGCGGAGTACGAGCTGACGCTCGCCGAGATCCGGCACCTCACGGGGGAGCAGGAGCTCCTCGACGACCAGCCGGTGCTCAAGCGGTCCCTCGCCGTGCGCGACCAGTATCTCGACCCGATCTCCTACCTGCAGGTCGAGCTGCTGCGCCGCGTGCGGGCGGAGGCCGACGGCGGACAGCCCGACGGTCGGCTCCAGCGAGCCATGCTCATCACCATCAACGGCGTGGCCGCGGGGATGCGCAACACGGGCTGACCGCGGCGCGGCGCGCCTCTACCGGTGCCTACGCGTCCCTGCGTCTCCGGCGCGTGCGCCTTCGCCGGTGCCTACGCGTCCCTGCGTCTCCGGCGCGTGCGCCTTCGCCGGTGCCTACTCGTCCTGCATCTCCGGCGGGTGCGCCTCTGCCGGTGGGTGGGCGTCCGCCGGTGCCTACGCGTCCCTGGTTCTCCTGCGCTCGTCGACCGGAACAGCGTGCTCGACGGAATAGGGGCAGGGAGTGGCCGGTTGCCGCCAGTGGAACCCGAACACCGCCGGCAGCGACCGGACGAGCAGGAGGAGCACCATGAAGGCAGTCTTTTACGAGAAGTACGGCGATCCCGACGTCCTGCAGTACGGCGAGCAGCCGGACCCGAAGGTGGGGCCGGACTCGGTGCTCGTCGACGTGCGGGCCTCATCGGTGAACCCCGTGGACTGGAAGATCACCGCCGGGTATCTGGATGCGGCCCTGCCCACCTCCTTCCCCGTGATCCCGGGGTGGGATGTGGCCGGCGTCGTGGTGCAGCCCGGACCGTCCGTCACCGAGTTCGAGACCGGTGACGAGGTGATCGGGTACGTCCGCATGGACACCGTGGGGCTGGGCACCTTCGCCGAGCAGGTCGCCGCTCCGGTGCGGACGCTCGCCCGCAAGCCGAGGAACATCTCCTGGGCGGAGGCGGCGACCATGCCGCTGGCCGGGCTCACCGCCTACCAGTCGCTGCAAGCCGTCGGCGTCGGGGAGGGTGACACCGTCCTGGTGCACAACGGCGCCGGTGGCGTGGGAACCTATGCCATCCAGATCGCGACGGCGTGGGGCGCCCGGGTGCTGGCCACCGCGTCCGAGAAGAACCACGAGTTCCTGCGTTCCCTGGGTGCGGAGCCGTTGACCTACGGGGAAGGGCTCGCGGAGCGCCTCGCCGAGGCAGCGCCGGAGGGGCTCGACGCCGTCGTCGACTTCGTGGGCGGTGAGGACTGGGTCGCCTCCCTGGAGCACCTGAAGTCACCGGAGCGGATCGCCTCCGTCGCCGACGCCGAGGTCAAGGACCGGGGCGGGCGCTACATTTTCGTCCGCCCGAACCCGGCGGATCTCCTCGCCCTGACCGAACTCGTCGAGGCGGGCAGCGTCACGCCGGTGCTCGCGGAGAGCTTCCCGCTCGAGCGGGCCGCCGATGCCTTCCGCAGCAGCATGGACGGCCATGTCCGCGGCAAGATCGCCGTCACCGTCGGCGATCAGGGCCAGGAGTAGCCGCGCCGGCATCCCGAGGTAGCCGGTCGAGGCGTCGTACCCGTCGGGGGCGGCGCCTCAGGTGCGCAAGGGCCGCCTGTCCTGCGGTGAGATCGCGCTCGTGTGACTAGCCGGACGTGCCCGGTCACACCCCCCCGGGCGTGGGAGTGGTCCACGGTCGGGGAAGGCTCGCGTCCTAGGAGCGCGAGTCCTCGTAGTCGTCGTCGCCCAGCAGGTCGATCGGTTCGCGGAGGGCGTCCTCCTCCGCCCGCAGCCAGCGTCGGTAGGCGTGATCGACGCGGTGCCGGCGGGAACCCGCGGTGATGAGGAGCAGGAAGATCGCGAGGGCCGCGGCGAGTGCCACGGCCAGCGAGGCCGGCTCACCCAGTGCCCGCTCGACGGCGATCCACAGGAGACCCCATGACGTGGCCGCGGCGACCGACAGCCGGCCGCGATCGGTGGAGCAGATGACGGCCGCCGTCAGGAGGATCGCTGCGATACCGACGATCGCCCAGGTGGTGCCCTGCCACTCGAAGAGGTCGAAGCGTCCGGCGGTGAAGAATGCCGCTGCGTTCGCTCCGGCCGCCAGCAGCACCCAGCCGAGGTACAGGCCGATCGGCGCGTCCACGAGCGCACCCTCCACCCGTGTCTGGGTGGGATGGGAGTTCAGGGTGCGCACGGCTGCCAGGAGCGTGAAGAACAGCAGCATGATGACGATGAGGCTCACCGTGAGCCCGCCGGCCTGGGCACTCAGGATCCATGCGAGGTTCAGCAGCATCGAGGCCGCGACGGTCCAGCCGAGGCGCCGTTGCCGTCCGGTGCGCCGCTGCGACGGGAACCACTGGTACACCGTGTAGGCCACGAGCCCTGCGTAGATCACGCTCCAGATCGAGAAGGCGGACGACGACGGCGCCAGGAGCGTCGCGTCCGGGGAGAACAGGCCACCTGCCGCATCCCTGATCGACGGGCCCCCGAAGGCGCCGACCCCTGCCGCCGAACCCAGGATGCAGGCGATCGCGCAGAGCGTCACGGCTGCCTGCCGGACGACGTCGGCGTCCCACCCCCCGATGTGGCGGATCGTCGCGGTTCCGCCGCGGCTGATCGCCTTCCCTGCGGCGCTGCTTCCTCCGGCGATCGCCATTCCTGCGGCGCTGCTGCCGCGGCCGATGGCCTTGCCGGCAGTGGCGCTGCCCTGGCTGATCGCCCTACCGGTAGCGACGCTTCCGCGACCGATCGTCCTTCCGGTCACCCCTGCGGCACGGCGGGCCCTCTCCGCCGCAACCCGTGCCTTCGCTGCCGCGACCCGCCGCCGTTCGCCTGCGGCGGTGGAGGACATGCTGACCGTGGCGCTCGTGTCCGCCGGGACCCGCGCCTCCTCCATGTCGGCCATGTCGGCCTTGTCGGATCTGCCGGACCTGCCGGGCCTGCCGGACCTGCCGGGCCTGCCGGACCTGCCGGACCTGTCGGCGTTGTCGGCTTTGCCGGCGTTGTCGGCCTTGTCGGCCTTGTCGGCCTTGTCGGCAGTGGCAGCGGTGTCGGAGCCGGAGCGTGTGGACTCCACGGTTCCTGCGCCGGCCGTCGCCGACGTGCCCTTTGCGGGTTCGGGGCCTGCGGACCGTGGAGCCGGGGAATCCTCGCTCGTCGCGGGAACGACCCGGGGCCGCGCTGCCTTGAGCCGTTCGAGGACGCTCGCGGTGTCCGAGGGCAGCTCGGGCGCGGGGCTTCCCTGCGCGATCCTCGGCGGCCCCGCCGGCTTCTCAGGGAGCGTCGGACCCGGGTTTCTCGGGGTGCTCATGCGTCGTTTTGGCCTTCCGGTGTTTCTTCAGGGCGAGGATTGCCGCCGTGATGGCTCCCACCAGCGTACCGACCGCCATTCCGAGCAGGGCGCTCACCCCTGCGGGCAGGCCGGTGGACGCTCCTGCCACGAACCCGAGGCCCACGAGCCAGGCCGTCCACAGCAGGCCGCCGCCGGCGGCAGCGAGCATGAACGGGCGCAGGGGCAGCTCGGCGATCCCGGCGACCGCCACGCTGGCCGTGCGGCCGCCCGGGAGGAACCGGACCGCGACGACGGCCGCGTACGTGGGGGAGCTGCCGGCCTTCTCGATGGCGTTGCGCAGCCCGCGGTGGATGGATCGTCCCCAGCGGAACCGGTCGAGGAAGTGCGTCAGCCTGCGGCGGAAGAGCAGGAAGAGGGCAACGTCGCCCACCCAGCTCCCGGCGAAGGCCACGACGACCGCGAACGGGAGGAGGAGCATGCCGTGCGCCGACATCGTGCCGGCGCCGATGACGAGGAGCTCCGAGGGCACGACGGGGAGGATCACGTCCACGACGATCACGGCGAACATGACGAGGAGGTAGAGCGGTGCTGGGATGTCCGTGCCGGGCAGGTCCACCCTGCAAATCTACCGTCCAGCACCCCTGCGTGGACGGCCGTCTCGTGCCCGGACCATGGCGGTCAGGCGAATTCGGCGAGTGCCAGGCGTGACGCGTAGGTCCGCTCGGTGCCGTCCACCGGATCGGTGAACGCGATGCTGTGGGCGAGGAGTTGCAGGGGCCGGGCGTAGTCGTCCGGGGCCTGCGGATGCAGCACAGGGTAGAACGGGTCGTTGATGATCCCGAGCCCGAGGGAGGCCATGTGCAGCCGGAGCTGGTGCGTCTTGCCCGTGTGCGGCTGCAAGCGGTACAGCCCGCGCCCCGCCCGCTCGTCCAGGAGGCTGACGGTCGTGTGCGTGTTCGCGGGTCCCTCCACCTCCTGCGCCAGGAGGTAGGTGCGCGACTTCACGATCCTGCTCCGGACGTCCAGCGGCGCCGTGTCAAGGCCCAGTTCCGGGCGGACGGGCGCGACGGCCCGGTATTCCTTGCTGATGCGCCGGTTCTCGAACAGCAACTGGTAGGCGCCCCGTGTCGCGGGGTCGACGGCGAACATCAGGACACCCGCCGTCATCCTGTCCAGGCGGTGCATGGGGATCAGGTCCGGTAGGCCGAGCTCCACCCGGAGGCGGACCAGGGCCGATTCCGCCACGTACATGCCGCCGGGGGTGGTCGGCAGGAAGTGTGGTTTGTCGACGACGAGCAGCCGCTCGTCCTGGTGGAGGATCGACAGCTCGACCGGGAGACGTTCCTCGACGGGCAGTTCGCGGTAGTACCAGACGAAGGTGTGCTCACCGAGCGGTGTGGTCCTCGTCAGCACCTCGCCTCCGAGCGCCACGACCTCGCCGCGGTCGAAGCGCTCGCCGATGCCGTCGGGGTCCACGTGGTCGAAGCGGTCGAGGATGTACTCGAGGGCCGTCTCCCACGGGCCCTCCGCCGGGAGCCGCAGCCGCGTGGCATTGACGCCGTTGCGCACGGGCAGGGGTGAGCGCATCGCCATCAGGGCGTGACCTGCCCGTGGTGGTCCATCCGGTGGTGACTCATCCCGTCAGGGTAGTGCCGCTCCCGCGGGTGCTTCCACCCGGGGCTGGCAGTGCGGGCAGTAGTACAGCTCGCGGAGTTCGGTCTCCTTGTCCCCGAGCTGTTCCAGCGCCACGGGTGTGCCGCAGCGCAGGCACCCGCGACGGGACCGGCCGTAGACCCAGAGCGTGTTGCCGCGGAGCTGGCCCGTGGTCGCCCGGGTGCTGCGGGCCTTGTTCGCCTCCAGCAGCTTCTTGGACAGCTCGACCATGCGCGGCAGGTTGGGTACCTCGCCCACGGGGGTCAGCGGATGCACCCCTGCGAGGAAGCACAGCTCGCACCGGTAGACGTTGCCGATCCCGGCGAGGTTCCGCTGGTCGAGGAGGGCGAGCCCGATGGGCCGCTCGGGCTGGTCGCGGAGCCGCCGAATCGCTTCGTCCGGATCCCAGTCCGGCCCGAGGAGGTCCGGTCCGAGGTACCCCACGGCGTCGTCCTCCTCCGCACGCGAGATCACCCGCAGAAAGCCGAGTTCGAAGCCGACGACGACGGCGTCCTCCGTCTCGAGGATGCACCGCGCCTTGAAGGCAGGGCGTCGCCACTTCTCGCCGTGCGCGTAGACGTGCCAGAGCCCCTCCATCTTCAGGTGGGAGTGGATGTCCCAGCCGTCGTCCCCGCCGCCACGGATCAGCAGGTGCTTCCCGCGGGCCACGGCCTCCTGCACGGTGTCCCCCGTGAAATCGACGGTGGCGAACTTCGGCACCCGGACGTCGCAGCGCGTCAGCACCCGGCCCGCGAGCGCCCGGTGCAGTTCACGGGCCGCCCGCCAGACGGTGTCCCCCTCAGGCACGGATCCTCAGTCCCTTCGGTGTGGTGTAGAACCCGGCATCGGCGAGCGCGCGTCCGATGTCCGTGTCGAGGATCTCGCCGCCGTTCACCTTCTCGAGCGCCATCTTGTCCGCGGCGCCGCGCCGGATGATCAGCACGAGGGCCAGCGCCGCGGCACGGAGGACGAGCGCATCCTCGGTGAACGTCAGGAGGGTCTTGCCGCCCCGTTCGACATACAGGGCCAGGGCTCCGTCCACGAGCACCACCAGCGCGCCGGCCTTCCGCCCGGCTCGGTGCCCGCCCTCCGCCTGCGGCCAGCTGAGGGCCGCCCCGTAGGGGTTCGCCGGATCCGTGGCGGCCAGGGCGACGGCGTTCAAGGGCGCGGCCTCACCACCGAGGACGTCCTGGGCCGTGGGCAGCTGGTTGTCGGCGCTGAAGGACCGTAGGCGGTCCACCGTCGCCGGCACGGCGAACTGCGCCGCCCCGAGGTGCTCGATGAAGTAGCCGCGGCGGCACCGGCCCATCTCCTCGAGCCGCGCCAGCACCTTGTACATGAGGCCGAATCCGCCCGGGATGCCCTCGTTGCCGACGGCGCCGCGCGTGACCACGCCGTAACGGTCGAGCAGGAGCTCGGCGGTGGCGTGCGCGTGGAGCGTCGTCTCGGCCTCCACCGCGGGCAGCATGTTCCAGCGTCCCGCGGCCAGGGGAGGAGTGGGCCGCTGGTAGCCGCCCGCCCCGCCGTCGTCGGCTGCGGCACTGAGGCGCATCGACGCGCCGGTCAGGGACTTCCCCGGGGCGCGGCCGAGCCGTCCGGCCCGCGAGGTGCGGGCGCGTGCCGGAACGGGGCGTTGCTTGTGGGCCGTCTTCCCGTTGGCCAGCAGCGAGCGCACCGGCGTGAAAGTGTCATTGCTGATGCGGCCCGCCCATACGAGGTCCCAGAGCGCGGTGACGACGGCGGTGTCCGAGGTGACCTCCTGGACATCGAGCAGGTTGGTCAGCTGCCGGAGGAAGTACCCGCCGCCACCGGCCAGCAGATCCAGCAGCGCGGAGTGCAGCGACGTGGGCTCGAAGGCCGGATCGGGGCGCAGCGTGAGCGGGGCGTTCTCGGCCAGGTGCAGGGCGATCCAGCCGTCGTTCCCGGCGAGCGACCCGGCCCCCGACCACACCACCTCGCCCGTCGCGGTCAGCTCGTCGAGCATCGCCGGGGTGTAGTTCGCCACGCGCTGGGCGAGGATCAGGGGCTCCCACGCCGAGGCGGGGATCGGGACGCCGGAGAGCTGGTCGATCACGGTGACCACGCCGTCGAGTCCCCGCAGACCCGACCCGATGTGCTGCCAGGCGGGGAGGAACCTGCCGTAGGCGGTCGGGTCGACGGGCTCGACCTCCTGGCGCAGCGCCGCGAGCGACCGGCGGCGGAGGCGGCGCAGCACCTCGACGTCGCACCACTCGCTGGAGGCCGGCGCGTGGAGGGTGATGGTGCCCGGAGCGGCGCCCGAGTCCGCGGAGATGTCGAGGACGGGGACCGATTCCGCGGGCCGGAACTCCCCCTCGACCACGCGCCCGGCGCCGGCGAGGCGCTGCAGGGATCCCGTGACGACGGCGACACCGAGGCCCAGCTGGGCTGCCGCCTCGGCGGCGGTGAACGGACCGTGCGTGCGGGCGTAGCGGCCCACGAGGTCGCCGAGCGGATCCGCGACCGGCTCGATGAACGCCAGCGGGATGCCCATCGGCAGGGGTACGCCGATGGCGTCGCGCAGACGAGCGGCGTCCTCGACGGCGGAGATCCGCTCTACTCCGGCGATGTTCACGGTGAGCGCGCGATTGGCCTTGACGAGGACGGCGACGTGCTGCCGGACGAGGTCCACCGATGCGGTACCGCGGAGCGGTGCGTCCTCGCCCGAGCCGCCCGCCGTGGTGGCGTCACCGGCGGTGGCGTCGCCGACGCCGGGGCGGGCAACGACGCCGGCGTCGTCACGAATCGCAGTGGCTCCGGCACCGTCGGCCGGTGCGGTGGTGTCGGCGGGCGCGTCGAGCCGCTCGGCGATCTCACCGACCGTGAGGGGCCCGAGGATGCGGATCAGGTCGGCGACGCCCTCGAGCCCGCGGACCCGCCGGTCCGCCTTCAGGCGCTGCAGCTCCAGCTCCGTCTCGGCGATGACCCGGGCGTCGAGCAGTTCGCGCAGTTCCGCGCGGCCCAGCAGTTCGTTGAGGAGGGTCGGGTCGAGGGACAACGCCGCGGCCCGTCGTTCGGCGAGCGGCGAGTCTCCCTCGTAGAGGAACGAGGCGACGTAGCCGAAGAGCATGGACCGGGCGAACGGCGAGGGCTGCTGCGTGGTGACCTCGACGATCCGCAGTTCCCGGCGCTCCAGCGATGCGGCGAGGTCCTTCAGCGCCGGGAGGTCGTAGACGTCCTGCAGGCACTCGCGCACGGTCTCGAGCACGATCGGGAAGGTCGGGTACTTCTTGGCGACGTCGAGCAGCTGGGCGGAACGCTGGCGCTGCTGCCACAGCGGGGTGCGCTTGCTCGGGTTCTGGCGCGGCAGGAGCAGGGCCCGCGCGGCACACTCCCTGAACCGCGAGGCGAAGAGTGCGGAGCCGCCCACCTCTGCGGTCACGATCCCGTCCAGCTCCTCCGCGTCGAACAGGAAGAGATCGGCTCCGGGTGGTTCGTCGTCCATGAGCGGCACCCGCAGCACGATGCCGTCGTCGGAGGCCATGGCGGACCCGTCCATGCCGTACCGCTGCTCGAGCCGTGCGCCGACGGCGAGGGCCCACGGGGCGTGCACGGGCATGCCGAACGGGCTGTGGAGCACCACGCGCCAGTCGCCGAGCTCGTCGTGGAAACGCTCGACGACGAGCGTGCGGTCGTTCGGGACCACCTCGGTGGCCTCGCGCTGCTCGGTCAGGTAGGTGATGAGGTTCCCCGCCGCCCATGCGTCGAGGCCGATCCTCTCGCACCGTTCCTGCGCCTTCTCGGGCGTGCTCCCGGACATCTCCCGGTTGAAGGCGCCGAGGGCTCGGCCCAGTTCCACCGGCCGTCCGAGGGAGTCGCCCTTCCAGAAGGGCAGCTTGCCCGGCTGACCGAACGCCGGGGACACGAGCACGCGGTCATGCGTGATCTCCTCGATGCGCCAGCTCGTGGCACCGAGCGCGAAGACGTCTCCCACGCGGGACTCGTAGACCATCTCCTCGTCGAGTTCGCCGACGCGGCGCCCGCCCGCGCGGGGTCCCTCGCCCTCGGAGCCCACGAGGAAGACGCCGAAGAGCCCGCGGTCGGGGATGGTGCCGCCGGAGGTGACGGCGAGGCGCTGTGCTCCGGGCTTGCCCGTGATGGTTCCCTCGACGCGGTCCCAGATGATGCGGGGCCGGAGCTCGGCGAACTCGTCGGAGGGGTACCGGCCGGCGAGGAGGTCGAGGGTCGCGTCGAAGGCCGAGCGCGGGAGGGTGGCGAACGGCGCCGATGCGCGGACGACGTCGAACCACTCCTCGACGTCGATGGTGCCCAGCGCTGCCGCCGCGACGGTCTGCTGGGCCAGGATGTCCAGGGGATTGGTGGGGATGTACAGGGGCTCGATCTTCCCGGCGAGCATGCGCTCCACCGTCACGGTCGTGTTGACGAGGTCCCCGCGGTGCTTGGGGAACAGGACGCCCTGCGACACCTCGCCCACCTGGTGTCCCGCGCGCCCGACACGCTGCAGACCGCTCGCCACGGAGTGCGGCGACTCGACCTGCACCACGAGGTCCACCGCGCCCATGTCGATCCCGAGTTCCAGGGAGCTCGTCGCGACCACGCAGCGCAGGCGCCCCGACTTGAGGTCGTCCTCGATGAGGGCGCGCTGGTCCTTCGACACCGAGCCGTGGTGGGCGCGTGCCAGCAGCGGTTCGGCGCCGGTGCTCTGGCTGGCCTGCGCCATCATCTGTGCGGGGGTCGCGGTCGTATGGGCATAGGGCTGGGCGGAGGAGGATGCCGCCGTCGCTCCGGGGGCGTCAGGGGCGTCGGGGTCGCCGACGGCCGCCCACACGGCATCACGCTCGAGGCGCTCCGCGTGGATCTCGTTGAGCCGCGCGGTGAGGCGCTCGGCGAGCCGCCGCGAGTTGGCGAACACGATCGTGGACCGGTTCTGGCCGATCAGATCGACGATCTTCTCCTCGACGTGCGGCCAGATGCTGGCCTGGGGCACGGCGTCGCCGTCGTCGTCGCCCGGGGCCACGGCCCCGCCGAGTTCCGTCATGTCCTCCACCGGGACGGTGACGGTCAGGTCCCACTGCTTCTTCGACGGCGGTGCGACGATCTCCACCGGTGCGTTCCCGGAGAGGAAGCGCGCCACCGTCTCCTTCGGCTCCACGGTGGCGGACAGGCCGATGCGCTGCACGGGCTTGTCCAGCAGGGCGTCGAGACGGGCGAGGGACACGGCGAGGTGCGCGCCGCGCTTGGTGCCGGCGACGGCGTGGACCTCGTCGATGATGACGGTGTCCACCTCCATGAGCGTCTCCCGCGCCTTCGACGTCAGCATCAGGAACAGTGACTCGGGCGTGGTGATGAGGATGTCCGGCGGCCGGGTCAGCATGGCCCGCCGCTCGGCCTGCGGCGTGTCGCCGGAGCGGACGCCCACCGTGATGCTCGGAGCGGGCAGCCCGAGGCGCTTCGCGGTCTGCGTGATGCCGATCAGGGGCGCGCGGAGGTTCCGCTCGACATCGACGCCGAGCGCCTTCAGGGGTGAGATGTAGAGGACGCGCGTGGTGCGCTTCGGCTTCTTCGGCGGGGCTTTACGGCCCTTCGCCGGCACCTCGGGGACGTCCTCGTCGGCATCGCCGCTCCCCTCGCCCGAGGCGATGAGCCGGTCCAGGGCCCAGAGGAACGCGGCGAGGGTCTTGCCCGAGCCGGTCGGGGCGACGACGAGGGCGTTGGAGCCCGCGGAGATCGCGGACCACGCGCCCTCCTGCGCCGGCGTGGGCTCAGCGAAGGCCCCGGCGAACCACTCATGGGTCGCGGGGGTGAACCTCGTCAGCACCGGCGTCGTCACCCCATCATCATGCCCCAGCGCACCGACACTCGGTCCTTCCGCGGATGCTCCGTCCGCCGCACCGCAGGGCTGCCGCCGAACGGGGGTGGAGCGCAGTAGGTTTCGACCAAGGGCTGGACGGAACGGCTGACGGGAGCAGGGCATGACGGCCGGAGCAGGCATGGTGCAGCGACCGGGAATCGCCGGACACGTGTCCAACAACTGGGTGCCGGTGGCCGCGATCGGCGTGCTCTTCCTCGGCGGGGCGGTCGCCGCGGTCGTGGTCGACGGCGACACCGGCCGGATCGCGGCCTACTTCGTCGTGAGCACGCTCGTGCTCGTCCTCGTGACGGCACCCTGGCTCGTCCGTCATCCGCCGGCGATCAGCGCCCGGACGGGCGCCTACCTGGTCCTTGCCGTCGTGGTCGAGCTCGGGGCGCTGCTCGGCGGGGCCGTGGCGGCGTTCCACGGCCTGGGCGCGTGGGTGGTCCTGGGGATCGGCCTCGCGGTGTACGGGCTGCTGGAGCGGGGGCGCGTCATGGTGACTGCCGGCGTGGCCACGGCCCTCCTCGGGCTCGCGTCGATCGTCGCCGGCCGGTCGTGGGTGACGCTGGTCCTCGCCCTGTCGACCGCCGCGCTCATCGGGTTCGCGGCGTGGCGCCTGCGGGAGACGGGCCGGCAGCAGCCGACGGACGGCCCCCGGGACGGCCCGCCTGCAGCAGCTAGGAAACGGGCTGCAGGGTTCCCACCCGCATGAGCACGATCGAACCGGCCGAGCACGCCGCGATGTCCTGCGGCAGGACGAGCGAGTCGGTCGCGCCCGGGGGGTACACGCGGACACCCGCGGCCTGCGTGATGCCGCAGTCCGCGCCGTAGTTCTCGGCGGTGGTCTGCTGGAGGGTGGTGCTCGCCGAGGCTCCCGGCGCGAGGGTGACGGCGGCGGCCGCCGTCCCGTCCCGCTCCGCGGGGGCTCCGATCTGCGTGCCCGCCGCGTCCACGTAGGAGACTCCCGGGTACCCCTGGACGGTGCACTCGTGGCCGGACGCATTTGTGAGGACGAGGGTGCGGTAGACGCTGCCCGCGGCACCGCCACCGAGCTGGTCCTCCACCGCGCCGGTCAGCTGCGCCGCCGTGCAGGGACCGCCGGCGGTCGGCACGGAGGCCGAGGGGCTCGCTGACGCGGACGGCGACGCGGCGCCGCCAGGGGCAGCGGAGGCCGACGGCGTCGCGGAGGCGGTTCCCGTGGGACCCGGTGCGGCGGACGGTGCAGTGGACGGTGCAGTGGTCGGGGCGGCGGAAGGGGTGGAGGACGCGCTCGCGGTTCCGGCGGACGTCGCCGCCGTCCCGCCGTCGTCGGACCCGGAGGCGGTGCAGCCGCTCACCGCCGTCAGTGCTCCAGCGGCCATCACGGCCGCGATCCAACGCTTGCTCCCCAGCAGAGTAGTCATTCCCTCACCCTACGTCCGGGTGCGGCAGCCGCCGACGGCGCGGGCGGGGCGTGGTGCGATTGTTACCGGAACGGCCTTCACTCGTGGTGGTAGGACCGTCCGCCTGCGATCTCCTGCGCGCGGTACACCTGCTCCGCGAGGATCAGCCGGACGAGCTGGTGCGGGAAGACGAGCGGGGAGAGGGACCAGACGAAGTCGGCCCGCTGGTGTACCGGCCGGTCGACACCGTAGGCACCGCCGATGATGACCGTGACACCGCGGGAGGTCTCGAGCGGTGCGAGGAGGGTTCGGGACAGCGCGGGGGAGTCGACGGCCGTACCGCGCTCGTCGAGCAGGATCACGAAGTCCGAGCCGAGCCTGCCGAGCAGCCGCTCGGACTCCTCCTTGCGGGCGGCGTCGTTCTCGCGCGCCGAGTGGGAGATCAGCTGCCAGGAGAGATCGAAGGGCTTCTTCAGCCGCTTCGCGTACCGCTCGATCCCCTCGGACACCCAGCTCTCGTGCTTGCGGCCCACTGCGAGCACCCGTATTGCCATGCGTTCAGGCTATCGCGGGTGCCCGTGGATCACCTCGGGACTGAACGGCGGGTGAACGCTAGGCAAAGGACCGGCGCCTCCACAAGGAAACTGCGACCTTAATTTTTTCCTGACCGGCGGAATATGCCGTAAGTACGCTTACTAAATTCTTGGAGCTACTCACGGACGAAGGGGGCGGCAATGTCGACCATCACCGGCGGAATCGACGCTACACATACAGCGGGCAGCGAGGAGCGCCCCCGACGACGAACGGTCGGCGTGGTCCTCGCCGGCGGAGTGGGTACCCGCATGGGCCTCGAGATCCCGAAGCAACTGGTCCCCGTGGCCGGGCGGACCAGCCTCGAGCACACCGTCGACATCTTCCAGCAGTGCCCGTTCATCGACGAGATCATCGTGATGATGGATCCCGGGTCCATGGACCGCGCGGAGCTCCTCGTCACTCGCGAGAAGTTCCCCAAACTGACCGGACTCCTGCCGGGCGGCCGGGACCGCAACGAAACTTCCTACCTGGCCCTGCGCGAGATCGCGACGCCGGGATCCAAGGTCGTCTTCCACGACGCCGTCCGTCCGCTCCTGGACCCGTCCATCATCCGCGCGTGCGTCGAGGCGCTCGACACCTACGACGCAGTGGACACCGGTATCCCGTCGGCGGACACCATCATCGAGGTCGACGAGCACGATCTCATCCGGTCGGTCCCCCCTCGCGCGTCGCTCCGTCGGGGCCAGACACCCCAGGCCTTCCGGTGGGACACGCTCATGGAGGCGTATGGTGCAGCACGGAAGGATCCCCATTTCGCGGCGACCGACGACTGCTCGGTGGTGCTGACCTACTGTCCGGACGTCCCGATCATCGTGGTGCCGGGCCACGAGGCGAACATCAAGATCACCCATCCCATCGACATCCACCTGGCCGACAAGCTCTTCCAGCTCAAGCACCAGCACGTGGACCCGGTCCCGGTGCCCGCGTCATCCCTGCGCGGGAAGGTCGTGGTCGTGTTCGGCGGCAGCTCGGGCATCGGCGGAGAACTCGGCCGGCAGCTCCAGGAGGAGGGCGCCTTCGTGGCCTGCCACAGCAGGACCGGGAGCGGGACCTTCGTCGAGGACCGCGCCTCGGTGTCACGAGCGCTCGCCGACGCCGCGGCGCAGTACGGGCGGATCGACCATGTGGTCCTGACCGCGGGGGTCCTGACCATCGGCGACCTCGTGGGCCTCTCCGACGAACAGCTCCAGCACGACGTCGGCGTGAACCTCATGGCGGCCTTCGTCGTCGCACAGGAGGCGCACACCCACCTGGCGGACTCGCACGGGTCGCTGCTGCTCTTCTCCTCGAGCTCCTACACGCGCGGCCGCGCCAAGTACACGGTGTACTCGGCCACGAAGGCGGCGCTCGTGAACCTGACGCAGGCGCTCGCGGACGAGTGGAGCTGCGACTCCATCCGTGTGAACTGCATCAGCCCGAGCCGCACCGCCACGCCGATGCGGGAGAAGGCCTTCGGCCACGAGGACGAGCACACGCTCGTACAGGCGGCCGACGTCGCCCGCGTCAGCGCGCAGGTCCTCGCCTCCGACATCACGGGTCAGGTCTTCGATGTCCGCCTCCCGCAGGTCGACCCGCTGGCCGCACAGCTCGAAAGTGTCCGGTGAGCGCGCGCGCCCTGACAGCCGATACCGATCGGCTGGTGATCACCGGCGCCCCCGTCCCGAGCGGTGACGCGCTCTCCGTGCTGCTGGCCGGACGCCGCATCTGGACGGTCCGCGCACCGGAGTCCGACGACGACGGATCGCTCACCGTCCCGTGGCCCCCGTCCCTGTCGGAGCGCCTGACGGGCACGGCCCGCCTGGCAGTCGAGCACGGCGGCCGCGAGATCGCCGCGGGCACCGCCGTGTTCGACGCCGCGGGCGGGGAGTTCGACCTGTCCGAGCCGGGCACGGGCGTCCCTCAGGTCGTGAACAAGTGGGGGCGGATCGCCCGGTCCTTCGAGGGCCGTGACGCCGCGCTGATCGACCACGTCCTCGACGAGGCGGAGCACCTCATCCAGGTGCTCCGACGCACCGCCGGCATCGACCTCTTCGTCACCGGTGGCACGCTGCTCGGTCCGGTGCGCAACGGGCGGATCATGGCGCACGACGACGACGCCGACCTCGCCTACCTGAGCACCCACACGAACCCGTCCGACGTCGTGCTCGAGAGCCTCCGCATCGAGCGGACCCTCGTGCAGGAGGGCTACGAGGTGGTGCGGCACTCGAGCGGCCACCTCCAGCTGATGTTCCCCGGTGGGACCATCACGGACCACTTCTACCTCGACATCTTCACCTACTTCGAGTGCGAGGGCTGGTTCTACGGGACCTTCCACGCCCGCGAGCGAGCGGAGAGTGTCACCCTCCACCCCCTGAAGCCGTTGCCGGTCAACGGGCGGATGCTGCCCGGTCCGGCAGAGCCGGAGCAGCTCCTGGCCGCGATCTACGGGCCGTCCTGGGAGGTCCCGGACCCCACCTTCACCTTCGTCACGCCGCCCGCGGCCTTCCGCCGCTACTACTGGTGGCTCAACCACTTCGACGTCGACCGCGAGAACTGGGAGGACCACCACCGCGCCGAGATCGAGGGCGGCCCGGTGACGGCGCCGTCGGGCCTCGCCGTCGCGGCGACGAGCGCACTCCCGCCGTCGTCGGCCGTCCTGGATCTCGGCTGCGGGCTCGGTGCGGACGCGCGGTACCTGGCCGAGCGCGGGCACCGCGTCCTGGCGGTCGACTACAGCCGGCCCGCGCTCGCGTGGGCGAGGGAGAACGTGGCGCCCGACGGCGGTGCGATCGAGTTCGAGCGGGCCAACCTGACCATGGCCCGGCACGCGCTGCACCTGCGGAAGCGGTGCGCCGAGCTCGACGGCACCGTGCACGTCCTCGCGAACCACCTCTTCAACGCGTTGAGTCCGCTCGGCTGGGACACCACGCTGCTGCTCGTCAAACACCTGCTGGCGGCGCCGGGGAGCCGCGCGTTCGTCGAGGTGGGGGTCGCGGGAGCCGAGGGGTCGGCCAGCTGGGCCGAGTACCAGCCCGTCGACTGGACCAGGTTCCAGGAGCAGCTGGCCCGGTACTCGCTCGTGGCGGAGGATCAGCCGGACTCCGGGCCGGGACAGCACCGGGACGGGCACGGCAAGGACAGGGAACGCACGGTACTGAGCCGGCGCGTCCTCGTGAGGAGGGAGAAGGGATGACGGACATGACCGATACGACGGATCTGACGGAGACGATGGACACCACCGCGGTCGGGGATGGGGGCCTGCGGTTCGAGGTCACCGAACACGACGATCTCGCACTCCAGCTGGATGCGCTGCGCACGGCCGTGGAGCAGTTGCGCGCGGAGGTGGTGCGGCTCGATGCCGACCTCGACGAGTCGCGGCGCCTGAACCTGCGCGCTGCCGAACTGCTCGACGTCGTCTACGAGGAACTGGGTGCGCGACGGGCCGGTGACGGACGTGTCTGAGGCGGGAAGGCCCCTCGAGATCATCGGCGGATTCGAGAGCACCTTCATGCCCGCCCACGACCGCGACATCTTCGAGACGACGGAGCACGACCTCCGGTGGCGCGAGGATCTCGGGCTGCTGTCCCGCTCCGGCATCACGCGGCTGCGGTATCCCGTGCGGTGGCACCGGATCGAGGAGGTGGAGGGGAGCTACGACTGGTCCTCCACCGACGAGGTGATGGCGTACCTGCGCAACGAGGGGTTCCGCCCGATCGTGGATCTCGTCCACCACACCAGCTATCCCGCCTGGCTCACCGACGGCTTCGCGGACGACCGCTTCGGAGCCGCCTACCTGCGGTACGCGGAGGCCTTCGCCCGCCGGTATCCGTGGGTCGAGGAGTACACGCTCTTCAACGAGCCGTTCTCCACCCTGTTCCTCTGCGGGCACGAGGCCATCTGGCCGCCCTACCACTCCGGGCTCCGTGGATTCGTGGACCTCATCCTCAACGTGATGCCCGCGGTGGCCACGGCCTCGGCCCTCTATCGCGACCTGCTGCCGGACGCCCGGCACGTCTGGGTCGACACGTGCGAGTTCCACACCGGCTCCGACGCATCGGGGCAGCGGTACGCGGACATGGCCAACTACCGCCGGTTCCTGGTCATCGATGCCTTCCTCGGCAGGGGGTACGACGTCGACAGCCAGCTGGGCAGGGACCTCGCCGCCGTGGGTGGCGAGCGCCTCCTGTCCCTGCCCACGGGGACGATCGACGTCCTGGGCCTCGACTACTACGCCCACTGCCAGTGGGACTTCTCCGAGGCCGGCGGCACGGCCCCGACACCCACGCCGCTGCCGCTCTCGGACCAGATCCTGCAGTACTGGGAGCGCTACGGGATGCCGTGCATGCTGACGGAGACCAACGTCCGCGGCCATACCGCGGATCGTGCCACCTGGCTGAAGTACGTGCTCGAGCAGTGCGAGGCCGCGCAGGCCCGCGGCGTGGCGATGGACGGCGTGTGCTGGTTCCCCGTCGTCGACTCCACGGACTGGAACTCGCTGCTCTTCCGCTGCGAGGGACAGGTGGACCCCGTCGGCGTGTACTGGCTCGACGCGGACCTCCGGCGTCACACGTCGGTCATGTCGACGTCGTACGCGCTCGCCGCCCAGGGAGTGCGGTCCGCCGACCTGCCCGCCTACCGGCTCGCCGAACCCGTGGCGACCTGGCTGCAGGGCTACCGGCCGCAGATGGCCCACTGGGACTGGCAGCAGCCGCCCGGGACCGACATCGGTTCAAGCCTTCCCCGCACCACCACACGAATGGAATTGAGGATCGTCGATGCACAGTGAACTCATCGTCCTGTCACACCTGCGCTGGGGTTGGGTCTGGCAGCGGCCGCAGCAGCTCGTCTCACGCCTGAACAAGGCTCCGGGCCGGAAGACCTGGTTCGTCGAGGAGCCCCTCACGCCTCCCGACGTGGAGGTCACGCAGAACCGCCTCGGCATCGCCGAGGCGGACGGTCTCACGCGCGTCTTCCTGGAGATCCCCGAGCAGGGCCGGCACGTGGGCTTCTTCGACGAGGTCATGCCCGACTACGTGGAGCAGCTACCCGCGCTGATCGGCCCGCCCTCGGGCGACCGTGTCGTGTGGATCTACACCCCGCTGGTCCTGGAGGCGGCTCTCGCCCTCGAGCCGACCACCCTCGTCTACGACGTCATGGACGATCTCGCCGCCTTCAGGAACGCGGCCCCCGAGCTGCTCGTCCGCCAGCGGCAGGCGCTGAAGCGGGCCGACGTCGTCTTCGCCGGCGGGCGGTCGCTGCACCGCTCGGTGGTGAAGCAGGGGAGGGAGGACGCCCACCTCGTGCCCAGCGGCGTGTCCGTGGGCCACTACGCGGCCACGGCCCGGAAGGCCGATCCCGGGCGCGACCGGCCGGTGGCCGGCTACGTGGGGGTGCTCGACGAGCGGATCGACTTCGCCCTGGTCGCGGGGCTCGCCGAGCGCCTGCCCGAGTGGGAGATCCGGATGGTCGGCCCCATCTGCAAGATCGAGGAATCGGACCTGCCGCAGGCGCCGAACATCGCCTACCTCGGCCAGCAGGCCTACGAGGACCTGCCCGGGCACATGGCGCAGTTCGACGTCGCGCTCATGCCGTTCGCGCTCAACGAGGCCACGAAGTCGATCAGCCCCACGAAGACGCTCGAGTACCTCGCCTCGGCGCTGCCCGTCGTCTCCACCAGGGTGCCGGACGTCGTCGCGGACTTCCCGGGGGTCGTGGACCTGCAGGACGATGCCGACGGCTTCGCGGCCGCATGCCAGGACCTGCTGGGGAGGGCCGGCGAGAAGCCGTCACCCGAGCTCCGGCGGTTGCTGAAGCGGCACGACTGGAACCGGATCGCCGAGCTGATGGACCAGCAGGTCTTCGGCCGCGAACGCTCGACGCCGGAGCGTGCCACGGCCGAGGCGACCGCCTAGCGCCATGCCGACGGCCAGCAGGCGGGGGGATGCGCACCTCTCCCGGGAGCATCCTCCCGCCGATCACCTCCTCCTCCACTTCAGCGACACCCACTTCGTGGCCGACGGCCTGCTCTACGGCGGAGTGGACGGCCGCGACCGGTTCGCCCGTCTCCTCGCCGGGATCGGCGCATCAGGGCTCCGGCCGGATGCCCTGATCTTCACCGGCGATCTCACGGATTCGGGAGATCCGCAGGCGTACGGGGCGCTGCGCGACGTCGTCGAGCCCTTCGCGGCGCGTCTCGACGCCCCGGTGATCTGGCTGATGGGCAACCACGACCACCGGCCTGCCCTGCGATCGGTGCTCCTCGGCGAACCGCCCGAGGAGACGCCGCTGCACCGCTGCTACCGGCTCGGGGGGCTCCGCGTCATCACGCTGGACACCTCCGTGCCCGGACACCATCATGGCGAGCTCGACGACGGCCAGCTCGCGTGGCTCGAGGCCGAGCTGTCACGCCCGGCGCCCGAGGGCAGCATCCTGGCGCTCCACCATCCGCCGATCCCCATGGTGCAGGATCTCGCGGTCCTCACCGAGCTGCGGCGGCAGGACCGGCTGGCCGAGGTGGTGGCGGGGAGTGCCATCCGGCTGATCCTCGGCGGGCACGTGCACTTCCCGTCATCGTCGCTCTTCGCCGGCATCCCCGTGTCGGTGGCGCCGTCCACCTGCTACACGCAGGACCTCACCGTGCCGGTCGGCGGCATCCGCGGGAGGGACGCCGCGCAGGGCTTCAACCTGGTCCACGTGTACCCGCACACGATCGTCACGTCCGTCGCCACGCTCGGGTCCGGACCGACGGTCGGGGAGTACGTCGCGCCCGAGGAGGCCGGACGGCGGCTGGCGGCGGCGGGACTGGGGGTGCGCGGACGGCCGTGACGGTGCGCCGACGACGACGACGACGACGACGACGACGCCGGACGGCGTGCGGCGGGGCCGGGCGTAGGGTGGGAGGCTGACGAGAGGAGCACCCCATGAAGAAGATCCTCATGGTTCTGACCAGCGTTTCCGAGATCGGCGACACCGGGGAGAAGACCGGCTACAACGTGGCCGAGGCCGCCCATCCCTGGAAGGTCTTCACGGACTCCGGGCACTTCGTCGATTTCGCATCGATCCAGGGCGGGCAGCCTCCGCGCGACGAGGTGGACACCTCGGATCCCGTGCAGGTCGCCTTCACGGAGGACGAGACCACGCGTGCCGGTCTCTACAACACGGCCCGCGTCGACGTCGTCGACCCCGCCCAGTACGACGCCGTCTACCTCGTGGGCGGGCACGGGACCATGTGGGACTTCCCGGACAGCGAAGGTCTCCAGAAGCTGGTGGCGAGCGTCTACGACGCAGGCGGCCTGGTCGGAGCGGTCTGCCACGGGCCGGCCGGGCTGGTGAACGTGGAGCTGGACAACGGGTTCCGCCTCGTCGAGGGCCGGAAGGTGGCCGCCTTCACCAACGACGAGGAGGTCGCCGCGGGCAAGGACACGGTCATCCCCTTCTTCCTGGCGGACCGGCTCGAGGAGCAGGGCGCCACCCACGTGTCGGCGGATGTCTTCGAGGAGAAGGTCGTGGTCGACGACCGCCTGGTGACCGGCCAGAACCCGGCGTCGGCAGCGGGCGTCGCCAAGGAGATGGAGAAGCTGTTCGCGGTGGTCATCCGGCAGGAGAAGGCCGAGGAGCAGCACGAGACGGAGACCCTGCGCGCCGAGAAGGACGCTATCAAGGCTGCCGCGGCCGGCGACGAGGACTGACGCCGGCACTCCTGGCCGGGGACGCGAGCCGGTGGGCGCCGGGCCGGGCGTCGATCGTCGTCGTGCCCGCCCCTTCCGGTGGTATGGATCGGGGCGGTAGCGTGACGGCGTGATCATCCCAGCCAGCTCCCAGACCACCGCGGCGGTCGCGGATCACTACGACGAGCTCGATCCGATCTACCGCAGGGTATGGGGTGAGCACGTTCACCACGGGCTCTGGACCACGGGTCGCGAGTCGCCGGCCCAGGCCGTCGACGCGCTCAGTGAGACGGTCGCCGATCGACTGCACCTCCGGCCCGGGGAGGAGTGCGTCGACATCGGCTGCGGCTACGGATCGACGGCCCGGCAACTCGCGGCCTCCCACGGCGTCCGGGTGACCGGCTTCACGCTCTCGGCCGGGCAGGCGGAGTATGCCGCATCGCGTCCCATGGACGGCGTCGACGTGCGGCTCGGTGACTGGCTCGTCAACGGGTTGGCCGGAGCCTCCGCCGACGCTGCGTGGGCCATCGAGTCGAGCGAGCACATGGAGGACAAAGCCGGGTTCTTCGGCGAGGCCCACCGCGTACTCGCTCCCGGTGGCCGCTTCGTCGTCTGCGCCTGGCTGGCCGAGACCGGCGCCGGCAGGTGGAAGGTGCGGCATCTCCTCGAGCCGATCTGCAGGGAGGGCCGCCTGCCCTCCGTGGGTACGCGCGAGGAGTACGAGGCGCTGGCGGAGGCGGCCGGCTTCACGGTGATCGGCTACGAGGACGTCAGCCGCAGGGTCGCACGCACCTGGACGATCTGCGTCGGCCGGTTCCTCAAGGCCCTGTTCGTCGACCGCGAGACGCGTCACCTCGCCGCCCGCGGACGCAACCGCGTCTTCATGCTGAGCCTTCCCCGCCTGATCCTGGCCTACCGCACGGTTGCGATGCGCTACGGCATCTTCACCTTGTCGAAGACGGGCCAGGACACCGCGTTGTGAGTCCGGTCCTCTCCGGGCGGACTCGCCGGGGGAGCCGCGGCGTCCGCTCCGCGGGTCCCCCGGCGAGGGTTGATGGCCCGGCCGTGCCGAACGGCGGAGGCCGTGTGTCGGATGTGCCGCTCGCGGGCGCTTCCGTCACCGATGTCAGGACGTCTGCTTCCCGGCGGTGACCTGCTCCTCCGCGAGAGCTACGCCGGCGAGGGCGCTTGCCCGCGCCAGGACGTCGAGCTGCGCCGGGTTGTAGAGGGCCGCAAGCGATTCGACGACCGTGTTCCTGGTGACCTCCACGCTCTTGGACAGGTGCTTCCCCGGCTCCGTGAGCCATGGGTAGTCCCGGAGGGCCTTCGCGATGGTCGGTGCGTAGCGCTCCGCGAGTTCTGCACGGGCTGGTTCGTCGGCATCAGGGGCCAACGCGTCGAACTCCCTGCCCGGCGACTCCGGGTCCTCCCGGATCATGGTCCGCAGGTCCTGCATCGCCTCGTGGTCGTACAACTGGGAGTAGATCAGCATCAGGGACTGGTCCGGCTCGGACAACCGGGGTGCCACGTCCTCGAATCCGGCAGGGACCCCGGTCACCGATGAGCCCTGCAGGATCGCCTGGATCTCCGCCCTGGCGCGCTGCAGCCTCTCGATGCTCATCGCAAGGTCCGCGTCGATGGCCCTCAGTGCCTCGGAGGAGGAATGTCCGTCGAGGGTCACCTCGTCGATCTGGTCCAGCGGAACGTCCAGGTCCCTCAGCCGGCGGATCTTCAGGAGACGGACGAGGTGCCGGACCTGGTACTGCTTGTAGCCGTTGGACATCCTGTCCGGCTGCTCGAGAAGCCCGACCTGGTGGTAGTGACGGACCGTGTTGACCGTCGTCCCCGCCAGTTCGGCGATCTCCCGCGTACTCCACGCCATGCTCGTCCGTCCTTCCGCAGTCGCGCCACGCCCGTCGGTCCGTCAAGTATCGCCGTCACCAGCCGAGGAACCCCACGAACCCGGTCGCGAGGGCCGCGATGACGCCGGTCCACAGGAGGATGGCGATCGCCTGCCAGAACAGGACCCGCTCCGTCCGGACCCCGGATGCTGCGAAGAACGCGGCGGTGAGCTGCGTGGGGAGCGCCAGCGGGGCGAGGAGACTCGCGCCCGGTACACCGAATCGGGAGAGCCAGCCCTGCAGCCGGCGCTGGCCCTTGGCGCGCCGCTCCGACGGAGCGCCGGATGCAGGATACGTCGTCGCGCCGTCGTTCCCGCGACCGGCCACGACTCTCTGGCGGACACGCGAACTGATGGTCACGACGGCGAGCACGCTCAGGAAGTTGCCGATCATCGCTGCGAGTGCCGCCACCACCGGGTTGATCCCGAGGATGATGCCGATGCCGGCCGCACCCTCACCCTCGATATAGGGGACCATGCCGGCGACGCCGACGCCGAGCGGCTGGACCAGTTCGGGCAGCTGCTGCACCCATTCCCTGATGCCTTCGTACGGGTTGTCCACGATGTTCTCCTTCGTCTCTCGCGGCAGCGGAGGCGGGTTGTTCCGCCGCTTTTACCACGTTCTATTCGTGGCGTCAAGAGCGTTGTGCCGGGCTGGATTATTCCAGGTGCTCACCATTGAAGAGGCTGTGCCGGGAACAGGGTCAAGGCGTCCGGATGGTGCGGTCGGTCACGGTCCGCACGTCGGCCGGAGCCGACCGTTCCGGCACGCCCGTCGCCCTCAATCCTTGGGGTCGACCCTGGAGTTCTTCCATCCGCCGCGGTGGGACATCGACAAAGGCGCCGACGGTGGTGCCCCTTGGAGAACCAGGGCTCCCAGCCCTCATCACAGCGACAATCAGGAGCGACCGATGAGATCCTGCTGCATGCCGCGTCTACCGTGGACGGGTAAGCGATGGGACGACGCAATGGAGGTATCTGATGTCACGGGAACTGGTGTGGACGGGATTCATGTCGCTCGACGGAGTCGTCGATTCACCTGGCGGTGTCGAAGAGGGTCACCGCGGAGGCGGATGGGTGCTCAGTACCGAGTTCCTGCCCGAGGCCTTCGCCCTCAAGGGTGAGGAGTTGGAGGAGACGACGGCGCTCATGTTCGGGCGCCGGAGCTATGAGGCGTTCGCCCCGGTCTGGATCGGCTCCGAGGACCACACGGCGTACAAGGACCTCCCCAAGTACGTGGTCTCGACAGGTCTGGAGGAGCACTCGCTTGTCGATGGGTGGGGCCCGACGGAGATCCTGCGCTCCGTCGAGGACGTCGCCGCACTCAAGCAAGGCGACGGCGGTGCGATCTTCGTGCACGGGAGCGCCGAGCTCGCGCGGGCCCTGGCCGAGGCCGATCTCATCGACCGGTACAACCTCCTGGTGTTCCCCGTCCTGCTGGGTGCAGGAAAGGGACTCTTCAGTACGGCGGACACGGACCGGCAGCACCTGCATCTGCGCGAGTCCGAGGCCTACCCCAATGGCGTGCTGAAGGTCGTCTACGACGTCGTCCACTGAGGTGAGCGCGTGCCCGCCGGGCGCCTGACGCTGCTTCGTCCCTTCCCGAGCAGCAAGAAGGCCCCTGTTCCCCTACCTGCAGGGAACCGGGGCCTTCTCGGGTGGCGGTGACGGTGGGATTTGAACCCACGTTGGCTTTTACACCAAACAACATTTCGAGTGTTGCACCTTCGGCCGCTCGGACACGTCACCAACGCCGCTACTTTACCGGGTGCAGCGCCCGAGTCCCAAAACGGGATCGGTGGGAGGCTAGGGGAGCTCGACGACGTCGTTCTTGCCCGAGCTCGGCTTGCTTCCCGTCACCAGTCCCTTGACCATCTTGACGGCCGAGACGACACGGGGTGCGTCCATCGACCAGTACTCGGCGGTGTGGGCGTCGACGTGGATGAGGGCGACGGAGGGATCGTCGCGGCCGTCCTCGAACCATGCGGAGACCGAGGGTCCCCAGAGCTCGTCGATCTTCGCCTGGTCCTTGGTGAGCGTCGCCGTACCGGCGACGGAGACATAGCCCTTGCCCGTGCTCGCCGAGACATTCACCTGCGGGTTGGCGCAGATCTCGTCCGCCTTGGGAGAGGGATCCTCCGTGAAGAACCAGAGGTCGCCGTCGAAGTCCTTGGCCTGCAGGGCCAGCGGCCGGCTCACGAGCTGGCCGTCGAGGTTCACGGTGGTGAGGATCGCGATGTCGGCCTTGCCGAGGATGTCCTGTACTTCCTTCAAACCGTCCTGCTGATCTGCCACGTCTGCTCCTTCGAGGGGGATACTGCGGATTTCCTCAGCCTACGCAGTATTCGCGGGACCGGCCCGTCGGGTGACGAAGAACTCCCTCAGCAGGTGCGCGCACTCCTCCTCACGAACACCCGGGAACACCTCGGTCCAGTGATTGAGCCGGGGCTCGCGGAGCACGTCGAACACCGATCCCGATGCTCCGGCCTTCCCGTCCCAGGCGCCGAACACCACACGGGGGATGCGCGCCAGGACGGACGCGCCGGCGCACATGGCGCACGGCTCCAGCGTCACCACGAGGGTGCAGCCCTCGAGCCGCCAGGCACCCGTCGCAGCGGCGGCGGCGCGGATGGCCTGCACCTCGGCGTGGGCCGTCGGGTCCCCGAGCTCCTCGCGCTGGTTCCAGCCCGTGCCGAGCACGGAGCCGTCGGGTCCGACGACGACGGCGCCGATCGGGACGTCCCCACCCGCCCGCGTGCGCTCGGCCGCCTCGAGGGCCGATCCCATCCATGACCGGTGCCGGGGGTCGGCGGGCGCAAGGGAGAGGGGCATGGCTCCAATGGTACTTTTGACCCATGCGCGTACTGGTAGTCGACCACCCCCTGGTAGCCCACAAACTCACGGTCCTCCGGGACAAGGAGACGTCGTCGCCGGTGTTCCGCCTCCTCACCGAGGAGCTCGTCACCCTCCTGGCCTACGAGGCCACGCGGGACGTCCGTGTCGAGACGGTGCACATCGAGACGCCCGTCACGAGGACCGAGGGAACCGGCCTGGTGAAGCCCACGCCGCTGGTGGTCCCCATCCTCCGCGCCGGACTCGGGATGCTCGAGGGCATGACGCGCCTCGTCCCGACCGCCGAGGTCGGGTTCCTGGGTATGGCCCGCAACGAGGAGACCCTCGAGGCCATCACCTACGCCGAACGCCTCCCCGACGATCTGACGGGCCGTCAGGTCTTCGTCCTCGACCCGATGCTGGCCACGGGCGGCACACTCCGTGAAGCGATCAAGTTCCTGTTCGCCCGCGGCGCCGCGGACATCACGTGCATCTGCCTGCTCGCTGCCCCCGAGGGGCTCGCGACGCTGCAGGAGGAGCTCGACGGCCGCAATGTCACGATCGTGCTCGCGTCCATCGACGAGAAGCTCAACGAGAAGTCCTACATCGTCCCCGGCCTGGGCGACGCCGGCGACCGCCTGTACGGCGTCGTCGGCTAACTGCCACGACGCCCTGCTGCACAGATCATCGCGCGGCGATAGATGCTGCTCCCGCGGAAGGGTCCACGTCGAAGGGTTGCGCCCGTCGCCGCGAGCCGGTCCAATGGGGCGATGACGAACGGGACCAGCACGTCCGAGCCCAGCACGGAGGGCGCGCTCAAGCGGGCCATCGGTGCGCCGCTGCTCTTCGCCTTCATCGTCGGTGACACCCTCGGCGCAGGGATCTACACGCTGGTCGGCAGCATGGCAGCCGACGTGGGCGGGGTGATCTGGCTTCCGCTGCTCATCGCGCTGGTGGTGGCCCTGCTGACAGCCGGAACGTATGCCGAGCTCATCACCAAGTACCCGCACGCCGGGGGCGCAGCGCGATACGCCGAGCGTGCCTTCAACATCCCCTACCTGTCCTTCCTGGTCGGCTTCCTCATGATGGCGTCCGGTATCACCACGGCTGCAGCGCTGGCCAACGCCTTCGCCGGCGACTACCTGGCCGCGCTCATCGATGTGCCGGCGGCTCCGGCGGCGGTGGTGTTCATCGTCCTGCTCACGCTGATCAACCTCCGCGGCGTCAAGGAATCCCTCACCGCGAATCTCATCGCCTCGGTCATCGAGGTGACAGGTCTCGTCCTCGTGATCGTCCTCGCCGCCGTGGTGTTCGGAAGCGGCAACGGGGAACCGTCGAGGCTCCTCGAGTTCGCGCCCGAGGTACCGGCGCTGCAGGGCGCCTTCGCGGCGTCGGTCATCGCCTTCTTCTCCTTCCTGGGCTTCGAGGCGGCTGCGAACATGGCGGAGGAAGTGAAGAACCCCTCGAGGGCCTACCCCCGTGCCCTGTTCGGAGCCATCGGCACGGCAGCCGTCGTCTATCTGCTGATCGCGGTCGGCGCGGTGATCGTGCTGCCGCCGGCCGAGCTGGCGGTGTCCACCGCCCCACTGCTGGACGTCGTGACGGCCAGCGGTGTGGCCGTCCCGCCGTGGCTCTTCGGCATCATCGCGCTGGTGGCGATCGCGAATGGAGCCCTGCTGTTCATGGTGATGGCGAGCCGGGTGGGCTACGGCCTGGCGGAGGCGGGCCTGCTGCCGCGGGCGTTCGGGCGCTGCCTGCCGAAGCGCCGCACCCCGTGGGTGTCGATCGTCGTCGTCGCCGGGCTGACGATCGTCCTGACGCTCATCGGCAACGTCTCGACCCTGGCGGAGACCACCGTGCTCCTCCTGCTCCTGGTGTTCCTGTCGGCCAACGTGAGCGTCCTGGTCCTCAAGAAGGACACGGTGGACCATCCCCACTTCTCGGTCCCGCGCATCATGCCGGTGCTCGCCATCATCGCGAGCGTCGTGCTCCTGGCGCAGCAGACCGGCGTCGTGTGGCTGGGGGCGCTGGCCTACGTCGTCGTGGGCTCGGTCCTGTTCCTGCTGGCACGGGCAGGGCGGAAGCGCGAGGAGAGGGTGTCCGCCTGACGGACCGAAAGTGCCCTCCATAGGTCCTGCCCGTTCTGACGGGTCATGAGATGATCCCCGAATGAGCCTCTCAGGCGTCCTCGAGTGGACGAAGGGAGCCATACGGCTCATGTCGGCGGACGAAAGCGGGCCACGGAGCCCCGTTCCTGATATGGCCTTCCCGCCCGTCCACAGGGCCGGCTGACCGCATGCTGGACTCCGGAGCATTGTTACTTGCGCGTAGGCGATTGTTACGTGCAATAATTCGTCACGTGACCATCACCTCACACGCATCTGCAGCCGTAGTTCCCTCCCCGGGCGCCATGTCCCGGGCGGCACTCCGCTGTTATCGAATGCACGCGTAACGATCACACCCGATCCACGCACTTCAAGCCCAACGGCGGGCATCATTCTTCATCCCGACCGGGCACATCCCGCATTCGAGCCGCGATGACGGCACACTTCACGAGGTTGCTTCCATGTCAGTGAACCCAGGCTACGTCCATATCTCCCTCCGCTCGCCGCAGGGTCGGCAGGTCCGGCAGCAGTTCGCCCCGGCCTTCCAGCCGCACGCCCTGGGCTCGCACAGGCTCCAGGCGGTGCCCGGCGCCGACACCCAGCCGATGAGCGCCCCCATCCCCGTCGTGGCACCCAACGGTGTCCCCGGCCCCCAGGCCGTCACCGGTGACACGACCGCGCGGGGCTTCGTGCTGTACGTGGCGCTCGACGAGGCCACCGCGGCCGAGGCCGGGACCACGTTCGCGAAGCTCGCGCAGGATGTCCGAGCCTACGTCCGCTCCCTGGTCCCGACGGCGGAGAGCCACGCGGCCGTGGCACTGGCGCCCGCCGATGCGCCCGGCTCCGACATCGACGTCGTGCGTGCGGCGCTCGGCGATCCCACGGTCGCCCGGCGGCCGCGGGCCGAGGCCACGGCGGCCCAGGCCCAGCCGCAGCCCGCCCGGCCCACCGGGGTGCTCATCGACCTCTCGCGCCGTGAGGTCCACCTCGACGGGGAGACGCTGAACCTCACGTTCAAGGAGTTCGAGCTCCTCAACTACCTCGTGGAGAACGCCACCCGCACCGTGGGGCGCGAGGAGCTCCTCAGCGGCCTGTGGCGGAATGCGGACGAGGTGCCCAACGAACGCACCATCGACGTGCACATCCGCCGGCTCCGCTCGAAGCTCGGGCGGCTCGCCAACACCGTCCGCACCGTCCGGGGCCAGGGGTACCGCTTCTACGACCACCCCGAGGTGGTCGTCTGGGCCGCTCCGGAGTACTCGATCTAGCCTGCTGCAGGGCCACGGGAAGCCATAGACTGCGGGAATGGCCTCCCACCACCTGAAGAAGCTCATGCTCCTGCGCCATGCGAAGGCCGAGTTCCAGGAGGGCGTGTCCGACCACGAGCGTTCCCTGAGTTCTCGCGGCCACGCTGATGCGCCCCTGATCGGCCGGTGGATGGTCGAGCACGACTCCGTCCCGGACTCCATCCTCGTCTCCTCCGCGCTGCGGACACGGCAGACCTGCACCTGGATCTGCAAGGAGCTGGGGGACAGGGCTCCGACACCGAAGCTCGAGGACGAGCTGTACGCGGCCCGTCCGTCCGAGATGCTCGCGCTCATCAACCACGTGCCGCCGACCGTCACCAGCCTGCTCGTGATCGCCCACAACCCGGGCGTCCAGGAACTCGCCATGCGCCTGGCCTCCGTGAACTCGGACGAGCGTGCCGTGATGGACCTGGCCACGGACTACCCGACGGCGGGCCTCACCGTGCTGACGTACGACGGCGAGTGGGCCGAGCTCGACGGGCGCGACGCCGACGTGACGGACTTCGTGGTCCGGCGGGCCTCCACCCTCCGCTAGCGCCGGCGGCTACATCCCGTACTTCTCGAGCAGCCGGAGCCAGACCTCGCTCACGGTCGGGTAGGCGGGGACGGCGTGCCACAGGCGGTGCAGCGGTACTTCACCCACGACGGCGATCGTCGCCGAGTGCAACAGTTCCGAGACCTCCGGGCCGGCGAAGGTCACGCCGACCAGGACCTTGCTGTCCTCGTCGACGACGATCTGCGCCCAGCCCGAGTAGTCGTCGCCGTGCAGCGACGATCCGGCGACGGCGATCGGCAGGGAGGTCTCCGACGCGTTGACGCCGTCCTTCCGGGCCTGCTCGAGCGTGCGGCCGACCATCGCGATCTCGGGATCGGTGAAGACCACCTGGGGGACGGCGACGTCGTCGGCCGTCGCGGCGTAGGGGCTCCAGTCCTCGGCGGTCGCGCCGAGCGTGCCCGCGGCGCGGGCCGCGATCGCGTCCCCGGTCATCCGGGCCTCGTACTTGCCCTGGTGCGTCAGCTGCACCCTCCCGCCGGCGTCGCCGACGGCGTAGAGCCAGCCCCCGGCGTCAGGCACCAGGCCCGTGGCGTCGCCACGGATCTTCTTCGGTTCGAGTCCGAGTTCCTCTAGCCCCAGCCCCGTGGTGTGGGGGTGGCGTCCGGTGGAGACGAGAAGGCGTTCGGCGGTGACGGTGCCGCCGTCCCCGACGTCCAGCACGAACATCCCGTCCACCTTCCGCACGGCATTCGTCGCGGTATCGGTCAGGACGGCGATGCCCTCGCCGCGGAGGGCTGTGAGCACGAGCCCGGACGCCTCCGCGGGATAGGTGCCGAGGATGCCGCTCCGGGCGATCACCGTCACCTCGGCCCCGAGGCGGGCATAGGCCTGGGCCAGTTCGACCCCCGCGACACCGCCGCCGAGGACCGCGAGGCTCGCAGGAACCGTCTCGGCCGACGTCGCCTCCCGCGTGGTCCAGTAGTCGAGATCCGCCAGCCCTTCGATGGGAGGGATGGTCGGCGTCGATCCTGTCGCGAGGACGACGGCGTGCGCCGCGCGGTACCGGCTCTCCGACCCGTCCTTGTGGCGGATGCTCACTTCGCGTTCGCCGGTGACGGTGGCCCAGCCGCGCTCGAGCGCGATGCCGGCAGAAGCGACCCACTCCTCCTGCGACGCGTCGTCCCAGCCGGAGGTGAAGGACGTGCGACGGGCGAGGACCTGCTGCGGATCGATGGTGCCGGTGACGGCCTCACGCGCACCGGCGACGGCGCGGGCCGCATTCAGGACCGTACCCGGGCGGAGAAGGGCCTTGGAGGGCATGCAGGCCCAGTAGGAGCATTCGCCGCCCACGAGATCGGACTCGACCAGCACTGCGGTGAGGCCTTTCTGCACCACCCGCCCCGCGACGTTCTCGCCCACTGCGCCGGCGCCGATGATGATGACATCCGTGGTCTTCGATTCGCTCATAGGCAGAGCTTTCCACCGACCCGGCGGGTGGGCAACCACATGAAGAAGGCCCCGACCTGAGCCGGGGCCTTCCTGTGGTCCGTCAGAACCGTGGTGCGCGCGAAGGGATTCGAACCCCCAACCTTCTGATCCGTAGTCAGATGCTCTATCCGTTGAGCTACGCACGCATCCGTAGGTCGCCGATTCGCGCTGCGAATCCGTCCTACGAGCGGGCCGTTTGGCCGTAGACAACTTTAGCGTGGATCGTGCGTGACGCCTAATCAGTCTGCTCGTTCATCTGCGACTAGACCGGTCTACGTGACCTTCGTCACAGACCGGGGGAGCGTAAGCGCTCGACATCATTGATGCTGCGCGGATCGAGCCCAGCGTACTCCCGATGTTTCGCGCATCCGCCCCGGATCGGAAACACGGCGCCCCTAGCATCGGTACACATCGAGCACCCGACGAAGGGAAGATCCATGGGCGATCCCGTACGGCAGTCCGCATCCGGCATCACGACCACCGAGGACGGCGCCCGGCGCGCGTCCGAGCCAGGAGCGGCACCGACGACCCACCCGGGCCTCCTCGCCTGGGTCCAGGAGGTCCGGGAACTGACCCAGCCCGCCGACGTGGTCTGGGTCGACGGCTCCGAGGCGGAGAACACGCGGCTGACCGACGAGCTCGTCGACGCAGGCACCTTCGTCCGGCTGAACCCCGAGACCTTTCCCAACTCCTTCGCCGCGTTCTCGGATCCCAAGGACGTTGCACGCGTGGAGGAGCAGACCTTCATCTGCTCAACGGACGAGCGGGAAGCCGGATTCACGAACAACTGGATGGATCCCGGGGAGATGAAGGTCAAGCTCACCGGCCTGTTCACCGGGTCGATGCGCGGGCGCACCATGTATGTCATCCCCTTCGTCATGGGACACCTCGACGCCGAGGACCCGAAGTTCGGGGTCGAGATCACCGACAGCGCCTACGTGGTCACCTCGATGCGCATCATGGCCACCATCGGGACCGCCGTCCTGGACCGCATGACGGAGCTGCACGCGCCCTTCGTGCCCGCGCTGCACTCGCTCGGCGCCCCGCTCGAGCCCGGCCAGGCCGACGTGCCGTGGCCGTGCAACGAGGAGAAGTGGATCGTGCACTTCCCCGAGGAACGTTCCATCTGGTCCTACGGCTCCGGATACGGCGGCAATGCCCTGCTCGGCAAGAAGTGCTACGCCCTGCGGATCGCATCCGTCATGGCGCGGGACGAGGGCTGGCTCGCCGAGCACATGCTGATCCTCAAGCTCACCTCGCCGCAGGACAAGACCTACTACCTCTCGGCAGCCTTCCCGTCGGCCTGCGGCAAGACCAACCTCGCCCTGCTCGATCCCACGATCGACGGCTGGAAGGTCGAGACCCTCGGCGACGACATCACCTGGATGCGCTTCGGCAAGGAGGGCGAGCTGCGGGCGGTCAATCCCGAGGCCGGCCTCTTCGGCGTCGCGCCCGGCACCGGCTGGCACACCAACCCGAACGCGATGCGTGCGATCGCCAAGGGCAACTCGGTGTTCACGAACGTGGCGCTCACCGACGACGGCGGCGTCTGGTGGGAGGGCATGACGGAGGAGGTGCCCGAGCACCTCACCGACTGGCAGGGCCGTGACTGGACCGCCGGGATGGACCATCCCGCCGCGCACCCGAACGCCCGGTTCTGCACGCCGATCGACCAGATCGACATGCTCGCCGAGGAGTTCAACCGGCCCGACGGCGTCGAGCTCTCCGCGATCCTCTTCGGCGGGCGCCGGAAGACGACCGTCCCCCTCGTCACCCAGTCCCGCAGCTGGGCCAACGGGATCTTCATGGGTTCCACCCTCTCGTCCGAGACGACGGCCGCAGCCGCCGGCGAGATCGGGCGCGTGCGGCGCGACCCGATGGCGATGCTCCCGTTCATCGGGTACGACGCCGGTGACTACCTGCGCCACTGGCTCACCCTCAGCGCCGGCGCGGACCAGGCTCGCCTGCCGAAGATCTTCCTCGTCAACTGGTTCCGGCGGACGGCGTCCGGCGGCTTCGCCTGGCCGGGCTTCGGCGACAACTCCCGCGTCCTCAAGTGGGTCGTCGAGCGGCTCGAGGGCACGGCGGATGCCGTCGAGACGCCCATCGGGTACGTCCCCACGGGCGACGCGCTGGACGTGAGCGGGCTCGACATGACGCCTGCGGAGGTCGAGGCGGCCGTGCATGTCGACGCCGTCGAGTGGGCCGAGGAACTCGAGGGGATCGGGCAGTGGTACGACCGCTTCGGGGAGTCCCTGCCCCCCGAGCTCAGGGGCCAGCTCGACGAGCTCAAGCAGCGCTTCAGCAACGCCTGACGGTCCCTCGCAGGAGAGGCCCCTTCCGATGGAAGGGGCCTCTCGTCGTCGGTGCCGTCGGCGGTTCCGTCGTCGGTGCCGTCATGGGTGGTGCCGACTGTGCTGCAGGTTGTGGTGCCGGTGGCGCTCCGCTAGTCGCGGATCACGGCGAGGACGCGCTGCACCAGGTCCTCGAGGGTCTGCGGGTCCACCGCCTCGGCGTTCAGGCGGAGGTACGGCTCGGTGTTCGAGGGGCGCAGGTTGAACCACCAGTCACCGTGGTCGGGCGTGAAGGTGAGGCCGTCGAGGTCGTCCACCACCACGCCGTCCTGCTCGAACTCGGTGCGGGCGCGCGCGATGGACGCCTGGAGGTCGGCGACCTTCGAGTTCACCTCGCCGGAGGAGAAGTAGGGCTCGTACTCGCGGCCGAGCTCCGACAGCGGGCCGTCCTGCTCGCCGAGCGCGGCCAGGACGTGCATGGCCGCGAGCATGCCCGTGTCCGCGTTCCAGAAGTCGCGGAAGTAGTAGTGCGCCGAGTGCTCGCCACCGAACACCGCGCCCTCCTTCGCCATGACAGCCTTGATGAACGAGTGGCCCACACGGGTGCGGACGGGGCGGCCGCCGTCGGTCCGGATCAGTTCCGGTACCGCGCGTGAGGTGATGAGGTTGTGGATGATCACCGGCTCGGCCTCGCCGGCCGCCTGCGCGCGGGCGATCTCGCGGCGGGCGACCATCGCCGTGATGGCGCTCGGTGAGACCGGCCGGCCCAGCTCGTCGATGATGAAGCAGCGGTCGGCGTCGCCGTCGAACGCGATCCCGATGTCCGCGCCGTGCTCCACGACGGCGGCCTGCAGGTCACGAAGGTTCTCCGGCTCCAGCGGGTTGGCTGGGTGGTTGGGGAACGAGCCGTCGAGCTCGAAGTACAGGGGCACGATCTCGAAGGGCAGGGCCGGCAGCAGGCGGTCGCCGAGCACCGCGGGAGTGGTCAGGCCGGCCATGCCGTTGCCGGCGTCGACGACGATCTTGAGCGGGCGCGACGACGAGAGGTCCACCTGCCCTCGCAGGAAGCGCGAGTACTCCTCGAGGACGTCACGGACGCTGGTCTCGCCCTGGACCTCCACCGCCGGGATGCTGCCATCGGCGAGGTAGCGCTCCGCGCGCTCCTGCACGTCGGCGAGGCCGGTCTCGGAAGACACCGGGACGGCGCCGGGTCGCGTCATCTTCATGCCGTTGTACTCGGCCGGGTTGTGGCTGGCCGTGAAGGTCACGCCGGCGGCGTCGAGCGTCCCGCTCGCGTAGTAGAGCTCGTCGGTGGAGATGAGATCGAGGAAGAGGACGTTCGCGCCGCGGCGCGTGGCTCCCTCGGAGAAGGCCTTCGAGAATTCGGGCGACGACGGGCGCATGTCGCCTCCGACCAGGATGGTCTCGCCCGCGAGGTCCAGGGAATCCACGAAGGCTGCTCCGACGGCCCGGACGGAGTCGACGGTGATGGTCTCGCCGACGATCCCGCGCACGTCATAGGCCTTGAAGGATGCAGAGAGGTCGAGGAGTGTAATCACGCTTGGAAGTGTATCGGGTGGTGTCAGGACGCCCGTTGCCCACATGGCGGGGGAGCCCGGGGCGAGTGGGGGAGGTGGCTGGGATACTGGGGGCATGTCGCCCACCACCACCCTGAACGAGCAAGCAACCGCCATCCTGCACACCCTCGTCGGCTCGCCCGAGGCACGGTTCCACGACGGACAGTTCGAGGCCATCGAGGCGCTCGTCGAGAGCGGTCGGCGCGCGCTCGTGGTGCAGCGGACCGGATGGGGCAAGTCCGCGGTGTACTTCGTGGCGAGCCTGCTGCTGCGATCGAGGGGGGCCGGCCCGACGCTCATCGTCTCGCCCCTGCTCGCACTGATGCGGGACCAGGTGGCCGCTGCTGCACGCGCCGGTGTACGTGCCGTGGCCATCAACTCGGCGAACCAGACCGAGTGGCAGGACATCACGGCGAAGCTCCAGGCGGACGAGGTGGATGTCCTGCTGGTCTCGCCCGAGCGCCTGAACAACCCGTCGTTCCGGGAGCTGTACCTGCCCGAACTGATGCGGCGGACGGGTCTGCTCGTGATCGACGAGGCCCACTGCATCTCCGACTGGGGGCATGACTTCCGCCCCGACTACCGCAGGCTCCGCGACCTCATCATGGGACTGCCGCAGGGCGTCCCCGTCCTCGCGACCACCGCCACGGCCAACTCCCGGGTGGTGGAGGACGTCGAGGAGCAGCTCGGTGCCGGCGGTACCGACGTCTTCACCCTGCGCGGCGAGCTCGCACGGAAGTCCCTCCGGCTCGGGGTCCTCCGGTTGCCGAGCCCGCGCTCGCGCCTCGCCTGGCTCCTCACACACCTGTCCGACCTGCCGGGCAGCGGCATCATCTACGCGCTCACGGTGTCCGCCGCCGAGGACACCGCCCGCCTCCTGAGGGAGAACGGCCACGCGGTCCGGGCCTACACCGGACGCACCGACCCCGCCGACCGGGAGGCGGCCGAGGCGGCACTGAAGAACAACGAGGTCAAGGCGCTCGTCGCCACGAGCGCGCTCGGCATGGGATTCGACAAGCCGGATCTCGGCTTCGTGGTGCACCTCGGCGCGCCGTCGTCGCCGGTCGCCTACTACCAGCAGGTGGGCCGCGCCGGCCGCGGGACGCCCAACGCCGACGTCCTCCTGCTGCCGGGGGCCGAGGACCGCGACATCTGGGAGTACTTCGCCACCGCCTCCATGCCGTCCGAGGACGCGGCCGTCCGGGTGCTCGACGCCCTGGAGCCCGGCGTCGTCCTGTCCACGCCGGCGCTCGAGACGCGCGTGAACCTGAAGCGCTCGCCCCTCGAACTCCTGCTCAAGGTGCTCGACGTCGACGGCGCCGTCCGCAAGGTCACGGGCGGATGGGAGAGCACCGGTACGCCGTGGACGTACGACGCCGACCGGTACCGGCGCATCAGCGAGGCGCGCGTCGTGGAGCAGCGGGCCATGCTCGACTACGAGAACACCAGCGGGTGCCGCATGGAGTTCCTGTCGAGGTCGCTGGACGACCCGGCGGCCACGGCCTGCGGGCGCTGCGACAACTGCGCCGGGCCCTGGTACTCGGACGAGGTGGCCCATGAGGCCTCGGACTCCGCGAACCAGGCCCTCAGCCGCGTCGGCGTCGAGCTGGAGCCGAGAGGCCAGTGGCCGAGCGGCATGGACAAGCTCGGCGTACCGCTCAAGGGGAAACTCAAGCCCGGCGAGACGAGCCTCCCCGGCAGGGCCCTGGCGCGCCTGACGGATCTCGGCTGGGGCAACAGGCTGCGGGAACTCATGGCGGACTCCACGGCGGACGCACCGCTGGATCCTGCCGTCGTCGAGGCCGTGGTGCGGGTGCTGGCGCAGTGGGGCTGGGCCGAGCGGCCGGTCGCCGTCGCGAGCGTCCCGTCGCGTCGGCGTCCGCAGCTCATCGGCTCCCTGGCGACGGCACTCGCCGAGGTGGGACGCATCCCCTACCTCGGGCAGCTGACCACGCCCCACGGCTTCCCGCAGGGACAGCCGGGTGGCAACAGCGCCTTCCGCCTCGCCCAGGTGTGGGACCACTTCGCCATTCCCGAGGAGGGTGCGGCCTGGTTCGCGGCGAATCCCGGGCCGGTGCTGCTCGTCGACGACTTCGCCGACAGCCGCTGGACCATCACCGAGGCCGGCCGGGCGCTCCGCGCGGCCGGCGCCGAAGGCGTGCTGCCGTTCGCGCTCGCCCTGAAGGCGTAGACGGCCGGACAGCGAAAAAGCCCCCGTTCGCACGGGGGCTTTCCAGCGGAGACGGGGGGATTTGAACCCCCGGTAGGCTTTAGGCCCACACTTCATTAGCAGTGAAGCCCATTCGGCCGCTCTGGCACGTCTCCATCGGCTATCTCTAGCCTCCCAAGGTTACCCAGAAGGGGTCGGCAAGAGCAAAACCGCCGGTCTGGCGTCGGTTGCGGCCCTCGAGGGCCGCTCGAAGCGACCCCGTCCTGGCCATCCCTCAGAGGAAGCCCGTCAGCGCCCGCCACAGGAACTCGAAGCTCAGGGCGTGCATCCGGGCCGCCTGGCGGTTGTCGGCGGCGCCGGCGTGACCGCCCTCGAGCGCTTCGTGGAACCAGACGTCCCCGATTCCCATCTCCTTCATCCTCGCGGCCATCTTGCGCGCCTGCACCGGACCCACGCGGTCGTCGCTCGTCGCCGTCCAGATGAGCGTCTTCGGGTACTCGACGTCGTCTCGCAGGAGGTGGTACGGCGAGAAGGTCCGCACGTACTCCCACTCCTCGGGCTTGTCCGGATCGCCGTACTCCGCGATCCACGAGTAGCCCGCGGAGAGCTTCGAGTAGCGCCGCATGTCCAGTAGAGGGACGCCGCAGGAGATGGCACCGAACAGCTGGGGATAGGTGGTGAGCATGTTGCCGACCAGCAGCCCGCCGTTGCTCCGGCCGGTGCAGCCCAGCAGGGCGGGCCGGGTCACCCCGCGCTCCACGAGGTCGGCCGCGATGGCCGCGAAGTCCTCGTAGGCCCGGTGGCGGTCGGCGTGGAGGGCGGCGTGGTGCCACCGCGGTCCGTATTCGCCACCGCCGCGGATGTTCGCCAGCACGTAGACACCGTGTCGTCCCTCGGGCGTCGTCCGCTCGAGCCATCCCCGCCCGATGACGCCGCTGTAGGCGGGCGTCATGGAGTGCTCGAAGCCGCCGTACCCGGACAGCAGCGTGGGATTGTTGCCGTCGAGCCGGAGGCCATGTGTGGCGATCTGGAAGTAGGGCACGCGCGTGCCGTCGCTCGAGACCGCGAAATGCTGCTCGACCGTGAAGAGGTCCTCGTCGAAGGAGGACGGAGAGGCCTTCACCACCGAGTGGCCTCCTCCGATCGTGCCCCTGTACAGGGTCGACGGCGTCAGGAACCCGGTCGCGATGAGCCAGTAGTCGTCACCCGCCAGATCGTCCTCGTCGTCGACGGCGTAGGCGTCCACGGAGTGGAGCGGCGGACAGGCATCCAGCAGCTCCGCCTTCCAGCCGTCCGACGGGTCGAGGATACGGATCTCCGACGAGACGTCGTGCAGGAGGTTGAGCAGCAGGTGGTTGCGGGTCCAGCTCCAGGACTGCAGGGACGTGGTGGCATCCGGCTCGAAGACCACCTCGAAGGAGCGGTCGCCGTCGAGGAAGGCCCGCAACCCGATGACGAGCAGCGCACCCCCACCGAACGTGGTGCCCTCGACCGCCCAGTCGGAGCGGGGGCGAACCACCAGCCACTCGCGGTGCAGCGAGATGGAGGCGTCCTCCGGCACCTCGATCAGCCGCCAGACTCCGTCCTCCCGGAGATAGCTGCGGCGGGTGTAGAAGTCGAGGGTGTCCACGGCGAGGTCCCGCTCGAAGCCCGGGGTCGGATCGTGCAGCACCAGGGCCACCATGTGGTCCTCGTCCACCTCGAAGTACGGCTCGGCCGTCGAGAGGTCCCCGCCACGGGTGAGGATCCGCACGGTGCGCGGGTAGGAACTGGAGGTCATGGAGCCGGGGCCGAAGTCCGTACCGACGTAGAGGGCATCAGGGCCCGCCCAGCTGATGCGGCTCTTCGCCGTCGGGACGTCGAAGCCGCCCTCGACGAAGGAGCGGCTGCCGAGGTCGAATTCACGGTAGCGGGCCGCGTCCCCACCATCGGGTGAGACGACCACGAGGACCCTCTGGTGCGGTCTGCCCTCCTCGGGACGCAGGAACAGGGCGCCCGACCACACCCATTCCGTCCGTTCAGCCGCACTCAGGGCATCGACGTCGAGGAGGACGTCCCAGTCCGGGGCCGCCGAGGTGTAGCTGTCCCAGGTGGTGCGACGCCAGACGCCCTGACGGTGTTCGGCGTCCCGCCAGAAGTTGTAGTAGAAGTCGCCGTGCTTCCCGGCCATCGGGATCCGGTCGGTGGAGTCGAGGACCTCCAGGATGCGCTGCTCGCTGTCCTCGAACCCCGGCGTGACGAGGGCCTGCTCGGTCACTGCGTTCTCGCCGCGGACCCAGGCCAGCTGCCTCTCCCCGTAGATGTCCTCGAGCCAGAGGAATGGATCATCGGTGGTCTCTGTGGTCGCGGACGACTCCGTGGGCTGCGTCATGCGCCCATCCTATGCAGGCCTCCGGAGGGGTGGCCGTCGCGGGCGACGGGTACGGCGGGCTCGGCCGGACGCGTTGGATACTCTTGACGCGTGGACAACAGGGAGGCGCGGCAGGTGGCCGTCATCGGCGGCGGGCCCCGCGGCACGTCGGTGGTGGAGCGGCTCGTCGCGGGTCACCGGCATCGAGGTGAAGCTGCTCCGGACCTCGTCATCCACGTCGTCGAGCCCCACGAACCGGGGCCCGGCCACATCTGGCGCACGGACCAGTCCCGGCTGTTCCTCATGAACACCCCCTGCCTGTACCCGACCGTGGTGCCCGTCGGCGATGCCGCGGACCGGATGGCGGCGCCGCCCGTGGCACTGTCCTTCGATGCGTGGCGCAGGCGCGTCGTGGACGGGCTGATCGGTGGCCTGACCGTCGACGATCGCACGGAGTGCACGACGCTCACCTCCAGCGGCTTCCCCAGCCGGGCCCTTTACGGCCGGTACCTCACCTGGGTGTTCGGCGAGGTGGTGCGCCTCGCGCCTTCCGGAGTCTCGATCGTCCATCACCGCAAGGAGGCGGTCAGCCTCGACCGGGCAGACCGGGCAGACCGTGCAGACCGTGCAGACCGGGCAGACCGGGCAGACCGTGCAGCCGGGCAGGGGTGGGACATCGGGCTCGACGACGGCCAGGTCCTCCGGGCCGACGACGTGGTGCTCGCCGTCGGGCATCTCCCAGCGACCCTGACACCCGAGCAGGAGAAGCTCCAGGACGCGGCAGCCAGGCACGGTCTCCAGTACTGGCCGCCCGCCGTACCCGCAGACGTGGCGTGGAACCGGCTGCCCGCCGGCAAGACCGTCCTGATCCGGGGCCTGGGGCTCAACTTCTTCGACGCCATGATCCAGGTGACGGAGGGCAGGGGCGGCCGTTTCTCGAGCGCCGGGGACGGCCGGCTCGAGTACACGCCGTCCGGCAAGGAACCGCGCCTCGTGGCCGCCTCCCGCCGGGGCGTGCCCTACCGGGCCAAGGCGTCCCTCGAGTCCTACATCCCTCGGAGCGTCCGGCTGAGGTTCTGCACCGTGGAACGCGTCCTGGCCTTCCGCCGGTCGGGTATCCAGCCGGGCTTCGATCACGATCTCTGGCCCCTGCTGCATCGCGACACCCTCTGGGCGTACTACTCGACACTCTGCCGCACGGAACCGCACTGCCTGACGAGTACGCCCGACGTGCTGCTCGGCGAGCTCGACGCGGCGCTGAATCTCGAGGGCCCGGCGTGGGAGGCCGCGGCTGCGGCGGCGATCGGCGCGCTCGTTCCGGCGGACCGACGCATCGACGTCGAGAGCCTCGCGCATCCCTTCGCGGGACGCCGGTTCGACGACGGCGAGGAATTCTCCGCGGCGGTCCTGGCGTACCTCGACGAGGATGCTGCGGGCTCGGCCAGGGGCGAGGACGATCCCCTCAAGATGGCGATCGGTGCCATGAACGCGGGCCGGTCGGTGATCAAGGAGGTCGTGGCCGACGGCGGGATCTCCGGTGCGTCGTGGAATGCGGAGCTGCGCGGCTGGTTCGAGCCCCTCGTGGAGGGGCTGGCGAGCGGGCCACCGCCGCTGCGGATCGCGCAGCTTGCGGCGCTGGTGCGTGCGGGGATCGTCCGCTTCGTGGGGCCGAACCCGGCTTTCGGCTTCGACCCGGACGAAGGGCTGTTCCGTGCGGCCTCGCCCTGGGTGAGGAGGGAGGCGTTCACCGCCCGCTACCTCGTCGAGGCGATGATGCCGGCGAACCGCGTGTCCACGAGTCTCTCCCCGCTGATGCGGGACCTCCTTGCGAAGGGCACCGTGCGTCCACGCACCTTCATGGCGGAGGACGGCGTCCCGGTGACCTCCGCCGGACTCGATGTCACCGCACCGCCCTACCGGGCCGTGGACAACACGGGACGGGAGCAGGGATCCCTGTTCGTGATCGGGCTGCAGCTGGCATCGGTCCAATGGGGTACGGCCATCGCGGCCGAGGCCGGAGCCCCGCTCGGAGCGGGAGCCAGGACGCTCCTGGATGCCGATGCGATCGCCGCTGCCATCACTTCTGCTGCCACTTCTGCTGCCACTTCTGCTGCCACTGCCGCGGCAGTCCATACCTCGAGCAGGGCATCCACCTCCTCCTGAGCCGAGCCCACCACCTGACCAGCGGAGCTGCGACGGGCCGGACCCCGGTTCAGTGTTTCCCGTGACACAGGGGAGGGACCCCCACCGTGGCGGTGGAGGTCCCTCTCATCCTTCGGCACGACCGGAGTCGCGGTTGAGCGTGTCAGGCGGGCTTGCCCGGCTTCTCCGGCTTGATCGGCTTGCCCGGCTTGACGGGCTTTTCCGGCTTCTCGGGCTTACCGGGCTTCTCCGGCTTGCCGGGCTTCTCGGGCTTGCCCGGCTTGACGGGGACCTCGGGCTCGGCGACAGCTTCCACCGTCACCGGCAGGGTGACGGTCGTACCGCTCGGTGCTGCGGTCAGGATGATGCGGCCCTGGCCGCCGGCCGCCGCCGGGATGGTCAGGTCGACCGTGGCGCTCCCTCCGGTGACAGGGAAGGTGCCGAGCTCGGTGCTCGTCCCGTCCGCTGCCACGTAGCTCGCAGCGAGCGTGGTGTTGATCGGGCTGCCCAGCGAGGTGAGGTCCAGCTTCGAGACGGCGAAGGAGACGGCTGTGCCGGCCTTCACCGTGGTCGGAGCTCCCTGGACCTGGACGCTGCGGCGATCGAATGATGGCGACAGCGGACTGTTGGCACGGATGTAGTCGATCCAGGCATCGCGGTCCACCAGGCCCGACTCACGCGTGTCGGCTCCCTCGCGGAAGGCGGTGAAGTTGTCGCCGCCCTGTGCAAGGAAGCTGAAGGTACCGATGCGGTAGTCCTTCGCCGGGTCGAGCGGCTGTCCGTCGACGAGGACCGAGGTGATCCGCGAGCCGCGTGCAAGAGCCGGATCGTAGGTCACGCTCACGTTGTCCGAGAGGCCGAGGGCCAGGAAGGAGCGTGAACTACCCTCCGGCTGCCACTGCTGCTCGAGGACGGCCTTGAACTCCGCGCCCGTGAGCGTGGTGGTCCAGAGGTCGTTGACGAAGGGCAGGACCGCGTTGGCCTCTGCGAAGGTCACGACCCCGTCCGGTGCGAAGTAGAGCTCATTGCGGAGTCCGCCGGGGTTGACGACGCCGATCTGCGCTCCGCCGCGTTCGGCGGGTGAGAGGCTCGCGCGGAGTGAGTTGGCCACGAGGTTGCCCAGCGTGGACTCGGAGGTGCGGTCGTCACGCGTGGTGCCCGTGAACGCCGTCGTGATGTCCTGGGTGACCGAGCCGACCGGCTGGTTGCCGATGATCGCCGCCTGGGCGAGCGCCGCGTCGACGATGGTCTTGACCTCGGCGACCCTCGGGAAGGTACTGACGAGGGTGGCGTCGGTGTCGGTGGTGCGCGCGACGTTCCGGGCGGTGTAGGACTGCACGTCTCCCGTGGCCGTGTCCACCGTCAGGGTGACCTGGCCGATGAACTCACCGTAGGATCCGGTCTGCAGGATGGGGCGTGTCGTGCCGGCCGCACCGGGGACCGGTGCGTCCCACGCGTACTGCTTGTGGGTGTGGCCGGTGAAGATCGCGTCCACGAGCGGTGTGGTCTCGTTCACGATGCGGGCGAAGGCGCCTCCCGCAGCGATCTCCTCCTCGATGGTCGCACCCTCGACGACACCGTCACCGGCGCCCTCGTGGTACTCGGCGACGATGACGTCCGCGAGATCCTGCTCCTCGATCTGCGAAGCGACGCGGTTCACCGCCGCCACGGGATCGCCGAAGTCGACGTTCTCGATGCCGCCCGGGCTGACGAGGGTCGCCGTCTCCTCGGTGACGACGCCGATCACGGCGACATCGATGCCGTTGACGTCGATGATCGTGTATTCGTCGAGCGCGGGATCGGTGGTGCCCTTGGCGTAGACGTTCGCGCCGAGGTAGGGGAACTCCGCGGAGTCGCTGACGCGACCGGCGAGGTCGTCGAAGCCCTTGTCGAACTCGTGGTTGCCCATGGCCGAGGCCTCGAGGCCCAGGACGTCCAGGACGTCCAGGGTGGGCTCGTCGTCCTGCAGGGACGAGGCGAAGAGGGAAGCGCCGATGTTGTCACCTGCGGACAGGAACGCGGTGCTGTCCTCGCCGAACTCGGCGCGGAGCTTCTCGACAGTGCCCGCGAACCGCACCGTGTTGGCATCGATGCGGCCGTGGAAGTCGTTGATGTTCAGGAGGTTGACGTCCGTGGTCGTGTCCGCGGGGGCGAGGTCGAATCCGACGATCACGGGATCGTGGTCGCTGGCGCGGTACGGATCCGCCACGTAGTAGTCGGTGACGTTGTTGTTGAACCGGCTGTACTCCAGCGCGACGGACTCCACCGAGTTGATGTTCCAGGTGTCCACGCCGGAGACCGTGGCATCGACGGTGGGAGAGGCCAGGATGTGGTCGAGCGAGCCGCTCAGGCCGGAGAAGACGTAGGAGTAGTTCCCGTCCTTCTCGCCCTGGTTGACGTAGCCCGCCTCGTAGAGGACCTGCATGGGGTCCTCCTGCGTGTACGAGTTGAAGTCGCCCGTGAGGAACACACGGTCGGTCTTCGCCGTGGCCTTCACCGAGTCCGCGAAGGCCACGAGGGCGCGCGCCTGGGTGACGCGAGCCGCGTTCCAGGCGCCCTGGCCGTCACCGCTGTCGGCGTTCGCGCCCGAACTGGGTCCGGAGCCCTTCGACTTGAAGTGGTTGACGATCGCGAGGAACGTCTCGGCGTCGGAACCGCCGACGGGCTTGAAGGCCTGGGCGAGGGGCTTCCGCGCATTCGAGAACGCGACGTCGTCATCGAGGATGACGGATTCGCCGACCGGCTCCGTGACGGCCTTCTTGTAGATGAGGGCGGTCCGGATGACGTCCTCGTCCGCCAGGGCCGGGACGGCCGCAGGGGAGCGGACGTAGTCCCACGTGCCCGGCGCCTTCTCGTTCAGTGCCTCCACGAGGGTGGCCAGCGCGGCGTCGCGGTCCTTGCCGAACTTGGCGGAGTTCTCGATCTCCATGAGGGTCACGACGTCGGCGTCGAGGGCGGTGATGGCCGCGACGATCTTCGCCTCCTGACGCTCGAAGTTCTCCTTGTCCGCCGCACCACGGGCGTCGCAGCCGCCGTTGATGGTGATCGGGTTGCCGGCGCGGTCGGTGAAGAAGGTGCAGCCGGCGAGGTCGTCACCGGTGGTGGGAAAGTAGTTGAGGACGTTGAAGGACGCGATCTTCACGTCACCACCGACCTCGGCCGGTGCCGTGGGGCGCTCGCCCGTGAACTGCACGGGCTGGACGCCACCGGGGTTGGCGCCGTCGAGCTCGGCGAGAGGCTGGAACTTCCAGGCGCTGTTGCGGTAGTCGAGGACCACGGGCGAGGTGAACTGCGCGGTGGAGCCCACGCGGACGGACTGCGCGGTGGTGAGGTACGGAAGCACCTTTCCGCGGTTCGCCTGCGCGAAGAAATTCGTCGACGCGCCGTCGTCGAGCCGGATGCCGCGTGCCGCGTTGTCGGCGATGACCGCCGCGTTCTCGGGCGTACCGGGACGGGCGACATCCGTCGGCTGGAGGAGGCGCTCCGTACCGGCGGCGAGGGTGACCTCGCCGTACTGGTTGAGCGTGTAGTTGTCGGCGACCGTGAAGGTGTCGCCGGGCTGGAGGAGCATGCCCTCGACTGCCTCACGCGCCGCCTCCGTGGCAGGCAGTGCGATGGCGGAGGCCTTGGGCTCCTCGGCCGCTTCGGTGAGCTCGGTGGTGCCGCCGGCGGCGACGGTGATCTGCGTCAGGCCCGCGAATTCACCGGCGGTACCGGTGACCTCCACGTAGTCACCCACGGCGACGGACGCGACCGTCGCGGGGGAGTAGACGAAGACGGCGTCCGAGGCGGTCTGGTCGGCTGTCGCCGAGCTTCCCGGGGTCTGGAGGTAGAACCCGGCGAACCCGCCCGTGGGGTACGCCGCGGTGACCTTGCCGCGTGTGGTGACGGTCTGGCCGGAGAGCGGCGTCGCGCTGCCCGTTCCCTGGATGTCCCGGATGGGCGTGACGACGCCCGGTGTCGGTGTCGGTGTCGGGGTCGGGGTCGGGGTCGGCGTCGGCGTGGGGGTCGGGCCGCCCGGGGTGGCGGCGCTGTTGGTCGGCGTGGCCTCCTGGAGGGTGAAGTCGGCGCCGTTGACATCCGTGTCGGAGGACGCGGTGCGCGCGGTGGACCTGGTGCTGCCGGAACCGGGCGTGGTGGCGACCGAGCCCTCGAAGGCGTTCGCGCTGCCGTAGCCGAGCGCGTCGACGACGCCGGGTGTCCCGACGATGCTGCCGGACGGCAGGGCGCCGACGGTGGCGGCCTGGTTCGACAGGACGATCACGCCGCCGGGTGCTCCGACGTTGAGGCCCGGGGCGGTGAGGTCTGGAGTGGGGAGTGCTGCTCCGGCCGTGCCGTTGCTGCCTCCCTGGACCAGGAAGTAGCCCTTCGCCGGGATGGTGCCCCGGAGTGCGGTGGCCGTAGGGGCGGCGGTGGACGTCGCTCCGCGGTACTGCAGCGACCAGCCGTCGAGGCTGACCGGCGCGTCGGTCGGGTTGTAGAGCTCGACGAACTTGTTGGTGAACGGCGTCCCTGCGGACCCGCCCGAGACAAAGGCCTCGTTGATGACGACGCCGTCTCCTGTGACGGACGCGGTGGCCGGCGGTGTCTCCACCGCATTGGCCGGCAGTGCGATCATCGGCGAGGCCATGAGCCCTACCGACAGCGCCGCACCGAGCGCTCCCTTCCATGACGAATTACCCATTCGTTCGTACTCTCCTTGACGATGGCCATGACGGCCGCGAGTGAAGCCCGCCGACCCGCTGGAGGGGTGGGCGCGTTGGCATGTGCACCATATGTGACGCAGGTGACATTCCTATCCCCGGGAGAAGCCAACCAGAACATCGTTAACAACGGGTTACCAAAAAGCCAGTGGCCCCGGAAGAACGGGTGCCACTGGCGGTGATCCGTGGACGAATAGGGCCTATCGGCCGGCGTTCTCGAGCGAACCGGTCACAGGGGTCTCTCCGGCTTCGGCGACGAAGCAGAGGATCTCGCGATCCTCCGCGGTATTCCAGCTGTCCTCGACGGGGTAGAAGTAGAGCAGCTCGAGCACGGAAGCGTCGTACTCCACGCCCACGAATGCCGTGAACTCGCCGGCGCAGAACTCGCCGGCCGCGGTGTTCGCGGCGGCCTCGCCGGGGTAGTCGCCGTCGGGCATGGTACTGCTCGCGAAGGTCTCGAACGTGTGCGGCTCCGCGCAGGGCAGGACGGTGATGTCGGAGACGTCGGTCAGGCCCGGGTCGTCGATGCAGTCGCCCACGGCGATGGAGAACGCGTCCGTCTCGGCCTCGGCGGTGACCGCGCCCTGGGCGTCCCGCTCCGGCCCCGGGGTCGGGAGGAGGCTGCACCCTGTGGACGCCATCAGGGCCAGGAGCGCGACGCCGACAACCCCACGCCTGCCGGCCCCGACACTCCGGCGCACGTCCGTTCCCCTGATGTTCCCAGTACGCATCGAGACCCCGTCGTCAGCCGCGTCCACCGCGGCACGGCTGTTGCTCCTCGGGACAGTACAGGACCGCGACGGACCGCACCACGGTCCGGGCGGACCGCCGGACGCGGGCCCGGCACGTCGACCACGAGAAGAGGAGGCCCCGCGCTGCGGAGCCTCCTCGGGAGCGGAAGGTAAGGGATTCGAACCCTTGAGACGGGGTGACCGCCCACTGGTTTTCAAGACCAGCTCCTTCGGCCGCTCGGACAACCTTCCCGCCGATAGTGTTTCACGAAAGGGCGTGGGACGCCCAACCATCGAGGGACGGGAGAGGCGACCATGCGCGCAGTGGTGATCGAGGGTGCCGGAGGGCCGGAGGTGCTGTCCGTGCAGGAGGTCCGGGATCCGGTGGCGGGCGACGGCGAGGTGCTGATCGACGTCGTCGCCGCCGGGCTCAACCGGGCCGACGTCCAGCAGCGGCGTGGGCTCTACCCGCCACCGGCCGGCGCGTCCACCGTGCCCGGCCTCGAGGTGTCCGGGCGTATCGCCGAGCCGGGAAGCTCGGATTTCGCGCAGGGGGAGGCCGTCGTCGCGCTCCTCGCGGGCGGGGGCTACGCCGAACGGGTGGCGGTGCCCGCCGGTCAGGTGGTGTGCGCGCCGGAGGGGGTGGACCTCACCCACGCCGCCGGCCTGCCCGAGACCGCGGCGACCGTGTGGTCGAACCTCGTGCTGCAGGCCGGCCTGCGCAGGGGCGAGCGCGTCCTCATCCACGGCGCGTCCGGAGGGATCGGGGTCATGGCCATCCAGGTCGTCCTGGCCCTCGGCGCCGTGCCCCACGTGACGGCCGGATCGCCGGCCAAGCTCGCCGTCGCCCGGTCCCTCGGGGTGCGGACCCTCATCGATTACCGGAGGCAGGACTTCGTGGCGGAGGTCCTCGCCTCGACGGACGGCCGGGGCGTCGACGTGATCCTCGACGTCGTCGGGGCGAAGTACCTGTCGCGCAATCTCGACGCGCTGGCCACGGGCGGACGGCTGGTGGTCATCGGACTGCAGGGCGGCTCGCATGCCGAGCTGGACCTCGGCATGCTCATGGGCAAGCGCGCGAGTGTCGCGGGGACCACCCTGCGGGCCCGGCCGGCGGAGGAGAAGGCCGCGATCATGGCCGCCGTCGAGGAGAACGTCTGGCCGCTGGTCGCCGCGGGTGCGGTCAAGCCGTTCGTCGACCGGACCTTCCCGCTCGCCGAGGTGGCGGAGGCCCACGCCTACTTCGACTCGGGCGAGCACACGGGGAAGGTCCTCCTGACGCTCGGGTAGGAGCTGGGCAGGCGCCGGTGGCGCGCACGGTGTGGATCCGCGCAGCGCGATCATCAGTATGCTTCCGATCCGGGCGGCGCTGTGCGAGGCTGGATCGACGACCGACGGAAGGAGCACTGCCATGGGTACGAGCGATGACGGGCACGACGGGCACGAGGGTGGACTGGAGCAGGCGGCCGACAGCTTCGCCGAGAACCTCGGCGACCAGGTGCCCGACGGCGTCGACAACGGGCCCACCGATGACGCGGACGAGCCGGCGGACGGGCGCACAAGGACGCACTCGAGCATCAGCGAGGGCCTGAACGCGAACGACGACGACGAGCCTCCTGCCGTGCGGGACGACGCGCGCTGATTCGGCCCTGACCCGAGGCGGCCGCCCCTGGCTCCCGTCAATGGACGGACGCGAAGGAGCGGCCGGCCTCCGGCGGACCGTCGCCCGGCCGTTCAGCGCACACCCGCGCGCGTTCGGCGCTCGCCGCCCGACGGCGGGCTTGCCATGTGACGCACGCCTCACTACGTTGCTACCTTCGTGTGCACCACACTCTCGCACTCGAGGAGCATCATGAGTAACAAGCAGAGCGGATCCCACCGGCACGCCGACGTGCTGGTGACGGATCCGGACCTGCCGCCGGTCGCCGTCGACCCGCAGCAGGCCGAAGCAGAGGACCGCCGGTGGACACCGGCGAAGATCGCGCTGTGGGTGGGCATCGCCCTCCTCGGCGGTGTCTCCTGGACCATCCTCGCCATCGTGCGCGGCGAGACCGTGAACGCCATCTGGTTCGTGTTCGCGGCGGTCTGCACCTACCTGATCGCCTATCGGTTCTACTCGAAGTTCATCGAGCGCAACCTGCTGAAGCCGGACGACCGCCGGGCGACACCGGCGGAGTACAAGGCCGACGGCAAGGACTACGCCGCCACCGACCGCCGCGTCCTGTTCGGGCACCACTTCGCCGCCATCGCCGGTGCCGGGCCCCTGGTCGGACCTGTGCTGGCCGCGCAGATGGGCTACCTGCCCGGCACGCTCTGGATCATCATCGGCGTCATCTTCGCCGGCGCCGTCCAGGACTACCTCGTGATGTTCTTCTCCATGCGCCGCGGCGGCCGGTCGCTCGGCCAGATGGCCCGGGAGGAACTGGGCGTCATCGGCGGGACGGCGGCGCTCGTCGCCACCCTCACCATCATGATCATCATCGTCGCGATCCTGGCGCTCGTCGTCGTCAACGCCCTCGGCGAGAGCCCCTGGGGCGTCTTCTCCGTCTCGATGACCATCCCGATCGCCCTCTTCATGGGTGTCTACCTGCGCTACCTGAGGCCCGGCAAGGTCACCGAGGTGTCCCTGATCGGCTTCGTCCTGCTCCTGCTCGCGATCATCGGCGGCGGCTGGATCTCGGAGACCGCCTGGGGCGTCGAGCTCTTCACGCTGGACCGCATCACCATCGCCTGGGGCATCATCATCTACGGCTTCATCGCCGCCGTCCTGCCCGTGTGGCTCCTGCTCGCACCGCGCGACTACCTCTCGACCTTCATGAAGATCGGCACGATCGTCATGCTCGCCGTCGCGATCGTCATCACCCGCCCCGAGATCAGTGTCCCGGCCGTCACGGAGTACGCGACCACCGGTGCGGGCCCCGTGGTGGCCGGAACGCTCTTCCCGTTCCTCTTCGTCACCATCGCCTGCGGCGCCCTCTCCGGGTTCCACGCGCTGATCGCCTCCGGCACCACGCCGAAGATGATCGAGAAGGAGCGCCAGACACGCTTCATCGGGTACGGCGGCATGCTCATGGAGTCCTTCGTGGCCATCATGGCGCTCGTCGCAGCCCTGTCGATCGACCGCGGCATCTACTTCGCGATGAACTCCTCGGCCGCTGCGACGGGCGGCACCATCGAGGGTGCCGTCGCGTTCGTCAACGGGCTCGGACTCACCGGCGTCAACCTGACGCAGGAGGCGCTCAGCACCATGGCGACGAACGTCGGCGAGGAGTCGATCGTGTCCCGCACCGGCGGCGCTCCGACCCTCGCCGTCGGGATCGCCCAGATCATGCAGGGCGTCTTCGGCGGCGCGGGCATGATGGCGTTCTGGTACCACTTCGCCATCATGTTCGAGGCGCTGTTCATCCTCACGGCGGTCGACGCCGGGACCCGCGTGGCCCGTTTCATGCTGCAGGACAGCATCGGCAATTTCGTGCCCCGCTTCCGCGACACCTCGTGGCGGACCGGCGCGTGGATCTGCACCGCCATCATGGTGGCCGGCTGGGGGGCGATCCTCATCATGGGCGTCACCGATCCGCTCGGCGGCATCAACACGCTCTTCCCGCTGTTCGGCATCGCGAACCAGCTCCTCGCGGCGATCGCGCTCGCGGTCTGCATGGCCATCTGCGCCAAGCGCGGGCTCTTCAAATTCCTGTGGATCCCCGCGCTCCCGCTGGCCTTCGCCGCCGTCGTGACCATCACGGCGTCGTTCCTGAAGATCTTCTCGCCCACCCCGGCCATCGGGTACTGGGCGCAGCACACGGCCTTCAGGAACGCCCTCGACGCGGGCGAGGAGAGCTTCGGAACCGCGAAGACCGTCGCCGCCATGGAGGCGGTGGTCCGCAACACCTTCATCCAGGGCACGCTCTCCATCGTGTTCGTGGTGCTCTCGATCATCGTGATCGCCACGGCGATCCTCGCGACGATCAAGGCCTACCGCCAGGGTGGTGGCCCGGGGGCCGAGGACGCCCCGACGGCGTCGCGCATCTTCGCTCCGGCGGGCCTCGTGGCCACGCCGGCCGAGAAGGACCTCGAAGCGCAGTGGTCCGCCCTCGAACCCGGCAAGCGGCCCGCCCGGTCGGGCCACTGATGACCGTCCCCGATGTCCTGCACCGGGCGCGTGACACCGCCCGGGAACTGGCCTGGCTGTTCAAGGGCGTGATGGGCGAGAACGCGTACCAGACCTATCTCGACCACCACGAGCGCTCCCACGCGGGCGGCGACCCGATGACGGAGCGCGAGTTCTGGCGGGACCGGACCGACCGGCAGGACGCCAACCCCGAAGGGCGCTGCTGCTAGCGACACCCGTTCCACCCGTGAAGCCCGGTCCTCCGCGAGGACCGGGCTTCGCCGTGTCCGGGGCTCAGCGCTTCTCCCAGCGGAAGCGCCGGGCGGCCACCTGGTAGGGCAGCACGGTCCAGGCGAGGAGCACGACGGCGGCACCCGCCGTGGACGCACCGACGGGCTCGACGCCCCAGCCGGTCATGAGCAGGTTCTGGAGGGCCCCGCCCGGGGTGAGGCGTGAGGCGAACTCGAAGCCGTCGTCGAAGGCGGTCCAGAAGAACGAGCCGACCACGGCGGCGATGAACGGCAGGGTGGTGATCTGCGCGGCGGCCGCAGACGGCGTGTAGATGCTCGTGAGCATGCCGGCCGTGGCGCAGAGGGCCAGGAACCCGAGGACGGCGCCGAGGACGACGAGCGGCTGGGCCGGCGCACCGACACCGGCGATCCCGAAGCCCGCCGTGATCACCGCGAGCTGCGCCGCGACGAGCACGACGATGGGCATGAGCATGCCCAGCCAGATGACCGTGTCCGAGGACTCCCCGCTCCTGAGGCGCTTGAGGAAGAGCTCCTGCCTCCGGGTGGCGAGCGTGGTGGTCGCTGTCAGGTAGACACCGAGCAAAGCCACCAGCATGAGGGTCAGACCTCCCAGGACGGCCACGCCGGACGGCTCGGCGAGCTGGTCGGCCCCGATGAAGTACATGTAGACGGCCATGCCGACGGGCATGATCACCGCGCCGGTCAGCACGGTCTTGTTGCGGAAGATGATCCGCAGTTCCATGAGGGCGATCGCGAGCACGCGCTGTGCGGCGGACGGGCCCCGGGTCGAGGCAGGGGTGAGGGTGGTCATGAATGACTCCTGGTGTCGGGGGATCGGATGGATCGGATCAGGCGGAGGCGCCGACGCTGACCCGGCGGAAGACGGCGGCGAGAGAGGCCTCCGACGCCGAGAGGCGGTCCAGGTGCAGCCGATGCGTGTCGGCCCAGGACAGCACCTTCCAGAGATCGCCCTGCAGGTCCCCCGTGGGCAGGGTCACCCGGGTGGTGGACGGTGTCGGGGTGAAGGCCGGCGCCAGGCCGAGGGCCGACAGCGGCAGGACGTCGACCGCGGCGTCGACCTCGAAGGCGATGACCGCGGGTTCGCGGTTCAGGACGTCGGCGAGCGTCCCCTCGACGGCGATCGCGCCGTCGTGCATGATCGCCAGGCGGTCCGCGTACATCTCCGCCTCCTCGAGGTAGTGGGTGGTGAGCACCACGGTGGTCCCAGCGTCATTGAGTCCGCTGACCAGTTCCCACGTGCGCTCGCGGGACTCGGGGTCCAGGCCCGTGGTGGGCTCGTCGAGGAACAGGAGGTCCGGTTCGCCGGCCGTGGCGAGCAGCAGGTCGAGGCGGCGGCGCTGGCCGCCGGAGAGCATCTTCACCCGGGTGGAGGCTTTGCCGGCCAGGTCCAGGACGTCGAGACCGTGGGCGATCACCTCGGCCGCACCTCGACCCCTCGGATCCGCGGAGGAGAGGCGGAGCCAGAGCCGGCACGTCTCCTCGACCGTGAGGTCGTCCGCGAAGCCGGCCTCCTGCAGCATGATGCCGATGCGTGGCCGGATCGACGCCTTGTCGCGGTACGGGTCACCGCCGAGGACGGAGACGGTCCCCGAGCTCGCCGGACGGTGCCCCTCGAGGGTCTCCATCGTCGTCGTCTTCCCGGCACCGTTGGTCCCGAGGAGGGCGAAGAACTCGCCGTTGCGGATACTGAGGTCGATCCCGTGGACGGCCTCGTACGAACCGTAGGAGCAGCGCAGGCCCTCGGCGGCGACCGCGATGGTGTCGGATTCGACGGCCCGGGTGGACGTGGACTGGGAGCTGGGTGTCGTGGTCATGCCTCCATCCTTCCGAGCCCGGGACGGCAGGGTCAGTGCCCGGGCGTCACGCGTGCCCGTGCAGGTCCGCATGCCCGGACCATGACAGATGTCATGGTCCTACGATGGACGGCATGGCGCTCTTCACGGATCGATCACGTCCCTCGGACGAGGGGACGGACGCGGTCGACGCGGTGACGCCGGCCCTGGAAGCGGGCCGCGGCGTGCGCGCCACCTGGCGGTACACGATCGCCTCGATCGTGTTCTACGTCGTCGTCGTCAGCCTCGTGAACACCCTCCTGCTCCTCAGCGGCGGTGCCTACGGCCTGCAGTTCCTCGATGTCGCGCTGATCCTGCTCGCCGTCACCTCCCTCGCAGCTCTGGTGCGCTACTGCTGGTTCTTCCGCAACGGGCTGGGCGGGGGGCTTCCCGCCCGGACGTACACGCTGTGGCTCCTCCTCCCCGCCGGGGTGCTGTACGTGCTCGGACTGCTGCAGTCCCATACGCTGTGGGTCGCAGCCCTGCCGCTCTGGTTCGCCGCGAACGCCGTGGCCGTCGTCGTCCCCCGGCGCGAGCGCACATGGGTGCTCGCCCTCACCGTCCCCGCCCTCGTGCTGCACGGGATGCTCGGCATGCTCCTCGGGAACAGCGGGCAGAGCGCGGTCGCCGACACCGGAGGGTTCGCGTCGGTCGCGCTGTGGGCACTCATGACCCCGCTGCTGTTCGTCGGGAGCATCTGGTGGTGGGAGATCGTGGTGCGGCTCGACGACAGCCGCCGGACATCCGGCGAGCTGGCGGTCGTGCAGGAGCGGTTGCGCTTCGCCGCGGACCTCCACGACATCCAGGGCCACCACCTCCAGGTGATCGCCCTCAAGACCGAGCTCGCCGGGCGCCTGCTCGACACCGACCCGGAAGCCGCGCGGGTCCAGATCACCGAGGCCCAGCAGCTCGCGCGGACGGCGCTCGAGGACACCCGTGCCCTCGTCCACGGCTACCGGGCGGTCTCGCTGGCCGCCGAGGCGGCGAACGCGGCGGAGGTGCTCGGCGCGGCGGGGATCTCCTGCTCCGTGGACGTCGACGGCGAGGGGTTGCCGGCCGAACTCCGTACCCTCTTCGGCCTGGTGATCCGGGAGGCGACGACGAACATCCTCCGGCACAGCGAAGCAGGCGCGGTGCAGCTGAGGCTGGAGTGCTCCGCCGCCCGGCGCGTCCTGGTGGTGCGGAACGACGGCGTCCTGGGCGCCGGCGCCGGTCGCTCGGGCGGATCGGGGATCGACGGGTTGCGGCGCCGGTTCGAGGCGGTCGGAGGGCGCGTCACGGCCCGGGGCGACGACGGCTCGTTCGTCCTGACAGCCGAAGCACCTGCCGGTTCCGCTCCGGGGATGGCGGCGGCCGGCGCATCCGCCGGCACAGCGGTCCCGGCCCCTTCCCCGACGGCCGGCGATCGGGGTCGGCCATGATCAGGATCGTCCTCGCCGACGACGAGCACCTGATCCGCGGGGCACTTGAGGCGTTGCTCGGGCTGGAGGAGGACCTCGAGGTCGTGGCGAGCGCCGACAACGGGACGGATGCCGTGCGGCTCGCGCAGCTGCACGTGCCGGACGTCTGTGTGCTCGACCTCGAGATGCCACCCACGGACGGGATCTACGCCGCGGAGGAGATCCTCCGGAGTGTCGCGACGCGCGTCGTGATCGTCACGCGCCACGCGCGGCCGGGTGTCCTGCGGCGGGCGCTGACGAGCAGGGTGTCCGGCTTCGTCCCGAAGTCCACGCCTGCGGACCAGCTGGCCGAGGTCATCCGCGACGTCGCGGCCGGACGTCGCTACGTCGACCCGGACATCGCCGCGAGCGCGCTCACGGGGGAGTCCTGCCCCCTGACGGCGCGCGAGCTCGACGTCCTCCGGCACGGGCACCAGGGAGCGAGCCTCCAGACGATCGCCCGAGAGCTGCATCTGGCCCCCGGGACGGTGCGCAACTACGTCTCCTCGGCGATGGCCAAGCTGGATGCACCGTCACGCCATGCGGCCGCGGCCAGGGCGTGGGAGCAAGGCTGGATCTGACGTGCCCGGCTCCCGGCGGTTGTGGGAGCATAGCGTCATGACGGAACAGCAGCCCGCAGGCCCTTTCCGGACCGCCCCCGCGACCGGTCCGGGCACTCCGGACGAGCCGCAGACGGGCACCATCGGCACACCGGAGCAGCTCGATGCGGCACAGGGTGCCCAGGAGTCGCAGGACGGGCGTCCCGCGACACTCGCCGAGCTCGTCGACGAGCCGGCGAAGGTCATGCGCATCGGCACCATGCTCAAGCAGCTCCTCGAGGAGGTCCGCAGTGCGCCCCTCGACGACGCCGGCCGCACGCGGCTGGCCTCCATCCACGAACGTTCGGTCAGGGAGCTCGAGGACGGTCTCGCACCCGAGCTCGTCGAGGAACTCCATCGGATCAACCTGCCGTTCGACGCGGATTCGGTTCCGACCGACGCGGAGCTGCGGGTCGCGCAGGCGCAGCTCGTCGGCTGGCTGGAGGGCCTGTTCCACGGGATCCAGACGGCCCTCGCGGCACAGCAGATGGCGAACCAGCAGCTCGCCGCCCGCCTCCAGCTGCGGCAGCTCCCCCCGGGCACGGTGATCGCGCCCGGCGTCGTCGTCGGGGAGGACGGCGAGCCGCGCCGTACCCCGCCCGCCCGCCAGGCCCAGGCGTCCCCGGACACCCACGGCCCCGGCCAGTACCTGTAGCGCCTGGGTGGCATTCTTCGCGGCGGCGCGGCAGGGACGGAAGGACGACGCCGAACTCGGCACGGGCGTGTGGCGTCGCGCCCACGACCGCTTCCGGCGTGGCCTCGACCGTTACCACCAGATCCTCGAGGGCATCGAGGACGACGACGTCTACAACGAGCTCGTCGCCGTCGCGAACGAGCTCGGCGCGATGCTTCCGCGGGTGCGGTCCGTCTGCGTCCGTGCGCAGTCGTCCTCCCCGAGCACCGGACTGGACATCCCGGGTGCGCTCCTCCAGGTGCACCGGGCGCTCTCCAGGGCTGGCAACACCCTCGCGACCACGGCGGAGGCCGCCGCGATGACACGGCTCGACGGCGAACGGTGGGGCGTCGCGTCCGCCGGCCTCGACAACGTCCGGCGGCGGGCCCAGCTGGTGGCCGACGACGTCGAGGAGGCCGAGCGGTCGATGCCGGACGACCGCTAGGCGCTCCGTTCCCCGCGGCGCGCATGGTCCCGCGGCTCAGTAGAAGAGCAGCGTGCTGCCCGGTCCGGCCGCGATGTCCCACACGTCGAGTTCCTGGCCGCCGCACGTGGCCCGTTCACCAGTGGACACACCGCGGATGTACGGCGTCGGCCTGTTCTCGTCCACGTACGGGTAGCCGCGCTCGTTGAGGACGGTCAGGACGCGCCGACCCACCCGCGGATCGCCGTCGGGGTAGGACAGATCCTCCTCGCGCTCGTACGCGGAGAAACCCTCGGGCCAGCGGAGCACCACCGAGCGGCCGTTGAACTCGAACCACACGCAGGCCCTGCCGCCGTCGGCGGCCATCCGGAACGTCCCCAACTGGTTCTCGGGCAGATTCTGCGCATTGCGCCCCTCGGCGGGCAGGATGCCGACGATGTCCGCCGGATCGAGCGCACCCGGTTCCACGCCGCTCGTCGACAGGGCAAGCTCCGGCCCGGGCAAAGCGTCGATGGCATCGCGCAGCTCCGGCGGCAGCGGTGCAGGGTTCCCGGAGACCGTCGTGGCCTCGGGCGTCCGCCGATCGACGAGGGTCAGCACCGAGCCCTCCCCCTCGATCGGGGAGAGCACACCGTCGCCGTCACGCACCAGGAAGAGGAGCTGGTGCGGCGGGAAGAAGTTCCTGCTGTAGGGGCGCTCGAGGGTGCTCCGCCCGGTCACGTCGACGGTCAGGACGTCGCCGTCGGCCTCGCCCTTGACGATCTGCACCACGACGGAGGCCTGGAGGATCCGCACGTCGCCGTCCACCGGGGTCGGTTCGATCGCCGCGTCGGAGACGATCGCGACGACGTCCGCCAGGCCGTACAGGCGCTCGACGCCTTCCGACGGACCGGAGGGTGGTCGCGGAACGAACACGCCGGCGAGGATCGCGACGAGGGCGAGAAGGCACGCCACCCCGACGGCGGTCCGCACCCGGCTGACCCGGGCGCCGCGCACTGCGGGCCGCGGGGCATCGACGCGGATGTCCCGGGCGGTGAACAGCCCGTCCTCGTCGCCGACGTCGTGGCGGGGAGGTTCGATCCCGGAACGCTCCGACGCCTCGCGGAGGTCGTGTCCGGCAGGTGGAACGCCCGGGTGTTCGGACGGGCCGGGCGGGGGCGTCCGGGGTGCGGACCGGGTTCGGCTCGCCTCGAGCTGCGCCTCGGTGACCGCCGCAGCAGGATCAGCCCGCCGCAACCGCTCAATAGCCGCTTCAGAGCCGGACCGTGCCCGATGCAGCGTGGAGTCCGGCGCAGCGCCGGGTCCGTCGGTCCCGCCCGCCTCCCCTCGCGGTCCTGGACGGCCCAGCCCTTTCGCAGGTGGGAGCCCTTCTGCAGGAAGCTCCTCGCCGTCGGCCAACCGCTGCGCGACGGCGTCCTCGACGATCCGCAGACGGTCGACGGCCTGATCGGTGGCACGCGCGGCCTCGGCGGGTTCGAGGCCGTCCCAGTGCCGGAGCAGGAGGAACTCCCGCTCGTCCGGCAGGAGCGCCGCCAGGGCGGACCTCAGGTCCGGATCGTTCGAGATGCGGGGCGGCAAATCAGGCGGAAGGAAGCGTTCCAGTGCTGACCTCGCCGCGACCAGGACGTCGACCCGTCCGTCGTCGTACCCGTCCGTCAGCGCGGGCGACGCCGGGAGCGCAGGCCACCCGGGCGTCGGCGGCAGGACATGACCGGTGGCCTCGCGGGCGGCCGCCGAGGCAAGGCGCACCGAGAGCGAGCGACGGAAGGCGTAACGATAGGCGGCGTCGTGCAGGGAGGTCTCGTCCAGCGGATCCACCCCCGTCGTCGGGCCGCCTGCGCCCCCGGCCTCGATCGGCGACATGCCACGCAGGCTGATAGTTGTCAGGTGAAACAGAAATAATCCGGCGCAGCGGGTGGTTCCCGCCTGTATGACTACATCACCACACCTTACGTTCAACGACGGCCACACCATCCCGCAGCTCGGCTACGGCGTATGGCAGGTCGAGGACAACGTCGCCGAGGACGTCGTGGGCAAGGCCTTCAAGGCCGGCTACCGCCACATCGACACGGCGAAGATCTACGGGAACGAAGCCGGCGTGGGCCGCGCGATCGCGGCATCGGGGCTCAGCCACGACGACATGTTCATCACCACCAAGCTGTGGAACGCGGACCAGGGGTACGACAGCACGCTCAAGGCGTTCGACGCGTCGATGGAGCGCCTCGGCCTCGAGACGCTGGACCTCTACCTCATCCACTGGCTGCAGCCCCAGCAGGGCAAGTACCTCGACACCTGGAAGGCCTTCATCGAACTGCAGAAGCAGGGTCGCGTGAAGAGCATCGGTGTCTCGAACTTCACCGTCGAGGCCCTCACCGAGATCATCGACGCCACCGGCGTGGTGCCGGTCATCAACCAGGTGGAGACGCACCCCTACCTCAACCAGGCGGAGCTGCGCGCGTTCGAGGCCGAGAAGGGCATCCTCCACGAGTCGTGGTCGCCCATCGGTTCCGGCAAGGGACTGCTCGACGACGCCGTACTGCAGGACATCGCGCAGAAGCGCAACGCCACCCCCGCCCAGGTGGTCCTCGCCTGGCACCTCGCGCTCGGGAACGTGGTCATCCCCAAGTCGGTGACCGAGTCGCGCATCATCGAGAACTGGGAGTCGCTCGACGTGACGCTCGAGGACGAGGACGTCGAGGCCATCAACGCCCTCGACAAGGGTGCGGAAGGTCGCATCGGAGCCGACCCCGCGACGTCCGACTTCGCCTGATCCCCACCGGGGAATTCGGCAGGATCTTCAGAGCCGCCCGGCATCGCCGGGCGGCTCTCGTCGTTCCGGATTGCAGGCGTGACGCCGCGGCGCCCCCGCCCCTACCAGACCGCTCCCGCGCAGGCGAGACCTGTGGGCCCGCGGATCGTCGTTGCCGCCTCCACGGAGCGCGACCTAGCCTTTTCTGCACCTGTTCATCCCACACATGGAGGTGCCTGATGGCTACCGGAGAAACCGGATTCGACGACGTCTCGTTCGACCTGATCTCGCTGCAGTACCACTCGTTGAAGGCGGGGCATGACTACGGCCAGTACGTCCGTGATGCCCGCAACGCCGGCCGCGACGACATCGCCGAGTTCTTCGAGCAGGTCATGGCCCAGGACTCCGAGCGCGCCGCGACGTGCCATCGGTTCCTCGGGGAGCTCACCACATCCTCCGAGTCAGGGCCGGCCATGAGCTGATCGACCTCGGGGAGGCCCCGCAGGCCGATTCCTGGCGGGACGAGGACGACGGCGGATGCTTCGGTGTCCGCCGTCGTTCTCGTCGTAGGCGGACGCGGGAAGGCCCGGGACACGGCGAAGCGCCGGGACACGGAGAAGCCTCGGGACACGGGAAAGCCCCGGCGGCGAACCGTCCGGGGCTTCTGCTGGAGCCTCCTGCCAGAGTCGAACTGGCGACCTTCTCATTACGAGTGAGACGCTCTACCGACTGAGCTAAGGAGGCAATGCTTCCCGGTCCGGGGCTGAGCCCGGCGCCGATCCACAAGCCACAACTTTATAGGCAGGTCCCGCTCGTGGTCAAAATGGCGGATCCTGACGCGAATTCGTTTCCCGTTCACGCCTGCGCCGCTTCCCGTTCTCCGGCGGGCCAGTCCTGTCGCGAAGCGTGGGGAGCACCCGTCACCGAGACCGGAACGGGCTCGGCCGGCAAAGGGGACGCCGCATGACGCAGGACCGCCCATTCACCCTCGCAGTGATCGACATGGCGGGGACAACCGTCGACGAGGGCGCCCTGCAGGAGGAAGCCTTCACCCGTGCCCTGACCTCCCACGGTGTCGCCCAGGGCACGGAAGCCTTCACCTCGATGACGGCGTATGCCCGCCGCACCATGGGCACCTCGAAGGAACTCGTCTTCCGGCGCCTCTTCGCCGACACGCCCACGGCACTCGACGTCAACCGGACCTTCGAGCAGGTGTACGACACCCTGCTCGCCCGGCACGGGGTGCAGCCCATCCCGGGCGCCGAAGAGGCGATCCTCGCCCTGCGTGACGCGGGCCTGAAGATCTGCCTGGCCACCGGCTTCGGACGCCACACGCAGAACATGATCCTGGCATCGCTGGGCTGGATGGGACTCGCCGATCTCAGCCTCTGCCCCTCCGACGCCGGCCGCGGACGGCCCTATCCCGACATCATCCTCACGGCGGTGCTCGCCCTCGACATCGAGGACGTGCGGTCGGTCCTGGTGGCGGGGGACACGACGTCGGACCTGATCGCCGGAAGGCGCGCCGGCGCCGGTGCGGTCATCGGTGTCCTCACGGGCGCCCACAGCGAGACGGATCTGCGCCGGGCGGGGGCCGACGCCGTCCTGCCCTCCATGTGCCGGCTGCCGCAGTGGCTGCAGTCAGGCGGTGCGGCAGCCTCCGATCAGCACCGCGCACCGTCCGCCGGCACCGTCCCGTCGATGAAGTAGTCGTCCACGAGATCGAGGATGCAGTCGTTCGACCTGCCGTAGGCGGTGTGGCCCTCGCCTTCCCAGGTGACGTGCACGCCGGATTCGAGCTGGTCCGCGAGGGCCGTGGACCACGCGTAGGGCGTCGCCGGATCGCCGGTGGTACCGATGACGAGGATCGGATCGGCGCCGGGAGCCGTCGGGGCGGGTTCAGCGACGGGTGGGGACCTCCAGGGCGCACAGGTGACGCCGCCGAAGGCCAGGAAGCGGCCGAAGGTCGGCGACGCCTCGATGAGCCGCTGCTCGTCGGCCTTCATCTGCGCGGGGTCGCTCGTCATGGGGTAGTCGAGGCAGCTCACGGCGAGGAACGCCGCGGTGGAGTTCGAGGCGTAGGTGCCGTCCGGGCGTCGCTCCGCGGACAGGTCCGCCAGGTACAGCATGGCGGAGGGGTCGCCCTCGAGGGCGTCGGTCACGGCCTGCGTGAGCGTCGGCCAGTTCCCGTTGTCGTACAGCGGGAGGATGAAGCCCTGGACGAAGGTCGAGACCGGCACCAGCCGTCCGTCGTCCGCCGTCATGGGCTCCCGCTCCACGGCGCTGAACAACTCCTGGATCTGCCGGACGCCGTCGTCCACCGACCCGCTGTAGGGGCACTCCGCGCGCTGCTGGCAGTCCGCCACGTAGGCACGGACCGCCTTCTCGAAGCCGTCGGCCTGGCCGAGCGTGATCTCCTCGTTGCTGAGCGAGGGGTCGATGGCCCCGTCGAGCACCAGCCGCCCTGCGCGCCCGGGGAAGAGCCCGGCATAGGTGGCACCGAGCTGGGTCCCGTAGGAGAAGCCGAGATAGGTCAGCTTCGGATCGCTGACGAGGGCGCGCAGGATGTCCATGTCGCGTGCGGCCGACCCGGTGTCCACGTGGCCGAGCACCTCGCCCGTCCGTTCGGCGCAGAGGTCGGCGAACTCCTTCGCGTCGGCGCTCAGCAGTGCGAGCAGTTCGTCGTCCGAGGCGTCGGCCGGGTAGGACTCCTGGCGGGCTGCGTCCTGCTCGGCGGCATCGTAGCAGCGCACGGGGGTCGAGCGGCCCACGCCGCGGGGGTCGAAGCCGAGGATGTCGTAGTCCTCCCGCAGCCGCTCGCTCGCCACGTAGTCCAGGGAGTCCCGGACGATGGCGACGCCGGATCCCCCGGGTCCACCCGGGTTGACGAGGAGCGTGCCCTGGGCGTCACCCGTCGCGTCCGCGCGGATGGCCGAGATGTCGATGCTCGCGCGTCCCGGGTCCGCGTAGTCGAGCGGGACCTCGATGGTCGCGCAGGAGAACTCCTCCTCGCAGTCCTCCCAGCGCACCTCCTGCTCGTAGAAGCTGCGCAGGTTCTCGGGGACGTCCCCGATGGCGGCGGGATCGGCGGTCTCGACACTGACCGAGCCGTCCGCGGACGTCTCGGCGGGGGAGGACAGCGTGCAGCCGGCCAGGCCGAGGACGACGGCGGCTCCGGCCAGGAGCGCGAACGGCGGGCGACGCCGGGCGGGCGGGCTCACGGGTGAGATCCCGGGTGCGATCCCGGGCCGCGTCAGGGATGGATCCTGGGTCATCGGTCGAGGTCCTTCCGGGACAGGAGGCTCACCGTCATGGCCTCGATGGCGAGGAGGGGCGAGACGTTCGTGCTGACCAGTCGCGTGCGCACCTCGTTGATCGCCTCGAGTCGCTGGAGGGTGTCCTCGGGGCCCTCACGCCGGGCGAAGTCCTCGAGTTCCGGGCGCAGTGGCTCGTTGACGAGCATCTGCCCGCTGGAGACCTGCAGCATCAGGACGTCGCGGTAGAACGAGATGAGGTCTGTGAGGGCCCGGTCGAAGTAGTCGTTCTTCGAGCGCTTCGCCCGCCGCGTCTGGTCCTCCTCGAGGTGCCGGATCTGTGCGCGCATGGAGGGCGGAAGCGTTCCTGATTCGGGAGCGCCGAGGGTCGCGAGGAGCGACGCGCGCTCCTCGGCGTCACGCTGTTCGAAGGAGCTCTGCGCCTCCGCCTCGGCGAGGCGCACGAGGTCCGCGGCGGCCCGCATGGCACCGGAGACCGAGCGCAGCGTCAACGGCAGGCGGACGATCTGGTTGCGGCGCTCGCGCGCCCCATCGTCCGTGGCGAGCCGCTTCGCGACCCCGATATGGCTCTGCGCGGCCCGTGCGGCTGCCTCGGCGATCACGGGATCGATCCCGTCACGGGCCACGAGCAACTCCGCGACGTCCTGCACGGGTGGGAGCCGGAGGCCCACGGAACGGCAGCGTGAGCGGATGGTGACGAGCACGTCGCCCGGACTCGGCGCGCACAGCAGCCAGATGGTGCGCGGCGGCGGCTCCTCGATGGCCTTGAGGAGCACGTTGGTGCTGCGCTCCTGCATGCGGTCGGCGTCCTCGACGATGATGATCCGCCACCGTCCGGTGGAGGGCTTGTCCTGCGCCTTCCGGACGAGTTCGCGGGCCTCGTCGATGCTGATGGTCACCTTCTCCGTGGTGACGTTGGTGAGGTCGGCGTGCGCCCCGGACAGGACGGTGCGGCACGCCTTGCAGGTGCCGCACCCCCGTTCGGTCAACAGGTCCCGGTCGCAGAGGAGAGCGGCGGCGAAGGCCCGTGCCGCGTTCGAGCGCCCGGAGCCGGGCGGTCCGGTGAAGAGCCAGGCGTGCGTGGGCGCTCCGGACTGCGCGGCACGGCGGAGCTGCTCCACCACCTGTTCCTGGCCGCGCAGCTCCGCCCAGACCCCGGTCGAGGGCAGAGCGTGTGCCACGGCGGTCACGCCGCCACCCGGGTGAGGGCAACGAGGACCGCCGCGTGCAGGTCCGGGGGTGGAGCCGCGGCGGCCAGCACCAGGTAGCGTCCGGGATCCTGGCGGGCGAGGTCGAGGAACGCGTCGCGGATGGCGGCGTGGAAGCCGTCGGGCTCCGACTCGAGTCGGTCCTCGGCGACGGTCCCGGCGGTGCGCCGGCTGCGTCCCTCCGCGGGGTCCACGTCGAGGAGGACCGTGAGGTCGGGGCGGAGGCCATCGGTGGCCCAGAGATTCAGGTCCAGGACGGAAGCGGCGCCGATGCCCCGGCCCACGCCCTGGTACGCGACGGAGGAATCGATGTAGCGGTCGCAGACGACGACGTCGCCGCGGCCCAGGGCGGGCACGATCACCTGCTGCACGTGGGCGGCGCGGGATGCGGCGAACATGAGCGCTTCGGTCCGCGCATCGATGTCCCCGTGGCCGTGCTCGAGCACCAGCGAGCGCAGTTCCTCCCCGATCGGGGTGCCGCCGGGCTCGCGGGTCCGGACCACGGTCCGGCCGCTCTCCTCGAGCGCCCTGCAGAGGAGCGAGGCCTGCGTCGACTTGCCGGCGCCGTCGCCGCCCTCGAATGCGACGAAGAGGCCGGGCAGGCCGTGCGGGAGGGGATAGGTCACGCGCCAAGCCTACCGAGTGCCGCCGACCCTCCGGGCGGGGTAACACTTGCCGGGGGGAACCGGAGCGGCGCTAGGCTCGGGTCCATGGCCACCGACCACTCCGGCCTCGCCCCGGACACCCTGACCGTCGCGGCGGGACGACCGCCGCGGGAGCACGACGCACCCGTCAACGCGCCGATCGTCCTCTCCACGACCTACCACGAGACCCGGGCGCCGCAACTCGGCGACCGCATCTATGCCCGGGGCTCCAACCCGACGTGGGACCCGTTCGAGGAGGCCCTGGGGGCGCTCGAGGGAGCCGACCTGCCGGCCCTCGTGTTCGGCTCCGGACTGGGCGCGGCTGCCGCAGCCCTCTCCCTCGTGCCGACCGGGGGAGCTGTCGTCATGCCGCGGCACGCCTATGCCGGCTCCATCAGCCTCGCCGGCGACCTCGCGGCACAGGGCCGCTTCGAGCTGCTGACGGTGGACATCGCGGATACGGACGCGGTGCTCGGTACGCTCGACGCGCTCGCGCACCGCTTCGATGCCGGACAGGTCATGGTGTGGCTCGAGAGTCCCACCAACCCCATGCTCGAGGTCGCGGAGCTGGCCGTCCTGACGGACGCGGCGCACGCCCGCGGCGCCCTCGTGGTCGCGGACAACACCTTCAACACACCCATGGTGCACCGGCCGCTGGAAGCGGGGGTCGACGTCGTCCTGCACTCGGTGACCAAGTGGCTGGCGGGTCACTCCGACGTCGTCCTCGGGGCGCTCGCCACATCCGACCCGGCGCTGCGCGCGAGGTTGCTGGCGCATCGCACCCTCCACGGGGCGATCGCCGGGCCGTTCGAGGTCTGGCTGGCCCTCCGCGGACTCCGGACGCTCGCCCTGCGCATGGAGCGGAGCCAGGCGACGGCGGCCTTCCTCGCGCTTCACCTCGCCGACCACCCGGCCGTCCGCCGCGTGCGCTATCCCGGTCTCGCCTCGGATCCCGGACACGAGCGTGCCGCCGCCCAGTTCAACGGCTTCGGGGGGATCGTCAGCATCGAGCTCGACGACGTCGCCACCGCGGACGCCGTGGTCGAGGCGGTGCGGCTCTGGCTCCCGGCGACCTCCCTCGGTGGCGTGGAGTCTCTCGTGGAGCGCCGCCGTCGCCAGCCCGCCGAGCCGGCGACCGTGCCCGAGGCCCTCGTCCGGCTGTCCGTCGGCATCGAGAACCCCGAGGACCTGTGGGCCGACCTCGACCAGGCGCTCCGCCGGGCCACGGGCGGGCGTGACGGCGGCCTCTGACCGGACCGGCCGTCATCGGGTCCGCACCACGCGACGATGACGATATAGCGGGTGTCCGTCGGGTCGCGCCGCGCGACGGTGTCGGTCGGTGTCGCCGGTGCGCCACGGACGGGGCGGCCCGCTAAGCTGAGGACGTGGACCTCGTACTCCAGACCCAGTACTTCCTGTACCTCGCGCTCGGCTTCGTCGCCCTGGGCATCGAGGTGTGGGCCCTCTCCGACTGCGTGCGTCGTCCCGGCACGGCCTTCGAGGCCGCCTTCAAGCGCACCAAGGGCTTCTGGCTTGCCCTGACCGGTGGCGCCGTCGTGGTCGGTCTCCTCTCCGCCCTGGGCGGCCGTGGGGGCTTCAACCTCTTCCAGCTGGTCGCGATCATCGCAGCGTGCGTGTACCTGGCGGACGTCAAGCCCGCTGTCAGCCAGACCTCCGGGCGCGGCGGCAACTCCGGCCCCTACGGCCCCTGGTAGGGATCCGCCTCCCCTGATCAAAGCGCGTCTCCCGGCCGGAAGGCCGAGCGCATAGGGCATCCTGTCCACCGTCCGTCTCAGCGGGGTGCGACGGCGTCCCACGCCACGGTGACCTCGCCCAGGCGCCAGCGCGCCGGACCATCCACCAGCGGCCAGCCCGCGCTCTTCAGGGATGCGCACATGGTCCGCCACCGCTGGGCCTGACCGAAGGACGCGAGCGCCGCCGCGTCGAGCCACGCCTTGTCGAGCGCCCGCAGGTAGGCGTGCACCCGCTCGCCCTCGACATTCCGGTGGATCAGCGCCTTCGGGAGGCGCTCGGCGACGTCCGAGGGCAGGGTGAAGGCACCGAACCGGAGCGAGATGCTCAGCGAGCTCGGTCCGTCGGCCCCGACCGCGGCCCAGGTGGCGCGCCGGCCGATCTCGTCGCACGTACCGTCGACGAGGAGTCCTCCCGGAGCGAGCCGGCCCCGCACCTCGTCCCAGTAGGCTGCATACTCGTCCTCCCCGTACTGGCGCAGCACGTTGAAGGCCCGCACCACGACGGGTCGGCGTCCGTCGAGGGGCAGCTCGAAACCGCCCTGCCGGAAGCTGAGTCCCGGCCGCGCGAGCGGTTCCGCCGCCGCCACCCGCGCCGGATCGATCTCGACGCCCACCACCTCGACGTCGTCGCGCACCGCCCGCAGGCGTGCGAAGAGCTCGACGGCCGTCACCGGAGCAGCCCCGTAGCCGAGATCGACGACGAGCGGATCGGCGGCCCGGCGCAGGCGGAAGGACTGCGGGCCGGCGAGCCAGCGGTCCACCCGGCGCAGGCGGTTGGGGTTCGTGGTGCCGCGCGTGATGGTCCCGAGGGGTCTGGTCGGCGGTCGTCTCGGTGGCACCCGTCAAGGCTAGGCCACAGGCTTAACACTCGCGGAACAGGCCGCTCCCGGCATGACCCGCCTGACATGGATACGGCAGACTAGGAGCCATGACCTACACACTGATCCTGCTGCGCCACGGGCAGAGCGAATGGAACGAGAAGAACCTCTTCACCGGGTGGGTGGACGTCGCCCTCACGGAGAAGGGACGCGAGGAGGCCACCCGCGGCGGCCACCTGCTGACAGAGGCCGGTATCCTCCCGGACATCGTCTACACGTCCCGGCAGAAGCGCGCCATCATCACCGCCAACCTCGCGCTCGAGGCAGCCGACCGCAGCTGGATCGACGTCAAGCGCAACTGGCGTCTGAACGAGCGCCACTACGGCGCACTGCAGGGCAAGGACAAGGCCCAGACGCTCGCCGAATTCGGTGAGGAGCAGTTCATGGAGTGGCGCCGGTCCTACGACACCCCGCCGCCCGCGCTCGAGGACTCCAGCGAGTACTCGCAGGTCGGCGATCCCCGCTATGCCGACCTCGGCGAGGACGTCCCGCGCACCGAATGCCTGAAGGACGTCCTCGACCGCTTCCTGCCGTACTGGGAGTCCGACATCACCGTCGACATCCGGGCCGGGAAGACCGTCCTGATCGCGGCGCACGGCAACTCGCTGCGTGCCCTCGTGAAGCACCTCGACGGCATCAGTGACAAGGACATCGCAGCGCTCAACATCCCTACGGGGATCCCGCTGGTGTACGAGCTGGACGACGACCTCACGCCGGTCAAGGCCGGTGGTACCTACCTCGACGCCGACGCGGCCGCTGCCTCCATCGAAGCCGTCGCGAACCAGGGCAAGCACTAGCCGCGGGGAGCGCGACTTCCACCGGTCGTCGCAGAACCAGAACGACGGCGGTCCCCGCGGGGGCCGCCGTCGTCCTGTCATGCCGGGCGCAGATCAGGTCAGCGGAGCGCTCGGCTGCCATTCGCCGGTGACCAGGTAGGTGACCTTCCGCGCCACCGAGACACCGTGGTCGGCGAAGCGCTCGTAGTAGCGGCTGGCGAGGGTGACGTCCACGGTGGTGGGCGCGCTCTCGGCCCAGTCCTCGGCAGCCACGGCGCGGAAGACGCTCGCGTGCAGCTCGTTGACGCGCGCGTTGGCCGCGTTGATCTCGTTGCTCAACTCCAGGTTCCGCGTCTCGAGCAGCTCGGTGACCTTGCCCGCGATCTGCACGTCGAGGTCGGCGAGCTCGTCGAAGGTGGCGCGGATGCTCTCGGGGATGACGTTCGCGGGGAACCGCAGGCGGGCGAGCTGCGCCACGTGGCGGGCGAGGTCACCCATGCGCTCCAGGGAGGCGCTCATGCGCAGGGCTCCCACGATCATGCGGAGATCGGACGCCACGGGCCCCTGGAGGGCCAGGATGTCGATCGCGCGCTCGTCGAGATCGTTCTGCAGGAAGTCGATCCGCGCGTCCGCCGCGATGACCTCCTGGGCCAGTTCGGTGTCCGCTCCCTGGAAGGCGCTGTTGGCCTTCCGGATGGCCTCGGACACCAGTTGCGAGATCTCGATCAGCTCCTCGCCGATCTGGTGGAGCTCGGCCTGAAAAACCTTACGCACGTAGGGGTCCCTCCCTGGAAGTTTGCACTGCAACCGTGTCCACAGTTCTGCCGACGAGCCTTCCAGCCGTCGGTGAACTGTTTCCCCGCATTGTGTGAACGTTAGTTGAACCCCTCAGCCATTGCCACCGGATGAGGCCGGCCCGGAAAGTGGACGGCATAAGCTGTGTCCGTGGACCCCCTTCTCCTGACGCTCGTGGCCGGGCTGGTCGGCCTCGCCCTCGGCGTGAGCGGCATGGCGGCCTTCCGTGCGAGCGAGGCCCAGCGGCTCAGGCTGCTCTACGAGGACGAGCCCTCGCTGCCCGACGGCGCCGCCGAGGTCCTCTCCATCATCGGCCGCGCCTACGTCATCGTGGACGCGATCGACGGCGTCGTCCGGGCCAGTCCCGCCGCCTACGCCTTCGGCCTGGTCCGCGGGCACACCGTGGTGCATTCGGAGCTGCTGGACCTCACCTCCAGGGTGCGGCGCGACGGCGTGATCGAGCAGGAGCAGCTCGAGCTCCCGCGGGGTCCGCTGGGGCAGGGGACGATCGTGGTCCAGGTGCGCGTCGCGGCCCTCGGTGCGGAGTACATCCTGATCCTCGCCGATGACCGGACGGAGATCACCCGCAGCGAGGAGATCCGCAACGACTTCGTCGCGAACGTCTCCCACGAGCTGAAGACCCCCGTCGGTGCCATCTCGCTGCTCGCCGAGGCGATCGACGACGCCGCCGAGGACGAGGTCGCCGTGCGCCGGTTCGCGCAGCGCATGCACAAGGAGTCCGGCCGGCTCTCCGCGCTTGTCCAGGACATCATCGAACTCTCCCGCCTGCAGGGCGCCGACGTCGTCCGCCGCGGCAAGCCCGTGGACGTGAATGCGGTGATCGCCGAGGCGGTGGACCGCAACAAGCTGCCCGCGGAGAGCAAGCAGATCGACATCGTCGTCGGCGGGACCGTCCGGGCGCCCGTGTACGGCGACCGCGACCTGCTGATGACGGCGTTCCGCAACCTGATCGACAACGCCATCCGCTACTCGCCCGAGGGCACGCGGGTCGGCGTGGGAGTGCGGTCGCGCGACGGACTGGTGCAGGTCTCGGTCACGGACCAGGGCGCGGGCATCACGCCCGAGGAGCAGGAGCGCATCTTCGAGCGTTTCTACCGGATCGACGCCGCCCGGTCCCGCCAGACCGGAGGGACCGGGCTCGGCCTGAGCATCGTGAAGCACGTGGTCGCGAACCATGGCGGAGAAGTCACCGTGTGGTCCCAGGCCGGCCAGGGCAGCACGTTCACCGTCAGGCTGCCCGAGATGGAGGTCGCCTCGGAGGACGGCGGTGCACCGGGCCACGGGACGGCGTCGGGCACCGATGCCCCGGGCGTACAGGTTTCCGACACGAAGTCGGGCAAGAGGGGCAGCGCCGCTGCCCATGAGCAGGGAGTCAAGGCTTGAGCCGCATTCTGATCGTCGAGGACGAGGAGTCCTTCAGCGACCCGCTGTCCTATCTCCTGGGCAAGGAGGGCTTCGAGGTGTCCGTCGTTGACAACGGCCTCGACGCCATCACCGAGTTCGACCGCTCGGGCGCCGACCTCGTGCTGCTGGACCTCCAGCTGCCGGGGCTGTCCGGGACGGAGGTCTGCCGCCAGCTGCGCCAGCGCTCCAGCGTCCCGGTCATCATGCTGACCGCGAAAGACGCCGAGATCGACAAGGTGGTGGGGCTGGAGCTCGGTGCCGATGACTACGTCACCAAGCCCTACTCCTCCCGCGAGCTGGTCGCCCGCATCCGTGCGGTCCTGCGGCGGCAGGGTGAACCCGAGGAACTGATCTCGAACACCATCCAGGCCGGCCCTGTCCGGATGGATATCGAGCGGCATGTGGTGAGCGTCGACGGCGAGCAGGTGGCGCTGCCGCTCAAGGAGTTCGAGCTCCTCGAGATGCTGCTGCGCAACTCCGGCCGGGTGCTCACCCGTGGCCAGCTGATCGATCGCGTGTGGGGCTCCGACTACGTCGGGGACACGAAGACTCTCGACGTGCACGTGAAGCGCCTGCGCGGGAAGGTGGAGCCCGACCCCTCGAATCCGCGCTACCTCATCACCGTCAGGGGACTCGGGTACAAGTACGAGCCCTGAGGGGGCACGACGCAGAACTGCCCGCCTCCGATGGTCCGGAGGCGGGCAGCAGTGTCTTCGGCAGGGTCCGCCTACTCGCCCTCGGCCGCTTCCTCGGTGGCCGCCGGCTCGCTCGGGCGCGGCGTGTAGCCGCCGGGGACGAACTCGCGGTACTCCTCGAGCGTCCCGTCGAGAACGGGTACCTCGAATGTCGCCTGATCGCCGTTCACCTCGAAGTCGACGTCGACGAGGGAGCCCGGGATGTCATCGACACCCTCGAGCGAGGCGTCGTCGGAGGTCTCGTCCTCGAGCTTGATCTGGCCCTGGCCCTCGATCGTGAAGCTCGTGGACGCACCGCCCGCGCTGATCGAGAGGTCCACGGGGTCGTCGCTCGAATTGAAGATGGTGCCCACGAGGCGGCCGGCCGTCTCGTCATCGCGGCCGACGATCAGGATGTTGCGCATGAGCACGGGTCCGATGTCCTTCACGATGCCGTCCGATGCGGCGTACTGCGTCGTCGTCGACTGCTCAGCGGTGAAGCTGCAGCCGGAGACCCCCAGCATCAGCAACACGGCGCCGGCAGCGACGGACCGCTGCACTCGGTTCTTCGGTGCACTCTTCACAGCACAAACTCCTGGGGGCTCAACAGGTGGGACAGGGACGGAATCCGATGCGGACCTACAGGACAGACTATCGGCTACGGGCATCGACCGTGGTGTCCGTTGCGGCCGCCCGAATGCTGCACGATCACCAAAAGCCTCTTCCGTCAAGAGGCGAATGATAGTCAATTCGCCCTGTTCAAGCCGTCTGACCTGCGAAAACGCGGCATCGGCGTGTCGTTGCCGTGATAAACTGACTGGCGGGAAAGGGGAAAGTCCACATGGTTTTTGAGGTTGGCGAAACAGTTGTTTACCCTCACCACGGCGCAGCGAAGATCGAGGAGATCAAGATGCGCGTCATCAAGGGCGAAGAGAAGATGTATCTCAAGCTCAAGGTGGCACAGGGTGATCTGACCATAGAAGTACCAGCAGAGAACGTCGACCTCGTAGGGGTCCGCGACGTGGTGGGCAAGGAAGGCCTCGAGCATGTGTTCGATGTCCTGCGTGCCGAATTCACGGAAGAGCCGACCAACTGGTCGCGCCGGTACAAGGCGAACCTCGAGAAGCTCGCCTCCGGCGACGTCATCAAGGTCGCCGAAGTCGTCCGGGACCTCTGGCGTCGCGACCACGACCGCGGACTGTCGGCCGGTGAGAAGAGGATGCTCGCGAAAGCGCGTCAGATCCTGATCTCCGAGCTCGCACTCGCGGAGAAGACCGATGAAGAGAAGGCCGCCAGCGTCCTCGACGAGGTTCTCGCCTCCTAGGAGCGGGACCGATCGTCGAAGAGGGACCCCCGGGTCCCTCTTTTTCTTTGCCCTGTCATAGGGTGACGGAGTGCCACCGAACCTGCAGCAGCCCGCCCCGCCCGTCGTCGGCCTGATCGTCGTCGCCGCAGGGACCGGTCAGCGCCTCGGACACGGCATCCCGAAAGCTCGCGTGCTGTGCGGTGGGCGCACGCTGCTCGAGCACGCACTGGACGCCGTGTCCGCCTCGGGCGTGGCAGCCGCCGTGGTGGTGGTCCTGCCGCCCGGGGACGCCGTGCTGGCCGCCGTCGTCGAGGCCGCAGCCGGAGCCGCACCGCAGGGCTGCCACATCACCTCTGTCTCAGGCGGCGCGTCGCGGGTCGCCTCCGTCCGCGCGGGACTGGCTGCTCTCCCGCCGGCGGCAAAGATCGTGCTGGTGCACGACGCCGCCCGCGCCCTCACTCCTCCTGCGGTCTTCCGGCGCGTCGCGGCCGCGGTCCGCGCGGGGGCCCCCGCCGTGATCCCCGTGGTGCCGGTGGCGGACACCGTCAAGGTCGTCCGCGCGGACGTCGTCGAGTCCACCCCCGATCGCGCCGGCCTGCGCGCGGTGCAGACGCCGCAGGGTTTCGACGCCGCTTCCCTGCGCTCGGCTCACGGCGGTGCCGCCGCGGCGGATCCGGGCATCACGGACGACGCCATGCTCATGGAGGCACTCGGCGTGCCGGTCCGCGTGGTCGACGGCGACCCCCTCGCGTTCAAGGTGACCACCCCCCTGGACCTCACCGTGGCCGAGGCCGTCCTGGCGCTCAGGCGTGACGGGCGCGGCGCGGCAGACCCTTCACCATCCGGGAGGAGTACCGATGTACCTGAGTGAGCACCTCCACCTTCCCCGCACCGGCATCGGCGTGGATGTCCACGCATTCGCCCCCGAGGACTCGCCGGCGCCGCTGTGGGTCGCCGGCCTGCTCTGGGAGGGGGAGCGGGGGCTGAGCGGCCACTCCGACGGCGACGTCGTGGCGCACGCGGCTGCCGACGCCCTGTTCTCGGCGGCGGGCGTCGGTGACCTCGGCAGCCACTTCGGCACGGACCGGCCCGAGTACGCCGGTGCCTCCGGTCATGCGCTGCTCTCCGAGGCCGCGCGGATCGTGCGGGCGGCGGGCTTCGACATCGGCAACATCGCCGTGCAGCTCGTCGGCAACCGGCCGAAGTTCGCGCCGCGCCGCGCCGAGGCGGAAGCGGCCATGTCCGACGCCGCGCAGGCGCCGGTCAGCATCTCGGCGACCACCACCGACGGGCTCGGCCTCACCGGACGGGGCGAGGGGATCGCCGCGATCGCGACCGCCGTCGTCGTGCGGTCCGGTGGTAGGGCGTCCGGCGACACCGCGGGGGCCTGAGGGGTCCGGCGGGTAATCTGGACCGGTGAGCCTGCGATTCCATGACACCGCCCGCGCCGAGGTGCGCCCCTTCGAACCCCTCGAACCGGGCAGGGCGAGCCTCTACTACTGCGGTGCCACCGTGCAGGGCATGCCGCACGTGGGGCACGTGCGGTCCGCGATTGCCTTCGACCAGCTCACCCGGTGGCTCGAGGCCCGCGGCCTGCGCGTCACCGTGGTCCGGAACGTGACGGACATCGACGACAAGATCCTCGCCAAGTCCCGGGATTCCTTCCGCGAGGGCGCTGCCGACGCCGATCCGGCCGTCGTCCAGGACGAGCCGTGGTGGGCCCTGGCCTACCGCTTCGAGCAGGAGTTCCAGCGTTCCTACGCCGCACTCGGTGTCCGCCCGCCGACCTACGAGCCACGCGCCACGGGTCACATCCCCGAGATGCATGCGCTGATCCAGCTCCTGATCGACCGCGGCCATGCCTACCCGGCGCCGGACGGATCGGGGGACGTCTACTTCGACGTCCGCTCCTGGCCCGCCTACGGCAGCCTCACGCGCCAGGACATCGACGAGATGCAGGCCGCGCCCGACGCCGATCCGCGCGGCAAGCGGGATCCGCGTGACTTCGCGCTGTGGAAGGGCGCCAAGGAGTCGGATCCGGTGACGGCGTCCTGGGCCAGTCCGTGGGGGACGGGGCGGCCCGGCTGGCACCTCGAGTGCTCCAGCATGGTCACGAAGTACCTCGGCACGGAATTCGACATCCACGGCGGCGGACTGGACCTCCGCTTCCCCCACCACGAGAACGAGATGGCCCAGTCGCAGGCCGCGGGGCACGCCTTCGCCCGGTTCTGGATGCACAACGGGATGGTCACCTTCGAGGGGGAGAAGATGTCCAAGTCCCTCGGCAACACCGTGAGCCCGCAGGAGATGATCGACGCAGCGGGCCCCCGGGTGGTGCGCTACTACCTCGGGCAGGCTCACTACCGCTCCGTCCTGGACTACCGCGAGACGTCGCTGCAGGAGGCTGCCGCGGCGGTCGCCAGGATCGACGGATTCATCGGCAAGGCCTCGGCCCGGGTCGGCGTGCCCGCCGTGCAGCAGGTCCGGGCGGCGGACCTGCCCGCGGCCTTCGCCGACGCCATGGATGACGACCTCAACGTGCCGCAGGCACTCGCGGTCCTCCACACGACCGTGCGCAGCGGCAACACCGCGCTGGCCTCGGGTGATGACGCCGCGGTGGGAGCGGCCCTCTCCGCCGTCGTCGCCATGACCGGGGTGCTCGGGCTCGACGACGCCGGGGACGTCCGCGCGGGCGGGGCGGACGCCGCGCTCGCGAAAGCCCTCGACGCGCTCGTCGGGGACCGCATCGCGGAACGCGTGGATGCCCGGTCGGCGCGGGACTGGGCGCGAGCGGACGCCGTCCGCGAGGCGCTCTCGAGCGCCGGGATCGTCCTGGAGGACACCGCGGACGGGGCGCGCTGGTCCCTGGCGGAGGACCGACCGGAGGCTTGACCGGAGGATTGCCGGCGGAGCCGGGGCCGCCGTCCCGGGGCCCCTCGCGCCGGAGCCGCGACCACCGCCCGGCCGCGTGCAGAGGGATGGCGCCGCCGCCCCGTAAACTGGAGGCGATTCTTCCTCTATATAAAGGTGTTGTTCCATGGTCAGTCACGGACGTCCAGGCGCGGTGCGCAAGTCGAAAAAGGGCCCTTCCGTCGGCACCGGCGGACACGGACGCAAGTCGCTCGAGGGCAAGGGCCCCACGCCGAAGGCGGAGGACCGCCCGTACCACAAGGCGTACAAGAGCAAGGAGCTCGCCGAGCGGTCCGCTGCCAAGCGCGCGGGCGGCAAGGGCGCCGGGACCGGTCGGACCAAGGGCAAGGCGGCCGAAGAGGCCGTCACCGGTCGCAACTCGGTGGTCGAGGCGCTGCGTGCCGGCATCCCCGCGAAGGCTCTCCACGTCGCCATCCGGATCGAGATGGACGACCGCGTCCGGGACTCGCTGAAGATGGCCGCCGAGCGGGGGATCCCGGTGATGGAGACCGGCAAGCCGGAGCTCGACCGCATGACCGACGGCGCTGTGCACCAGGGCCTCATGCTGCAGATCCCGCCCTACGAGTACGCCGACGCCCTCGACCTGGTGGACGAGACCATCGAGAAGTACCGCCGCGGACACATCGGGAACGCGCCGCTGTTCGTGGCCCTCGACGGCATCACCGATCCCCGGAACCTCGGCGCGATCATCCGTTCCGCCTCCGCCTTCAGCAGCCACGGGGTCATCGTCCCCGAACGCCGCTCGGTCGGTGTGACCGCATCGGCGTGGAAGACGAGCGCGGGGGCCGCGGTGCGCGTGCCGGTCGCGCGCGTCGGCAACCTGAACTCCGCCCTGAAGAGCATGAAGGGCAAGGGCATCTTCGTCCTGGGCCTCGACGGCGACGGCGACGTGTCCCTGCCCCAGCTGTCCCTCGGCCGCGACCCGATCTGCATCGTCGTCGGGTCAGAGGGAAAGGGCCTCTCGCGCCTCGTGCGCGAGAACTGCGACCAGATCGTCTCCATCCCCATCGATTCCGCCATGGAGTCGCTCAACGCGTCGATGGCGGTGGGCATCACGCTGTACGAGGTGTCACGCCAGCGTTCGTCCTGATCGCACGACGATGACCCAGCTGGCACAGCAGCTTCCGCGCGCCTCCCGCGAGTTCCCCCTCGGGCTCCACGCGATCAGGCGGGGGGAGCAGCGTGACGCCCACGCCAACGCGGCCGTCTGGGCCCCCGGCATCCCGTCCATGGACGTGCACTGGCGCCGTGGCGACGGTTCGTGGACGTCCGAGACCCTGGTGGGGCTCGACGGCGGCGTGCACCACGGTGTGGTGGGGCCCGTGGACCCGGGTGCCCTGTACGCGTTCTGGCCCACGGGCGAGGACCTGCCCGGCGCCATCGGCGAGGCCCAGCTGCTCCTCGATCCCTACGGGCGGGCCATCGAGACGATCGACACCGTCGCGGCGCCCGACACCGTCGCGGCGCCCGGCACCGACACGGCCGGGGAAGCCGGCTCGCGAGCCTACTACTCGGTGTTCCTCGAGCACGAGTTCGACTGGGGTGCGAGTGAGCGCCCGGGCACGGCCTGGCGGGACACCGTCGTCTACGAGGCGCACGTCAAGGGCCTCACGAAGCTGCATCCCGACGTCCCCGAGGAACTCCGCGGCACCTACGCCGGGCTCGCCCATCCGGCGATGGTCACCTATCTGCGCGAGCTCGGGGTCACCGCCGTCGAACTCCTGCCGGTGCACTTCCACATCGACGAGCCGCACCTCGAGCCGCTCGGGCTCAGCAACTACTGGGGCTACAACACCCTGGGCTTCTTCGCCGCGCACACCGACTACGCGACGGAAGCGGCCCGGGCCGCCGGACCCGCAGCCGTGCTCGACGAGTTCAAGGGCATGGTGAAGGCGCTCCACGAGGGCGGCCTCGAGGTCATCCTCGACGTCGTCTACAACCACACCGCGGAGGGCGAGCAGCACCGGCCCGCCCTGTGCTGGCGCGGTCTCGGGGACCGCGACTACTACCGGCACGACGACGCCGGACGCTACCTGGACACCACCGGCTGCGGGAACACCCTCGACTTCTCCCAACCGCGCGTCGTCGAGTTCGCCCTCGACTCGCTGCGGTACTGGGCGGAAGAGTGCCGTATCGACGGCTTCCGGTTCGACCTCGCGGTCACCCTCGCCCGGGACGAGCGCAACGCCTTCACCCCTCGCCATCCCTTCCTCGTCGCCGCGGGGGCGTCGAAGGTGCTGCGCGGGACGAAACTGATCACCGAGCCCTGGGACATCGGGCCCGACGGCTGGCAGACCGGGCGCTTCCCGGTCGGCTGGGCGGACTGGAACGACGGCTTCCGGGACACGGTCCGCGACTTCTGGCTGCGGGACATCGCGTCCCTGACGGGCGGCGGAGCGGCCTCCTCACCCGGACGGCTCGCAGGGTGCCTCGCCGGATCGGCCGACACCTTCGGTGCGTCCGGCCGGAGTCCCCTCGCGTCCGTGAACTTCGTGACCGCGCACGACGGCTTCACGCTCGCCGACCTGACGGCCTACGAGCGCAAGCACAACGAAGCCAACGGCGAGGGCAATCGGGACGGCCACAACGACAACCGCAGCTACAACCACGGTGCGGAGGGACGCACGGAGGACGAGGGCATCCTCGCAGCCCGTGAGCGCAGCGCCCGCAACATCATGGCGTCGCTGCTCATCTCCCTCGGGGTGCCGATGCTCACCGCCGGCGACGAGTTCGGACGGACACAGGGCGGCAACAACAACGCGTACTGCCAGGACACGGAGCTCGCGTGGGTGCACTGGCCCGACGACGCCGCCTCCCGCCGCATGCTGGACGCCACCCGGACCCTGCTCGCCATCCGGCGGGACTTCCTGGCCTGCCAGCCCCCGACGTTCCCGTCGCGGGGCGACCAGTCGACACTGCTGTGGTTCAACGCCGCCGGACTGACGATGACGCCGCACGAGTGGAACGACCCCTCCACCCGGACCGTGCAGCTCCTCCTCGGATCGGCGGGCGGCACGATCAACGGCCTGGTGGTCATCAACGGGTCGCTCGAGCCGGCGCGCATCCACCTGCCGTCGGCCTGGATCCTGCAGGGCCAGGGCGTGGAGGGGGAGCAGCCGCGCTGGTTCAGCCGTACCTTCGACTCCGCCGGTGGCGGTGACCCCCGGGCGCACGGCGACGGGGCCGATGGTGGTTCCGGTCCCGGTCCCGGTTTCGGTGGCGGTGTCGACGGCCGGCTGCGCTCGGGCGAGGCCGATGTCGTCGCCGCCGATTCGGTCCGCATCTACCGCTGCTGATCACCGGCGGACACCCGTCGGGACCCGACGGAACACCTGACGACGCTCGTGAGAATGATGAAGCCCGGGACCAGAGGTCCCGGGCTTCATTATTCCTGCCGGTCGGCCGGACGGGTCAGGCGTTGACGACGAGCCCCAGCTCCGCCTTCGTGGCCAGGGTCGCGTGCTTGGGCAGCACCCGCACGGTGTAGCCGAAGGACCCGGAGTGGTCGATCCGGATCCCACCCGTGAACAGGTAGCGTCCGCTGCCGAGGTTCTCGGCGACGTCGAGGTCCTCGACCGTCACCTCGCTCAGCTCGTCGCTGTCCAGTGCACGGCCGTAGGCCACCTCGACCGCAACGTCGTCGGGGTCGAGCCCACCGAGCGAGACGTACGCGTTGACGGTGAGGGAATCACCGATCTGCGGGTCCTCGGACACGCCCGTCGAATCGACGTGCTCCACCTGCACCGCGGGCCAGCTGCCCTGGATGCGCGAGCGCCAGGCAGCGGTCCGCTTCGCGAGCGAGAACTGGTCGGCGGAGGCTTCCTGCCCCGCCCGCCAGGCCGGCCGGTACAGCTTCTCCACGTAGTCCTGCAGCATGCGTTCCGCGGACACGGCCGGCCCGAGGGTGGCCATGGTGTGCTTGATCATCGCGATCCACGCATGCGGCACGCCGTCGCGGGAGGGCTCGGACGGCCCCGCCGCTCCCGCTCCCTCGGCGGGGACGAGCGAGTAGAAGCGCGGTCCCACCTGGGTCTCGAGGAGGTCGTACAGGGCGGCGGCCTCGATGTCGTCGCGCTCGTCGGCGGAGGCGCCGTTGTTGGCGGTCGGGATGGCCCAGCCGTTGTCGCCGTCGTACATCTCGTCCCACCAGCCGTCGAGGACGGAAAGGTTCAGCCCGCCGTTGATGGCGGCCTTCATGCCCGACGTGCCGCATGCCTCGAGCGGACGCAGCGGGTTGTTCAGCCAGACGTCGCAGCCGGGGAAGAGGGTCCGGGCCATCGCGATGTCGTAGTTCGGCAGGAAGACGATGCGGTGGCGCACCTCGGGATCGTCGGTGAACCGGACGAGGTCCTGGATCATGCGCTTGCCCTGCTCGTCGGCGGGGTGCGACTTGCCGGCGATGACCAGCTGGATGGGGTGGTCGGGGTGCAGGAGCAGGGCCTTCAGCCGGGCAGGGTTCCGCAGCATGAGGGTGAGGCGCTTGTAGGTCGGCACGCGCCGGGCGAAACCGATGGTCAGCACGTCGGGATCCAGCACGGAGTCGGTCCAGGTGAGCTCCGCATCCGCCGCGCCGCGCTTCTTCCAGGAGGACCGGAGGCGCTGGCGGACGTCGTCCACCAGGTTGGAGCGCAGGCTGCGGCGCAGCGCCCAGATGTCGGTGTCCGGGACGTCGTACACCTTGTTCCACTGGGGATCGAGGATCGACTCGGCACCGAAGTTGGCGCGGGCGAAGTCGGCGATCTCGGGGTCCACCCAGCTCGGCACGTGCACGCCGTTGGTGACGGAGGTGATGGGCACCTCGCGGGTGTCGAAGCCCGGCCACAGGCCCGAGAACATGCCGCGCGAGACCTCGCCGTGCAGCTTCGCCACACCGTTGGCGCGCTGGGCGAGGCGCAGCCCCATGACGGCCATGTTGAACTTCGCGGGATCGCCGTCGGCGTAGTTCTCGGCACCGAGCGCGAGCACGCGGTCCGTCGGGACGGCAGGAGCCAGGCCGGCGTGGAAGAAGTGCTCGATCTGCGAGCGGTCGAAGCGGTCGATCCCGGCGGGGACCGGGGTGTGCGTGGTGAAGACGGTCGAGGCACGGCCCGCGGTGAGGGCCTCCTCCCAGCTCATCGGGGACTCGTTGGACGGGTCCATGAGTTCACGGATGCGCTCGATGCCGAGGAAGCCGGCATGGCCCTCGTTGGTGTGGAAGACCTCGGGAGCGGGCATGCCGGTCAGGCGCTGGAAGATGCGCAGGGCCTTCACCCCGCCCATGCCGAGCAGCAGCTCCTGCTGAAGGCGCTGGTCCCCGCCGCCGCCGTAGAGGCGGTCGGTGACGTTCCGGGCGGCCTCGTCGTTCCCGGCGACGTTCGAGTCGAGCAGGAGGAGGGGGACGCGGCCGACGTCGGCACGCCAGATGTGCGCGGAGAGCTGGCGTCCGTTGGGCAGGGGCAGGACGACGGTCGCCGCGGAACCGTCCTCCTCGCGGAGCAGGGTCAGCGGGAGCCCGTCCGGGTCGAGCACGGGGTAGGTCTCCTGCTGCCACGCGTCACGCGAGAGCGACTGCTTGAAGTAGCCGGCCTGGTAGAGCAGCCCCACCCCGACCAGGGGGACGCCGAGGTCCGACGCGGACTTCAGGTGGTCACCGGCGAGGATGCCGAGGCCGCCGGAGTACTGGGGGAGGACGGCGCTGATCCCGTACTCGGGGGAGAAATAGGCGATGCTGCGGGGTGCGTCGTCGCCGAGGGACTGGTACCACCGCGGCTCGGTCAGGTAGCTCTCGAGGTCGGCGCCGAGCTCCTGGATCCGCTGCACCAGAGCGTCGTCGCCCGCGAGCTGCTCGAGCTTCTCGCGGGTGACCGACCCGAGGAAGGAGACGGGATCGTGGCCGCTCTCCGCCCAGGCTGCGGGGTCGATCTCCTCGAAGAGCCGCGAGGTCGGCAGATGCCACGACCACCGCAGGTTTCCGGCGAGTTTGCCGAGCGGCGCGATCTTCTCGGGGAGGACGGTACGGACGGTAAATCTGCGGATTGCCTTCACCCCGGTTACGCTAGCGCACTTGCCAAGCGGTGGGGAGGGTTGACCGTAAACGCTTGCGTCATACTCGATGGCGCTCGTGTTACGCCAAGCTCCCTTAGCAATTCGGCCCATTACTCGCTAACGTCGTACCCGTGACGACCACTAGCGAGCAGAACCGAAATGCCCAGTATCCGGAGGGACTGCGGTTTGGCCGCATCCCCATCACGGCGGTCAGTCCGGTCGTCGAGGACGGCCGCTTCCCGGCGAAGGCCATCCCCGGGTCGGACGTCTCCGTGGGTGCCACCGTCTTCAGGGAGGGACACGACCAGCTGGGCGTGTCCGCAGTCCTTTACGACCCCCGCGGCAAGGAGGTGCAGCGCGTCCGCCTGACGCCCGTCGGGGCGGGGCTCGACCGCTGGGCCGGAACCCTGACCCCGCGCGCCAAGGGGCTGCACACCTTCACCATCGAGGGCTGGTCGGACCTCTTCGGCACCTGGGAGCACGACGCGACGATCAAGATCGCCGCCGGTGTCGACGTCGAACTCATGCTGGCGGAGGGTGCTGCCCTCTTCACCCGCGCGGCGGCCGAGCGCTCGGCGAAGGATGCCGCCCTTTTCCGGCGGACCGCCGACGCGCTGTCCGACACCACGCAGGGAGTCGAGGCGCGCCTGGCCGCCGGACTCTCGCCGCAGATCCACGAGGCGATCGCCCGCCGGCCCATCCGCGACCTCGTGACCGCCTCCACCCCCTATCCCCTGCACGTGGAGCGGGAACTCGCCGGCCGCGCCGCCTGGTACGAGTTCTTCCCCCGTTCGGAGGGTGCGACCTACGACCCCGAGACCGCCGAGTGGACATCCGGGACATTCCGCGACGCGACCAGGCGCCTCGACGCCGTGGCCGCGATGAACTTCGACGTCGTCTACCTGCCCCCGATCCACCCGATCGGCCGTGCGCACCGCAAGGGGCCGAACAACACCCTCACCGCGGGTCCCGCCGATCCCGGTTCACCCTGGGCCATCGGGTCCCCCGAGGGCGGCCACGACGCCATCCACCCGGATCTCGGCACCTTCGAGGACTTCGACGCCTTCGTGGCGCGCGCCAGGGAACTGGACCTCGAGATCGCCCTCGACCTGGCCCTGCAGGCCTCGCCCGACCACCCCTGGGTGCAGAGCCACCCCGAGTGGTTCACCACGCGGGTGGACGGATCCATCGCCTACGCCGAGAATCCCCCGAAGAAGTACCAGGACATCTATCCCATCAACTTCGACAACGACCCGAAGGGCCTGTCGAAGGAGGTGCTGCGGATCGTGCTCATGTGGATCGAGCACGGCGTGAAGATCTTCCGGGTGGACAACCCCCACACCAAGCCGGTCCAGTTCTGGGAGTGGCTGATCGCGAAGGTGAACAGGAAGCACCCGGACGTCATCTTCCTCGCCGAGGCCTTCACACGCCCAGCGATGATGCATGCCCTGGGGCGGGCAGGCTTCCAGCAGTCCTACTCCTACTTCACCTGGCGCAACACCAAGGAGGAGCTCGAGGAGTACTTCACCGAGATCAGCCACGTCTCGCCCGCCTACTTCCGGCCCAACTTCTTCGTCAACACCCCGGACATCCTCACGGAGTACCTCCAGTACGGCGGGCCGGCCGGATTCAAGATCCGTGCAGTGCTCGCATCGATGGCCAGCCCCCTCTGGGGGGTGTACTCGGGGTACGAGCTGTTCGAGCACGTGGCCCGCCCGGGCGCCGAGGAGTACATCGACAACGAGAAGTTCCAGTTCCGACCCCGTGACTACGCTGCCGCCGAGGCGGAGGGCCGATCGCTCGCACCGTTCATCACGCGCCTGAACGCCATCCGGCGCTCGCACCCCGCACTCGGTGACCTCGAGAACCTCAGCATCCACCGCAGCACCGACCCGGCCACCCTCGTCTTCGTCAAGCACAAGCGCACGGCGGAGGGCAAGGACACGATCGTCGTCGTCGTGAACGTGGACCCCCACAGCACGCGGGAGAGTACCGTGTCGCTGGATCTCGCACAGCTCGAGCTCGACGCCGCGGACCTCGACGAGAACGGCACGTTCCTGGTGGACGACCTCATCACGGGGCAGACCTTCGCCTGGGGCGAGCACAACTACGTCCGCCTCGATGCGCACGTGGAGCCCGCACACATTCTCTCGATCAGGAGGCAGCGCTAGTGCCCAACCCCTTCCAGCTCAACGCACCTGGACTGGCCCATGACCCCCACTGGTACCGCAAGGCGGTCTTCTACGAGGTCCTGGTCCGCGGATTCGCCGACGCGAACGGGGACGGCTCCGGGGATCTCTCCGGCCTGATCGAGAAGCTGGACTACCTCCAGTGGCTCGGCGTCGACTGCCTCTGGCTGCCCCCGTTCTTCAAGTCCCCGCTGCGGGACGGCGGGTACGACATCTCGGACTACTACGACGTCCTCGACGAGTTCGGCTCGCTCAGCGACTTCAAGCGACTCGTCGCCGAGGCGCATGCGCGCGGCGTCCGCGTCATCATCGACCTGCCCGTCAATCACACGTCGGACCAGCACCACTGGTTCCAGGAATCGCGCAGCGACCCCGAGGGCCCCTACGGCGACTTCTACGTCTGGAGCGACACGGACGAGAAGTACGAGGACGCCCGCATCATCTTCGTGGACACCGAGGAGTCGAACTGGACGTTCGACCCGGTGCGCCGCCAGTTCTTCTGGCACCGCTTCTTCGGCCACCAGCCGGACCTCAACTTCGAGAACCCCAAGGTGCAGGAGGCCATCTTCGACGTCGTGAAGTTCTGGCTGGACCAGGGCATCGACGGATTCCGCGCGGATGCCATCCCCTACCTGTTCGAGGAGGAGGGCACCAACTGCGAGAACCTCCCGAAGACGCACGAGTTCCTGAAGCGCCTCCGCGCCATGGTCGACGAGAACTACCCCGGCCGCGTCATCATCGCGGAGGCGAACCAGATGCCCGACGAGGTCGTGGAGTACTTCGGTGACGAGGACGGCCCCGAGTGCCACATGTCCTTCCACTTCCCGATCATGCCGAGGCTCTTCTACGCCCTGCGTGACCAGAAGGCAGCGCCCATCATCGAGACGATGCGCGACACCCCGGACATCCCGGCGGGTGCCCAGTGGGGTACCTTCCTCAGGAACCACGACGAGCTCACGCTCGAGATGGTGACCAACGAGGAGCGCGAGGCGATGCTCGGCTGGTACGCACCGGACCCCCGGATGCGGGCGAACGTGGGAATCCGTCGTCGTCTGTCCCCGCTGCTGGACAACTCGCGGGCGGAGGTCGAGCTCATCCACTCGCTGCTCCTCTCGCTTCCGGGAAGTCCGTTCCTGTACTACGGCGACGAGATCGGCATGGGGGACAACATCTGGCTCGAGGACCGCGACGCCTCCCGCACACCGATGCAGTGGAACCCGGACCGCAACGCGGGTTTCTCCCCGGTGGACCCCGGCAAGCTCTACCTCCCCGTGGTGCAGTCCCTCGTCTACCACTACAACCACGTGAACGTCGAAGCGCAGATGGCCACGTCCAGTTCGCTGCTCCACTGGGTCCGGCAGATGCTCGCCGTCAGGAAGGCGCACCCCGCCTTCGGCCTCGGCGGGTACCGGAACGTGCCCGTGGAGTCGGAGAACGTGCTCGCCTTCCTCCGCGAGGTCGAGGAGCCGAACGCGGAGGGCGAGCCCGCAGAAGCCGTGCTCTGCATCTTCAACCTGTCGCAGCACCCGGTCGCTGCCCGGATGCGCCTGCCCGAGTTCGCCGGTCGCGGCCTGCGCGATCTCTTCGGCGGAGCGATCTTCCCGGCGTTCGCCGAGGACGGGGAGATCACCCTGACGCTCGGCAGCCACGACTTCTTCTGGCTGCGTGTCCGGTCGGCGCACTCGAACACCTCTTCGCCGCACACGCAGGCGATGCCCGTCATCCCCGTCCCGGAGGCCATCCGCTCATGACGACGCACACCCCCTTCATCCCGGAGATCCTGACCGAGTGGCTCCCGTCCCAGCGGTGGTTCCCCGCGAAGGGGCGATCGGTCGAGGTGACCGTCGTCGGCGGTACCGTGCTGGAGGACCCGTCCGGCGACGCCGGGTTCGAGGTGCATTTCCTCGCGGTCGAGTCCGGCCGCCGCACCGACGTCGTCAGCGTGCCGATCAGCTACCGCGCCACGCCGCTGGGCGATGCCGCCTCCGGGCTCATCGGCCAGGTGGAGCACCCCGCGCTCGGGACGCGCTGGGCCTACGACGCCACCCACGACGCGGACTTCGTCCGGCTCTGGGTCGACTTCATCCTGGCCTCGCGCTCGACGCCCGACGGGCGCCTCGACGGCGTCGTCATCAAGGCCCCCGAGCACCAGGAACCCGGGGTCGCGCAGCCGGTGAAGGTGCTCCAGGGGGAGCAGTCGAACACGTCGGTGGTCTACGGCTCCGGCCCCGGCTCGATGATCGTCAAGTTCTTCCGGGTCCTCGCCGCCGGGGAGAGCCCGGATGTGCAGATCAGCGCACAGCTCACCGCCGGCGGCTCCACGGACACCCCGGACACCTTCGGGTGGGTCACCGGGACGTGGCAGGAGGCGCACGGCGAGCCCGGCCACCACGTCACGGGTCACGTCAGCGTGCTCCGGGACTTCGTGGAGGGCAGCACCGACGCGTGGCGGACCGCCTCGCTCGCGGCGGCCGAGGCCGCCGACTTCTCGGCGGAGGCGCGCGGCCTGGGCCGGGCCGTCGCCCGCATCCACCGCCAGCTCGACGGCGCTTTCGGCAGCCGTGCCGCCACGCCCACCGAGGAGCAGGAGTTCAAGGACGCCCTCGCGCAGCGGATCCGCTGGGCCTGGGACGAGGCGGGCGACGCCGTCGGCCCGCTGGCTGCCGAGGTCGACGCCGTCATCCGCGACGTCGAGAACCTCTCGGACATCCCGCCCCTCCAGCGCATCCACGCCGACCTCCATCTCGGCCAGGTGCTCCAGGCTCCGGATGGTACGTGGCTCGTGATCGACTTCGAGGGTGAGCCCCTGCGGCCGACCGCCGAGCGGAGCGTCCCCGACGTGCCGATCCGAGACGTCGTCGGCATGGTGCGCTCACTCCAGTACGCGGCCGCCTCCCGTGGGGCGGCCCCCGTCGGGTCCCCTGAGGCGGTCGAGACCGAGCAGTGGTCCGACGCCGCACGGCACGCCTTCCTCGAGGGGTATGCGCTGGAGAGCGGTGCGCCCGTCGAGACCGACGGCCCCCTGTTCCGAGCACTCTGGCTCGACAAGGCCCTCTACGAAGTGGTCTACGAAATCCGCAACAGGCCGGACTGGGTCGAGATGCCCGTCCGCGACGTCCGACGCGCCCTGGGTGCACAGCCCGGCGCGGACGCTACGAAAGCAGCTGACATGAAATCCTCGAAGAAGACAGGCCCCGAGAAGGGCGCCGCTGGCAAGAACCTGGCCGCGAAGGCCGCGGAGGCCGTCGCTGGCACGGCGAAGGCCGTCGCGGACAAGGCCAAGGGCGCGACGGCGGGCATCGCCGAGAAGGCGAAGGAGTCAGGCAGCACGCCATCCTCGCCTGACGCCGGCGCTGCACCTGCGGTCGTCGAGCCCGTCGGGGTCGATACCGCCGTCCTCCAGCAGGTGTCGGAGGGGGTCTACCACCAGCCTCATGCCGTCCTCGGCGCGCACCTCAGTGAGGACGACGTCGTCACCATCCGGACACTGCGGCGTCTCGCCCGTTCCGTCGTCGTCGTCACCGGCACCGGGCGCACGGAACTGACCCACGAGCACAACGGCATCTGGGTCGGCGCGCTGCCCGCGGAGAACCCGGGCCACGTGCCGGACTACCGGCTCGAGGTCACCTACGAGGGTGAGCCGGTCACGGTCGACGATCCGTACCGTTTCCTTCCCACCCTGGGCGAGATCGACATGCACCTCATCGGCGAAGGCCGCCACGAGACGCTGTGGACCGCGCTCGGCGCCCACGTGCGCCACTACTCGTCGGTGCTGGGCGACATCGAGGGCGTGTCCTTCGCCGTCTGGGCGCCGAATGCCCGGTCGGTGCAGGTGATGGGTGATTTCAACGGCTGGGACGGCAGCGTCAACGCCATGCGCGCCCTCGGGAGTTCGGGGATCTGGGAGATCTTCATCCCCGGGGCCGGCGCGGGCACCTGCTACAAGTTCCACATCCTCGGAAGCGACGGGCAGTGGCGTGAGAAGGCCGACCCCATGGCGCGCGGCACCGAGATCCCGCCGCTCACCGGGTCCAGGGTGGTCGAGTCGACCTACAGGTTCGGCGACGACGAGTGGATGACGGCCCGTGCGGCGAACGATCCCCACAACGGCCCGATGAGCGTCTACGAGGTGCACCTCGGATCCTGGCGCCAGGGCCTGAGCTACCGCGAGCTCGCGGAGCAGCTGGTGGAGTACGTGACCTGGCAGGGCTTCACGCACGTGGAGCTCATGCCGGTGGCGGAGCATCCCTTCGGCGGTTCCTGGGGCTACCAGGTCACCTCCTACTTCGCCCCGACGTCGCGCTTCGGCTCGCCCGACGATTTCAAGTACCTGATCGATGCGCTCCACCAGGCCGGTATCGGCGTCATCATGGACTGGGTCCCGGCGCACTTCCCGAAGGATGCGTGGGCGCTCGCGAAGTTCGACGGCGGCACCCTCTACGAGCACGGCGATCCGTTCCTCGGAGAGCACCAGGACTGGGGAACCCTGATCTTCGACTTCGGTCGTCGCGAGGTCCGCAACTTCCTCGTCGCGAACGCCCTCTACTGGCTCGAGGAGTTCCACATCGACGGTCTGCGCGTGGACGCGGTCGCCTCCATGCTCTACCTGGACTACTCCCGCGAGGAGGGGCAGTGGCGTCCGAACAGGTTCGGGGGCCGCGAGAACCTCGAGGCCATCTCCTTCCTGCAGGAGGTCAACGCCACGGCCTACAAGAGGGCCCCCGGGATCGTCATGGTCGCCGAGGAGTCGACGGCGTTCGACGGGGTCACCCGCCCGACGAGCAGCGGCGGGCTCGGCTTCGGGATCAAGTGGAACATGGGATGGATGCACGACACCCTCCAGTACATCTCCGAGGATCCGATCAACCGGGTGCACCACCACGGCAAGGCCACGTTCTCGATGGTCTACGCCTACACCGAGAACTTCATGCTGCCCATCAGTCACGACGAGGTGGTGCACGGCAAGGGCTCGCTCCTCCGCAAGATGCCCGGCGACCGCTGGCAGCAGCTCGCCAATGTTCGCGCCTACCTCGCCTTCCAGTGGGCGCACCCCGGCAAGCAGCTCATCTTCATGGGCTCCGAGTTCGCCCAGGAAGCCGAATGGGCCGAGCACCACAGCCTCGATTGGTGGCTGACGGAGACGCCGTCCCACAAGGGTGTCCAGGAACTCGTGCGATCGCTCAACACGATCTACAAGGACACTCCGGCACTGTACGCACGCGACAACGAGCCGGCCGGCTTCCAGTGGATCGACGAGAACGACGGCGAGCACAACACCCTCTCCTTCATCCGCTGGGACCATCAGGGCAATCCGCTGGTGTGCGTCGCGAACTTCGCAGGGGGTCCGCACGAGGGGTTCCGCGTGGGGCTGCCCTGGGCGGGGGAGTGGACCGAGGTCCTCAACACCGACTCGGAGGAGTTCGGCGGATCGGGCGTGGGCAACGACGGCTCCGTCACCGCGCACGAGGGTGCCCACAACGGCCAGCCGGCCTACGGGGACGTCCGCGTGCCGCCGCTCGGAGTGCTGTACCTGAAGCCGGCCACCACCTAGACCGAGGTTCGGCAGGGCAGCGGCGGATCATCTCGAGGGAGACGATCCGCCGCTGTTGTACTTCCGGGCGATCCGGTGTTAGCGTTTATATCCGCGCTGATGAAGTCATCTGGTCGGCCGACAACCACAGAACCGAGGATCCCGTCCCTTCCGCATGGAATGGACCAGGGACGCGGGGAAGACGGGAACCGGCCGATTTGGAGAAACAGAAGCGGTGTGGGTAAGCTTGAAAAGTTGCTTCGGAGCGATAATGCAGCGGTTTGGTTGTGTTTGGTGCCGGTAGCTCCTGTTGTTTGAGAACTCAATAGTGTGCCAAGTTTGTTGATACCGATTGTTTTTTGATTGGTTGAATTTGCTGGTTGTCGCGCATTTTGTGTGTGGTGGCTGGTTTTTTTGGCTGGTTTCGAATTT
>NZ_VJXX01000044.1 GCF_009377195.2 Arthrobacter bussei
TCGACCGTGAGATCAGCGGTGACCACCGTGTCCGACACCGGACCGACAGCCGAGACCTTGACCGGACCGGTCGGGTAGCCGGCCGGGACGGGCAGAGCAACCGCGAACGATCCGTCATCACCGGCGAGGACCTCGACCGTGATCGGATCATCGCCCTCAACAGCGCCAGGGATCGAGACCGTGACGGTCTCACCGTTGGCGAAGCCCTCACCCGCGACCACCGTGCTGCCCCCAGCAACGACAGTCGCCGGATCCAGGGTGATCGACGGATCATAAAC
>NZ_VJXX01000045.1 GCF_009377195.2 Arthrobacter bussei
GAAAGCCGTCATCGACTCCGTCACCGCCGGCGTGCCGACCGCCCTGGTCGAGATTCGTCGGCTCGGGCGGACCCTGAAACAACGGACCGCTGATGTCCTCGCGTTCTTCGACCGCCCCGGCACCTCGCACGGTCCGACGGAGGCCATCAATGGGCGGCTCGAGCACCTGCGTGGATCGGCTCTGGGCTTCAGGAACCTCACCCACTACATCGCCCGAAGCCTGCTCGAATCAGGCGGCTTCAGACCCCACCTACA
>NZ_VJXX01000046.1 GCF_009377195.2 Arthrobacter bussei
CGACGCAGCAGCCACAGGAGCCTTGTTCGGCACCGGAGGCGCCGTGACCGTGACCGACTTCGTCACAGCATTCGTCGCACCCTTGTCATCAGTCACCGTCAGCACCACCGAGTACGTCCCCGCCGCAGCATACGTGTGCGACGCCGTCGCACCCGTCGTCGCAGGGGTGTCGTCCCCGAAGTTCCAGCTGTACGAGGCGACCGTCCCATCAGCATCCGAGGACGCCGACCCATCAGCAGCAACCGTCAGATCCGT
>NZ_VJXX01000005.1 GCF_009377195.2 Arthrobacter bussei
ACGGATTTGACGGTTGCTGCTGATGGGTCGGCGTCCTCGGATGCTGATGGGACGGTCGCCTCGTACAGCTGGAACTTCGGGGACGACACCCCTGCGACGACGGGTGCGACGGCGTCGCACACGTATGCTGCGGCGGGGACGTACTCGGTGGTGCTGACGGTGACTGATGACAAGGGTGCGACGAATGCTGTGACGAAGTCGGTCACGGTCACGGCGCCTCCGGTGCCGAACAAGGCTCCTGTGGCTGCTGCGTCGGTGACGGCGACGGATCTGACGGTTGCTGCTGATGGGTCGGCGTCCTCGGATGCTGATGGGACGGTCGCCTCGTACAGCTGGAACTTCGGGGACGACACCCCTGCGACGACGGGTGCGACGGCGTCGCACACGTATGGTGCGGCGGGGACGTACTCGGTGGTGCTGACGGTGACTGATGACAAGGGTGCGACGAATGCTGTGACGAAGTCGGTCACGGTCACGGCGCCTCCGGTGCCGAACAAGGCTCCTGTGGCTGCTGCGTCGGTGACGGCGACGGATCTGACGGTTGCTGCTGATGGGTCGGCGTCCTCGGATGCTGATGGGACGGTCGCCTCGTACAGCTGGAACTTCGGGGACGGTTCTGCTGCGACCACGGGTGCGACGGCGTCGCACACGTATGGTGCGGCGGGGACGTACTCGGTGGTGCTGACGGTGACTGATGACAAGGGTGCGACGAATGCTGTGACGAAGTCGGTCACGGTCACTGCGCCTCCCGCTCAGACGGTTGCGGCCAGGGACCTGTTCGACAGGACCACCGCGAATGCCTGGGGCACCGCGGAGGTCGGCGGCGTCTGGACCATCTCCTCGTGGGCGGCCGCCAAGTATTCGGTCGCTGCAGGATCCGGAATCATGGCGACGTCGGCCGGTGCCACCCTCGCCGCGCAGCTCAACGCCGTGTCGGTCCTGAATTCCACCACCACGAGCGTGTTCTCTGTCGACAAGGTGGCGGATTCCGGCGGGCTTCAGGTGAGCGTCATCCCCCGCAGGGTCCCGAATGCCGGCGAGTACAGGGCGAAGGCCCTGCTCCAGAGGAATGGGGCAGTGACGATCGAGCTGAAGAAGAAGGTCGGCACCACGGAGACGCTCATGCTGGCTCGTGCAGTCTCCGGTCTGACCTATGCGGCAGGCGACGTCCTGACCATGAAGGTGGACACGTCGGGCGCCGGCAGCACGACGGTCGCCGCGAAGATCTGGAAGGCCGGGACCCCTGAACCCGCCGCCTGGCAGATCGTGTCGAGCGACTCCACCGCAGCCCTCCAGGCACGTGGAAGCGTGGGTGTCGAAACCTATCTGTCGGCTTCGTCGACGAACGGTCCGGTCGCGTTCCGGCTGCAGGATCTGGTGACAGTTCCTTCGCCGTAACTGCACGATCACGACAGGGACTTCATCCCGGATATCCGGGGTGGGGTCCCTGTCCTGTGACACGGGGACCCTTCCCCTATATTTGAAGAGCCCGGACCATCGCTGGCCGGCGGAGCCGACAGGGTGGGACATGATCCGCAGGGACGACGTAGGCCAGACGAGAACTGTACTCATCGCTCATCCGAGCGCCGATCTCTACGGCTCCGACCGAGTGCTTCTGGAGACGATCGCAGGATTGACTGCCGCCGGCCTGCACGTCGTGCTCACCGTGCCGCACCACGGCCCCCTCGTGCCGGAGGCCGAGCAGAGGGGCGCTACCGTGCGGCTCTGTCCCACCCCGGTACTGCGTAAGGCTTTCCTCAGCCCGTCCGGGCTCATCAGGCTCGCCGGGGAATCGCTGGCGTCGCTTCTCGCCAGCGTCCGCCTGGTCCGCGAGACGCGTCCGGTCGGGGTGTATGTGAACACGATCACCATCCCGCTCTGGTCCTTCGTCGCTTCCCTGACGCGCACGCCGCTCCTGGTGCACATCCACGAGGCCGAGGGCACGGCATCCACGGTCGTGCGGAAGCTCCTGGCCTCGCCGCTGTTCCTGGCCGACTCCCTCATCACGAACAGTCGTTTCAGCGTCGATGTTCTCGCCTCCTCCTTCCCCCGCCTGGCGCGCAAGTGCCGAGTCGTTGCGAACGGCGTGGCCGGTCCACCCTCCGTCGATGCCGCCCGACCGGACATATCGGGACCTGTCCGCCTCGTCTATGTGGGGCGACTGTCCCACCGCAAGGGCCCGGATCTTGTGATCGAATCGCTGGCCGACCTCCGGAGCCGGGACATCGATGCGGACCTGCAGGTCGTGGGTGCCGTCTTTCCCGGGAACGAAGTCTACGAGGCCGACCTGCGTCGGAGGATCGATGAGCTCGGAGTGGGCGACCGCGTTCACCTGCAAGGCTTCCAGCCGTCCGTGTGGCCGTTCATCGCGCAATCAGACATCGTGGTGGTCCCCTCTCGCGTCGACGAACCGTTCGGGAACACGGCCGTCGAGGCGATGCTGGCCGCACGCCCAGCCGTCGTCAGTGATACGTCCGGTCTGCGTGAAGCGTCGGCAGGATTCGGTTCGGTGCTGCGGGTCTCTCCCGACTCGGCAGCGGGCATCGCCGACGCGGTGGCGGACATGGTGGCGTCCTGGGCGACCTACCGCGAGGCCGCCCTCGCCGATTCGGGCGTGGCCGAGAGCCGGAACGGAATTGCCGCCTACCGCGCTGAGATCGTCCGTGAGGTGGAGGCGCTGAGCCGAGGGAGGAAGCCTTGACGAACTGGGCCGGGAGCAGAGCCTTCACGCCCTCCCACCTCAGGGACTTGACGACGCACGACGACGTCGCGCGACGACAGGCCTGGAAATTCCTCGAGCGTCTCGTCGCAGCCACGGTACTCATCCTTCTCGGGTACCGTTTCAACCTGCCCTACGGCCTCACCATCGGATACGTCGCCGCGCTAGCACTCCTGCCGGTGTGGATCCGCGTCACCACAGCGCAGCGGTCCGGCGCGCTGGTCTACTTCCTCGGCGCGGTCACCGCGATCAGTGGTGTACTCCTGAGCGTCTACTCGTCCCGGGACCACGTCATCAGTCCGAATGCCGGCATGATCTCCCTCATGCTGCTCGTGGGGATCCTGGCCGGCGCAGGTGTCCTGCTGTGGGCCAGGACCCTCATGCGAACCGGCTGGGCCGTGGCGTTCTTCGGTCTCGGCATGCTGTTGCACGTCACCCCGGGAAGCGAGAGCTTTGCCCTCAATCCCTGGAAGTTCGGCTTCGGTCCTCCCGCCATGGTGATTGCGCTCGGACTGGCATCGCTCACCGGCAGGCGCTGGGCGGAGGCGCTGGCGTTGATCGCTCTGTGTGCGACCTCCGCCCTCAACGATTCACGGTCGGCTTTCGCCATCCTGATGCTCAGTCTGCTGGCGGTCGTGTGGCAGGGCCGTCCGCGTTCAGCGACCGGGAAGACCTCGTCGTTGGCGACGGTGATCGCTGTGGGCGCGATGGGGTACATCGTCTACGCCTTCGGGCAGGCCCTGATCCTCGACGGCTACCTCGGTGAGGACACCCAGGAGAGATCCCTCCGCCAGGTCGAGACCTCGGGGTCCATCCTGCTCGGTTCGCGTCCGGAACTCGGCGCCACAGCCGGCCTGATGGGGGATCGGGTCCTGGGCTTCGGACTCGGCGCCGTACCGACGCCCGGGGACATCCTCGCCGCGAAGGAGGGGATGACCCGTCTGGGGTATGACCCGAACAACGGTTACGTGGAGAGATACATGTTCGGGAGCAGGTTCGAACTGCATTCCGTCGTGGGCGATCTCTGGGCCGATTTCGGTATCCCCGGGCTGATCTTCGCCGCAGTGCTGATCGGAGTCATCATCGCCACGTTCAGTCGCCTGCTGACCGACGGCCGTGCCAGCGCGCTCCTCGTCTTCGTCGTCGTGCAGTCCGCCTGGAACCTGTTCTTCGCCCCGCTCTACAGCGCTGTACCGACGTTCATGCTCCTGCTGGGGCTGCTCCTGGCGCGGCAGGACACCGTGAGCCGTGATCGAAACACCTGATCGGATCAGGTCTTCCGGTACGGCCGCGCGAGACCACCGCGAAGCTGTACCCGACTCCTAGCGCGCGGGCCCCTGCTGGTCCTTGCTGCCGTAGTAGGCCGTCCGACTCGCGGCTTTCCCGCCGGTCAGGATGACTCCGAGCGCATCCGAGCCCACGCCCTCGAGGGATTGCAGTGTCTTGGCCAGCTGACCTCTCCGGGTGCGGTGCTGACGCGTGACGATGACGGCACCATCGGTCAGCCGGGCGAGCGGAAGGGCGTCCGCCACCAGAAGGATCGGGGGTGAGTCGATGACGATGAAGTCGTACACGTCCGACAGTTCCTTCACCAGATGGGCCATGCTGTCGGAGCTCAGGAGCTGATTGGGGTTGGGGGGCACGACGCCGCAGGGCAGGACATCGATCGATTCCCAGGGCTCGATGACGCTGGACAGGCTCGCACGGCTCGACAGGACCGTCGTCAGTCCCACACCGCCCTCGATGCTGCAGTACTCAGCCACGGACGGACGGCGGAGGTCAGCGTCGATGAGCAGGACCTTGTGGTTCCGCTCGGCCGCAGCGAGAGCGAGATTGATCGCCGTCGTACTCTTCCCTTCACCGGGAAGCGGTGACGAGACGACGATCGACCGCAGTGACTTGTCCGGATTCAGGAATTCGAGGTTCGTCGCCAGCAGCCGGTACGCCTCGGCGACATTTCCGTTCGGGTCCGACGTCAGGACGATCGATCCGGAGTCCGCCCCGCGCGTGCGCGGGATCGTACCGAGGACAGGGAGATCCGTCAGCCGCGCGACGTCCCCTGCGTCGTGGATCCTGGTGTCGAGGAGCTGTCGGGCCAGGGCCACGACGATACCGGCCACCAGACCGACCAGGGCTCCGGCGGCGATGAGGAGACGGGTGTTCGGGGCGAAGGCGAAGGTCGGCGCCTGAGCCGTCGCAACGGTGCTGATGCTGATGGTGGGGCTGCCCGACTCCGTCTTCGGGCTCATGTCCGTCACCACCCGAGCAAGCGAATCAGCGACGCCGTTCGCGATGTTCGCGGCCCCGGCCGGCGACTCACTGACGGCCGTGATGTTGATCAGAACCGTGTTGAGGGGTGTCTCCGCGCTCACGGCATCCTCCAGTTGAGCAGCGGAGGAGTCGAGGTCGAGTTCCTCGATGACGGGGTCGAGGACGACCGGCTTGGTGGCCAGTTGAGTGAATGATGCGACCAGATTCTGCGTGTAGGTCGACCCCTGCACGAGTTCGCCCGTGGTCTCGCCACGATTCGAACTCACGAAGACGCTGCTGACCGCGCGGTACTGCGGCGCCGAAAGACTCGCATAGGCGAAGGCGGCAAGGGCGCCGAGCAGGCAGAGCGCCACGATCGTCAACCAACGTTTCCTGAGGGCTGCAACGTAATCCCTGAGCTCCATGTATGTCGTCTCCCCTTCAACACCCCGGTCCGCGGGTGCACACATGCTCCCTACGTTGTACAACGTTCGATTCAGCTTGTCATACTTACCTAGCCTGCGGCCGAGACGCGTCTGTCATCATCCCGAGAGGAGTGATTCCTGCGTCACGTCGCCGCCCATCGCCACCACGAGGAAACCCTTGTTCACGATCCTTGTCGCCTGCACGGCGAACATCTGCCGCTCGCCGCTCGCCGCGTTCTCCCTCGAGCAGCGGCTGCGCCCGGCGGGGCCGGACGGGCTATTCGCCGTGACGAGTGCCGGGACACGAGCGCGCCCGGGAGACCGGATCTGTCCCTGCGTCGGCGAGGAGTTGGCGTCCGATCATGCAGGACGTCGGTACGCGCACGGCCACACCTCCCGGCGTGTCACTGAAGCAATGATCGAAGCAGCCGATCTGATCCTCCTACCGGATTTCGAGAACAGGACCCGCATCGCCCTCCTGGATCCCGTTGCTCGCCACCGGTCCTTCACCCTCCGTGAGGCCGACAGGCTGCTCGCGTCGCTGGCAGCGGAGGGGCTTCCACCCCTGCGGGACGTGGTGCCGGTGATGCACGCGATCAGGAGCCGAGCCGCGATGTCCGCGGGCAGTCGCCGGTGGCTCCAGCTCCGGAGGCCGTCCGACGGCCTGGACATCCTGGACGGCCACAATCTCGGTTCCCGTCGGCACCGGCGGACCGTTCGGGACGTCGGGCTGACGTCGTCCTCGATCGCTGCCCGGCTGGAGGAGTCAGCGCTGGTCGATCGGGTCTGATCGTCGCTGCCGTCGTTGAGCCGTCCGCTCCCGCGCGTGCAGCGCGAGGCCCGCGCACGTCCCGGTGACAGCCGCCCGCAGCGGAGCGGCAGATCGGAGGAGTTGCCTGCGCCCGCCCTGCAGCAGGACGTCCCACGCCGCGAGGGGACTGTTCAGGATCCACCGTCGGCGGTCCTTCGCCTCGAGGTGCTGCGCCGCGAAGAGCAGTCGGTTGCGGATGTTGTAGAAGTAGTAGACGGAGGACTTGCCTCTGGCCGATCCCTGGTGTTCCTCCCCATGGGTGCCACCCTCGTCGTGCACCGCACGCGCCTCCTCGAGCAGGGTCAGCCTCCCGCCGTTCCGCACAGCCCGCATCGACAGGTCGATGTCCTCCCAGTACAGGAAGTAGCGTTCGTCGAAGCCGCCGACACGGCTCCAGAGGTCGAGGGTGACCAGAAGACAGGCGCCACTCAACCAGGGCTCGAAGCGTTCCCCGGGGAAGCCGGCCCGGTGTCGTGTTGCTCTGCTCCGGCCGAACCCGAGATGGAGGTCCGCACCCGCGAACCATACCGCGCCGGACGACGTGACGATCGTCGGAGCGACCAGGGCGAGCGGGTCCGCATCCACCGCCGACACCATCAGCCCGACGCTCCGAGGATCGATCGTCGCGTCGGGATTGAGAAGGAGGAATCGTGTGTTGCCCCGCCGGGTGGCTTCCTCGACACCGTGGTTCATCCCGGCTCCGAAACCGGCGTTCACAGGGCTCGCCACCAGGGTCCAGTCGTGGTCCGCGCAGAGGGCGGAAACCGCCGCCTGTTCTGTCGCTGACGTGTAGTTGTCGACGACGACGACGTCGGCTTCGGGAACGGACCGCGAGACCTGCACGAGGTTCGACGCGAGCAGGAGGTGCGACCCGTAGTTCACGACGACGATGGCCAGCGCTCCGCTCTCGGCTGGAGATGTCATGGCCCAACCCTATAGCGGACCATGATCGGCACCGACGTCCCCGGATCATGTGCTAGCGCGAAGAACGCCGGGCCATCCGACGGGCGACGTCGAGGATCGCGAGTGCATCGCGTCGGAAGGGCGGGAGCGCGGCACAGACGACGGCGCACGCAAGGCCGGCAGTGAGCAGGGCAGCCAGGATGGACACGATCGCCGCCGCGTCCTGCAGCCACACGGTGGTCAGCCACGATGCGGCGACGGCCACCCCGGACAGGGCGACGATCCGGAGCGCGCCCAGGTACAGCCCACGGGTGGGGATGGTGGTGAAGCGCGACAGCCACCAGAAGGTAGCGGGCCAGGTCAGCGCCGGGGCGAGCGCATAAGCCACTGCGACGCCGATCACGCCCCACTGGCTGCCGAGGAGGATGAGGGCGAGCCGGACCGACGACGAGAAGATGGAGTCCTGCAGGAGCCGGAACGTGAGGGCCCGTGTGACGTACACCCAGTAGCCCACGAACGCGAGGATCTGGAACACACCGGCCACGGCCAGGAGAGCGAGAAGTGGTGCGACGCCGCTCCATTCCTCACCGCCCAGGAAGAGGACCGTGATCGGTGCCGCCGCTCCTGCGGCGACGCCGAGCACGAATCCGAGGCTGTGCCCCATCGCCACCTGTCCGCGGAGAAGAAAGGCTCCGTAGGCGGCGTCGTCGTCCTGGATCTTGGCGAGCACAGGTATCGCGACACGCGTGATGGGTGAGCGGACCTGGTTCAGAGGATTCATCAGCAGCTGGAACGCACGGCTGTAGTTGCCGAGAGCGACGGCGCCGGAGCGGAGACCGATGATGAAATAGTCGGCGTTGTTGCTCACATAGTTGATGAGCTGTGTGACGACGATGTTCCAGCCGAACCGGAGCATGCCGTCCATCGGCACGGAGGTTCGGGGAAGCCCCGGCAACCACCGTGCACCCCAGGCGACGATGACCAGCATGACGCTGTACTGGATGAGCTGCTGGCCGACGAGCGCCCACAGCCCGGCGCCGCTCAGGGCCAGCCAGACGGCTCCGCCGAGTGCGACGATCGGGCTGGCCACGTCCGCGACGGCGAGAGTGGAGAAGGCGAGCTTCCGGTTCAGATCCGCCCGGTACTGCGTGGCGACACCATTCAGCACGAACGTGACGGACAGTACCTGTGCGATGTCGACGAGGGCAGGCTGCCGGTAGATCGAGGCGATGACAGGGGCCAGGGCGAAGACGGCGATGGCCAGGATCAGCCCGATCCCGGAATTGATCCAGAACAGGTTGGTGCGTTGTGCTCGGGACAGCGTCTTCGCCTGGATGGCGGCGGTGGAGAGACCGAAGTCGCGGAAGATGTCTGCGACCCCGATGACTGCTGCGACCATGGCCAGGAGCCCGTAGTCGGTGGGGGACAGCAACCTGGCGAGAATCGCCACCGACAGGACCTGGACGGCGATGCGCAGGACCTGTCCGGTCATGGTGACGAGAATGCCGCTCGCTGCGCTCTGTGCCAGCGACTTGCCCTGACCTTCTTCTCTGTCGGACACGTCTAGAAGAATCCCCTCAGACCTGGAAGAACCGACGGACAGCTCGTCGCGGGCGGGCTCGGAGACATGGACGCTGAACATCCCTTCCTGGCTTCGGGCACCCCCGAGCCGCGCTCGAAGGGTTCGTTGCGTGCAGGCGAAGGACGTATCGGGCCGGGGCCTGCGTCTGCCTGTGCTCCGATCAGACTAGCCGACCGGCCGTGCGGGACCGGCTCGGGCAGCGGGGTCGGACGATGGACGGCTTCCAACGATGAACGAGAGGCCGCCGTCGTCCCGTCCATCGGCCGCATCACATTCTGGTAGGGTTCTGTCCGATCACTGGCTCTTCATGCGGTAGGAGGAGCAGTTAGCGAGTCTCCAGGTCCGTCCGGGCGCGTCATCCGGGTTGGCCGCAGTCAGTGACAGTCCGTCGCGGGAAACGATCGGGCACACAGTCCTCCACAGCACCGCACCACGTCATCATCGTCGTAACTAAGAACTGGGCTTAGTTGCTGCACGCGCGCCCGTACTCCGATCAGGGGACGGCCGCGCGATCGCATCTACTAAAGGGTTCTTATGCACAAGACAGCCACTGGCTTCATCAGTACGGTGTCCGCTCTTCTCCTGCTACCTCTCGGCGTCCCCACTGCCTCGGCGGCCACCTCGGCCGAGGTGTGTTCGGCCATGACACAGGCCACCTACCGGAGCGTCAACCCGACGTCGGGCGTCACCCTGCTCACGACGTCCCCGCGCGAGATCACCAATGCCGCCGAGAGATACGGCTTCACGGAGGATCGGCAGGTCGAATTCGAGGCAGCCACCCGCGCGGGTGACGGGCTCGTGCCCGTCTACCGCCTCTACCGGGACGGAGCGTTCACCTGGATGGCGGACCGCGAGGGTGAAGGTGAGTTCGAAAGCGCCCAGAGCAAATACGGCTACACGAGCCAGCAGATCGACTTCTACGCTTCTCCGACGGCGCTCGAGTGCACCGTTCCCGTTCATCGTCTGCTCAAGGGTGACATCCACCGTTTCGTCGCCGATGACGCTGACCGCGCGGCATTGACGGCGAACGGCTGGACGGACGAGGGCGCGAAATTCTGGGTGACCGACGCCGATGCTACTGCGGCGCCTGCCCCGGCACCCGCTCCGGCACCCGCACCCGCTCCGGCGCCCGCCCCTGCTCCTGCCCCTGCTCCTGCCCCTGCTCCTGCGCCGATCCCGTCCAATCAGATCGCCTGGGCCAGTGTGGCGCGGGCCGGGGACGACATCAACGACGTCCTCGCGAAGCCCGAACTGACAGGCAAGGTGCTCAGGCTGCCTGCCGGCGTCTTCGAGGTGTCGAACTTCCTCAACGGATCGCAGGCCATCGTCGTCCCACCAACGGTGAAGGGCATCGTCGGCGCGGGTCGCGACACGATTATTCGCATTCGGCCCAACACCTCGAGCTATGGTTGGACTGTCCCGGCCACAGGCTCCGGCATGACGAACCAACTTTATGTACTACGGATGACGGACGGGCATAATCAGGTCCTCTCCGATTTCTGGTTGCAGGGCACTGAGCAGGGTCATCTCTACAACGGGATCATGGTCGGGCGCTCAGGCCCTGGAACGCGCGTCGAGAACCTGCTCATCAGTGGAATTCCCGGTAACTCCGGATTCCCGCCCGGGGAGACCTTCGGCCTCAATTGGTGGCGAGGTTCCGATTCGGTCACACGCAACGTCGAGATCGATGGATACCGGTGGTCGGGCAATACGTTCGCCAGCCGCATCCGGGAAGCTCAGGTCGGTGCTTCGCCGATCGGCTACAACAATCACGACAACGCCCGGCTTTATGACGTCTACACGCATGATGCGGCCTTCGGCATGCCGACGTTCTGGATCTCGAACAATGCGGAAACCTGGAACCTCCAGTCCATTCGCAACGTGATCGGCATCAATCACGAGGAGAGCTTCGGGATCGTCCATCACCAACCGGTCATGTACGGATCGAAGACGCGGCGCCATATCAACTTCATGTCCAACAGGTCCGACGGTCGCCTGACGATCATCGGTTCCACGAATGACGAGTGGATCAACACCACCCAGTCGGGCCCGGTGGGCAAGGGGAAGAAGATGCTCATCCAGACGCCGACGAACTACACCGGCTTGAACACGAATCGCATCTTCACTCCGCCGAAGATCGTGCTCGACGACGGCGTGACGTCCCACCCCTATCTCTGGGCACACTAGCTCCGGGTCGGATGATCGACCGGAGGGCTCCGACCGCACTGCAGTCGGGGCCCTTCCGCATTTCCCGGGCTTCTTAGGCTCCACTGGGATGCCCCGCACCACCCCCGAGTGGCAGGATTAACGCAGACAATCCTTGCGTAATTGCCGCGAGGGTGCAGCGCATCCGAGGAGACCGACGTGCCCGTGATCGAAACCCCCGTCACGCTCACCCCGTCCGACGCCGGGCTGACGGACGCCGAGGTGCATCGCATCCGGAACGACTTCCCGATCCTCGGTACGGCGGTGAACGGCAGGCCACTCGTCTACCTCGATTCGGGCGCCACGTCGCAGAATCCCGTGAGCGTCATGGAGGCGGAGCAGGAGTTCTACGAGCAGCGCAACGCCGCCGTGCACCGCGGTGCCCACTCCCTCGCCGTCGACGCCACCGACGCGTACGAGGACGCGCGCGCCGCCGTCGCCCGGTTCATCGGAGCGCGCACGAACGAGCTGGTGTGGACCTCGAATGCCACCGAGGGGATCAACCTGGTGGCCTATGCGATGTCCAACGCCTCGCTCGGGCGTGGGGGAGACGCCGCGCGCCGGTTCGCCGTCGGGCCCGGGGACAGCATCGTGGTGACGGAGTTGGAGCACCACGCCAACCTGATCCCCTGGCAGGAACTCGCCGCGCGCACCGGCGCCGAGCTCCGCTTCATCCCGGTCGACGACGACGGTGCGCTGCGCCTCGACGAGGCACGGCGGGTCATCACCTCCTCGACGAGGATGGTCGCCTTCTCGCACGCCTCGAACGTCCTGGGGACGATCAGCCCTGTGGCGGAGATCGTGGGGCTCGCGCGCGAGGTCGGTGCCTTGACGCTCCTCGACGCCTGCCAGTCGGTGCCGCACCTGCCCGTGGACGTGAAGGCCCTCGACGTCGATTTCCTGGTGTTCTCCGGTCACAAGATGCTGGGACCCACCGGCATCGGCGCGCTCTACGGACGCGCCGACCTCCTGAACTCGATGCCGCCCTTCCTCACGGGCGGCTCCATGATCACCACCGTCACCATGCAGGGCGCCGAGTACCTGCCCTCACCGAACCGGTTCGAGGCCGGGACGCAGCGCATCTCGCAGGCGGTCGCCCTCGGGGCAGCGGCCAACTACCTGGCGGAGACGGGCATGGAGCGGATCGAGGCCTGGGAAGCCACGCTGGGCAGGCGTCTCGTCGAGGGTCTCGAGGCGATCGACGGGGTGCGGGTCCTCGGACCGCGGGCTGATCAGCCACGGATCGGACTGGCGGCCTTCGATGTCGATGGCGTGCACGCCCACGACGTGGGCCAGTTCCTCGACGACAAGGGCATCGCCGTCCGCGTCGGTCACCACTGCGCGCAGCCGCTGCACCGCAGGTTGGGTCTCACCGCCACGACCCGCGCCAGCACGTACCTCTATACGACGACGGACGAGGTGGACGCCTTCCTGGCGGCCGTCGCCCAGGTCCGCCCCTTCTTTGGAGCAGAGTAGATGAGCACCGGACTCGAACAGCTGTACCAGCAGATCATCCTCGACCACGCGAAGGCGCGGCACGGTTCGCCGCTGGCGGACTACGACGGCGACGGCAGGGTGGGGGAGTCCCACCAGCTGAACCCGGTGTGCGGGGACGAGATCACCCTCCGCGCCGCTGTGCTGGACGGCAGCGTTGCGGCGGTCACGTGGGACGGCGCCGGATGTGCCATCTCGATGGCGTCGGCGTCGGTGCTCACGGACCTCGTGCAGGGCGTGCCGCGCGACGAGGCGATCACGCTCGTCGATGCCTTCCGCGAGGTCATGCGGTCCCGCGGCCGAATCGAGGCGGACGAGGAGGTGCTCGGGGATGCCGCGGCCTTCTCGGGTGTCTCCCGGTTCCCTGCGCGCGTGAAGTGCGCCATGCTCGCCTGGGTCGCGCTCGAGGAATCCCTGCTCGCCGCCAACGGCTAGGTCCCGACGAGCCGACCGACGGTCGTGCGGGCAGCGGTGCGCTCACCGCGTGGGCTGCGGGATCACGATGGTGAAGCACGACCCACGGCCCGGCTCGCTGGCCACCGAGATCGAGCCGCCGTGCTCGCTGACGATGCTCTTGGTGATCAGCAGGCCCAGCCCGACGCCCGGTACGGCCGAGGTGCGCACCGACGGGGAGCGGAAGAAGCGGTCGAAGACCTGGTGCAGTTCCTCGGCCTCGATGCCTATGCCTGTGTCCTCCACCTCGATGACGAGGCCGTCGTCCCCGAGGGAGGCGTCCAGCGTGATGCTGCCGCCGCGCCTGTTGTACTTCACGGCATTGGTCAGCAGGTTGTCGACCGCCTGGGCGAGGCGGGCAGGGTCCGCGACCGCGTTCAGGGATGACGGCGCCCGGTTCACGAGGTGGACCCCGGCCCGGACGGCCCGCAGATGGCCGGAGGATGCCGCATCGGCCAGGATGCGGCCGACGTCGGTGGCGACGGGGATGACCTCGAAGGTGCCGGCGTTGATCGCGAGCAGGTCCTCGACCAGCTGTTCGAGCCGAAGGGCGTTCCGCCTGGCGATCTCGAGGTAGCCCTCCACACGCTCGGGTAGCGCGTCCGCCAGCTCCAGCGTCACGTCGAGGTAGCCGAGGATCGACGTGAGCGGGGTGCGGAACTCGTGCGAGACGTTCGACAGGAAGTCGTCCTTCGCCTGCAGGGCGAGGAGCAGTTCGGTGACGTCGTTGAAGGACACGACCGTCCCCGCGAAGGCGCCGTCGTCGTCGTACATGGACTGCGAGAAGATGCTGAGCGCCCGCTGGGATCGTCCGGTGCCCACCCACACCTGTTCACCCTGCAGGTCCTCGCCCATGATGGCCCGGCGCACCGGTCGCATCGTGGGCGGGATCGGCGTGGTCCTGTCCGCGCCGAAGATCAGCAGCTCGCTCTCGTCGGGATCGGGCGTGCCCGGCGGCGCGGCTGCCGCATGGCCCTCACGCTGGCGGGCGTTCATCAGGATGTCGTTGCCGTCACGGTCCACGGCCAGAAGCCCCACGCTCACGGTGTCCAGGACGGTCCCGAGGAGCCGTTCGCGGTCGCGGCCGGCGTCGATGCTCTCCTGCAGCGCGGCCTGGGATGCCCGGAGGGCGTCCTGCCGGCGCCGGTTGTCCTTCGCCAGCGCGCTCACGAACCCGGCCAGACCGGCGAGCATGATGGGCAGGAGGATGGGATCGATGAGGCCGCGAAGCGTCAGTACCTCGGTCCGGAGGAGGAACGGCAGCCAGATGACGAGGAGGGAGGCGACGACGGCGATCGTCACGGCGGTCGCGGTGCGGACCCTCGACGCGGCGATCCAGACCATGGGGAAGGCGGCGAGGAGCCCGACGCCCGTGAGGCTGTCGCCCGCGGCCGCCCGGGTGAGCGCGATGGCGACGAAGTCGACGAGCGGGACGATGATGACCCAGCGGCTGGGGATGCGCGACCACGGCAGCGTGCAGCACAGTGCGAGGACGGCTAGGTTCAGGATCCACCCCGCGACGAAGACGGGAACGGAGTAGAGCTCCTCGCTCTGCAGTAGCCCGAGCACGACCGTCATGGAGAAGGTGCTGCTGAGGGCCAGTTCGCTCAGGATGATGCGGCGCCGGTGACGGGCCCGGCGGGGACCCCGCACAGCCTCGACCGGACCATGCCCTGCCTGCACTACCCCCGGTTCGGCCATGGATCAGTCCGTGCGGTTCTCGAACACGTCGGGGACGCCGTCCGCATCGGTGTCGACCTTCTCCTCCTCCTCGATGCGGCGGTAGTGCTTGTTGCGCAGGCGCAGGACCACGCTCGCCAGGAGCGCCGCCAGGAGGGATGCCGTGAGGATGGCGACCTTCGCATGATCGTCGTGCTCGCTGCCCGCCCCGAAGCTGAGGTCGTTGACGAGCAGGGACACGGTGAAGCCGACCCCGGCGAGGATGCCGACGCCCAGCAGGTCCCACCAGCTCAGTCCCGGATCGAGGTCGGCCTTCGTGGTCCTCGTGACGATGAACGTGGTCAGGAGCACGCCGATCGGCTTGCCGAGGACGAGCCCGAGCACGACCCCGATCAGGACCGGATCCGTGAGCGCGGACACGAAGCCCTTCGCGCCGCCGATCGCCACGCCCGCGGAGAAGAAGGCGAAGACCGGGACGGCGAAGCCCGTCGAGAGTGGGCGGAAGCGATGCTCGAGGACCTCGGCCAGTCCCGGCTTGTTCGGGCGGGGCAGCAGGGGCTTGCCCTCCGACCTCCGCAGGACGGGCACACAGAACCCGAGGAGCACGCCGGCGACCGTCGCGTGCACGCCCGACGCGTGCATGAGCGCCCAGGTGGCGACGCCCAGCGGCAGGAGGATGAGCCACGGACCCCGCGTGGTGCTGCCGAAGAACTTCGGCCGCCGCTGGGCGAGCAGGGCGAAGAGGCCCAGGGGGAGCAGCATCCAGAGGAGGAAGACGAGGCTGACGTCCTCCGAGTAGAAGAACGCGATGATCGCAATGGCGATGAGGTCGTCGACGACGGCGAGCGTCAGGAGGAAGACGCGCAGTGCGCCGGGCAGGTGTGAGCTGATGACTGCGAGGACGGCCAGGGCGAAGGCGATGTCCGTCGCGGTGGGAATGGCCCAGCCGCGGAGCGTCTCGGGGGAGGACAGGTTCACGGCCGTGTAGATGAGCGCGGGAACGAGGACACCGCCGAAGGCGGCCGCGACGGGGACGATTGCACGGCTGAGGCGCCGCAGGTCCCCCGCCACGAACTCACGCTTGAGTTCGAGGCCCGTGAGGAAGAAGAAGACCGCGAGCAGACCGTCGGAGGCCCAGGCGCCCACCGACAGCTTCAGGTGCCATGGTTCGTAGCCGAACTCGAAGTCCCGGATCGCGAAGTAGGACGCGGAGAACGGCGAGTTGGCCCAGAGGATGGCAAGGGCGGCCGCGATGAGGAGCAGGATCCCCCCGACCGTCTCCTTGCGCAGGATCTCCGTGATGCGGAGGTGCTCCGCATAGCTCGAACGCTGGAGGATCACGGGGTGGGCGCCTGCCGGCTTCGCTCGATCGTCCTGGGTCATCGGGTCTCCTCGGGGATGCAGCGTGCAGGGGTGGTCCGGTCTCAGGCGATGAGGGCTCGCACCCCGATGACGGCAGTCGCCGCGCCGAGGATCATCGAGGTGGAGATCAGCATGAGGTGGACCGTGAGGAACCTGGTCGCCGCACCCTTCTCGTCCCGGGCGCGCGGGTCCTTGAGGATGCGCCGCAGGAACGGCGGCCAGACGATCAGGGTCCAGACGCCGGACAGGATGAGGATCAGGGCAAGGGGTGTGGGCAGCTGCATGGTGGTCGCGGAACTCTCGGGTGGGGTGGTGAGGGGCTTGTCAGCGGTTCTCGAGCCAGGTGCGGGCCTCGGTCGCCTGCACGTTGAGGGCCTTGCCGATCATCGGCTCGGCGGCACCGGCGATCTTCCCGCCGAGGAACGGGATGGTCGAGGAGACGGTGCCCTGGAGGTCGACGACGGTCCCGCCGCCCTGGGCCGTGAGGCGTTGCACCGCCGCCACGGAGAGGGGGACGCCCGCGACGGTCATCTGCAGTGTCGCCTCGCGGGAGCCGTCGGCGGTCGGCGCCGCCCACTGCTCGGTCTGGGTGACGGACAGCGTCTCGCCGACGAACTTGCGGGCCATGTCGGGGAGGCGATCGGTCGGCATGGTGCGGACCGCCGTGAGCGTGAACGCGCCGGTGGTGTCCCCGTCCACCGTGAGCGACTCGAGGGTTCCACCGACGTGCTCGCTCATATGGCGGACGAAGCCTTCGTCGGTGAACACCCCGAGTACCGTCGCCGGGTCGTAGGGGAGCGTGGTCGATGCGTTCAGGGCCATGGGTTCTCCTGGGGTCGTCGAGATGCCGCGCGGGCGGGGTCTGCCAGCAATCCTACGGCCTGCCGGTCGGGAGCCGGGCGGATCAGGGGGCGCCGGACGGGCCCCGAAAGCGTCAGGACCCCTTGGTAGTGTGGGAGCATCCCCGGGAACGATTCGTCTTCCCGGGCTTTCGTGCTGTCCCAGCCCCCCGGCAGCCGCGTCGAGCCGGCGCGGACCGGGGGCCGGTGGCGGAGGAGACCACGCCTGAGGAGCCCCAGACAGATGAGCCTGAACGGATTGCGCGCGGCGCTCGCCGAGGACGCGTCCTACGCGCGTGTACGCACCAACGCCTCGCGCCCGGTCGACCAGCGCAGCGCCGACCTGCAGATCGGAGCGCCCGCGGGACTGCGCGCGCCCCTGATCGCGGAGATGGTCGACGGCCTGGCAGGCTTGTCGGCACCCGACGCGGACGCCGGCACCGGCACCGGCACAGTCCCCGATACCGGCGCAGCAGTGCCCGTGGTGCTCGCGATCACCGCGACCGGCCGGGAGGCCGAGGACCTGGCCCAGGCGCTCCGCAGCTACCTGCCCGAGAGTGCCATCGAGGAGTTCCCCAGCTGGGAGACCCTGCCGCACGAACGCCTGTCGCCACGTTCGGACACGGTGGGCCGCAGGCTCTCGGTCCTCCGGCGGCTCGCCCACCCGGGCGCGTCGCCGATCAGGGTCATCACCGCGCCCATCCGCGCGGTCGTGCAGCCGCTCGTCGCCGGTCTCGGCGACCTGGAGCCCGTTGCGCTGAAGGTGGGCGACGAGATCGCCTTCTCCGACGTGGTCAAGGCGCTGGCCGACGCAGCGTACGCGAGGGTCGACATGGTCACGCACCGGGGCGAATTCGCCGTGCGCGGGGGCATCATCGACGTCTTCCCACCGACCGAGGACCACCCGGTCCGCATCGACTTCTTCCGCGACGAGGTGGACCAGATGCGCTGGTTCGCGGTCGCCGACCAGCGCTCGCTGGCCACGGGGGAACCTCCGGTGGCGCTGTATGCGCCGCCCTGCCGCGAGATCCTCATCACGCCGTCGGTCATGTCCCGTGCGGCGAAGCTGCAGTTCGAGCTCCCTGCCGCGGCGGCGATGCTGGAGAAGATCGCCGGAGGCATCGCCGTCGAGGGCATGGAGTCCCTCGCCCCGGTGCTGGTGGACGCCATGGTGCCCTTCGCAGGCGAACTGCCCGCGGGGTCCATCGCCGTCGTGATCGAGCCGGAGAAGGTCCGCGCCCGCGCGCACGACCTCGCCGCCACGAACGAGGAGTTCCTCGCCGCCGCGTGGTCCACGGCATCCGAGGGCGGTGCCGCGCCGCTCGACCTCGGCGGCGGCCTCGGCACGGACCTGCAGGAGGCGAGCTTCCGCTCGCTGACGGAGACACGGTCGACGGCGCTCGCCCACGAGGTGGCCTGGTGGGGCATCACCTCCTTCGGTGCGGACGAGGAGCTCGCCGACGTCGACAGTTTCACGCTGCACGCACGCGAGCCGCGTGGGTACCAGGGCGATGTCGCCGAGATGATGGACTTCATCGGCGGTCGTGTCCGGGACCAGTGGCGCGTCGTGGTCGCGACCGAGGGACCCGGGCCCGCCCAGCGCCTCGCGGAGCTGTTCCATGACAACGACATCCCCACGAGCCGCGTCGAGTCCCTGGATGCCCCGCCCCAGGCCGGGATCATCGAGATCACGACGGCGTGCGCCGGGCGCGGGTTCGTGGTGGACGGCCTGAAGATCGGGCTGCTCACGGAGGCCGACCTCCTGGGCCGCACCAGTGCCTCGGGCACGCGCGACATGCGGAAGATGCCCTCACGCCGAAGGAATGCCGTCGACCCCCTGCAGCTGAAGGAGGGCGACTTCGTGGTGCATGAGCAGCACGGTGTGGCCCGCTTCGTCGAGCTGATGCAGCGCTCCACGGGCGCGGGCCCCACGCGGACCACCCGCGAGTACCTGGTCCTCGAGTACGCGCCGTCGAAGCGCGGCGCCCCGGGGGACCGGCTGTTCGTGCCGACGGACCAGCTGGACCAGGTGACGCGCTACGTCGGCGGTGACGCCCCGGCGCTGAGCAAGATGGGCGGCTCGGACTGGAGCAAGACCAAGAATCAGGCCCGGAAGGCCGTCAAGGAGATCGCGGGCGAGCTGATTCGCCTGTACTCGGCGCGCATGGCCTCCCGCGGTCATGCCTTCGGTGCCGACACGCCCTGGCAGCGCGAGCTCGAGGAGGCGTTCCCCTACGTCGAGACGCCGGACCAGCTGACCACCATCAACGAGGTCAAGGCGGACATGGAGCGGGAGGTGCCGATGGACCGGCTCGTCTCGGGGGACGTCGGCTACGGCAAGACCGAGATCGCCGTCCGTGCCGCGTTCAAGGCCGTGCAGGACGGCAAGCAGGTGGCCGTGCTCGTGCCGACCACCCTGCTGGTGCAGCAGCACTTCGAGACGTTCTCCGAGCGCTTCTCCGGCTTCCCGGTCCGTGTCCGCGCCCTGTCGCGCTTCCAGACGGCGAAGGAGTCGCGGGAGACCGCCGAGGGGCTCACCTCGGGCGCCGTCGACGTCGTCATCGGCACGCACCGCCTGCTGTCCAAGGAGATCACCTTCAAGGACCTCGGGCTCGTGATCGTCGACGAGGAGCAGCGCTTCGGCGTGGAGCACAAGGAGGCCCTCAAGAAGATGCGCACCAACGTGGACGTCCTCGCCATGAGTGCGACGCCGATCCCCAGGACGCTCGAGATGTCCCTCACGGGCATCCGGGAGACCTCGACGCTCGCGACCCCACCGGAGGAGCGCCACCCGGTGCTCACGTACGTGGGCCCGTACACGGACAAACAGGCCTCCGCCGCGATACGGCGTGAACTCATGCGCGAGGGCCAGGTGTTCTTCGTGCACAACCGGGTCTCGTCGATCGACCGGACCGCGGCGCACCTCAAGGAACTCGTGCCCGAGGCGCGGGTCGCGGTCGCGCACGGGCAGATGACGGAGTCCCGCCTGGAGCAGATCATCGTGGACTTCTGGGAGAAGCGGTTCGATGTCCTCGTGTGCACCACGATCATCGAGACGGGCCTCGACATCTCCAATGCCAACACGCTGATCGTGGACCGCGCGGACTCCTACGGTCTCTCGCAGCTGCACCAGCTGCGCGGGCGCGTGGGGCGGGGCAGGGAGCGGGCCTACGCCTACTTCCTCTACCCGTCGGAGAAACCGCTCGGGGAGGTGGCGCTCGAGCGACTGAAGGCCGTGGCGTCCCACAACGAACTCGGCGCGGGCATGCAGCTGGCCATGAAGGACCTCGAGATCCGGGGCGCCGGGAACCTGCTCGGCGGGGAGCAGTCGGGCCACATCCAGGGTGTGGGATTCGATCTGTACATTCGCCTGGTCGGTGAGGCGGTGGCGTCCTTCCGCGGCGAGGCCGAGGAGAAGGCGGCGGAGATGAAGATCGAGCTGCCGGTCAACGCCCATTTGCCGCACGAATACGTCCCGGGGGAGAGGCTCCGCCTCGAGGCCTACCGGAAGCTGGCTGCCGCCGTCACGGACGAGGCGATCGACGCAGTGGTCGCCGAACTCGAGGACCGCTACGGGGAGCAGCCCGCCGCGGTCGTGAACCTGATCTCGGTGGCCCGCTTCCGGGTCGCGGCACGGGCCCTCGGACTCACCGACGTGGCGCTGCAGGGCAACTTCATCAAGTTCGCCCCGGCCGAGCTGCCGGAGTCCAAGCAGATGCGGCTCACCCGCATGTACCCGGGTGCCACGGTGAAGCCCGCCATGAATGCGGTGCTGGTGCCCAAGCCGAAGACGGCGCGGATCGGCGGTCGGGACCTCGTGGATGCAGAGATCCTCGACTGGGCGAAGAACGTGCTGGAGGCGGTCTTCACGCCCTAGGTATCCGGACAGACGCGAACAGGCCGTCCCCCTCGGGGGACGGCCTCTTCGCGTCGTTCAGGTCGGTCGGGCCGCCGTCTGCGCGGCGTGACCGGAGGTCAGGAGCTGACGCCCGCCGACGTCTCCTTCTCGTCGGTCCGGTTGCCCTCTGCGAGGTTGTACCCGGTGTCCGCGCGGCCCAGGATGCCCTGCGGGATGAAGAAGACCAGGAACGCGACGACGACGATCACGGCCATGGGCCAGATGTCCTGCGGCGTGAACCAGGTCAGCAGGTACATGCTCAGCAGGAAGGCGCCGAAGATGACCACGAACCATACGATGTTGCTGACGAGGTGGCCCTTGCCCGCGTGGGCGGGCTGGCTCTCGGCGTTGACCTGGTGTGACATGAGTTCTCCTAGCGTGCTGTGACGGCCGGTTCCGCGCTGTCCTGGCTGGTTCGCCGTCAGTAGCCTGCGGCGCCCTGTTCTCCCTTAACGATAGCGACTCCGGAGCTCGCTCCGATACGGGTTGCGCCGGCGCCGATCATCGCGCGGGCGTCCTCGAGCGAGCGGACCCCGCCCGAGGCCTTCACGCCGAGGCCCGGGCCGACCGTCCTCCGCATGAGGGCGATGTCCTCAACTGTCGCCCCGCCGCCGTTGAACCCGGTGGAGGTCTTCACGAAGTCTGCTCCTGCCTCGACGGCGGCCTCGCAGGCCAGCACCTTCTGCTCGTCCGAGAGAAGGGCGGTCTCGATGATGACCTTGAGGATGGCACCGTTCTCGTGCACGGCGTCCGCGACGGCCCGGATGTCCTGGACCAGGACGTCGCGTTCACCGGCCCGTGCAGCGGCGATGTCGATGACCATGTCGATCTCGTCGGCGCCGTCGGCCACGGCGCCGCGGGCCTCGACGACCTTGACCTCGGTGGTGCTGGCCCCGAGGGGGAACCCTATGACCGAGCAGGTGAGGACGCCGGTGTCCTTCACTGCGGTGCGGACGGTACTGACCCAGAGGGGATTGACGCAGACGGACTTGAAGGAGTATTCGACCGCTTCCCGGCAGACGGTGAGGATCTGCTCACGGCTGGCTTCGGGCTTGAGCAGGGTGTGGTCGATGAAGGACGCGAGGGAGGCATCGGTAGACATGGCGTCCATCTTTCCATGCCGCCGCCCGGCCCGCGGACGGCTGCCGCCCTCGCGGCGGGAGAGGATCAGAGCCCGAGCGCCTCGCCGACATCGCGCCGTACGGCCTGCAGCCGGAGGCGGGCCGCCTCCTTGGCAGCCGAGAGCTCGGCCGCTGAGCCGACCGGCTCGACGACCTCGAGATAGCACTTGAGTTTCGGTTCGGTGCCGCTCGGCCGGATGATCACGCGCGTCTCGTCCTGCGTGACATAGAGCAGTCCGTCGGTGGGAGGCAGATGGGCCGAGCCCTGCGCGAGATCCTCGGCGGTGGTCACCGGCGATTCGGCGAAGGACGACGGCTGGTTCTCGCGCAGCCGGTTCATCATGGCACCCAGCAGTCCGAGGCTGCCGACGCGGACGGACAGCTGGTCCGAGGAATGTAGGCCGTGCACCAGGAAGGCGTCGTCGAGCAGGTCGAAGAGCGTGCGGCCGTCGGCCTTGGTGGCCGCGGCGAGTTCGGCGAGCAGGAGGCCGGCGGAGATGCCGTCCTTGTCCCGCACGAGTTCGGGAGCCACGCAGTAGCCCAGCGCCTCCTCGTAGCCGAAGGAGAGCCCGTGCACGCGCGCGATCCACTTGAAGCCGGTCAGCGTCTGGGCATGGTCGATCCCCGAGACGGCCGCGATCCGCCCGAGCAGGCGGGAGGACACGATCGAGTTCGCGAAGACCCCGCGTGCGCCGGCTCCGGCCGACGGGGTGTCCCGGCCGCCGGAGGTGAGGCGGGCGGCGAGATGCAGGCCGAGCAGGGACCCCACCTCGTCGCCGCGCAGCATGCGCCAGACACCGGTGGACGGCTCCCGTGCGGCGAGGGCCACGCGGTCGGCATCGGGGTCGTTGGCGATCACGAGGTCCGCCCCGGTCTCCTGGGCCAGCTCGAGGGCGAGATCCAGTGCGCCCGGCTCCTCGGGATTCGGGAACGCGACGGTGGGGAAGTCGGGGTCCGGCTCGGCCTGGCGGTGGACGACGGTGACGTCGTCGAACCCGGCTTCCGACAGGACGGCCTGCGCCGTGCGGCCACCCACGCCGTGCAGCGGCGTGAGGACGATCCTGAGCTTGCGCGCCGTCGACGCCGGATCGGCGAGGGCCGCGACGGCGGAGACGTAGTCGGCCTCGATGCTTCCGGGCAGGACCGTCCAGCCGGCCGGGGCCAGGGCGATGTCCGAGAGCGTGCCGACGGCTTCGATGTGCGCCGCGATACCGGAGTCGTGCGGTGCGACGATCTGGACGCCCCGGGCGTCCTCCTCCACGGCGCGTCCGCCGAGGTACACCTTGTAGCCGTTGTCCTGCGGCGGGTTGTGGCTCGCCGTGACCATGATGCCGACCTCGCACGCCAGCGTGCGGATCGCGTACGCGAGCACCGGCGTCGGCAGTTCGGTCGGCATGAGGAAGGTCTCGATCCCCGCCGCCGTGAGGATCGCAGCCGTCTCCTCGGCGAACACCCTGGAGTTGTGCCGGGCATCGAAGCCGACGACGGCGCGCGGGACGTAGGAGCCGGCCGCCAGGTCGAGGACGTGGGCGGCGACACCCGCGGCCGCACGGCGCACCACGACCCGGTTCATCCGGTTCGGACCCGCGCCGAGTGCTGCCCGCAGTCCGGCCGTGCCGAAGGCGAGCGGACCGGAGAAGCGGTCGCGGAGGTCCTGTTCGGCGGCTGCCGCCGCCGCTCCGCCGTCCCGCACCTGCCCCACCAGGGTCCGCAGCTCGTCCGCCGTCCGCGGATCGGGGTCGGCGGCGGCCCAGTCATCGGCCGTGCTGAGGAGGGTGTCCAATTCCGGGGTGGTCATGCGGGTCCCTAACGGTGGATCGTCGACGGCGGCCCGACGGGCGCCGGCCGTGCTGCGGTGGTCCGGCTGCCATACCCTCCAGCGGGCGGGCGGACGGGGAGCGGTCAGATGGTCGCGACGATGTCGGCGAGCAGGCGCGAGATCCGCGGGCCGGCCGCCTGGCCCGCTTCGAGGACCTCGGTGTGGCTGAGCGGGACGGGGCTGATGCCGGCGGCGAGGTTCGTGACCAGCGAGATGCCGAAGACCTCCATACCGGCATGCCGGGCGGCGATGGCCTCGAGGGCCGTGGACATGCCCACGAGATCGGCGCCGATGCGCTTGGCGTACTGCACCTCGGCCGGGGTCTCGTAGTGCGGTCCGGTGAACTGCGCGTAGACCCCCTCGTCGAGGGTCGGATCCACGGTGCGGGCGAGGTCACGCAGGCGGGTCGAGTAGAGGTCGGTGAGGTCCACGAAGGTGGCTCCCTCGAGGGGCGACGACGCCGTGAGGTTGATGTGGTCGCTGATCAGCACGGGGGTTCCGGGCTGCCACTGCTCCTGCAGACCGCCGCAGCCGTTGGTCAGGATCATCGTCGTCGCGCCCGTCGCCGCTGCCGTCCGCACGCCGTGGACGACGGCGCGGACGCCCTTGCCCTCGTAGTAGTGGGTGCGCGCACCCAGGACCAGTGCCCGCTTGCCGTTGGGGGTGAGGATGGAGCGGATGGTGCCGGTGTGGCCCACCACGGCGGGGGCGGAGAAGCCGGGGATGTCCGCGGCGTCCAGCGTGTGGGTGGTCTCACCGATGAGCTCGGCCGCCTCGCCCCAGCCGGAGCCGAGGACGAGGGCCGTGTCATGCCGGTCGATGCCGGTTGCTCGGGCGATGTGGCCGGCAGCGTCGCGGGCCAGGTCGAAAGGGTCGGGGGAGGAGTCGGAAGTCACCGCTACAACTTACCCTCTGCCCATCGGCCGCACTCACAGGCACAGGGTGTCGCCACCGGGCGGGGACACCGTTTGCTGTTCCGACGTGTCGGTGGCATGCGCGATGATTGATGTGTGACCAATCAACTCGATCTCAGCTCACTGCGCCTGGCGATCCTGGGCGGCGGACCCGGCGGTTACGAAGCGGCGATGGTGGCGTCCTCGCTCGGCGCACAGGTGACCATCGTCGAGAGCCAGGGACTCGGTGGTTCCGCTGTCCTGACAGACGTGGTCCCCTCGAAGACGCTCATCGCCACGGCCGACACCATGACCCGTTTCACGGACGCGAGCGGGCTCGGTGTGCGCTTCTCCGCCGACAGCGCGGTCTCGGCGGACCTGGACAAGGTCAACCAGCGCCTGCTCAAGCTCGCGGTCGAGCAGTCCTCGGACATCCGCGCGACGCTCGAGCGCCTCGGCGTGCGCGTCATCATCGGCACCGGGAAGCTGCTGGACAACCACCGCCTCGAGGTGGAGTCGGAGGGAGACACCCTGATCGTCGAGGCCGACGCCGTCCTCCTCGCGGTCGGTGCGACGCCCCGTGAGCTCCCCACCGCCATGCCCGACGGCGAGCGCATCTTCAACTGGACCCAGCTCTACAACCTCCGCGAGATCCCCGAGCACCTCATCGTCGTGGGTTCCGGAGTCACCGGGGCGGAGTTCGCCAGCGCCTACAACGGCCTGGGTTCGAAGGTCACGCTCATCTCGAGCCGCGACCGCGTGCTGCCCGGCGAGGACGCGGACGCCGCGGAGGTCCTCGAGGGAGTCTTCAAGGACCGCGGCATGACCGTCCTCTCGCAGTCACGCGCCAACGCCGTCGACAGGACGGACGACGGCGTGGTGGTCCACCTCGCGGACGGCCGGACGGTCGAGGGGAGCCACTGCCTCGTGGCGGTGGGGGCCGTTCCGCGGACGGCCGGGATCGGGCTCGAGGAGGCCGGCGTGGCGGTCAGCGAGTCCGGACACATCCAGGTGGACGGCGTCTCGCGCACCACGGCACCCAATGTCTATGCGGCCGGGGACTGCACGGGCGTGTTCGCCCTGGCGTCGGTCGCGGCGATGCAGGGCCGCATCGCCATCGCCCACCTCATGGGCGATTCGGTCAGTCCGATCAAGCTGAAGCAGGTCGCCTCCAACATCTTCACGTCACCCGAGATCGCCACGGTCGGCGTGACGGAGGAGGACATCGCCTCGGGCCGGTACCAGGGTGACGTCGTGAAGCTGTCCCTGCACACCAATGCGCGGGCGAAGATGATGAACGTCAAGGACGGGTTCGTGAAGGTGATCTCCCGCAAGGGCTCGGGCACCGTGATCGGCGGTGTCGTCGTCGGGCCCCGTGCCTCGGAGCTCATCTTCCCGCTGGCGCTCGCCGTGACGAAGAAGCTGCACGTGGACGACGTCGCCAATACCTTCACGGTCTACCCCTCGCTCACGGGGTCCATCTCGGAGGCCGCGCGCCGCCTGCACGTCCGCATCTAGGGCGCGCGGCGGCCCGCGATCGGAGCGCAGGGAATAGTTCCCTTGGTCCAGAGTGTGGACACACTTATCCACCACGTGGACACCGGTGGTCTGATGTCCGGGTACTCCTGAAGCACGGGCTCCGGGCTGCGCCGCCCCTCGGGGCGCCTGCGGTCCGGCGTCCAGCCCGAGAAAGCCGACTCCATGACCTCCTCCACAGCCGCTGACCGAAGCGGGACCACGAAGCCCCTGAACTCACGGGGGCGGGTGATCTTCGCCAGCCTCATCGGCACCACCATCGAGTTCTACGACTTCTACATCTATGCGACAGCCGCCGTCCTGGTGTTCCCGGCCCTGTTCTTCCCGAACCAGACGTCGGCGAACCAGCTGCTCAGCTCCTTCGCCGTCTTCGGTGTCGCGTTCGTCGCCCGGCCCCTCGGCTCCATCCTCTTCGGTCACTTCGGTGACAAGATCGGCAGAAAGGCGACGCTGGTCGCCTCACTGCTGACGATGGGTATCGCGACCTTCCTCATCGGTGTGCTGCCCACCGCCGAGGGTGCGGGCTGGATCTTCTGGGCGCCGTTCCTGCTCGTGGTGCTCCGCTTCCTGCAGGGCCTGGCGCTCGGTGGCGAGTGGAGCGGTGCCGCCCTCCTGGCCACCGAGAACGCGCCCGAGGGCAAGCGGGCCATCTTCGGTACCTTCCCGCAGCTGGGCGCACCGATCGGCTTCATCCTCGCCAACCTGCTGTTCGTGCTGCTGAGCACCACGCTCTCGGCGGAGGACTTCATGGCCTGGGGCTGGCGCGTACCGTTCCTGCTGAGTGCGGTCATGGTGATCATCGGCCTGTACGTCCGGTTGAAGCTCATCGAGAGCGCCTCGTTCCAGAAGGTCCAGACCGAGGGCAAGGTGGTCAAGCTCCCGCTCGGTACCGTGTTCCGCTCCCACTGGCGTCCGCTCCTGCTCGGCACCTTCATCATGTTCGCCACCTACGTGCTCTTCTACTTCATGACCGCCTTCACGCTGACGTACGGCACGGCGCCGTCCTCGCTCGAGCAGGCGCAGGCCCGCGCCGAGGCCGCCGGCAAGACGCTGACGCAGGCGCAGATCGACTCCTTCGTGCCCGGCCTCGGTATGAGCCGACCCGACTTCCTGTGGATGCTGATCATCGGCGTGGTGTTCTTCGGGATCTTCACCATCATCTCCGGCCCGCTGGCCGAGCGCTTCGGCCGCCGGAAGATGCTGCTCGCCACCACAGTGGGCATCGGGGTCTTCGGACTGCTCTGGGCGCCGCTGTTCGCCGCAGGCACTGCGGGCGCCATGGTGCTGCTGATCGTCGGCTTCACCCTCATGGGCCTGACCTTCGGGCCGATGGCCGCCGTCCTCCCCGAACTGTTCCCGGCCAACGTCCGGTACACGGGCTCCGCCGTCGCCTACAACGTCTCGAGCATGATCGGCGCAGCGCCGGCCTCGTTCATCGCCGTGGCACTCTGGCAGGCCGCGGGCGGCAGCACCGTACTCGTCGGCGCCTACCTCAGCGTGGCCGCCGTGGCCACGTTCATCGCCCTCTTCGTCTCCCGCGAGACCCGCGACCACGACTACGAGAACAACGTCGCCTAGCTCCCACCGCATCGCTTGACGGCGCCGTACCCACCCGGGTGCGGCGCCGTCGTCGTTCCGGGCTCGTGAGCCGACGGGTCGGCTTGCCCGTGGTGGCCGTGCTTGCGCGCCGCCGCCACGGCCCCCCTACACTGGAAGCACAGCAGGCTTAGCACCTGCCCGGACGCAGCCGATGCGCGCCCGGAGGCGGAAGACGGGGTAGTAGGAACGGGCGACATGGAACAGCAGGCTCTGGCCGGGCGGTACGCGCTGGGTAAGCGCGTCGGCACCGGCGGCATGGCGGACGTCTTCACGGCCCGGGACACGCGCCTCGGCCGGGACGTGGCCGTCAAGCTGTTCAGGCCCGGTACCGCCGACGGCCTGGAACGCGGATCAGCGGAGGCGCGCATGCTGGCGCGACTCGATCACCCCGGGCTGGTGCGGGTCCTCGACATGGACAACGGTGAGGACGCGCGGAACGGCGCCTACCTCGTGATGGAACTCGTGGACGGCCCGGATCTCGGCGTCCGGCTCCGGACCTCCGGCCCGCTCGGCCGTGAGGAGGTCCGCCGGATGGCCCTCGATCTTGCCCGGACGCTGCAATACATCCACGGCCAGGGCATCGTGCACCGCGACCTGAAGCCTTCCAACATCCTGACGCGCGAGGCCGATCCCCACAGCGGGCTCTTCGGCTACCTGCTCACGGATTTCGGGATCGCCCGGTTCTTCGACGGAGGGCGTATGACGGCGACCGGGCAGGTCATCGGCAGCGCCGCCTACTTCAGCCCGGAACAGGCACGCGGCGACGGCGTGGGCCGGCCCTCGGACATCTACTCGCTGGGGCTCGTGCTGATCGAGGCCCTCACGGGTGAACGTGCCTTCCCCGGCACCGGCATCGAGAGCGCCCTGGCCCGGCTCCAGCGGAGCCCGTCCATCCCGCACGCCGCCGGGCCCGCCCTCTCGGCCCTCCTCGTCTCGATGACCCTGGACGACCCCGACGATCGACCGGATGCCGCCGGCGTCGTCCGTGCACTCACCGTCATGGGCCCGCAGCGCGGATCCGGGGGGCCCGGCCCGTTGCAGGGGACGGGCGGCTCGTCGTCGACCGGAGCGCCCGCAGTGACCGGGACGGCGCACCGTCCGCGGGCCGAGGCCTCCCCGGAGCCGCACACCGCGGCGATGCCCGCCGCCGCCGAGTCCTCGGCGTGGCTCGACCCGCACACCGCGGTCCTCCCTCCTGCCGCCGAGCACGCGCCGTCGCCCGATCCGCACACCGCGGTGATGCCTGCTGCCGAGCGCCCGTCGTCACCACCCCTGCCGTCGATGGCGATCCCGGCACGGCCTGCAACGGCGGTGACAGCATCACGGGCGCCGTCGGACAGCGTCTCGGGCCCGCGTCGCGTCAGCGCTGCGGAGCGCCCCTTGAGCGACGGTGCCACCGACACCGCGCAGCAGGCGCCGGGTGTCGCCGCGACCACTGTGTCGGACGGCGTGGATCGGAACCACGACGACGGCGCCGGCAGAACCCGGGATCCACGTCCACGTCCACCGTCCCGTCCGGTCCGCCGTCGTTCCGCCCTGCCGTGGGTCCTCGGTCTCCTCGCCGTGGTGGCTCTGGCGGCCGCAGGACTCTGGATCATGATGACGATGGCCGCGAACGGATCCCCTCCCGGGATCGAGCCCCTGCCGGCGGTGCCGGGCGAACCGGGTGAACGGCTCGAGGAACTCTACGAAAGCGTGCAGTGATGACCCGCTACAGGATCCGCGCCCTTCCGGTGCTCGCTGCTGCGGCACTGCTTCTCAGCGGGTGCGGCGCCCAGCCGATCGACCCCGCGACGGCGGGAGATCTCCAGGCGGAGGTGCGCACGATCGCTGCCACGGCAGCCGGAGGCGACACCATCGGGGCGATCGCCCTGGCCGAACGCCTCCGGGCGGAGGTGGACGGCGCCCGCGAGGCGGGAACGGTGAACGAGGACCGTGCCTCGCTCATCGGCATACACATCGACGCCGTGATCGCCTCCCTCCGGGCCGCGGCGGAGCCGACCGACGGTGCTACCGCGGGGAACCCACCGCCCGAGCCGGCCCCGGCAGGGACTTCGGGCCCTCCGGCCCCGGCCGAGACGATTCCGACCCCGGCCGACGTAGCGCCGGAGTCACCGGAGCCGGCACCGGTCCCGGAGGTGCCGGCTGCACCTGCACCCGGCGAGGCGGACGAGAACGAAGCCGATGAGAACGAACCGGACGAGGATGCTGGGGGCGGGGGAGCGGCTGATCAGGGGGGAGTGACGCCGGGTAACGGCGGCCAAGGGGCTGACAAGGCCGCCGAGCAGCAGCGGAAGGCCGCGGAGAAGGCCGCCGAACAGGCCAGGAAGGAGGCCGAGAGGGCCGCCGAGAAAGCTGCGGACGACGCCGGAGGCAAGGGTAACGGCGGCTGACGGTCAGGGACGGACCGACTCAATCGCCGATGGTGGCGATCACCGATCCCGCCGAGACGGTGTCCCCGGGTACCGCGGAGAGACCGGACAGGGTGCCCGACTTGTGGGCGGTCAGGGGTTGCTCCATCTTCATGGCCTCGAGTACGACGATCAGGTCACCCTCGCGCACCGCATCACCGTCGCTGGCGGCGACCTTCACGATCGTCCCCTGCATGGGCGAGGTCAGCTCGTCCCCGCTGACGGCCGTCTTCCCGGCCCGGGCGCGGGCGGACTTCTTCGATTTGGCCGGCGTACCGGTCCGGCCGTTCGGGGATGCCCCGAGGCCGGAGGGAAGGACCACGTCGAGGCGACGACCGCCGACCTCGACGGTGACGCGCTGGCGGGTGTCCTCCTCCGGCGTCGGCTCCGCCGGGCCGGTCCAGGGCTCGATGGTGTTGGTGAAGCCCGTCTCGATCCAGCGGGTGTGCACGGAGAACGGCCCGCTCGCCGGGGCGAAGGCCGGATCGGCGACGACGGCGGCGTGGAAGGGGAGCACGGTCGGCATGCCCTCGATCACCATCTCGCCGATGGCCCGCCGTGCGCGCTGGAGCGCCTGCTCGCGGGTGGCGCCGGTGACGATGAGCTTGGCCAGCATGGAGTCGAAGTTGCCGCCGATGACCTCTCCGGCCTCGATCCCGGAGTCCACGCGGACACCCGGTCCGCTCGGGAGCGTGAACGTCTGGACCGTGCCGGGAGCCGGCATGAAGCCACGGCCGGCGTCCTCCCCGTTGATCCGGAACTCGAAGGAGTGGCCGCGGACGGCCGGATCCCCGTAGCCGAGTTCCTCACCGCGGGCGATCCTGAACTGTTCCCGCACGAGGTCGAGCCCGGTGACCTCCTCCGAGACGGGGTGCTCCACCTGCAGGCGGGTGTTGACCTCGAGGAAGGAGATGGTGCCGTCCTGTCCCACGAGGAACTCGCAGGTGCCGGCGCCCTGGTAGCCCGCCTCCCGGAGGATGGCCTTGGACGCCTCGTACAGTCGGGTATTCTGCTCATCCGACAGGAACGGAGCCGGGGCCTCCTCCACGAGCTTCTGGTTGCGGCGCTGGAGTGAGCAGTCACGCGTCGAGACGACGACGACCGAGCCGTACGCGTCGGCGAGGCACTGCGTCTCGACGTGCCGGGGTGCGTCCAGGAAACGCTCCACGAAGCACTCGCCACGGCCGAAGGCCGCTGTCGCCTCACGGACCGCGGAGTCGAACAGCTCGGGGATCTCCTCGTGACTGCGCACCACCTTGATGCCGCGTCCGCCGCCACCGAAGGCCGCCTTGATGGCCAGGGGCAGCCCGAACTCCTGCGCGAAGTCGACGACCTCCTGCACGGATTCGACCGGGTCCTTGGTTCCCGGGACCAGGGGGGCGCCCACGCGCTCGGCGATGTGCCGGGCCTGCACCTTGTCGCCGAGCTGCGAGATGGACTCGGGCGACGGCCCGATCCAGGTGATCCCGGCGTCGATCACACGCTGCGCGAACTCGGCGTTCTCGGAGAGGAAGCCGTACCCGGGATGAATGGCGTCGGCTCCGCTGCGCCGTGCGGCGTCGAGGATGCTGTCCATGACGAGGTACGACTCCGCCGCGGTCTCGCCGCCCAGAGCGAAGGCCTCGTCGGCCATCCGGACGTGGAGGGCGTCCCGATCCGGATCGGCGTAGACGGCGACCGAGGCGAGGCCCTCGTCCCGTGCCGCCCGGATCACGCGCACCGCGATCTCCCCGCGGTTGGCCACCAGCACCTTCGTCATGGGCCTGAGTTCCCGCGAGCGGCCGGCGGGGCTGCTCGGGGTACCGGCATCGGACGAGTCGGACGGGGCTGCGGGGGACTGGCTCATGGGGGGATGAACTCCTTCTTCTCAGATCGGAGCCTAGCCCGCCTTTGTCGCTTCTGCCCATGGATCGTGGTCCGAGGGAGTGTTGTGTGCCGATCCTTTGTAGGGAACCTACAACGCCGGCGTGTCGCGCCACAGGGCGGTGATGGACACGCCGGCAGAGTGGAGCAACGTTCGCAGGGTGGAGATGCTGAGCCCGACGACGGCGTGCGGGTCCCCGTCGACGCGGTCGATGAACGCACCTCCGAGGCCGTCGATGGTGAAGGATCCCGCGCACTGCAGCGGTTCCCCGCTGGCCACGTACTGCCGCACCTCGTCGTCGGTCATCGCCCCGAAGTGCACCGTTGCCGAGGACACCGCGCCGATGGTCGCACCCGAACCGCCGTCACGCGTGTCCACGAGCCAGTGGCCCGTGTGGAGGACGCCCGACCGTCCGCGCATGCGGCTGATGCGCTCGATGGCCACGGCGGGCTCGTAGGGCTTGCCGTGGGCCTCGCCGTCGAACTCGAAGACGGAATCGCAGCCGATCACGAGTGCGCCATCGGCGTCGGGCAGTGACGCGACCGCTTCCGCCTTCGCGCGGGCGAGGAGCAGTGATGTGTCGTGGGGGTCGAGCTCACCGTAGGCGGCGACGACGGCGGGTTCGTCGACGTCCGAGACGAGGACGCCGTGCTCGATACCCGCGTCGGCGAGGAGCTTGGTGCGGGCAGGCGATTTGGACGCGAGGATCAGGCGTGCGGTCATGCCCCAAGCCTAGGGCCGGGGACGCCGCAGCCGAGCGCCGTCCACGTCCCTGCCCGGTCCCGGCGCGATGCTGCGCCGGGACCGGCAGGAGTCCTCACCACTGGTGCGCGACGTCGACCACCACCCTCGAACCGGCGCCCGGGCCGGCCAGGACCATGACGCGGACGGGAAGCCGCGCCCGAACGCCGAGGCCGAGTGTCGTCTGGCCCTCGTAGCTGCCGGCCAGAGCCACCTGCCGGAACGTGGAGTAGCCCGACACGTTCGCGAGCTCCGTCCGGTTCGCGGGGGAGTAGGTGGCCCGTCCTGCCGCGTCGTAGGCCGGCGCGAGGACGGTGAGGGAGATGCGTGCACCACCCCTGAGGGGGACGGTGGCGCCCGAGCCCGGCTGGGCCACCTGGTCCACGTAGGCCACGCGGTACCCGGAGACGGGACCGCGGGCATCGATGACGAGCCGGTCGAAGCACGTGTGCCGGCCGGAGCGCACATCGGTGATGGGAGCGGAGGAGTAGGTGGGGGCGGTCTTGGCCGTCGAGCCCCACGTGATGCCGCAGTATGCGGCGGATGCCGGCGGCGCCCCCGCGAGGCCGAGGCCTGCGGTCAGGGCGAGGACGGCGAGTGCGGCGGGGATCTTCCCCGTCGTGCGCGATCGGTTCATGGCGCACCACCTTGTCGAGCTGGATAGGTGAGTCCATGGTCCGCCTACCGGGAGACGAAAGCGCCGCCGTGCCGTGGAACGGCGCCGAATCGTTAGCGGGGACGGCGACGGCCCGCCCCGGAGGACCGGGACGGGCCGCGTCAGCGCTCGGAGGGTATCCGCGGTCAGCGGGCCACCGAGATGCCGTCGTTCGAGGCGGAGGCGGCGGTCTCCGCGTCGACCTCGTCGATCGTGCTGTCGTCGGCGAAAGGATCACCGTTGCGCGGCGCGTCGTAGAGACGGGTGTCCAGGATGCCCTCGCGCTTGGCGACGAGCGTGGGGATGAGGGCCTGGCCCGCGACGTTGACGGCGGTGCGCCCCATGTCGAGGATCGGGTCGACGGCGAGGAGCAGGCCGACGCCGGCGAGGGGGAGTCCCAGGGTGGAGAGCGTGAGGGTCAGCATGACGACGGCGCCCGTGGTCCCGGCGGTCGCGGCCGAGCCGAGGACCGACACGAGGGCGATCAGCAGATACTGCGTGAGCGTCAGGTCGATGCCGAAGAACTGGGCCACGAAGATCGCCGAGATGGCGGGGTAGATGGCCGCGCAGCCGTCCATCTTCGTCGTCGCGCCGAGGGGGACGGCGAAGGATGCGTAGGCGCGGGGGACGCCCAGGTTGCGCTCCGTCACGCGTTGGGTCAGCGGGAGGGTGCCCACCGAGGAGCGCGACACGAAGGCGAGCTGGATGGCCGGCCAGGCGCCGGAGAAGTACTGGCGGACGGACAGCCCGTGTGTCTTGACCAGCACCGGGTACACAGCGAACAGCACGAGGGCCAGGCCCACGTAGATGGCGAGGGTGAACTTGCCCAGCGAGCCGATGGTGTCCCAGCCGTAGACCGCGACCGCGTTGCCGATGAGGCCCACCGTGCCGAGGGGTGCGATGCGGATGATCCACCAGAGCACCTTCTGGATGACGGCGAGGGCGGACGCATTGAAGGTCAGGAAGGGTTCGGCCTGCTTGCCGACCTTCAGCGCGGCGATGCCGACGGCGACGGCGACCACGAGCACCTGCAGGACGTTGAAGTTCAGTGCCGTGGTGACAGCACCCGATTCGGCGACGTTGGAGGACGCCTGGAGCCCGAGGAAGTTCGCCGGGATGAGCCCGGTGAGGAACGCCCACCAGCTGCCGGTGGTCCCCGTGTACTCGTCCGGCTGGGTGGCCCCCGTGCCGGCGCCGGGCTGGAAGACGACTCCCAGCGCAATCCCGATGACCACGGAGATCAGGGCCGTGATGGCGAACCACAGCAGGGTCTGGCCGGCGAGGCGCGCGGCGTTGTTCACCGCCCGCAGGTTGGCGATCGAGCTGACCACGGCGGTGAAGATGAGGGGGACGACGGCGGCGCGCAGCAGGGCCACGTAGCTCGATCCGAGGGTGGCGAGCGTGGTGCCGAGGCCGTTGGGCGTCTCGGCCGTATGGCCGGTGTTCTTCGCGAGGAGGCCGAGGGCCAGGCCCACGACGAGGGCGGCGATGATCTGCGGACCGAACGAGGTCACCCAGCGGGGCAACGGTCGCCGCGTGGGCACGGAGGTGGTTTCAGTAGACACGCCGGAAACACTAGGTGGCGGCGTATACCGGTACGAAGCGGGAGTTGCGAAATGTTACGCACCGTCCGTCCGCCGCCGGACGAGGCCGGACCGGCGGCTGCCGCGATCACGGGCGGGCGGGCCTCCCGACCCGCCCGCGTGTGACGAAGCTCGCGCTACCCGACCAGCGCTCGCCGCAGGGTGTCGAGTCCCACCGAGCCGAGATTGAGGGCCCGGGTGTGGAAGGCGCGGAGGTCGAAGGAGTCGCCTTCGGCGTCGCGCACCTCGTCCCGGACCTGCTCCCAGAGGCGCTGGCCGATCTTGTAGGCGGGGGCCTGGCCGGGCCAGCCGAGGTAGCGGGTGAACTCGAAGGCCAGCTGTCCCTCGCTGATGGCGATGTTCTCCTTCAGGAAGGCGTACCCCTTGTCCGGCGTCCAGGTGCCCTCGCCCCAGCGCTCCGGCATCTCGAGTTCGAGGTGCACACCGATGTCGAACACGACCCGCGCCGCCCGCATGCGCTGCGCGTCGAGCATGCCGAGGCGGTCACCGGGATCGGACAGGAAGCCGAGTTCCTGCATCAGGCGCTCCGCGTACAGCGCCCAGCCCTCGCCCTGGCCCGAGACCCAGATCGCGTTGCGGCGCCACGGGTTGAGCAGGGCCCGCTGGTAGGTGGCGGTCGCGATCTGGAGGTGGTGACCCGGGACGCCTTCGTGGTACACCGTGGTGGTCTCCTTCCAGGTGGTGAAGGAGTCCTCGCCCTCGGGCACGGACCACCACATCCGGCCCGGTCGCGAGAAGTCGTCGCTCGGGCCGGTGTAGTAGATGCCGCCCTCGTTGGTGGGCGCGATCCTGCATTCGAGGCGCCGCATGATGTCAGGGATGTCGAAGTGCACGCCGGCCATCGCGTCCACGGCTTTGTCCGAGAGGCCCTGCATCCAGGCCTGCAGGGCATCGGTGCCCTGGAGCTGGCGGGCCGGATCGGCGTCGAGGATGTCCATGGCCTCGCGGATGGTCGCGCCCGCTCTGATCTCCTCGGCCACCGCCTCCTGTTCGGCGATGACGCGGTCGAGCTCCTCGACACCCCATCGGTAGGTCTCCTCGAGGTCCACGGCCGAGCCGAGGAAGCGACGTGACATGAGGGCGTAGTGTTCGCGTCCGACGGCGTCCTTCTCGGGCGCGTCCGGGAGCAGATCGTCCTGCAGGAAGGCGGCGAGGGCGCGGTAGGCGCCGCGGGCTGCATCGGCACCGGTTCGGAGCTGCACCCGGAGCGACTCCGGCAGCTGGCCGTCGTCGGCCCGGCCCGTCGCGCCGAGCGCGTCGAAGAAGCCGCCGTCCTCCGCGTACTTCGTGGACTGCTCGATCACGATCTCGACCTGGCGGCGGGCGGCGACGAGCCCGCGCTCGCGGCCCGTGCGCAGCGACGAGATGTAGCCGTCGATGGCGGCAGGGACGGCGGACATCCGGCCCGCGATGTGGCCCCACTGCTCCGCGGTCGCGGTGGGCATGAGGTCGAAGATGGCACGGATGCTCTGGGCCGGGCAGGCGATGTTGTTCAGCTCGGAGTAGTCGAGCCCGGCCTCGTGGATCTCGAGGTCGAGGCCGAGCCGTTCGCGCATGGCGTCGAGGGTCACGGCGTCGACGTCGTCCGACGGTGCGAGGTCCTCGAGCAGGCGCAGCGTGGTGCGGGTGGCCTCGGTGAGGGCCTCGATGCCGGCCGGTGAGTAGTCGCGGTACTCCGCCTCGCGACCCGGTAGTCCCAGTTCGGTGGCGAAGTCGGGCATGAGTTCCAGGAGGGTCTCGTAGTACGAGGTGGCCACGGCGTCGATGGCGGTGGACGGGCGGTCGGGCTGCTCGCCCGTGGTGGGGGCTGGGGTGGTGTGGGTCACGCTCCGAGCCTACTGCCGACCGATTGCCGGAGGCCACCAAGCCCCGGCCGGAATCACCGCGGGTAGGTTCGAGGGGCGTGGCCGACCGGCTCGGCAGATCAGGGGCAGGTGGAGCGGCAGGGTCACCCACCTGTAAGTTTGCTTCGAGCAGCTGTCGGATCGCGCCGACGACAGCGATGCCTTGTTCCGTGCGCAGTGGAGATCGTCGACGGCGTGTACAGGTTCACTCGCTGCCGGAACGGGGGAAGGTCCTGGATGAGCGGCACGTTGAGGGTACTGCAGGTGTTCCCTGCAGGGAGAAGCACCACGAACCCCTACCTGGTGATGCTGGCGGACGCGCTGCGTGGTCATGACGGCGTGGAGGTCAGCAACTTCACGTGGCGCTCCTCGCTGCTGTCCTCCTACGACGTCGTCCACCTGCACTGGCCCGAGAACCTGGGCTCGGGGCACAGCCCCCTGAAGCGGGTGGTGCGCCAGGTCCTCACCCTCCTCCTCGTCGTGAAGTGGCGCCTCAGCCGGACCGCCGTTGTGAGGACCCTGCACAATGTGCACCCGCCCACCGGCATCTCGCGGAGGGAGAGGGGCCTGCTCCGCCTGATCGATCGCGTGACCGACCACTTCATCATCCTGAACGTCCATACCCCGGTGACACGCGGCCGTCCGGCGACGCTCGTACCGCACGGCCATTACCGCGGGTGGTTCGACCGTCATGCCCGGTCCGAACTGGTGCGGGGGCAGTTCGGCTTCGCCGGGCTCATCCGCGGGTACAAGGGCGTCGAACAGCTCGTCACGGCCTTCAGATCCGTGGCGCAGGCGGAGACGTCGCTGCTGGTGGCAGGGAATCCCAGTTCCCCCGACCTGGCACGGGATCTGCGGGAACTCGCGGGCGGGGCCGGGAATATCCGTTTCGATCTGCGATTCCTTCCGGACGAGGATCTCGTCCGGGTGATCGGGACGTCCGAACTGGTGGTCCTGCCATACCGGTTCATGCACAATTCGGGCGGTCTCCTCGCTGCCCTGTCTCTGGAACGGCCCGTCCTGGTACCTCGCAACGAGGTGACCACCGACATGGCCGTCGAGGTCGGTCCGGGGTGGGTCCACCTCTTCGACGGCGATCTCAGTGCTCAGGACCTCGAGTCGGCCCTGCGCAGCGTCCGGGACACACCGCCGACTGGTGCTCCGGACCTCAGCGCACGCGGGTGGCGCGAAGCCGGCTCGTTGCACGTCCAGGCCTATCGATCCGCGCTCGCGCTCGTCCGAGGACGCCGGGCGAACGCACGCGGGACCGGTACGCGATGAGAACGCGCCTCGATGTCGTCGTCGGAGTCCTGACCTTCAAGCGGCCCGCAGCGCTCGATCTCACCCTCGAACGGATCCTTGCCCAGGTGACGGAACTCGATCAGGTCGGCGGTGTGGACATCGGTGTCCGGGTCGTCGTCGTCGACAACGACCCCCAGGCCTCCGCTCGGGGCGTGACCGAGAAGTACCCGTCCATCACCTACGTCGTCGAACCGGTCCCCGGTATCTCCGCCGGCCGGAACCGTGCGCTGGACGAGGCCGCCGACGGTGACGTGCTCGTCTTCATCGACGACGACGAAACACCGCTCGAGAAGTGGTTGTCGTCGCTGATCGAGACCTGGCAGTCGACCGGCGCGACCGCCGTCATGGGGCGCGTGGTCTCCGTCTTCGAGACGACGCTCGACCCCTGGATCGCAGCGGGAGGCTTCTTCGTGCGGCGCACCATGCCGTCGGGAACGCCGATCACCGTTGCGGCAGCAGGTAACCTCCTGCTGGACCTGCACCAGATGAGCCGCATCGGTGCCCGGTTCGACCCTGCCATGGGGCTCACAGGAGGCGAGGACACTCTGCTGAGCAGGCACATCATCGAGGGTGGCGGAACGATCGTCTGGTGTGACGAATCGGCCGCCCTCGATCACGTGCCCGCGTCGCGGACCACGAAGAAGTGGGTGCTGACCCGGGCCTGGAGCCACGGCAACACGGCGACCCTGGTGGACCTCAAGATGAGCGCGACGCCCGGCTCCCGTTCACGGGTGCGGGCGAAGGCCCTGGTCAAGGGGAGCACCAGGATCGCCGGCGGTACGGCTCGCTGCGCGTGGGGGGTGCTTCGCGGGAACCTGCGCGATCGTGCGCGCGGCCGTCGGGCGGTCTACCGCGGTGCAGGCCTGATGTCAGGAGCCCTCGGCATCGCCTACCTCGAATACGCGCGGGGTTCGCGCTGGAGATGGCGGCGTGACGTGGAGAGCGGATCCGGATCGTGACTGCATTCGGTGCGGTGCGCGGGTCACTCGTGGCGACCGCCAAGCGGCACTCGAGAGTGATCGGATCCACGGTGGCCGTCTCCACCGTGGCCCCGGAGATCGTCCTCACGTTCGACGACGGGCCGGCGCCACCCGTCACGGAGCAGTTGTCGGCGGTCCTCGCCGGCGCCGGAGCGACGGCGACGTTCTTCGTCCTCATGACGAGGGTCCCCGCGCACGTGCCCGTGCTGCAGGAACTCGTGACGCAGGGTCATGAGGTGGCCCTGCACGGAGTCGATCATCGCCGGATCACCGGGCGCCCGTACCGGGAGCTGACGGAGGAGTTCCGCCGCAGCAAGGGGGACCTCGAGGACATCACCGGGGTTGCCGTCCGCTGGTTCAGGCCGCCCTACGGCGCGCAGGGACCGCGAGCCTGGCTTGCTGCGCGCAGGAGCGGACTCGAGCCGGTGATGTGGAATCGCAGTACGCGCGACTCGGCGCACGTCGATGATGCGGAACGCTTCAGGGCCGCGACGGCCGGAGCGCGCGCGGGCGACATCCTTCTGGCTCATGACGGCTTCGCCTCGCTCCAGGACGGGGTGGACGACGGTCCCGAACCCCACCTCGACCGGTCCGACCTGCTGGCCCGGGTGCTCGGTGAGTACCAGAGCCTCGGTCTCGCGGGCCGCTCGATGAGCGATGCCCTCCTGCAGGGCACACCCGTACGTCGAGCATGGTTCAGCGCAGCTCTCTGACCCGGACTCCACACCTGAAAGGCCGCTCATGCCCGTCATCCATCCGCTCCTCGAGAACGACCACATGTCCGCCTGGCTCGGGGTGTCCGTCGAGGCGGCGGAGCCCGGGAGGGCGCGCATCTCGATGGTGCTCCGCCGGGACATGGTGAACGGCTTCGGAATGGCGCACGGCGGTGTGCTCTTCGCTTTCGCCGATACGTGCTTCGCCCTGGCGTGCAATGACCCTGCGGGCACACCCGGGGTCATCACCGTCGCGTCCGGCGCCGACGTCACGTTCCTCGCGCCGGCCTACGAGGGCCAGACCCTGACCGCGGTCGGGTCGGTCCTGTCGAGTACCGGGCGGAGCGGCCTGTACGACGTCCACGTCACCTCGGGGACCGGGTCGGTCGCGGAGTTCCGCGGTCGGAGCCGCACCATCCCGGCGCCGTGACCTGATCCAGCCCACGGTATCCCCGGCGGGGCCGCGGCCCCGGAACGGGTCCCAGCCAGGGCCGCGCCCGACGCCGTGCACGCCCTCCGACGTCCGCTCGGCGGCCGGCCGGGCGGGCCGGTCGCCGTCAGCGGACGCTGCGCCGCCAGGAGCCGGGGCCTGGGGTCGGCCCGAGCCGCAGCAGCGCGCGGCGCAGCCAGGACCGCCCGTGGTCCGGGACGTCCTCCGCCTCGCCGGCATCCCGGAGGGCGAGGACGACGGCGGTGAGCGCCGCCAGCTCCTCGTCCGTCGGCGCACCCGAGACCACGGAGAGCACGGGGCCCTCGGCGGTGGCGTCGTCGACGGGATCGGCCGAGTCCGCCGCATCGCCGTCGTGCCCGTCCTGGCGGCCGCTCACAGCGGGATGTTCCCGTGCTTCTTGGCGGGGTTGGACGCCCGCTTGTCGCGCAGCGCCCGGAGGCCGCGGACGATGTGGAGCCGGGTGTCCGACGGTGCGATGACGGCGTCCACGTACCCGAGTTCCGCTGCCTGGTACGGGTTGAGCAGCTCCTCCTCGTACTGCTGGACGACGTCCGCGCGAGCCGCCTCGACGTCACCCCCGGCGTCGGCCACGGCCTTCAGCTGGCCGCGGTACAGGATGTTCACCGCGCCCTGCGCGCCCATCACGCCGATCTGCGCGGTGGGCCAGGCGAGGTTCAGATCCGCGCCGAGCTTCTTGGAGCCCATGACGATGTACGCGCCGCCGTAGGCCTTGCGCGTGATCACCGTCAGCTTCGGCACCGTGGCCTCCGCATAGGCGTAGAGCAGCTTGGCTCCGCGGCGGATGATGCCCTGGAACTCCTGGTCCTTGCCGGGGAGGAAGCCGGGCACGTCCACCAGGGTCAGGATGGGGATGTTGAAGGCGTCGCAGTGACGGACGAAGCGGGCCGCCTTCTCGGAGGCGTTGATGTCGAGTGTGCCGGCGAACTGCAGCGGCTGGTTGGCGACGATCCCGATGGTGTGGCCCTCCACGCGGGCGTACCCGGTGACGACGTTCGGTGCATAGAGCGCCTGCAGCTCGAGGAAGTGGCCGTCGTCCACCACCGCGGCGATGACGGCGTGCATGTCGTACGGCTGGTTGGCGGCGTCGGGGATGAGCGCATCGAGGGCGAGGTCCTCCTCGGTGGTGTCCGGCTCCTCGACGAACTCCGTCAGCGGGGCCTCCGCGAGGTTGTTCGAGGGCAGGAAGTCGAGGAGCTCGCGCACGAAGCCGATGGCGTCGGCCTCGTCGGTGGCGAGGTAGGCGGAGGTCCCCGTCGTCGTGTTGTGCTGCCGGGCGCCGCCGAGGGTCTCCATGTCGACATCCTCGCCGGTGACGGTCTTGATGACATCGGGCCCGGTGATGAACATGTGCGAGGTCTTGTCCACCATGACCACGAAATCGGTGAGCGCGGGGGAGTAGGCCGCACCACCGGCGCAGGGACCCATGATGAGGGAGATCTGCGGGACCACGCCCGAGGCGTGCACGTTGTTGCGGAAGATGTCCGCGAACATCGCCAGCGAGGCCACGCCCTCCTGGATGCGCGCCCCACCGCCGTCGTTGATGCCGATGACCGGGCAGCCGTTGCGGAGGGCGAACTCCTGCACCTTGACGATCTTCTCGCCGTTGACCTGGCTGAGGGATCCGCCGTAGACGGTGAAGTCCTGGCTGTAGACGGCGATCAGCCGTCCGTCCACCGTCGCGTAGCCGGAGACCACGCCGTCGCCCAGTGGCTTCTTCCGCTCCATGCCGAAGGCCGTCGAGCGGTGGACGGCGAGGGCATCGAACTCGACGAAGGAGCCTTCGTCGACCAGCAGGTCGATGCGCTCGCGCGCCGTGTTCTTGCCGCGCGCGTGCTGCTTCTCGATGGCCTCGGGACCTGAGGGCTGCTCCGAGAGCGCGGTGCGCCTCCGGAAGTCGGCGAGCTTCCCGGCCGTCGTGGTGAGGTCGGGCTGCAGGTCCTGGTGCATTGGTACTCCGGTCGGCGGGTGGCGGGGGTATGCGCTGCGTCACTGGAGGTTTCCGACAACGTCCGGCGCAATCCACCCAGTCTAGTGACGCCCACGGCGCCCGCTGTTGTAGGAGCCCTACAGTTTCCCTCCCCATCGCTTAGCCGGCCGAGCGATGTTACCCGCCGGTAACATCGGTGCGTCGCAGGCCGGTCCCGCTGGGGCGAGTGCTTAGGCTGGTCCCATGACTGCACGCGACGAAGCTCAGGAATCACCGGCCACGGATGCCGGGGCGGGCCGTGTCCCCACCCTCGCCGGACGCACCATCATCATGTCGGGCGGAAGCCGCGGCATCGGCCTCGCCATCGCCCTGAGGGCGGCCCGCGACGGCGCGAACGTCGCCATCATGGCCAAGACCGGCGAGCCGCACCCCAAGCTCGAGGGCACCGTGTACTCCGCCGCGGAGCAGATCGAGGCGGCCGGCGGGGCCGCGCTGCCGTTCGTCGGCGACGTCCGGAACGACGACGACGTCCGCGCCGCCGTGGACGCCACCGTGGGGCGCTTCGGCGGGATCGACATCGTGGTCAACAACGCCTCGGCGATCGACCTCTCGAAGACCCCCGACGTCGACATGAAGCGCTACGACCTCATGGCGGACATCAACGTGCGCGGCACCTTCATGCTGAGCAAGTTCGCCCTCGACGCCCTGAAACGGTCGGCCAACCCCCACATCCTGACCCTCTCGCCCCCGCTGAACCTCGCCCCGAGGTGGGCGGGCCTGCACCTGGCCTACACCATGGCCAAGTACGGCATGAGCCTCACCACCCTGGGGCTCGCGGAGGAACTGAAGGACGACGGCGTCGCCGTGAACTCCCTCTGGCCCGCGACGCTGATCGACACGGCAGCCATCCGCAACATGCCCGGCGGGACCCGCATGGTGCAGGCCGCCCGCAGTGCCGACATCGTCGCCGACGCCGCGCACGCCGTGCTCGTGCGGACCTCACGCGGCTGCACCGGCAACTTCTACACGGACGAGCAGGTCCTCCGCGACGAGGGCGTCACGGACCTCACGAGGTACAGCCTGGGGGCGGCCGAGGACCAGCTGGTCCCGGACATCTTCCTCTGATCCCCCCGATCCCCCCCCCCCCCCCGGACGCCCCGCTCCGGTGGGGAGGGCGCCCGGCCGGATAGGATCGAGGGCATGTCCTCCCGCTACTCCAATCTCGAGCGCCCCGGCCTCGACCTCGGTGCGCTGAGGACAGCCCTGTGCATGCCCGCCGGGCCGTTCCCGCGCCTCGACATCATCGAGCGGACCGGCTCCACCAACACGGACCTCGTGGACCATGCCCAGCGGGCGACTGCTGGATGGCCGGATCTCAGCGTCCTGTGCGCGGAGGTACAGACCGCCGGCCGCGGGCGGCTCGACCGCAGCTGGATCGCGCCCGAGCGCTCCTCGCTCTTCGTCAGCATCCTGCTGCGCCCGTTCAACCGGCATGGACGCCCCGTGCCGACCGCCGCCTACGCGTGGCTCTCCCTGCTGGCCGCGCTGGCCCTCGCCGAGAGTGTGGAGGACCGGACGGAGATCGCACCGCAGCTCAAGTGGCCCAACGACGTGACCGTCGACGGCCGCAAGCTCGCCGGTGTCCTCGCGCAGTTCGTCCCGGGCGCGGGCGCCGAGCCCCCCGCCGTCGTCGTCGGGGTGGGCCTCAACGTGAGTCTCACCGATGACGAGCTGCCCGTCCCGACCGCCACGAGCCTCCTGCTCGAGTACGCCGGCACCACCGACCGCAACATCCTGCTGAAGTCCTTCCTCCGCACCTTCGCCGACCGGTACCGGGCCTTCTGCGACGTGGACGGCGACGCCGAGGCGAGCTGGGACAGCGGACCCTCCCTGCAGGCCCGCGTCGCCGCCCGCATGGCGACACTCGGCCAGGACGTCCGCGCGGACCTGCCCGGCGGGTCCCTGACGGGCCGCGCCCTGCACCTCGACGGCCACGGCGCCCTGGTGATCCGGGACGACGACGGCGAGCGGCACACCGTCTCGGCGGGCGACGTCGTGCACCTCCGCCCGCAGGTGTAGCGGTGCGCATCAAGCTGCTGCCGGGGGAGCGGGTCCTCGTCCGGACCCGGCCATCGCCCCTGCCGCTCGTGGGACCGGTGATCCTCGGCTTCGTGCTCCTCGCGCTCGGCGGGTTCGGGCTCGGCTTCCTCATGCGCCGCGATGTCGCGGGTCTCGGGGACTGGCAGCCGGTGCTCCTGCTGGTGCTCCTCGCGGTCGTGGTCCTGCTGCTGCTCCGGGTGCTCGTCCGTCCGCTGCTCCGGTGGTCCAGCAACCGGTTCGTGCTCACGAGCATGCGCCTGATCCACCGCCGGGGTGCGGCCCGGCGGTCGGAGCACCAGATCAACCTCTCCGCCATCTCGCAGCTGCAGACCGAGCAGGGCCTCGTCCAGCGCATGGTGGGCAGCGGGACCCTGATCGCCGACCTCGGGTTCGACAGGGCGCACGCCTACCGGGACGTGCCGCAGATCGCCCGGTTCAAGGAGTTCGTGGTGCAGGCGATCAGCGACCTGCCGTTGACGCGTATGTTCGATGGTGTAGACATGGAAATCGATCCGCAGTACGCCCGGGGCGGGGCGGGGCGGAACCAGGACGGTCGGGCGCGCCAGGAATGGCCGCACCACGAGGGCAGGAGCGAGCGAGCGTGACAGTCGAGGACCGCCACGGCCCGGGCGCCGCCCCCGGCGCATCGGACCGTGCGCCGGTGGAGGCAGCGGACAGCGTGCTGGACAGCGCCCCGGCGAAGGATCCGGCCCCCCCACCGGGGGACACGCGGGACAGCGCCCCGGCGACGGATCCGGCCCCCGCACCTGCTGTCCCGACGGAGGCCCTGACGGACACGAGCCGCCTCGACGACGCCCCCGAGGCCGCGGCCTCGACGGCGTCGAAGGCGGTCTGGCAGCTGCAGCCGGACATGGCGACCGCCGGTCCGGACGAGGCGGCGCCGGTCGGCCCCATCGAGCTCGACCGCGAGACCATCCGCCGGCTGGAGCGTGAACTGCTGGGAGCCGAGCGCACGCTGAAACGCCGCGACATCGCCGCCGGCGCAGGGGTCTCCCTCCTCTCGGCGCGGAAGCTGTGGCGGGCCATGGGCTTCCCGAACATCGGCGACGACGACATCGCCTTCACGGAGAAGGACCTCGGCGCCCTGACCACCATCATCGACATGGTGCGCCAGGAGCAGCTCACCGAGGACGCGGCGATCTCCATCACCCGGGCGGTCGGCCAGATGACGGACCGCATGGTCGTGTGGCAGATCGAGGCGATCGTCGAGGAGATGGTGGCCCAGCGCGGCCTCACCGACGCCGACGCGCGCAAGACCCTCGTCTCCGAGCTCCCGGACCTGATCGACCCGCTGGAGAGGACCCTCGTCTACGCGTGGCGGCGCCAGATGAACGCCGCCGTGCAGCGGCTGGCCCTGCGCGCCGAGTCGGGGCTCGCGTCCAGCGAGGCGGGCCGCGACGGCGACGAGCAGGACGCCCCGCTGCCCCTGGCCCGCGCCGTCGGCTTCGCGGACCTCGTGTCCTACACGAGCCTGTCCCGCCAGATGAACGAGCGCACCCTGGCCCAGCTGGTGCAGCGCTTCGAGAACAAGAGTGCAGAGATCATCTCCGTGGGCGGCGGGCGCCTCGTGAAGACCATCGGTGACGAGGTCCTCTACATCGCCGAGTCACCCGAGGCCGGTGCGGAGATCTCGCTGGCGCTCGCCAAGGCGTTCACCGAGGACGAGTTCCTGCCCTCGGCGCGCTGCTCCCTCGTCTGGGGGCGGGTACTCTCCCGGCTCGGCGACATCTACGGACCGACGGTCAATCTCGCGGCGCGCCTCACCGCGCTCGCGGAACCGGGGGAGGTCCTCGTGGACGGGTCCACCGCCGCCACGCTCGACACCAACGAGAAGTTCGTCCTCACGCCCCACGCGCCCCGCCAGGTGCGCGGCTTCGGGGAGGTGCGGCCGGTCACCCTGGCGCGCGGGACCGGCAGCGGACTCATCCTCGACTGAGCACCGACCGTCTCCTCGGCCGAGCGTCAGCGTGCAGCCGGCGGGCCGGCGGGCCGGCGGGCCGGCGGGAGCGGACGCCGGCGTAGGGGTGACCGGACGCCACGCTTCGGACCTCTCCGTTCCCACCGGACGCCCCGCGTTGGCACAACCCGCACGCCGTGCGACACTGCTAGCGACCACCCATGCGCCCGGCGCCCGTCCTCCGGGGCGTGCTCGCCGCGCGTCGGTGGCCCGCAGTACCGATCAAGTGGGGCACAAGAGTGAAGTTCGTAGGTCTCAGACGCGCGCAGGCGAAGCATCGCCGTGCCCTCTCGACGGCGGTCGCCACCGCCGTCACGGGCGGCGTCGTCGCCGGTGCGCTCCTCTATCCGGGTTTCGCGACCGCCGATGTCGACCTGAACGACGGCGGCGTGTGGGTCACCAACGAGAACCTCGGCATGGTGGGCCACCTCAACTACCAGTCACGCCTCCTCGACGGCGGGTACGCGGCCAACAGCGACGCCTTCGACCTCCGCCAGCAGGCGTCGACGGTCTTCAACATCAACACCGACCAGTCGAAGGTCAGCCCCGTCGACATCGCCGACGTGGTGCGCGGCACGGAGGTGCAGCTGCCGGGAGCGGCCGAGGTGGCCATGGGCGGCACCACGGTCGCCGTCACCGACCAGACATCCGGGACCATCTGGATCACCACCGCCGCCGACCTCGCAGGCTTCGACGACCAGGAGGAGGAACCCGTGTCCTCCGGGCCCGGCTCGGTGGCCGCCGTCTCCCCGACCGGTCGCGTGGTGGTCGCGAACCCGGAGGACGCCACCGTCACCACCTACGATGTCCGGCAGGACGGTTCATGGGAGGAGCCCGACGTCCGCGAGGTCCCTGAGCTCGCCGACTCCGGAGACCTGCAGGTCGCCGTGATCGGGCAGGACGCGGTGGTCTTCGACCCGGCGTCCGGGCAGGTCCTCCTCCCGGACGGGACGCTGGTGGCTTTCGACGACACCGAGCGGGCCGAGCTGCAGCAGAGCGGGCCCGCGGCGGATGCCGTCGCGATCGCCACCGAGACCTCGCTCATCCAGCAGCCGCTCGACGGCGGCGACGCCGTGGTGACGGACATCGGCAACGGCCGGCCCGCAGCGCCCGTGGTGCAGGGGACGTGCCTGCACGCCGCGTGGGCCGGAGCCGCCACCTACCTCCGCGACTGCCGCGACGACGCCGACGACCAGCGCCAGGACATCCCGAACATCGGGGCGGAGTCGGAGCTGGTCTTCCGCGTCAACCGCGAGGTGGTGGTGCTCAACGACACTGCGGCCGGGGACGTCTGGCTCGTCCAGCAGAACCTCGAGCTGGTGGACAACTGGGGTGACATCATCCCGCCGAAGGACGAGTCCGACGAGCAGGACGAGGAGTCCGCGAGCGAGAACCCTGTCAACACGCTGCCCGACCGCTCGGGGGAGAACCGCCCGCCCGTCGCCACCGACGACAGCTTCGGGGCGCGGGCCGGCCGGACCACCATCCTCAACGTCCTCGACAACGACACCGATCCCGACGGGGACCTGCTGACGGCCACCCTGGCGGGCGAGCAGCCGGCGTCGGGCACGGTGCAGAGCATCTACGACGGCGCCGGCATGCAGATCGTGGTGCCCGAGGACGCGCCGCAGGGCAGGAGCACCTACCGGTACGAGATCGAGGACGGAGGTGGCGGGACTGCCGGCGCGTCGGTCACGGTGGACGTCCGCGGCCCCGACACCAACGAGGCGCCGCGCGCGAAGCGGCCCACGACCATCCTCATGGAGCAGGGCCGGAGCGTCAGCCAGAACATCCTGAACACCTGGGAGGACCCCGACGGCGATGACCTGTTCCTGGTCAGCGCCGCGCCCACGCCCGACGGCGACCAGGTCCGGACCCGCTCCGACGGGCTCCTGACCTTCCGCGACGTCGGCAAGAGCCAGGGCGTCAAGGAGGTCGACATCGTGGTCTCGGACGGTGCCGAGCAGGTCGAGGGCACGATCGTCTTCGACGTCCGTGCCAACGGCGTCCTGCCCCCGGTCGCCAACTTCGACCACTTCACCGCCGTCGTGGGCCAGGAGGTGCAGCTCTCACCGCTGCAGAACGACCTCGACCCGGCCGGCGGGCAACTGAGCCTGGCGCGGGCGGAGGCCACGGGCGGGGACGCCCCGATCGCCCCTGATTACGAGACCGGGACGATCGCCTTCACACCCTCGGCCGCGGGCACCGCCTACGTCGAGTACCTGGTGACGAACGGCCCGCAGACTGCCACCGGCCTCATCCGGGTGGATGCCCGGACCAGCGGGATCGAGGGAGCGCCGGTGGCCGTCCGCGACGTCGCGCTCCTGCCCCGCAACGGCGACGTCCTGGTGGACGTCCTGGCCAACGACACCGACCCGACCGGCGGCGTGATGGTGGTGCAGTCCGTCAGCACCCCGGACGGGTCACCGCTGGACGTCGCCCTGCTGGACCACGACATCCTCCGCATCCATGACGTCCGCAGCCTCAACCAGCAGACCACCCTGACGTACACGGTCTCCAACGGCACCGTGTCCGCGACGGGCGAGGTCAGCGTGCTGTCCGTCGCAGGACCGGAGACCCTGCTCCCGCCGCAGGCCACGCCCGACACCGCCGCGGTGCGCGTGGGCGACGTCGTGAACATCCCGGTACTCGACAACGACACGCACCCCAACGGGGACGCCCTCACGCTCGATCCGGTGCTGGCCCAGTCCGTGGACCCCGCCGACGGCCGCATCTTCGCGTCGGAGAACGTGCTCCGCTTCGTCGCAGGTGAGACCGCCAAGACCGTCTACGCGATCTACGACGTCAAGGACAGCACGGGGCAGGTCGACTCCGCGGAAGTGCGGATCACCATCAAGGCGCGCGACGACGCGAAGAACGCCCAGCCCGTCCCGCGGAACCTGGAGGGCCGCGTGATCGCGGGGTCCACCATCCGTATCCCCGTACCGCTGGACGGCATCGACGCCGACGGCGACTCGGTGTTCCTCACCGGGATCGACAGCGCGCCGCGCCAGGGGGCCGCCGTCCCCGGCACCAACTACATCGACTTCACCGCTTCCGCGACGGGCGCCGGGACCGACTCCTTCACCTACCGCGTGCGGGACCGCTTCGGCCTGGAGAACACGGGGACGGTGCAGGTGGGCATCGCGCCGGCGGCGGAGTCCAACCAGCAGCCGGTCGCGGTCGACGACGGCGTCCTGCTGCGGCCCGGGCGGGCCATCGCGGTCGAGGCCCTGCGCAACGACTCCGACCCCGACGGAGATCCCCTGCGCCTGGTCCCGGAGGCGCTCTCCGCGGAGCCTGCCGGGATGGCGCCGGAGATCCGCGACGGCCGCATCCTGTTCACGGCGCCGGAGGAGCAGGGCACCTTCACGGTGCGGTACCGGGTCACCGACGGCCGGGGCGGGAGCGCCGACGCGGCGATCACCGTCACGGTCGACCAGAACGCCGAGCTGCTCCTGCCGATCGCCCGGGACGACCGCGTGGAGCCGTCCGAGACCAGGGGGGAGACCGCCGTCGTCGTCCCCGTCCTCGACAACGACGAGGATCCCGACGGCGTCCGCGAGGACCTCGAGGTGACCGTCGACCCCGCCTACGAGGGCGTCACGGTAGGCCGGGACGACGTGGTGACGGTCGATCTCACGGCCGAGGACCAGCTCATCCCGTACGAGGTCGAGGACATCGACGGCGGAGTTGCCCGCGCCGTGATCTGGGTTCCCCGTCTGGGCGAGCAGTACCCCACGCTGCTCTCCGACGCACCCCTCGACGTCACGGCCGGTGAGGACCTCGTCCTCGACCTCGGTGCCCTCGTCGAGGTACGCGAGGGGCGCACTCCACGCGTCACCGTCGCCGAGAAGGTCGTGGCCATCGGGGTCGACAACCAGGCCGAGCTGATCCGGGACCCGGGCACGCTCGTGTACGGTGCGGACCTCGACTACGCGGGTCGCGGTTCGATCACCTTCGAGGTGACGGACGGCAGCGGACCCGACGACCCCGAGGGTCTCAGCAGCACGCTGACCGTCCTGACGAACGTCATCCCCGCCGCGGAACGGAACATCCCCCCGACGCTGACGTCCGGGTCGCTCGAACCTGCGATCGCGGAGCCGGCGGTACCCCTGGACCTCCGGCAGCTGGCCGGCGACGCCAACCCCGAGGACGTCGACGCACTCGCCTTCGCGCTCGAGGGCGAGGTCCCGCCGGGGTTCGATGCCACGCTCGACGGGTCCGTGCTCGAGGTCCGCGCCACGGACGCGGCGCGCCCCGGGACGGTCGGCCGCCTCGGCATCTCGGTCACCGACGGCGAGGAGACGGCCATCAACGTCGTGGAACTCACCGTCCTCGCGTCCAGCCGCCCGCTCGCCGTCGCGAACACCGACGTAGTCCCCAAGGCCATCCAGGGTGAGCCCGTCACGGTGCCGGTCCTCGAGAACGATGCCAACCCGTTCGAGGACACGCCGCTGACCGTCGTGGACGCCACCGCCGACGCGAACGGCACCGCCACCCTGCAGGGCGACGCCGTCGTCGTGACTCCCGCAGCGGACTTCGTGGGCAGCATGACGGTGCAGTACACCGTGGGGGACAAGACCGAGGACAGCAACCGGTACGCGACCGGGCAGATCCGCCTCACCGTCGAGGGCACGCCGGGTGCGCCGGGCACGCCCACCGTCGAGTCCGTCCGCAGCAGGACCGCCGTCATGTCCTGGGATCCGCCGGCCAGCAACGGCTCACCGATCACCGGCTACACCGTGACCGGCACCAGCGGCGTGACGCAGCAGTGCCCGACGACCACGTGCACCATCACGGGACTGACCAACAACGTCGAGTACGTCTTCCAGGTCACGGCCACCAACGCGAACGGTACCTCCGACCCCTCTCCCGCGAGTGCCCCGGCCCGGCCGGACACCAAACCGGACCAGCCGGCCCCACCCACGCTGGTGTTCGGTGACCGCTCGCTGACGGTCGACTTCACGCCGCCCTCGAACGAGGGGTCCCCGATCGAGGGCTACGATCTGCAGATCTCACCCGCCCCGCCCGGCGGAGCGACCCAGCGCTCCGCCGCGGGCAGCCCCGTGGTCTGGGAGGGCCTCGAGAACGGGACGGCCTACCGCGTCCGCGTCCAGGCGCGCAACGCCGCCCCCGATCCCTCCGACTGGAGCGACTACTCCGCCGCCGAGACGCCCGCCGGACTGCCCGGGGTGCCACAGGCGCCGACCACGACGCGCGCGCAGTCCGTCGGTGCGCAGAGCCAGCTGTCCGTGGACTGGAACGACGCCGACCCCAACGGCGCCCCGGTGACGAAGTACCAGGTGCAGGAATTCCGCGGAGGCGCCCTCGTACGGACGCTCCCCGAGGCTCCCGCCTCCCAGCAGACCATCACCGTGGACAACGCGGAAGCCGACTACTCCTACGCGGTGCGCTCCTTCAACAGGGCCGGCTGGTCGGAGTACGGTGCGCCGTCCGCGCCACGGCGCGCGGTCGGCAATCCGGCACCACCGGCCCCGCCGCAACTGGTCGAGGCCGAGACCGGTGGAGCAGGCCGCGCCGTGACCATCACCTTCACCCCGCTCTCCGCCGCCCAGCGCAACGGCGCCCGCGAGGGCGAGGTCTCCTACGAGGCGAGCTTCAATGGTGGCGGCTGGCGGCCCCTGAGCCAGAACCAGACCGTCGGCGGCTTCGCCAACGGCGAGAATGTGACCGCGACCGTCCGGGCGCTCGTCACCAGCGACGGCTCGAGCTACACGAGCGACCCGGGCGCGCCCTCCGCCGCCGTGCGGCCGTACGGCTCACCCGGTGCGGCGACGGCGTCCGGGCGGGACGCACCGGAGGGTGACACCAGTGTCGACCTGAGCTGGGCTGCGCCGGACACGTCCCGGCACGACGTCGCTCGGGTGGAGATACGTGTTGACGGAGGCGGGTGGGAACAGGTCGGGGCCAGCGGGACGCGCAGCGTCGATGGTGGCTACGAGGAGGAGCATGTGCTCCGCGTCCGAGCGGTGAACTCGCGAGGTACGGCTGGTCCGGAGGCGTCGGCACGTGCCCGGGCCGGAGCCGAAAGGCGTCCCGACCAGGTGCCCACGACCCTTCACGGACAGATGGACCGAAGCTGCACTGATACTGCCAACAAAGCCAGCTACGATCCGAAGAAATTCACGTGTGACGGGATCAGTGCTGACCGCGAACCGTGGTTCTACGCCGGACAGAACTTCACCGTCGGGTGCTACATCCGTCATACCGACGGATACGGAACCACGGGCAACTGGTACCGGATCGTCAGTTCCCGCAACAGCGGACGATACGTCGATGCCGGGCACACGACGATCGGCCAGCCGAGCAAGACGAGTCCGGGCCCTTGCTGATGCCACGCTGGTGATCACGGCGTCCGGGTCGCACTGCGGACGACCCACCCGGCGGCGCCCGCAACCGGTGCCACCCGCTCCACCACCCGCTCCACCGCCAGACCCACCGACCGATCCACCGACTGATCCACCGACCGCCCCACCTATTCCATCCGAGGACGCACCACATGACCATGACCGCAGAACAGGCCACCTGGTTCGCCGGCACCTTCGACAAGCTCGTGGAGAACGTGGGCGAGGCCGTGCTCGGCAAGACGTTCGTGGTCCGCCTCGTCCTCACGGCCCTGCTGACCGAGGGTCATGTGCTCCTCGAGGACGCGCCGGGTACCGGCAAGACCATGCTGGCCCGCTCCCTAGCCGCGACGGTGCGGGGCAGCCACTCCCGCATCCAGTTCACCCCCGACCTCCTGCCCTCGGACGTCACCGGCGTGACGATCTACGACCAGAAGACGCAGAACTTCGAGTACCACCGGGGTCCCGTCTTCGCGAACATCGTCCTCGCCGACGAGATCAACCGGGCCTCGCCTAAGACGCAGTCCGCGCTCCTGGAGGTCATGGAGGAGTCGCGGGTGACGGTCGACGGCGTCAGCTACACCAACGAGCGGCCCTTCATGGTCATCGCCACCCAGAACCCGATCGAGCAGGCCGGGACGTACCGGCTACCGGAGGCGCAGCTGGACCGCTTCCTCATCAAGACCGAGATCGGCTACCCCGACCACGCCTCCACCGTGAAGCTGCTGAGCGGCGCGGCCACCCGGGACCGTTCGCTGGCGCTCACGCCGATCATCACCACGTCCGCCGTCGTGGAGATGGCGGACCTCGCCGCCGGCACCCACGTGGACCCCGCTGTGCTCGACTACATCTCGCGACTGACCGAGCAGACCCGCAGCGCGCCCGAGACACGGCTCGGCGTGAGCGTGCGCGGAGCCCTCGCGATGGTGCGCGCGGCGAAGGTCTGGGCCGCGGGGCAGGGCAGGCACTACGTGCTCCCGGACGACGTCAAGGAGCTGGCCCCCTTCGTGTGGACGCACCGCTTCGTCATGGACCCCGAGGCGGAGTTCGCGGGGGCGACGGCGGAAGCCGTCCTCCGCCGCGTGCTCGACGACGTCCCCGCGCCTCAGCAGCGCCTGTCCGCCTGACGGCTGCACCGACCGGATGAGGACAGCATGAGCTCCACCACGGCCCGCCGACCCCGCCCTCCCCGTGCGGCGGCGGACGGGACGACGCCGCAGCGGGCAGCGGCCGACCGAGGGAAGGACCGGGGGGCACGTGGACGGCCGGCTGCCGGTCGAGGCGCGGTTCGGGTACCAGCCGGACGGACCACCGCCGGCCTCGTCGCGGCCTCCCGCGTCGCTGCGCTCCTGCGACGAGCCCGAGAGCGCATCCGGCACGCCTCGGCACCGGTGACCGACGTCGTCGGGCCGCTCGGATGGTTGCTGCTCGGACTCGTCGCGCTCCTCGCCACGCTCGGGACGGCCCTCGGCTGGGACGAGGCCGTCATCGCGGCGGTGCTCGGAGCCGTGCTGCTGCTCCTCGCCGTGGCCTTCATCCTGGGCCGCTCCGCCTACGAGGTGGAGCTGGACCTCGCCCGCACCCGTGTGGCCGTCGGCGACCGTGCCGTCGGCGGTGTCACCGTTGCGAACGCCTCGGACCGCACCCTGCTCCCGGCGGCGCTGGAGCTGCCTGTCGGCGCCTCCACCGCGCTGTTCCACCTGCCCCGGCTGCGGCCGGGGCAGGAGCACGAGGACCTCTTCAGCATCCCGACCCAGCGACGCGCGGTGATCGTCGTCGGGCCCGTCCGCTCGGTGCGCCAGGATCCGCTCGGACTGCTCCGCCGGCAGGTGACCTGGACGGACCCGACGGACCTCTACGTCCACCCGCGCACCACCCCGCTCACCGGCTCGGCGGCCGGTTTCATCAAGGACCTCGAGGGGCTCCCCACCAGGGAGCTCTCGAATGCCGACGTCTCCTTCCACGCGCTGCGCGAGTACGTGCCGGGCGACGACCGCCGTCACATCCACTGGAAGACCACCGCGCGCACCAACACCCTCATGGTCCGCCAGTTCGAGGAGACCCGGCGCTCGCACCTGGCGGTCGCCCTGTCGGTCACCACTGCCGAGTACGACGGCGAGGCGGCCTTCGAACTCGCGGTCTCGGTCGCCGCGTCGATCGGCCTGCAGGCGCTGCGCGAGCAGCGGAACCTGAGTGTCCTGACGCAGGACGGCCCACTGCGCTCCGAGACCGGCCGTGCCCTGCTGGATGCCGTCACGCGCATCGAGGGCAGGGTCCTCCGCGCCACCGCCGTCGACCTCGCACGCACCACGGCCGACGCCGTCCCCAACGCCTCCGTGGTGTTCCTGGTGGTCGGCGCGTCGGTCACGCCGTCGCAGCTGCGCTCGGCCGCGGCCTCGATCCCGCCCGGCATCCGCTGCCTGGCGATCCGGTGTATCGACGGAGCGCCCGCCGCACGGGCGTCCATCGGCGACCTGACGGTGCTGACCCTCGGGGACCTCGATGATCTGGCCCTCGTCCTGCGGAAGGCCGCGGCGTGAGTACCGTGCGGCCTGCCGGCCGCGCGGGGACGGACCTGCCCACCGACGTCAGGATCGAGGCCGGACGCGGCACGCCGGAGGGACGTCCGGCCGGCGGGCGATCCCCTGTCCCGCCCCTGCAGGGGATCGTCGACGCCCTCGTGCTCCTCGTGCTCCTGGGTCTCGGTGTCCTCGCCTTCGGGCCCGCCTTCGGTGACGACCCGCGCTACCTGGTCGCCGGCGTCGGGGGCGTGGTGCTCGGCCTCGCACTGGCGTGGGAAGGCGCCCGCCGGGGCTGGCGCGCCTGGCGCATGGCCAATGGTGCGGCGCTGACCTACCTCGTGGCAGGTAGCGCGCTGGCCGCACCCCAGGAAGCCCTGGGGGGTGTCCTGCCGACCCTGCAGTCGCTCCGGGTGATCGTGCTCGGCGTCGTCCTGTCCTGGAAGGACCTGCTCACCGTCGCGCCGCCGGTCGGGACGGCGAGCGGCATGCTCGTGGTGCCCTTCCTGGCGGCGCTCGTGTGTGCGGTCGTGGCGGGCACACTGGCGTGGCGAGATCGCGGGGCGGGCTGGACCCTCGTCCCGGTCCTCGTCTTGTTCGGCGGGTGCATCGCCCTCGGGACGGATCGGGTGTCCCTGCCGGCCGTCCGCGGCACGTTGCTCCTCCTGGTGGCCCTCGTCTGGCTCGCCTACCGGCGGGACCTCCAGCGGGTCGGCGCCACGCGCTCCCTCGTCCCCGCGGATCCGGTGGACCCGACCGTAACAACCGTGGGGCGGAACAGGCGCCTCGCGCTCGGCGCCGGCATGCTCGCCGTGGGGACGCTGCTGACCCTCGCCGTCACGCCGCTCGTGACGGGCGGCTCCGATCGCCAGGTCCTCCGGGACGTCGTCGAGCCTCCCGTGGACCTCTATGCCTACCCGAGCCCGCTGACGAGTTTCCGCACCTATGTGAAGGACAGCACCGACGACGTCCTCTTCACCGTCGAGGGGCTCCCCGAGGGCGAACGCCTCCGCCTGGCCGCCCTGGACACCTACGACGGCGTGGTCTACAACGTGGACCCGCAGGCCGCCGGGAGCTTCTCGCGCGTGGGTGACGCAGCCCGGCTGAGCGGGGCCGGCGGTGACCCGGCGAGCGGCACACGTGCGCGGCTGGCCATCACGGTGGGTGAGTACTCCGGTGTCTGGTTGCCAGCCGCCGGCGACGTCGAGGGCGTGCGCCTCGGGGGACCGCGCGGAGAGGACCTGGGCCGCGCGCTGTACTACAACGACGACGCGCGGACGGCGCTGTCCACCATCGGCGTCCAGGAGGGGGATGCCTACGAGGTCGACGCCGTCTTCCCCGAGAAGCTGAGCGACGAACAGCTCGCCCAGTACGACTTCGCCCAGCTCTCCCTGCCGCGCGTCGTGAACGATCCGCCGGTGATCGCGACGAAGTCCGCCGAGTACATCGGATCGGCCGCGGAACCGCTCGAGCGCGCCCGCAGCCTCGAGCAGGTGCTCAGCGCCCAGGGGTACTTCAGCAACGGGAAGGACGACGAGGCACGGTCCCTGCCCGGTCATGGGGCGGCGCGCATGCTGTCCCTGCTCGACGCCGACGAGATGGTGGGTGACGACGAGCAGTACGCCGTCGCCATGGCCCTGATGGCGCGCAAGGCGGACATCCCGGCCCGTGTGGTCATGGGCTTCTACCCGGACTGGAACGAGGTCCAGGACCCCTCGGCCCCCCTCCAGATCACCGGTGAGGACGTGCACGCGTGGGTGGAGATCGCGTTCGACGGCGCCGGGTGGGTCCCCTTCGACCCCACGCCCCCGGAGGACAACGAACCGGTGCCGCCGCAGCAGCAGCCGAAATCCTCGCCGAAGCCGCAGGTCCTGCAGCCCCCGCCGCCACCGCAGGAACCGGCCGAACTGCCGCCGGACTCCGCCCCCGAGGCCCAGGACGCGGAGGACCGCGAGAAGGACCTCCTCGACGAGCTGGCCCCGGTGCTGACACTGATCGGCCTCGCCGCGATCCCCGTCGTCCTGCTGGTGCTGCCCCTCGTGGTCGTCGCAGCGCTCAAGGCACGACGCCGCAGGCGGCGCCGATTCACGGGCGAGCCCGCCCAGCGGGTCGGCGGCGGCTGGAGCGAGGTCCTGAGTCTCGCGACGGATCTCGGTGCCGAGCTGGATCCACGGGCGACCCGACGGGAGAGCGCCGCCGCCCTCGGCGCCTCCTTCCCGTCCGGCCGGTCCGGCACGGCGGTCCTCGCCCGGCGGGCCGACGCGGGGATCTTCGGGTCCGGGCAGCCCTCCGATGAGGAGGTCGAGGACTACTGGCGATCGGTCGACGCTTCCCTCGGCGAGCTCCGGGGATCCGTCGGGTACTGGAAGCGGCAGCGCGCCCGCTACTCGCCCCGATCGCTGCGCCGGGAGCGGCGACTGCGCGCCGACGCGCGCCGGCGTGACGCGAAGGGTGCTGACGGCCCGCCGACGTCCTCCGCGGCGGGCCGACGGGCAGAGGGCAGAATGGGGTCATGACCGACCATCGAGCCCGCCCTGCCGCGACACCCCCTCCGCTTCGCCGGCCCGCTCCCGGGAACCACCATGAGTGAGCCGCAGGCCCACGGCTCGCACGCCGTCGACGTCGGCGCTGCGTCGGGCAGTGGTGCGTCGAGCGGGCACGGCACCGCGGACCAGGGCGGAAAGGGGTACGGCGCGCGCGGTGGCCCCGCTGTCCCGGCCGACGCAGACCCCGAGCGCGACGACGCCCGCCGCTCCTCCCCGAGCCTCGGCATCCGGCTCACGTACGGGTTCGGTACGGATCGGGGCCTCCGCCGCGAGCTGAACGAGGACTCCTTCATCGCCGTGGAGCCAGTGTTCGCCGTGGCCGACGGCATGGGCGGCCACGAGGCCGGAGAGGTGGCCAGCAGCATCTGCGTACGGACGCTGGGTGCCAGCAGCATCATCGGCAGCAGGGCGCCGCAGTTCACCGCGAACGATCTCGAGGACCTCATCCGGGACGCGGACCAGCGCATCCGCAGCGAGGCGGGCGGCCACGCGGGCACCACGCTGACCGGCGCCGTGCTCGTCGAGGAATCCGGCGCGCCCTACTGGCTCTTTTTCAACGTGGGTGATTCACGGACGTACCGCCTCAGCGGCGGCACCTTCGGCCAGATCTCCGTGGACCATTCCGAGGTCCAGGAACTGGTGGATATCGGCCGCATCACGGAGGAGGAGGCGCGCACGCACCCGCGCCGGCACGTCGTCACGCGGGCGCTCGGGACGGGTGACGACGCCGAGGCGGACTTCTGGCTCATGCCCGTCGAGGAGGGTGACCGCATCCTCCTGTGCTCCGACGGGCTGAGCGGGGAGGTCACGGATGACGGTATCTGCACCATCCTCAGCACCGTGCAGGACCCGCAGGAGGCCTGCGACGAGCTGATCGCCGCGACCCTCCGCTCCGGCGCGCGGGACAACGTCACCGTGATCGTGATCGACGCGAGCGACCTCGGCGGCCACGACGCGGACGCCATCACGGTGCCGCGGGGCGGCCTCTTCGCCGCGGACGGGGACGCCCGGCTTCCCGGTGCGCCGGCGTGAACCCTGGACCGCTCGGGTACAGCCCGGGGGAGTGGCTCTGCCTCGTCCGGCACGGGCTCGTCGCCGTCGTCCCGCGATCGACGCTCGTCGAGGACAGTGAGCGCCTGTGGGAGGCGTTGCTTCCGGGCGTCTCGCTCGGTCAGCTGCTGCCGGTGGCCGCACGCGGGCTGGGCGCCGGACTCGACACGGTGCCGCCCTTCGCGCTCCTGGCCGTCGGTGAGGACCTGCACGTGATGCTACGGGGTCCGTTCGCACTGACGACGCGGGAAGAGGGGGCCGAGACGGCGCGGGTGGCCGGGGGTGGACGCATCACCACGTGGACGGAGAGCGTCATCGAGGGTGGTGGCCGCGCGGCCTTCGAGCTCGCCTGCGGTGAAGCAGTGACGCCGGGCCCGCTGTATCCGGTGGAGTCGGGCATGGTGCTGGCCTCGGTCGTCCGTGGCGGTACGCGCGTCCCGGGCACGCCCGACGTCGTCCGGGTCTCCGCTGCCGACGGGGTGTCCAGCAGCCCCGCGCGAGAGGCCGTGGTACCCGTGACCCGACCAGCGGCTGCGGACCCATCCCGGCCGACCGACCCGGTGCCCGTCCGGCCCACCCGTCCGGTGAAGACCCTGATCGACTCCATCCCCTGGCTGCGCGCCGACGCGGAGGGCGCCGGCTCCGGAGGGAGCGACGTCGGGACCGCCGACGCCGGCACCGCCGCGGCCGCGGGGCCCGCCGACGCCAACGCCGACGCCGATGAGCCACGGTCCGCGCCGATCCTCGCAGGCATGAGCGATCACGACGGTGACACCATCATGGGCCCACCCTCGCCCGATGCGGATTCCGACCAAGCGGACGTACGGATACCGGAAGTACCAGCACCTGCGGTGCCGGTATCTGCAGCGCCGGCACTTCAGGCTCCGGGCGAGGCGGAGGGCCGGAGGCCGGCCGACCCGCAGGCCGTGGGCGACGCCGACTCCGCGGACACGATCGTCCGGCCCGGCGCCGCTGGTCCCGATGCCGAGGAGCGCTCGCTCCGGCCGCCGTCGAGCCCGGGTACGGGTCCGATGGTCGTGGCACGCCTGTGCCGGCAGGGGCACGCCAACGCGCCCACCCGTACCGTGTGCAGCCACTGCGGGTCCGGGCTGAAGGACGAGACGGAACAGGTGCGGCGCCCCAGCCTCGGGCAGGTGCGGCTGAGTACTGGCGAGGTGTTCGAGCTCGACCGGTCGCTGGTGTTCGGGCGGCAGCCCTCCGTCTCGCGGGTCGCCGGCCGGGAGATGCCGCGGCTCGTGCAGGTGCCGAGCGGCGGTGGTGACATCTCACGCTCGCACGTCGAGGTGCGCCTGGACGGCTGGCACGTCCTGCTCTGCGACCTGCGGGCCACCAACGGCACGCTGCTGCTCCGAGCAGGCCAACCACCGCGCCGGCTCGGTGAAGGCGAGACGGCCTTCCTGCTCGACGGCGACGTCGCCCAGCTAACCGACGACGTCTCCCTGCGCTTCGAGGGACTGCCGTGAGCCCGAAGCGACTTCCTGCGCCGCCCCCCGCCCTTCCCGGCTACCGCTACATCAGCCTCCTCGGTTCCGGCGGATTCGCCGACGTCTACCTGTACGAGCAGGACCGCCCGCGTCGACGGGTCGCCGTCAAGGTGCTCCTCTCGGACCTGCGTACCGACGGCGCGCGCCGGGCCTTCGAGGCCGAGGCGAATCTGATGGCGCAGCTGTCCTCCCACCCGTACATCGTCACTATTTTCGAGGCGGACACCACGGCGGACGGGCACTCCTACCTCGCCATGGAGTACTGCTCCCGGCCCAGCCTCGACGTCCGCTACCGCAGTGGCCGGCTCTCGGTCGCGGAGGCACTGACGGTCGGCGTCCAGGTGGCGTCGGCGGTCGAGTCGGCGCACCGTGCGGGGATCGCGCACCGGGACATCAAGCCGGCCAACATCCTCGTCACGGACTACAATCGTCCCGCCCTCACCGACTTCGGGATCTCGGGCACCATCGGCGGGACGGGTGATGTGCAGGACCACGGCATGTCCGTCCCGTGGTCACCGCCCGAGGTGTTCGGGGACGGGGCGGTGGACGGTTTACTCGCGGACGTGTGGTCCCTGGGTGCGACCGTCTACACCCTGCTGGCCGGTCACTCTCCCTTCGTGCAGCCGGGTGCGGACAACGGGCAACTCGCGCTGATGGACCGGATCGGATCTGCACCGTTGCGTCGGACGCACCGCGAGGACGTCCCGGACTCTCTCGAACTGGCGCTCGCCACGGCGATGTCGAAGCCGCCGTCGTCGCGCTTCACCTCCGCCTACTCGTTCGGACTGACGCTGCAGCGCATCCAGACCGAGCTCGGATTCTCGGTCACGCCCTTCGAGGTCCTCGACGAGACCGGGGACACGGTCGGCGAGAACGACGGCGAGGAGGCGACGCGCGTACGGCGCGTCCTGTCGATCGACCCCGGCGCCGGCACGTCCCGGCCGTCCTTCGCCGACGCCCCGACCACCCGCCCCGCGACCCCCCGGTTCCTGCCCGTTCAGACGGGGCAGGACGCAGCGCAGGAGGATCCGGACGAGGGACGGACGATCCTCCGCGGGTCCCGCAGATCCTCCGGAGCACGCGGAACGGGCACGGCATCCGGCGCAGCGGGAGCGGACACGGGCACCACGGGTCGCACGACGTCGTCGACCCTCCCGTCCGGGGCGGAAGCAACGCCGCTCCACGCCCCGGAACGCGGGGCACGGCCCGCACGCCGGGCGTCCGCTCTGCTCGCGGCGGGCGTTGCCGTGGTGGGCGGGATCGTCATCGCCGCCGTCGCGTCGGGCGGGACGGATGAGGACACCGGGCCGCCGCCGGGCTTCACGCAACCCCCCGCCGATCCGCTCGCGGGGGTGGAGGGCAACGTGCCACCGCCCGAAGCGGTGCAGGGCAGCGCGGATGGAGACACGGTCACGTTCAGCTGGACCAATCCCGACCCGCGGGACGGGGACGTCTACCGGTTCCGCACCGTCACGGTGCGGGAGACGACCGACTGGACCCGGACGCTGCAGACCACCGCCTCGGTGCCGGCGGACCCGTCCGGCACCACGTGCATCGACGTCCAGACAGCGCGCAGCAACGGCCAGGGGTCGGAGCCTGCGGCCGCGTGCTGGCCCGAACAGCCCGAATAGCCCGAATAGCCCGAACAGCTGGGAGAGGATGACCATGGGGGAGCTTGCGCTCGACTACTGCGGGGAGTGGCACGAGCCGCCCGACGACGCCGTGTTCAGCATCGGCCGGGAGGGGGACCTGGAGGTGGACGAGAACCCGTACCTCCACCGGCAGTTCCTGGAGATCGCCCGGCAGAACGGCATCTGGTGGCTGTCCAACGTGGGCAGCATGATCTCGGCGACCGTCGCGGATACCACCGGCGGCATGCAGGCCTGGGTCGCGCCGGGTGCGCGCATCCCCATCGTCTTCGGCCAGACGCGGGTCGTCTTCACCGCCGGACCGACCACCTACGAGTTCGACATCCACCTGCGGACCCCGGCTTTCCGGCAACAGGCGAGGGCGGAGGACAGCGGCGGAGCGGCCACGATCGGTCCCGTGCGGTTCACCGATGCCCAGAAGGCCGTGATCGTCGCGCTCGCGGAACCCATGCTGCGGCGGGAGGGTACCGGCTACAGCGCCATCCCCTCGTCCGCCCAGGCTGCCGAGAAGCTCGGGTGGGCGCTGACCCGCTTCAACCGCAAGCTGGACAACGTGTGCGACAAGCTGGACCGGGTGGGTGTGGTGGGACTCCGCGGCGGAGCAGGCAGGCTGGCCACCAACAGGCGTGCCCGGCTCGTCGAGCACGCGATCACCTCCCACCTCGTCACGGCCGAGGATCTCGGGTTGCTCGACACCCAGCACGGCCGCGCCGAGGACGAATGATCCCCCGGACGGGTGGCGGAGGAACCGGCTCCGCGCCCACCTAGAATCAGGACGGTCGGTGTCGCACGGTGAAGGGGACGTCCCTGCACGGCACCCCCAGGAAGACAGGACCCACCCCATGGCCCCGAAGCTCGTCAACGCCCTCGCCCGACAGCGCGTCCTCGCAAAGGTGCTGGACGCCGTCCTGCCCGCGCTGGCGCTCGCGGTCGCCCTCCTGATCGGTGGCCGGAGCGCGGCGGTGCTGACGGCCTCAGGTCTGACGCTGCTGTACTGGATCGGTGTGCTCGTCTGGGAATCGGTGTCGGGACGGACGCCGGGCAACGTGGTGGTGGGCCTCAGGACCGTCGGTCCCGCCGGCGGACCCCCGGGATTCGGCGCCGTCTGCGTCAGGGCGCTGGCCCTGGCAGCCGCGTCGATCGTCCCGCTGATCGGTCCCGTCCTGGTGCTCGTCTCCAACCTCTGGGACCGTGACGGGCAGCGGAGGGGCTGGCATGACAAGCTCGTGGGGACCTTTGTGGTGGACGTCCGCGCAGGCCGCGATCCGCTGGTCACCGGGGGCATCGACGGCCCGGGTGTGCGCGACGTCGCGCACGGCGAGGATGCAGGCATCGGAACGGTGCCGGTCCGAGCGGACGCGGCTGTCAGCGGCCCGGCCGGCGACCGGGCGGAGGACCTGGTGCTCGCCGGGCGGAGGGCGCCGGGGCGGCAGGTCGGGGGCCCGACCGACCGCTTCGCGCCGCCGATCCCGGCACCGGCATCGGGTGCGGCGGGAGAAGCCCCGACCGGGGTGGCCGCCGCGGCCCCGGCAACCACTCCGACGGAAGCCTCAGCAACTGATCACGCGGCCGGGGTCGCTCACCGGGCACCCGCCGCGGAGGCTGCAACGGGACCTGCCGATGGCGCTGACCGGGCGTCCGCCGGCGTCACCGCATCCACACCCGCCGGCGGTGCTGCCGCGGCCGACGTCGCCGCCGGCGCGACCTGGGCGCCCTACGACGGGCAGGCGGCCGGTCGCGCCGCGCGCGACCCGGACGGCTCGGCAGGCGTTCCCGCCGTCCCCGCGCAGCGCGTTCTCGTGTTCGACGACGGGACGGAGGTGGACATCGCCGGGCAGGCCCTGATCGGCCGCAACCCGGAACCGCGGGCCGGAGAGTCGGTCAACTACCTCATCAACTTCGCCGATCTCAACCGGTCCGTCTCGAAGACCCACGTGCATGTGGGCGTGGACGACGGTGCGGTGTGGGTGACCGATCGCGGCTCCACCAACGGCAGCTTCCTCGTGGACCAGACCGGGGTGGAGCAGCCGCTCCACCCCGAGGTACCGATGCTGCTGCCCTCGGGGTGCGGCGTCCGCTTCGGCGACAGACGGTTCACCGTCCGCTAGCTCCGCCCGGCCGCCAGCCGGTCAGCCCGCCGCCGGGCCCGTCAGCCCGCAGGCCGGTCAGCCCGCAGGCCGGTCAGCCCGGCGGCACGAGGGCCAGCGCTCCAGCCCGTCAGCCCGCCTGCCGGTCAGCCCGGCGGCGTGAGGGCCAGCGCCCCCAGCAGGGAGGCATACGCCTCGAGGGGGTGCTGCCGTCCCGGGATCTCCTCCTGCGGATACTGCACGGCGAGGGACTGGACGGGAGCAGCCCCGAGGAGCCGCGCGTCCCCGCCGGACTCCTCCGCGAGGCGCACAGCGGGTGCGGCGCCGGTCGCAGCGAGTGCCTCCGGACCGAAGAGGGCGACGGCGGGAACTGTGGAGCCGGTGAAGCGCGCCGGCCGGGTCAGGCCGGTGTAGCCCACCCCGTGTCCGACGAGCGCCGTGCGTGCCCGTGCCGCGTGCAGCGCCCCGGCGAGTCCGGCCAGGTCCGCGGAGGACAGGGGGTCGTCGCTCTCCGCCAGGATCTCGAGCGATTCGACCACGGCGTCGGAGGTGCGCTCGACGGTCAGCACCCCGATCGCCGGGACGGGGCTGCTGCTGCCGGCGCGTGGCGTGCCGCGGACCACCAGGCGCGTGGACCGGGGCGACCTCGTGTAGGTGAAGGAGGACAGCGCCTGTGCATCCCACGGTTCGCTGACGGGTTCGTGGAGACCCCAGCCGACGGGCGCCGATCCGGTGAGGGCCACGAAGACGGTCTCGGTGAATGTCCCGATCCGCGCAGCCAGGGAGGCCTGGTGGACGGTTTCCGCGCGCAGGTGGAGGTAGCCGGAGGGGCGGGGCTCGGCGAGGAGGAAATGGGACTCCACCTCCGGCTCGTCGCGGGGCGCCACGCCGTCGGCCGACCATTCGAGGACCTGCCCGGTGAAGCCGTCGTAGAGGGCGTTGGCCGGGCTCGTGGCGATCCAGCGGCAGCCGCTCCCGCCGAGCAGGGTCGCGAGGGGAAGGGTGATGGTCGCCGAGGAGGGCGTGAGGACGGCGAACTGGCGCCCCGAGGAGGTTGCCGAGGCGTAGCCGCGGGCTATCCACGAGGTCAGGGCGACCACGGGCGTGTCCTGCAGCACGGCGCACAGTCCTGCACTCGCGTAGTCGAAGGGGTGCTCGGCGGTCGGGCCCGTCATGGGTTCTCCCCGATCAGCGGGTGGGGTGGCGCCGTCCGCGGTGCGACCACGACCCCGCGGCACCGACGGGCGACGGCGTGCGCCAGGGCTTCCGCCAGGTGGTCGGTGCGGGGCACGTTGGCCGATGCATGCAGATCCTGCCACCACACCGGCGAGGGACCGTCGGCGGCGCCCGGGGAGGTGAAGAGGTCCGGGATGCCGACGGATCCCTCCGGTGCCGAGACGTCGGCGCCCGGGTGCAGCCTGGCGAGCTCGGCCGGCGTGTGGACGAGCTTCGCCCGCTCGACGACGAGGAGCGTCACCGACCGGTCGTCCAGCAGCTCCAGATAGTGCCCGTCCTCGGACGGACGTATGTCGACGGCGTCGACCACATGACGCAGGGCCTCGATGACGACACATTCGGTCGGTTCGTCGACGGACAGCACGATCCAGTCCCTGCTCATGCCTCACCCCTCCTGTCCGCCCGGCGACACGGAGACCGCCGCCGGCTCGTTCCACAGCAGCTGCACGGTCTGGACCGGCCGTCCGGCCTGGACCAGTTGACCCCGCCCGGGCGGGAGCGCGCGAGCCCTGACCCCGCTGAGCAGGGGGCCTTCGCCGCGGTCGCCCGAGAGGACGAGGGCCGCCGTCCCCGAGTCGCGGAGCGAGCTGGAGAAGGTCTCGTACAGGCCCCGCGACGAGCCCCGTACGCGTCGGGTGAGGACGGCATGGAGGCCGATCTCGCCGGCGAGGGGGAGATAGGGTGCCAGCCGCGCGAGGGGAGCCGAACCACCGGCGGTCAGGATGTCGTAGTCGTCGATGACCAGGACGATGCGCGGCATCGACTGCACGGCGGCCCGGCCCGCTCCCGTGCGCTTGTCCAGCTCGGTGGCGACGGCGGCCGCGAGCTGCTCGGCCAGGGCGGCGCTGGTCGCATAGCCGCCGAGGTAGGAGTCCGGGACCTGGTCGGCCAGGGTGCGCCGGGGGTCGAAGACCGCGAGGACCACGTCGTCCGCCGTGTGCTGTGCCACCATGCTGCGGATGACCGTGCGGAGGACGTTGGTCTTGCCCGACCCCTCGTCCCCCAGGACCATCAGGTGCCGCTCGCGCAGCTCGAGGTCGAGGTACTCGACGTCGAGGTCCGCCTCCCGGAGGCCGAGGGGGACCAGCGCCTGCCGCTCGGGGATGGCGACCGTCGACGCGGGAACGGTCTCGGGCAGGACCCTGACGCGCATGGCCCGCTGGTCCGTCGAGGACGCGACCGCGGCCACGAGATCGCGCATGCCCTGGACCGCCGTGTCCTCGTCGGAGACACCGTCGATGCGGGGGAGCGCGAAGTGCCCCTGGAGCTTGTTCGCGGCCAGACCGCGCCCGGGACGTCCCAGGCTGACGGCGTCGGCGGTCTTGCGGCCGTGGGCGGACTCGCCCGGATCCGCGAGCCGGAGTTCGATCCGGTTGCCGAAGAAGCTCTGCTGGGAGATGCGGATCTCGTTCATGCGCGAGGATGTCGTCACCACGTGCAGGCCGTACCCGCCGCCCCTGGCGATGAGCGAGTGCACCTGCTTCTCGATGTCCTCGAACTCGTCCGTCAGCTGGCCGTAGCCGTCCAGGACCAGGACGACGTCGGCACTGGTCACCTCGGGGACCTGGCCCTGCGCGCACATGCGGCGCAGGGTCGGCAGGGAGTCGATCTGGTACCGCTCGAAGAGCCGCTCACGCTCGGTCAGCATCGCGAGGAGCTCGTCGACGGTGCGGCGGATCACCTCGCGGTTGCTGCGCACGGCCACCCCGCCCACGTGGGGCAGACCCTCGAGGGCCATCAGCGAGCTCCCGAGCAGGTCGATGCCGTAGACACCCACCTCGGCCGGGCTGTGGGTCAGCGCGAGGCCGGCGACGATCGTGCGGAGCGCCGTGCTCTTGCCCGTCTGCGGACCGCCCACGATCGCGAGATTCCCGCCATTGGCGGACAGGTCGAGCTCCCACACGCCCTGCCACTGGTGCGCCGGGTCGTCGAGGAGCCCGACGCCGATCCGGAGGGGGGCGGTCCGGGTCATGGCGTGGCCGAGGCGGAGGCCCTGGCTCGTCGTCTGGATCCCCCCGGCCGCGGCGTCGAGCGAGATGCCGGCCGGCAGCGGAGGAAGCCAGATGGGGTCGACGGCGCGCGGGAAGGTGGACAGCGTCTCCATCAGGGTCGAGAGCACGGTAGGGCCCGTGGTCCGCTTCGATCCGCTGGTCGACTGTGGTGCCGGCGCCTCCCTGGCCGCCGGGTTCGAGGACAGGAGGGTGGCGGCATACCGCGGGACCTCGAGCACCTCGTCCTGCTCCCCGCCGTCGTCCTCGTGCTCCTGTTCCTCGAGCAGCGCGTCGAGCGGACCCGAGACGTAGCCCGCCTTGAATCTCGTGTAGGTGGTGGTGTCCACCTTGAGGTAGCCGAAACCCGGCACAGGGGGCAGGTGGAAGGCATCGGGTGTCTCGAGCACGGTCCTGCTCTCGGCCTCGGACAGGGTACGGAGGCCGATGCGGTAGGACAGGTAGGTATCGAGTCCCCGGAGCTTGCCGGCCTCGATGCGCTGGCTGGAAAGGAGGAGATGCACGCCGATGGACCGTCCGATCCGGCCGATGGACAGGAAGAGGTCGATGAAGTCGGGGCGGGCGGTGAGCAGTTCGCCGAACTCGTCGATGATGACGACGAGGTGCGGCAGGGGCGGCAGGTCCTCCCCGTGCGCCTTACGTTCCTGCCGATGCAGCTGGTAATCGGTGATGTTCGCGAGGTTCCCGGCGGACTTCAGTACTTCCTGGCGGCGCTGGATCTCGCCGGCCAGGCTGGCGTACACCCGCTCGATCAGGCTGAGATCGTCGGAGAGGTTGGTGATGACACCGGTGACCTGCGGTGCCCGTTCGAAGGGGGCGAAGGTGGCGCCGCCCTTGTAGTCGACGAGCACCATGGCGAGCGTCTCGGGAGGGTGGGTGGCCAGGAGCCCGACGACGAGGCTCCGCAGCATCTCACTCTTGCCCGATCCCGTGGCCCCGATGCACAGGCCGTGCGGGCCCTGGCCGAACTGGGCGGCCTCCTTGAGGTCGAGCAGCGTCGGCCGTCCGCGGTCGTCCGCGCCGAGGGGCACACGGAGGAAGTCCACCTCGCTGCGCGGTTGCCAGAGCCGGCGGATGTCCTCGGCGCCGAGTTCAGGGGTCAGTCCCAGCATCTCGAGGAATCCCACCGAGCTCTCCGACACATCGTGTTCGAGGGAGTCGGGGGACAGGCGCAGCGGTGCCAGATCGCGGGCCACCGCCTCTGCCGTGGGAACCGGGAGGTCGTCCAGGATGCCCCGCTCGACGAGGGGATCGACGCCGTCCACCCGGTAGTTCTCCACCATGAAGCCGTCCGGGGTCTCACTGATGCGCAGCGCCACCTCACCCGGCTCCTGCACCCTGTCGGCCACCAGATGAACGGTGGTGATGCCGAGCTGGCCCGGCGCGGCATGCGTGTCGGGGAGGTGCAGTTCCACGGGCAGACGTCCGTAGGCGTCCGCCACCACGAGGAGGCGGGGCAGCGCAGCGCCGACACCTCCGCGGAGGAAGTTCTTGCGGGACTCGGCAGCGAGGCTCGACCTCTCGAGGAGATCCTCGCGGAGGAGGTCGGAGAGGTGCTCGACGGTCGGTGCGAGCCGGCGCACCGGTCCTGTGCGGTGGGTCTTCTGCTGGTCGGCGAGGTGCGGGAGCCAGGTCGCCCACTCCCAGTCGGGGCGCTCCTCCTCGTCGCAGGCGATCGCCAGGAGCAGGTCCTCGGGGGAGTGGAAGGACGCGGCCTCGGCGACGAGCAACCGCCCGACCTGCAGCACGAACGCACGGGAGCCGATCACGCTGACGTTGCCGGCACAGTCCAGGGGCAGCGTGATGGGCAGGTCCGGGCTCGACTCGTAGCGCTGCCTGAGCAGCTCCAGTTCCGTCGTCATGAACGTGTCGGCCTGCTGCAGGGCGGACCCCGCGTTGGCGACGTGGATCTCGCGGTTGCGCCTGGGGCCCGTGCCGAGGCGCACGCGCAGGAAGTCCTCGTTGGCCCGGCGGCGTTCCCACAGCCGATGGGGGTTACGGATGATGTCGAAGAGGGCATCCGGCGGCGGGCTGCCGACCCTGGCGACGCGCTCGGCGAGCTGCTCCTCCGCGCGCAGCTGGGTCCTCGCGCGCTCCAGGTACTCGAGGTAGTTCTCCCTCTGCTCCCGCCGCTGCCGGCCCTGCTTGCCCCGCTGGCTCACCATCATGACCACCGAGGCGAGCACGGTGACGATCATCATCAGTGCTCCGACGGCGGCCAGGGAGGATCCCCTGAAGAGCATCATCACGGTCATCGACAGGCCCGCGCCGAGCAGCGGGACGAGGGACATCATGTTCATCCCGCCCCCGCCGGATTCGACGGGTGGTGGGGCGTCCAGGCTGAAGGGCGGAAGCTGGCGGGCCGGTGGCGTGGTGCGGGCCGGCCGGTGCACGATCCGTACGCTCATCGGGCGCCTCCGTCGATCGCCAGGTGCAGCGCGCGGGACGCGAGCGTGCTCACCTGCAGGCGCGTCCTCCGCGCGAGCAGCGCCAGGTCCAGTTCCACCCCGGCCGCGAGGTGCCGGTCGTAGTCCAGGTGGACCGCGGGGATGCCCGCCCCGTTCAGCCGCGCGGCCTGACGTGCGGGGTCGAGGGCAGCGCGGTCATCCACGCGGACGACGACGACGAGCAGCGGCACGTACCCGGGCTCGCCCGGTTGCGGCCACCGGTAGGTGACGGCGAGGGCGTCCTCGATGCCCGCGACGGACGCCGGGGTCACGAGGAGGGCGGCGTGTGCCTGGTCGACGGCCCAGACGGTCGTGGGGAGCTCCATCCCCGCGCCGCAGTCGTAGACGGTGACGGGACAGAAGCGGGAGACGGTGCGTACCAGGCCCGTCGCGTCCTCCGTGCGCGTCCCGGCGAAGGGCGGCGCCGTGAGGCGGGCGGCCCCGCTCCCCGCGACCAGGAGATTCTCCTGTGCCCTGCCCATGACCCCTGCGAGCTCGTCGACGGTGGCCACGGGTCCCGAGGCGATGAGCTCGGCGACGGTCGGTGCGGACTCGAGGCCCAGCCTGAGGCTGAGGGTGCCGAGACCCGTACCGGCGTCGATCGCCGCGATGGTGTCCGAGCGCATGGCCGCGAACACGCGTGCGAGGAGCGCGGCCGTCGTCGTCCTCCCGGCTCCGCCGCGCGATCCGACGACGGCGATGCGCCGCCCCGTGGTCACAGGAGCCTGGGTGCCCGCCGCCGCCCGGGTGAGCTCCTCGCCGTAGGCGTCGCTGCGGAAGAGATCGGTGACCTGCTGCACCAGGGTCCGCAGCGGACCGTCCGCGGGACGCGTCCTGAGGACCCTGCGGAGGCGTTCCTCCGGCGTCTCGAAGGAGTCGGCGCCACGAGGGACGGGGCTGGAAGAGGTCGTCACGGCGTTCATCCGAAGCTTTCGAGGAGTTGGGCGAAGACGCCGAACATCCCCACGGTGAGGGGGACGGAGACGAGGATCGCCAGGGTCTCGAGGCGTTTGGCCTGCTGCCGGCCCCGCGCGGCGACATGGTCGGCCGGGGTGACAGCCAGTGAGACGGCACTGACCCCACCGATCAGCAGGACGACGACGCCGACCAGCCAGGGCTGGTGGGGGAGGAACCGGAGGGCGCCGAGAGCGAGTGCGGCGAGACCGACGGCCGACGCCGCGTACAGGGCGATCCGCTCTGCTGCGAGCGGGAAGGCTCGGGCACGCAGGGCGGTCGCCACGATCAGCGCGGTCAGGAGCGGCAGGGTCCACGGCTGCGTGCTCGCATCGGTGCCGATGATCCACAGGCCGGTTCCGATGGAGGTGGCGGCGATGACCGATCCGAGGCTGAGGGTCGCGTGTGCGGCGGCGATCGCGTCGAGCGCGTCGGTCCGCGCGATCGTGTCCCCCTTCGCCCGCTGGTCATCGAGCGTCGCGAGCCCGGAGGAGGACAGTGCGATCTTCGGCATCAGCCCGAGCACCAGGACCCCGGCGAGAGTCGCGAGGGCGGCCGCCTTCGGCGGGTCGGGGGCGAGGACCGTCGCCGCTACCCAGACGAGGGACACGGTGGCAAGGGTGATCGCCGCACTGGTCATGGCCCGGCGCCTGTCCGCGACGATCCCGATGGCGAGGAACAGGACGATGGTCAGGACCGCGGTGAGGAGCGCGGCCACGGGTAGTCCGTCGTCCCGGTGGATGAACCCGGCGAAGGCGCAGATCCATCCGGCGGCGAGCAGGGCGATTCCGACCGTCCGGAGGCGGGGGGCGGCACCGGCCAGCGTCCCTGCCCCGAGGAGGACGGCCCCGAGGGCGCACATGATCCACCAGGCGCTGTCCGCGGCGTAGGCCTCGAGCAGCAGCTCCGCGCCGGCCCACAGCCCGAGTGCCGTGAGGACGGCAGCCGTCACCGACGCCAGGCCGGCGGTCCATCGACCACGGACCTCCGGGCCGCCGTCCACCACGAGGTCGGTCACGTCGTAGACGACGGCGGCGGGCGGAGCCTCGGCCGCGTCGCACAGGAGCAGGGAGGACCCGTCGGTGACACCCGCGTCGTCGAGCGTGCCGGCGGCGTCGAGCGGTGCACCATCGGGGCCGACGAGCAGCTTGGCGGCGACGTCCTCGCTCGGCTCGTCCTGCAGGAGGTCGAGGACCTGCGGCATCAGGCCTCCGACGGGCCGGTCGGAGGGGAGGAGGAGGTCGAGGTGGCGCCTGGTGCCGATGAGGGTCACCCGGGTGAAGGCGTGGGCCATCCGGTCAGTCTCCAAGGGGTCGGTGGGGGAACCAGGGCGAGGCCTGGCTGCGGGGGTCGCCAGCGGGCTGGTGGACGATGCCGATGCCGATGCCGATGGCGCTGTTCTGCTGTTGCTGCTGGCGCTCGCGCTGCTCCTCGAGGAGGTTGCCGACGAAGGAGATGCCGACGCACACCGAGGCGACGACGGCGGTGAGTGCGACGCTGAAGAGGAAGAGCCGCACGGAATCCATCCACCGTCGCTGGTGCGGATTCGCACCGAAGAGGACCGCGTTGGTGAGGCGGTTCCTGCGGACGGTGACGGACTCGATGAGCTGGCTGTCGTAGTCGTTCGCCACAAAACCCCCCGGATTGTTCCTGAAACCGTTCATATACTCGCACCCTTTGACCCGCACGCCGTCCTCCGCGGGCCGGGATGGGGAGAACTACCCATCCTCCGACCTTGACCATCGGCCCGCAGGCCGGTTCGATGAGTACAGCAGGGTCCGCAGGCGTGATGTCGCCCGGGTCCGCGGTCCGCCAGGACCGGCCCGCTCCGGGTGCAGTAGAGGCATCGAGAAGCGCCGGAAGGCGCCAAGGGGGTAATCGTGAAGTTCGACATGGGTTCACAGACACTGTCCACGCTGACACAGCAGACCGGCACGTCGAACGAGGACCTGGGCCAGCTGGTCCGCAGCCTCGTGGATGCCGTCGCCCCGCTCGAAGGCAAGTTCAACGGCCAGGGCCGCGTCCGCTTCGACGAGTTCAAGCACCGCACGGACGTCGTCGCCAACGAGCTGAACGCCTCGCTCGGCATCATCCTCCAGGGTCAGTCGGAGATGGACACCGCCTTCCAGACCGGCGACCAGGAATCAGCGGACAACGCGACGCAGCAGCAGGGGTCGGCCGCCTTCGACGCCGCGCGCTTGGGCGGGCGCTAGTCCAGCCGGTCAGCCGGCCCGGCCGCGCACCGCGGCTCCGCCCTGCGGGGCACACCCACTTTCTCCGAGTACGGCGCCGGACCACCGGCGCGGAAGGACACACCATGTCACAGGATCGCGTCAGCTTCGATACAGATACCTCCGCCTCCGTCCAGGGCGACATCCAGTCGATCGTCGGGCGTCTCGAGGCCCTCATCGCCGACCGGGAAAAGGCCGTCAGCACCGCGATGTCGGATTTCCAGGCCGACGGCGTCTCGGAGGAGTACCAGGCGGTGGAGGTGCGCTTCAAGAATGCCGCCAACGAGACCCGCAACATCATCTCGCTGGTCAAGGAGACGCTGGGCCTGAACGACCAGACCGCCACGGGTGCCGGTTCCCGGGCGCGTTCCGCCGTGCAGAACATCGGCTGATGCGCCCCGGCACCACCGGGACACCTGCATCGACGAAGGACCGGACGGGGGAGTCGGATGTCCTATGACGTAGCGACCGGCGAGGTCGTCGCCGTACTGAACAGCGTGAACGACGAGATGCAGGCCTATGAGGCCCTCTTCACGAGCCTCGGTGAGAACCTCTCGGCGCTCGCCACCGCGTGCATGGCCGAGCCCGTGTCGGCGGAACTGGAATCGCTGAGCACCGAGGTGGTGCAGCCGGCCCTGCAGAACGTGGCGGGACGTTCCGGAGCGGCCGTCAGCGCGGTGAACGAGGTCGTGACCATCCTGACGACGGCGGACGTCGACATGACGACCGCCGCGAACCAGGCACTCGTTCGCGCCGAACAGACGAAGGTCGACGACCTGCCGGACGGCGGCGGGTCCGCTGCGCCGGCCTCGCGCACCATCCCCCACTAGGGCGGCGCCCACCACGCGTGGGTCCGCAGTGGCCGCGGCCCTTCTCCGTCCGCGTCGATCCCCACGGGTCGGACACACCTCCCAGACAGGTCTCCCATGACGATCAACATCGCCGAGTTCGAAGCGGTGCTTCCGGATGCGGAAGCGATCAGGACGGCCGCCGGAGCGTTCAAGGACACCGTCGGCTCGATCAACACCACCGCCACGGTCACCGCGTTCACCTGGGCGCGGCTCCAGGGAGGTGTCTATGACGTACCGGGCAAGGAGCAGGTGTTCAGCGCGTTCCTCCCCGTCCTCACGGCGTCCGGAGACCTGGTCGAGAGCACCGCGACGGTCCACACCGCGACGACCGCCTATGCGGACGCCGTCGACGCCCTCGAGGTGCGGCTCCAGGGTGTGAAGGCGGACGCTGCCTCCTTCTACAGCGAGGTGGACGGCCGGCCCCAGGACGAGTGGGACGACGACGAAGGCCTGGTCGAGAAGGAACTCGCCATCATCGGTGCGCTCGACCAGCTGTACGCCGATCTGCAGGCTGCCCAGCGGGACTGCGCCAACGCGATCAGCGGGATCTACGGCGGTCCGTCCTACGTCCAGACGACGGAGGAGGGACCAGCCGCCCACCAGGTGGCCTACGGGTACTCGAAGGACCAGCTCGACGCGGCGGCCGCCGCAGGGGACGTCCCCTGGGGCAAGCCCACCGAGTGGGACAAGCCCTGGTACAGGGACGTCGGGGATGGCATCGCGTCCTTCGGCAAGGGCCTGTGGTCCGGGGTCACCGGGACGGTCACGGGCCTCGGGAACATGGTGGGCCTCAATGGCTCGGAGGCGTTCGAGCAGACATGGGCCGGAATCGGCAAGCTGGCCGTGAACGTCGCGATCGTCACGAGCCCCCTGGCGCGGGTCGCGCTGCGGGCGTCGGGCAACGGCGACGTCGTCGACCGCGCCGGTGAGGAATTGCTGGCGGTGGGCAAGGCCGCGATCCACTGGGACGAGTGGCAGTCCGATCCCGCCTATGCGGCCGGCGCGACGACCTTCGACCTCGCGACCATCCTCCTGACGGCCGGCGCCGGTGCGACGGCGAAGGTCGGATCCGTCGCGGGGAAGGTCGCGACGATCGGCGGCAAGGCCGGGACGGTCGTCCGGGTGACCGGTATCGGGAAGGTCGCCGTCGGCACCGTGAAGGCGACGGACTTCGTCCAGGGCGTGAAGGTCAGCACCATCACGGTCACTGCCGATGTCGGCCGCACCGTCATCGCCAAGGTCGACGACGTGTACCGGGCCGGGACCGCGGGGGTGGGGAACACCGTACGTCACGGTGTCGCCGTGCTGAACGACGCCGGGGACAGATTCGTCAACGCCCTGTCACCGCAGTCTGCTCTCGCCGGCGCGGGTGGGGTGTCGACGCGGCCGGGCACGCTGCTGAACGCCGTCGAGACGCACACGGGATCACGGGGCGGTGCGGGCAACTCCACAGGCGCCCCGTCGGGCACGGGTTCGCCGGGATCATCCTCGTCGGGAACCTCGTCCTCGAACCGTGCCGAGGAGTTCCGGCGGCTGAACGAGGGCCGGTACGGGCAGACCGTCGACCAGCAGCCGGTGCCGGTGCGCACGGACGCTGGACCGATGCCCGACGCCGCGACCGGGACGGGGGCTGCCGAGGCGGGCAGGTCCTCCTCGCCGGGACTGTCCGCGCGGCCTCAGGCCGAGGGTGCGGCGGGCACCACGACCTCCATGGCGACATCGGAGCCTGCCACCAGCCGACCCGCCACCCCAGGGAATGCCGTACCGGAGCATCGTGCGCCCGGAACCGACGCTACGGGGCCCACCACGGAATTCGACACGCCGGCTGGTTCGCGTGACGGTGGCACACCGACCGATGCGGCCCCCGGAGCAGCCCGCCCGTCGACGTCGCCGTTCGCGCACCCGGAGTCCTCGCACGGCACCCCGGTCCCGGACGTCATCCACAGGCCTGCCGAGCACGCCGTGTACGGGCTGCGCAACGATGCTCCTGATGCTCCGAGCCGGCTCGAGGGTGCGGCTCGTCTTCCGGACGAGGTGCACGCGGACCTGCGGGGCATCGTGGATCCGGACCAGCCGCCATATGGCCTGGACGAGCACGGTCACGAGCTCACGGAAGCGGAGTACGCGAACCGGTACGGCAAGGCCGATGATCAGGGCGCCATCGCGTGGGATCGGTACCCGGACAACGCGGGAGCAGTGGAGGGGTCTGTCCGGCAGTACGACACCCTCGATGACCTGCGTGCGGACCTCGGCGACGTGACGGTCGACCGTATCGGCGCCAACAGCGGGTCCTTCCTCGCGGTGGAGGGCACGCCGTGGGAGATGCGGAGCCTTCCGGTCAACACGCTCGGCAAGGAGTTGCACCACTTCGAGCTCGACGATCTGCCCGGCGGGTACAGGGTCGAGGTCTCGGAGATCGCCCCGGCTTTCGGACGGCCCGGCGGTGGCACGCAGCTGCGGATCGTCGACGCGATGTCCGGGCAGCCGGCAAGCGTCGATCGTCTGATCGACGCGCAGATGCTGCGGGAGACCGGGCCCCTCCCGGCCTCCTCGCCCCTGGCGCCCGAGTCGGTCGACGGACGCTCGCTACCCGGCGACGGGCCGGCCGCTGTGGGTGATGCAGGTGTTGGCGGACAGTTCACGACGGGTGGAGATGCCGCGGCTGTCCACGGGGTCCGCGAGCCGTTCGACCAGGCGGATCCGTCGGGCGTGGGTCGTTCGCCCGACCTGCAGCCTCGGGTTCACGACAGCGACTCCGGACCGGGGTCGTGGGAGTACGAGCCGCCGCAGAAGCACGGCGGGCCTTACCAGAGGTTCGTGACCGGCGTGGAGTTGGACGACGACGGGCGATGGCTGGAGTACAGCGTGCCGACCGAGTCGCCGTCTTCTCCGTCGGGCAGGGTGAAGTTCGATGGCCATTACTGGGACAAGGGACCGCCCCCCGTCGAGGTCTTCCAGGAGGCGAAGGGCGAGTACGCCTTCTTCGACAAGTGGGGAGCTCTGGACGATACGTTGGACACCATGGTCGGTGATCAGCTGACGAGACAGGTCGACGCGCTGGAAGCGGCTGCACCTGAGGCCCGGCTCGAGTGGAACTTCGCCGAGCAGGTCGTGGCGGATAAGATGCAGGCGCTCGTCAACCAGAACCGGATCTTCCGCGACCTGTCGGATGAGGGGCGGATCATCATCAAGTGGACGCCGATGACGTGAAGAAGGACGAGGGGGTCGTGATCGCGACGATGACTGACGAGACAGCAACAGACCGAGGCCTTTCCACGGTGTTCCCCCATCATCCGGAGGGAGCCTTCGTCAGCCTGGGTTGGGGTGGGCGGCTGGAATCCCCGGCGGAACTCGCTCCACGATACGAGGCGATGTTCGCCCTGATCCGTCGGTTGGCGGGTGACTCCTTCCGCTTGTACGAGGGACACCTGAACCCGGAGGCGGAGGTGAGGGAAGTGCCGATGAACGGTGCTCCCCTGATCGAGTGGATAGCGTCGTACGGTCGTGAGCCCGGAGCCGAGCGCGTGCCCTGGAGCACGACGTCCACGTCACTGAGGGCCGACCCGGAAGCCACAGGACATCGGACGGCATCCATCTCGGTAGCTGCCGGGGCTCCTACGCGGACGGCGAACAACGTCCTCCTTCGTCTGGCGTCCGACTTCCCGATCGGGACCGCCCAGGAATCGGTGGAACTCCTGCTGGCCCTGGTCCGCATCTGGCAGCCCGATGTCGCGGTCCTCCTGACCTCCGAGGCTGTTGCTTCGATGTCCCCGTCCACGCATGCGGCGTACGCGTCGTGGACGTCAACCCTGGCTCGGGGGGAGGAGCCGACCGGCAGGGGGGAGAGAGCCGTTCCCTACGGGGACGGGACGGTCTGGATCGCCGAGGAGTGGTCGGTCGAGGCTCTGACAGCTCTCAACAGCGAACTGGTCGCGGCCGGCGCGCCTCGCCTGTCGAAAGGTCGGGCACTGCAGCTTCCGCCGACCCTTCCCCATGACGTGCCCGAGCATCTGGTGGACATCTGCCGGAACATCCGTATCCCGAACCCACGTGGGAGGTGACGGATGGACTCCCGGAACTGCGGGCTCGCGCATCCATCGTTCTCGACCGACCGAAGCCCTGCGATGGTGTTCCGGTCGACGCCGGACCTCCTTCGATCCGACCTGGACGTGACAGACCCGTCGACGCCGCGGCCGCGGGCGGACCTTGCCCGAGGAGACACGTGAAGACGCTGCGGGAATCGATCGATCCCGAGGTGCTGGCGATCGTGGCGGAGTGGTTCGGGGGCAGTGCTCCGGTGTGGCAGGACGACGAGTGGATCTGCTACGACGCCGAGACGGACGGGATCCTGATCACTGGTGAGCCGGGCGCCGTGTCGGTGTTCTTCACCCTTCATCAGGGTGACCGCAGTGGTGGGCCCGATGTGGTGTGCACGGATGCGGCAGATGCCCTGCGGTATGCCCTGTTCAAAGCGGGAGTCAGGTTCCGTCAACGGCGTCTGTACGGGCGTCTGCTGGTTCCTTTCTCGACCGCGCTCGCTCGTGCAGGGTTCACCATGTCACCGCTCAACGGTTTCGGGGCGATGCTGACGGTGGATGACGGGGATGGTTCGGCGCCGGAGCGGCGGTTGTCCTTCACCATGGGAGGGGAGGCGACGGAGGCGACGTTCTACCTGGACGCGAGCTTCCCGGACCTGATGGACTCGATGCGCGCGCCTGGCGGGCAGCCCTTGTTCGGGGATGTGCGGCAGGTCCCGGCGACGAGCTTCGAGCGGGCCCGTCCCTGATCGGGGTCGTCGTCCCTGGTTCCTGTCCTTTGTCGCGGCGCTGTTCGGTGCCAGCAGTGAGAGTGGTGTTGTTGTGCGGGTGAGTGTTGGAAGGTCCCGGTTCGTCCAGCCTGTCGGTTCGGATGCGGAGCGTCAGTGGTTCGACGCCGATGAGAACATGTCCGTGGCGAGCTTCCTCGAGCAGTGTGGCCTGCCCCTGCAGTTCGTGGACGGTCAGGGTCTGTGGGCAGTGTCGATCGGCGGGGCGGGGCGGGTGGAGGCGGTGGTGCGTCAGGCATCGGCGCCGGGCGCACGGGGTGCCGTCCCGGACGTGCTGTACGCGACGGACCGTACTCTGGGCGAGTTCGCCTCCGGGGACGGGGCGGTGCATGTGGTGTTCACGTCGACCCCGGGGCCGCTGGCCGAGGTGGTGGAGCGCGCGAAGGACGGTCGGGTCTGGACGGTGTCGTCCCCGAGCGGCGAGGTCCGCAACGGTCGGGTGGCCGACGCCGTCGTGCAGTTCGCGAAGAGCCCTGACCAGCGGTCGATGATCGAGGTGCTGCGTGGCTGCCTCGCCGGTGAGTTGCTGATGGATGTGACCGGCTCCGATGCGGCGTCGCCCGCCCTGCGCGGTTTCATGGGGGCCCGCGATGTCCCGGCGATCGGCGTGTTCACGGACCAGGGCGAACTCGCCCGGTTCCTGGCGGGCCAGGGCGACGGATCAGATGCGCTACAGTCGCTCGCCCTGCCGGGTGTCCTCGCCCTGCAGACGGCTCTGGAGGATTCGAGGGTGGGCTGGGTGTACGTGAATCCGGGGGGTCCCACGTGTGCTCTGGCCCGTCCTGACCTCGAGTTCGCCCTGCAGGGGCCGCCGAACCAGGCACTGCGCGAGGTGGTGGTGCGTCAGGGCTCGCAGCAGGAACTGTTCACGGCGATGCTGGGGGACACGAGGGTGTTCCTGGGTGAGATCGAGCGGGACGGCAGGAAGCAGCCCCTCACCGTACCGGTCGACAAGGACGGATCCACCGAGGTCCACCTCGCTGTGTTCACCTCTGCTGCCGAGGTCGCGGCGTTCGACGCCACGGCGGCGGTGCGGGCGTTCACGCCCGAGTGGGTGATGCAGCTGGTGTTCGGGCAGCGGCTCGCCGGGGTGCTGATCGACCCCGCCGGCCCGTCGGCCTCGATCGGGTCGTTCCAGATCTGGCACCTGCTCGACAACCCTCCGCTCGACGGCCCGGCCACGAGCGTCCAGGGCGCGTCGTAGCCGCGGACGCCCTGCGCCGCTCGACGAGGGGTAGGGGATCCTCGCCAGTGGCCCGTGTCGGAGCCGTAGGGCAGGATGGGCGAGTGACTTCCACAGCAGACGATGCATCACTGGACATCCCCCGGACGGGTTCGGACGGGCCTCCCGACGGCGATCTCCGGGAGGAGCACGCGCTGCTTGCCGAGGAGATCCGGAAACACCGGATCGCCTACTACCAGGAGGCGGCTCCCACGGTGTCGGATGCCGAGTTCGACGCCCTGTTCCGGCGCCTGGAGGAACTCGAGGCCCTTCATCCGGAACTCGTCTCGAATGATTCGCCGACCCAGGAGGTCGGCGGCGAGGTCTCCTCGGCCTTTACGCCGGTCGACCATCTGGCCCGCATGTACAGTCTCGAGGATGTCTTCTCCCTCGAGGAACTGAAGGTCTGGCTGGACCGTGCCACGGCAGGCGTCGAGCAGCGCAGCCCCGGCGCGGGGATCCAATGGCTCACGGAACTCAAGATCGACGGTCTGGCCGTCAATCTCCTGTACCGCGACGGCGAGCTCGTCCGGGCGGCCACCAGGGGAGACGGTGTCACCGGCGAGGACATCACGCACAACGTCCTCACCATCGCGTCGATCCCGAAGCGACTCGCCGGCACCGATCACCCCGAGGTGGTCGAGATCCGGGGCGAAGTGTTCTTCCCCACCAAGGAGTTCGGCCAGCTCAACGAACGCATGGTCGCCGCGGGTAAGGCGCCCTTCGCCAATCCGCGCAACGCCGCGGCCGGCTCGCTCCGCCAGAAGGACCCGGCCATGACGGCCGAGCGTCCGCTGGACATGTACGTGCACGGGATCGGAGCGAGGACCGGCCTGTCCGCCGAGACCCAGTCCGGCACCTACGAGCTCCTGAAGGCCTGGGGACTGCCCACGTCGCCGTACTACAGGGTGCTGCAGGACCAGGCCGAGGTCGTCGCGTTCATCGAGCACTACGGCGACCATCGCCACGACCTGCTGCACGAGATCGACGGCATCGTGGTGAAGGTGGACAGCTTCGCCCTGCAGCGCGCGCTCGGTCACACCTCCCGGGTGCCCCGGTGGTCCGTGGCCTACAAGTACCCGCCCGAAGAGGTGAACACCAAACTGCTGGACATCCTCGTCAACGTGGGACGCACCGGGCGCGTGACCCCTTTCGGCCTCATGGAACAGGTGAAGGTCGCCGGATCCACGGTCGGCATGGCCACTTTGCACAACCAGGAGGTCGTGAAGGCCAAGGGCGTCATGATCGGCGACATCGTGGTGCTGCGGAAGGCAGGGGACGTGATCCCCGAGATCGTGGGGCCGGTCATCGCGCTCCGGGACCAGCAGGACCCGCCCGTGCGGGAGTTCGTCATGCCCAACGAGTGCCCGTCCTGCGGGACGGCGCTCCAGCCGGCCAAGGAGGGCGACGTCGACATCCGCTGCCCGAATGCGCGGTCCTGCCCCTCCCAGCTCCGGGAGCGTGTCTTCCACCTGGCCGGCCGTGGTGCCTTCGACATCGAGGCCCTCGGGTGGGAAGCGGCCATCGCGCTGACGCAGCCTGCCGAACCCGAGGTACCGCCCATCACCACCGAAGCGGACATCTTCGACCTCACGCCCGAGAAGCTCGCCGATGTGAGGATCGAGCGGGACAAGAAGGTCAAGGGCGTGGTGACCGGCCGTGAGCTGGTGCCGTACTTCTACTCGAAGGGCACGGCCAAGAAGCCGTCCGAACCGAGCGCCACCACCCGCAAGCTCTTCACCGAGCTGGAGAAGGCGAAGCGGCAGCCGCTCTGGCGTGTCCTCGTCGCGCTCTCCATCCGCCACGTCGGTCCGACAGCCTCCCGGGCCCTGGCGACGGCATTCGGGTCGATGGAACGCATCCGCGCGGCCACCGAGGAGGAACTCGCCGACGTCGACGGCGTCGGTCCGACGATCGCGGTGGCCCTGACCGAGTGGTTCGCCGAGGACTGGCACCGGGAGATCGTGGACCGGTGGACCGCGGCGGGTGTCCGCATGGAGGACGAGGTGGACGAGAGCACCCCCCGTACGCTCGAAGGCCTCACCGTCGTGGTCACCGGATCGCTCGAGCGGTACAACCGCGACGAGGCGAAGGAGGCGATCATCACCCGGGGCGGCAAGGCTGCGGGCTCGGTGTCGAAGAACACGAGTTACGTGGTGGCGGGTGAGAACGCCGGCACCAAGCTGGAGAAGGCGGAAGCACTCGGCGTCGCGGTGCTGGACGAGGAGGGTTTCATGGCGCTGCTGGAGCACGGACCCGCCGCGCTGGCGGGTAACGCCGACGGGAGCAGCTCGGCCGCCGACCCGACCGGGGAGTCAGGCCAGGGTTCCGCTGCCGGGGAGCCGGATCCCAGCGAGGACGAGGACGTCGCAGGGGAGCTCGGCGCCGGCGCCGGCGCCGGTACCGATACGGCGTCGGCAGCCAGGGCCGAGGGATGACCGCGGTACCCGGCCCGGTGGGAGCGACGTCGGCATCCGTCCCCGCGCTGCTCCACCTCGCGCGCCAGGCAGCCGCTGCCGGGGCGGCCGTCCTCGCGCGCCGTGATCCCTCGGCCTTCGAGGCCGGCAGCAAGAGCTCGGACAGCGACTGGGTGACGGCCTTCGACGTCGCTGCGGAGCGGGCCGTGCGGGGCGTCATCACCGATTCCCGGCCGCACGACATCATCACGGGAGAGGAACTGGGCACCACCGTGCCACCGGGCCCGGCGGCCGCGTCCGACCGCATGCGGTGGTCCATCGACCCGCTCGACGGCACCACGAACTTCATCCGCGGGATCGTCTACTACGGAACCTCCGTGGCCGTCGCCGACGCGGAGGGTGAGTGGCTCGCCGGCGTCGTCCATGCGCCCGCCCTGCGCCGGGTCTACTGGGCGTCCCGGGGTGGGGGAGCCTGGCTGAACGACGACGGCGCCGTCCGACGGCTCTCGGATCCGATCGTCGGACGCGGCGGCCTCCTCGCGACGGGCTTCTCCTACGACCCCTCGACGCGCAGCGACCAGGTGCGCGAGCTTGCGGACCTGCTCGACGGGTTCGGGGACCTGCGGCGGCTCGGCTCGGCGGCGCTGGACCTCTGTCTGGTGGCCGACGGCACGCTCGACGCATTCGTCGAGCGCGGGCTCAACGAACACGATTGGGCCGCGGGCGCCCTGATCGCGGAGGAGGCCGGTGTCGCGGTGCGCCGCCCCGACCTCACCCCCATGCTCGACGGCGGACCGGGCGACGCCGAGCGCCTCGGCGCCGTCACCGTTGCCGGACCGGAGGACCTCGTCCACGCCGTCACCGGAGCTGTCGCCCGGTCGACCGAGAGGCCGCGATGACCACGCCGTCCTGGCAGAAGGTGTTCTCCACGCTGGCCGGAGGTCGATCGCGCGAGCTGTACGCCCGGGCCGTCCTCGGGCAGCCGCTCGAGGCGACGCCGAAGGAGCTGCAGCGCCTGCGGGACGCCGGGCTCGTCCTGCCGGACGGCACTGTCGACGAGAACCTCTTCAAGGCTGTCCTGGCGGCTGCTGCACCGAAAACGCCGAAGGGTGTGGACAGGTTCTTCCACGAGGGCCGGATCGACGGGTTGCCGCGCGCCGGCCAGGATCGTGCGGACCTGCTCTCGCACCTCGCCGAGCGGCTCCTGCCGGCTGACCGGGAGATCAGTGAGCCCGAGGTCAACCGGCTGCTCGCCACGGTGACGCGCGATGTCCCGACGCTCCGCCGCGCGCTGGTGGATGACGGTCTGATGGAGCGCTACCCGGACGGCACCGGATACCGGAGGGTGACCGAGGCGTCCTGAGCCCAGGGTCCGGCGGGCCGGCCGCCTGCAGGTGCGTGGGTCAGTTCCGGGACGATGCGACAGACAGAAGGACTCCCGCAAGGGTGCTGGAGTCCTTCTGTCCGAGTGGGTCCGAGCGTCCTCAGCCGGCGGCGGGGGGCGTGAGGACGGCGTCGATGAGGTAGACGACGGCGTTGGCGGTCTGGACGCCGCCGCAGATGACGTTGGCGTCGTTGACCTTCAGTTCCTGGCCGGATCCGGTGACCTCGAGGTCGGCGCCCTGGACGGTGGTCTGGGTGGTGCCTTCGAGTTCGGTGGGCTGGATCTTGCCGGGGACGACGTGGTAGGTGAGGATGCTGGTGAGGCCCTCGGTGTCGGTCTTGAGGCCTTCGACGGTCTCGGCGGGGAGGGCTGCGAAGGCGTCGTCGACGGGTGCGAAGACGGTGAATTCGTCGCCGTTGAGGGTGTCGACGAGGTTGACGTCGGGGTTGATGCCGCCGGAGACGGCTGCGGTGAGCTGGGTGAGGATGGGGTTGGCGCCTGCGGCGTTGGCGACGGGGAGCAGGGACATGCCTTCGACGGAGCCGTCGCCGGAGGGGACCTGCTCGGCGTAGCCGGCGCAGCCGGGGCCGACGAGGTTCGCGGCGGGGTCCATCATGGCGTCGGCCGAGGCGGAGGGGGCCATGCTGGCCTCTGCCGACGGCGACTCGCTCTCGGGGCCTGCCGTGCTGCTCTCACTGGCCATGTTGCCCGAGGTCGTCTCGGTCTCGTCGGTGCCGCCGCAGGCTGCGAGGCCGAGCATCGAGACTGCTGCGATCCCGAGGATCGAGAGGTTCCTGCGCTTCGTGAGTTCCATGCTTCTCCTTCGTAGGTGAGCGGTCCACCGCCCACTGTGTCCGACGTTCCCGACGCTTGACTTCTCACGCCGATGTCTTGCTGGTCCTTCGGTGGCACGGCGCGGGCAGATGGGTGCCGGCACCATGTGAGGAGCGCCACAGGTGCTGGCCGGCGAGCCTGCTCCTGGTCGCCGGCCAGTGCCTGCTGTCAGGCCGCCGGCGTGATCTGCGCGTAGAGGGCGGCCGGGTCGTGGGCCAGCGATGCCTTGATCATCGCGCTCCACTCGTCGACGACCACCTCGATGGCGCCCTCGGCCAGTCCGTCGAAGGACGCGCGGGGTACGAGTGCCGGGTCGATCATCGGTCCGTCGTACCCGGACATGATCTCGGTGTCCGCTGCGCCGAGGTGGACGCCCTGCACGAGCGTGCCCTGGGCCGCGAGGTCCTGCCGCACGCCATTGGTCATGTTCCACTCGGCGGCCTTCGCGGACGCATAGCCTCCGTTGCCGGGGTAGGAGAACCAGGACAACGCGGACAACACATTGACGATCCCGCCTCCGCCGTTGGCCGCAAGGGTCGGAGCGAACTCGCGGATCATGTCCAGCGTTCCCCAGAAGTGCGTGTCCATCTCGCGACGGAGTGCGTCGAGATCGCCCGTGACGAGGGGAGTCGAGGTGGCGATGCCGGCGTTGTTGATGAGCAGCGTGACGTCTGTGGCGGCGCGGGCCGCTGTGACGACCGAGACGTGATCGGTGATGTCGAGCGGCAGCACCTCGACGCGGTCGAGGTCAGCGAGGGCACGTGCCTCCGGGGTGTCGGTGCGGCGTGCCGTGGCGTAGACCTTGCGGGCTCCCCGGGCGAGGAGCTCGTCGACGAAACGACGTCCGATGCCGCGGTTGGATCCGGTGACGAGGGCGACCTGGTCGGTGATGTCCATGTGAGGTGTTCTCCATTCTGGCGGCCTGGCGTCGTGCCCTGCCTGCTCGGCTACAGTAGGACTTCACGTTGACGTCAAGGGCAAGTCGGCCCCCGGCGTCGGAGGGGAGAGGTGCTCATGCGCATCGGAGCCATCGCCGAGCGGGCCGGGGTCAGTACCCGGGCCCTCCGCTACTACGAGGAGCAGGGCCTGCTGCCTGCGCAGCGCACGGCACGGGGCCAGCGCGTGTACGAGGAGGCTGCCGTCGAACGGGTCCAGCTGATCCAGCAGCTCTTCGCGGCGGGACTGGCCAGCCGCACGATCGTCGACCTGCTTCCGTGCGTCGACAGGGGAGAGGCGAGCGAGGACGCACTTGCGCTGTTGAAGCAGGAGCGGGACCGCATCACCGAGAGCATCGCCGACCTCCAGAAGGCACGCGCACAGCTCGACCGCGTCATCGAGATCTCCCTGCACCCCGACCCGGAGCACTGCCCCGCCCTCCGCACCGGGACAGCGCCGCAACCGGTCTGAGTCGAGGGTGCGGTCCGGTGGTCATTCGATGCCGGGATCACCCGCAGAAGACCGTCCCTCCCGGTCGGGCCCCGGCGGGCCGCGCTGACCGACTCAGCGGAGCGCCAGTGCAAGGCCCAGCATGGCGAGGGCGAGGACGGGAAACAGCCAGTTGGTGACGTGGACCAGGATCCTCGCACCTGCCCCGGTGCCGGCCGTGGTGCCCGACAGCGGGTCGATGATCTCGTCGTCGTCCGCAGCGCGGGAGGATCGGACGGTATTCCGCACCGACAGTGCCACCATGACGACGGCGGTCCCGATGAGCCAGGGTGAAGGATCGATGGCCAGCCACGCGTCGGAGGCCTGCGTCGGTGCGACGACGGCCGAGAGGACACCTGCGACGGCGCAGATCGCAGTGATCGCGATACCTACCCAGATCCGTCGGACGACGGCGTCGAGATAGAGCGGCAGGAGGGCCACGAGAACCACCGGTGTGGCGAGAAGCGCCAGCTGGGCAGGGGACACCAGGAGTACCTCCTGCTGCGTCCAGGCCGCGACCGCCTGGTTGAACAGGAGGAAGGCCAGGAGCCCGAGCAGGGACGGCCAGAGTGCCTGTCGCACCCAGTCGTGCCCGGGTGCGGCGGGCAGCTCGAGCGCGGCAGCGTAATCGCGGGCGGGCCCGAAGGCTTCCGCCGCCGCCTGGCCGGTGTCGCCGAGAAGCTCCTTGGCGCTCGCCACGGTGTCGCCGATGGCGCTCCCGTGGACCTGCCGCAGCCGGAGCTCCATGACGAGCTCGTCGAACCACTTCTTGTCGCTGGTCCTCTGCATCATGGGGAGATCTCCTTCGCGGGTCGATCAGGATCGAGGTAGTGCACGCTGGACTCGACGAAACGCCTCCAGTCGGCGCTGAGCCTTGTGAGTTCTGCCCGGCCCTGCTCGGTGAGGGCGAAGTACTTGCGGCCGGGACCGCCGTCGCCGGCGCGCCACTCGGTGGTCAGGAGCCCGGCCGCCTCGTAGCGGGTGAGCAGCGGATACAGGGTTCCGCCCTTGATGGCACCGAAACCGTGGCGCTCGAGCTCGCTGATGATCGCGTACCCGTAGGAGGGCCCGAATGACAACGCACGCAGGGCGAGGAATCCGAGGGTCGCCCTGAGCCAGTCGCTGGGCCAGTCCACGCCATCCGTAGCTCGCACATCGGGGGTGGAGGTGCTCATGACTAGATTGTCTCTCTAAGTAGTTAGCCTGTAAAGCCCCTACGCGGCTCCGCGCCGGCCTCATTGCCGGCGTCGGTCCCCGTGACAAGATGAAGCGGTGACTTCCGCTCCGTCCGGCCACGCCGTGTCCGACTCCCGCCTCACCATCCGGTCCATCCGCACCGAGGACTACGACGCCGTCCGCCGCATCACGCGCGACGCCTACCTCGAGGCCGGGTACTTCGCCGACGACGGCCACCCGTACATGGCGGTCCTGTCCGATATCGAGCACCGCGCACAGCACGCCGAGGTCTGGGTCGCCGAGCGGGACGGCACCGTGGTCGGATCGGTCGCACTGACGTTCGCGGGCCAGCGGTACACGGACATCGCCGTCGAGGGTGAACTGGAGTTCCGCATGCTGGCCGTCGATCCTTCGGTGCAGCGGGGCGGGGTGGGCCGCGCGATGGTGGAGCGCATCGTGGAGCATGCGCGCACCCTGACCGGTATCGAGGCCGTCAGCCTGACCAGCGGCTCCGAGATGGTGCGCGCCCACCGCCTCTACGCGTCGATGGGGTTCGTCCGGGTGCCCGAGCGGGACTGGGAGGTCCCCAACGAGGACATCCTGCTCTGGGTCTTCCGGCTGCCGCTCCAGCCTCCGCGTCCCGTCGTCGAGCCGCCTGCCGCCCTGCCGGACGCGCCACGCGACCGCACTAGACTGGACGGAGAAACCCACCTCCGACTTCCAGGGGAGATCCATGGCTGAGATCAACCGGGACGACGTCGCGCACCTCGCGCGTCTCGCCCACATCGACATGACCGACGAGGAGCTCGACCGCATGGCCGGGGAACTCGCCGTGATCGTCGATTCCATCAAGACCGTGAGCGAGGTGGCGGGCGACGACGTCCCCGCGACCAGCCACCCGATCCCGCTGAGCAACGTGTTCCGCGAGGACGTCGTGGGGGAGACCCTCAGCAACGAGGAAGCGCTGCTCGGCGCGCCCGACAACGCCGACGGACGCTTCAAGGTCCCCGCGATCCTGGACGGGGAGTAACCCATGACCGATCTGATCCATCTCTCCGCCGACGCCCTCGCGCAGAAGCTCGCGGCGAAGGAGGTCTCCGCCGTCGAGGCGACGCAGGCCTGCCTCGACCGTATCGGCGCCGTCGACGGTGCCATCAACGCCTTCCTGCATGTCAACACCGACGAGGCACTGCTCGTCGCGGCGGAGGTCGACAAGGCCCGGGCCGACGGCGACACGCTGCATCCGCTGGCAGGGGTCCCCATCGCCGTCAAGGACCTCATCGTCACGAAGGGCCAGCCGACCACGGCCGGGTCGAGGATCCTCGAGGGCTGGCAGAGCCCCTACGACGCGACCGTGGTGAAGAAGCTCCGCGCCGCGAGGATGCCGATCCTCGGCAAGACGAACCTCGACGAGTTCGCCATGGGCTCCTCGACCGAGCACTCCGCGTTCGGCCCCACCCGCAACCCGTGGGACCTGGACCGCATTCCCGGCGGCTCCGGCGGTGGCTCCGCTGCCGCGGTCGCCGCCTTCGAGGCGCCGCTGGCCCTCGGCACCGACACCGGTGGCTCCATCCGCCAGCCCGGCGCCGTCACCGGCACGGTCGGCGTGAAGCCCACCTACGGCGGTGTCTCCCGCTACGGCGCCATCGCCATGGCCTCCTCGCTGGACCAGATCGGTCCCGTGTCCCGCACGGTCCTCGACAGCGCGCTGCTGCACGAGGTCATCGGCGGGCACGACCCGCACGACTCGACGTCGCTCACCGACCCCGTCGGCGCGCTCGTCGAGGCCGCGCGGATGGGCCAGGTCGAGGGCATGCGCATCGGCGTCATCGAGGAACTGCAGGGCGAGGGCTACCAGGCCGGCGTCCTCACCCGGTTCCACGAGTCGCTCGACCTGCTGCGCTCGGCGGGCGCCGAGATCGTCGAGGTCTCCTGCCCCAATTTCCGCTACGCGCTCGAGGCGTACTACCTCATCATGCCGTCCGAGGCCTCCAGCAATCTGGCCAAGTACGACGGCGTCCGCTTCGGCCTGCGCGTGGTGCCCGACGGCGCCCCGACCATCGAGCGCGTCATGGGCGCCACCCGCGCTGCCGGCTTCGGTGACGAGGTGAAGCGGCGCATCATCCTCGGCACCTACGCGCTGAGCGCCGGGTACTACGACGCGTACTACGGTTCGGCGCAGAAGGTCCGCACGCTCATCCAGCGGGACTTCGCCGCCGCGTTCGAGCAGGCCGACGTGCTCATCTCGCCGACGGCGCCGACCACGGCGTTCAAGCTGGGGGAGAAGCTCGACGACCCGCTGGCCATGTACCTGAACGACGTCGCGACCATCCCGGCGAACATGGCGGGCGTCCCCGGGCTGTCGCTCCCCGGTGGACTCGCGGACGAGGACGGGCTCCCCGTGGGCATCCAGCTCCTCGCACCGGCGCGCCAGGATGCACGCCTCTACCGCGTGGGCGCCGTCCTCGAAGCACTGCTCGAGGAGACGTGGGGCGGCCCGCTGCTGGCCAAGGCTCCGGCCATTTTGAAGATTGCAGGTGGAAAGTAATGACTGCTGGTACCGATGAGGTCCTCTCCTTCGACGAGGCCATAGAGAAGTACGACCCGGTGCTCGGGTTCGAGGTCCACGTGGAGCTCAACACGAGGACCAAGATGTTCTCCTCCGCGCCGAACGCCTTCGGCGACGTCCCCAACACCAACGTGACCCCGGTGGACCTCGGCCTGCCCGGCGTCCTGCCCGTGGTGAACGGGGTGGCCGTGGAATCCGCCATCAAGATCGGGCTCGCGCTCAACTGCAGCATCGCCGAGAAGTGCTACTTCGCCCGGAAGAACTACTTCTACCCGGACACCCCGAAGAACTTCCAGACCTCCCAGTTCGAGGACCCGATCGCGTACGACGGGCACATCGACATCGAGCTGGCCGACGGGACGGTGTTCAGGGTGGAGATCGAGCGTGCCCACATGGAGGAGGACGCCGGCAAGCTCACCCACATGGGCGGCTCCACCGGCCGCATCCAGGGCGCCGAGTTCTCCCTGGTCGACTACAACCGCGCCGGCGTGCCGCTGATCGAGATCGTCACCAAGCCGATCGAGGGCGCCGGTGCGCGGGCCCCCGAACTCGCGAAGGCCTACGTCGCCGCGATCCGCGAGATCGTCAAGAACCTCGGTGTCTCCGATGCCCGTATGGAGCGCGGCAACGTGCGCTGCGACGCGAACGTCTCCCTGCGTCCGTACGGCCAGGAGAAGTTCGGAACCCGTACCGAGACCAAGAACGTCAACTCGCTGCGCGCCGTCGAGCATGCCGTCCGGTACGAGATCCAGCGGCACGCCGCCGTGCTCGACACCGGGACGCCGATCCTGCAGGAGACGCGGCACTGGCACGAGGACACACGCTCGACGACGTCGGGCCGGCCCAAGTCCGACGCCGACGACTACCGCTACTTCCCCGAGCCGGACCTCGTGCCCGTGGTCACGAACGAGGCGTGGATCGAGAAGCTCCGCGCCGAACTGCCCGAGCCGCCCGCCGAGCGCCGCAAGCGCCTGCAGGCCGACTGGGGCTACTCCGACGCCGAGTTCCGCGACGTCGTCAACGCGGGCGTCATGTCCTCGATCGAGGACACCGTCGCCGCAGGCGTCAGCGCCGCCGTCGCCCGCAAGTGGTGGATGGGCGAGATCTCCCGCCGCGCCAAGCTGGCCGACGTCGAGCCCGCCGAGCTGGGGGTGACGCCCGAGCTGATCGTCGAGCTCAACGCGCTCATCGAGTCGGGCAAGATCAACGACAAGCTCTCCCGCGATGTGCTCGACGGCGTCCTCGCCGGGGAGGGTACGCCTGCCGAGGTGGTCGAGAAGCGCGGCCTGGCCGTGGTCTCCGACGACGGACCGCTGCTCGAGGCGATCGACGGTGCCCTCGCGGCGCAGCCCGACGTCGCGGACAAGATCCGCGGCGGCAAGGTCCAGGCCGTCGGCGCGATCGTGGGCGGTGTCATGAAGGCCACTCGCGGCCAGGCCGACGCCGGCCGCGTGCGGGAGCTCATCCTCCAGCGCCTCGGCGTCGAGGGCTGACCCGCACCCGAAGGACACGGACGAGGGAGGGCACGATGGCGCTCATGCCGGTGGCAGAGATCGACGTCATGCCCTCCCTCGTCGTCTCACTCCTCGAGCAGCAGCACCCCGACCTCGCGGGCCTGCCGCTGCGATTCGCCGGCAACGGCTGGGACAACGCGATCTTCCGGCTCGGCGCGGACCTCCTGGTGCGGCTGCCGCGCCGCGCGGTCGCCGACCCCCTGATGGTCGAGGAACAGCGGTGGCTCCCGGGACTGACCGCAGGCCTCGAGGTGCCGACGTCGTCGCCCGTGCGGCTGGGCAAGCCCGGCGCGGGGTATCCGTGGCACTGGTCGGTGAGCCGGTGGATCGCGGGCGGGAGCGGACTCACGGCCCCCCGTGCGCTCCGGGGACCGGCGGCTGCTCCGCTCGCGCGGTTCCTCGTCTCCTTCCAGGGGCCTGCCCCGGCGAACGCCCCGGTGAGTCCCGTGGGGCGGGGCGGTCCGCTCGCTGCGCGCAACGAGATCGTGCGGGAGCGGCTGGCATCCCTTGCCGGCGATCCGGCCCTGTCCGCTGCGTGGGCTCGGGCGGTGGCTGCTCCCGCGTGGGCCGGCGTCCCGCTCTGGCTGCACGGCGACCTGCACCCCGCGAACGCGGTCCTCACGCCCGAGGGCGGGCTGGCCGGCGTCGTCGACTTCGGGGACCTCTGCTCGGGGGATCCGGCCACCGACCTCGCGGCGGGATGGCTGTTCTTCGACGCAGCCGGTCGCTCCGCGTTCCGGTCGGAGGCGGAGCGGTTGCGACCGACGGACGAGGCCACGTGGGACCGGGCGCGCGGCTGGGCCGTGAGTATCGGCAGTGCGGTGGCGGCGTCGTCCGACGATGCCCCGGATCTGCGCACGCTCGGCCGGGAGACCCTGGCGGAGGCCTGCGCCGACTGACCCGCTCCGGTGGCAGCCCGGCTCGGCGCCGGACCCGGCGGGGCTCCACGGCGGGCTCGACCGTCCGCCGCGGTCTGCCTCCGCACAGCGCTGATAGTGTTGCTGCGGGCATATCCCGCCCGGCACTCGTCCCGCTCGGAAGCCCGGCCCACTCCGCCGGAGCCGCAGCGGCATGGAAGGAACTGTCCAGTGAAGGCGCTGTACAAGTCCGGGGCACACCCCGGTTTCGAACTGGTCGACAGGCCCGAACCCGAAGCAGGGTTCGGCGAGGTCAAGATCCGCGTGATGACCACCGGCATCTGTGGCACCGACCTCCACATCGAGAGCTGGGACTCCTGGGCGCAGGGCATGATCTCGGCGCCGCTCATCCCCGGACACGAGTTCTACGGTGAGGTCGTGGCGCTCGGCGACGGCATCCGTGACGTCCGCATCGGTGACCGTGTCTCCGGTGAGGGCCACATCGTCTGCGGGACCTGCCGCAACTGCCGTGCCGGCCGCCGCCAGATGTGCATCCGCACCTCGAGCGTCGGCGTGCAGCGTGACGGCGCGTTCGCCGAGTTCGTCGTCGTCCCCGAGACCAACGTCTGGGTCCACGACGCGACCATCACCCCCGAACTCGGTGCGGTCTTCGATCCGTTCGGCAACGCCGTCCACACCGCGCTCAGCTTCCCCCTCGTCGGCGAGGACGTCCTGATCACCGGCGCCGGGCCGATCGGCCTCATGGCCGTCGCCGTCGCCCGCCACGCCGGAGCGCGGAAGATCGCGATCACGGACGTCTCGGCGCCGCGACTGGAGCTCGCCCGCGGCGTCGGTGCGGACATCGCCATCGACGTGAGCCGCATGCGGGTCGCCGACGCGCAGCGCGAGCTCGGCATGAAGGAGGGATTCGACGTCGGCATGGAGATGTCCGGCCACGCCACGGCACTGCCGGAGATGATCGACAACATGAACCACGGCGGGCGCATCGCGATGCTCGGCCTGCCCTCCGGTCCCATCTCGATCGACTGGGGCAAGGTGGTCACGCACATGCTCACCCTCAAGGGCATCTACGGCCGCGAGATGTTCGAGACCTGGTACGCGATGAGCGCCATGCTGCAGTCCAACCGGACGCTGCGCGACGCCGTCTCGTCGGTCGTCACCGACTGCCTGCCCGCCCGCGAATGGGAGCAGGGCTTCACGACAGCGCGCGACGGCGCGAGCGGCAAAGTGGTCCTCGACTGGACCACCTTCTAGGGAATCGGGAACACCATGTACTCAGCAGTCCGCGACCAGCTCGCCGGCGAACTCGACGACATCCGCACCGCCGGCCTCTTCAAGCACGAGCGCCGCATCTCGTCCCCCCAGTCCAGCCACATCACGGCCGGGGCGCTCGACGCCGGGGACGCGGAGGTCCTCAATTTCTGCGCGAACAACTACCTCGGCCTCGCCGACCATCCCGACATCATCGCGTCGGCGAAGAACGCGCTCGACGAGCGCGGATTCGGCATGGCCTCGGTCCGTTTCATCTGCGGCACCCAGGACCTCCACCTCGAGCTCGAGCGCCGGGTCTCGCAGTTCCTCGGCACCGAGGACACCATCCTCTTCTCCTCCTGCTTCGATGCGAACGGTGGCGTCTTCGAATCGCTGCTCGGCGCTGAGGACGCCGTCATCTCGGACTCCCTGAACCACGCGTCGATCATCGACGGCATCCGGCTCTCGAAGGCGCAGCGCTTCCGCTACGCCAACCGCGACATGGCCGACCTCGAGGCGAAGCTCCAGGAGGCCGCCGGGGCGCGACGCCGTCTCGTCGTGACGGACGGCGTCTTCTCCATGGACGGCTACCTCGCGCCGCTCGAGGCGATCTGCGACCTCGCCGAGCGCTACGACGCGATGGTCATGGTGGACGACTCGCACGCGGTCGGCTTCATGGGCTCCACCGGGGCCGGGACGCCGGAGCACGCGGGCGTGGCGAGCCGTGTCGACATCTTCACCGGGACCTTCGGCAAGGCGCTCGGTGGCGCCTCCGGCGGGTACGTCGCGGCCAGGGCCGAGATCGTCGCCCTGCTGCGGCAGCGCGCCCGCCCGTATCTCTTCTCGAACTCCCTCGCGCCGTCGATCGTCGCGGCGACCCTCACGGCGCTCGACCTCGTGCAGAACAGCGGGGAGCTCCGCGGAACACTCACCGCCAACGCGGCGCTGTTCCGGCGCCGGATGACGGAGGAGGGGTTCAACCTGCTCGAGGGCGAACACGCCATCATCCCGGTGATGTTCGGCGACGCCGTGCTCGCGGCGCGCACCGCCGACGCGATGCTCGCGCACGGCGTCTTCGTGACGGCTTTCAGCTACCCCGTGGTGCCCAAGGGTGCAGCGCGCATCCGCGTGCAGCTCTCCGCCGCCCACACCGACGAGGACATCGAGGCCTGCGTGCAGGCGTTCGTCGCGGCGCGCGACGACGTCTCCGCGGACGGCGCGGGGGCCGAGGACGCCGGTGCTCCGGGCGCACACGTGGGCGGCGCCTAGTCCTTCTCCGCACACCGGGAGCCCCGGCGGCCGTTCGGGGGAGCGCCCATCTAGGATGACGGCATGAGCTCCCTCGAGTGTGACGTCCTGATCGTCGGCGGCGGGATCGCCGGCCTCTCCCTCGCCTCGGCCCTCGCCCCGTTCTCCAGTGTGGTGCTGGTCGAGGCGGAGGGCACGCTCGGCTACCACACGTCGTCGCGCTCGGCCCGGCAGCTCATCCCCAGCTACGGACCCGGACCCGTCCTGGACCTGACGCGTCGAACGCTCGACCTGCTGGACGGCGTCCAGTCCTCCACCGGTTTGCCACTGACGGTGCCTCGAGCCTTCCTCCTGATCGGTACCGAGGACGAGGTCGGCGCCGCCATGAACGGGTCCATGCGCCGCGTCCCGCACGCCGAGGCCCTGGCGCTGTGCCCGCAGCTCCGCCCGGACGCCTTCACCGCAGCCGCCATCGACACGGACTGCGTCGGCACCGACACCGATCTGCTCCTCGACTACCACCGCCGCCGTGCGGGCGACGACGGCGTCATCATCCTCACGGGTGCCGAGGTCACCTCAGCGCGCTACGACGGTGCCGGCTGGAGTGTCCGGGCGGGCTACCGTCCCATCAGCGCGGAGGTCGTCGTGAACGCCGCCGGCGCCTGGGCCGACGGCCTCGCCGATGTGTGCGGCGTCGCGCCGCAGGGTCTCGTTCCCCTCCGGCGGACCGCCGCGATCGTGACGGCCACCCATGCGCCACCCGTCGGGACACCCATGGTGGCGGCAGCCGACGACGCCTTCTACTACCGGCCGGACGCCGAGGGGATCCTGATCTCCCCGTGCGAGGCGGAGCCTGCCGAGCCGGGCGACGCGCAGCCCCACCCGGGCGATGTCGAGCGTCTCATCGACCACCTGGGAACCGTCACCGATCTCGGCATCACCGGTGTCGTACGGGCCTGGACCGGGTTGCGCACGCAGCGCGCGTCCGGCCTGCCGGTCGTCGGGTTCGACGCCGCGCATCCCGGTTTCTTCTGGCTCGCCGGCCAGGGCGGCTACGGTTTCCAGACCTCCTCCGGCATCGCCGAACTCGCGACCATCCTGCTCACCGGTGCGGACCCCGAGGATCTCGGCGCCGATCCGGTCCGGATCAGGGCTGCGGCGGAGGCACTCCGCCCCGCGTGACCCCAGCTGATGTCCACGATCCGCGCAAGGAACGGGCACCGCCGGGACCCCGGATCCGGAAGCGGCGCCCGTTCCGTAGTGTGGGTCCTCGATACCGGCATGATGCCGGGAACACAGGAGCCGCCGCAGGCGGCACGGAGAACGGGAGTGCAGCATGTCGGCAGGCGGAGGCAACAAGGCGATCATCGCGGCGCTCGCGGCGAATCTCACCATCGCCGCCCTCAAGTTCCTCGCGTTCGCCCTCACGCGATCGTCGTCGATGCTCGCCGAGGGCATCCACTCGGTGGCGGACTCCGGCAATCAGGTGCTGCTGCTCGTGGGCGGCAAACGGTCGAAGCGCCAGGCGAGTGCCGAGCATCCGTTCGGGTTCGGACGCGAACGCTACATCTACGCCTTCATCGTCTCGATCGTGCTGTTCAGCGTCGGCGGGCTGTTCGCGCTCTACGAGGCCTACCACAAGTACCAGGACCCGCACCCGATCGAGGGCTCCTTCTGGTGGGTGCCGCTCGCGGTGCTCATCGGGGCGATCGTCGCGGAGTCGTTCTCCTTCCGCACCGCCATCCGGGAGTCCAACCACACCCGGGGGGACATGGGCTGGGTGCGCTTCGTCCGGACGGCCAAGGCTCCCGAGCTGCCCGTCATCCTGCTGGAGGACTTCGGCGCGCTCATCGGACTGCTGTTCGCGCTGTTCGGCGTCTCCATGACCCTCCTCACGGACAACGGCATCTGGGATGCCGCGGGGACGGCGATGATCGGCCTCCTGCTCGTGGCCATCGCCGCCGTCCTCGCCGTCGAGACCAAGAGCCTGCTGCTCGGCGAATCCGCGTCGGCGTCGGACGTGGCGAAGATCGAGGAGGCCATCGGCAACGACGGTGCCACGCACATCATCCATCTGAAGACCCTCCACCTGGGACCGGACGAGCTGCTCGTCGCCGCGAAGATCACGGTCGGGAGCCAGGAGAGCGGAGCGCAGATCGCCGCCGAGATCAACGACGCCGAACGGCGCATCCGGGCGGCGGTGCCGATCGCCACGGCCATCTACCTCGAACCGGATCTCTACATCCCCGACGCCGCGGCGACGCTCTCAGCGAACGGCAGCTCCGCCCGTACCCCGGCGTCCGGCGAAGGGAGTGGGCAGGTCTAGGATGGGCGCATGAACGTCATCGAAACACGTCTTCCCGGCATCGGAGTGCGGCGCGAGATCGTCACCGGTTCCGGGCGAAGGGTGGGCATCGTCGCCCAGCGCGACGGCGATCTCGACCTCATCATCTCCAAGGCCAATGATCCCGACGCCTGCGTCGCCTCGATCCCGCTGACGCCGGACGAGGCCGCCACCATCGGCAACCTCCTGGGTTCGCGGCAGCTCGTCGCGCAACTGACGGAGGAGCACCGGGACCTGCCGGGCGTCTCCACCCGGCAGTTCCTCATCGAGCGCGGTTCCCCCTTCGACGGTCATCCCCTCGCGGACACCCGGATGCGCTCGCGCTCCGGGGCGTCCCTCGTGGCGGTGCTGCGCTCGGGGCAGGTCCAGGCATCCCCCACGCCCGACTTCACCCTGGCCGCCGGCGATCTGCTGGTGGTGGTGGGAACCTCCGAGGGCCTCGACGCCGCGGCGGACATCCTGCGCAACGGCTGAGCCGCCCGTGCACACCACCGCCCTGACCCTGATCGAACTCGGCGCCATTCTCCTGTTCCTCGGTATCCTCGGGCGGCTCGCAGGCCGGATCGGGCTCTCGCCCATCCCGCTGTACCTGATCGGCGGCCTGTTCTTCGGGCAAGGCGGGTTCATCGAGCTCGAGGGCGTCATCGAGTTCAGCGAGGTCGCCAGCGAGATCGGCGTGGTGCTGCTCCTGCTGATGCTCGGGCTCGAGTACACGGCGAAGGAGCTGGTCACCGGCCTCCGGCAGTCCTGGCTCGCCGGGATCGTCGACTTCCTGCTGAACTTCACGCCCGGTGCGCTCGTCGCGGTGATCCTCGGGTGGGGTCCGGTCGCCGCCCTGGTGATGGGCGGCGTCACCTACATCTCCTCGTCCGGCATTGCGGCGAAGGTCATCAGCGACCTCGGCAGGCTCGGCAACCGCGAGACCCCCACCGTGCTGGCGATCCTCGTCTTCGAGGACCTCGCGATGGCCATCTACCTGCCGGTCCTCACCGCCGTGCTGGCGGGACTGAGCTTCGCGGGGGGACTCGGCACGGTCGGTATCTCGCTCCTCGTCGTCACGCTGGTGCTCGTGATCGCCCTCCGCTGGGGCAACGTGGTGTCCGCTGTGGTGGACAGCACGGACCGCGAGGTATTCCTCCTGACGCTGATCGGTGCCGCGCTCCTGGTCGCCGGTCTCGCCTCCGCGCTGCAGGTCTCGGCTGCCGTCGGCGCGTTCCTCCTCGGCATCGCCATCTCGGGGGCGACGGCGGAGAACGCCGCCCGGATCCTCGAACCCCTGCGCGATCTCTTCGCCGCCATCTTCTTCGTGGTGTTCGGGCTCAACACCGATCCGGCCTCGATCCCGCCCGTCCTCGGTTTCGCCCTGGGTCTGGCGCTGGTCACCTCGGCCACCAAGATCGCCACCGGGTGGTGGGCGGCCAAGCGGCAGGGGATCGGGCGGCTCGGCCGTGCGCGTGCAGGGACGGCGCTGGTGGCGCGGGGCGAGTTCTCGATCGTCATCGCCGGGCTCGCCGTCGCGTCGGGGGCCGTGATCCCCGAACTGGCGGCTCTCGCCACCACCTACGTCCTGCTGATGGCCGTCCTAGGCCCGGTGCTGGCCCGCCTCGCCGAGCCGGCGATGGAACTCCTCGACCGGGCTCCGAAGCGCAGGCCGAGGGCCGTGACGGCCTGACCGACGCGAAGAGATACCCCGGGCGTCATCCGCGGCCCGTGGCGGCCTGACGAGCGCGGCTGTCCGCCCCGGGCGTCAGTCCTCCAGGATGCGGCCGATCGGCTCGAGCTTCTCCGCCTGGAAGGTGTCCTCCTCGCGCCCGTACGCCCAGTAGCCGGAGAGCGACACCTGCTTCTTCTCGAGCCCCCGTCCCTTGAACAGCACGTCCCGCAGGGCCTTCATGGCACCGCGCTCACCATGGACGAAGGCGTCGACCCGGCCCTCGGGCCACGGACCGGCCGCGACGGCGTCCGCCAGGAGCGTCGTCGTCCCGGCGGCCCTGCCGTCGCGCAGCAGCCAGTGCACGGCGAGTCCGTCCGGTGCGTCGAGCGGGATGATCTCCGCGTCGCTGTCCACTTCGAGGTAGGCGTGCCCGACGGCGGTGGACGGCAGCGCATCGATGCCCGCCGCGATCGCGGGGAGTGCGGAGTCGTCGCCGACGAAGAGGTGCCAGTCCGCCGTCGGATCGGGAGACCACTTGCCGGACGGCCCCATGAGCACGAGCGTGTCGCCGGGTACGGCCGATGCCGCCCAGGGGCCGGCGATGCCGGCGTCACCGTGCACCACGAAGTCGATCGCGAGCCGCTGCGTCCCGTGGTCGAGCCAGCGGATCGTGTAGGTGCGCTTCACCGGTCGGTCGCCGGCGGGGAGCTCGTGCTTCAGCGCCGCGAGGTCGTACGGCGGGACGAGTCCCAGCTCGGGCCTCGCGAACAGCAGCTTGGCGTACTTGTCCGTCGCCTCGCACTCCTGGAGATCCGCGAAGCCCGGTCCGCCCGCGACCACCCGCACCAGGTGGGGGCTCAGCCACTGCGTCGCGACCACGGTGAGGACGGCTTGCGGCCTCGGGGGCTTGCGGGGCGCCGGGGCCTGTGGCGCCGGATCGGCGGGACCGGCAGGGTCGGGAGACGCCGAGGTGGGAGCGGGGGAGGGTGAGGACATGGGGCGGGACTTCTTTCTCGGTGGGACTTAGTCCACCCTAACAAGCCTTACCCGGCGGACGCCGGGAGTTCCGCGTGCGCTGCCGCGAGGAGCGAGCCGTCCGCGACGAGGAGCCGTGCCGCTTCGATCTCGGGAGCGAGATAGCGATCGGTTCCCGGCCCCGGGACGTCCTGCCGGAGCCGTGACCGCACGGCGCTGATGGGAGCCGAGCTGCGCAGGGCGGGGGAGCTCCCCGGAGCGTCAGCGCCGGCGGACGGGTCCGTCCAGCCCTGCAGTCCGCCGTCGCGCATGTCCAGTCCGCGCGCCGCCGTGAGGATCTCGATGGCGAGCACGCGAGTGAGGCCGTCGATCGCCCGGCGGAGCTTCAGCCCGGCCGCCCAGCCCATGGAGACGTGGTCCTCCTGCATGGCCGAGGAGGGGATGGAGTCGACGGAGGCGGGCTGGGCGAGGCGCTTGAGCTCGGACACGATGCCGGCCTGGGTGTACTGGGCGATCATGTGCCCCGAATCGACGCCGGGATCATGGGCGAGGAACGGGTTCAGCCCGTGGCTGCGGGCCCGGTCGAGGAAGCGGTCCGTGCGCCGTTCGCTCATCGAGGCGACGTCGGCGACGGCGATCGCGAGGAAGTCCAGCACGTATCCCACGGGAGCGCCGTGGAAGTTGCCGTTCGACTCGATCCGGCCGTCGGGCGTGATCACCGGGTTGTCGATGGCCGAGCCGAGCTCGATCGCGGCGACCGATTCCGCGTGCGCCAGCGTGGCCCGCGCGGCGCCGTGCACCTGGGGTGCGCACCGCAGCGAGTAGGCGTCCTGGACGCGCGTGAAGCGGTGCCGCCCCGTCGCGGACGTGAGCTGCTCGGCGATGAGCGGTGAGCCGTCCAAAAGGGCGCGGATGCGGGCGGCCGACGCCACCTGACCCGGGTGAGGACGCAGGGCATGCAGGTCCCCGGCGAAGACGGCGTCCGTCCCGAGCAGTCCCTCGACGCTCATCGCGGCGGCGAGGTCCGCCGTCGCCAGCAGCAGGTGCAGGTCGGACGCCGCGAGGACCAGCATCCCCAGCATCCCGTCCGTGCCGTTGATGAGGGCCAGCCCCTCCTTCTCGCGCAGCTCGACGGGCGTGATCCCCGCGGTGGTGAGGGCCTCGGCCGCGGGGACGAGCCGTCCCCGCGCATCCCGCACCTCGCCCTCGCCCATGAGGGCGAGGGCCACGTGCGAGAGCGGCGCGAGGTCGCCGGAGCAGCCGAGTGAGCCGTACTCGCCGATGACGGGGGTGATGCCGGCGTTGAGGAGAGCCGCATAGGTGGTGGCGACGACGGGACGCACGCCGGTGCGGCCCGTCGCGAGGGTCGAGAGCCGGTTGAGCATGAGCCCGCGCACCACCTCACGGTCCACCTCCGCGCCCGAGGATGCCGCGTGGCTCCGGATGAGGCTGCGCTGCAGCTGGGTGCGCTGCTCGAGCGGGATGTGCTTCGTGGCGAGGGCGCCGAAGCCGGTGGAGACGCCGTAGTGGGGGGTCCCGTCGTCGACCAGGGCGTCGACGACGGCACGGGAGGCGGCCATGGCGGCCGACGCGTCGGGATGGAGCTCGACGGGCGCGCCGGAACGGGCCACCGCGACGACGTCGGCGGGCGAGAGGGGGCCGGTCCCCACGATCACGGGATGCTGCACGGGAACCTCGGTTCTGCGGTCGGACCGCTATTGCCATCTGGTGAAAAGGACGTTTCAATAAGTGAAATACAGGACCGGTTCGAAAGCAAGGAGGCGGCATGGCGGAATCGTCCACCCGCACCGTAGAGCGGGCACTGGTGCTGCTCGGCGCTGTCTGCGGGGCGGGATCGATCACGCTCGCCGACGCCGCGCGCGGGACCGGGCTCTCGGCGTCGACCGCCCTGCGGCTCCTGCGCACCCTCGAGAGCACGGGCTTCGTCCGGCGGGACGGTGACGGCTCCTACCGCCCCGGGCTCCGCGTGGTCCAGCTCGGGGCTCAGGCGCTCGGGCAGGAGTCCCTCGTCTCCCTCGCCGAGCCCGCCCTCGAGCGGCTGGTGGGGCAGACGGGGGAGTCCGCCTACCTGAGCGTCCCGTCACACGACGGTCAGGGCGTGTACCTCGCCATGCGCGAGGGGACGCATTCGGTGCGCCACGCCAGCTGGGTGGGGCGCAGCATCCCGCTGGACGGCACGGCTGTCGGCGCGGTCCTGGCAGGCGCAGCCGGGCCGGACGGGTTCGTCGTCGTGCGCGACGGCGTGGAGGCCGACGTCACGGCCGTCGCCGCGCCGGTGTCCCCGGGCGGACGCGTGGTCGCGGCGATCAGCGTCGTCGTCCCCAGCTACCGCATCACCGCCACGGAGGCTCGCCGCCTGGGCGCACTCGTCGCCCGTGAGGCCGAGGACCTGCTCGCCCACATCCCGGCCGGCCCGCTCGGGCAGGACCTGACAGGAGAACCCGCATGACGACCCACGATCCCTCCCGCTCCATCCGTGCGGCCCGCGGAACGCAGCTCACCGCGAAGAGCTGGCAGACCGAGGCGCCGCTCCGCATGCTCATGAACAACCTCGACCCCGAGGTAGCCGAGCGCCCCGAGGACCTGGTGGTCTACGGCGGCACCGGCAGGGCCGCGCGCAGCTGGGAGGCGTACGACGCGATCGTGCGCACCCTCGAGACGCTCGACGACGACGAGACGCTCCTCGTGCAGTCCGGCAAGCCCGTCGGCGTCTTCCGCACGAACCCCTGGGCTCCGCGCGTCCTGCTCGCCAACTCGAACCTCGTGGGGGACTGGGCCACCTGGCCGGAGTTCCGCCGCCTGGAGGCCGAGGGCCTCATGATGTACGGGCAGATGACGGCCGGCTCCTGGATCTACATCGGCACGCAGGGCATCCTGCAGGGCACGTATGAGACCTTCGCCGCGATCGCCCGCAAGCGCTTCGGCGGCACCCTTGCCGGCACCCTGACGCTCACCGGCGGCTGCGGCGGCATGGGCGGCGCGCAGCCGCTGGCCGTCACCCTCAACGGCGGCGCCGTCCTGATCGTCGACGTCAGCGAGGCGCGCCTCCGCCGCCGCGTCGCCAAGCGCTACCTGGACACCGTGGCGGACACGCTCGACGACGCCGTCGCGCAGGTCCTCGCCGCGAAGCGCGAGAAGCGCGCTCTGTCGGTCGGCGTCGTGGGGAATGCGGCCGCCGTGTTCCCCGAACTGCTCCGCCGCGGGTTCGACGCCGACATCGTCACGGACCAGACCTCCGCGCACGACCCGCTCAGCTACCTGCCGGAGGGCATCGCCCCCGACGAGTGGGAGCGCGAATCCGCTGCGGACCCCGACGGCTTCACGAAGAAGGCCCAGGTGTCCATGGCCCTGCAGGTCGAGGCGATGGTGGGCTTCCAGGACGCAGGCGCCGAAGTGTTCGACTACGGCAACTCCATCCGCGACGAGGCTCGGAAGGGCGGCTACGGCCGCGCCTTCGCCTTCCCCGGCTTCGTGCCCGCCTACATCAGGCCGCTCTTCTGCGAAGGGCTCGGCCCGTTCCGCTGGGTGGCCCTCTCCGGGGACCCCGCGGACATCGCGGTCACCGACGCCGCCCTCAAGGAGCTGTTCCCCGACGACGTGCACCTGCACCGCTGGCTCGACGCCGCCGCCGAGCACGTCGAGTTCGAGGGCCTGCCCGCCCGGATCTGCTGGCTCGGGTACGGGGACCGCGCGAAGGCCGGGCTGCTCTTCAACCGCCTGGTCGCGGAGGGCAGGGTGTCCGCGCCGATCGTCATCGGCCGCGACCACCTCGATTCCGGCTCCGTCGCCTCCCCCTACCGCGAGACGGAGGCCATGGCGGACGGCTCGGACGCCGTCGCCGACTGGCCCCTGCTCAACGCCCTGCTCACCACGTCCTCCGGAGCCACCTGGGTGTCCATCCACCACGGTGGCGGCGTCGGGATCGGCCGGTCCATCCACGCGGGCCAGGTGTCCGTGGCCGACGGCACCGACCTCGCCGCCCAGAAGCTCGAGCGGCTGCTCACCAACGATCCCGGCATGGGGGTCATCCGCCACGTCGACGCGGGGTACGAGAGGGCACGCGAGGTCGCCTCCCAGCGTGGCGTCCGTATCCCCATGGAATCCTGAGCAGGACCACACCCGCCCCACCGCAGGAAGGCACCCTTGTGCAGACCGTCTCCACCGTCCTCGACTCCATCAGCGACGTCGGCCGCGACGCATCCCGCGGCGGCTACTCCCGCGGCGTCTTCACCTCCGCCGAGCTGTCGCTGCGCGACTGGTTCGTCGCGGAGGCGACGGCCCGTGGGCTCGCGGTCGAGACCGACCGCAACGGCATCGTGTGGGCGTGGTGGGATGCCACGGACAGCCGCGACGGCGCCCTCGTCACCGGCAGCCACCTCGACTCCGTGCCCGGCGGCGGTGCGTTCGACGGGCCGCTCGGCGTCGCCTCGGCACTCGCGGCCGTGGACCTCCTGCGCGAGCGCGGGGTGCAGCCGAACCGGTCGCTGGCCGTGACGGTGTTCCCCGAGGAGGAGGGGTCCCGCTTCGGGGTGTCCTGCCTCGGGTCCCGGCTGCTCACCGGCTCCCTCGATCCGGACCACGTGCGCTCGCTCACCGACACCGACGGCACCACCTTCGCCGACGCCGCGCGTTCCGCCGGGATCGACGTCGCGCACCTCGGCCGCGACGAGGAGGCCGCCCGCCGGATCGGCGACTTCGTGGAGCTGCACGTGGAGCAGGGCCGCGGGCTGATCGACCTCGACTCCGCCGTCGCCATCGGCTCTACGATGCTGGGCCACGGTCGCTGGCGCCTGTCGGTCACCGGGCAGGGGAACCACGCCGGCACCACCCTCATGGCGGACCGTGCCGATCCGATGGTCGCCGCCGCGCAGGTGGTCCTCGCGGTCAGGAGGATCGCGGCCGAGCAGGACGGGGCGCGCGCCACCGTCGGCCGGCTGCAGCCCGTCCCCGGCGGGACGAATGTCATCGCCTCCCGCGTGGACCTCTGGCTCGACGTCCGCCACGAGGAGGACGCCGTCACCGCCCAGCTCATCGAGAGGATCCACGGCCAGGCCCAGAAGATCTGCGCCTTCGAGGGCTGCCGTGCCACGCTGACGGAGGAGTCGCGCAGCAGCACCGTCCACTTCGACGGCGCCCTGCAGCGGACACTGCACAACGCACTCGGGCGGTCCTTCCCGGGCGCGCCGACCCTGCCCACGGGCGCCGGGCACGACGCCGGGATCCTCGGCAGCATCGCGCCGACGGCCATGCTCTTCGTCCGCAATCCCACGGGCATCAGCCACTCGCCGGAGGAGTTCGTGGAGCGCGACGACGCCGACGCCGGTGCCACCGCGCTCGCGGACGTGCTCGAAGACCTGCTGTGATCCGAGCCGCACACCACACCGACCGCGTCGTCCCTGCCCGCCCGGCGGGCCTCGCCGGTCTCGCAGCCCCGGCGCGTCCCGCCGGTCACGCATTGAACGGCGGGACGGCCGATCCTGCGTCGCCTGCCGTCCGGGCGGTCTGGTGCGAGTCCGCGTGGCTGGGCTCGGAGGGCGTGGCCGATGCCGTGCGGATCGAGGTCGACGCCGACGGGTACGTGGCCGGCGTCCGGCCGGGCCACCCCGCGCAGGAGGGCGACGTCGTCCTGCACGGCGTGGCCTTCCCCGCCGCCGCGAACGGACACTCCCACGCCTTCCACCGAGCGCTGCGCGGTCGGACGCACGACCGCGGCGGGACGTTCTGGACGTGGCGGGAGACGATGTACCGGGCTGCGCGGGCCCTCACGCCGGCACTCTACGAGGACCTCGCCACCGCCGCCTACGCCGAGATGGTCGCAGCGGGCTGGACGAGCGTCGCCGAGTTCCACTACATCCACCACCTCCCCGACGGGACGCCGTACGGCCAGGGGACCGGCGAACCCCACGCGATGGAACTCGCCCTCGCCCGAGCCGCCGTGCGCGCCGGCATCCGGCTCACCCTGCTCGACACGTGCTACCTGGCCGGCGGTTTCGGGCAGCCGATCGAGGACGGGCAGCGCCGGTTCTCGGACGGAAGCGCAGAGCGGTGGCTCGAGCGGCTGGATGCGCTGCGGGCCACCGTCGCCGGGCTGTACCCGGACCACCACGTGTCGGTCGGGGCGGCCCTGCACTCGGTGCGGGCCGTGCCCGAGAGGGACCTCGCGGTGATCGCGGACCGGCTGCCGGCGGGGCTGCCCCTCCACGTGCATCTCTCCGAGCAGCCCGCCGAGAACAAGGACTGCCTCCGCGCGACCGGGGTGACGCCCGCCGGTCTGCTGCAGCGGCACGGCCTCGTGGACGGGCGCCTCTCGGTGGTCCACGCCACCCATCTCGGCGAGGAGGACATCGCCCTGCTCGGCGGCGCGGGCGCCGGTGTCGTGCTCTGTCCCACCACCGAGGCGGACCTCGCCGACGGACTCGGGCCGGCGGGACCGCTCCGCGCGGCCGGAGCGGTCCTGGCGCTCGGCACCGACCAGCACGCCGTCGTCGACCCCTGGCTGGAGATGCGCGCGCTCGAACACGGCGAACGGCTCCGCACCGGGCGGCGCGGCCACTTCGACCCGGAGGTCCTGCACGGCATCGCCTCGTCGGGCGGGGCCCGGGCGCAGGGTCGCCGGAGCGCCGGCATCGGTGCCGGGTCCGTCGCCGACCTCATGGCCATCGATCCGCACACCGCCCGTACCGCCGGGTCCTCCTGGGACCAGCTCGCCTACACGGCGACGGCGCAGGACGTGACGGGCGTCGTCGTCGGCGGGGAGCTCACCGCCCGGAACGGTACCCACATCACCCTCGGCGATCCCGCCGAGTCGCTCGTCGCAGCGATCGCCCGGCTGGACGCCGCCGCAGCCGCCGACGACCCGACCTCCGCATCCGGGTACACCCACCCCCGGGAGCGGCACTGATGGCCATCCTCATCACGCACATCGGCGAGCTGACGACGCAGGACGCCGGGCACGCCGTCCTGCGGGATGCCGCCATGGTCCTCGAGGGTGAGCGGATCAGCTGGATCGGGCCGGCCTCGGCAGCACCCGCGGCGGACACGGCCTACGACGCCGGGGGCCGTGCCGGCCTGCCCGGCTGGGTGGACAGTCATACGCACCTCGTCTTCGCCGGCGATCGCACCGCCGAGTTCGAAGCCAGGATGGCGGGGGAGTCCTACGCCGCGGGCGGCATCGCCGTCACGGTCGAGGCGACGCGCGCCGCGGGGGACTACGACCTCACGCGCCTCCTGCTGGCCCGGGTGGCCGAGGCCGCCTCGGGTGGGACCACCTACATCGAGACGAAGACGGGGTACGGGCTCGACGTCGCGCACGAGGCCCGCAGCGCGCGGATCGCCGCCGGCGTCGTCGACGAGGTCACCTTCCTCGGCGCGCACCTCGTCCCGCGCGGGTGGGACGCGGACGCGTACACGGACCTCGTCTGCGGACCGATGCTCGACGCCGTCCGCCCCTTCGTCCGCTGGGCGGACGTCTTCTGCGAGACCGGTGCCTTCACGGCCGACCAGTCCCGCCGCGTCCTCGCCGCCTGCGCTGCGGCCGGACTCGGCCTGCGCGTGCACGGCAACCAGCTGGGCCCGGGCCACGGGGTGGCCCTGGCCGTCGAGTTCGGCGCCGCCAGCGTGGACCACGTCAACCACCTGTCCGACGGCGATGTCGACGCGCTGGCCGGCACCTGGCACGCCGGGCCTGGACGACCCGGCACCGTCGCGACGTGCCTGCCCGCCTGCGACCTCTCGACCCGGCAACCCTTCCCGCCCGCACGCCGGCTCCTCGACGCCGGGGTCCAGATCGCGCTCGCGAGCAACTGCAACCCCGGGACGTCCTACACCAGCTCCATGGGCTTCTGCGTCGCGACGTCCGTCCTGCAGATGGGACTCACCGTCCACGAGGCCGTGCGCGCCGCGACCTACGGCGGAGCCCTCGCCCTGCGCCGGCACGTGGGCGACGACGCCGACGGCCGCCGGGCGGTCGGCTCGCTCGCGGTGGGACACAGGGCCGACCTGCAACTGCTGAACGCGCCGTCGGCGGCTCATCTGGCCTACCGGCCGGGGATGCCGCTCGTGCATGCGGTGTGGAAGGCGGGCACGCGCGTCCGCTAGCCCGACCGGACCGTCCGGCATGCAGAATGCCGGGTTGGGAATCCCCAGCCGGCGCTGGGAGGATGACGCCATGCATCCGGATCCTCCCTCCTCCGCACACCTGCAGCCCGGTCCACCGTCCACGTCCCGGTCCGGACCACGTGCATCCGGGACCGGCGGCACGCCCGAGCCCACGTCGGGGCCGGCCTCCGCTCCTCGACGCCGCATCAGGGCGGAGCTGCTCATCGTCCTCGGACTCTCACTCGGGCAGTCCGGCGTCTACGCGATCGTCAACCTCGCGGAGAAGCTCACCCGCGGGCCGCTCGCCGCCCAGACCACCACCCTGAACCCGGTGCTCAACGACCGCCAGTACTTCGATCTCACGTACCAGCTCCTGAACATCGCCTTCGCGCTGGTGCCGGTGGCCCTGGTCCTCTACCTCCTCGGCGGTCACGGGGTCTCCGCCTTCCGCCGGCTCGGGTTCACGTTCGAGAAACCGCTGCGGACAGTGGGTTTCGGCGTCGGGCTCGCGGCGATCATCGGCGTCGGGACGCTCGGCGTCTACGCCGGAGGGAGGGCGCTCGGCATCACCACCGCGCTCGTCCCGGCGGCGCTGGACGCCTACTGGTGGACCATCCCGGTGCTCGTCCTGTCCGCGGTGCGGCACGCCGTCCTGGAGGAGGTGATCGTGGTGGGGTATCTGTTCATCCGGTTGCGCGAGCTCGGATGGTCGACGCCCGCCATCGTCGTCAGCAGTGCACTCCTGCGCGGCAGCTATCACCTGTACCAGGGCTTCGGCCCCTTCATCGGCAACGTCCTGATGGGTCTGCTGTTCGGCTGGTTCTACACGCGCACGCGCCGTGTCATGCCGCTGGTGATCGCGCACGCGCTCATCGATATCACCGGTTTCGTCGGATTCGCGCTCATCGGACCGGCCATCGGAATTGGCGGCTGAATAAAGAAAGGCTTCCCTTTGTTCATTTGCGCGCACAAATCATGACTAAATTATCCGCTAATTGCGGGTTTATGCTCACTTCATCCGGCACAGACAACGGCGGCTCCGACAGGGACCCCACCGGACCAGCCAGGAGGAATCATGAGCAGCGCCCCGAGTGCCCCCAGTGTCACCAGCGTCTCCGAGTGCAGTGTCCACAACTGCTCCTTCAACCACGACGGCTGCACCGCCGTCGCCATCACGGTGTCGGGCAGCGAGGAGCACGCCTCCTGCGCCACGTTCATCGACACGTCCATCAGCGGCGGGCTGCCGAAGATGCTCGCGCACGTCGGTGCCTGCCAGCGCTCCGAGTGCAGCTTCAACCACGATCTCCTCTGCAGCGCACCGGCCGTGAAAGTGGGTCCGGGCGCCGAGGCCGCTGACTGCCTCACCTACACGCACGCCTGACCAGTTGCGGCGGTCGACAACGGCCGTCAAGAAGGAGAAGGACCGGACGACAGTCCGGTCCTTCTCCGTGTCCGCATCGCCGCGAGCTCTCAGATCTCGACGCGTCCCTCGCCGGTCTCGAACGTCACGGACATGATGCCGGGGGTGCCGTTCGGGGCGATCCACTGCACCTGGACGCCGTCGAGCGTCTCCTCGACCGCAGTGCCGAGCCACTCGGTCACGCGCTCGGAGGACCCCGCGATGGTCAGGCAGTCGAGCTTGACCGACGCCGGGCGTGCCTTGGACGGGTGGAGATCCTCGGTGCCCTCGTCCCAGCGGAGGAGGTAGGGGACCTGCGGGTCCGCGATGAGGCCCCTGATGCCGATCTGCTGCCAGGTCAGTTCCTGGCCGTCCGGGAACTTACGGTTCCCGGGGACGGCGCTGCGGCCGAGGCGCTCCTCGAACGGGCCCAGGTCGTCGACCGCGACGCACCAGCCCATCCAGCCGCCGCCGGCCTCGGACCGGGCGCGGACGGCCTGGCCGAAGGGCGCCTTGTCCGACGCCGGGTGGTTCAGCACCTCCACGACCTCGAGGTACTGGCTGTTGGCCAGCGGGAAGATCATGTTGCGGGTGCCGAAACGCGGGTGCACACCGCCCTTCACGGGCTCCATGCCGAGCCGGGCCGAGATCCGGTCAGCAGTCGCGGCAAGTCCATCGGGTTCACAGGCATAAGAGACGTGGTCCAGGCGCATGCGGTTATTTTGGCACTAAGTGATGCACGTCTCGACTTAGGACCGCCTTACCCGTGGACATCGCCCGTCGGCCCTGTCGGAGCGCCGTCCAGGGAGGCCGCGGAGCACAGCGGCGGTGGGCCGGATGCTGGCGCGAGGCACCGCCGGGAACCGGAGGGGGCACCTCGGGCGACGGTTCGTGCCGGCTTAACGGAGGGTCACACGGGTTGCCGGACAGGCTTCCATACGTTTTCATGGGTGCAGGTCATGAGTGCCAGCACGAAGCCCCGGCTTGCTGGCCGGCAACCCTCCAACCGCGGTGGGGTGCCCCGGGTGAAGACCAGGTCCGGCGCCGGTTCGGCGTCGTTCAAGCGCGGGCTCCTGCGGTGCCCGGTCTCCCGGAGCCGAGAACGTCGGCGGGAGCATCGGAGATCGCAGGGCCCCTACCGACAGGGAGCACCATGTCCGACGATTGGTCTTTCGAGACACGCCAGATCCACGCCGGCCAGGTGCCGGACGCAGCCACGGGGGCCCGGGCCCTCCCCATCTACCAGACCTCCTCGTTCGTGTTCCCGAGCGCCGAGAGTGCTGCGAACCGGTTCTCGCTCACCGAGCTCGCGCCCATCTACACCCGGATCGGCAATCCGACGCAGGAGGCCGTGGAGACCCGGATCGCGAGCCTCGAGGGTGGCGTCGGTGCGCTGCTCCTCGCCTCGGGCCAGGCCGCCGAGACCTTCGCGGTGCTGAACATCGCCGAGGCGGGGGACCACATCGTCGCCAGCCCGAGCCTCTACGGGGGTACGTACAACCTGTTCAGACATACGCTGAAGAAATTCGGGATCGACACCACGTTCGTGGAGGACCCGGACGATCTCGAGCAGTGGAGGGCGGCGGTCCGCCCGAACACCAAACTCTTCTTCGGCGAGGTGGTCTCGAATCCCCGCCAGGACGTCCTCGACCTCGAGGGCATCAGCGGTGTCGCCCACGAGCACGGGCTCCCGCTGATCGTGGACAACACGCTCTCCACCCCATACCTCATCCGGCCCATCGAGTGGGGCGCGGATATCGTGGTCCACTCGGCCACGAAATACCTGGGCGGGCACGGCACCGCGATCGCGGGCGTGATCGTGGACTCCGGGAACTTCGACTTCGCCCGGTACCCGGAGCGGTTCCCCGGCTTCAATACGCCGGACGAGAGCTACCACGGGCTCGTCTACGCGCGTGACCTCGGTGTCGGAAGCCCGCTCGGCGCCAATCTCGCCTACATCCTCAAGGCACGGGTGCAGCTCCTGCGTGATCTCGGCGCCGCGGTCTCGCCGTTCAACGCCTTCCTGATCGCGCAGGGCCTCGAGACGCTCAGCCTCAGGGTGGAGCGGCATGTGCAGAACGCACAGGCCGTCGCCGAGTGGCTGGAGGCGCACGACGACGTCGAGCGCGTCTCCTACGCGGGCCTGCCGTCCAGCCCCTGGTACGAGCGCGGCCGGAGGTACGGGCGCATCGGTACGGGGGCGATCGTGAGCTTCGACATCGCCGGAGGGCTCGAGGCGGGCAAGCGCTTCGTCGACGGGCTCGAACTGCACTCGCACGTGGCGAACGTGGGGGATGTGCGCTCGCTCGTCATCCACCCCGCATCCACCACCCACAGCCAGCTCGGCGCGGAGGCGCAGCTCACGGCGGGCGTCCGGCCGGGCCTCGTCCGCCTGTCCGTGGGACTCGAGAACATCACCGACATCCTCGCCGACCTCGACGCCGGCTTCCGAGCGGCCAAAGGAGCCTGACCCTTCGTGACCACCTATCCTCCCGCTCCGCTGCACCAGGGGAACGACGCTGGCCCCTTGGGGGACGGGTTCCTGCGCGTCGCCCCGATCGGCCCCCTGGCCCTCGAGACCGGGGGCGCGCTGCCGGACGTGCAGCTCGCTTTCGAGACGTGGGGGGAGCTGGATGCGGAGGCATCGAACGCGGTGCTGGTGCAGCACGCCCTCACGGGCAGCTCGCACGTCGCACGCGGTGCGTCCGAGGAGGAGGGCTGGTGGGATGCGCTCGTGGGTCCCGGGCGGACGGTGGACACGGACCGCTTCTTCGTGGTGTCGATCAACATGGTGGGCGGCTGCTACGGCTCGACGGGGCCGGCCAGCCTGGCGCCCGACGGCGCCCCCTGGGGCTCCCGTTTCCCGTTCGTCACCATCCGGGACGGGGTGCGGGCGGAGGCGTTGCTCGCCGACCAGCTCGGCATCCACCGCTGGCACTCGGTCCTCGGCGGGTCCATGGGCGGCGCGCGTGCCCTCGAGTGGGCCCTGATGTACCCGGACCGCGTGGAGCGGTGCGCCGTCATCGCCTGCACAGCCGCCAGTTCGGCCGAACAGATAGCGTTCGCCCAGGCACAGCTGCAGGCTATCCGCCTGGATCCCGCGTACCGCGGTGGCGACTACTACGACGGTCCGCATCCGGATGCGGGCCTCGGGCTGGCGCGCCGCATCGCCCACATCACCTACCGCTCGGAAGGGGAGTTCGAGGCACGCTTCGGCCGGGCCGAGCAGGATGCAGAGCAACCCCTCGGTGCGGTGGTACCCGCCGACCGTGGGCGGTACCAGGTGGAGAGCTATCTCGACCACCAGGCCGAGAAGCTGGTGGACCGGTTCGATGCCAACAGCTACGTGATCCTGACGGAGGCGCTCATGAGCCACGACGCCGGCCGCGCCCGGGGGAGCCTCGCCGCCGCCCTCGCTGCCGCGCCGGCACAGTTCTTCGTCGCGGCGGTCGACTCCGACCGGCTGTACGTCCCAGGGCAGTCCCGTCGCCTGGCGGCGGGGCTGCCCGGGGAGGTGCCCGTCCACACGATCACCTCACCGGTGGGCCACGATGCCTTCCTCACGGAGATCCACCAGCTCGACGCGCAGTTGCGCACTGCCTTCTACGCGAAGTAGAAATTTCGCGGCGGCAGCTGTTGGGTTTCTCCGTGCCTGCCCCTAGGCTGGGAGCTAAGCCTGCTTATCGATTGCCGGCAGGCAAGCCCGGGACCCTGTCCCGCGCGCACCACACCGACGGATGAAGAGGAGCTGTTCATGGAACTGAGCACCATTGGCTGGAACCAGGAAGCACGCGACAAGATCCTGCTCGACGCCGACCGGGCGCTGCAGGGCGCGGTGAAGGAGGCGGCGGAGACCATGGACGGCAAGTCCCGCGACGAGGTCTACGAGTTCCTCTTCGAGAAGCTCAAGCCGCAGTTCGTCGACTTCAAGCCGGGGCCCGATCTCAGCGCCTGCGCGGACGCGGTCGCCAACGGCGAGGTCGCACTCGAGAGCTGACTCCCGGGCGTCGCCCTCGGCGCCCATGAGACGCCGATGAGGCACCCATGGGACGCCGGTGATGACCGGTCGGCTGCCGGCCGACCGGTCATCGTCGTCTCCGGGACGCTGGGAAGGGTCGTCTCCGGGACGCTGGTCATCGTCGTCGCCGGGACGCTGGGAAGGCCGGACCCCGGGCCGACGAGAAAGGCGCGGCGGACGGTCCCGCGTGCCGGGGCGGACGGCGAGCTAGTCCGCGGCGCCCGGCGGCATGCCCGGTCCGAAGATCGGTGCCGGTTCGAGCCGCTTGGCGGTGACGCCGTCGCCCGAGGACTGGTGCCGCAGCCGGCGCAGGACCCATGGTACGAAGTATTCGCGGGCCCACACGAGGTCCTCCGCGCGTGCGGCGCGCCAGGTGCGCGCCGGCAGCTCCTTGGGCTGCAGCGGCTCGAGGGTGTGCCTCACGGCGAGGGTGTCGAGGACCATCGCGGCGATGGTGTGGTGGCCGAGCGGGGAGAAGTGCAGCCTGTCCGTGGACCACATCTGCGGATCGAGCAGCTGCCGGAGCGCCCACATGTCCGCGATGACCGCCTCGTGCCGCGTCGCGATGGTGCGCAGGTTCTCGTTGTAGATCGCGGTCTTGGAGCGGATGCTTCCGAGGACGGTCTCGCGCACGTCCGGCCCGGTGAACAGCACCACGGTCGTCCCCGAACCGGCGAGGGTCCCGACGACGTCGTCGAGCTTGCTGGCGAGCAGGTCGGGATCGCCGCCCGGACGCAGCAGGTCGTTGCCGCCTGCCGAGATGGTGACGAGATCGGGACGCAGGGTGATCGCGGCGTCGACCTGCTGGTCGACGATCTGCTGGAGGAGGCGCCCGCGCACGGCGAGGTTCGCGTAGGCGAAGTTCGACTGGCCGCGCGCCAGTTCCTCGGCGACGCGGTCCGCCCAGCCGCGGTTCCCGCCGACGCTGGCCGGGTTCGGATCGCCGATCCCCTCGGTGAAGGAGTCCCCGAGTGCCACGTAGCGATGCCACGGGTGAGGCTCGGAGTTGAGGGTGGGGTCGATCATCGGGCCGTTCGGGATGGGCTGGGCGTTGCTCTGCGGGGGACCCCCGGTGTTCGCTGCACTCACCGCACCATTGTCACCGCTGCCGGCCGTCGGACACCAGCCATCCGGAGTGCAGGCAGTGATGGCCCCGTGACAGGATGGACGGCATGACTGAATCCGCCTCCGGCACCGCCGCGCCCGAGCCACGCTCCTGGGAGCCGGTGGTCCTCTGGTCCAGGCCCGAGTCCGAGCGCGCCGGTACGCCCCTGCTGGTCCTGTTCCACGGCTACATGGCCGACGAGGAGGACCTCATGGGCCTGACGGACCACCTGCCCGGTGAGTTCACCGTGGCCTCCGTGCGGGCGCCGCTGGCCGTGGGCCCCGGCTACTCGTGGTTCCCCCTGTCCCGTGATGCCGACTACTCCGTGGAGCGCGTGGTCGCTGGTGTCGGTGCTGTCTCGGAGTGGCTCGACACCGCGCGCGACGTGCATACCAGCGTCAGCATCCTCGGGTTCTCGCAGGGGATGGCGGTGGCGACCTCGCTCCTGCGGCACCGACCGGCGGACTTCACCTGCGTCGTCGGGCTCTCCGGCTTCACCGTCCCCTCGGAGGGTCATGCGTTCTTCCGGGACGAGGACGCCGCTGCGACCCCCACGCCGTTCTTCTGGGGGCGCGACCAGGAGGACCAGGTCATCACTGCGGAGATGATCGAGGTCACCCATGCCTGGCTGACCACCCACACGAAACTGACGAAGATCCTCTACTCGAACATGTTCCACAGCATCAACGTGCAGGAGCTGGCCCATGTCCGCGAGTTCCTCGCGATGACGGTGCTCGGGAAGCGCTGACGCCGAATCCGGACGCGGCGGGAGGACCACCGGGGACGACCCGGCGGCGACGGATGCGCCGTAGCCGCGCGGTGCGGACCACCCGCGTCGGGGAACCGTCAGCCGCGGGTGAGCCGCACCGTCTCGCCGTTGACGCTGATGGTGTCACCCGGGTGGAGCTGGCGTCCGCGCCGTTCCTCGATCTCCCCGTTCACGTGCACCAGCCCGTTGTCGATGAGGGTCTTCGCCTCCACGCCGTCCTCCGCGAGGGAGGCGAGCTTCAGCAGCTGCCCCAGGCGGATCATGTCATCCCGGATGGGCAGTTCTGTGCTGGAGTCGTCGGTCATGCGTCCATCATGCCGGAAGCCGCCCGACTAGGCTGTACGGGTGTCCGACGCGCCTCTGCTCCCTCCCTCCGTCAGCTTTCCGCTCGCCCTCGCCGCGGGACTCGCGGTACCCGTCCAGGGCCGGATCAACGGTGCGCTCGGTACCGCCCTGGGGGACGGTATCGCCGCCGCCCTGATCAGTTTCGGCACCGGCCTCGTGGTGATGATCGTCATCACCCTGGCGCTGCCGTCCGCACGCGCCGGTGCGCTGCAGATCCTGCCCTCGGTGCGTGAGCGCCGGTTCCCGCCCTTCTACATCGCCGCCGGTGCGATCGGTGCGTTCTTCGTCTTCACGCAGTCCCTGACCATCGGGTTGATCGGCGTCGCCCTGTTCACCGTGGCCGCCGTGATGGGCCAGTCGCTGAGCGGACTCCTGGTGGACCGGGCCGGGATCGGACCGGGTGGGAAGCGGGCCGTCACCGCCATGCGCGTCATCGGCGTCGTCCTGACCGTCCTCTCCGTCGTCTGGGCCGTCTCGCCGCGGTTCGGGGGAGCCGGCGAGGTCTCCAGCTGGCTCCTGCCCGTCCTGCTGCCCGTCGCCGGAGGCGTGCTGCTCAGCTTCCAGCAGGCCATGAACGGCACGGCGTCCCTGCACTACGGCACGCCCCTCGCCGCGACCCTCATGAATTTCATCGCCGGGACGGCGGTCCTGCTGGCGGCCTGGCTGGTCAAGCTCGTGATCGCCGGACCGGGGAACCCCCTGCCCTCCGAGTGGTGGTACTACCTCGGCGGACCCATGGGGTGCGTCTTCATCGCCCTCGGCGCACTGCTGGTGCGGAGCCTCGGCGTCCTTCTCACCGGTCTGTGCATGATCGGCGGGCAGCTCGTCGGCTCGCTCCTGCTCGACCTCGTGGTCCCGGCGCCCGGGACCATCGTGGCCTTCGCGACCGTGGCAGGGACCCTGCTGACGCTCGGCGCCATCATCCTGACGACGCTGCCCTGGCCGCGTCGCGTGAATCCCTGAGCCCGGGCCCCTGACCCCGCTGCACGCAGCAGGGGCTGCCCCGTCGGGAGCAGCCCCTGCCGATCGTGCTGGTCGTGCTGGTCGTGCTAGCGGTCCGCGACCTCGTGGTCGTGGTCGTGCTCCGGGTGGAGCCCGCCGCCACTCTCCGTTCCGCCGCCGAGGGGGTTGCCCTCGAAGCGGTCCTTCTTGCCCTTGCCCTTCACGGGAGTGCCGGCACCGTTCACGGCGAACGTGCTCGACGCGTAGGTCAAGGTCAGGTGCGCGACGGCGTCGCTCAGCTGGTCGAGGGCCTCGATGCTGAGATTGTTCGTGTCGTCGCATGCCGCGTGGTAGCAAGCGTCGTAGGGCGCGCCGGCCACTCCACCGAACAGGGCGGCCTGCTCGGGGGTCTTGATGCCCTCGGCCCCGGTGAAGAGGCCACCCGCGGGGACGCCCTCCGCGATGAAGGGTCCGTAGTCGCTCCTGCCGCTGAACGCGGTCTCACCCGAGGCAAGGCCCACCGAGGCGAAGTAGTCGTGGAAGTCCTGCTCAATTTGGCCCGATCCCTCAGGGCCGGCCGCCGCGTCGGGACCCACCGGGAAGGCGGAGTTGTCGCCGTCGTACACGAAGCGGCCGAAGTTCGGCGAGCCGATCATGTCGAAGTTCAGGTAGAGGCCCACGCGATCGAGCTCATCCTTCTCCACGAGGTCGGCCACGTAGTACTCGGCGCCCAGCAGGCCCTCCTCCTCGGCACCCCACCACGCGAAGCGGACCTTGTTGGCCGTCCTGACCTTGGCCATGCCCTCCGCCACGGCGAGGATGCCGGCGCTGCCCGTCCCGTTGTCGTTGATCCCGGGTCCGGCGAGCACGCTGTCGAGGTGCGCTCCGACCATGACCACGTTGTCCGGGTCCCCGGTACCGGTCTCGGCGATGACGTTGTAGGTCTCTCGGTTCTCGGAGATGGTGTCGACGGCGACACGGCCGGTGACACCCTCGCCCAGGAGGTCGTTGCCGGCGGCGAAACTGGCTCCGACGACGGGGATGCCCACGAGGTCCGGTGCCCCCAACGTGCCGGCGACCGCGGCGGTGTTGCCGCCCACGCCGGTGTTGAAGATGATGACCGCCGTTGCGCCCGCGGCCTCGGCGTTGGCGGCCTTGATGGCGAAGGTGCAGCCGCCGCGCTGCACCAGCGCGATCGAGCCGGCCGTGAAGCCGGCGAAGTCCGTGGCCTCGCAGCCACTGGTGCCGGCCGCGCTCGCTGTTCCCGTGGTGTCCACCGTGCGGATCGCGCCGGAGACGTCTCCGGCGCCTGAGAACGTCATCGTGGCCACGTCCTCGGCGCCGTAGGAGACGTCGTCGGGCGTGGACTGCTCCAGCACGGCGGGGCTCAACTCGGCGAAGAACGGAAAGAGGAAGGACTGGACGGTCGGCGAGTAGCCCGCTGCCGTGAGCTTGCCCACGATGTAGTCGACGGATGCCGAAAAGCCCTCGGTGCCCGAGGCGCGGGTGTTTTCGTTGGCCTCGGCGATGGCGTCGAGGGCCGTGAGGTGCCCCACCACCTTCTCGACCGTCACCGCCGTCCGAAGCTTCTTGGAGGAGTTGTTGGTGCTGTTGTCGAACGTCGGCGCGGCATTGGCCGCGAAGCTGCCGCTCGCCACGAGGGCGAGGCTGCCGGCGAGGGCCAGCGCCGAGCGTCCGATGCGGGCGCGCGGGCGTACGAAGGAACGGGGCATGGGTGTCCTTTGGGTGCGAGCGGTCCGGACCGTCCGGACGCGGGAGTGACGTGGATCACACGTCGGAGTGTGCTCAACCTAGGAAGCTTCGGCCGTTACGTCAAGGGGCTTCCCCCTGCCCCTCCGCGATCGGGTGCAGAGCCTGCCACCACCGCCGACGCCACGGCCCGACCCGGTAGGCTTGCCGGGTAGCTCTGGCGCCCCTGCGACGGGAGCGGACCAGCCTGCACCACGCGCCCCCCACCCGCGGACCGCACCCAGCGGCCTGCAGAGAACCGGAGAAGATCCCATGGCAGCAGCCAAGTCAGCACTCGACCCCATCATCTCGCTCGCCAAGCGGCGCGGCTTCGTCTTCCAGTCGGGCGAGATCTACGGCGGTTCCCGCTCGGCCTGGGACTACGGACCCCTCGGGGCCGAGTTCAAGGAGAACATCAAGCGGCAGTGGTGGCAGACGATGGTGCGCGGCCGGGAGGACGTCGTCGGCCTCGATTCCGCGGTCATCCTGCCCCGGCAGGTCTGGGAGGCCTCCGGCCACGTGGACGTCTTCAGCGACCCCCTCGTGGAGTGCCTCTCCTGCCACAAGCGGTACCGGGCGGACCACCTCGAGGAGGAGTACGAGGAGAAGAAGGGCCGCGCGCCCGAGAACGGCCTCAAGGACGTCACCTGTGCCAACTGCGGGACCAAGGGCCAGTGGACCGAACCGCAGGAGTTCTCCGGACTGCTGAAGACCTTCCTCGGACCGGTCGCGTCGGAGGAGGGCATGCACTACCTGCGTCCCGAGACCGCCCAGGGCATCTTCGTGAACTTCAACAATGTCCTGACGACCGCGCGCAAGAAGCCGCCCTTCGGCATCGGCCAGATCGGCAAGAGCTTCCGCAACGAGATCACGCCCGGCAACTTCATCTTCCGCACCCGGGAGTTCGAGCAGATGGAGATGGAGTTCTTCGTCGAGCCCGGGACGGACGAGGAGTGGCACCGGTACTGGATCGACCAGCGTTTCGCCTGGTACACCGATCTCGGCATCAGGGCGGACAACCTGCGCCTCTTCGAACACCCCCTCGAGAAGCTCAGCCACTACTCCAAGGGCACCACGGACATCGAGTACCGCTTCGGTTTCCAGGGCTCCGAATGGGGAGAGCTCGAGGGCATCGCGAACCGCACCGACTTCGACCTCTCGACGCACTCGAAGCACTCGGGTACCGACCTCGGCTACTTCAACCAGGCCACCAACGAGCGCTACACGCCCTTCGTGATCGAGCCCGCGGCCGGCCTCACCCGCTCCTTCATGGCGTTCCTCGTGGACGCCTACACGGAGGACGAGGCGCCGAACGCCAAGGGCGGGGTGGACAAGCGCACCGTCCTGAAGCTCGACCCCCGCCTCGCCCCGGTCAAGGCCGCCGTGCTGCCGCTCAGCCGCAACGAGGACCTGTCCCCGAAGGCGAAGGACCTTGCCGCGCAGCTCCGCAAGGGCTGGAACATCGACTTCGACGACGCCGGGGCCATCGGCCGCCGCTACCGGCGCCAGGACGAGATTGGGACTCCCTTCTGCATCACCGTGGACTTCGACACGCTCGATGACCAGGCCGTCACCATCCGCGAGCGTGACAGCATGGCGCAGGAGCGCGTGTCCCTCGACCAGGTGCAGGGATACCTCGCCGCACGCCTGATCGGAGCCTGATGGCCCTCGAGTACCGCGCCTGGCAGGAGGGCGACGACCTCGAGCTCATCCAGCTCTGGGGTGGCCCCGAATCCGCGACGTCGGAGCAGTTCCGTGGGTCCTTCAGGCCGCCGGCGGAGGAGCCCTGGAACCGCTGCATCACCGTGGTGGACCAGGGCGTGCCCGTCGCGGCCGGCTGCGTCTACGGTGCGGCACTGCACCCCGACAGGCTCTGGTGCTACATCGAGGTCGCGGCGGACCACCGGCGTACGGGCGTCGGCTCCACGCTCCTCACGATGCTCCAGCACGAGGCCGCGGCGTCGCCGTCGGGCATCACGGCCCTCCGGTCGAAGGTGACGCCGGGGACCACCGGGGCGGCGTTCGCGCAGGCCACCGGATTCGGCGCGCTGCAGCGCTCGCGGCTCGTCGTCATCGGGCCCGGCGCCCTCGCCGCCCCAGCGCTCGATGACGCCGCGGGTCCCCAACTGGAGGAGGCGGCGACCGGATCGGTGGAACTCACCCGGGCGCTCACGGCCTTCTACGAGTCCGTCCATGTCTGGGACCGCGCCGAGCTCAGCCTCGGCAGGGCCCAGCAGCTCTTCCTCGGTGATGCCAGCGGAGCCGGCGGGGCGATCGTGCTCCGGGACCGGCCGAAGGCCGACGGCGGCGCGATCGCGACCTTTGCGGTCAGCTACACGCAGGCGCGCACGGACGACCCCGCGGACGTGCTGCTCGGCTACGACACCTCGCTCCCGCCCGCGGAGCAGCAGGCCGCGGTGGCCACGATGATCGCGATGCTGGTGCACCAGTACCCCATCCAGCTGGAGGTCGACGACGCCATGGAGGCCCTCGTCGCCGTCGTCGAGCCCCTGCTCGCCACGGGCGCCGCGCAGCTCGCCGGACCCGAGACGCTGGTCGTCGCAACCGCCTGACCGGGGCGTCAGCCCCGGCTGTGCCTCCCGGCCTTCTTGTCGGCCACATCGGCGGCGTCGCGCTCTGCCTCGGTCATCGCGCCGCCACCGAGGTGCGCCGGCATCCACCAGGCGCCCGCTTCGGGCGGGACCGGGAAGTCGGCGATGCAGGTCTCGATGCCGTCCTGCAGTTCCCGCCGCAGCCGCTCGGTCTCCTCGGCCACGTCGACGCCGGGCGAGTGGTGGATGGGCGGGCCGATGTGCAGGCGGATCGGTGACCGCCAGGCGCGCTTGAGCGAGAAGCCGTGCCCGCGGGTCAGCAGTCGGTGCGCACCCCAGACGCTGATCGGGATCACGGGTACTCCCGCTTCCGCGGCCAGCCGCACAGGACCGGTCTTCAGGGCCCGGACGGTGTAGCTCCGTGACACCCCCGCCTCCGGCAGGATCGCGACGTACTCACCGGCGCGCAGCTTCGCCAGCGCGTCGTCGTACGCCTCCGCTCCCGCCGTCCGGTCCGTGATGACGTGCCCGAGCCCGTGCACGAACGGACTCACGAACCAGTGCTCCGCGGCGCGCTTGGAGATCATGTACCTGGCCTGGATGCGCGCATGGTTCCACAGGACCAGTTCGGCGAACGCGAAGTCGAGGTAGCCGAAGTGCGTGATGGCGACGACCGCGCCGTGACCCGGGACCGCGCGGCGTGAGCGCCCGTTCAGCGGGTCCGAGGCGGGCAGGTTCTCGGTTCCCGTGACCTTGACGGGCAGGCGGAGCGCCGTGAACACGGACTTGCCCGCGTACACCACTGCCCGGTACATGCGGTCACTCTGCCGCGGCTTCCATCCCATGCTCAGATCCCTCTTCCGGCCTTCGGCGGGAGCGGGAAGAACCCGCTCGTGCTCTCGATGTACTCTTTGTACCCCGGCCGGGCGGACATACGCTTCTCCGTCAGCGGTTTCCCGGTCTTGTTGGCAAGGGCCCAGTACATCAGCGCGGGGGACAGGACGGTCAGGACTCCCGGCCAGGAGTCGGCCGCGACGAGGAACAGACCCGTCCACACCATCGCGTCGCCGAAATAGTTGGGGTGGCGGGTGTAGCGCCAGAGGCCGGTGTCGAGCACCGTCCCCCGACGGGCGGGATCGTTCTTGAAGGACGCGAGCTGCTGGTCGCCGACGGCCTCGAAGAACAATCCCACCGCCCACGCGGCCGCGCCGATCCACGCGAGTGGCCCGAGGGTGCCGGTGCTGACCATGGCGACCTGGATGGGCAGCGAGACGAAGAGCATGACCCCGGCCTGGGGCAGGTAGACCTTCCGCAGCGCGAGCACGGCTGCCGAGCCGGGGGGATCCGCAAGCATCTCCTCGTAGCGCGGATCCTCCTCGCCGCCGCGGGCCCGCCAGCCGATGAACCCGGCGAGGCGGAGGCCCCAGGCGGCGACGAGGACGAGCATGAGGACGCGGCGGCCGTCGTCGCCCTCGCCGGCAGAGGCCAGGAAGGTGATGACCGCCACGACCACGAAGCCGAGGCCCCACGTCACGTCGATGACCGAGTGCCGCCTCTGCACCGTGGCCACGGCGAAGGTCAGGGCCATCAGCACGACGACCCCCGCGATCGAGAGCAGCAGGCCGACGAGGAACGCGGACAGGGGGAAGTCGGTCATGGGCACCTTCGATGGGTCGTGGCGGGGTCGTCGTGGGTCGTCGTGGGGTCGTGGCGGGGTCGTGGTGGGGTCGTCGCGGGGTCGTTGCGGGGTCGTCGCGGGATGGCAGGGGCAGCCGTGGGAAGCGGAGTCGTTCTCATGCGGTCATGCGGTCATGCGGTCATGTCGAGAGGTCAGGCGGTCACGCCGTCACGCCGAGTGGGTCGGACGATCGGCACAGCAGGTCCGAGCGCCCGAGGACGGCGGGGGCGACGGCTGCTCCCGTGTCCTCGGCGAAGCGCCGGAGGAGGAATGAGGTGCTGAGGCCGTGCCAGACGGGGACGGTCCGGAACATGAAGTGGCCGGCGCCGAGCATCCGCACGTAGTGGACGTCCTCGGCGACGCCCACCGCCCGCCGCGCGAAGGAGAGCGACGACGTCGGGCTGGTCCACCGGTCCGTGTCCCCGTGCATGATGAGGACGTCCCGCCCCCGCACCGGTTCCACCGGACTGGAGGGTTCGAGCCAGGGAGCCAGGGCTGCGACGGCGCGCACCTGTGGATGGTCCGCGGCGTAGAGCGCGGTGAGGCCGCCCATGGAGTGGCCGAGGAGGTAGACCGGCAGCGAGGGATACTCGGCCGCGATGCGCGCGAGGGCCCAGCGTGCGTCCTTCAGGGCGGACTGGTCGGCGCCGTTCCAGCCGCGTACCCGGTTGCGGAGCGTCCACACCGCGAGTCCGTGCCTCCCGCCGTCGGCGGCGAGGCGCGCCGCGAAGGGGCGCATCCGCAGCGGACTGAGGTGCTGGGACTGCACCGCGTCGAAGCTGCTGGCCCTGCCCCCGTGGAGGACCAGTGCAACCCCGCGCACGTCGGAGTCCGCGCCGCCGGTCGAGACCATCGGGTCCCTGTCCCTCGCGGGGAGTGATGCCTGCGCTGCCACGTTCCGTCCTCTCACACCCCGGAGGGTCGTCCTCGTGCTGTCGGTCCTGCGGTGGCAGACGGGGCAGCCTGCACCGTCCCCGGTCTCCCCGGCGCTGCCGTCCCAGCCTCCCATGTTCTCCTGCGTAGAATCCGTACGGGCCGCAGCGCGACGCCGTCGTGCCTGCCGAACCCTCGCACCGCCCAGCCGTACCGACCAGCCGGAGGAGTTCCGTGGGCCACAGCCACCCGCACGCCATGAGCGCCACGGGGAGTTCGGAGCCGTCCGCATCCGCGATTGCCACCCGCCGCCGCGCAACCCTCCTGCTCGCGGCCATCCTCGTGCCCATCGGCGTGCTGACCCTCGTCGCGATGGTGCTGCTCTGGCCGAGCGGCGACCGCGGCTCCCTGACCGTCGCCGATCCGTACGCCACGGCCGACGGCGTCAGCTTCGACCGCGGCACCGTCCGCGAGGTCGCCGAGGCGGACTGCCCGTCCTCCCAGGCGACCGTCGACGCCGGCGGGACGGCCCTCACCTGCACGGTCGCCTACACGCAACCCGCCCTCGGCGGTGACCTGATCCCCGTCGAGGTCACGCCGGAACTGGCGCGGACGGACGCCGTCGGGGCCGGTGACGAGATCCGGTACCTGGACCTGTCCGAGGTCATGCAGGGCGGTGCCGCGCCTTATGTCTTCGTGGACTTCGTCCGGTCGGTCCCCATCGTCGCGCTCGCGGTGCTCTACGCCGTCGTCGTGATCGCGGTCGCCCGCTGGCGGGGGCTGCGCGCCATCGTCGGCCTGGTGGGAGCCCTCGTGATCCTCGCGCAGTTCATCCTGCCCGGCCTCCTCGAGGGGGCGCCCCCGCTGCTGCTCGGGCTCGTGGGCTCGGTGGCGATCATGTACGGCGTCCTGTACTTCGCGCACGGGTTCTCCGCGCGGACCTCCACCGCGCTCCTCGGTACCGTCTTCGGGCTGGCGGTGACGGCGCTCCTCGCCGCATGGGCCACGGATGCCGCGCATCTCACGGGGGTCGGGGACGAGAACGCCTACACACTGGTGAACGCCTCGGACAACCTGTCGATCTCGTCGATCATCCTGTGCGGCCTCATCATCTCCGGCCTCGGTGTGCTCAATGACGTCACGATCACGCAGGCGTCGTCGGTCTGGGAACTGCACGAGCTCGCGCCGGACACCTCCGGCCGCCGCCTCTTCGCCTCCGCGATGCGGATCGGCCGCGACCACATCGCCTCGACCGTCTACACGATCGCCTTCGCCTACGCCGGGGCGGCCCTGCCCATCCTGATCCTCGTCTCCCTCTACGACCGCCCGCTCCTCGACACGCTCACGAGCGGCGAGCTCGCCGAGGAGGTGGTGCGAACCCTGGTCGGGTCCATCGGGCTCGTGCTCGCCATCCCGCTCACCACCCTGATCGCGGTGCTCGTGGTCAAGGCCGTCGGGCCGCGGGCCGCACGCGGTCACGGGGGAGGGCGCAACGGCGGAGGACTCGACGGAGACCCGTCCGGCCGCACTCCCGGCCGCACTCCCGACGGCAGCCTCAAGGACGACACCGTCGACGGCATCTCCGACGACGCCCGGCTCGGTGGTGCCCTTGACGACGGCACCCGCCACGGTGGCACGTCCGACGACGGCACCAGGCACCACGGCGGGGTGACGCCCGCGGTCCTCGCCACCGACGGAGCGGGGACGCTCGCGCCCGGCCAACGGCTCGTGGCGCTCGGCGAACGCCGCGCCCGCCGTGCCCGTCAGGCGGACGAGCCGGAGCAGGAGAGGGAGGGAGCGGAATGACGCGGGGCTGGCGCAAGGCTTCGGCCGCGAAGCGGGCGTCCGCGCTCCCGGCGGTCCGGCCGGGGCCGGAATCCGGATTTGCCGCCCCTTGCGACAATGGAGGGGTGACTGCAGTTTCCACCCGCCCCGCCCGCTCCGGTGCCCATTCGTCCGACGAGCCGGCCGCCGCGCCGCACGACCCGGCCGACGCCGCCCTGCGACTCGACCTCCCGCCCCTGACGCTCGGGAACATCACGGTGGACACGCCCGTGATCCTCGCCCCCATGGCCGGCATCACCAACAAGGCCTTCCGCCGGCTGTGCCGCGAGTACGGCGGCGGTCTCTATGTCTCCGAGATGGTGACCTCCCGTGCGCTCGTCGAGCGCACCCCCGAGTCGATGCGCATCATCTCCCACGACGACGACGAGAAGGTGCGCTCGGTGCAGCTGTACGGCGTCGACCCGAAGACCGTCGGGGCAGCCGTGCGCCTCCTCGTGGAGGAGGACCGCGCCGACCACATCGACCTCAACTTCGGCTGCCCGGTCCCGAAGGTCACCCGCAAGGGCGGGGGAGCGGCGCTTCCCTGGAAGCTCGATCTCTTCACGGGGATCGTGCAGACCGCGGTCCGCGAGGCGTCGAAGGGTGACGTGCCGCTGACCATCAAGATGCGCAAGGGCATCGACGAGGACCACCTGACGTTCCGCGAGGCGGGGAAGATCGCCCGCGACAGCGGCGTGGCCGCCGTCGCCCTGCACGGACGCACGGCGTCCCAGTTCTACTCGGGGCAGGCGGACTGGAACGCCATCGCCGAACTGCGGGAGGCCCTTCCGGACATCCCCGTCCTCGGGAACGGCGACATCTGGAGCGCCGAGGACGCCGTCCGCATGGTGCGTCAGACCGGCGTCGACGGCGTCGTCATCGGTCGCGGCTGCCAGGGCCGGCCTTGGCTGTTCGGGGACCTGATGAACGCCTTCGAGGGCAGTTCGACGCGGCACCGTCCCGGCCTCGGCCAGGTCGCGGACACGGTGTACCGGCACGCCGAACTCCTCGTCGAGACGTTCGGCAGCGAGATGATGGGCCTGCGGGACATCCGCAAGCACATGGCCTGGTACTTCAAGGGGTACGTGGTCGGTGGGGACCTTCGGGCCAGGCTCGCCACCGTCCCCACCCTCGAGGTGCTACGCGGCCTCCTCGCCGAGCTGGATCACGACTCGCCCTACCCGGGCCAGGACGCGGAGGGACCGCGCGGCCGTGCCGGATCGCCGAAGAGGACCGCCCTGCCCGAGCACTGGCTCGAGGGTCGCGTGCTCAACGCGGCGCAGCAGGCTGACATCGCTGCCGCCGAGCTCGACGTCTCCGGCGGCTGACCGATCCTCCACACGCGCCGATCCCGCGGGCGTCCTCCGAGTAATTGCGCTAGAAAGGCATCATGAGCTTCACCGAACCGGCCTCCACCACCGGCTACACCGCCGCGGACACCGCGCGGTGGGTCGAGGAGCCGCCGAAGAGCTCCCACCGCACGGACTTCGAACGTGACCGGGCCCGCGTGCTGCACTCCTCCGCGCTCCGCCGGCTGGGTGCGAAGACGCAGGTGGTCGCGCCCGACACGGACGACTTCGTCCGCACGCGCCTCACCCACTCCCTCGAGGTGGCGCAGGTGGGCCGTGAACTCGGGCGTACCCTCGGCTGCGACCCGGACATCGTGGACACCGCCTGCCTCGCCCACGATCTCGGCCACCCGCCCTTCGGCCACAACGGCGAGTCGGCGCTGAACGACATCGCGCACGGTATCGGCGGCTTCGAGGGCAACGCCCAGACCCTGCGCCTGCTCACCCGGCTCGAGCCCAAGGTCCTGCAGGCCGACGGCGGCCCCGCCGGCCTGAATCTCACCCGCGCGAGCCTCGACGCGGCGTGCAAGTACCCCTGGACCGCGGCCTCGGCGCCCGTCATCAGCGGCCGGCGCACCACCAAGTTCGGCGCGTACGACGACGACCTCCCGGTCTTCGACTGGCTCCGGGCGGGTGCACCCGAGGGCCGGTCGTGCGTCGAGGCGCAGGTGATGGACCTCGCGGACGACATCTCCTACTCGGTGCACGACGTCGAGGACGCGATCGTCGCGGGGCACCTGCAGCTCAGGTGGATGGACAGTGCCGACGCCCGGGCACGCGTGGTCGGCTACACGCAGCAGTGGTACCTGCCCGGCAGTGATCCTGCCGCCGTCGACGCCGCGCTGTCCCGCCTCGAGCGGACCCCCGTGTGGGTGCGGGAGGCCGACGGGACCCGCCGGTCCATGGCCGCGCTGAAGAACATGACGAGCCAGCTGATCGGCCGCTTCTGCCTCAGCGCCATGCAGTCCACACGCTCCATCTACGGACCTGACCCGCTGACGCGCTACAACGCGGAGATGGTGGTGCCCGAGGAGACCATCATGGAGATCGCGGTGATGAAGGGCCTCGCCACCACCTACGTCATGACCACGGACCATCGCCAGCCGCTGTACGAGCGGCAGCGGGAGATCCTCGCGTCCCTGGTCGCCCAGATCCACGCCGACGGCGACCGCTACCTCGAGCCCATGTTCGCCGCGGACTGGCGCGAGGCCCCCGATGACGACGCCCGTCTCCGCGTCGTGATCGACCAGGTGGCATCGCTCACCGATGCCTCTGCCCTCGGGCTCCACGAGCGGATCGTCGGTCCCGTCCCCGCCCTCTGGTAGGAGCCGGTCCGCGTGTCGGTGGGGCAGGCATAAACTGGATGCCATGGCCGGACTCATCAAGCGTGAAGACATCGATGAGGTACGCCAGCGCACCGACATCAAGGAGGTCGTCGAGGCGTACGTGACCCTGAAATCGGCGGGGATCGGCTCGTGGAAGGGGCTCTGTCCGTTCCATGACGAGCGGTCGCCCTCCTTCCACGTCCGCCCCCAGATGGGGTCCTACCACTGCTTCGGCTGCGGCGAGGGCGGTGACGTCATCTCCTTCGTGCAGAAGCAGGACCACACCTCGTTCAGCGAGACCGTCGAGAAGCTCGCCGCCCGGATCGGCTTCGAGCTGCACTACGAGGACGGCGGCACGGGGCCGCGCCGCGAGGACGTCGGCAAGCGCAGGCGGCTCCTCGACGCCCACAAGGTCGCCGCCGAGTTCTACCGTGAGCAGCTGCTCACCCAGGGTGCGGCGACGGCCCGCCAGTTCCTGCAGGAGCGAGGCTTCGACCGCGAGGCCGCCGCCCACTTCGGTGTCGGCTACGCGCCCCAGGGCTGGGACTCGCTGCTGAACCACCTGACGGGCCGCGGCTTCACCCTCGACGAGCTCAAGCTCACCGGCATGTTCAGTGCGTCGTCGAGCAACGCCGGGCGCTTCTACGACCGTTTCCGCGGCCGCCTCATCTGGCCCATCCGGGACATCACCGGGGACACCGTCGGCTTCGGGGCACGGAAGCTCTACGAGGACGACCAGGGACCCAAGTACCTGAACACCCCCGAGACCTCCCTGTACAAGAAGTCTCAGGTGCTCTACGGCATCGACCTCGCCAAGAAGGAGATCGCGAAGAACCGGCAGCTCGTCGTCGTCGAGGGGTACACCGACGTGATGGCGTGCCACCTCGCGGGTGTCCGGACCGCCGTCGCGACGTGCGGCACCGCCTTCGGCACGGACCACATCAAGATCGCCCGCAGGTTGCTGTCCGACGACGGCACGGGTGGCGAGGTGGTGTTCACCTTCGACGGGGACGCCGCCGGCCAGAAGGCGGCCCTCCGCGCCTTCGAGGAGGACCAGCGGTTCACGGCCCAGACCTACGTGGCCGTCGAGGCCTCCGGCGCTGACCCCTGCGAGCTGCGGCAGACCCGGGGCGACGACGCCGTGCGTGCGCTGATCGCGGACCGCCGTCCGCTGTTCGAGTTCGCGATCAAGGCCTCCTTCGATGCGTTCGACCTGTCCTCCGGCGAGGGGCAGGTGAAGGCTCTGCGGCACGCCGCGCCGATCGTCGCGCAGATCCGCGACGTCTCCCTGAGGTCGACCTACACCCGCGAGCTGTCCCGCTGGCTCGGCATGCAGTACGTGGGGGAGGACCAGGTGGCCCGGGCGGTCTCGTCCGCAGCTCGGCGCGAGACGGGTGGCCCCGGTGCCTCCGCGTCCGGCGACAGGCAGGGACGGTTCGGCCAGCAGCCGGGCGAGCAGGCTGGCGCGGGGAACACCGCGGCCGCCCAGGGCACGCAGGCCGGCACCGATGTGGAGGAGCCCTACTACGAGCGACCGGATCCCCGCGACCCGATCGCGCGGATGGAACGCGAGGCGCTCGAGGTGGTGCTGCAGCAGCCCACCCTCCTCACCGCGACCCAGTGGGAGAGTTTCTCCACGTCCCGTTTCAGCGTGCCCGTCTACGAGGCACTGCACACGGCTGTGATCGCGGCGGGGGCGGCGGGCACGGAACTGTCCCGCTGGGTGGAGTCGGTGCGGGAGGGTGTACCCGATGTCCTCCGTCCCCTGGTCAGCGAGCTGGCCGTCCGGCCGCTGCCGGCGAAGGACGCCGAGGCGATGGTGCTGTACTGCAGGGACATCCTCAACCGGCTGACCGAGCTGCGCATCACGCAGCAGAAGGCCGACAAGCTCGGGCAGCTCCAGCGCATGGATCCGGCGGCGGATCCGACGCTCTACAACCAGCTCCAGCGCGACCTCATGGAGCTCGAGATGCAGCGCAGACTCCTCCGCGAGGAGTGAGCGCGGGCCGATTTCACATCCCCCCGGCAGGTATGTAGAGTTGTACCTGCGCATTCCTCCGTAGCTCAATTGGCAGAGCATTCGACTGTTAATCGAAGGGTTACTGGTTCAAGTCCAGTCGGAGGAGCAACAGGGCCCCTGACCAGTGGAAACACCGGTCGGGGGCCTTTTCCTTGCCTGCCGCAGAGGCTTCGGGAGCCGCGGGGCCGGCGCCCCGGCTGAGGAGCTGTCAGGGGCCGGGCGTAGTCTGTGCGCATGGACACTGACGGCACGCAGGGCACAGACGGCAAGCTCATCCTGGTCACCGGAGCCACGGGGTACATCGGCGGCCGACTGGTCACCAAACTCGTGGCCGACGGTCGCAGGGTGCGGGTCATCGTCCGGTCCCCGCAGAAGCTGAAGGACGTCCCCTGGGCAGGCTCCGTTGACATCGTGCAGGGTGACCTGCAGGACGAGGAGACCATGCGCACCGTGACGCAGGGTGTCGACACGCTGTACTACCTCGTCCACTCCATGGGTTCGGGCAGGGACTTCGACAAGCGGGAGTCCGCCATCGCCGCGACGGTCTCCGAGGCGGCCGCGGTCGCGGGCGTCCGTCGGATCGTGTACCTCGGCGGCCTGCACCCCGAGGGGGTCGAGCTCTCCACCCACATGCGGTCGCGCACGCAGGTGGGGAAGATCCTCCTCGACTCCGGGACGCCCACCATCGCCTTCCAGGCCGGTGTCGTCATCGGCTCCGGCTCGGCCTCCTTCGAGATGATCCGGCACCTGTCGGACGTCCTTCCGGTCATGCCCGCACCGAAGTGGGTCCTGAACCACATCGAACCCATCGCGGTGCGGGACGTCATCCACTACCTCGTCGGCGCACTCGACCTGCCGGACACGCTCAACAGGACCTTCGACATCGGGTCGAGGGAGGTCCTCACCTACGCCGAGATGATGAACCAGTACGCGGAGGCGGCGGGCCTGCCCCGCCGGAAGATCCTGGCCCTGCCGGTCCTGACACCGCGCCTCGCCGGCCACTGGGTCAACCTGGTCACGCCGATCCCGCGGGCCATGGCCATGCCGCTCATCGAATCGCTGCAGCACGACGCCGTCACCGCCGAGCAGGGGATCGACGAGTACATTCCCGCCCCGGAGGGCGGCCTCACCGGCTACCGCCGCTCCGTGGACCTCGCCCTCGGCAAGATGCGCGGGGGAGAGGTGGAGACCAGCTGGGCCGGGGCGTCCCAGATCGACACCGAGGCCGATCCGCTGCCGTCGGACCCGCAGTGGGCGGGCCACACCGTTTTCACCGACGTCCAGACCTACAGCTCCACGGCGTCCCCGCAGAAGCTGTGGAGCGTCGTCGAGGGCATCGGTGGCGAGAACGGCTGGTACTCCTGGCCCGTGGGCTGGGCCGCACGCGGCTGGATGGACAAGTTGGCCGGCGGAGTGGGCCTGCGCCGCGGGCGGCGTGATGCGAAGGAACTGCTCACCGGGGAGGCCCTGGACTTCTGGCGTGTGGAGGAGCTCGTGCGGGGTGAGCGGCTCAGGCTGCGCGCCGAGATGAAGGTGCCCGGCCGTGCCTGGCTCGAGTTCAGGGTGGAGCCGGACGGCTCCGGCAGTTCCTACTACCAGCGGGCCGTGTTCTTCCCGCAGGGCCTCTCCGGCCGGCTGTACTGGCTCGCGGTGCTGCCTTTCCACGGCTTCATCTTCACGTCCATGGCCCGGAACATCGCGAAGACCGCCGAGGCCCTGCCCGGCGAGGCGGAGACCACGGCATCGGAGCCGGCCGCCGCCTGAGCCGGTGCCGGTTCCCCGGTGCCCTGAGCGCCGTGCCCGGGCGCAGGTCTCCCGGTGCCCTGTGTCGTTTCCCGTTGCCGGCACCGGTGCCGGTATCGGTGCCGGTATCGATGCTGGTTCTGGTCCTAGTGCAGCGCCGGCACCGTCCGCGGGCGGACGACCGACCAGAGGAACACCATCGCCGCGGCGATGCAGGAGGCCATGACCAGAGCCATGGGTGTAGCGGACTCGATGCCCTCCCCGAGGAGGCCGACGAGCGGTGACACGATGCCGGCCAGCCCGAACGTGACGGCGCCGAGGAGTGACGCCGCCGTCCCCGCCTGTGCGCCGTTGTTGATCAGTGCGAGGACCTGCACGCAGGGGAAGATGAAGCCCGTCGCCATGATGTAGAACCACAGCGGCAGTGCGGTGCCCCAGAAACCGAGCCCCAGCTGGTCGAACGCGATCATGAGCAGCGCCATGCTGAGCTGCACGAGCGTCGCGGCGGCGATCACCCACTGCGGGCCGACGCGCCTCAGCATGCGGGAGCTGATCTGCACCCCCGCGACGATCCCGAGCGAATTGATGGCGAAGAGCAGGCCGTACTGCTGCTCGTTCAGCCCGTAGGGCCCCTGGAAGAGGAAGGGCGAGGCGGACAGGTAGGAGAACAGCCCCGAGAAGTTCATGCCACCCACGAGCAGGATGCCGATGAAGATCCTGTCGCTCAGGACGACCCGGTAGCGCTCGACGACCGTCAGGCCGGAGCGCCGCCGGCTCTCCTTCGGGAGGGTCTCGATGATGAACAGTGAGACGGCGACGATCACGAGTACGCCGTAGGCCGCGAGGAACCAGAAGATCCCCGGCCAGGGGAACAGGAGGAGCAGCTGGGAGCCGATGACCGGCGCGAAGATCGGCGCCATGCCGTTGACCAGCGCCATGTAGGAGAGCATCCGCACGAGGGTGTAGCCGCCGAAGAGGTCACGCACCATCGCCATGGCCACCACGCCGCCGCCCGCAGCGCCGACGCCCTGCAGCACGCGGAAGAGCATGAGCATCGTGATGTCCTCGGAGGACGCCGCTCCGATCGAGGCACCGACGTGCAGTGCGGTGGCCAGGATGAGGGGCACGCGACGGCCGATCTTGTCGCTGAGCGGCCCGACGAGCAGTTGCCCGCCCGCGAAGCCGAGGATCGTTCCCGTGAGGGTCAGCTGCACCGCGGTCTCCGGCACGCCGAAGTCCGACTGCAGCGCAGGGAACGCCGGGAGGTACAGGTCGATCGTGAAGGGGCCGAGGGCCGTCAATGTGCCGAGGATGAAGACGTAGATGATCTTCTCGCGCCGGGTGAGGGTGTCGCCGGGGTGGGTGGTGGTGCTCACAGTGCTGCCTAACGGGAGGGTCGGTGCCGACGGGGGGACGCGGGACGTGACGGTGATGGATCGGGTGGAGCGCGGACGGATCGACGACGGCGGCCCGGCGACGACGGCGGAGCGGCTCGAGGCCCAGGACCGACGACCCGGACGACGGGAAGATGGTTGCTGGGGCGAATCAATACCCCTCCATCCTAGGACCGTCGTCAACCTGATGGGGAGTGCTGCAGCACTGGTGCGTTGCACCCGATCTCTAAGCATGCTTGTGGTTGACGTAGGGTGATCAGACACCGAACGAGCAGGGAGATACGACCATGAGCGAGAACGATGCGGGAGTGCAGGCGGAGCAGTCACCGAAGCACATGGCGAGGGTCATCGGCATCACTGTCGCCGCCGCCGTCGGAGGACTCCTGTTCGGCTTCGACACCGCGGTCATCAACGGAGCGGTCGACTCCATCCAGGCCGACTTCGGGCTGAGCGCGAGCGTCCTGGGCTTCACGGTCGCGATCACGCTCCTCGGCTGTGCGGCCGGCGCCTGGTTCGCCGGAGGCCTCGCCGACCGCTGGGGCCGCAAGAAGGTCATGGTGGCCGCGGCCATCCTGTTCGCGGTCAACTCGGTGGGGTCGGCGTACGCCTTCTCCGAATGGGACCTGATGGCCTGGCGCCTGGTCGGCGGCCTCGCCATCGGCATCGCCTCGGTGATCGTTCCCGGCTACATCGCCGAGATAGCACCGTCGAAGTGGCGCGGGGGACTCGCCTCCGTGCAGCAGCTCGCGATCACGGTCGGCATCTTCGCCGCCCTGCTGTCCGATGCCTCCCTCGCGAGCGCCGCCGGTGGTGCGGGCGAGGAATTCTGGTGGGGGCTGTCAGCATGGCGCTGGATGCTGCTGGTCGGCGTCGTCCCGGCGGTCGTCTACGGGGTCCTGGCACTGATCATCCCCGAGTCCCCGCAGTTCCTCATCCGGGCCGGACGCGACGACGAGGCGGCTCGGGTGCTCTCCCGCGTCGCCGGGGTCCGGGACACCACCGGCAAGATCACCTCCATCCGGGAGAGCTTCCAGCGCGAGGACCGCGCGAGCTACCGCGACCTGCGCGGGCCCGCTTTCGGACTGCAACCCATTCTCTGGGTCGGTATGACCATCGCGGCGCTCCAGCAGCTGGTCGGCATCAACGCGATCTTCTACTACTCCACGACGCTGTGGAAGTCCGTGGGCTTCAGCGAGAGCGATTCCTTCACGACATCGGTCATCACCTCCGTCATCAACGTCGCCATGACGTTCGTCGCCATCTTCTTCGTCGACCGTGTCGGGCGCAGGAAGCTCCTGCTCATCGGATCGATCGGCATGGCGATCGGCCTGCTCGCAGCCACCCTCGCCTTCTTCCAGGCCGAAGGCAGCGGGGAGGACATCGTGCTGCCCGGCGCGTGGGGGCCGATCGCCCTCGTCGGTGCGAACCTCTTCGTGATCTTCTTCGCCGCCACCTGGGGCCCGGTGATGTGGGTGACGCTCGGTGAGATGTTCCCGAACCGGATCCGCTCCATCGCACTCGGGGTCGCCACGATGGTCAACTGGGTGTTCAACTTCATCGTCACGCTGACCTTCCCGTGGGTGAGCGAGAACCTCGGACTGTGGACCATGTACGCGGCGTTCACGGTGTTCGCCGTGCTGTCCTTCGTCTTCGTCCGCACCCGTCTTCCCGAGTTCGCCGGCAAGGACCTCGAGGACAATGCGGAGCTCGCGTCCACCTCGTGACGCATTACCTCATCGGGCGCCACGGGGTCCCCTTGCCCGCGCGTCCGTCGGATCGGAACCACGGCAACGGGCCGATGGTAATTTTGGTTCAGCCAATGTCCAGCACACAACCTACGAATGGAGGCAGGGCCTATGAACAGCTCGGCCAGTACGCGCGGCAAGCGGTCCACGGGCTCGCTCTCGCTCTTCGGTCTCATCAAGCTCCTGGCACGCCTGACACCCCGGCAGGTCAGTGACGAGGTATCGATCGCCCTGCAGCAGATGAAGCAGAAGGGCATTAAGGCAGGGATCGCCGCCGCTTTCCTGGTCGTCGCGCTCATCTTCGTGCTGTTCTTCGCCGTTGCGCTCGTGGTGGCCGCCATCATGGGCCTCGCCGAGGTCATGCCCGCCTGGCTGGCCGCCCTCCTGGTCGCCGTCCTCTTTCTGGTGATCGGGGGCGTCCTGGCCCTGATCGGCGTCTCCCGGCTCAAGAAGCAGCTTCCGTTGATCCCCGAGGACGCCATCCGCGGCATCCGGTACGACCTCGGCGTCCTCAAGGAGGGCCGGAGCTTCGACCCCGCCACGCTGGACGTCAAGAAGCCGAAGGAGGACAAGGCCGGGAAGGACCGCAAGGACGACGCGAAGGACGCCAAGCCCAAGGAGCCGACGCCGTCCTACGAGGAACTGCGCGGCCGCTCGGGCGAACGCCGGACGCACATCGCCGACGCGAGGGACTCGCTCGGCGCCCGCGTCGATGTCAAGGCCCGCCTCAACGGAGCGAAGCACCGTTCGGACAAGGGTGGATCGACCACCGGCGCCCCGTCCGGTGGGTCCGGTAGCGGGCGCGTCGCCGCCGTCGCCGTCCGCCGCGAGGTCCCGCACAACACGACGCTCGCCGACCGCTGGAAGCCGTTGAGCGTCCTCGCGGGTTCAGTCGCCACGATGCTCGTCCTGCTGCGCCGGCTGCTGAGCAGGTAGGGGCAGCCCACAGCGCTCCAGCGCCACCCCGGCGGCCCTTCGCCCCTGACGACCCGCAGCAGTCTGCGGACGTCACGGGGGAGGGGCCGCCTCCTGTGCATAATGGGGTGGGAGGCACGGGTGATGAGATTGATCGGCGCGGGCGGACAGGCCGGCAGCGAGGGTGTGGCGCTGTCGACGGCGTGGACCCTACCGAACCTCATCACCGTGGTGCGCTTCCTCGGAGTCCCCCTGTTCGTCTGGTTCATCGCACAGCAGCGCTTCGGAGCCGCGGTGATCACCCTGGTGGTGATGGGCGGCACGGACTGGGTGGACGGCTACGTGGCCCGTCGGTTGAACCAGGTGTCGGTGATCGGCACGTGGCTCGATCCCGTGGCGGATCGCACCGCACTGATCGTCGTCGCGGTGACCTTCGTGATCGCCGACATCGCGCCGGCCTGGCTCGTCTGGACCATCGTGATCCCGGACGTCATCATCATCGTCAATGCGTTGATCCTCTTCCGCGGTCCCCTGCACCTGCCGGTCATCACCGTCGGGAAGATCCGGACGGCCCTGCTGCTGGTGGGTGCGCCGCTGCTGCTGCTCCACCATGTCGAGGGCTTCGGTCAGGAGTGGCTGCTCGTGGTGGCGCAGGGGCTGCTCGCCGCAGGCTGCGTCCTGCACCTCGTCGCGTTCTACGCCTACTTCACGGCGGCGCACCGCAAGTACCGGCTGGAGCAGGCCGAGCAGCAGTCGTGCCCCTCCTAGCCATCGGGCTCGCCCTGCTGGGCGCTGTCTTCCTCGCGTTCGGAGCGCAGCGCCAGGGCAGTGCCGTCCGTGCGAACACGGGCGGGCTCTCACTCAGCAGTTCCGGGCTCATGCGGCTGCTCACCAACCGGCGCTGGATCTTCGGGCTCCTCCTGCTCGGTGCCGGTACGGCCCTCAACGTCGTCGCACTGACGCTCGCGAGCCTGACGGTCGTGCAGCCCATCGGGGCGATCGCGCTCGTGATCACCACCGTCGTAAACTCGCGGGACCAGGGCATCCGTATCAACCGGCCGACCGTCGCAGCCATCGCAGCGTGCGTCGCCGGCAGCGCGCTGTTCGTGATCCTCGCCGTGAACGTGACGCGCGAGAACCACTCCGTGGATCCCGCGCAGGAACTCTCCGTCGTCCTCCTGCTGGGGGCGGCCGTCGCGGTGTTCGGATCGCTCGCCGTCGTCGGGCGGCACCGGCTCAACGCCTTCGCCTACATCCTGGGCGCCGGTGTGCTGTTCGGTTTCGTGGCGGTCCTCACCAAGCTGGTCGCCGGGCATCTGCTCGACCCGAACGGGCGCTTCCTGCTCAACGTCCCGCCGCTGAGCCTGGTGGCGCTCATCGCGGCCGCAGCCCTCGGGGCCTGGTTCGTGCAGAGTGCCTATGCCACCGGACCGCCGGATCTCGTCATCGCCGGACTCACCGTGATCGACCCCATCGTCGGCATCGCCGTCGGCATCACGATCCTCGAGGAGTTGCAGCCGGACGTGCGCACCGTCACCGCACTGGGCATGGGCGCGGCGGCCCTCGTTGCTATTGTTGGGGTCGTCGCGCTGTCCCGCCACCACCCCGACGTGGTCAAGCGCCAGCACTGACACGAGAGAAGCAGTTCCGAACAGCACACCGACGTAGGGGATCCACGCGTGAGTTACCAGGCCGACCACAAGCCTCTGACCATCCTGATCGCCGCGGACACCTATCCGCCCAACGTGAACGGTGCAGCGCAGTTCGGGTACCGGCTCGCGAAGGGGATGACGGGTCGGGGCCACTCCGTCCACGTCCTCGCGCCAGGCGTCTCCAACGGCAGGAGCTACACGGAGCCCGGTGGCGACTGGACCGTGCACCGCCTCCGCTCGCACAGCGTACCCACGCACGACTACTGGCGAATCTGCTACCCCTGGGAGATCAAGCGGGACATCAGCCTGCTGTTCGACCAGGTCCAGCCCGATGTCGTCCACATCCAGTGCCACTACATGGTGGGCGAGTACACCCTCTACGAGGCGGTGAAGCGCGGCATCCGCGTGGTGGCGACGAACCACTTCATGCCGGAGAACCTCAACCCGTTCCTGCCGTTCCCCGCATGGCTCAAGCGGGTCATCGCCAGGAACTCGTGGAAGGACATGGGCAAGGTGATGGGCAAGGCCGCCGCGGTCACCACCCCCACGCCCCTCGCAGCCAAGGCCATGCACGACCATGCCTTCCTGCGCGAGGTGCTGGCCGTCAGCAACGGCATCGATTCCGCTGCCTACGAGGTGCAGCCGGGGGAGACGATCCAGCCGCACGAGGATCCCACGGTCCTGTTCGTCGGCAGGCTCGCCGAGGAGAAGCACGTCGACGTCCTCATCGATGCCGTCGCCAAGACCCCGGAGCACCTCCGCGTGCGGTTGGAAGTCGTCGGCGGCGGAGAGGTCAAGCCCGCACTCCAGGCGCAGGCTGCGCGCCTCGGGATCAGCGACCGCGTCACCTTCCGGGGACTGATCGACGACGACGAACTGCGCCTGAGCTACATCCGGGCATCCCTCTTCTGCCAGCCGGGCACGGCCGAGCTGCAGTCACTCGTCACGCTCGAGGCGATGTCCGCTTCCACCCCCGTGCTCCTCGCGAATGCGATGGCGCTGCCCCACCTGGTGTCCGACGGCGAGAACGGGTACCTGTTCACGCCCGGTGATTCCGACGAGCTGGGCCGCCGCATCACCGAGATCCTCGAGCAGTCGCCCGAGGACCAGCGGAAGATGGGGGCGGCGAGCCGCGACCTGGTGCGCAGGCATGACATCACCAAGACGCTGGAGACCTTCGAGGGCCTGTACTACGGCACCCTGTCCAGCGATCATCCCCATGAGGCGCAGCGCGCGGCCGCCGGATCCTGACGCACCGGAACCGCTGCAGCCGTCTGCCTACAATGGGAGCCGCGATCGGCGTCTGGAGACGTCCTGCCGGTCACGTCCGGGGGCGGACTGCCCCAGGGGGCTGTAGCTCAGCTGGTTAGAGCAGCGGACTCATAATCCGTTTGTCCTGGGTTCAAGCCCCAGCAGCCCTACGCATCGTCAGGATGGTCGGCGACCCCGATCCCGAGTGCGCCATCTCCGCGGAGATGGCGCATTCTGCGTTGCGGCACCTCTTCCCTCCCTCGAGTCCTTGCCTCAGAGATGGCTGCCTCCACTGGCGCCCTATGTTACTGACGGGTAACATAGGGCTTGAGCGCAGCACGCGCCCACCACGCGGACAGCATGGTCGAGTGAGAATGCCGGTCGCCGCCGACCGGAGTGAGGCGAATTCCATGAGCAAGACGTCGATCGACATCAACAACCTGCCGTATGCGGACGGCGACTTCTATGCCTTCGAGGAGCTGCTGTCCGACAAGGAGCGCTCCCGGCTCGAGGAGATCCGTTCCTGGCTGACCGCCGAAGTCCGGCCGCACGCGGTGGAGTGGTGGAACCAGGGCTCCTTCCCCCAGCAGCTCATCCCGAGGATCGCCGAACTGGATCCTGTGAGCCCGGTGTTCCGACAGGGCTATTCCAACCTCTTCGCAGGGATCACCCACGCCGAGTTCACCCGCGCGGACACCTCGATCGCCACGTTCCTCGGCGTGCACGACGGCCTGTTCACCGGATCCATCGAGGCCCTGGCGTCGAAGGAACAGCAGGAGGAGTGGCTGCCCGACATCTACGCGATGAAGAAGATCGGCGCCTTCGGCCTGACGGAACCGCTCGGTGGATCCGACGTCGCGGGAGGAACCCGGACCACGGCACGCCGGGACGGGAACTCCTGGGTCCTCAACGGCGCCAAGCGCTGGATCGGCAACGCGACGTTCTCCGACTGGGTGGTCATCTATGCCCGCGACGTCGCGGACAACCAGGTCAAGGGTTTCCTGGTCGACACGAAGACCCCGGGCTTCTCCTCGACGAAGATCGAGAACAAGATCGCCCTGCGGATCGTCGAGAACGCGGACATCGTGCTGGACGACGTCGTCATCTCCGACGACTTCCACCTCAAGGGCGCGAACAGTTTCAGGGACACCAACAAGGTGCTCAAGGTGACGAGGCTCGCGGTGGGCTGGCAGGCGGTCGGCCAGCAACTCGCCGCGTTCGACGTCGCCCGCCGGTACGCCGTCGAGCGCGAGCAGTTCGGCCGACCCATCGCCAGCTTCCAGCTCATCCAGCAGCAGCTCGTCCAGATCCTCGGTAACGCGATGAGTTCGATGGGGATGATGGTGCGTCTGTCGCAGCTGGAGGATGCGGGTAAGGCGAAGGACGAGCAGTCGGCGCTGGCGAAGGCGTTCACCACCGCCCGCATGCGCGAGAGCGTCGCGGCCGGCCGGAACATCCTCGGCGGCAACGGGATCGTGGCCGACTACGAGATGGCGAAGATCTTCTCCGACGCCGAAGCCGTCTACTCCTACGAGGGCACGCAGGAGATCAACACTCTCGTGGTCGGCAGATCCATCACGGGGATCGCCGCCTTCGTCTGACACGACGCCGAGTCAGCCGTCGAGTGGCAGGAGGACGGACGGTCGGCGGTCCGTGACGAAGGCGAGCGGATCGACGTACTCGCCCTCGACACGGACTCCCCAGTGGAGGCACGGTTCGCCGCAGTGGCTCCGGACCGTGCTACCCGGGATCGCCGCGGACCGGCTCAGGGCCACCGCGGCGACCACGTCGCCTGCGCCGACCGCCTGACCCGCGGCCAGGGTGGTGTTCACCGGTTCGAAGCTGCTCCTCCGGCCATCGCCATGGTCGATCGTCAGGACGCCGCGGTCCACCACCGTCCCCGCGAAGGCCACGACACCGTCCGCCGGACTGCGCACCTCGGTCGGCAGGCCGCGCGTCGACAGGTCCACACCCCGGTGTCCGGGCTTCCAGTTCTGCGGAGGTTTCTCGAAAGGTCGCAGCACGGTGGGTACCGGAACGAGGGGCCACGACCAGGCGGCGACGAACGGGTCCCGTCCGACGGCTGCGACCACCGGGACCGATCGCCCGGCAGGCACGATCGCTGGGACCGATCGCGCGGCGGACCCGACCGACGCGAGCAACGGACCCCCGGAGGCGACGGGCTGCGCAGGAGAGCAGACCGGGATCAGCGCCAGCAGGAGGAGTGGCACCACCCGGCCCGTACGCCAGGCGGGCCGTCCCCCGGCCGTCCGGCGGTCGTGGATGCGCTCGCTCGGACCGGTGCCGGCGCGGATCACGGGATGGGTTCCGGGGGAGTCCTCGCTCATGGCATCAGCCTTCCCGCGCGGGGTAGCCACAGGGGCGTCGGGCCACCGTATGTGGACAACTCCGAGGCAGCCCGCCAGCCGTCCCAGGCGCGATGCGGCGGTGATACCTGCCCGCCCCGGGGCCTGTCGGCCGCCCCGGAGGGCAGCACCGCTGTAGTACACTCTTACAAGCAGTCTGCTGCTCCGATCCCGTCATGCCTCTGGCTCCGCCGGGCCCTGGGATACCGCAGGCTGACTACGCGTGCCTGCTATCCGATGCTCTCGACGAGCGCGGAATGCCCACCCCGCGGTCCGGCTGAGTCCGGTGGGGGAGGGTGTGTCCATGACGAACAGGTGCCAGGACGTGGTGTCCACCCCGGTCACCACCGAGATAACCGTCAACAAGCTTCAGGCGGCGCCCTGCGCCCGAGCCGAAGCTGAAGAAAGGCATGACATGCCAGTCGTCACCATGCGCCAGCTGCTCGACAGCGGCGTCCACTTCGGTCACCAGACCCGCCGTTGGAACCCGAAGATGAAGCGCTTCATCTTCACCGAGCGCAACGGCATCTACATCATCGATCTCCAGCAGTCGCTGGGCTACATCGACCGCGCCTACGAGTTCGTCAAGGCCACGGTCGCCCACGGCGGGACCGTCCTCTTCGTCGGCACGAAGAAGCAGGCGCAGGAAGCGATCGCCGACCAGGCGATGCGCGTGGGCCAGCCCTACGTCAACCAGCGCTGGCTCGGTGGCATGCTCACCAACTTCCAGACGGTCTCCAAGCGCATCCAGCGCATGAAGGAACTCGAGGAGATCGACTTCGAGGACGTCGCCGGTTCGGGTCACACCAAGAAGGAGCTCCTGCTCCTGAAGCGTGAGCTCACCAAGCTCCAGAGCAACCTCGGCGGTATCCGCAACCTGACCAAGGCTCCCTCGGTCGTCTGGGTCGTGGACACCAAGAAGGAGCACCTCGCGATCGACGAGGCGAAGAAGCTCAACATCCCCGTCGTCGCGATCCTCGACACCAACTGCGATCCCGACGAGGTCGACTTCCCGATCCCGGGCAACGACGACGCCATCCGCGCCGTCAACCTGCTGACCCGTGTCATCGCGGACGCCGTGGCCGAGGGCCTCATGGCTCGCCACAACCGCTCCGGCAACGGCGAAGCCACTGCTGACGAGCCCATGGCCGAGTGGGAGCGCGAGCTGCTCCAGGGCACTGCGGATGCACCCGCTGCCGAGCCCGCAGCAGCCGAGGCACCCGAGGCCGCAGCCCCCGAGGCGCCCGCCGGCCTGCAGGCGCCCATCGCGGAAGAGGTTCCCGACGCGGTAGCTCCCGCGACGGAAGCCGCCGTCGACACCAAGTAGTCCACGGTGCGGAAGGGGTGTGGGTCGAACCACGCCCCTTCCGCATGTTCGGCAGGTGTTCACCGCGTGACACCTGCACGGCGGGCCGCGGCCCGCAGAAGCTCTTCGTAGATCCACCTCACCCTAGGAGTGCACATGGCTAATTTCACAGCCGCTGACATCAAGGCCCTGCGCGAGCGCACCGGCGCCGGCATGATGGACGTCAAGAAGGCCCTCGACGAAGCCAACGGCGACGCCGACAAGGCCCTCGAACTGATCCGTATCAAGGGACTCAAGGGCGCCACCAAGCGCGAGGGCCGCTCCACCGCCGAGGGCCTCGTGGCCGCGCGCGTGGACGGCAACGTCGGCGTCATGGTCGAGGTCAACTGCGAGACCGACTTCGTCGCCAAGGCGGGCCCCTTCATCGACTTCTCGAACAAGGTGCTCGCCGCCGCGATCGAGTCCGGTGCCACGGACGTCGAGACCCTCCTGTCCTTCGAGCTCGACGGCAAGCCCGTCTCCGAGCACGTCATCGAGGCCGGTGCCCTCCTCGGCGAGAAGGTCGACGTCCGCCGCATCGCGCGCGTCGAAGGCCAGATCGTCGACGCGTACCTGCACAAGACGTCCAAGGACCTCCCCGCCCAGGTCGGCGTCCTGTTCGCCGTCGAGGGCTCCGGTGACGCCGCCGTGCAGACCGCGCACGACGTCGCCGTGCACATCGCCGCGTACTCGCCGACCTACCTGACCCGCGAGGACGTCCCCGCGGAGCTCGTCGAGTCGGAGCGCCGCATCGCCGACGAGACCGCCCGTGCCGAGGGCAAGCCCGAGCAGGCCCTCGCCAAGATCGTCGAAGGGCGCCTCACCGGCTTCTTCAAGGAGGGTGTCCTGGTGGACCAGGCCTTCGCGAAGGACGCCAAGAAGTCCGTCGCCGCAGTCCTGACCGAAGCGAATGCCAAGGCCACGGCCTTCGCACGTTTCCGCGTCGGGGCCTGACCCCCGCGGTAGGCAGCAGCATCCCGGAAAGGGCGGCCGCCTTCGAGGTGGCCGCCCTTTCCTGCGCCCGGGGAGGCGCCCCGTATCCTGTAACGGGTCCGGCAACATCCCCACCCCAGCATCACCGGCCGTCCGACCAGGACCGGCCCCCAGTTCTACGCCCGGGAGGCACTTCATGGACACCACGTCAACCACTCGACCGGGTGGTACCGAGGGCCGGCGCCGGGTACTCCTGAAGCTTTCCGGTGAGGTGTTCGGCGGTGGCAAGCTCGGCGTCGATCCCGAGACCGTCCGCTCGGTCGCCCAGCAGATCGCCGCGACGGTGGGCGAGGTCGAGGTGGCCATCGTCGTCGGCGGCGGCAACTTCTTCCGCGGCGCGGAACTGTCCCAGAGCGGCATGGACCGCTCACGGGCGGACTACATGGGCATGCTCGGCACGGTCATGAACTGCCTGGCCCTGCAGGACTTCCTCGAGCAGGCCGGGGTGGAGACCCGCGTGCAGAGCGCCATCACCATGGGGCAGGTCGCCGAGGCATACATCCCGCGGCGCGCCATCCGCCACCTGGAGAAGGGCCGTGTGGTCATCTTCGGAGCGGGCGCGGGCCTCCCGTACTTCTCGACCGACACGGTCGCCGCCCAGCGTGCCCTCGAGGTGCACGCGGACGAGGTCCTCATGGCCAAGAGCGGCGTGGACGGCGTCTACACCGCCGACCCCCACAAGGACCCGACGGCGGAGAAGCTGGAGACGCTCTCCTACGACGAGGCCCTGCGGCGGGACATCCGCGTCATGGACCAGACGGCCATGACGATGTGCAAGGACAACGACCTGACCATGGTGGTGTTCGGCATGGAGGGCGAGGGCAACGTGACACGGGCCATCCGCGGCGAGAAGCTCGGGACGCTCGTCACCGCCTAGCGGCTCCGAGGGGAGAGGGCAACGACGCCTGCGGCCCTGCCGGGCCGCGGGACGGCCGTGAACTAGGATTGACCACTGGAACGGTTGCCGTGCAGCCGACTGCGGAGCGAAGGAGACATTGTGATCGAAGAGACCTTGCTGGAAGCCACAGACAAGATGGACAAGGCCGTGGAGGTTGCAAAGGACGATTTCGCCACGGTCCGCACCGGCCGCGCCAACGCCTCCCTGTTCTCCAAGGTGGTGGTGATGTACTACGGGGCTCCCACCCCGCTGCAGCAGCTCGCGTCCTTCCAGAACCCCGAGGCGCGCACCCTGCTCATCACGCCCTTCGACCGCGGAGCGCTGAACGACATCGAGCGTGCCCTGCGCGACTCCGACCTCGGCGCCAACCCGTCGAACGACGGCAACGTGATCCGCGTGGTCCTGCCCGAGCTCACGCAGGAGCGCCGCAAGGAGTACGTGAAGCTGGTCAAGACGAAGGCGGAGGACGCGAAGATCTCCATCCGCAACGTCCGACGGAAGGCGAAGGACGGCATCGACAAGGCCGTCAAGGACGGCGACGCCGGTGAGGACGAGGGCTCGCGCGCCGAGAAGGAACTCGACGCGACGACGAAGGCCCGCGTGGACCTCATCGACGAGCTGCTGAAGCGCAAGGAAGCTGAGCTGCTCGAGGTCTGATGGCAGACCTCGATCCTCCCGGCACGGATCGCGGGCACGGGACCCGCTCCGCCGTCGGGACAGAAGAAGGCCGCACGGGTGGCTCCGAGCCGGCCTCGGCGCCGGGGCCGACCACGCTCCCCAGGACGCCGTCGCGCACCGGGCGGTCCGGTCACGGACTCTTCCGTCGCCGCAGGCCCATCCGTGAGCCGGGCAAGCCGTCCCGCGCGGGACGCAACCTTCCCGCCGCGATCGGCGTGGGTGCGGGTCTGCTCATCCCCGTCCTCGTCGGCCTCTTCTTCCCGGTCGTCTTCGTCGGGATCGTCACCCTGTTCGCAGCAGTGGGCGTGTGGGAGATCAGCCGCGCCCTCGAACTGCGGCGCATCCACATCCCGCTGGTGCCGACCATGGCGGGGACCCTCGTCCTGCCCTTCTCCGCCTACCTCGGCGGCGCCGAGGGCCTCGCCGGAGGGGCGGTCGCAGCCGTCGTCGTCCTCTTCCTGTGGCGCGCGGCGAGCCCGGCGCCGGATGCCGCCAGGAGCCTGATGGCCGGTACCTTCACCGTGCTCTGGGTGCCCTTCATGCTCAGCTTCGCCATGCTGCTCATGAAGGTCGACGGCGGGAACCTCGTCATCGCGACGCTCCTCCTGCTGGTCGTCGCGAACGACACCTTCGGGTACCTGATCGGCGCCTTCTTCGGCAAGCACGCCATGGCGCCCAAGATCAGTCCCAAGAAGTCCTGGGAGGGTTTCGGCGGTTCGATCGGCGGTGCCCTCGTGGTCGGCGGGCTCTGTGCCGTCCTCCTGCTCGATCAGCCCGTCTGGATCGGGTTCGCCCTCGCGGTCGCCATCGTGGCGTCCGCGACCGCGGGAGACCTCGCAGAATCGATGATCAAGCGAGAGCTGGGTGTGAAGGACATGGGCACCCTCCTGCCCGGTCACGGGGGAGTCATGGACCGCCTCGACTCGATCGTCTTCGCCTCCCCGGTGGCCTACCTGCTGTCCGCTACATTGATACAGGGGTTGCTGTAGCCGCTGATCGCGGACCGATCCCGGGGGCGGAGGCCCCGCACGGTCTCGAGTATCTCAGCGCAAAGGACGTCAGACGATGGATGTGGCCCGGCCGAGCAGCTCCCCCTTCGCACGGGTGGGCCGCCGGGAGGTCGGCTACGACATGCGCCAGGTGGACCGCTTCCTCACACGGGCCCGCAGCCACTACAACGCCGACGACCCCGACTCCCTCTCCGTCACGAGCAGTGAGGTACGCGGCCAGTCGTTCCGCCCGACCCCGGGTGGCTACGATCCCCAGGCCGTCGACGCCGCGCTCGACCGGCTCGAGGACGTCTTCGCCCGGCGGGAGCGCGACCGGCTGATACCCGCGCAGGGCGAGGACGCCTGGCTCCGCCGGATCGGCCGCACGGCCGCGGTCCTGCGCGGTCGGCTGCACCGCCCACACGGAGAACGCTTCCGCCGCCCGGGGAGGGGGAACGCCCCCAGCTACTCCGTCGAGGACGTCGACCGCCTCTGCGACGAGCTCCTGCGGTACCTCGAGCAGGACCTGCCCCTGAGCGTCGACGTCGTCCGCCGTGCCGTGTTCCGCGAGGCCCGCGGTGCCGACGGCTACGAGGAGAACCAGGTGGACGTGTTCCTGGACCGCGTCGTCGAGCTCATGGCGGGCATCGACTGACGCCTCCGGGTCACCCGAGGCGGGACGACGCGGCCCGGACGGTCCTCAGTCCCTGTGCGCCGGTGGCTCGGGTGTGTGCAGGCGGGCCAGCACGCGTGACGCCGACGCGGGCCTGCGTCCCGCCGTCGACCTCGAGACGAGCACCATGGTGAGGAACGCCGCCGGCACCGTCCAGAGGGCGGGTTGGCCGAGCCAGACCCAGCGGTCGTCGGCTTCCGGCCCGAGGGCGGCCGTGACGGCGATCGCCCCGCCGCAGAGCACGGCGCCGATCAGCATCCCCGCGATCGCCCCGGCGTCGGTCAGGCCACGCCACCAGATGCCCAGCAGCAGCAGCGGGCAGATCGTGGAGGCGGTGAAGGCGAACACCGATCCGACGCTGCCCGCCAGTGCCAGGCTGTCCGTCAGCAGTGCGACCACGAGCGGGATGAGCGCCGAGAGCAGGGCTGCCCGGCGGAAGCCCCGCACGCTGCCCTGGAAGAACTCCTGGCTCACCACGCCGGCGAGCGAGACCACGAGTCCGCTGGTCGTCGACAAAAAGGCGGCGAACGCTCCGGCGGTCACCAGCGCGGACAGGAGGTCGCCGGTGGCACCGTCGAAGATCCGGCCCGGGAGCAGGAGCACCGTCGCGTCCGCGGCACCCTCCGCCGCGAGCTCGGGTGTGTGGATGCGCCCGAGGATCCCGTAGACGGTCGGGAACAGGTAGAAGACCGAGAGCAGGCCGAGCACGATCACCGTGGTCCGGCGGGCGGAGGCGCCGTCGGGGTTCGTGTAGAAGCGGACGAGGACGTGCGGCAGGCCGAGCGTTCCGAAGAGCAGGGCGATGACCAGAGAGATGGTGCCGTAGAGGGATGCATCCGCCGTCGTGTTGAGATCCGCGGTGAAGGCGCTGCCGCCCGCGGTGATCGGTCGGCCGTCCGCGCCGAGGCGGAAGAGAATGAAGGCCACCGGCACGGCGAGCGCCGTGAGCTTGAGCCAGTACTGGAAGGCCTGCACGAAGGTGATGGAGCGCATCCCCCCGGTGACCACGCTCAGGCACACCACGACGACGACGGCGAGGGGCCCCACCCAGGACGGCAGTCCGGTGGTGATGCGCACGGTCAGGGCCGCCCCGTGCAGCTGCGGAACGATGTACAGCCACCCCACGACGACCACGAGCATGCTGGTCACCCGGCGGACGAGGAGGGAGTCGAGCCGCGCCTGGGCGAAGTCGGGGATGGTGTACGCGCCGGACCGTCGCAGCGGCGCGGCCACGAAGAGCAGCAGCATCAGGTAACCGGCGGTGTAGCCGATGGGGAACCAGAGCGCATCGACTCCGGAGATCAGGATGAGGCCGGCGACGCCGAGGAAGCTCGCCGCCGAGAGGTACTCGCCACCGATCGCGGAGGCGTTCCACCAGGGCCGCACCGTACGCGAGGCCACGTAGAAGTCGCCCGTGGTGCGCGAGATCCGCAGGCCGTAGATGCCGATCAGCACCGTGCTGAGGGCCACGAGCACGAGCGCCGTGTACCCGACGGCGGGGCTCAGCTCGAGACTGCCGCTGTCCAGCGCGTCAGTCATCGTCCACCAGGTCCTGGAAGCGGCGCTCGTTGCGGGATGCGCTTCGGACGTACAGGACGGCGCACCCGATCACGAGCGGATAGATCCCGAGGCCCAGCAGGAGCCAGGGGATCGGGACGGTCAGGATGGTGACCCCGGTGATGTCGGGGAACACGGCGAGCAGCACGGGGATGCCGATCAGGATGACCAGGAACCCGCCCGCCACCACCAGCGCGAGCCGCAGCTGCGAACGGATGAGTGAGGCGACGAACAGCTGGCCCACTTCCGACTGCTCGGCCATCTCCCGCGCCACGGGGAAGCTGGCGCCGGTGGCCCGGGCCGCGGTGCGCGGCGCGGTGACGCGGACCCGGCGGGGAACCGTCGGCTGCTCGTCCGTCACCGTCTCAGTGGCTCGGGCGGAGGCGCGTGGCCTCGAGCTTCTCCCGGACGTCGGGGAGGTGGCGGCGGCTCACGGGCAGCTCGGCATCCCCGACGAACAGGCTGGCCCGGCCCGCCCCGATCCTGACCTTCCGCACCTGGTCCATCGCCACGAGGTAGGAGCGGTGCGTGCGGAGGAAACCCGCGTCCGCCCACTGGCGTTCGAGGTCGTTGAGGGGGATGCGGATCAGGTAGCTCGCCTCCGAGGTGTGCAGGCGGGCGTAGTCACCCTGCGCCTGCACGTACCGGACGTCGTCGCGCCTGATCATCCGGCTGATCCCGCCCTGGTCCACGGTGATGACCTCGGGCGCGGCCGTCGAGCCCTCCATCAGTTCGCAGACGCGACGCACGGATTCCGCGAGGCGCTCGGTCCGCACGGGTTTCAGGAGATAGTCGACGGCGCGGAGGTCGAAGGCCTCGAGCGCACGGTCCTCGTCGGCCGTGACGAACACGACGGCGGGCGGGCGGCTGAAGCGGGAGATGACGCGGGCGATGTCCAGCCCGGAGAGGGCGGGCATGTGGATGTCGAGGAACAGGGCATCGACGCTGTGCTGCTCGAGCGCCCGCAGCGCCTCCGCGCCGCTCGACGCGCGGTGGATGGTCCCGATCCGCGCGTCCTTGCCGAGCAGGAAGGCCAGCTCCTCGACGGCGGGGAGTTCGTCGTCGGCGACGATGACATTGACCATGTGTCCTAGGTTACGCGCCTCAGGCCCGGTGGTCCGGCTGCGACTTCGGCACGCGCAGGGTGATGAGGGTGCCCGCGCCGGGGGCCGTGTCGATGACCAGTCCGTGGTCGTCGCCGTACACCTGGCGCAACCGTGAGTCGACGTTGCGGAGCCCCACGTGGACGTCCTCGGTGTGGCCGGCGAGGACGGAGCGCAGGTGGTCGGGATCGATCCCCACACCGTCGTCCTCGATGGTGACCTCCGCGTACGGCCCGTCGTCGTGGGCCGTGATGGTGATGTTCCCGACGCCGTCCTTGGAGTCGAGCCCGTGGCGCACCGCGTTCTCGACGAGGGGCTGCAGGCTGAGGAACGGGATGACCGTGCTCAGCACCTCCGGTCCGATCTCGAGGGTCACCTTGAGCCGGTCGCCGAACCGCGCTCGTTCCAGCAGCAGGTAGCGGTCGATGCTCCGCAGTTCCTCGGCCACGGTGGTGAAGTCGCCGTGGCGGCGGAAGGAGTAGCGCGTGAAGTCGGCGAACTCGACCACCAGTTCACGGGCACGCTGCGGGTCGGTATTGATGAAGGACGCGATGGCGTTGAGCGAGTTGTAGATGAAGTGCGGGCTGATCTGCGCCCGCAGCGCACGGACCTCCGCCTCGGCGAGCAGCCGCCGGGAGGAGCCGAGCTCGGCGAGCTGCACCTGCGTGGACACCCAGCCGGCCAGCTCGTTGGTGGCCCGGACGAGCCCGGCGTTGACGTCCCCGGCGAAGGCCCCGACGGTGCCGACCACGCGGTCGTCGACCCGCACGGGGGAGAGGACGAGCTCCCCGAGGTCGGTCAGTCCCGCGGCGTCGAGCCGCTGACGCCGAAAGATCTGGGTCCGCCCGCTCTCGAGGACCTGCCGGACGAGGGGCATGACGTCCGGGGCCGGCCCGCGGCCGCCGTCCCAGGCCAGCACGCCGGCGTCGTCGCTCATCATCAGGACGTCGCAGCGCAGGAGGCCGCGCAGGTGCCGGCTCGCCTTCGAGGCGCCGGACGCCGTCAGCCCCTCGCGCAGGTGCTCGGAGGCGAGCGCCGCGGTGTGGAGGGTGGCGTAGGTGGCGCGGTCGGCATCGGAACCGAGATCACGGTAGGAGCGGGAGAGACGGAAACCGAGCGAGGCGACGACGGCGAGGGTGATGACGGCGACCGCGCACACCAGGGCGGTGTCGACGGCGGCGCTGAACATGGCACCACAGTAGCGTCCGTGGTGCGGACGGCCTCGACCGTTCGGCGCGCCCTGCAACCGTTCACCGCACCTCGCCGCTCACTCACCGACGCGTCCGCGCGGTTCGCTGGTGGGGCCCGACGACGTCGTCCACAGTGATGGGTGTCACACCGACGTGCCTCCCTGCGCGGCAAGGATGCCGCCGTCGCGGTCGGTGGGGCGCCCGAGAAGGAGGAACCATGGGTTCGCACCCAGTAGAGCCGGACGCCGGTTCCGGTGCTGCCGTCGACTTCACCGAAGTCCAGCAGACCGAGCAGTTCAAGGAACTGCGCAAGCGCCACCGCAGCTTCGTCTTCCCCATGGCAGTGTTCTTCCTGCTCTGGTACTTCGCCTACGTGCTGCTGGCCGACTACGCCCACGAGTTCATGGCCACGCCCGTGTTCGGCAACATCAACGTGGGCATCATCCTGGGCCTGCTGCAGTTCGTCAGCACGTTCGCCATCACCATGTGGTACGTGAGCTACGCCAACCGCCGCCTCGACCCCATTGCCGCGAACCTGCGGCATGAACTCGAGGAAGCAGCCCCCGAGGTATTCGTCGACCCGTCAGGTGGAAAGAAATGAGCATCATCACCGCCGCGGGCATCCGCGTCCCCCTGCAGACCGCCGAGGTCACCACCGTCGGCTCGCCTGTCCTCAACATCGCCATCTTCGGCCTCTTCGTCGCGATCACGCTCGTGATCGTGCTCCGGGCGAGCCGCAACAACAAGACCGCGGCCGACTACTACGCCGCCGGACGCTCGTTCACGGGTGGCCAGAACGGCACCGCCATCGCCGGTGACTACCTCTCGGCGGCGTCCTTCCTCGGGATCGTCGGAGCGATCGCCATCAACGGGTACGACGGCTTCCTCTACTCGATCGGCTTCCTCGTCGCCTGGCTGGTGGCCCTGCTCCTCGTCGCGGAACTGCTCCGCAACACGGGCAAGTTCACGATGGCCGACGTCCTGTCCTTCCGGCTCAAGCAGCGTCCCGTGCGCATCGCGGCGGCGATCACCACGCTCGCGGTCTGCTTCTTCTACCTGCTGGCCCAGATGGCCGGTGCCGGTGGGCTCGTGTCACTGCTCCTCGGCATCAACGACCGCCTCGGGCAGTCGATCGTCATCACGGTCGTGGGCGTCCTCATGATCATGTACGTGCTGATCGGCGGCATGAAGGGCACCACCTGGGTGCAGATCATCAAGGCCTGCCTCCTGATCGCCGGCGCGTTCATCATGACCATCTGGGTCCTCGCGCTGCACGGCTTCAACCTGTCCACCCTGCTGGGTGCGGCGATCGAGACCTCGGGCAACGCGGCGATCACGAGCCCCGGCCTGCAGTACGGGCTGACGTCGATCACGCGGCTCGACTTCCTGTCCCTGGCGCTCGCGCTGGTCCTCGGCACCGCCGCGCTCCCGCACGTGCTCATGCGCTTCTACACCGTCCCCACGGCGAAGGAGGCCCGACGCTCGGTGGTCTGGGCCATCTGGCTCATCGGCGCGTTCTACCTGTTCACGCTGATCCTGGGCTACGGCGCCAGCGCGCTGATCGGCTCCGAGCGGATCCTCGGTGCCCCGGGCGGGGTGAACTCGGCAGCACCGCTGCTGGCGTACGAGCTCGGCGGGTCGATCCTCCTCGGACTCATCTCCGCCGTCGCCTTCGCGACGATCCTGGCTGTGGTCGCGGGTCTCACCATCACCGCCGCGGCATCGTTCGCGCACGACATCTACGCCAGCGTCATCCGCAAGGACAGGGTCGATCCGGACGGCGAGGTCAAGGTGGCGCGCCGCACGGTGGTCGTGATCGGCCTGGTCTCGATCGCGGGTGGAATCGGGGCGCAGGGTCAGAACGTGGCGTTCCTCGTGGCCCTCGCCTTCGCGGTGGCAGCCAGCGCGAACCTGCCGACCATCCTCTACTCGCTGTTCTGGAAGCGGTTCAACACCCAGGGCGCCATCTGGAGCATGTACGGCGGCCTCGGCTCGGCCATCCTGCTGATCGCCCTCTCGCCCGTCGTCTCCGGCGGCGAGAAGTCGATGATCCAGGGCGCCGACTTCTCCGTCTTCCCGCTCAGCAATCCCGGTATCGTCTCGATCCCGCTTGCCTTCTTCCTCGGCTGGCTCGGGACGGTCCTCTCCCGCACCACGGAGGACCCGATGAAGCAGGCGGAGATGGAGGTCCGCTCGCTGACCGGGGTCGGAGCCGAGAAGGCCACCGACCACTAGGCACACGACGCTCAGATCCGACGAGGCCGCCCCACCCGCTGGTGGGGCGGCCTCGTCCGTCCGGTGATCCCGCGCTATGACGGGCAGGCAGGGCCGGGCAGGCCAGGCGGGGCAAGGCAGGACACGAGGGGGTGCCGATGGGCGTGGAGGCCGGTGGTCGGCCCGTGTCTCTCCTCACCGCAGCGCATCGCTGAGGCACTGCAGCCAGGTCCGGAAGTGCTCGGGACCGTCGAAGTGGGAGCCTGGCACCGCTGCGACCTCCGGGGCCGCGTCGGCTCCGTCGACGACGAGGCAGTGGCCGCCGGCGTCGCCCTCGCCGGTGCATCCCGGTCAGGATGCCGGCTGCGGTCCGCGCGCGAGGAGGGGCTCCACCCGGAAGGGGATGAGCTCGCCCATCGCCAGGGACGTGTCGCAGCGCTCCACGCCGTCGCAGGCCAGGATCTTGCCGTTGATGCGGAAGAGGTCCTCGGCATCGACGGCGACCACGCGCACCAGGATGTCCGCCTGGCCCGTCACGCCGAAGGCCTCGATCACCTCGGGCACGGCCGCGATGCTCCGCGTGATGGCAGCCAGCTTCTGCTGCTGGACGTGCACATGGATGAAGGCGGTCAGTGGGTAGCCCAGCGACACCGTGTTGATACGCCGCTCGAAGGACAGGAAGACGGACTTCTTCTCGAGCTGCGCCATCCTCGCCTGCACCGTGTTGCGCGAGAGCCCGAGCTTCTGGGCGAGGGCGACGACGGTGCGCCGGGGGTCCTTCGCCATGGCCTGCAGGAGGCGCGTGTCGGTGAGGTCGAGGGGTTGCATAGTGCGCAACGCTAACACGGCGGTTGCGCCCGGAATAGTGCACTCTGCTCAGTCGATCAGGAATCGGTTGTGCCTCCTGTGCCGTGTGAGTAGGGTCACAACCACTCCGGGTAAAGGCGCCCGGAGCCCTCCCACCTGCTGATCGCGGGGGGGAGGGTCTGTCTGTCAACGCGGAGGTAGCGTGCAATGACCGAGGACTCCACGCAGCCGGGAGCAGGATCCGACAGCGGGTCCTACCCGCAGGGAACGGCGCCGTCGGGTACCGGCGGAACGGTTCATCCGGGACCGGGCCGCGAGGGCGCGGACGATCTCGTCCGGCTGGTCGACCACCACGGCGTGCGCCACCCGAACCGCCACTACGACGCGCTCGTCGCCGACGTCGACGGCGCCGCCCTGCAGAAGCTCTACGAGGACATGGTGGTGGTGCGGCGTATCGACGCCGAGGCCACGGCCCTGCAGCGCCAGGGCGAACTCGCGCTGTGGCCGCCGCTCCTCGGCCAGGAGGCCGCGCAGATCGGCTCCGGGCGCGCGCTCCGCTCCGACGACTTCGTGTTCTCCAGCTACCGCGAGAACGCCGTCGCCTACTGCCGCGGCGTGGACCTCGCCGACATCCTGCGCGTCTGGAGGGGCAACGCGTCCTCGGGGTGGGACCCCTACACGATCAACATGGCCACCCCGCAGGTCATCATCGGTGCGCAGACGCTGCATGCCACCGGCTACGCGATGGGCATCATCAACGATGGCGCCGATTCCGTGGCCGTCACCTACTTCGGCGACGGCGCCACGAGCCAGGGCGACGTCAACGAGGCCATGGTGTTCGCCGCCAGCTACCAGGCGCCCGTCATCTTCTTCTGCCAGAACAACCACTGGGCCATCTCCGAACCGGTGGGACTGCAGGCCCACGTGCCGATCGCCCGTCGGGCGCCCGGGTTCGGCATCCCCTCGGTCCGGGTGGACGGCAACGACGTCCTCGCGTGCCTCGCCGTCACGCGCGAGGCGCTGGCGCGGGCCCGTTCCGGCGGAGGCCCCACCTTCATCGAGGCCGTGACCTACCGCATGGGCCCGCACACGACGGCCGATGATCCGACCCGCTACCGCGACGCCAACGAGCTCGAGGACTGGGCGGCCCGCGACCCGCTGGCCAGGATCGCCACGCTGCTCGACTCGCTCGGACTGCTCGGTGCGGACTACTCGGACGCGGTGAAGGCGAAGGCCGACGCTGTCGCCGCCGAACTGCGCGAGGGGTGTCTGTCCATGCCGGAACCGGCGCCCTCGGACGTCTTCCGGCACGTCTACAGCGAACCGAACTCCTGGCTGGAACGCCAGCAGGACCACTACGAGCGCTACCTCGCCTCCTTCGCCCCGGCACCCCAGGAAGGGACCCGCTGATGTCCACCATGACCTTCGGCCGCGCGATCAACGCCGGCCTCCGCCGTGCCATGGACGAGGACCCGAAGGTGATCCTGATGGGGGAGGACATCGGCAAGCTCGGCGGTGTCTTCCGCATCACCGACGGCCTGCAGAAGGACTTCGGGGCCCACCGGGTCCTCGACAGCCCGCTGGCCGAGGCGGCCATCATGGGTACCGCCGTCGGGATGGCCTACCGGGGGTACCGGCCGGTCGTGGAGATCCAGTTCGACGGCTTCATCTACCCGGCCTTCGACCAGATCGTCTGCCAGGTGGCGAAGCTGCACTACCGCACGCAGGGCGCCGTCAGGATGCCCATCACCATCCGCGTGCCCTTCGGGGGTGGCATCGGTTCGCCCGAGCACCACTCGGAGTCGCCCGAGGCCTATTTCACGCACACCTCCGGCCTGCGGGTCATCAGCGTCTCGAACCCGCAGGACGCCTACACGATGATCCAGCAGGCCATCCGGTCGGACGATCCCGTCCTGTACTTCGAGCCCAAGCGGCGCTACCACGTCAAGGGCGAGGTGGACGAGGCGGTCGATCCGGCGTCGTCGGACATGGGCGCGGCGCACGTGGTGACCCGCGGGACCGACGTCACCCTCGTGACCTACGGCCCGCTCGTGCCCACCGCGCGTGACGCCGCCATCGCGGCGTCCGACGACGGCGTCTCCATCGAGGTCATCGACCTGCGGTCCCTGGCGCCCATCGACTTCGCGACGGTCGAGGCGTCGGTGCGCAAGACCGGCCGCCTGGTGGTCACGCACGAGGCGGCGCAGTCCGGCGGGCTCGGCGCGGAGATCGCCGCGAGCATCACGGAGCGCTGCTTCGACTACCTCGAGCACGCACCCGTCCGCGTCACCGGATTCGACATCCCCTACCCCTACTCGAAGCTCGAGTTCCACCACCTGCCGGACCTCGACCGGATCCTCGACGGCGTGGACCGGGCGCTCCGCCGACCGAACTCCCTGAGCGGACCCGAAACCGAAGGGGCAGCACTGTGAGCGCACCCGCGACCGACGCATCGCCGACCACCGTCCGGGAGTTCCGGCTACCCGACCTCGGGGAGGGGCTGACCGAGTCCGAGATCGTGCAGTGGCACGTCACCGAGGGCGACACGGTGGAACTCAACCAGATCATCGCGGACGTCGAGACCGCCAAGGCCGTCGTCGAGCTGCCGTCGCCGTACGCGGGCGTCGTCGTCCGCCTGCACGAGGCCGCGGGCACCGTGGTGGACGTCGGATCGCCGATCGTCTCGTTCCGGATCGCCGGTGAGCCCGAGGCCGTCGTCCGTCCGGTTCCCGAGGACGAAGCCCCGGCCCGGCGTGAACCCAACCTCGTGGGGTACGGGGCCGCCGTCGAGAAGGGTGGACGGCCGCAGCGGCGGAGCCGATCGACCGTTCCTGCCGTGGGTGCCCCAGGCCCGCAGGTACCGGCGCTCGAGGCGACGGTCCTCCCCGCGACCGTCCTCCCTGCGCAGGCCCCGGCGCAGACCCGGACTCCGACCGCTGCGCCGAAACGGACGCCGGTTCCCACTGCCGCCCTCGCGCCCGGACGGCCGCTCCCGGCCGTGCACGACGGCCTATCCGAGGCGTCGTCGCAGACGGTCGTCGCACACGCCGACGAGCGGCCGCGGTCCACACCGCCCGTGCGGAAGCTCGCACGGGACCTCGGGATAGCGCTCGAGGACCTCGCGGGAACCGGTCCGGGAGCACTCATCACCCGGGCGGACGTGCTGGCCGCGCTTGCCGGCGCAGCCGGGCCCGACGCAGCAGTGCTCGACGCGGCAGTGCTCGACGCGGCAGTGCTCGACGCGAGCACTGCATCCGTCGGTTCCCCCGAGCCGGCGCGGGACGAGCGATCGGCGGCAGCGACGGGGGAGATCCGCACACCCATCAAGGGGATGCGGAAGCACACCGCGGCGGCCATGGTGGCCAGTGCTTTCACCGCGCCGCACGTGACGGAGTTCCTGACCATCGACGTCACGCCGACCATGGAGCTGCTGGCGGAGCTCAAGGGTTCCAGGGCGTTCGAGGGCACGAAGGTGACGCCACTGACCCTGGTGGCGAAAGCCGTGTGCATCGCGGTGGCACGCAACCCCACCCTGAACTCGTCGTGGGACGAGGCGGCCCAGGAGATCGTGCAGTACTCCGGCGTGAACCTCGGCATCGCCGCGGCGACGCCGCGTGGCCTGCTCGTGCCGAACATCAAGGGCGCCCAGGGGCTTGCCCTGGTCGAGCTCGCCCGCGCGCTCAACGGCCTGACCGAGACGGCCCGTGCGGGCCGGACCCCACCGGCGGATCTTGCGGGCGGCACCCTCTCGATCACCAACATCGGTGTGTTCGGGATCGATGCGGGGACGCCGATCCTGAACCCGGGGGAGGCGGCGATCCTCGCGATGGGCGCAGTGCGCAGCATGCCCTGGGAGTACCAGGGCGCGGTGGCCCTGCGGTCCGTCATGACGCTCAGCCTGTCCTTCGACCACCGGTTGGTGGACGGTGAGCAGGGCTCGCGCTTCCTGGCCGACGTCGGCACCATCCTCCGGAACCCGGCGATGGTCCTGACCATGGTGTAGCAGGAGGTCCGGGACTCCAGGACGTCCCGCTCGGACGTGTCGGGCGGTCCGACCGGTTGCCCCGTCCTGTCGGATGTGTCAGGGCGGGTGCCTCGCGGTCGGAGGCGGCGGTCAGACCAGTTCGAGGATGAGTTCCCGGACCACGGCGCCGCGCGCGGGTGCGAAGCCCTGTGCCTCGCCGACCTGCTGGAACCCCCACCGCTCCAGGATGCGGATGGAGCTCACGTTGTCCGCGACGGCTCGGGCGCGGATCGGCCGCTCGGTCACCTCGTTCAGGAACTGCCCGACGGCGGCCGTGGTGATGCCCTGACCCCAGCGTGACCGGTCGATCCAGTAGCTGATCTCCGGGGCGTCGCCGTCGTTGTAGGCGAGGATGCTGCCCACCACCTCGCCGTCGGACAGGATGGTCCGCACCGTGATCCTCGAGTCGTTCAGGATGTCCTGCCAGTGGTGGTCGAAGACGCCGCGATCGGACGGGTTCTTCGCGCCGAAGGCCGCCATGTGGTTGGCGCTGGGGTCCAGCTGGTGCGAGAAGAACTCGTCGAGGTCGGTGGCTTCCACGGGACGTAGCGTGATCACGGCGGTACTTTCAGTTGTGGGCGACCCCGGCCGCTCCGCGCGACCGGGACTTCTCGTGGTTCAGCGTACTAGGCGGCCGGGCCGGCCGCTGGGCGCAGCTGCGCTGCCCGGGCCCGGTGTCCGGCCCGGAGCTCAGACGGTCAGCGCGGCCCACGCCATGTCCTGCAGCAGGTCGCGCAGGGCGCCGAGTTCGCGGCCCGTCCCCGTGCCGTGCGCCGTGTGGGGGGTCGAGTTGATGAGTCCGAACACGGCATGGACCCGGCGGCGCAGCAGCGACCGCTCGGAGTCGGGCCGGTACGCGGCGAGCTCGTCCACCCAGACCTGGACGTAGCTGCGCTGGAGCGACCGCACGGCGCGTTCGTCGTCGTGGGCCAGCGAGCCGAGGTCACGGTCCTGGACCCGGATCACGTCCGCGTGCCTGAGGGCGAACTCGACCTGGAAACGGATCAGTCCCCGCAGCGCCTCCTCTTGCGAGGGGGCGGAGTCGGCGACGGCCCTGCCTCCCTCGAGGAGGTCCTCGCTCACCCCGGTGAGCAGGGACGAGAGCACGGAGGGCTTGCCGGTGAAATGCCGGTAGACGGCCGGACCGCTGACGCCCGCGGCGGCGCCGAGGTCCTCGATGGACACGCCGTTGTAGCCGCGTTCCGCGAACAGCTGCGCCGCTGCGTCGAGCAGGGCTGCGCGTCGGGTGGCCTTGGCGATGCTCCGGCCGGTCACGCGGTCCTCGGTGGGCAGTGCCTCCATGCATTCCTCATCATCCCGGGGGTCTTCCCCTCATTCTGATGGACATTCAGGTTAATGACCACTAACCTGATCCCGGTTAGCGAATGCTAACTGAACACTGCGCGAGGAAGTAGTCGATGGAGACACTGACGTCGAAGGTCGACCCGCTCTCACCGGTCTTCGCGGCCAACGCTGCCGCGCAGCGGGAGCTCGTCACCGATCTCCGCTCCCGCCTCGCCACCGCAGCCCTCGGCGGCCCCGAGCGCTCCCGTGAGCGGCACGTGGCCCGCGGCAAGCTGCTCCCGCGCGAGCGCATCGACCAGCTGCTCGACGACGGCAGCCCCTTCCTCGAGATCGTGCCCCTCGCGGCGAACGGCATGTACGACGACGAGTGCCCGGGTGCCGGGGTGATCGCGGGCATCGGCCTGGTGCACGGGCGCCACGTCCTGGTCATCTCCAACGACGCCACCGTCAAGGGCGGCACCTACTACCCGATGACGGTGAAGAAGCACCTGCGTGCGCAGGAGATCGCCCTCGAGAACAACCTGCCGTGCGTGTATCTCGTCGACTCCGGCGGCGCGTTCCTCCCGCGGCAGGACGAGGTGTTCCCGGACCGGGACCACTTCGGCCGTATCTTCTACAACCAGGCCTCCATGTCCGCCCGCAAGATCCCGCAGATCGCCGCCGTCATGGGCAGTTGCACCGCCGGTGGCGCCTATGTGCCGGCGATGAGCGACGAGACCGTGATCGTCCGCAACCAGGGCACCATCTTCCTCGGCGGACCGCCCCTCGTGAAGGCCGCGATCGGCGAGGTGGTCACGGCCGAGGAGCTCGGGGGCGGCGACGTCCACTCCCGCGTCTCCGGCGTCACCGACCACCTCGCCGAGAACGACCAGCACGCCCTCGAGATCGTCCGCGACATCATCGCCACCCTGCCGCCGGCCCCGCGCGCGGGCGTGCCGGAGGTGGCGAGGACGCAAGCCCCGGAGCCCGCCGAGCCTGCCGTCGCCCCCGACGAGCTCTACGGCGCCGTGCCCACCGACGTGAACGCCGCCTACGACGCGCGGGAGGTGATCGCGCGGATCGTCGACGGCTCGCTCTTCCACGAGTTCAAGCGCGAGTACGGCACCACGCTGGTCACGGGCTTCGCGACGATCCACGGGCACCGGGTCGGCATCGTCGCCAACAACGGCGTGCTGTTCAGCGAGTCGGCGCTGAAGGGCGCGCACTTCATCGAACTCTGCGACCAGCGGGGCATCCCGCTCGTGTTCCTGCAGAACCTCTCGGGTTTCATGGTCGGCAAGGACTACGAGGCGGGGGGCATCGCGAAGAACGGCGCCAAGATGGTGACGGCGGTCGCCACGTGCCGCGTCCCCAAGCTGACCGTCGTGATCGGCGGATCCTTCGGCGCGGGGAACTACTCGATGTGCGGCCGGGCCTACTCGCCGCGGTTCCTGTGGATGTGGCCCGCGAGCCGGATCTCCGTGATGGGCGGCAACCAGGCCTCGTCGGTCCTCGCGACGGTCAAGCGCGACCAGCTCGAGGGCCGGGGCGAGGAGTGGTCCACGGCGGCGGAGGAGGCCTTCCGTGCGCCGATCCGCGACCAGTACGAGGCGCAGGGCAACCCCTACTACTCCACCGCGCGCCTGTGGGACGACGGCGTGATCGACCCCGCCGATACCCGGACCGTCCTCGGGCTGGCCCTGGACGTGTGCGCTGATGCACCCCTGCCCGACACCTCCTTCGGCCTCTTCCGGATGTGACCAGATGACCCTCTCCCCACACACCCCCAGCGCCCCCGCAGCGGACGGCTCCACCGGGGTCCCTGACCGGCCCTTCGACACCGTCCTCGTCGCCAACCGCGGCGAGATCGCCTGCCGCGTCATCCGGTCGGTCCGCGCCCTGGGGCTCCGTTCGGTCGCGGTCTACAGCGACGCCGACGCCGGAGCGCGCCACGTGCTCGAGGCAGACCTCGCCGTGCGGATCGGGGGAGCAGCGCCTGCCGAGAGCTACCTCTCCATCCCCGCCGTCGTCGAGGCCTGCCGGCGCACGGGCGCGGGCGCCGTCCACCCCGGCTACGGCTTCCTCAGCGAGAACGCGGCCTTCGCCGAGGCACTCGACGAGGCGGGGATCGTCTTCATCGGACCGTCCGTGCACGCACTGGGCATCATGGGTGACAAGATCCGCTCGAAGAACCACGTCGCCGGCTTTCAGGTGCCGATCGTCCCCGGGATCGCCGAGCCCGGACTCACCGACGAGGCACTCCTCGCCGCCGCGGACGTCGTCGGTTTCCCCCTGCTGATCAAGCCCTCCGCGGGCGGCGGCGGCAAGGGCATGCACGCCGTCCACCACTCCGAGGACCTCCCCGAGGTGCTCGTCACGGCGCGCCGTGTCGCCGCCCGCGCCTTTGGGGACGACACCCTGTTCCTCGAGCGGCTGATCGAACGCCCCCGCCACATCGAGGTGCAGGTCCTCGCGGACGGCCACGGCAACGTCATCCACCTCGGCGAACGCGAGTGCTCCCTGCAGCGCAGGCACCAGAAGGTCATCGAGGAGGCGCCCTCCGCGCTGCTCGACGCCGCGACGCGACGCCGCATCGGCGAGGCGGCCTGCAGCGCCGCCCGCAGCGTCGACTACACGGGGGCCGGCACGGTCGAGTTCCTCGTCTCCGACGCCGCGCCGGACGAGTTCTTCTTCATGGAGATGAACACGCGGCTCCAGGTGGAGCACCCCGTCACGGAGCTGGTCACCGGGGTGGACCTCGTCGCGTGGCAGATCCGCATCGCCGCCGGCGAGGAGCTGTCCCTCCGGCAGGAGGACATCGTCCTCACCGGACATGCCGTCGAGGCACGGGTCTACGCGGAGGACCCCGAGGCCGGCTTCCTGCCCTCCACCGGCACCGTCGTCGCGCTCGGCGAGCCGGCGGGCGAGGGCATCCGGGTGGACAGTTCGCTCCTGAACGGCGGAACCGTCTCGTCGTCGTACGACCCGATGCTCGCCAAGGTCATCGCCTGGGGCGCGGACCGGCGCCAGGCACTCGACCGCCTCGACGCCGCGCTCGCGGACACCGTGGTGCTCGGCGTGGACACCAACATCGAGTACCTGCGCCTGCTGGTCACGGACGACGACGTCCGTGCCGGACGGCTCGACACCACGATGATCGAGCGGAAGCTCCCTGATCTCACCTTCCGGCGCGTGGCGGGCGAGGATCTCGCGCTCGCCGCCGTCCTCCTCGTCGAGGCGGAGCCCGTCGTCCCGGGTGGCTCGCCCTGGCACCGCGCGGACGGCTTCCGCCTCGGCACCCCGAGGCCCCGTGCCATCACGCTCGAGGTCGGGAGCGTCACGGAGACCGTCCTGCTGCAGGGAGCCGAGCACGGCTGGATCGCCACAATCGGGGAGACCCGCGTCCACCTCGAGGTGGTGGGGAACGGGGTGATCCTCGACGGGATCCGTTCGCCACGGTCCTTCGCCGTCGACAGCGATACCGTGTGGCTGGGCGACGCCGGATGGTCCGCCCGCGTACGCCGTCCCTCGCGCCGGGAGCTGCTGGATGCCGCCCTCGCCCGCATCAGCCGCGAGGACGGGGCTGCGGATCCGCTCGTCCGCAGCCCCATGCCCGGCACCGTCGTGTCCGTGTCGGTGGAGGACGGCGCGACCGTGCAGGTCGGCGACGTCCTGCTCGCCGTCGAGGCCATGAAGATGGAGCACCAGCTCACCGCCGCCGTCTCCGGCGTCGTCCGCCTGTCCCTGAAGCCCGGGGACCTCGTCAGGGCGCAGCAGGTCGTCGCGAGCATCGACGCCCCCGACCCGGCACCCGATCAGACAGCCAGTCCCGCAGAACAGCCCACGGAAGGGAACGCAGCATGAATTTCGAACTGAGCGAGGAGTACCAGGACCTCGTCGACACCGTCCGCGAGTTCGCGGACGAGGTCGTGGCCCCGGTGTCCGCGAAGCACGACGCCGAGCACAGCTTCCCCTACGAGGTCGTCAAGCAGATGGGCGACATGGGACTCTTCGGCCTGCCGTTCCCCGAGGAGTACGGGGGGATGGGCGGCGACTACTTCGCCCTGTGCCTCGCGCTCGAGCAGCTGGCCCGCGTGGACCAGTCCGTGGCGATCACCCTCGAGGCCGGGGTGTCCCTCGGCGCCATGCCCGTCTACCGATTCGGCACCGAGGAGCAGAAGCAGCAGTGGCTGCCCTCCCTCGCCTCCGGTGCGGCGCTCGGCGGCTTCGGCCTCACCGAGTCCGAGGCCGGTTCCGACGCCTCGGGGACCAAGACGACGGCGAAGCTCGAGGACGGCGCCGGCGGATCCGAGTGGGTCATCAACGGCACCAAGGAGTTCATCACCAACTCCGGCACCGACATCACCTCGCTCGTGACGGTCACCGCCGTGACCGGGACGAGCGAGCGCCCGGACGGCACGGTGAAGAAGGAGATCTCCACTCTCCTCGTCCCGTCCGACACGCCGGGCTTCACCGCCGAGAAGGCCTACAACAAGGTGGGCTGGAACGCGTCGGACACGCATCCGCTGACGCTCAAGGACGTCCGGGTGCCCGAGGCGAACCTCCTCGGCACCCGCGGTCGCGGCTACGCCAACTTCCTGCAGATCCTCGACGAGGGCCGCATCGCCATCGCCGCACTCGCCACGGGTGCCGCCCAGGGCTGTGTCGAGCAGTCCGTCAGGTACGCGGGGGAGCGCATGGCCTTCGGCAGCACCATCGGCGCCTACCAGGCCATCCAGTTCAAGATCGCCCGCATGCAGGTCCGTGCCCACACCGCGCGCCTTGCCTACTACGACGCCGCCGCGCGGATGCTCGCCGGGAAGCCCTTCAAGACCCAGGCCTCGATCGCGAAGCTCGTCGCGGGTGAGGCGGCCATGGACAACGCCCGGGACGCGACACAGATCTTCGGCGGCTACGGGTTCATCAACGAGTTCGTGGTGTCCAGGCACTACCGTGACTCGAAGATCCTCGAGATCGGCGAGGGGACCACGGAGGTCCAGCTCATGCTCATCGCGAGGGACCTCGGACTCTGACCGCAGCGGACGGTGACGGCGACGTGAAGGAGAAGCAGTGATCAACAAGGTGGTCGGCAGTGCGGCGGAGGCCGTGGCGGACATCCCGGACGGCGCCTCGCTCGCCGTCGGCGGGTTCGGTCTGTGCGGGATCCCGGTGACGCTCATCGACGCCCTGCACGCGCAGGGGACGGCGGAGCTCGAGACGGTCAGCAACAACTGCGGCGTGGACGGCTGGGGCCTCGGGATCCTCCTGTCCGATCACCGCATCCGACGGACCATCAGCTCCTACGTCGGCGAGAACAAGGAGTTCGCGCGCCAGTACCTCTCGGGCGAGCTCGAGGTGGAGCTCACGCCGCAGGGCACGCTCGCCGAGAAGCTCCGGGCGGGCGGCGCGGGCATCCCCGCCTTCTACACGACGGCGGGGGTCGGCACGCAGGTCAGTGAGGGCGGCCTGCCGCAGCGGTACGACGCCGAGGGGAACATCGCCGTCGCCTCCCGGGCCAAGGAGGTGCGGTCCTTCGACGGGGTCGACTACGTGCTGGAGGAGTCGCTGCGGCCCGACTACGCCCTGGTGCATGCCTGGAAGGGGGACCGGCACGGCAATCTCGTCTTCCACGCCACCGCGATGAACTTCAACCCGCTCTGCGCGCAGGCCGGACGGATCACCATCGCAGAGGTCGAGGAGCTCGTCGAGCCGGGCGAGCTGGACCCCGCACAGGTCCACACACCCGGGATCTTCGTGCAGCGCGTCGTCGTCGCCGGCGACGTGGAGAAGCGCGTCGAGAAGCGGACCGTCTCGATCGCCGGCAGCCCCGATCCGCAGGCCGGCCTCAACGCACCCGAAGGAGCATGACGATGGCGCTCACCCGCAACGAGCTCGCCGCGAGGGTCGCCCTGGAGCTCGAGAACGGCCAGTACGTCAACCTCGGCATCGGCATGCCCACGCTCATCCCGAACTACATCCCGGACGGCGTCGAAGTGGTGCTGCACTCGGAGAACGGCATCCTCGGCGTGGGACCCTACCCCGCGGAGGACGCCGTCGACCCCGACCTCATCAACGCCGGCAAGGAGACCGTGACCGCGAACGCGGGTGCCGCCTACTTCGACTCGGCCGCGTCCTTCGGCATGATCCGCGGTGGCCACGTGGACGTCGCCGTGCTCGGTGCCATGGAGGTCGCCCGGAACGGCGACCTCGCGAACTGGATGGTGCCGGGGAAGATGGTCAAGGGCATGGGCGGTGCCATGGATCTCGTCTTCGGCGCTAAGCGGGTGATCGTCATGATGGAGCACGTCGACCGTGCCGGACGCCCCAAGATCGTCGAGGCGTGCTCACTGCCGCTGACGGGCAAGGGCTGCGTGAACCGCATCGTCACCGACTTCGCCGTGATCGATGTCGAGGCGGACGGCCTCGTGCTGCGCGAGACGGCGCCCGGTGTCACGGTCGACGACGTGGTGGCGGCGACGGGCGCACCGCTGCGGATCGCCCTCACGGACGCCGCGGCGTGACCGCTCCCGGCGCCCCGTCGGGCGACACCGCCGGCACAGCGCCCGACCGGCGCATCATCGAGCAGCGTGGACTCTACCTCGACGAGCTCGAGGTGGGGACCGTCTACGCCCACCGGCCGGGCCGCACCCTCACCGAGGCGGACAACGTCCTGTTCACGACCCTCACCATGAACACCCAGGCCCTGCACCTCGATGCCGCCTGGTCCGAGGGCCAGCCGTTCGGCCAGCGGCTCGTCAACTCGATGCTGACCCTCGCGACGCTCGTCGGCCAGTCGGTCTCGCAGCTGACGCAGGGCACCATCGTGGCGCAGCTGGGGCTGACCGACGTCTCCTTCCCGAAGCCGCTCTTCCACGGGGACACCCTGTACACGGAGACGGAGATCACCGGTGTCCGAGCGTCCTCGTCCCGGCCCGGCCAGGGCATCGCGACCATGACCCACACCGGACGCAACCAGCACGGCGACGTCGTCGCCACCGCCACCCGCTCGGTGCTCATGTGGTCCTCGACGGCGGTCCCACCGGCGGTCCCACCGACAGTCTCACCGACGGTTCCGACGACGGTCCCGAGGACAGTCGCCCAGGAGCGATCATGAGCGGCATCCAGCTCGGACCCGCACTGCTCTTCTGCCCGGCCGATCGCCCCGAGCGCTACGCGAAGGCAGCGGAGCGGTCGGACACGGTCATCCTCGACCTCGAGGACGCCGTCTCTCCCGCCGCGAAGCCGGCCGCCCGGGAGGCGCTTGCCGCCTCGTCGCTCGATCCCGCCCGGACCGTGGTCCGCCTGAACGCCGTCGGCACGGCCGACTTCGCCCTCGACTGCGAGGCCGTCCGCGGCACGCCCTACCGGACGGTCATGCTGGCCAAGACCGAATCACCGGAGGACGTCGACGCCGTCCGCTCGGCCCTCGGCGGTGTCGACGTCATCGCCCTCTGCGAGACCGCGCGCGGCGTCGTGAACGCCGTGGGGATCGCCCGCGCGGAGGGTGTCACCGCGCTCATGTGGGGCGCGGAGGACCTGGTCGCCTCCCTCGGCGGCACGTCCAGCCGCTCGTCGGACGGCATGTACCGCGCCGTGGCCCTGCACGCGCGCTCGCAGGTGCTGCTCGCCGCCGGGTCGGCGGGCCGCACGGCCGTCGACGCCGTGTACGTGGACATCGCCGATGCCCGAGGCTTGAGCCTGGAGGCCGGGGACGCCGTCGCCTCGGGATTCGGCGCCAAGGCCTGCATCCACCCGGGCCAGGTCTCAGCCGTGCGCACGGCATTCGCGCCGGCAGACGCCGACGTCGAGCACGCCCGGGCGCTGCTCGCCGCCGCCGAGCACGAGCGCGGGGTCTTCACCTACGAGGGGCGCATGGTCGACGAGCCCATCCTCCGGCACGCCCGGAGCGTGCTGGCCAGGGCCCGCGCCTGACGGTCGGGCTCCTGCGGGATACTGGTCCCATGGATTTCAGCAACCCGACCCGGGAGCACCGGCGCGTCACCGTCCTCGGTTCCACCGGTTCCATCGGCACGCAGGCCCTCGACGTCATCGCCGCCGCGCCGGGCAGGTTCAGCGCCGCCGGGATCAGCGCGGGCGGGCGGGATCCGGAGCTCCTCGCACGCCAGGCCGTCGCCGTGCGGGCCCCTGCGGTCGGCGTCGCCACCGGCAGCGAGGCCGGGCTCGAGCAGGCCATCGGCAGGGCAGCGGACGAGGCCGGCGTGTCCGGCTACGCACCCCGGCTCTTCGTGGGGGACCGGGCGGCCTCGGACGTCGCGGCGTGGCCCGACGCGGACGTCGTCCTCAACGGCATCACCGGATCCATCGGCCTGGAGCCCACGCTGGCGGGGCTGGGGGCCGGCCACCTCCTCGCGCTCGCCAACAAGGAATCCCTCATCGCCGGTGGGGCGCTCGTCCGGGCGGCGGCCGCCCCCGGTCAGCTCGTCCCCGTGGACTCCGAGCACTCCGCCATCGCCCAGGCCCTCCGCGGCGGGACGGCGGACGAGGTGGACCGGCTCGTGCTGACGGCGTCCGGCGGTCCCTTCCGCGGCATGACGCGCGCACAGCTGCAGGACGTCTCGCCGGCGCAGGCCGTCGCCCACCCCACCTGGGACATGGGCCGCGTCATCAGCACCAACTCCGCGTCGATGGTGAACAAGGCCCTCGAGGTCATCGAGGCGCACCTGCTGTTCGACATCCCGCTCGAGCGCATCGACGTCGTCGTGCACCCGCAGTCCATGATCCACTCCATGGTCCAGTTCATCGACGGATCCACGCTCGCCCAGGCATCCCCGCCGGACATGCGCCTGCCCATCGCCCTCGGCATCGGGTGGCCGTTCCGCGTGGCCGGATCCGCCCGCGCCTGCGACTGGAGCCGCCCGTCGGAGTGGACCTTCGAGCCGCTCGACGAGGAGGCCTTCCCCGCCATCGTCCAGGCCAAGCGGGCGGCAGCCGAGGGCGGCACCCGCATGGCGGTGTTCAACGCCGCGAACGAGGAGGCCGTCGAGGCGTTCCACCAGGGAGCCATCGGCTTCACCGACATCGTGGACATCGTGTCCGCCGTCGTCGACGAGCAGCGCCGCCTGGACGCGGATGCAGGAACTGCGCTGACCCTGGCCGCCGTGCTCGAGGCGGAGCGGTGGGCACGTACGCGGGCGCGGATCCGTTGTGGGGTGGTGGAACCAGCGGCCGGGGCGGCCGCTGCCGAAGATCTGAAGGACACGTTGTGACCGTTCTGCTGTTCATCGCCGGCGTACTCTTCGTCGTCGTCGGCATCGCCGCGTCGATCGCCCTGCACGAGGTGGGGCACCTGGTGCCCGCGAAGCTGTTCCGGGTCCGCGTCACGCAGTACATGGTGGGATTCGGGCCGACCGTCTGGTCCCGCCGCCGCGGGGAGACCGAGTACGGGTTCAAGGCGATCCCGGCAGGCGGCTACGTCTCGATGGTGGGCATGTTCCCGCCCGCCACGACGGAGTCCGGAGCCGTGCGGCGGTCCAGCACGGGCGTCTTCCAGCAGCTCACCGACGACGCGCGCCAGGCGGCCGCGGAGCAGCTGCAGCCCGGCGACGAGAACCGTGTCTTCTACAAGCTGCCCATCTGGAAGCGCATCATCATCATGCTCGGTGGTCCGCTGATGAACCTGCTGATCGGGACCGTGCTGTTCGCCGTCCTGATCATGGGCTTCGGCACCGCGCAGCCCACCACCACGCTGTCCTCCGTCTCCGAGTGCGTCGTCCCCGCGAGCCAGCAGGCCGCGACGGGCCAGACCGAGTGCACGCCGGCCGATCCGGCCGCCCCCGGCTACGAGGCGGGACTGCTGCCCGGGGACCGGATCGTCGCCTTCGACGGCCGGGAGGTCGCCGACTGGGACTCCTTCTCGGGCTGGATCCGCGAGGCCGCGGGCCGCGAGGTGTCCATCAGCTACGTGCGCGACGGCGAGACCATCGAGTCGACCATCACCCCCCTCCTGACGGAGCGGCCCGTCGCCTCGGAGGACGGCACGCCGGTGGTGGACGACGACGGCGTGGCGGTGACGCAGGAGGTCGGCTTCCTCGGCGTCGGGTCCACGCAGGAGCTCGTCCCGCAGCCCGCGGGTGAGGTGCTGCCCGCCGTGGGCGATTCCCTCGCCCGGGTGGCCGGGGTGGTGCTCAACCTGCCGCAGCGTGTCGTCGAGGTGGGTCAGGCCGCGTTCTCCGACGCGCCGCGCGATCCCGAGGGGCCCATCAGCGTGGTGGGTGTCGGGCGGATCGCCGGCGAGATCTCGGCGATGGAGGAGATCCCGGTGGCGTCCCGGGCCGCAACGCTCATCGGCCTGGTGGCCGGCGTGAACCTGGCCCTGTTCGTCTTCAACCTGATCCCCCTCCTCCCGCTCGACGGCGGACATGTGGCGGGGGCCCTGTGGGAGGGATTGAGGAGGGCATTCGCCCGCCTGGTCCGGCGTCCCGATCCGGGGCCGTTCGACATGGCGAAGCTCCTCCCGCTCACCTACGCGGTGGCGATCCTGCTGATGGGCATGGGCGTACTCCTGATCTACGCCGACATCGTGAAGCCGGTCGATCTGTTCGGCTGACCGGTTGTAAACCGTATTTCAACCTTATATGGTTGATGAATGTTCGTCCTCACCATCGACCAGATCGGCAGCCGGAGCTCGACCGACCGGATCCCTGAGCTGCTCACGCTCCTCCGTCCGGTACCGACGGTCCTGCCGTGGGAGCGGTCGGTCGGTGACGAGGCCCAGGGCGTCCTCGCCGGGGCACCCGACGTCGTCCAGGCGGTGCTCCTGTGCCTCCGCGCGGGTGGTTGGTACGTCGGCATCGGCGTCGGGGAGGTCGACACGCCGCTGCCCGCCTCCCCCCGGGAAGGACGCGGCTCGGCCTTCGTCCACGCCCGGACCGCCGTCGACCGTGCGAAGAAGACGGGGGAGCGCGCGCCGCTCGCGGTCGAGGGGCCCGATGGCGCAGCCGAGGCGGAGGGCGTCCTGGCTCTCCTCGGGCGCCACGTGCTGGCGCGGTCGGAGGCCGAGTGGCGCATCCTCGACCTCCTCGAGCCGGGCGTGCGCGGCACGCAGACCGCCGTCGCCCGCACGCTGGGCATCACGCCGCAGGCCGTGAGCAAGGCCGCCGCCAGGGCGGCCTGGCACGAGGAGCAGGCCGTGCGACCCGCGGCGGCGCGGCTCCTGGCCTGGGTGGACCGCGACGCCGGGACGCCGTGACGCCCGACGCCGTGACGCCGTGACGCTCGACGGCGGGACGCCGTGACGCTCGACGGCGGGACGCCCGACGCCGGGACGCCCGACGCCGGGACGCCCGACGTTGGGAAGCCGTGACGCCGGGACGCCCGACGCCTGTCCCGCGACGGAGCTCAGCGGTGGCCGTGATCGTGGGTGCCGTGCGGTAGACATGGAGCAGGACGGCCAGGCCGGGCGTCCGGACGGTTGCGGAAGGGGAATCGATGGAGGCTCTGTGGATCGTCGTGGCCCTGCTCGCAGCGGGCGGCGTCGGACTGCCCGTGACCATGCTGGTGCTGCGCCTGGCCCGCTCGGTCGACACCGCGGAGCGCCGCCGCGCAGAACCCCCCGAGCCCGCCGACCAGCCCCAGTTCGAGCTGCCGGAGCCGCCCGCCGAGCCTCCGAGGGCGCCGGTGGACGCCCTTCCGCCGGGCGTCCTGCGCGGCGGGCTGGTGATCGGGGTGCTCGAGCGCCTCGCGGTCACCGTGGCGATCCTCGGCGGGCAGCCGGTCGCGATCGCCTACGTCGTGGCGGTGAAGGCCCTGGGCAGGTACGCGGAACTGAAGGAGTCACCCGCGGCCTCGGAGCGCTTCATCATCGGGACCCTGGCCTCCATGCTGTGGGCCGCCGGCGTCGCGTCGGTCGTCAAGGTCTACCTGCTGTGATTCACGTAGGGTGAGGCCATGAGTATCTTCGCCGTCGAATACGTGTACAACCCCGATCACGAGGAGCTCCGCGCGGAGCACCGCCCCGCGCACCGCCAGTGGCTCGAGGAGCTCGTCGGGCAGGGCCGCGTCCTCGCCTCAGGGCCCTTCACCGACGGCAGCGGCGCGCTCCTGGTGTTCTCCGCCGAGACGGAGGCGGATCTCAACCAGCTCGTCAGCGAGGACCCCTTCGCGCTGGTCGGCGCCATCTCGGCCGTGCAGACCACGGAGTGGAACCCGGTCATCGGGGCGTTCCGCGACCGCGTATGAGCACCGTGTGAGATGTATCGCGGGCGGCCCGTGAAGCTCCGGGCCGGGTGGATAATGAAATCAGGAATCTCGTCACACGAGCGGTTCAGGCCGCCAGCATGGAGGATGTTTTGACCTCGGTCAGCCTAGGAATGCCAGCAGCACCGCCGCCCGTCCTCGCCCCCCGGCGCAAGACCCGCCAGATCAAGGTCGGATCGGTGGGTGTGGGCTCGGATTCACCGATCAGCATCCAGTCGATGACCACCACGCCGACCACGGACATCAACGGGACGCTGCAGCAGATCGCGGAGCTCACGGCCACGGGCTGCGACATCGTCCGGGTCGCCTGCCCGTCCGCCGACGATGCCGCGGCGCTGCCCATCATCGCGAAGAAGTCCCAGATCCCCGTCATCGCGGACATCCACTTCCAGCCCAAGTACGTGTTCGCCGCGATCGACGCCGGGTGCGCCGCCGTCCGCGTCAACCCGGGCAACATCCGCAAGTTCGACGACCAGGTCAAGCAGATCGCCGCGGCGGCGAAGGCCGCCGGCACCTCGATCCGCATCGGCGTCAACGCCGGCTCGCTCGATCCCCGGCTCATGGAGAAGTACGGCAAGGCGACGCCCGAGGCCCTCGTCGAGTCCGCCGTGTGGGAGGCGTCCCTCTTCGAGGAGCACGATTTCCACGACTTCAAGATCTCCGTGAAGCACAACGACCCCGTCATCATGGTGCGGGCCTACGAGCTCCTCGCCGAGCGCGGCGACTGGCCGCTGCACCTCGGCGTCACCGAGGCCGGCCCCGCCTTCCAGGGCACCATCAAGTCCGCCACGGCCTTCGGCGCCCTGCTCTCCAAGGGCATCGGCGACACCATCCGCGTCTCGCTCTCCGCCCCGCCGGTCGAGGAGGTCAAGGTCGGCAACCAGATCCTGCAGTCCCTGAACCTCCGTCCCCGCAAGCTGGAGATCGTCTCCTGCCCGTCGTGCGGCCGCGCCCAGGTGGACGTCTACACGCTCGCCGAGGAGGTCACCGCCGGCCTCGAGGGCATGGAGGTGCCCCTGCGCGTCGCGGTGATGGGGTGCGTCGTCAACGGTCCGGGTGAGGCCCGCGAGGCCGACCTCGGCGTCGCGTCCGGCAACGGCAAGGGACAGATCTTCGTCCGGGGAGAGGTCATCAAGACCGTCCCCGAGGACCAGATCGTGGAGACACTCATCGAGGAAGCGATGCGGCTCGCAGAGGAGATGGGTGAGGCTGATGGCGAAACTGCTGGCCAGGGTGGCCCCATGGTTACCGTTAGCTAAACCCCAGGCCGATCCCGAAGGGCCGTGGTCCTTCCGCGTCCTCGGTGAACAGGACACCCGGGACCTCTGGGCGATCGTCAACGAGGACCCGGTGGCCAACGTGTTCGTGGCTTCGCACCTCGAGTCGAGGGGGAGTGCCGCGCCGTCGCTCGCGGGCGGGGAGATCGTCGGCATGTTCCGGCACAACGAGCTGCGCGCCGCGTGCTGGGCGGGCGTCAACCTCGTGCCGGTCGGCGTCACGGACGAGACCGGGGCCATCTTCGGTGACCACCTCGGGCGCTCCGGCCGCACCTTCTCCTCCATCTTCGGACTCTCCGAGGGCGTCATGGACCTCTGGTCCACCCTCGAGGACTACAGCGGAGAACCCTTCGACGTGCGCCCCACCCAGCCGCTCATGGCCATCCACTCCGACCCGCTCATCGCACCGGCCGAAGACCTCCGCTTCACCCGGCCCGAGGAGCTCGACCGACTCCTGCCCGCCTGCGCGGCGATGTTCGAGGAGGAGGTGGGCTACTCACCGTTCATCGGTGGATCGGACCACTACCGCCGTCGTGTCGCCTCGCTCATCGGACGGAAGCACTCCCTGGCGGCGTTCGACGACGACGGCAGGGTGGTCTTCAAGGCCGAACTGGGCACGGTGTCCTCCCAGGCCGTGCAGGTGCAGGGCGTGTGGATGAACCCCGACCACCGGGGCGAGGGACGCAGCGCGGCCTACATGGCCGCCGTCGTCGTCGCCGCCCGTTCCCTGGCACCGACGGTGAGCCTCTACGTGAACTCCTACAACGCACGCGCCATCGCCGCGTACAAGCGCGTGGGGTTCGATCAGGTGGACACCTTCGCAACCATCCTCTTCTGAGGAGCCGTCCACGGGGCGCCGGTCGCGTGCCCGGCCCGGCGGACCGACCCGCTAGATTGGTACCTGTTGTCTCCCGCCGGACGGCGGTGGGACCGATGGCAGCGCACCACCCAGACGAACGGACACCCGCGTGGTCTTACGACTCTCGACCCTCTTCCTGCGCACCCTGCGCGAGGATCCCGCCGACGCCGAGGTGGCGAGCCACCGCCTCCTCCTCCGCGCGGGCTACATCAGGCGTGCCGCCCCCGGGATCTACAGCTGGCTGCCGCTGGGACTGAAGGTGCTGGCGCGGGTCGAGGCGATCGTCCGCGAGGAGATGGAGGCGATCGGCGCGCAGGAGGTCCACTTCCCGGCGCTGCTCCCCAAGGAGCCCTACGAGGCCACCAACCGCTGGACCGAGTACGGCGACGGCATCTTCCGCCTCCAGGACCGCAAGGGCGCGGACTACCTCCTGGCGCCCACGCACGAGGAGATGTTCACGCTGCTGGTGAAGGACCTGTACACCTCCTACAAGGACCTTCCCGTCAGACTGTTCCAGATCCAGACCAAGTACCGCGACGAGGCGAGGCCCCGCGCGGGACTCCTCCGCGGCCGCGAGTTCATCATGAAGGACTCCTACTCCTTCGACATCGACGACGAGGGCCTCGAGGCGAGCTACCAGCTGCACCGGGGAGCCTACCTGCGGATCTTCGAGCGTCTCGGGCTCGACGTCGTCCCCGTCACCGCGACGGCCGGGGCCATGGGCGGGTCCAGGAGCGAGGAGTTCCTCCACCCCACGCCGATCGGCGAGGACACCTTCGTGCGCTCCGCCGGCGGATACACCGCCAACGTGGAGGCCGTGACGACGGTGGTCCCCGAGCCCATCGACTTCTCCGCTGCGCCCGCCGCCGAGGTGAGGGACACGCCCGACACCCCCACCATCGACACGCTCGTGGCCCACGCCAACGCCTCGGCGCCGCGCGAGGACCGTGCCTGGACGGCGGCGGACACGCTGAAGAACGTGGTGCTGGCCGCCGTCCTGCCCACCGGCGAGCGGGAGATCGTCGTCGTCGGCGTCCCCGGTGACCGGTCCGTGGACCTCAAGCGCATCGAGGCGACCATCGCCGGCCACCTCGAGACGGGCGGGGAAGTGGCCGTGGAGGCTGCGAACGAGGATGACCTGAAGAAGAACCCCGGACTGGTCAAGGGCTATATCGGCCCCGGCCTCACCCCCGGGGACGCAGTGCTCGGCGCCGACGCGTCCACGGGCCTGCGCTACCTCGTGGACCCCCGGATCGTCAGCGGTACCGCCTGGATCACCGGCGCCAACGAGCAGGGCAGGCACGTGTTCGGACTCGTGGCCGGCCGCGACTTCACCTGGGACGGAACCATCGAGGCCGTGGAGGTGCGCGAGGGCGACGAGGCTCCCGACGGCTCCGGCCCGCTGGTGGCGGCCCGCGGCATCGAGATGGGTCACATCTTCCAGCTCGGCCGCAAGTACGCGGAGGCACTCGGCCTCAAGGTCCTGGACCGGAACGGGAAGCTCGCCACCGTGACCATGGGCTCCTACGGCGTGGGCGTCACCCGCGCGATCGCGGCCCTCGCGGAGGCCAACCACGACGATCGGGGACTGATCTGGCCCCGCCACGTCGCCCCCGCGGATGTGCACGTCGTGGCAACGGGCAAGGGCGCCGAGATCTTCGAGGCGGCCGGGAAACTCGCCGTGGACCTCGAGGCCGCCGGTCTGACGGTGCTCTACGACGACCGTCCGAAGGTCTCGCCCGGCGTGAAGTTCGGAGATGCGGAGCTCATCGGCGTCCCGACGATCGTCGTCGTGGGCCGTGGGCTCGCCGACGGGGTCCTCGAGGTCAAGGACCGCCGCACGGGCGAGGCGCAGAACGTCGCGGTGGCGGACGCCGTCGCGCTGGTGCGCGGCATCGCCGCAGACTAGCGGCGATGTTCCCCGTGGGCTCGGGACTCGAGGAACTGCACCTCGCGACCATCCTGCTGGTCCTCGTCGCCGGGTTCGCGGCGGGCTGGGTGGATGCCGTCGTGGGCGGCGGGGGCCTGCTGCAGCTCCCGGCTCTGCTGCTGGTGCCCGGGATCACACCCGTCGAGGCCCTCGCCACCAACAAGCTGGGCTCCATCTTCGGGACGACGACGAGCGCGGTCACCTACTACCGGCGCGCCCATCCGGACCTGCGGACGGCACTTCCCATGGCGGCGATCGCCCTCGCGGGCAGTTTCGGCGGTGCCATCCTCGCCGCGTCGCTGCCGTCGTCGGTCTTCAAGCCGATCATCGTGGTCGCCCTCGTCGCCGTCGCGATCTTCACCGCGCTGAAGCCGTCCGTGGGGACCCTCACGCAGCTGCGGCACCGAGGGGTCCGCCACTACGGCACGGCGGCAGGCATCGGACTCGTCATCGGGTTCTACGACGGGCTGATCGGCCCGGGCACGGGATCCTTCCTCATCATCGCGATGGTCACGCTGCTGGGGTACAACTTCCTCGGCGCCAGCGCCAAGGCGAAGATCGTGAACATGGCGACCAACTTCGGTGCCCTCATGTTCTTCCTGCCCAACGGATCCATCCTGTGGGGCCTCGGCCTGCTGCTCGGCGTCGCGAACATGGCCGGCGGCTACACGGGCTCCCGCATGGCGATCAGCCAGGGCAGCAGGTTCATCCGCATCGTGTTCCTCGCCGTCGTCGGCGCGCTGATCATCAAGCTGGGCTACGACGTCTGGGTGGAGAACATCCGTCCGCTGATGGCGTCCGCCTGATCCCTGCGGGTTTTCCCTGCCCGGTGACTCCTTCCGGGCCGTTCCTGGCGGGCGCCTCCTACAGGGCGGGCAGGTCCCCGACCGCCGGCAGGCCGTCCAGCGTCCTGCCGAGCACCGAGCTCGCGACCCAGAGCGAGCGCTCGGCGTCGCCGGTCCGCCCGTGACCGAGGTAGGAGAGCGCGTTCCTGACCTCCCGCACCACGGTCCAGCCGCGCGCCAGCTCCCCGTCGAGGCCCGCTGCCGCGGCGAGGGCGGAACAGTGTGACCGGAGGTGGCCGGCCGGATCCGTCCCGTCGAGCTCGCCGAGCCTGTTCCACAGCATGGGCGCGACGGCGTACTCCGCATCACCGAGGACGGGTTTGGGGTCGATCGCGGCGAAGTCGCGCAGCTGCCCCGGTGTCGACGGCAGGAGATTCTCGTAGTGCAGGTCGGTGTGCACCAGCACGTCCCGCTCGGACCGCCGGCCGAGCACCCCCCGCGACTGGCACACCTCGAGGGCGGACTCCATGAGCCACCGCGGGAAGGGTTCGCCGAGTTCGTCCCAGCGTGCCGGCAGGGTGTCCGTCCACTGCTCGGCCTCGGAGGCCAGGTGCGGGAAGGATGCCCAGAGCGGGCTGTCGCCGGGCGTGATGGACAGCAGACGGACCACATCCGCCCAGGGCCCCGGGGTGTCGTCGAGGGGTACGTCACGCAGCGACCGGTCGCCGTCGAGCCGGTCGAGCAGCAGGGCGAAGTCAGGGCGTGAGGCCGCGAGCAGGGTCACTGCACCGTGCCCGTCCCACAGCTCCAGTGCGTCCGGCTCGGGCCGGGCCTCCTCGTGCGGGATCGTGATCTTGAGGACCGCCGCCGCGGGGCCGGTCGTCCTCCGGCGGGTCACCGGCAGGACGACGGCGCACTGTCCGGCCCACGCCGGCTGACCCGGCTGCAGGTCGAGCTCCAGGTCCCAGGCGGCGAGCCGATCCATCAGGATGGTGCTCCACTCCCGCGTCCACCGTGCACCACCCTCGATGGTGCGGGCACTGGCCGCGAGGCGCGGAGGCAGCTCCGGCGGCCCGGCGACGGACTGTCGAGGCGGATGGCCGTGCTCAGCCATCACCGGGCTCCGATGGGCCGGAAGATGGCCCGTCCGCGGGGCGGCCGGCGGCAGGGACGCCGCCGGAGGGTGCGGTGCTGCCGGGCGCGGCGCCGTCGGCGGGATCCGCGGCACCCTCCAGGCCGGGGAGCGCCGTCAGCGGCGTTCCGGCGTCGAGGCTGCGCTGCACGGCCGCGTTGTAGGAGGTGACGGCCCAGGCGCGCGCATCGGGTCCGACGGTGGCGAGGAGGTCGACGTAGAAGACGGCATGGTCCTGCTCGAGCTCCCTCACGGCTCCCGCCGGATCTGTGCGGAACGCCGTGCTCAGCGCGTGACCCGCAGGCGCGGGATCGCTCGGCGCGCACAGCAGGGCCAGGCGCTCGGCTGCTGCGTCTGCCGCAGCCCGGTGGACACCCGACCGCGCAAGGGCGTCGCCCGGTTCCGGGAGCAGGGCGGCCGCGACATCGTACCCGTAGGCGGCGCGCTCCTCGGCGGCCTTGGCCTCCCGCAGGGCCTCGCGATCCGCGTCCGGGCCCAGGGGAGTGTCCGTGCAATCGACGTCGGGGTCCACCGTGCCCGCTCCACCGGAGGGCGCCTCCGACGGACCGGGATCGGCTCCCGGTGCCCCCGTCGGCGGGGTCGCGGCGGGCGGGTCGGAGTGCCCGGAAGGAGGGGATGACGGGGCGTCCGGTCCGCCGGGCAGCCCGGAGAAGATACCGGTCCCGGCGGCCAGATCGGTCGCGGGGACGGCATCGGCCGGAGGGAGACCGGGGTCGGCGTCGAGGAGCACGGACAGCAGCACGGCGTTCCGCCACTGGTTCGCTCCGGCTGCGGCGAGCACGCGGCCCGGACCCGGCTCGGCCTGCGCCGCATCGCGGAGGCTGCGGAGCGCACTTTCCCGGAGCCCGGCGAGGACCGCACGGCCGTCGGCCGTCACCACCGGGCCGGGCGTCGAGGACCGTCCCTGGGACGGCAGGATGGGTCCCGATCCCTCGGGGTCCCGCGTCGGCGGTACGGGAGAGCGCGGCAGGGCGACGGCGTCCGCCTGCACCTCGAGGTCCTCGGCGATGGCCACGAGGACGTCCGCAGCGACCGGATCGAGGGCCGCGGCGGACCGCGCGTCCGCCGCCAGCGCGGTGAAGCCCGCCTCGGCGTCGAGCTGTGCCTGTTCGGTGGGGGAGTAGGACGGCGCGTGGGGTTCGGGCTGCCTTACGCCCAGGCCGAGGCCGACGACGAGGAGCACGACGACGAACAGGCCGACCAGCCGGACGGCCCAGCCGGCGGCCCGGCGCAGGCCGGAGGTCTTGCGCCCTCCGCGCGCCCGATCGCCGCCCTTCCGCCCCCGTACAGTCACAGTCCCCGATGATGCCACGGAGGGCCGCGTTCCCCCCGGTCACACACCGGGCGCCACGGAATGTCGGTACTCTTGGTGGACAACATCATCGAGTGGGAGGCAGCCATGGCGGTCCGGTCCGGGAACGAAAATCAAGCCTCGACCCGCAAGACGGCCGTCGAGGCCGAACTGCAGGCCGAGGCGCAGCGCCTGCGGACCAGGCTGCAGCCCGTGGTGGAGCAGCACAACCTCTATCTGGAGGATGTGGACATCAAGGTCGCCGGCTCGCACCGCACGGTGCACGTGGTCGTCGACCTCCCCGAGGAGGCCTCCGGCAGCGTCGGCCTCGATGTGATCTCCGCCATCTCCACCGATCTCTCCGCCGCCATGGACAGTGACCCGGACGACGACGACCGCCCGTACAGCCTCGAGATCTCTTCGCCCGGTGTCTCGCGGCCCCTGACGGAACCGCGGCACTGGCGCCGCAACGTCGGGCGCCTGGTGGAGGTCAAGCCGGTCACCGGCGACGTGGTGGTCGGCAGGCTGCAGGAGGTCACCGCCTCCGGTATCCGGCTCCTCCCGCAACTGCCGGTCAAGAAGGGCATGAAGCCGAAGCAGGGCGACCCCCTCGCGCTCGAGTTCGCCAAGATCCGCAAGGGGACCGTGCAGGTCGAATTCGCGCATCTCGATGATGAACACACCGACCACACCGATGGGGCCGAACCGGATTCCTCCGGCGCCGAGCACCACGCGTAAGGAGATCCACATGGACATCGACATGAGCGCCCTGAGGCTGCTCGAGCGCGAGCGGGAGATCCCGCTCGACAAGCTCATCCCGACGATCGAGCAGGCACTGCTCATCGCCTATCACCGCTCCCCGGGGGCACAGGAGACCGCACGCGCGGAGCTCGATCGCCGCAACGGTCACGTCACCATCTGGGCGACGGAGAAGAACGACGACGGCGAGAGCGTCGGCGAATTCGACGACACCCCGAGCGGCTTCGGCCGTATCGCGGCGAGCACGGCACGCCAGATCATCCTGCAGCGACTGCGTGACGCGGAGGACGAGAACATCCTCGGCGAGTTCCGTGGCAAGGAGGGCGAACTCGTCGCCGGCATGATCCAGCAGGGCAACAACCCGCACATGATCCAGGTGAACCTCGGGTCCGTCGAGGCCGTCCTGCCGCCGCCCGAGCAGGTCCCCGGCGAGAAGTACCTGCACGGCACCCGGCTCCGTGCATTCGTCGTGGATGTCCACCGTGGCATGAAGGGGCCCTCGATCACGCTGTCGCGGTCCCATCCCGGCCTGGTCCGGAAGCTCTTCGAGCTGGAGGTGCCGGAGATCGCGGACAGGACCGTCGAGATCGTGGCCCTGGCGCGCGAGGCGGGTCACCGGACGAAGATCGCGGTCAAGGCCAACGTCCCGGGCGTCAATGCGAAGGGTGCATGCATCGGGGAGATGGGGACGCGGGTCCGTGCAGTCATGAACGAGCTCAACGACGAGAAGATCGACATCGTGGATTACAACGACGACGCCGCGGCCTTCATCGCCAGCTCGCTGTCGCCGTCGCGCGTCACCTCCGTCACGATCACGGACGAGGCCACGCGCTCCGCCCGCGTCGTCGTGCCGGACTACCAGCTGTCCCTCGCCATCGGCAAGGAGGGCCAGAACGCGCGCCTGGCGGCGAAGCTGACCGGGTGGCGGATCGACATCGTGTCCGATGCCGCGCAGCCCGCGCAGGCGGCGAAAGCCTGACCTGTCCGGTCTCCCGGAACGGTCGGAAGGGGTAGAATGAAAGGGACTGCTGTCGAGTCGCGCCCGGACGACGTCGGTTCACGACGGGGATCCGGGCACCATCCGGCGGATGCCCATCCCGTACGCACCTGCGTGGGATGCCGCCGGCGGGACCGCCAGTCACACGTGATGCGGGTCGTTGCACGACCGATGGACGGACAGATCGTCGCCGTCATCGATGAGCGGCGCCGGCTATCCGGACGGGGTGCTTGGCTGCACCCCGACCCGGCATGCATGGACACGGCCATCAAGCGGAGGGCCTTCAGCAGGGCCTTCCGCGGGCCGGTGGACACTGCGCAGTTGGCAGTGGACTTCCAGGCATACCTGGGGCGTCTGAACCGAGGCCCCGATTCACCACCGTCCTCCCTGAAAGCGGGTCAGCACCCTCATGGAAACCCGATGAGAACCCAGCGATGAGTGCGCAACGATGACCAATCCGTTGCGCTCTGCATTCGATCTGCCAGCCGCCCTCGCGACTGGGATCAGCAGTAGGAAATAGACGGTTCGTGCCTGACTCGGTGCGGACCGAGACAGGAGAAATGTGGCCAAGGTCCGCGTACACGAGCTCGCGAAAGAGCTCGGTATAACCTCGAAAGACGCAGTCGCAAAACTGCAGGAACTGGGCGAATTCGTCCGTTCAGCCTCGTCCACCATCGAGGCCCCCGTCGTGAAGAAGCTTCGCGGCGCCTTCCCCGATGCCGGTGGCGCCAAGACCGCCCCGGCACCCGCACCCTCACGTCCCTCGGCGCCCACGCCGTCGGGCCCGAAGCCGGGAGCCGCCCAGGCAGCACCCGAAGCGTCGGCACCCGCAGCCCCAGCACCGGCCGCACCGGTGGCGCCGGCAGCCCCGGTGGCAGCAGCCCCGGCCGCTCCGCAGGCATCGCCGTTCTCGAACGGTGCCGCGCCCGCTGACGTCCCCACCCCCGCCGCCCAGGAGGCTCCCGCGCCGACCCAGCAGGGTTCGCAGGAGGAGTCGGGCCGTCCCGGCCCCCGTCCGGCCACGCCGCCGGCGGCGCCGTCCGCAGGGACGACGCGCCCGTCGGGTGCCCGTCCCGGTGGAGCTCCCCGCCCGGGCAACAACCCGTTCGCGCCCTCGCAGGGCATGGGTTCGCGCCGCGGCGACACCGACCGTCCCGAGCGCACCTCGCGTCCGGGCAACAACCCGTTCGCGCCCTCGCAGGGGATGCCGCGACCGGGTCGTCGTGACGATGCGCAGCAGCGCCCCGCCGCCGGTCCCGGTGGACCCCGTCCCGCTGCCGGTGCAGGTGGACCCCGTCCCGCGGCAGGCGCCGGCGGTCCCCGTCCGGGCGCACCGCGTCCCGGCGCTCCCCGTCCGGGCGGCGCACCCGGATCACGCCCCACCCCGGGCATGATGCCCAACCGCACCGAGCGTCCCGCTGCCCCCGGCCGCGGAGCACCGGGAGCGGGAGCCGGTCCGCGCCGCGGCCCCGGTGGTGCCCCCAACAGCCCGAGCGGTGCACCCGCGGGCGGCGGCTTCGGCAAGGGCGGCCGCGGACGCGGCGGCACCGCCGGTGCCTTCGGCAAGGGCGGCGCCGGTCGCGGCAAGCAGCGCAAGTCGAAGCGTGCGAAGCGGCAGGAACTCGAGCAGATGTCGGCTCCCTCGCTGGGCGGCGTCAGCGTACCCCGTGGGGACGGCAACACCGTCGTCACGATGCGCCGGGGCTCGTCCATCACGGACTTCGCCGACAAGATCGAGGCGAACCCCGCAGCACTGGTGACCGTGCTCTTCCACCTCGGCGAGATGGCCACGGCCACCCAGTCGCTGGATGAGGACACCTTCGAGGTCCTGGGAACCGAGCTCGGCTACAAGATCCAGGTCGTGTCCCCCGAGGACGAGGAGCGCGAGCTCCTCAGCAGCTTCGACATCGACTTCGATGCGGAGCTCGAGGCCGAGGGTGACGAGGACCTGGAGGCCCGTCCGCCGGTCGTCACGGTCATGGGCCACGTCGACCACGGTAAGACGCGACTGCTCGACGCCGTCCGTAACACCAAGGTCGTCGAGGGCGAGCACGGTGGCATCACCCAGCACATCGGTGCCTACCAGATCCAGCACGTCCACGAGGACTCCACGCGGGCCATCACCTTCATCGACACTCCCGGTCACGAGGCGTTCACCGCCATGCGTGCCCGTGGTGCGAAGGTCACGGACATCGCCGTGCTCGTCGTGGCCGCGGACGACGGCGTCATGCCGCAGACCGTGGAGGCGCTGAACCACGCCCAGGCAGCCAACGTGCCGATCGTCGTCGCCGTCAACAAGATGGACAAGGAGGGCGCGAATCCGGACAAGGTCAAGGGCCAGCTCACCGAGTACGGTCTGGTCCCCGAGGAATACGGTGGCGACACCATGTTCGTCCACGTCTCCGCGCTCCAGGGCATGGGCATCGACGAACTGCTCGAGGCAGTCCTGCTCACGGCCGACGCCGCGCTGGACATGCGGGCCAACCCGAACAAGGACGCCCGCGGCATCGCGATCGAGGCCAACCTCGACCGCGGCCGGGGTGCCGTCGCAACGGTGCTCGTGCAGTCCGGAACGCTGAACGTCGGCGACACGATCGTCGCCGGTACGGCCCACGGCCGTGTGCGAGCGATGTTCGACGAGAACGGCGACGTCGTCACCAAGGCGGAGCCGTCGCGTCCCGTCCAGGTGCTGGGTCTGTCCAACGTGCCCCGCGCCGGTGACACGTTCTTCGTCACGGACGACGAGCGCACCGCCCGTCAGATCGCCGAGAAGCGTGAGGCAGCGGACCGCAATGCGGCCCTCGCCAAGCGCCGCAAGCGCATCAGCCTCGAGGACTTCGACCAGGCCGTCGCCGACGGCAAGGTCGACACCCTCAACCTCATCCTCAAGGGTGACGTCTCGGGTGCCGTCGAGGCCCTGGAGGACTCGCTGCTCAAGATCGACGTCGGCGAGGGCGTGCAGCTGCGCGTCATCCACCGCGGCGTCGGTGCGATCACGCAGAACGACGTCAACCTGGCGACGGTCGACAACGCGATCATCATCGGCTTCAACGTCAAGCCGGCCGAGCGCGTCGCCGACCTGGCCGAGCGCGAGGGCGTCGACATGCGCTTCTACTCGGTCATCTACGCCGCGATCGACGACATTGAGCTCGCCCTCAAGGGCATGCTCAAGCCGGAGTACGAGGAGGTGCAGCTCGGTACCGCAGAGGTCCGCGAGGTGTTCCGTTCCTCCAAGTTCGGCAACATCGCCGGTTCGATCGTCCGGTCGGGCATCATCCGACGGAACTCGCGGGCCCGTGTCCTGCGCGATGGCAAGGTCATCGGGGACAACCTCTCCGTGGACTCGCTCAAGCGCTTCAAGGACGATGCCACCGAGGTCCGGACGGACTTCGAGTGCGGTATCGGCCTGGGGTCGTTCAACGACGTCAAGGAAGGCGACACCATCGAGACCTTCGAGATGCGGGAGAAGCCCCGCGTCTAGGCCGTAGGTCAGCACAGGCGCTCCGGTCCTCCGGGGCGCCTGTGCCTGTCGCACCACCGGGACCCGCAGGTCGGGTCCCCCCACCAGACCAGCTTCAGTAGGAGTATCAGCAATGGCAGATCCGGCCCGCGCCGCGCGGCTCGCGCAGCGCATCAAAGTCATCGTCGCCGAGGCGCTCCGGCGTCGCGTGAAGGACCCCCGGCTGGAAGCCGTGACCATCACCGACGCGCGCGTCACCAACGACCTCCAGCACGCCACGCTGTACTACACGGTGCTGGGCGACCCGGAGGAGCAGCAGGCCACGCGCATGGCGCTCGAATCCGCCCGGGGGGTCCTTCGCTCGGAGGTCGGCAAGAACATCACCGCCCGGCTGACGCCCACGCTGGAGTTCGTCCCCGACGAGGTGCCGGTCAACGCCAGCCACCTCGAGGAACTGCTGCAGAAGGCACGCGAGCGTGACGCGGAGGTCGCCGCCATCGCCCAGGGCGCGGACTTCGCCGGGGACGCGGACCCGTACCGCACCTCGGAGGACGACGAGGCGGCCCACTAGGATCCTCATCCCGTCCGTTCCACGGATGGGATGCACTGCGACGGCAGCCGATCTCCTGGTCGGCTGCCGTTCGCGTACCCGGGGCATCGGAGCTCGTCCGGAACCGCCTCGGAGGTCGCCGGGAGGAGCCGGGGGAGCGTCGGCTCCCCGGCCCGAAGAGGGCTGACCCTGCGGGCAGTCCGCGTCGGCCGGATCAGGGCCGACGCGGCGGCGCGGGTAGCCTGGACAGGCCCTCGACGAGATCCGCGGTCCGTCCGCAGAGGGCGATCCGCACCCACCCCTCACCCATCGAGCCGAAGGCCGTACCCGGCGCGAGGGCCACTCCGTGCCCAGCGAGGAAGGACCGTGTCCAGCCGCGGACATCCCCGCCCGTCGCGTGGCGGAGGTCCGCCCACAGGTAGAAGGCGCCCCGGGCGTCGAGGTAGTCGATGCCCAGCCGGTCCAGCACGGCGGTCGCCTCGTCGCGATTGGCCCTGTAGTGGTCGAGGGCGGTCCTGACGTAGTCCTGCGGACCCGTGAGCGCGGCGAGTCCGGCGTACTGGGAGGCGGCCGAGACGCAGGAGACCGTGGCCTCCATGACGTTGCTGAGGACGGCCTCCATCCCGGGCGGGACCACGAGGGCGCCGATGCGCAGCCCGGTGAGTCCGTAGGTCTTCGAAAGGGTGAGGGAGGTGATGACCCTGGCCTCCGTGGCCTCGGCGACGGCCTCGGGGCCCCCTGCGTCGAACCGTGCGGGGCTGACGTGCGGCACGTCGTAGGTGAAGGCCTCGTAGCATTCGTCGGAGATGATCCAGAGATCGTTCCGATGCGCGAACTGCACGAGCGCGCGCGTCAGGTCGTGGCTGAACACCGAGCCCAGCGGGTTCGACGGGGAGTTGAGCATGAGCACGCGTGTCCTCGGGGTGACGAGGCCCTGCAGATCCTCGATGCGCGGCTGGAAGCCGTGGTCGGGGACCAGGGGATAGGGCACCGGCCGGCCGCCCAGGAGTCCGACCGTCATCGTGAAGGTCGGGTACCCGGGATCGGGGACGAGGACCTCGTCCCCTTCGCCGATGAGGGTGCTGAGCGCCAGATGGAGGCCCTGCTGCGCTCCGGCGACGACGAAGATGCGTGACGGGTCTTCGTCGACGCCCGCGAGGCTCGCGAACCTGGACGCGAAGGCCGCACGGACCGGGCCGATGCCCGCGTTGGGGGTGTAGTTGGTGTCGTCCCGGTCGAGGGCGGCCATACCGGCCTCCAGGACGTGGCGGGCGACAGGGAAGGCCGGTTCGCCGATGCTCAGGACGATCGAGTCCGGGACCGCCCAGGCCGCCTGCGTGATCTCGCGGATCTGGTTGACCGGGACATTCGCCACGCGGGCGGGAGCGGAGGGCATAGGCAGTAGGGTATCGCGGGCCGGCCGGCGGCGGGCACCCCCGCCGTCGTGCTGGGCACCCCGAAGACGCGACGGGCTGCCGGAGTCCCGGTGAGCGTCCCGGGTCGGCGACGGCAGCAGGGACCGCACTGCCGCGCCCATATACTGGGAGGCGTGAATGCAGGGCAGGTCCACTCAGGGCTCATCATCGTGGACAAGCCACAGGGCTGGACCAGTCATGACGTCGTCGGCCGCATGCGACGGCTCGCCGGGACCCGCAAGGTGGGCCACGCGGGCACCCTCGACCCGATGGCCACCGGGGTGCTCGTCATCGGCATCAACCGCGCGACGCGGCTCCTCACCTACATCGTCGGCACGACCAAGACCTACACGGCGACGATCCGCCTGGGGCAGTCCACGATCACCGACGACGCCGAGGGCGAGATCACCGGCGGCAGCATCGCGGCCGCCGTGACCGAGGACGAGATCCGGTCCGCGATCGCCGACCTCACGGGCGACATCGAGCAGGTGCCGAGCAGCGTCAGTGCCATCAAGGTCAAGGGCGAGAGGTCCTACGCCCGCGTCCGGGCCGGCGAGGACGTCGACCTGCCGTCCCGACCGGTCACCATCCACCGCTTCGACGTCCATTCGATCCGTCGCGTGAACAACGGGCGGCTCCAGGACATCGACGTGACGGTCGAGTGCAGTTCCGGCACCTACATCCGCGCCCTCGCCCGCGACCTCGGCTCCGCCCTCTCCGTCGGCGGACACCTGACGGCGCTCCGCCGCACCCGAGTGGGCCCCTACTCGATCGAGCAGGCGCGCACGCTCGAGCAACTCGCGGAGGACCTTTCCGTCCTCCCCCTCGACGACGCGGGCCGGGCGCTCTTCCCCGTCCGGGACCTGTCCGAGGCCGAGACCGCGGACGTGTCCCACGGGCGGAGGATCGAGCCCAGTGCCCGGGCGGAGGTCCCCGTCGCGGCGTTCGCCCCCGATGGCACCCTCGTGGCGCTGCTCGAGAACCGTCACGGTTCCGCACGGACCATGCTGGTCTTCGCGCCCGGCGGGAAGGAGTGACCATGGACCCGTTCTTCCTCGTCGGCGTCATCGTCTGCGCTGTCGCTGCCCTCCTGTGCATCGGCGCCGGCCTCCTGCGTCAGCCCCCGAACGACATCACCATCCTGTCCACCGCGGCCGTCGAACTGTTCCTGCTCGCGTACACGGTGGGTGCGGTGATCCGGCAGCTGACGGGGGAACCGGTGCTCGGTGAGGCCTGGGAGTTCTGGGGCTACCTGCTGACCGCGCTCCTCGTGCCCGTCGGCGCCTTCTGGTGGTCCATCCTCGAAAAGACCCGCTGGAGCAACTTCGTGCTCGCGGCCTCCGCACTCACGGTGTTCGTCATGCTCTTCCGCATGGAACAGATCTGGGACGGGGTGGCAGGACTGTGACCGACGATCGGAACCACGAGGACCGCGCAGGCGGTCGGGACCGCTCAGGTCCGCCACTGGGCCCCGGCGCCGGGGCCTCGGCCGCAGCATCAGGCGCGCCCGGGACCGCGCCGGTGACCGGTCGCGCCACCGGTCCCGGACGGCTGCTGGTAGCCGTGTACGGTGTCTTCGCACTCGCCGCGTCCGCGCGGGCCGTGTTCCAGATCGCGACCAAGTTCGACGAGGCACCGATCGCCTATCTCCTCTCTGCTGTCGCCGCCGTGGTCTACATCGTCGCCACGGTGTCGCTGGCCCGGCCGGGCGTCCGTGCCTACCGCCTGTCGGTCATCGCCGTCACCACGGAACTGGTGGGCGTCCTGGTCGTGGGCCTGCTCAGCATCGTCGACGCGCAGGCCTTCCCCCACGAGACCGTCTGGTCCGGATTCGGGCGCGGGTACGGGTTCGTGCCGCTGCTCCTTCCCGTCCTGGGGCTCCTCTGGCTGCGGCGTACCCGCCCGGACCGCGCGGCGCGCTGACCGGTCCACGTCGGCGGACCGGATCGGCCGGTGCGCTCCACCCGGTCACGCCCGGGTCCTGGACGGAGCACGTCCGGACGCGTCCGTGCGACTGCTCACGCCGGCCCGGCATCCGACCGTCCTGGTCGTGCGGCGTCGTGAGACGATGGCGCTAGGTATCATCCAGCACCTAGGAGCGACATGACCAGCAACAGCCCCGATCACGACGGACCCTCCGTGCCGGGCCGCCGCCCGACGTCGGGCGAGCCCCTCCGCGCCGGGGGCAGCGATGGTCGGCTCTCGCCGGACAGTGCGCGGTCCTCCGCCGTCGACGGCCCGGCACCGACGAGTGCCCCGCGGGGCGCTGACACGGCCCGTGCATCCGCAGCGGAAGCCACGGAAGCCACGAAGGCCGGCCAGGGCACTCCCGGGAAGAAGGCCGGAACGGCCAGGACATCGGGGAAGAAGGCGTCGGGCGGGGACTGGAACGTCTTCCGCACCGTCGTCGTCCTCGTCGGCCTGGTCATCGCGGGCTTCGGCGCCTACTACCTGATCCTCGGCACCGCGGGCCTGCCGGACACCGAGGGTACGCCGGTCAACCCGACGCTGGAGAGCCAGTTCCGGTTCTTCTCCGCGATGATGGTCGGCGTCGGCGCCGCCTTCATCACGATCGCCATCAAGTTCCAGTGGGCCAACATGCTCTGGCTCGTCTGCCTCATGGTGTTCGTCGGCGGCATCGGGCGGGTGCTGTCCTGGGCCTTCTCCGGCACACCGAACTACATCATGATCGTCCTCATGGTCGTCGAGCTCGCCTTCCCGCCGGCCCTGCTCGTGTGGCACAAGTACATCGCCAAGACGAGCCAGATGCGCCAGGAGTTCGCGCAGCGCGGCTAGGAGTCCGCGAGGGCGGCGCGCCCACGAGGGTGCGGCCACCGGATTCCGCAGGCACCGTACCCATACCGACCCGCCGGACGACGGACCCGGGGGAGCGGCGACCGTGCGTCCGGGGCTCCCCGCGATGGTGGGAGCGGGGGGTGCCGTCGGCCATAATGGGAGCGGCGCAGAACCCGCAGGACGACGTCCGAGGCCGCGGGACGCAGCCGGATCACAGAGGAGATGCGTGTTCTACTGGAGAGACCTGGACAGCGTGCCCGAGGACTTCGGGCCCTCCGTCCTGACGCTGGGCAACTTCGACGGCGTCCACCGGGGCCACCAGCGCGTCCTGCAGCAGGTCGTCGAAGCCGCCCGGCAGCGCTCGGCCGCCGCCGTCGTCGTCTCCTTCGATCCGCACCCCGCGCAGGTCCACCGGCCGGACTCCGCACCGGAACTGATCATGGGCCTCGCCGATCGCGTCGAGACGCTCGCCGAGACCGGTATCGACGCCCTCCTGATGATGCACTACACGCTCGACCTCGCCGCGAACTCGCCGGAGGAGTTCGTGGAGCGCGTCTTCGTCCGGGCGTTGAGGGCGAAGGCCGTCGTCATCGGCCACGACGTCCGCTTCGGTGCCGGCAACAGCGGCGACCTGGACACCATGCGCGAGCTCGGTCGGAAGCTCGGTTTCGAGGTCATCGCGATCGACGATTTCGGCGCCAGCTTCCCCATGGACGCCACGGATGACGACGGCGACCGCCGGTGCTCCTCGACCTGGGTGCGCGAGGCCCTGGAGACCGGGGAGGTCGGCACCGCCGCCAGGGTGCTCGGACGCCACCACCGCATGCGCGGCGACGTCGTCCACGGGGCGGCGCGCGGCCGGGAGCTCGGCTACCCCACGGCGAACCTCGCGGCGTCCTCGCAGGGCTACATCCCCGCGGACGGCATCTACGCCGGATGGCTCGTGGACGAAGCCGGGACGCGGTGGCCCGCCGCCATCTCGGTCGGCTCGAACCCCACGTTCGACGGCGTGGACCGGCAGGTCGAGGCGCACGTCATCAACCGGCCGCCGGACCGCGTGCAGGACTTCGACCTGTACGGCCAGGCCGTCGTCGTCGAGTTCGTCGAGCGGCTCCGCGGGCAGGTCACCTACCGCGGGCCCGAAGCGCTCATCGAGCAGATGAAGCTCGACGTGGAGCAGGCCCGCGGGGTGCTTTCGACAGAACAACAGCCCAGACGGTAAACTTCAGGGAGATCCGGCTGCAGTCCGTGGTGGCTGGATTTTTCTGTGTCGTCGCGCAAGCGACGCTCAGCACCTGTTCACGGTACAACTCTAGGAGTTACTCGTGGCCCTTGACGCCGCCATCAAGCAGGAAATCATCAAGGAATATGCTCTCGCCGAAGGTGACACCGGTTCACCCGAGGTGCAGATCGCGATGCTTTCCCGTCGGATCCTCGACCTGACCGAGCACCTGAAGATGCACAAGCACGACCACCACACGCGTCGTGGCCTGCTTCTTCTCGTCGGTCGCCGCCGTCGCCTGCTGGACTACCTGCGGGACACCGACATCTCGCGGTACCGGTCGCTCATCGAGCGCCTCGGCCTGCGTCGATAAGCAGTACCTGAAGGCGGCACCTTCTCCACGGAGAGGGCGTCGCCTTCTCGCACTGACGGACCCCGTCCGGCGGTGCGACGCACGACAGCACCACCCTGCACCTGCAGGGGCAAAGACCGCACAACGATGGAGTCAACCGGTACCGCGCATTCGCGGTCCTCGGTAGTGATCTCCGGAAAGCGCCGGACCGGCGCCTTCCGTGGATCTCGATCGAAGACCGGGTGCTGTGGCCGTCCAGGACGGACGTGACCACGACGGGTGCCGGTTGCCTCCGATACTCATACAGACACAGAAACGGAGGTGACTCTCTTGGAGGGTCCCGAAATTCAGTTCGCCGAAGCAGTGATCGACAACGGTCGCTTCGGAACACGCACCATCCGCTTCGAGACCGGGCGCGTCGCCCAGCAGGCTGCAGGGTCCGCCATGGTCTACATCGACGAGGACACCGCGCTGCTCTCGGCCACCACGGCCGGCAAGCACCCGCGCGAGGGCTTCGACTTCTTCCCGCTGACCGTCGACGTCGAAGAGCGCATGTACGCCGCGGGCCGCATCCCGGGCTCGTTCTTCCGCCGCGAGGGCCGCCCCTCGACCGAGGCGATCCTCGCCTGCCGCCTGATGGACCGCCCCCTGCGTCCGGCCTTCGTCAAGGGCCTGCGCAACGAGGTCCAGGTCGTCGTGACCATCCTCGCGATCAACCCGGACGTCCGCTACGACGTCGTCGCCATCAACGCGGCCTCCATGTCCACGCAGCTGTCCGGCCTGCCCTTCTCGGGTCCGATCGGCGGCGTGCGCGTCGCGCTCGTCTCCGACGGCAGCGGCAACGACCAGTGGATCGCCTTCCCGAAGCACTCCGAGCTCGAGAACTCGGTCTTCGACATGGTCGTCGCCGGTCGCATCGCCGGTGACGACGTCGCGATCATGATGGTCGAGGCCGAGGCCACCGACAACTCGTGGAACCTCATCAAGGAGAACGGCGCCACCGCACCCACCGAGGAGATCGTCGCCGACGGTCTCGAGGCGGCCAAGCCCTTCATCCGGGCCCTGTGCGAGGCGCAGTCGGACCTGGCGGGCCGCGCGGCCAAGCCGACCGTCGAGTTCCCCGTCTTCCTCGACTACCAGGACGACGTCTACTCCGCCGTGGAGTCCGCGGGCTCCGACAAGCTCGCCCAGGTCTTCCAGATCGCCGACAAGCAGGAGCGCGAGAGCGCCTCCGACGCCCTCAAGGCAGAGCTGATGGAATCCCTCGGGGGCCAGTTCGAGGGTCGCGAGAAGGAGCTGTCCGCAGCGTTCCGCTCGCTCACCAAGGCGGTCGTCCGCCAGCGCATCCTGAAGGACCAGGTCCGCATCGATGGCCGCGGCCTCAGCGACATCCGCAAGCTGACCGCCGAGGTCGAGGTGCTGCCGCGCGTGCACGGTTCGGCGATCTTCGAGCGCGGCGAGACCCAGATCCTGGGTGTCACCACGCTGAACATGCTCAAGATGGAGCAGCAGATCGACTCGCTGTCGCCCGTCACGCGCAAGCGCTACATGCACAACTACAACTTCCCTCCGTACTCCACCGGTGAGACCGGCCGCGTCGGTTCGCCGAAGCGCCGCGAGATCGGCCACGGAGCACTCGCCGAGCGTGCCCTCGTGCCCGTGCTGCCCACGCGCGAGGAGTTCCCCTACGCGATCCGCCAGGTGTCCGAGGCGCTGAGCTCCAACGGCTCGACGTCGATGGGCTCGGTCTGCGCCTCGACGCTGTCGCTGCTCAACGCGGGTGTGCCGCTGCGTGCACCGGTCGCGGGCATCGCCATGGGCCTCGTGTCCGACGTCGTCGACGGCCAGACGCGCTACGCGGCGCTGACGGACATCCTCGGCGCCGAGGATGCCTTCGGCGACATGGACTTCAAGGTCGCCGGTACGTCCGAGTTCGTCACGGCCATCCAGCTGGACACGAAGCTCGACGGCATCCCCGCATCGGTCCTCGCGGCCGCCCTGAAGCAGGCCCGTGAAGCACGCCTACACATCCTCGGCGTCCTGCAGGCAGCGATCGACACCCCGGACGAGCTCTCCGAGTTCGCGCCGAGGATCATCTCGGTCAAGATTCCCGTGGACAAGATCGGCGAGGTCATCGGCCCCAAGGGCAAGATGATCAACCAGATCCAGGAGGACACCGGCGCCGACATCTCGATCGAGGACGACGGAACCGTCCTCATCGGTGCGACCAACGGTGAGTCGGCCGAGGCCGCGCGTGCCGCGGTCAACGCCATCGCGAACCCGCAGGTCCCCGAGATCGGCGAGCGCTACCTGGGCACGGTCGTGAAGACCACGACCTTCGGCGCCTTCGTCTCGCTGACCCCGGGCAAGGACGGCCTGCTGCACATCTCCGAGCTGCGCAAGCTCGCCGGTGGCAAGCGCGTCGACAACGTCGACGAGGTCGTCTCCGTGGGCCAGAAGGTCCAGGTCGAGATCACCAAGATCGACGACCGCGGAAAGCTCTCGCTCTCGCCCGTCGTGGCGGACGAGGCCGCGGACTCCTCCGAGGATGCCGGCATCGAGCTGCCCGAGGCAGCAGACGCCGAGTAGCCGCATGGCCCGCTCCTCCTGAGCGACGTACGGCCCCGGCGCCCACCGATCACCTCGGTCGGCGCCGGGGCCGTCTGCCTTTCCCGAACAGCTCGAGAAGAAAGACCAGGATGTCCCTGTCCTCCGTAGTGTCCCTGCCCCTGCTGCCCACGCCGCGTGACGGCGGTGGCTCCGACCACTCGTTCGTGGCGGGAGACCCGGGCGGCAACGTCGTCCGGCGCAGTGTCCTGCCCGGCGGGGTCCGCGTGCTCACCGAGGCCATGCCCGGTCAGCGGTCCGCCACGATCGGCTTCTGGGTGGGCGTCGGCTCCCGCGACGAGGCCGAGGGCCAGCACGGCAGCACGCACTTCCTGGAGCACCTGCTCTTCAAGGGCACGGCGCGCCGGAGCGCCATGGACATCGCGTCCGCCTTCGACGAGGTGGGCGGCGAGTCCAACGCGGCGACGGCGAAGGAGAACACCTGCTACTACGCGCGGGTGCTCGACTCCGACCTGCCCATGGCCATCGACGTCATCGCCGACATGGTGACCTCCGCCGTGCTGGACGCCGAGGAGCTCGAGCAGGAGCGCGACGTCATCCTCGAGGAGATCGCGATGGACAGCGATGATCCCGGGGACGTGGCGCACGAGAAGTTCGTCGAGCTCGTCCTGGGGGACCACCCGCTCGGCCGCCCCATCGGCGGGACCCCGGAGGCCATCATGGCCGTCCCCCGGGACTCCGTGCTCGCCCACTACCGGCGCTACTACGTCCCCTCGGAGATCGTCGTCACCGCGGCGGGCGGTCTCGACCACGACGTCGTCTGCCGTCTGGTGCAGGAGGCGCTCGAGACGGCGGGCTGGTCACTGGACGAGGGCGCCCTGCCCGTGGCCCGGCGGTCGACGACGGCGACCCCCGTCCGCGGTGCGACCGGCACCCACGTGATCCGCCGCGCCGTCGAGCAGTCGAACATCCTGATCGGCTGCCCGTCCCTGACGGCAACCGACGAACGGCGTTTCGCGATGAGCGTGCTGAACGCCGTGCTCGGCGGGGGGATGTCCTCCAGGCTGTTCCAGGAGATCCGCGAGAAGCGCGGGCTCGTGTACTCCACCTATTCCTTCTCCGCGGCGTACGCGGACGCCGGCTACTTCGGCATGTACGCCGGCTGCTCGCCGGCCAAGACCGGCCAGGTCATCCGGCTGCTCGGCGCCGAGCTCGACCGGCTCGCAGTGGACGGCATCGACGCCGAGGAGCTCCGCAAGGCCGTGGGCCAGCTCTCCGGTGGACTCGTGATGGCGCTCGAGGACAGCAGTTCCCGCATGTCCCGCCTCGGCCGCTCGGAGCTCGTGTCGGGGGAGTTCGTGGACATGGATGCCTCGCTCGAACGCATCAGGGCCGTCACGGCGGAGGATGTCCGGGACCTGGCCCGCGAGCTGGCGGCAGCGCCCCGCACCACCGTCGTCGTCGGTCCCTTCGACACCGAGGCGGATTTCGCCGAACACGAGGGCTGAGGGGGAGTCGTCCCGTCGGCACGCGCTGACGCGGCAGGGGGGCGCAGGGGTGCGCCCGACAGCCGGTGGTCCCGGCTAGCCGCCGGCGAACGGCGGCAGGATGTCGAGGACGTCGTCGGGCCGGAGGACCGTGGCGTGGTCACGAACCGCGATCTCGTTGAGCAGGTAGCTGCTGCGGTCGAGGACCTTTGCGAGCGAGGGGGAGCCTGGTGGGCCGGACCTGCCGCGGAGATCCACCAGCAGTTCCGCCAGGGGACGTCCGGCGGGCAGCTGCTCCTGGTCGACGCCTGACGCGGCCTTCGCCGCCCCGAAGTAGCGTACGAGGACCTCAGCCACCGATGGCACTCATCGACCGGTCGGGCTGGACGAAGCCGTCCGCACCGAGTCCCGTGTGCCCCATGCCGTGCGCCTTGGGCTTCAGCCACATGGCATCGCGCCAGCGCTGCGCGACGGCGTCGTCGTCCGCGTCCGAGCGGAGCAGGTCACGGAGGTCGGTCTCCTCGCGGGAGAAGAGGCAGCTCATGATCTTGCCCTCCGCTGTGACGCGCGTGCGGCGGCAGTCGGCGCAGAACGGCTCGGTGACGGACGCGATGATGCCCACGGTCCCCAGGACGACGTCGGGAGCGTCCTTCGACCTGACCTCCCACCGCTCGGCGGGGGCGCCGTCGCGGTTGCGCGGATCCGGGGTGAGGACGAAGCGGGTCTCGACGAGCTCCCGCATCTCCGCAGCCGTGACCATGCCCTCCTTGGTCCAGCCATGGTCCGCGTCGAGCGGCATCTGCTCGATGAAGCGCAGCTCGAAGCCGCGGCTCACCGCCCACTCGACCAGATCGGGTGCCTCGTGGTCGTTGATGCCGCGCATGAGGACGGCGTTGATCTTGACGAGGCCCAGTCCGGCGTCCGCGGCGGCCTCGATGCCCTTCAGGACACGGTCGAGGAAGGGGCGGCGTGTCAGCTGGGCGAAGGTCTCCGCGTGCAGCGAGTCCATCGAGACGTTGATGCGCGTCAGCCCGGCCTCCTTGAGCTGCACGGCGCGTCGGTCCAGGCCGAGCGCGTTGGTCGTCATGGAGATGGGCAGATCCGGGTGGTTCGCCCTGATCTCCCGGATGATGTCGAGCAGGTCCGCCCGGACGAGGGGCTCACCGCCGGTCAGCCGGAGCTCCCTGATGCCGAGGCGGTCGACGCCGATGCGGACCAGCCGGACGATCTCGACCCGGGACAGCACCTGGTCCTTCTGCAGCCAGTTGAGGCCCTCCGCGGGCATGCAGTAGGTGCAGCGCAGATTGCACTTGTCGGTGAGTGAGAGGCGCATGTCCGTGGCCTGCCGGCCGTGGGTGTCCATCAATCCCGCTGCCGGGACGACGGGGGCGGCGCTCGGCATGCCCATGTCGGTTCCCATGGTTCGAGGGTACGCCCTCGCCGCCTCCGGCCCCTACCCGGCAGCCCGTGCGGGGCGGGCCTTCCGCCGCCACCTCCGGGGAGGTAGGGGACGGCGGCGGGGGACGGGGAACCCGGTGACGGCGGCACGCGTGTATCGGGAGGACCATAGCGGCCGGCACCTTGCCGCCCGGGGCCCGGACGGAAGGCACCGGTATGCGGCGGCGGACATGGGCAGCAGTCTCCGGAGCGCTGGCGGTGGGGCTGGGCGTGATCGGCGGGGAGCTGTCCGCAGCGGCGCTGAGCCCCTCCGTCACGCCTGTCAGTGCCGTCGGGTCCGCGGTGATCGACGGCCTTCCGCCCGGGGTGAAGGACTGGGCCATCGCCTGGTTCGGTACCGCCGACAAGGCGGTGTTCCTCGTGACCATCGCGGTCCTCATCGCCCTGCTCGCCCTCGCCGCCGGCGTGCTCGAGTACCGCAGGCGCTTCGCCGGACGGGCGGTGGTCGCCGGCTTCGGCGCGGTCGGCGCGCTGGCGGTGGCCTCCCGTCCGCAGTCCTCCCTGATCTCCTTCGTCGCACCGGTCGTGGCGGCACTGGTGGCCGTCCTCGTGCTCGACGCGCTGGTCCGCGCCCTCAGGGCGTGGCAGCAGGGCGCCGACGGAGCAGCCACGACCGACAGGTCCCCGGCCCGGCGCCGGTTCCTGCAGGGTGCGGGCGGCACCGCCGTCGTCGTGGCCGCCACCGGTGCCGCGGCGACCGGAGTCCGGTCCTCGCAGTCGACCGTCACCCGGCAGCGCTCGTCCATCACCCTGCCCGCGCCGACGGAACCGGCAGCACCCCCGCGCCCCGAGGGATCGTTCGTCCCGGAGGGCGCGGAGCTGGAGATCCCCGGCATTAGCGAGCTGGTGACCGATGCGGACGACTTCTACCGGATCGATACCGCGCTCGTCGTCCCCGTGGTGGATCCCGCCGGGTGGACACTCCGGGTCACCGGTCTCGTGGACCGGGAGGTGGAGATCACCTTCGACGAGCTCCTCGCACTGCCGCTCATCGAGCGCCACGTCACCCTGGCCTGCGTCTCGAACACGGTGGGCGGAGGCCTGACCGGCACTGCACGGTGGCTGGGCTGGCCGGTGCGGGAGCTCCTCGCCCGCGCGGGGGTCCGGCCGGAGGCGGACATGGTGCTGTCCCGCAGCGTCGACGGCTTCACCGCGGGCACCCCGCTGGAGGCGCTCACCGACAGCCGCGACGCGCTGATCGCCGTGGGGATGAACGGCGAACCGCTGCCGGTCGAGCACGGCTTCCCGGTCCGCCTCGTGGTCCCCGGGCTCTACGGCTTCGTCTCCGCCACGAAGTGGGTGAGCGAGCTCCAGGTGACCCGGTTCGCCGACGAGAAGGCGTACTGGTCCACGCGGGGCTGGTCCGAGCGCGGCCCCGTGAAGACCTCCTCGCGGGTCGACGTGCCGCGTCCGAACGCCGATGTGCCGGCGGGGGACGTCGTCGTCGCGGGGGTCGCATGGGCTCAGCATCGCGGTGTCGAGGCCGTCGAGGTGAGGGTCGACGGCGGTCCCTGGCAGCGCGCGGTCCTCGCGACGGCGATCTCCGTGGACACGTGGTGCCATTACAGCGCGACGCTGGCCCTGGCGGCCGGCTCGCACACCGTCCAGTCGCGGGCGGTGGATCGTGAGGGCGACGTGCAGTCGGACGCCGACGTGGCTCCGGCGCCTGACGGGGCCGAGGGCCTGCACACGGTAACGTTCACGGTGACCTAGACCACCCGCCTCCCCGGCGCCCGACCGCCTCCCGTGGCTCTTACAGGGACGGCGGTCCCGCGCGGGGCGGCGTCCGGCTCAGCGGAGGCACTGATGAGAAGAACCGTCGCCGAACACCAGGCCGCCGTCGCCGGCCTCCTGCGCTGGAGCAGCGGGTACGATGCCGGAGCGCCGGAGATCCTCCCGCTCGCCGACGCCCTCGGCCGGTCCCTGGCCACCGACGTCCCGGCTCCGGTCAGCCTCCCGCCGTTCGACAACTCCCAGATGGACGGGTACGCGGTCCATGCCGCCGATCTCGAGGATCCGTCCCATCTCGCCGTCACCGACGCGATCGCGGCCGGTTCCGTGCCGGCCGACCTGCGGCCCGGCACGGCCGCCCCGATCATGACGGGGGCCATGCTGCCCACCGGCGCCGCCGCCGTCGTGCCCATCGAGCGGGCGGTCCCACCCCGGTTCCACACTGCAGCCGATCTCGCCCGGCCCGGTGCCGCGGTGACGGTCGCCCTCCCGGCGGGCATCCCTGCCGGCCAGTACGTGCGACGGGCCGGGAGCGACATCGCCGAGGGGGCCACCGCGCTGACCGCCGGAACACTGCTGGGGCCCGCGCACCTCGGACTGCTCGCGGCCTGCGGCGTCGGACGCGTGCCCGTCCGGCCGCGCTTCCGGGTCCTGCTGCTGTCCACCGGTGACGAGGTGGCGGAGCCCGGGACACCGCTCGCTCCCGGCACCATCTACGACGCCAACAGCACCTTGCTGGAGTCCGCCCTGACCGAGGCCGGGGTCGCCGTCACCCGCCACCGCCTCCTCGGTGACGACCCCGCCGTCCTCCGGGAAGCACTCGCCGGTATCGCCGCGGGAAGCACCAACCTGGTCCTCAGCACCGGCGGCATCAGCCAGGGGGCCTACGAGGTGGTGAAGCAGGCCCTGGCTGACAGCAGTGTCGAATTCTCGTCGGTCGCGATGCAGCCCGGAGGGCCGCAGGCGCACGGGACGCTCTCGGGGATCCCCTTCCTCGGATTCCCCGGCAACCCGGTCAGCGCGCTCGTCTCCTTCGAGATGTTCCTGCGGCCCGCCCTCCAGCAGCTCACCGGCCTCCCGGCAGCACGGCCCGTCCTCGACGCCGTCCTGACCGAGGGGCTCACCAGCCCCGAGGGCAAGCACCAGCTGCGGCGCGGGCTGTTCCGTGGAGGCAGGGTGGCACTCATCGGCGGACCGGGCTCCCACCTCCTCCGCGCCCTCGCGGCGTCGAACTGCCTGGTCCACGTGCCCGAGGGCGTGGACATCCTGCAGGAGGGGGACAGGGTGCAGGTGACCCTCATGGGACCCGTCCCCACGGACCCGTTCGCCGTCGAGGACGTCCTCGTCCTCGAGGACGCCGAACCGGCGAGCGTCACGGACTGATTGAATGGGATCCGCAGAAAGGACTCCTCGATGAGCACACCAGCACCTCCCGATACCGGAGGCCCATGGGCCGCGTCCCCGGCACTGTCCCACGTGCGGGCAGACGGGACCGCCCATATGGTCGACGTCTCCGGCAAGCAGCCGACCGTCCGCGAGGCCGTCGCCGAGTCAACGCTCGAGACCACGGCCGACGTCGTGGCCCTGATTGCGGACGGGACTCTGCCGAAGGGTGACGCCCTCGCCGTCGCCCGCGTGGCCGGCATCATGGCGGCCAAGCAGACCTCCACCCTGATCCCGCTGTGCCACCCGTTGCCCCTGTCGAAGGTGACGGTCGACTTCGAGCCGGACGGCGGCACCGTCAGGGTCCTCGCGCTGGTCAGGACCACGGCGCTCACTGGGGTCGAGATGGAGGCGCTCACCGCCGCGTCCGTCGCGGCCCTGACGCTCTACGACATGATCAAGGCCGTGGACAAGCGTGCCGTGATCAACGGGACGCGCGTGGTGTCCAAGTCCGGCGGGAAGAGCGGGGACTGGACGGCATGACGGGTCTCCGCACCGCAGCCGTGGTCATCGCCTCCACGCGCGCCGCCGCCGGTACCTACGAGGACGAGTGCGGCCCCGCCATCGCCGCGTGGCTCTACGAGCACGGGTTCGCCGTCGCGGACGCCGTGGTGGTCCCGGACGGCGACGCCGTGGGGACCGCCATCGGCGCTGCCCTGGAGGCACGCCCCGCCGTGCTGATCACGAGCGGCGGCACGGGCCTCAGCCCCGACGACGCCACGCCGGAGCAGACGGCGCCCTACCTGACGCGCAGCCTCCCCGGCATCGTGGAGGCCATCCGGCGCGCCGGTGAGGAGAAGGTGCCGACGGCCGTGCTGAGCCGTGGCCTGGCAGGCACCGCCGGCAGCACCTTCGTGCTCAACCTGCCCGGTTCGCCCGGCGGGGTCCGTGACGGGCTCTCCGTGCTCTCCCCCCTGATCAACCACATCTGCTCCCAGTTGGAGGGCCGCAATGACCACCGGTGACGTCGTCCACGCAGCCGTCGCAGCATCGCCGATCGCCCCCGAGGAGGCATACGCCGCCGTCGATTCTCCGTTCTGCGGTGCCGTCGTCGGCTTCAGCGGTGTGGTGCGGGACCACGACGGCGGCAAGGGCGTGACGTCCCTGAGCTACTCCGCGCACCCGAGCGCGGAGCGCATCATCCGTGAGGTCGCCGAGGAGATCGCGGCCCGGCACGAGGGCATCCGCATCTGGGTGGCGCACCGCGTGGGTCCCCTCGACATCGGCGACCAGGCCCTGGTGGCCGCCGTCGGGGCCGCCCACCGCGGTGAGGCGTTCCGGGCCTGCTCGGACCTCGTGGACCTGGTCAAGGAGAAGGTGCCCATCTGGAAGGAGCAGTTCTTCACGGACGGCACCGTGGAATGGGTCGGCGCCGGGGCGTGACAGTAGGCTGGAGGGCATGACCGAACTCCTGCCCGTCGCCGTCCTCGGCGCCCGTGGACGCATGGGTTCCGAGGCGGTCCGCGCCATCGGGGCGGCGCCCGACCTCGACCTCGTGGCCGCCCTCGGCAGCAGCGACCCGCTCGAGTCCCTCGTCTCCGCCGGTGCCGCCGTCGTCGTCGACCTGACCGTGCCCGAGGCCACGGCGTCGAACGTGCGGTTCCTCGTCGACCACGGCATGCACGCCGTGGTGGGGACCACCGGCTGGACCGCCGACCGGCTCGCCGAGCTCGAGGCCCAGCTGGCCGGCAGCCCAGCGACGGGAGTCCTCATCGCGCCGAACTTCGCCCTCGGATCCGTTCTCGCATCGGCGTTCGCCGCCACCGCGGCCCGGTACTTCGAATCCGTCGAGATCATCGAGCTGCACCACCCGGACAAGGTGGACGCGCCGTCGGGCACGGCCGCGCGGACCGCGCAGCTCATCGCCTCGGCGCGGGCCGCCGCGGGGGTGCCCCTGGCGCCGGACGCGACGCGCGACGAGCTCGACGGGGCCCGCGGTGCCCGCGTGGACGGCGTCCCCGTGCACTCCGTCCGGCTCCGGGGACTCACGGCGCACCAGGAGGTGCTGCTCGGCAGTCCGGGGGAGCAGCTGACCATCCGGCACGACTCCTACGACCGTGCGTCCTTCATGCCGGGCGTCCTCCTCGGCATCCGCTCCGTGGCCGGGCATCCGGGGTTGACCGTCGGCCTCGACGGCTACCTCGACCTGCAGACCGGCGGACGATCGTGAACGCCGTGGACCTCTACCGCCGGCACAAGGTCAAGCTCGGCGTCCTGCTGGTGACGGCCCTGCTCGTGTTCTGGCTCGCGGTCGCCTTCCAGCGCAGCTTCCTGCTGCTCGGCGACCCCGAGCCCGTGGCCAAGGCGATCGGCGCGGGGTACCTGCTCCTGCCGTGTATCGGGGCGTGGGCACTGATCCGCGAACTGCTGTTCGGTGCTCAGACCCAGCGCATGGCGCGGCAGCTCGACCGCGAGGGCGGTCTACCGGTCGACGACCTGCCGAGGACTCCTGCCGGGCGCATCGTCCGCTCCGCGGCCGACGAGGCCTTCCCCGCCTACCAGGCCGAGGTCGAGTCCGACCCGGAGAACTGGCGCAGCTGGTTCAGGCTCTCCTGCGCCTACGACGCGGCCGGGGACCGCAAGCGGGCCCGGCGCGCGATGCGCGAGGCCGCGAAGCTCCACCGGCAGCACGGCGCGGCCACCGCGCCCTGACGTCGTCGGCGGCACGGACCGTGACCGGGGGATCGGAGCCCCCGCGCCTCAGCGGCGTGCTTCGATGCGACCGTCGCGTGCCGCGTTGGCCGCCCCCGACGCGATGAGTTCCAGGGGCCCGCGTGAGCCGACGCGCTGGAACAGGATGCCGACGGCGACGGCGGCGGCCAGCTGGAGCCAGAAGAGCTGCAGGGGATCCGGGAGCGGAGTCAGCTGGTCGGCCCAGCTCATGACGCAGATGTGGAGGCTGTAGAGGGTCAGCGTCATGGCCCCCGGCGCCGAGAGCGGCAGGAGCGCCTGCGGGATGCGGCGCGTCAGCAGGAGGCAGACGGCGACGACGGCCGCGGCGGCTCCGGACACGTGCACCAGGTCGAGGCTCGAGCCGGAGTGGGGAGCGCTGACCGCGAGCCACCACCAGGACCCGGACTGGTCGATCCCCGCGAGACCGACGTCGAGCATGGCCTCCAGCGGATACCTGGCGCCGTCCGGGGTCCCGAGGATGGCGGCGAGGCCGCCCGCCCCGAGCAGCTGTGCGCTGAGGAGCTTGGCCCCGATCGCGGCGGCGACGCCTCCCCCGAGGAGGCCGAGCTGCACGGGCAGTCGGCGGAGGTCCAGCCGCCCGATGACCAGCCCCACGAGGATGAAGCCGAGCCACTGCAGTGCCGGGTAGTAGCCAGTGAGCATGATGTCCGCGGCAAGGGTCTGCGGTACGAGGAAGTGGTCGAAGACCGGATTGCCGCCGAGGGTCGGGGGATCGACACCCGCCGTGACGACGGGCCGCAGCAGGTAGGCCGCGACGGGCGCGAGGACGAGCCACCCGACGGTCCAGGCGGCCAGTGCACGCAGCCGGAGGCCCACGAAGGGAAGGGCGAGGAGGAACAGCACGCCGTAGTGGAAGAGGATGATCGCGATGTTCGTCTCGACCCCGCCCAGGATCAGGCCGGTCAGCGCGATGAGCAGGGCGCGCACCGCGATCCCGGTCCGGTCGGCGGAGAGCGTGCGGTCGCGGTGCGGCGAGCGCCCGCCGGTGAGCAGCGCCAGCCCGATCCCCGCGATGACCGCGAACAGGCCGGAGGCACGTCCGGAGAAGACCAGGGCGGTCCAGGTGGCGGTCGTGCTCCCGGGTGCGTACAGCGGCAGGATGTGCGTGCTCATCATCCCGAACAGCGCCACGCCGCGGGCCGCGTCGATCCCGGTGAGGCGCCGCGGCGCGGCCGTCGTCTGCATGCTGTCATGGTCCCACAGGCCCCGGGCGGTCCCGTCGGGTCCCACCGGGCGCCGCCCGAACGGGTAACGTTTCATCCATGGCTGACACCCCCTCGAGCACCCCTCCCTTCGGCACCCTCGTGACCGCCATGGTCACGCCGTTCACCGCCGACGGCGCCGTCGACCTCGACGCCACCGCCGCCCTCGCCTCGAAGCTCGTGGACGACGGCTGCGACGGACTGGTGGTCTCGGGGACCACGGGGGAGACCTCGACGCTGGAGGACTCCGAGAAGGAGGACCTCTACCGCGTGGTCGTGGAGACCGTCGGGGACCGCGCCCGCGTGATCGCCGGGACCGGGACGAACCACACCTCGCACTCGGTGGAGATGGCGCGCCGTGCGGAGCGGGCAGGGGCCCATGCGCAGCTCGTCGTGACGCCGTACTACAACAAGCCCACCCAGGCCGGGGTGATCGCGCACTTCGACGCCGTCGCGGCGGCCTCGGACCTCCCCATCATGATCTACGACATCCCCGGCCGCTCGGCCATCCCCATCACCACCGAGACCATGATCCGGCTCGCGGAGAATCCGAGGATTGGCGCCCTCAAGGACGCCAAGGCGGACTTCGCGGCGATCACCAGGGTCCTCGCCTCCACAGACCTCGACGTGTACTCCGGCGACGACGGCCTGACCCTGCCCTGGATGGCGGCCGGAGCGGTCGGCGTGGTCAGCGTCAGCGCCCACGTCGCGACGGCCGGCTTCCGGGCGCTGGTGGACGCGGCGGCCGCCGGGGACTTCGTGGAGGCCCGGCGCATCCACTTCGAGCTCGACCCCGTGATCCGCGCCGTCATGACGCACATCCCCGGTGCGGTCTCCGCCAAGCACATCCTGCACCTGCAGGGGGTCCTGGCGAACGCCGTCGTGCGCATGCCCCTCGTCCAGGCCGACGAGCAGGAGCTCGGCCCGATCCTCGCGGATCTCGCCGAGGCGGGGTGGGACCTGTCCCCGGCCGGCGCGCACCCGGGCGCAGGCGCATGAGTGACGCCGCCGGGGTCGGGCCCGCACTGCGCACCCTGCCACCGGCACTCGAGGCCGGCACGCTGAGGATCGTCCCGCTCGGCGGGCTGGGGGAGATCGGCCGGAACATGGCCGTGTTCGAGATCGGGGGCAAGCTGCTGATCGTCGATTGCGGCGTTCTCTTCCCCGAGGAGACCCAGCCCGGCGTCGACCTGATCCTGCCGGACTTCTCCTACATCGAGGACAGGCTCGACGACGTCGTCGGGCTGGTCCTCACGCACGGCCACGAGGACCACATCGGCGCCGTCCCGTACCTGCTGCGCCTCAAGGCCGACATCCCGGTCATCGGCTCGCAGCTCACCCTCGCGCTCGTCGAGGCCAAGCTGCAGGAACACCGGATCCGCCCCTACACCCTGACGGTGTCCGAGGGGCAGATCGAGCAGTTCGGCCCCTTCGAGTGCGAGTTCGTGGCGGTCAACCACTCCATCCCGGACGCGCTGGCGGTCTTCATCCGCACGGAGGCCGGCAACGTCCTCCACACCGGTGACTTCAAGATGGACCAGCTGCCCCTCGACGGCCGCATCACGGACCTCCGCGCCTTCGCCCGCCTCGGCGAGGAGGGCGTGGACCTCTTCATGGTGGACTCCACCAATGCGGACGTCCCCGGCTTCACGACGGCGGAGCGCGAGATCGGCCCGGTCCTCGAGAACCTCTTCGGGCAGGTCCGCAAGCGCATCATCGTCGCATCCTTCTCCTCGCACGTGCACCGCGTGCAGCAGGTCATCGACGCCGCACACGCCCACGGCCGGTTCGTCTGCTTCGCCGGCCGGTCGATGGTCCGCAACATGGCCATCGCCGCGAAGCTCGGCTACCTCAAGGTGCCGGACGGGATCCTCGTCGACATCAAGAACGTCGACGACCTGCCGGACGACCGCGTGGTCCTCATGTCCACGGGCTCCCAGGGTGAACCGATGGCCGCGCTGTCGCGCATGGCCAACGGGGACCACCGCATCACCGTCGGCAAGGGTGACACCGTGATCCTCGCGTCCTCGCTTATCCCGGGCAACGAGAACGCCGTCTACCGCGTCATCAACGGCCTGCTGAAGCTCGGCGCTGACGTCATCCACAAGGGGAACGCGAAGGTGCACGTCTCCGGGCACGCCGCAGCGGGCGAGCTCCTCTACTGCTACAACATCCTCCGGCCGAAGAACGTGATGCCCGTGCACGGCGAGACGCGCCACCTCATCGCGAACGGGAAGCTGGCCCAGCAGACCGGCGTCCCGGCCTCCAACGTGCTCCTGACGGACGACGGCTCCGTGGTCGATCTCGTGGACGGCAGGGCGCGCGTGGTCGGCGCCGTGGAGTGCGGCTTCGTGTACGTGGACGGCTCCAGCGTCGGCGAGATCACGGACGCCGACCTCAAGGACCGGCGGATCCTCGGCGAGGAGGGATTCATCTCGATCATCACCGTCGTCAACCGGACCACGGGGAAGGTCGTCTCCGGCCCCGACATCCACGCGCGGGGCTTCGCGGAGGACGACTCCGTGTTCGACGAGATCAAGCCGAAGATCAACCAGGCACTCGAAGAAGCCGTGATGAACACCACGGACCACACCACGTACCAGCTGCAGCAGGTGGTCCGGCGCATCATCGGGACCTGGGTCAACCGCCGGTACCGCCGCAGGCCCATGATCATCCCGGTGGTCCTCGAGGCCTGACGGCAGGCGGGTCCACCGCAGCGAAGCTCGACCGGGTGCGGCGTCCCGGGTGCCGGGTGCCGGTGTCGGGTGCCGGTGTCGGGTCCCGGGTTCCGTGAGGGCCGGGTGCCGGGTCCCGTGGGTGCGGGAATCCGACGCTTCGGCGGCGCGGTCCGGTACCGTGAGGATCATGGCCACTCGAACGTCCCCTGCCCCGCGGGGCCAGCACCAGACCCGCGGCAAGGGAGCCTCCGCCGCTGCGGGGACCGGCCGGGCCAAGGCGCCCGCCAAGGACACCCAGCGCCCGACGGCGAAGACCCGGCAGGTCCCGGTCACTCCGGAGCCGCAGCACGAAGACCGCCTGGCGCTGCCGCTGCGGGCCGTCCGGGCCGTCTGGATGGGCACGGCGCGTATCGTCGGGTCGGGTGTCCGCACCTTCGGGCACCACGTCGAACCGGAGCGCGACCTCCGCCGTGACGGCACCGGGTTCTTCCTCCTCCTGCTGGCACTGGCCGTCGCAGCCGTCGAATGGTGGGCCCTGACCGGGACGCCGGCCGACATCGTCCACGCGGCCGCCGGGGGGACGTTCGGCTGGATGGCCCTGCTCGTGCCGTTCATGCTCGGTATCGGCGCCGTCCGGCTCTTCCGGTACCCGGAACGCCACCGGGCCAACAACCGCATCGCCATCGGACAGCTCGTCATCCTCTTCGCCGGCTCGGGCATCGCGCACCTCGTCGGTGGCCAGCCCGGCCTCGCGGCAGGACTGGACGCGCTGTGGCGCGCCGGGGGAGTGGCCGGCTTCGTCGTCGCCGGACCCCTCAGCAGTGTCCTCACGGCCTGGCCCGTCGCCCTCGTGCTCACCATGGCGATCTTCCTCGGCCTGCTGATCGTCACCGCCACACCCTTCCGCCACATCCCCTCGCGCCTGCGGACCCTCTACGAGCACCTCATGGGCCAGGACCCGGACGCCGCCGACCACCGGCGCGAGGACGGCCACGACCAGAGCTACCTCTACGAGACGCACGGGGCCACCGCCGCGCAGGAGCCGAAGAAGCGCAAGCGCCTGTTCGGCAAGGACCGGCAGTCCGCCGCCACCGGGGACCCCGGCGAGTACGACGCCGACGGCTACGTCGGCGACGAGGCGTTCGAGCGAGCCGTCATCGAGGACGAGGAGCGCCGCGCCCGCGAGGCCGAGGCCGCCGTGCCCCCGGGCGTCCGCCGCCCGACCAAGCAGGAGCTCGCCGCCGAGGAGCTGAAGCGATCGAACGCCGCCCGCCTGCCGGCCACCGAGGCACCGGAGCGCGCGCCCGAGGGGGCCACCGAAGCCATCGACGTCGTCCCGGCGGCGAAGGCGCTGATCGTCCCGTCGACCCCGGTGCAGCCGCAGGTGCCGCCGACGCCGATCCCGCAGCGCACCGAGCAGCTGCAGCTCGCCGGGGATGTCGCCTACACCCTGCCGCCGTCGGACTACCTGCCGGCAGGCACCCCGCCGAAGGAGCGCTCGGAGGCCAACGACGCCGTCGTCGCCGCCCTGACGCACACCATGGACCAGTTCAACGTCGACGCCAAGGTCACCGGATTCTCGCGTGGTCCGACGGTCACGCGCTACGAGATCGAACTCGCGCCGGGCACCAAGGTGGAGCGGGTCACGGCGCTGTCCAAGAACATCTCCTATGCGGTCGCGTCCTCCGACGTCCGCATCCTCTCGCCCATCCCCGGCAAGTCCGCCATCGGCATCGAGATCCCCAACACGGACCGCGAGACCGTCTCCCTCGGTGACGTGCTCCGCTCCGGCAACGCGCGGAAGACGGACCATCCGATGGTCATGGGCGTCGGCAAGGACGTCGAGGGTGGGTTCGTCGTCGCGAATCTCGCCAAGATGCCCCACCTCCTCGTGGCCGGTGCCACGGGCGCTGGCAAGTCCTCCTTCGTCAACTCGATGATCACCTCCATCCTCATGCGGTCCACTCCGGACGAGGTGCGGATGGTCATGGTGGACCCCAAACGTGTGGAACTGACCGCGTACGAGGGGGTCCCGCACCTCATCACGCCGATCATCACCAGCCCGAAGAAGGCCGCCGAGGCACTGCAGTGGGTGGTCCGCGAGATGGACACGCGCTACGACGACCTCGCCAACTACGGCTACAAGCACATCGACGACTTCAACAAGGCTGTCCGCAACGGCAAGGTGGTGCCGCCCGAGGGCTCCAAGCGCGTCGTCCGGCCGTATCCGTACCTCCTGGTCATCGTCGACGAGCTCGCCGACCTCATGATGGTCGCCCCCCGCGACGTCGAGGACTCGATCGTCCGCATCACGCAGCTCGCGCGTGCCGCGGGCATCCACCTCGTGCTGGCGACGCAGCGCCCCTCGGTCGACGTCGTGACAGGCCTGATCAAGGCCAACGTGCCCTCCCGCATGGCCTTCGCGACGTCGTCCGTGACGGACTCCCGCGTGGTGCTCGACCAGCCGGGCGCGGAGAAGCTGATCGGCCAGGGCGACGCGCTGTTCCTGCCGATGGGTGCGTCCAAGCCGATGCGCGTGCAGGGCGCGTGGGTCACGGAGTCGGAGATCCACCGCGTCGTCGAGCACGTCAAGGGCCAGCTGCAGGCGGTGTACCGCGAGGACGTTGCGGTCGACGCGCCGAAGAAGCAGATCGACGACGACATCGGGGACGATCTCGACGTCCTGCTGCAGGCCACCGAACTGGTGGTCACCACCCAGTTCGGCTCGACGTCGATGCTGCAGCGCAAGCTGCGCGTCGGCTTCGCCAAGGCGGGCAGGCTCATGGATCTGCTCGAGTCGCGCGGCGTCGTCGGCCCCTCGGAGGGCTCCAAGGCCCGCGACGTCCTCGTGAAGCCGGACGACCTCGAGCCCGTTCTCGCGGCGATGCGGGGGGACGAACCGGCGTCGCAGGCCGCGTCCGCGCCCCGCCCGGCCCAGGCCCCGATCGACCTCGTCGCCGACGACCTCGCCTCCAGGGCACAGGCCGTCGACTACCACGACGGTGTTGACGGCTCGGACGACGACGCGGACGGCGACACCGACGCCTGGAACCTCACCGGCAGGTAGCCTGACACCGTGAACAGCTCCCCCTCCCCGGCGGTGCCGGTACTGAACATCGCGAACGTCCTGACGGTCGTGCGCATCCTGCTGGTCCCCTTCTTCATCTGGTTCCTCCTGCTCGACGACGGCCGGGCCGGCCTCTTCCGCTGGCTCGCCGTCGCGACGTTCGCCGTCGCGATCTACACGGACAAGCTCGACGGCGACCTCGCCCGGAGCAGGGGCCTCATCACGGACTTCGGCAAGATCGCCGATCCGATCGCCGACAAGCTCCTGATCGGTTCCGCGCTGATCCTGCTCTCCGTGCTCGACGAACTGTGGTGGTGGGTCACGATCGTCATCCTGGTGCGGGAGCTCGGTATCACGTTGCTCCGCTTCGCGGTGATCCGCTACGGCGTGATGCCCGCCTCGCGCGGCGGGAAGCTGAAGACGGTCGTCCAGACGGTCGCGATCCTCCTGTTCCTGGTCCCGCTGCAGGCGCTCCTCGGCGACTGGGCCTGGTGGGTCGCCGCGGCGGTCATGGCCGCAGCGCTCGTGATCACCGTCGTGACGGGGGTCGACTACATCCTCCAGGCGATCCGCCTCCGCGCGCAGGCCCGCCGGTGACCGCGGCCGCGTCCTCGCCCGCCCCGACGGGTGACGGACTCCTCGTCCTGGTGCGGCCGGTCGCGGGGGGAGCAGCAGGGGACGCTCCGTGAGCTACACCCCCGCCGCCGAGGTCGTCGCCCTCGCAACGCGGCGCGGGCTGACGGTCGCGACCGCCGAATCCCTGACCGCCGGCCTGGTCGCATCGGCACTGGCAGATGTGCCCGGGGCCTCGTCCGTCCTGCAGGGCGGTGTAGTCGCCTACCAGGTCGAGGTCAAGCAGAATCTGCTCGGCGTGGACCCTGATCTGCTGGCCGCCGTCGGAGCCGTCGATCCCCGCGTCGCGGCGGCCATGGCCGAGGGGGCCCGGCTCGCCCTCGTCGCCGACATCGGCGTCGCCACCACCGGAGTGGCCGGCCCGTCTGCCCACCAGGGCAAGCCCGTGGGCACCGTCTTCACGGCGATCTCGACGTCATCCGGGACGAGGAGCTTCGAACACCACTTCCACGGCGGGCGTGACGACATCCGCGCCGCGACCCTCGAAGCTGTCCTCGCGGAACTTCTCGGGGAACTCTCCGGGGGAACAAACCGTCCACGGGGTGAGTTATAAACACTGCCGGCCGTTGATAGGGTTGGCGACTCAGGCTCAAGCAGATCGGGCAGGTCATCATCACGGGGCGCTCGTCGATCACGGCGGTGCCGCATCTATGAGGGAGCAAGGCGATACAGATGGTAAAGCAGCCCGTGTCCGTAAACGGCGTGGTCCGTTGGCGTGATGTGGGGTTGGCAGATGATGCACAACGCAAGCCCAAGGAGCGCAAAATGGTCGTACTTCGCCATGAGATCGGCGATGTCCTTCGGGACGTCCGCCAGCGCCAGGGCCGTACCCTGCGTGAGGTGTCGCACAGTGCGAGGGTTTCCCTCGGATACCTCAGTGAGGTCGAGCGTGGACAGAAGGAAGCATCCTCTGAACTCCTCTCATCAATCTGCAGTGCACTCGAGGTGCCGCTCTCCTCGATGCTGCGGGAAGTCAGCGACCGGCTGGCAGAAGCAGAAGGCGTATCCATCCCGGATACCGTCCCCCAGGAATTCGCGCGTGAGTTCGGTGACGACCTCAGCGACGGACTGAACGACGACTTCCGTCGGGGGCTCGCGGCGACGAACCGCTAGCCACCCCACGGCAAGGAAGGCCCGTCCCACGAGGGACGGGCCTTCCTGCTGTCCGTTACCAGTTGTCCTTGGTGTACGTGCTGTTGAGCTGGGCGATGAGGGTCCCCAGACGCGTGAGGTCGTCGACGTCCCAGTCCTCCATGAGCTGGTGGAACGCCTGCTTCCTGGCCGACTGCGCCGCGACCAGCTGGCTGGTGCCGGCGTCCGTGAGCGAGATGGACTGTGCCCGCCCGTCGAGCGGGTCCGCTTCCTTCTGGACCAGGCCGAGCTGCTCCAGCATCGCGATCTGGCGACTGACCGAGGGCTTGCCCACCCCGACGCTCGCCGCGATGTCCGTCAGGCGCATCGACCCCTCCCGCTGCAGGATCACGAGCAGGCCGTAGGCCGCCGGTTCCATGTCCGGGTGCACGCGGCGCGCGACCTTGTAGGAGTTCGACCGGGCGCGCCGCCACAGCATGCTCAGTTGTTGCTCGAGCGCTTCGATGGCGGCATCGGTGTCGGCGTCGTCGCCGGGATAGGGCGCCAGGCCCGGGCCGGGGTCGGTGATGCTCGGCTTCGCGTTCATGGGCCAATTGTAGGGTTCCGGTTCCCGGCGGGCACCATGCGACGCCGGCCGATATCCGGCGACCTCCGGCGACCCGCCGCGACTCCGTCGCCTGCCGGATCGCCGGGAGCACCACGGCGCTGCACGGACCGGCGGCGCAGCCTCCCGTCGTGGTGAGACGGTCGGGCCTCACACCGGTCGATGCTGCACGCGGACGGTGCGGGCGGCCACAATGGAGAGGGCGCCGCAGGGCATGCGGGCGCCGTCGAACAGGAACGGCAGGGAACTGGACATGCGGTTGAGCGATTTCTGGCGGTTGATGGACGACGAGTTCGGGGAGCGGTATTCCCGCACCCTCGCCCGTGACCTCGTGGTGGACCAGCTCGGAGACAGGACCGCGTCCGAGGCGCTGTCGGCGGGACTGGATCCGAAAGCCGTGTGGGAGGCGGTGTGTCGCGCCCAGGACGTCCCCCGGGACCGCTGGCTGGGCCGGGACGTGAAGCCGCGCTGACACCGCCCGGACCGTCGGCGAACACGCGGGAGAGGTGCTGGATAATCGAATATCTGTTCGGATCGCGATAGAATGATGCTGGAGGCGGAGCGCTCTTGTACACATAGCGGTAGGCCCACCTCAAACTGTCGGCGCAGACTCCTACAGTCGACAATGAACACGTAAACAGGCCTCACGGCCATGGACAACCGAGGTGAAGAATGGCCGCTCCAGACCGCGAGAAAGCCCTCGAAGCAGCTCTCGCTCAGATCGACAAGCAGTACGGCAAGGGTTCCGTGATGCGTCTCGGTGACGAGACCAGGGCGCCCATCGAGACCATCTCGACCAGTTCCATCGCGCTGGACGCCGCGCTCGGTATCGGCGGGCTTCCCCGTGGAAGGGTCGTCGAGATCTACGGGCCGGAGTCCTCGGGTAAGACCACCGTCGCACTCCACGCCGTCGCCAGCGCCCAGCGCAACGGCGGTATCGCCGCCTTCATCGACGCGGAGCACGCGCTCGATCCCGAGTACGCCAAGCGGCTCGGGGTGGACACGGATGCCCTCCTGGTCTCCCAGCCGGACACCGGTGAGCAGGCGCTGGAGATCATGGACATGCTGATCGGGTCGGGGTCCATCGACATCGTCGTGATCGACTCCGTCGCAGCACTCGTGCCCCGCGCCGAGATCGAGGGCGAGATGGGTGACAGCCACGTCGGCCTGCAGGCGCGCCTGATGAGTCAGGCGCTGCGCAAGATCACCGGACGCCTGAGCCAGACCAAGACGACCGCCATCTTCATCAACCAGCTACGCGAGAAGATCGGCGTGTTCTTCGGAAGTCCCGAGACCACCACGGGTGGCAAGGCGCTCAAGTTCTACGCCTCCGTCCGCATCGACGTGCGGCGCATCGAGACGTTGAAGGAGGGCGTGAACCCGGTCGGCAACAGGACCCGCGCCAAGATCGTCAAGAACAAGATGGCGCCGCCCTTCAAGCAGGCGGAGTTCGACATCCTCTACGGACACGGGATCTCCCGCGAGGGCGGGCTGATCGACGTCGGGGTGGAGAACGGCCTGGTCAAGAAGTCGGGCGCCTGGTTCACGTACGACGGTGACCAGTTGGGACAGGGTAAGGAGAACGCCCGCAAGTTCCTGATCGACAACCCGGGACTCGCTGACGAGCTGGAGCAGAAGATCCGGGTCAAGCTGGGGATCGGTGTCCAGGCGGAGGAGCCCGAGGCACCCAAGCTGAAGGCCGTCAGCGGCGAGTAGCCGCATGGACGGGGATGAGGGCGCCCTACCCGTCGAGTGGGGGACCTCCTTCGGCCGATTCGGCGCCGACAGCTCGAAGGAGTCGGCCGAAGGACCGGACGTCGACGGCGAGAGCCCGCGTCGGGCAGGTACGCGAAAGGGCCTGACGCGGTCCGGATCGTCCTCCTTCGGCCGCGGCGGGGTGTCGAGGTCGGCGTCCGGGCGCACGGAGGCCGGAAGTTCCAAGCGCAGCCGGCGGCAGCCGGGAGGGCGGGCTACCAGCGGCCGCGACGGACGCTCCTTCGTCGATCCGTTCGGACCGGTCGTCGGATCGTCGGCCGACGCCGACGCTTCCGCGGGTGGGACGGGCGGGCACCCCGACAGCGGGGAGGGCCCGAGCGCCCGCGCGCAGGGACGCCGCCGTCGGCGGGGTGCGCGAGCCGAGACCGGGAGCGGAGCGGATTCCGCACTCCACGGACCGGCCGGGCCACCGCAGGATTCCGACGGTGATGAGACCCCTGCTGGCGCGGCGAGGACCGACGAGGAGTGGACGTCCCTGGGTCGATCGGTCCTCCTGCGGCACCTCGCCCTCGGCGCACGGAGCCGTCATCAGCTGGACCGGAAGCTCGCCGAGCGGGAGGTGCCGCCGTCGATCGCCTCGGCGCTCCTCGACCGGTTCGTCGAGGTGCAGCTGATCGATGACGCGGAGTTCGCGCGCATGTGGGTCCGCACGCGGATCGCGGGCAAGTCCCTGTCCCGGTCCTCGTTGCGTCGGGAGCTGGCCGAGAAGGGCATCGCCGTCGAACTCGTCGATGATGCCCTCGAGCAGGTGTCCGATGAGGACGAGACCGAGCAGGCCCGCGACGTCGTCCGGCGGAAGCTGCGGGTGTCGGCAGATCTCACCGACCGGACGGTCCGGGAGAAGGAGATCCGCAGGCTCGTCGGTGTCCTCGCCCGGAAAGGCTACAACCCGGGGAGTGCTTACTCCATCGTCAAGGAGATCATCACGGGGGCAACAGATGCGGCAGCAGAGGCAGAGCCCGAGGGGCGACCGGATGCATGGCCCGGGGAATGAGCAGGCGCAGGCTGCCCCGAGGGCCCGGGTGTGCGCGCGGAGGCGCCGGTCCGGCGTTGGCCGGACGAGGCCGTCGCTCGGCCCATCGACGGCCCACCGCGCCGAGCCGGGGCGATTGTGGGGCTCCGTCCCGGCGGTCGTACGCTTGATGCCGTGAGCAGCACAGTCCCCGTCGCCGTCGGTCCCATCGATCTCGAACCAGCCGGAGCACCTTCCGCCGTGCCGGTATCGCACCGCACGTACGAGGTGCGCACCTTCGGCTGCCAGATGAATGTCCACGACTCCGAGCGGATCTCGGGCCTCCTCGAGGACTCGGGCCTCAGCCGGAACGAGGACGGGCAGGCCGATGTCGTCGTCTTCAATACCTGCGCCGTCCGCGAGAACGCGGACAACAAGCTGTACGGCAATCTCGGGATGCTCAAGGCGATCAAGGAGCAGCGACCGGAGATGCAGATCGCCGTCGGGGGTTGCCTCGCGCAGAAGGATCGGGAGACCATCCTCGCCAAGGCCCCCTGGGTGGACGCGGTCTTCGGAACCCACAACATCGGCGCCCTGCCCGCCCTGCTCCAGCGGGCCCGCCACAATCAGGACGCACAGCTCGAGATCCTGGAATCGCTCGACGTGTTCCCGTCCACGCTTCCGACGAAACGCGAATCCGTCTACGCGGGCTGGGTCTCCATCTCGGTCGGGTGCAACAACACCTGCACCTTCTGCATCGTGCCCGCCCTGCGCGGGAAGGAGCGCGACCGCAGGCCGGGGGAGATCCTCGCCGAGATCGAGGCGCTCGTGGCGGACGGTGCCGTCGAGGTCACGCTGCTCGGGCAGAACGTCAACTCCTATGGTGTGGAGTTCGGCGACCGCGGTGCCTTCGCCAAGCTGCTCCGCGCCTGCGGGTCCATCGAGGGGCTCGAGCGCGTGCGCTTTACCAGCCCCCACCCTGCAGCGTTCACCGATGACGTCATCGAGGCGATGGCGGAGACGCCGAACGTGATGCCGCAGCTGCACATGCCGCTGCAGTCGGGCTCGGACCGGATCCTCAAGGCGATGCGCCGCTCGTACCGGTCCTCACGGTTCCTCGGCATCCTCGACCGAGTGCGTGTGCGCATGCCGGACGCGGCGATCTCCACGGACATCATCGTCGGCTTCCCGGGCGAGACCGAGGAGGACTTCCAGGCCACCCTCGACGTCGTGGAGCGGTCCCGCTTCGCGACGGCCTTCACGTTCCAGTACTCGAAGCGGCCGGGTACGCCTGCTGCCGATCTTCCCGACCAGTTGCCGAAGGCCGTGGTGCAGGAGCGCTTCGAGCGGCTCACCGCCCTCCAGGACAGCATCGCGCGCGAGGAGAACGCCCGCCAGGTCGGCCGCTCTGTCGAGGTGCTCGTGACCGATCAGCAGGGCCGGAAGGGCAGCGAGACGCACCGCCTGACCGGTCGGGCCCGCGACCAGCGGCTCGTCCACTTCTCCGTGCCCGAGGGAGCACCCGCACCGCGGCCGGGCGACCTCGTCACCGTGCCCGTCACCGAGGCCGCGTCGTTCCACCTGCTCTCGGACCCGAGCCTTGAACAGTACGTCCTCCGCCGATCGCGGGCAGGAGACGCCTGGGACCGGAGCCAGGCCGACTCGTGCGGTGTCCCCACCGCAGGGGACGGGTCCGTCCGGGCCGTGTCCCTCGGCATGCCGGCCCTCCCCGTCAGGGCGAGCGCCTTGTGATCCTGCCCGTGGTCGCCTTGGTTGGCCCGACCGGATCAGGCAAGTCCGAGCTCGGGGTGGCACTTGCACACCGGCTGGGCGGGGAAGTGATCAATGCCGATGCGCTGCAGTTCTACCGCGGCATGGACATCGGCACGGCGAAGCTCCCCGTCGAGGACCGCCGGGGCGTCGAGCACCATCTCCTCGACGTCCTCGATGTCACGCAGGAAGCCTCCGTGGCGGCCTACCAGCGGGACGCACGGAGTGCCGTCGACGAGATCCGCAGCCGTGGACTGGTCCCCGTGCTCGTCGGCGGCTCGGGGCTCTACCTCCGGGCCGCCCTCGATCGTCTCGACTTCCCTCCCACCGATCCGGCGGTCCGCTCCCGGCTGGAGGCGGAACTGCTCGACGGCGGCCGCGCGCCCTTCCGCGAGCGGCTCCGGGCCGTCGATCCCGTATCCGCTGGTCGCATCGAGGACGACCGCCGTCTCGTCCGGGCGCTGGAGGTGCACGAGGTCAGCGGGCGGCCCTTCAGCTCCTTCATGCCGACGCGTGAATATCATCGCCCGGCCGTTCAGATCGGCTTGGCAGTGGACCGTGGTCTCCTGCGTGAGCGTCTCGGGGAGCGCGTCCACGGCATGGTCCGCCTCGGGCTGCGCGGGGAGGTCGAGCGACTCGCGGCGAGCGGACTGCGTGAAGGGCGGACGGCATCGCGCGCGCTGGGCTACGGCCAGTTCCTGCGGGTCATCGACGGTGGGATGACCGAGGCCGAAGCCGTCGACGAGACCATCGCCGCCACGCGCCGCTTCGCGAAGCGTCAACTGACCTGGTTCCGGGGGGACCCCAGGATCACGTGGCTGGACGCGCAGCAGGAGAGCCTTGTCGACGACGCCGCCGCCCTGGTGCGGTCCCGCGGGGACCTATCCTTGGAAGCGTGACCGACTTCCGCAGCGAAACCGAACCAGCCCGAGGCACCCATCCGGTGGACGCCGCCGTCGCAGGCTCCTCCGGACTCACCTTCACCAAGGGCCATGGCACGGGCAACGACTTCATCCTCGTACTCGACCCCGACGGCCTCGCACCGACGGACGGCCCTTTTGTCGCAGCCCTGTGCGACCGGCACCGCGGTATCGGCGCGGACGGCTACATCCGCGCGGTCCGTTCGTCCTCGCTCCCGGAGGGCCGAGCTCTCCTGCAGACCGAACCCGCCGCGGAATGGTTCATGGACTACCGCAACGGCGACGGGTCCGTGTCGGAGATGTGCGGCAACGGCGTCCGCGTCTTCGCCCACTTCCTCCTCCAGATGTCCGTCGCGCACCTGCCCGAGGGCGGAGAACTGGCCATCGGTACGCGCGCGGGCGTCAAGCGCGTGGCACGGTCCGGCGACGGGTACGCGGTGGACATGGGCCCGTGGGAGTTCATCGTGCCCGATGCCGCCGTGTCTCGGGGCATGGACTCGCTCGTCGCCGTCGGCGGGCTCGACGTCGATCGTCCTGGCCTGTCGATCAGCATGGGCAACCCGCACACCGTCGTCGCGCTGGCGGAGTACGAGGAACTCGGCAGGACGGACCTGAACAGGGCGCCGGTCGTCGATCCGGTGCCTCCGCTCGGCACCAATGTGGAACTGGTCGTCCCGTCCGATCCGCTGGTGGGGGACGACGGCGTAGGTCGCCTGACCATGCGGGTGCACGAGCGGGGTGTCGGAGAGACGCAGTCCTGCGGGACCGGAGCCTGCGCCGCGGCAGCGGCGACGCGCTTCTGGGCAGGGCCCACCGCGCCGGCGCAATGGCTCGTCACGGTACCCGGGGGTGTGGTCGGCGTGACCTTCTTCGACGGGCCGGAGGGTCGGGAGCACGTGCAGCTCAGCGGGCCGGCCGTCCTCGTGGCCCACGGCACCCTCCTGAACGGCTCCTGAACAGCCAGCCCGGTGTACCGCGGTCGCGGGTGATTGTGAGTCCGGCCCTGGACGGGCCGGACCGGCAGGGACGTCAGTCCGCCCGGTGGACCTCGATGATGCGGAAGGACTTGGACGTCTCGGCGCGCCGCACCGTGAAGCCGGTGGGCAGTTCGTCCGCCAGCCACCGCTGCAGTGAGTCGGCGCCCAGATTCTTCTGTACCACCAGCCAGGCATGCCCGCCCGGGGCGAGCCGGGGAATCCAGCGGAGCAGCAGCGCGTGGAGCTCCTGCTTGCCGATACGGATCGGCGGATTCGACCAGATGGTGTCGAACTCGAGGTCCGGATCGACGTCGTCGGGCTTCGCGCCCGTGATGTTCGTCAGGCCGAGGCGTGCCGCATTCTCGGCGGTGAGCGCGAGGCACCGCTCGTTCACGTCGACCGCGAGAACCGACGCCTGCGGAGCCCGGAGCGCCAGGGTCAACGCGATCGGGCCCCACCCGCACCCGATGTCCAGCAGCCGCCGCCCCTCGGGAGCCGGCACGCCGTCGAGGAGGATCCGCGTGCCCTTGTCGATGCCGTCGGGACTGAAGATTCCCGACGAGGTCACGAGCTCGCGCCGTTCGCCGGCGAGGACGACCGACAGGGGTTTGCGTGTGTCCGGACCGGACGGCTGCGCGCTGAAATAGTGCTGGGACTCCATGGGGAAAGCCTAGTGGCAGCCTGCAGGCAACCGGTGCGGCCTGGATTTCGCGCTGGGAGAAGAGCCTGTGTCCGTCGTCGTGCGTGGACGTAGAATTGACGTACTGATAACTAGGGAGACCATGACCACGAACAACGGACATTCCACCGGAGCCGACATGGGCCCGGAGGAGATCCAAGCCGTCATCGATCGGATTCTCGCCAGCGACGAAGCTGCCGTGGCGAAGACGAAGGGCGGTACGCCCGAGCAGGGTGCCGCGCCCACGGAGAAGACCTGGCGATCGCGGGCGCTCGCCCTTTCGGACGGGGACGAGGCGTCGGACGCCGACGGGGACCAGCAGGATCTCGCCGAACGCCGCGCCCTGCGCCGCGTCGCGGGACTCTCCACGGAGCTCGAGGACGTCACTGAGGTCGAATACCGCCAGCTGAGGCTCGAGCGCGTCGTCCTCGCCGGTCTCTGGAGCGAGGGCACGGCGCAGGACGCCGAGAACTCGCTGCAGGAGTTGGCGGCCCTCGCCGAGACAGCAGGTTCCGAGGTCCTGGACGGGATCGTCCAGCGCCGGCTCAAGCCGGACCCCGGGACGTTCCTCGGTTCGGGCAAGGCACAGGAGTTGAAGGACATCGTGCAGGCCACGGGCGCGGACACCGTGATCGTGGACAGCGAACTCTCGCCGTCCCAGCGGCGCGGCCTCGAGGACATCGTCAAGGTGAAGGTCATCGACAGGACCGCCCTCATCCTCGACATCTTCGCGCAGCACGCCAAGTCCCGCGAGGGCAAGGCGCAGGTGGAACTGGCCCAGCTCGAGTACCTCCTGCCGCGTCTGCGTGGCTGGGGCGAGTCGATGTCCCGCCAGGCCGGTGGCCAGGTCGGCAGCGCCGGGGCAGGTATGGGATCGCGCGGACCGGGTGAGACGAAGATCGAGCTCGATCGACGCAAGATCCGCACCCGCATGGCGAAACTGCGCCGGGAGATCGCGGCGATGAAGCCTGCCCGGGAGACCAAGCGGTCCAACCGCCGCCGGAACCAGGTGCCGTCCGTGGCGATCGCCGGGTACACGAACGCCGGGAAGTCGTCGCTCCTGAACCGCCTCACCGATGCCGGCGTGCTCGTCGAGAACGCGCTGTTCGCGACTCTCGATCCGACCATCCGACGCACCGAGACGCCGGACGGGATCGGCTACACCCTCGCCGACACCGTCGGCTTTGTCCGCTCACTGCCCACCCAGCTGATCGAGGCCTTCCGGTCCACCCTCGAGGAGGTCGCGGACTCGGACCTCATCCTGCACGTCGTCGATGCCTCCCACCCTGATCCCGAGGGGCAGATCGCCGCGGTCCGCGCCGTCCTGACCGAGGTCGAGGCACGGAACGTCCCCGAGATCATCGTGCTCAACAAGGCCGATGCCGCCGATCCTTTCGTCATCGAGCGACTGCGTCAGCGGGAGCCTCGCTCCGTGGTCGTCTCCGCCCGGACCGGTGCGGGCCTGACCGAGCTGCGGCAGCTGATCAGCACGAGCATCCCGCGCCCCGGGGTGAAGCTGGACCTGATGGTGCCCTACGAGCACGGCGAGATCGTCAGCCGCCTCCACGAGGAGGATGCGGAGATCCTCGGGATGGAGCACGTCGACGAGGGGACCCGCCTCGAGGTGATGGTCCGTGAGGGCCTGGCAGCCGAGCTGGAGCCGTACGTCCGGCATGAGTGACAGCACGCGGTCCGGCGCCGTCGTTGCGGCGCCGGACGCGGCTCGCCCTTCCCGGGAATCACGCCACGCGCTCGAGCTCCTCGACACCGCCGTCTCCGCCATGGGCGGGGAGATGCGCTCGGGTCAGCACGAGATGGTGCGCCAGGTCAGCGAGGCGATCCACTCGGGTGACCACCTGCTCGTCCAGGCAGGCACGGGGACCGGCAAGTCGCTCGCCTATCTGGTACCCCTGATCGCCCACGCCATGGACAGCGATCGACCGTCCGTCGTGTCGACGGCGACGCTCGCCCTCCAGGCACAGATCGTGGGCCGGGACCTGCCCCGCCTGCTGGACGCGGTCCGGCCCGCGCTCGCCCGGCCGGTCGACGTCGCGCTGCTCAAGGGACGCTCGAACTACGTCTGCCTGCACAAGACCGGCGGGGGATTCCCCGAGGAGGATGCGCCGGACACGCTCTTCAGCCTCGGCGAGGACGCGGCTCCCCACCCGGCTCCCGCCGCCGGTGCGGGCGGAGTCGCCTCGGCTCTGGGCCGCGAGGTGGTCCGGCTCCGGGAGTGGGCGGAGGAGACGGAGACGGGTGACCGCGACGACCTCGTGCCCGGCGTCAGCGATCGCGCCTGGCGGCAGGTGTCCGTCTCCAGCATGGAGTGCCTCGGCGCCGCGCGCTGCCCCGTCGCCCAGGAGTGTTTCAGCGAGAAGGCCCGCGCCGCGGCGGCCGACGCCGACATCATCATCACGAATCACGCCATGCTGGCGATCAGCGCCTTCGAGGGACTCGCCGTGCTGCCCGAGTACGACGTCGTCGTGATCGACGAGGCGCACGAGCTCCACGACCGCGTCACCGGGGCCGTCTCCGGTCAGCTCTCCGCCGCCATGGTCAGCACTGCGGCGACCGGCCTCAGGCGCCATGCCTCCGTTGCGACGACAGCGCTCGATTCCGCCGCCAGCGCCTTCGAGGCGGCGTCCGAGCTGGTCTCCTCGGGCCTGCTCGCCGGCGGGCTCCCGGACGATCTGGAGCGGACCCTCGCCCAGGTCCGCGACGCGGCTCGCGCCGCCCTCTCCGACACCAAGACGGACGGGAAGTCCGAGGCCGATGCGGACGGCGGGCGCCAGATGGCGCGGTCCCGCGTCACGCTCGTGTTCGACCTGGCCGAGCGCATCCTCGCGGCGTCGGACGCGAAGGAGGTGGTGTGGGCGTCGAGGCCCAGCAGCTTCACGCCCGGATCCGGTTATTCACCGGCGGACGAGAGCGCGCCGGCGACGCTCAACGTGGCGCCGCTCTCGGTGGCCGGGCGGCTCCGCGAAGGGCTCTTCGAGGACCACACGGTGATCCTGACGTCGGCGACCCTGGCCATCGGGTCCGAATTCGGCCCCGTCGCCGGGTCCCTGGGTCTGAGCGGTCCGGGCGCGCCGGCGTGGACCGGCGTGGACGTGGGCAGTCCGTTCGACTACCCCCGCCAGGGCGTCCTGTACGTCGCCAAGGACCTGCCGAAACCCGAGCGCGGGACGTCGGACGCGCAGCTCGAGGAGCTGCTGGTGCTGCTCAAGGCGTCGCGGGGCGGAGCACTGGGGCTCTTCTCGTCCAAGCGGGCCGCCGAGGAAGCCGCGGAGGCACTGCGCCCGAAGGTGGACTTCGAGATCCTCTGCCAGGGGGAGTCCTCCCTCAACGCCCTGGTCACGCAGTTCGCCGAGGAACAGGACACGTGCCTGTTCGGCACCATGTCGCTCTGGCAGGGCGTCGACGTGCCGGGGGAGTCCTGCCGGCTCGTCGTGATCGATCGCATCCCGTTCCCGCGGCCGGACGATCCGCTGATGACGGCGCGCACCAGGGACGTCGCCCGGAACGGCGGCAACGGGTTCATGAGCGTGTCGGCCACGCACGCGGCGGTCCGCCTCGCCCAGGGAGCGGGACGCCTGATCCGTGCGACCGGTGACCGGGGGGTCGTCGCGGTGCTGGACAGCCGCCTCGCCACGGCGCGGTACGGCGGGTTCCTCCGGGCAGCGCTGCCGCCCTTCTGGGCGACGACGGACCGGGCCACGGTCACCGGCATCCTCGAGCGGATCTCGGGGCGCTGAGGCCTCCGGGCCGGGTGTGCTCAGGCGGGTCTCGGCGTGTTGAGGCCTCATGCCCGGGCGGCGCGGGGTGCCGGCGGGCAGGGCCCTACCGGCAGGTGCCCGGGCACCCTCGCCCACCATTCGGCGGGCGGCTCCCACCCCGGTCGGAACGGGCTAGAGCGCCCGCATCACCGAGACGACCTTGCCCATGATGCTCGCGTGGTCGCCGAGGATCGGCTCGTAGCGGGTGTTCTGCGGCAGGAGCCACGTGTGGCCGTCGCGCTGGCGGAAGGTCTTGACCGTCGCCTCGTCGTCCAGCAGGGCAGCCACGATGTCGCCGTTCTGGGCGCTCTGCTGACGCCGCACCACCACCCAGTCGCCGTCGCAGATGGCGGCGTCGACCATCGAGTCCCCGGAGACCCTGAGCATGAACAGATCGCCGTGGCCCACGAGCTGCCGGGGGAGGGGCATCACGTCCTCCACCACCTGATCGGCGAGGATCGGGCCACCCGCCGCGATGCGGCCGACGAGCGGCACGAGCGCCGTGTCGACGGCGAACTGCTGCTCCGGGGCCGTGCCTGACGCGGAGGAGCCCCCGTCACTCGGCGTCTCCGCAGCAAGTGTCAGCGGCAGCAGGACCTCCATGGCACGGGGCCGCTTCGGGTCGCGCCGCACATAGCCGAGGCGCTCGAGCTGCGACAGCTGGTGCGTGACGCTCGACAGGCTCGCCAGACCGACAGTGTCGCCGATCTCCCGCATGGACGGGGGATACCCCTTGTCGGCGATCGACCGCTGGATGGTCTCCAGGATGGTCAGCTGGCGGGCCGTCAGTCCTTTGGACACGGACCGGCCGCGCGGCCTGCCGCGGCTCGGGCTGAGGGGCACGACGTCGGTCGGGGCGTCGACGGTGTTCGAATCCTGTCGAGCTGCCGGTGTTCGTTCCGCCACGGTGAGCCTTTCGCCTGGGACTGTCCGTCCCGTCGGTTCCGCCCTCCCGCCTCCGGTTGTCCCGGAAGCGATTGTGTCAGTGGCGGGTGATTGTCTTGGGTTCATCGGGGCCGCCGTTGCGCGGAAGCAGCGACGTCACCGGTGTTCTCCTGTCACGTTCACGCTAGGACAGACCGGGGCACTTATCAAACATATGTTCGAGCGAGTCTCGACAGCGGTCGTCACTGAGTGCTAGAAATAGGACCAGACGAATTAGAACATGTGTTCGAACACGCTGATCGGGCGCGTCCGTACATTCGAAGAAAGTGGGAATGGACATGGCTGAAGCAACAGTTCTGCACGGCAGCACGGCGCTGTGGGCGCTGACGCCTGCACGGGCGGCATCCCATCTCCGGGTCGTTCCCTCGACGTTCGACGCCGATCCTGCCCGGGTCCGTACGTCCACGCAGCGGACTGCGGGCTTCTCGGGTTCCGAAGGCACCGTCACCGACACGTCGCCGGCAGCACGGCCTCTCACCCTGACGAGGCGCGGCCGCCTGCTGCTGGTAGGCCTGCCCATCGCCCTCGGTGTGGCGGCGCTGGTCCTCCTCGGAGCGTTCCTCACCTCCCAGGCGCAGGCGGGGGTGGACGCTCCTGCGCCGTCCGCCGTCGTCCAGGTCGACGTCGCGGCGGGCGAGACACTCTGGGACCTGGCCGTTCAGTACGCACCGGAGCGTGACACGCGTCAGGTCGTCGGCGAGATGGTCGAGCTGAACAATCTGGGCACGTCGGTGATCCACGCCGGCCAGAGCCTCTCCATCCCGTCCCGGGGCTGAATCGCTTCTTCCAGATGCCCGGAGGTGCCGACCCCACGGCTCGGTGCTCCTGACCCACTCCGGTCGCATTCGTCGGCGGAGAGGCCTTCCCTTAAACTGGGCGAGTGCCTTCAACCGTCGATGCCCTAGCAAACCTGCCCCTCCGCGATGATCTCGTGGGGCTGCACCCGTACGGCGCACCGCAACTCGATGTCCCCGTCCTCCTGAACGTGAATGAGAACACCTTCGGCGTTCCGGCCGATGTGCACGCCGCGATCGTCGCCGCCGTGGATGCGGCCGCGCAGGGATTGAACCGTTATCCGGACCGTGAGTTCACGGAGCTGCGGACGAACCTCGCGCGCTACCTCGGCCACGGGCTCACGCCGGACCAGCTCTGGGCGGCCAATGGTTCCAACGAGGTGCTGCAGCAGATCCTCCAGGCGTTCGGTGGGCCGGGGCGGACGGCGATCGGCTTTCCTCCCACCTATTCGATGTATCCGCTGCTGGCCAGTGGAACCGGAACGCGGTACGTCACCGCGCCCCGCGACGCCGCCTATGCCATGACGCCTGACGCCACGGCGCGCGCCGTGCAGGACTCCGGTGCCAACGTCGTGTTCCTCTGCTCCCCGAACAACCCGACCGGGACCGCGCTCGGGCTGGATGTCGTCGAGGCGGTCTACGAGGCAGGGAAGGATTCCCGGGCGATCGTGATCGTGGACGAGGCCTACGGCGAGTTCGCCCAGACGGGGACGGCCAGCGCCCTGACCCTGCTGCCCGGCCGGCCCCGGTTGCTCGTCTCGCGAACCATGAGCAAGGCGTTCGCCCTGGCCGGGGCCAGGATCGGTTATCTTGCCGCCGCACCGGAGATCGCCGACGCCCTCCGCCTGGTGCGCCTCCCGTACCACCTCTCCGCGATCACACAGGCGGCGGCCAATGCGGCCCTGACCCACGCCACCACGCTGCTGTCCAATGTCGAGGCGATCAAGGTGCAGCGGGACCGGATCGTGGTGGAACTGCAGGCGCTCGGGCTGACGCCGGCGCCGTCGGACGCGAACTTCGTCTTCTTCACGGGCCTCGAGAACCCGCACCGTGTCTGGGAAGGCCTGCTGGAGGCCGGGGTGCTGATCCGTGACGTCGGCATACCGGGGTCGCTGCGGGTGACGGCCGGGACCGAGGAGGAGACGACCCTGTTCCTCTCGGCGCTGAAGAACCTCCTGTAGGGCTTCGCGGCCCCGCCTGTTCTCCTAGACTTGAGGGGCAGGATCGCGGCACCCGTCCAGTGGGCGGAGCCGGGCCGCCCCCTGCGCCTGATTCGTCGACCAGCGCCCGGAAGCCCGGCAGCGCACAGAAGGAATGACATGACTGCAGATGCCCCCCGCGGCCGCACGGCCCGGATCGAGCGCGTCACCAGTGAGTCCAGCGTGCTCGTGGAACTGGACCTGGACGGCACCGGCGTGTCCACCATCGACACGACGGTCCCGTTCTTCGACCACATGCTCACGGCGCTGTCCAAGCACTCACTCATCGACCTCACCATCCGCTCGTCCGGCGACACGCACATCGACGTCCACCACACCGTGGAGGACACTGCCATCGCGATCGGCGAGGCCCTGCTCGTCGCGCTCGGCGACAAAGCCGGGATCCGCCGCTTCGGCGAGGCGACCGTCCCGCTCGACGAGGCGCTGGCGAACGCCGTCGTGGACATCTCCGGCCGCCCCTTCCTCGTTCACGGCGGAGAGCCCGCGGGTCAGGAGTACCACCTGATCGGCGGGCACTTCACGGGGTCGCTGACGCGCCACGTGCTGGAGGCGATAGCGCTGCACGCCCGGATCTGTCTCCACGTCACGGTGATCGCCGGCCGGGATCCCCACCACATCGTCGAGGCACAGTTCAAGGCCGTCGCCCGGGCGCTCCGCGCCGCCGTCGAGCCCGACCCGCGGGTCGAGGGCATCCCGTCCACCAAGGGGGCCCTGTGAGCGCGCGGACCGTTACCGTCCTGGACTACGGCTCCGGCAACGTCCGTTCGGTGGTGCGTGCCCTCGAGCACGTGGGCGCGGAGGTCCTCCTCAGCGCCAAGCCGGACGACGTCCTGAACGCCGACGGGCTGCTGGTCCCCGGGGTGGGCGCCTTCCAGGCCGTCATGAAGGGCCTGAAGGACGTCGATGCCCTGCGCATGATCGGCCGCCGGGTCGCCGGAGGCCGGCCGGTACTCGGCATCTGCGTCGGGCTCCAGGTCCTGTTCGACGAGGGGGTGGAGCACGGTGTGCGTACGCCAGGGATGGCCGAGTGGCCCGGAGTCGTCGAGCGGCTCAAGGCCGACGTCGTCCCGCACATGGGGTGGAACACCGTCCAGGCACCGGAGGACACCGTCCTGTTCGACGGCATCCGCGACGAGCGCTTCTACTTCGTCCACTCCTACGGCGTGCAGGACTGGTCCTTCGACGTGACGCAGCCCGCCATGAAGCCTCCCCAGGTCACGTGGTCGAACCACGGTGGTCCGTTCATCGCCGCCGTCGAGAACGGACCCCTCAGCGCCACCCAGTTCCACCCCGAGAAGTCGGGTGACGCAGGGGCGCACCTCCTGCGGAACTGGATCGACGGCCTGCGGTGACCGCGTGCTGAGCCTCGTGCTCATGGGGGTGGCCGGCGTCCTGATCGGTGGTGCCTTCTCGCTCCGGGGGCAGGACTTCCCCCGATGGGTCTGGATCGCCTTCCTCGTCCTGGCGGGCCTCTCGCTCGTCGCCGCCTACCTGTTCACCCTTCCCGGCGACTGACCGGGCATCCGTCCATCGACCCCGTGGTCCTCCCGTACCGACGAAAGCAGACACCGCACCCATGAGCCCCTTCACCGAATCACCCACGCTCGAACTCCTTCCGGCCGTCGACGTCGCCGACGGCCAGGCCGTGCGCCTCGTGCAGGGCGAAGCCGGTAGCGAGACCAGCTACGGCGATCCGCTCGACGCCGCCCTCGCCTGGCAGGAGGCAGGCGCCGAGTGGGTGCACCTGGTCGACCTCGACGCCGCTTTCGGGCGCGGTTCGAACAAGGACCTCCTCGAGCGCGTGGTCCGCAACCTCGACATCAAGGTGGAGCTCTCGGGCGGTATCCGGGACGACGTCTCACTGGATGCCGCGCTGGAACTGGGCGCGACGCGCGTCAATCTGGGCACCGCAGCGCTCGAGAACCCCGAGTGGACCCAACTCGCCATCGCGCGCTACGGCGACGCCGTCGCCGTTGGCCTGGACGTCCGCGGCACCACGCTCGCGGCCCGCGGCTGGACCGAGGAGGGTGGTGACCTGTGGGAGGTGCTGCAGCGGCTCGAGGATGCCGGCTGTGCGCGATACGTGGTCACCGACGTGACGAAGGACGGAACCCTGCGCGGACCGAATCTCGAACTCCTCCAGCAGGTCCTCGCCCGGACCACACGACCCGTCGTCGCCTCCGGCGGCATCTCGAGCCTCGACGACATCGCAGCACTGCGGGACCTCGTGCCGCACGGTCTGGAGGGCGCGATCGTCGGGAAGGCGCTCTACGCCGGCGCCTTCACGCTCCCGCAGGCCCTCGACGTGGCGGGAATGCCCGGCGCAGACGCGTGACGGCCAGGCGCCTCCCCGCACATATCGCCGCGGCCCTCGCCGGCCGTCAGGACGGCCCCGACGGCGGGAACACCGCGGACTCCGCGGGCCGTCCATGGGCCGGACGGGACCTGTCCGGTCCTGACAACCCACTCCACGCGTTCGACGACGACGACGGGTCCGCCGATCCAGGGCTGGTCGCGGCCGTGGCTGGACTGCTCGGGGGCCCGGCGGCGACGGAAGGGCCGGTGGACCAGCCGGGTCCGGGTGAGCGCCGGGTCCTCGCAGCACTCGCAACGGCGCGCGTCTTCATCCCGATCGTCGCGCAGCTCACCGTCACGGGGGAAGCGGAAAATGCGGCCGGGTCCGCAGTACCGCAGGGCGCTCTGCACTCCGACAAGGAAGCGGACATGGCTCTCGTGACGCTCACGGCGCCCGACGGCCGGAAGGCGCTGCCGGTCTTCTCGTCCACCGGGGCCCTGGAGCGCTGGCATCCGGAGGCACGGCCCGTCGCGGCCTATGCCTCCAGGGCTGCCCTCGCGGCGGCCGCCGACGGCGCCGAGCTGCTGGTGCTCGATCCCGGCGCCGCACTGACCGTGGTCGTCCGACGCCCAGCGGTGTGGGCACTGGCCCAGCAGGTCGCCTGGACGCCGTCCTACGAGGACCCTGCACTGGTGACGCTCGTGGAGACCGCCGCCGCCGGTCAGGAAGAGATCCTGTCGGTGGCTCTCCGGCCCGCCGCAGGCGTCCTCAGCCGGGCTGCCGACGGTAGCATTGCCTCCGGAGGAGGGCCAGGCCCGGAACTCCGGATGGACGTGCGGCTACGACCGGGCCTGCCCGCGGAGGGCGTCCGCGAGGCCGTCACCGCCCTCAGGTCCACCCTTCTGGGTCTCCCGGATTTCGTGGAACGGGTCGACTCGCTCGACATCAAACTCATGGGCTGACGGGAGTGTCGGCCAGGAAGACGACTTGTGAACTTCGCCGTATACCGGGACCTGCTGCGCATCCGCTCCGTCCGTACCCTGCTGATCGTCGGCATGATCGCCCGGTTCCCGCACTCCGCGGCCGGTGTGCTGCTGACCCTCCACGTGGTGCAGACCCTCGATCGAGGCTATGCGGAAGCCGGCGCTGTCGCCGCCGTCGTCACCATCGGGATCGCCGTCGGAGCGCCCTGGCGCGGACGCCGGATCGACAGCGCGGGTCTGCGCCGCGCGCTGATCCCCTCGGTCGTCGCCGAGGCGGTCATCTGGTCCGTCGCGCCGCACCTGCCCTATCCCTGGCTCCTGGTCGCCGCGCTCGTCGGCGGGCTGTTCACGCTCCCGGCGTTCTCCGTGATCCGGCAGGCGCTGGGCGTGCTGGTCGAGGGGGACCGGCGCCGGACCGCGTTCACGCTCGACGCGATCTCGACGGAGGTCGTCTTCATGGCAGGACCGGCCGTCGGCGTCGTCCTCGCCACGCAGGTCTCGACGGTCCTCGGGCTGACGCTGATCGGGATCGCCACCGCGTCGGCCGGCCTGTTCCTCATGTGGTTCAATCCGCCGACGCGGTCCGAGCAACTGCCCGACGCCGCCACGGTGCCCGCTGCCGCGCCGTCCGGCGTCGGAGAGGCTGCAGCCGATCTCATCGGTACCCGGGACACCGGAGCGTCGCCGGGAGCCCGAGCCTCGCTCCTGCGCAGGGGCGTGCGCCGCGCTCTGCCCTGGCTGACCTTCCCGCTCCTGATCGTCATGGTGGTCGCAGCAGGCGCCGGGCTCGTGCTCTCGGGGACCGAGGTGGGGATCGTCGCCGCGCTCGAGCTGTCCGGCGACGAAGGCGAACTCGGCCTCGTGTTCGTCGCGTGGTGTGCGGCCTCCGTGGTGGGCGGACTGCTCTACGGGGCGCTCCACCGACCCGTACCGCCGTCCCTTCTCCTGCTCGGCATGGCACTCCTGACGCTGCCCCTGGCCTTCGCGGACTCGACCCTGGAACTCGCGCTCCTCTCCATCCCCGCCGGCCTGCTGTGTGCCCCGGTCCTGTCTGCTGCATCGGAGAAGGTCGCTGATCTCGTCGCCGAGGACCGGCGGGGGGAGGCGATGGGGTGGTACGGATCCGCACTGACGTCGGGCGTCGCGCTCGGAGCCCCCGTCGCCGGTCTGCTGATCGACGCCACGGGCCCCTGGGGCGGATTCATCGCCGTCGGCGTCGTGTCCTCTCTGATCGGCCTCGTCGGGTTCACGGTCAGCGACCTGGCCCGCCGTCCGGCCACGGCGGAGTCGGCGCACGCCGGCCGCTAGGACCCGAGCGGCTGAAGGCGCGGCCCACGCAGCGGTTCGGGTGTCCGACGGACATGACGAGGGCCCGCACCGATCGAACGGTGCGGGCCCTCGTCATGCCGGGTCTCGCGGGCGGTGCGATGCGTCAGTTGACCGGGCCGGTGTACTTCTCGCCCGGGCCCTGCCCCGGCGGATCGGGGATGATCGACGCCTCGCGGAAGGCGAGCTGGAGGGACCGCAGACCGTCGCGCAACGGACCGGCGTGCTGAGAGCCGATCTCCGGCGCGGCAGCGGTGACGAAGCCGGCGAGAGCGGTGATGAGCTTGCGGGCCTCGTCGAGGTCCTTGAGCTGCTCCGCGTTTTCCTCGTGCCCGAGACCGCATTTCACCGCTGCCGCGCTCATGAGGTGCACGGCCGACGTGACGATGACCTCCACCGCAGCCACCTCGGAGATGTCGCGCATCTGACGCCGGACGTCCTGCTCGGTGTCGCTCGGACCGTCCGCGGGTCCGCGATCGTGGCCGTGACCGTGGCTGTCGGACCCACCGTCCAGGGGGTTCTGGTTCTCCTCCGTGAAGCTACGCCGGGTAGGGGCCGCGGCGTCGGCATCGGGGGAGTGCGGCGGATTGTCGTGTGGCGTGTTCATACTGGTAAGCTTGGCATAGACCAACCGGTCATCGTTACTCGCTGTGCTCTGTAAGGAGCGCGCTGAAGCTGGCCGGTCTGCAAGCGGAGTCCTCTCCCACCCGCGTTTGCCTGGTGCAGCCTTCGGCAGCATTGCAGGTAGCCGGGTCCCCTGGTCGGTCCTGATGATGGATGTGCAGGAAGCTCACGCTTCCTCCGGTCATCCGGTACCGGTTTCCGAGGCCTTCGATTGCGCATGCAATGGAAGGCCTTCTTTCGTCTGCAGGCGGTTTCGGTTAGAGCACCTACAGGAGTCACACATTAGCGAGCCGAGAATCAATGATCGTATCCGCGTCCCCGAGGTGCGGTTGGTTGGACCTGCCGGCGAACAGGTAGGAATCGTCCGTATCGAGGACGCACTCCGACTTGCCGCCGAGTCCGACCTGGATCTGGTCGAGGTAGCACCGCAGGCAAAGCCTCCGGTGGCCAAGCTCATGGATTTTGGTAAGTACAAGTACGAAGCGGCCGTCAAGGCCCGCGAGGCGCGGAAGAACCAGACCAACACGGTCCTCAAGGAGATCCGGTTCCGCCTGAAGATCGACACGCACGACTACGAGACCAAGCGTGGCCACGCCATCCGCTTCCTCGGAGCCGGCGACAAGGTCAAGGCCATGATCCAGTTCCGTGGACGTGAGCAGCAGCGGCCCGAGATGGGTATCCGCCTGCTCCAGAAGTTCGCGGAGGACGTGGCGGAGGTCGGCGTGGTCGAGTCGTCACCGCGGATCGACGGACGCAACATGGTCATGGTCATCGGACCGACGAAGAACAAGGCCGAGGCGAAGGCCGAAGCCCGTCGCGCCACGCAGCGTGCCGAGGCGAAGGCCGCCAACGAGGCTGCGAAGTCCGGTGTCGACACCGGTCGGGTCGACACCTCGGGTAGCGACAACGCACCGTTCACGCAGTCGCTCGCCGATCTCCTGCCGGAGGGGTACACGGTCAACACCGAGCCCGAGGCTCCGGTTGCTCCGGTTGCCGAGGTGGTCCCGGAGGCAACGTCGACGACTGCCGACGCTCCTGCGGCCGAGGCGACGGGACGTGAGGGATCGACGACGGAAGCACCGAGGGCCGCTGCACCGAAGGCTGCTCCTGAGCGCTCGACGTCGGCACCACGCTCGACGTCGGCACCGCGCTCTGCGCCGGCCCGTACCTCGACCGAGCGTCCTGCGTCGTCGCGGCCGGCGTCCTCCGTGTCGCGGCCGGCATCCTCAGCACCGCGGACCGCGTCCACGACGCCACGGCCCGCGTCTGCAGCTCCCTCGGCCCCGAGGCCTGCCACGGCTCCAGCGCCGTCGCCTGCGGCGGCACCGAAGCCTGCGGCGGCTGCAAAGCCGTCCGCCATGCCCAAGCCGGGTGCGCCGAAGCCTTCGGCGACCCCCAAGCCTGCCGGCCGGACGGCTCCTCCCAAGAGCCCGACCAGCCGTCCCAAGCCCGGAAGCACGGAATAAGGGCTCCGGCCCCCGTTCCCCCGGGTACGTTCGACAACCAGCAGGCACCCCCGGGTGCCGACCTCCGGGTGCATCCGCCCCGGCTACGAGAAGGAGATCGGTTCCCATGCCGAAGATGAAGACCCACAGCGGAGCCAAGAAGCGCTTCAAGCTGACCGGTAGCGGAAAGCTGAAGCGCCAGCAGGCGAACCGCCGTCACTACCTCGAGCACAAGTCCTCGACCCTGACCCGTCGACTCGCGAGCGACCAGATCGTCTCGAAGGCCGACACCAAGGTCATCAAGAAGATGCTGGGCATCTAACCACCAATCCACCCCCTCGGGAAAGCACGGGCACCCCAGGTGCCGCGCTGCGGCTGCGGCCGTGACCGAAGAAGCAAAGGAGTACACACGTGGCACGTGTGAAGCGGGCAGTCAATGCCCACAAGAAGCGTCGCGTCATCCTCGAACGCGCCAAGGGCTACCGTGGACAGCGCTCGCGCCTGTATCGCAAGGCCAAGGAGCAGCTGCTCCACTCGTTCGTCTACAGCTACGGCGACCGCCGCAAGCGCAAGGGTGACTTCCGTCGCCTCTGGATCCAGCGCATCAACGCTGCGTCCCGCGCCAACGGCCTTACCTACAACCGCCTGATCCAGGGCCTCAAGGCTGCCGAGATCCAGGTCGACCGCCGTATGCTCGCCGATCTCGCGGTCACCGACGGAGCCGCGTTCGCCGCGCTCGTCCAGATCGCCAAGAACGCCCTGCCGGCCGACACGTCGGCTCCGCTGAAGGCCTCGGCCTAGGCACATCGGCTGCCGCGGGCCCAGGCTCGCGCACCCGGTCCACGATGACTGTGAACGGACGCCCCCAGGCGCCACTGATGACCAACACCCACGCTGATCGGGTGAAGGAGGTGGCACGCCTGGCCGGGCGTCCGTCCCGGTTAAGGCGGCGGGAGTTCCTCGCCGAGGGGCCGCAGGCCGTCCGTGAGGCCCTCCGGCTGCACCAGCAGCGGAACGACGACGGCGCCTCCGGGGTGGTCATCGATGTCTACGCGACCGCCGAGGCGCTCGACCGGCATCCTGACGTCGCCGCACTCCTGGCCTCCGACGACACACCGACGGCTCGGCTGGTGAGTCCCGACGTCCTGGCGGCGATGTCCTCGACCGTGACACCCCAGGGTTTCATCGCGGTCTGCCGCTTCGTCGACAGTTCCCTCGACGACGTGCTCGCGGCGCGCCCGCGCCTCGTCGCCGTGCTGGTCGAAGTGCGGGACCCCGGGAACGCCGGCACGATCATCCGCGCAGCAGACTCCGCAGGTGCCGATGCGGTCATCCTCACCGGCGCGAGCGTCGATCCCTACAACCCGAAGACGGTCCGCTCCACGGTCGGATCCCTCTTCCACCTCCCGCTGGTAATCGGCGCGGAGCTCGACGGGCTGGCCGATCGACTGCGGGCCGCCGGACTGGCCGTCCTCGCCGCCGACGGTTACGGGAGCACGAGCCTCGACGACCTGCAGGACGCCAGTGCCGCCAGGCGTGGTGCCACGCGCACCGCCGGGCCGGACCTCGCTTCAGGGGCAGGGACCTCGACGGCCGAGCCGGGCGGGATCCGGACGAAGGATTCCGAGGTGCGCCTCGAGCAGCCCGCGGCCTGGCTGTTCGGCAACGAGGCGCAGGGTCTGGCCCAGGAGGTCTCCGCTGCCGCCGACGCCCGTGTCGCCGTCCCCATCTACGGCAGGGCCGAGAGCCTCAATGTCGGAACGGCTGCGACGGTGTGCCTCTACGCCTCGGCGCGCGCACAACGCTGAGGGCGGGTGCTGGGCCCGGGCCGGCGGGAACGACGCCGGGCTTCCACCCATGCGGTGATGCCGGCAGGAGTGATGCCCGCGGCAGGGACCGGGCGCCTCACTCGTCAGGGGACGCGGACGCCCTCCGCGGTCGAACCCGCTTCCGGCATCCCGGCTGTCACCGGTGCCTCGGGCCGCCCGGTCGATCCGCCGTCAGGGGCCGGAGTGTCCCGTCGATCCATGCGGCCGCTCAGGACGGCCACGCCGAGGCCGAGAACCGCCAGGCCCGCGCCGACGAGCGCCGGCGACGTGAAGCCCCACCCGGCCGTGATGACGGCTCCGCCGACCGCTGCCCCGAGAGCATTCGCCGTATTCAGCGCCGAGTGGTTCATCGATGAGGCGAGTGAGGGAGCCCCGGGGGAGACATCGAGGAGCCGTGCCTGCAGCGGCGGGATGAGCGTCGAGCCACTCGTCCCCACGAGGAAGACGAAGAGGCAGGCGGACCAGGGCGCGCCGGCGGCCACGGGGAACAGCAGGAGGACGATCGTGATGCTCGCCATGACGCCGTAGATGCTGCCCATGATGGACCGGTCGGCGAGCCGGCCGCCCAGGATGTTGCCGGCGACCATCCCCAGCCCGTACAGCGCGACGACGAGCGGCAGGAGCGCGGACTCCAGTCCTGCGACCTCGGTCATGATCGGCGAGATGTACGAGTAGACGGCGAAGAAGCCGCCGAAGCCGACGATCCCGATGAGCAGGGTCATCCACAGTTGCGGACGGCGGAGCGCGCCAAGTTCGGTGCGGATACTCGCGCCGGGCCGGACGGGGATGTCGGGTACGAAGGCGCGGATGGAGACCAGGGTCGCGATGCCGATGAGGCCCACCAGCAGGAACATGGTGCGCCACCCGAACTGTTGTCCGAGCCACGTGGCGAACGGGACGCCGACGACATTCGCGATGCTGAGACCCAGCATCACCATGGCGATCGCACGGCCTCGCTTCGCCGGATCGGCGAGTGTCGCGGCGATGACGGCTGCGACGCCGAAGTACGCGCCGTGCGGCAGGCCGGACAGGAAGCGTGACGCGAGCATGCACCCGAAGCCGGAGGCGAAGTAGGACGAGAGGTTGGCGAGCGTGATGACCAGCATCAGGGCCAGTGCCACGGTGCGCTGCGGTTTTTTCGCCCCGATGGTCGCGAGCACCGGCGCACCGATCACCACACCGAGCGCGTAGGCCGAGATGACGTGGCCCCCTCGGCGTAGTCGACGCCGAGATCCGCGCGCATCTGCTCGAGGAGTCCCATGATGGTGAACTCGGTGGTGCCGATGGCGAAGCCGCCCACCGCCAGCGCCGCGATGGCGAGGTTCAACCGGCGGCGCGACAGGCGCTGGGAGGGTGGACCTTGGGCAGGGGTGTCAGTCATGGGTGTCCTAGCGGCGGAGTCTGTCGGGAACGGTCGGCCCGGTCGCCGGAGGCCCGGGACGGGACGACCGCCGGGCGGAACGGCGACAGGTGACGTCGTCGTTCCCCTTCAAGCCTAGGCGAGGGGCTCCGGGGTCGGGAAATGCAAGGGAAACGTTCGTCGGGACGGGTTTGCCACCAAGAAATCAGCAACCTTACGATTACTGACGGAATCTTGGTTGAGCAGCGGCCCTGACACGTCTTCCTGCTCAGGAGTTCGACATGCAGATACTCGTAGAGGTCCTCGCGCGACGCGCCCGGACGCAATCCGCTTCACCTTCGGGTATGTAGCCATGAGGACCTTCGGTATCGAGGAGGAGTTCCTTCTCGTCGACGCGGTGACGGGAGAGCCGAGGCCTGTCGGCCGGCAGGTCGTCGAGCAGAGCTTCGACGATCGTCTGACGTGTGAAGTCACGCAGGAGCAGCTCGAAACAGCCACCCGACCGCACCGGGATGTCAACGACCTCGCCCTCGACTTCGCGAGGTGCCGCACGCTCGCCGACGAGACGGCGCTTCGGGTGGGTGCACGGGTCGCCGCCCTCGCGACGTCCCCGCAGCCGGTCCTCCCGCTCGCCTCTCCCGGCAGCAGGTACGACGAGGTACGCGAGCGCTTCGCCCTGACTGCCAGCGATCAGGTGACCTGCGGGTGCCACGTCCATGTGGCTGTCGAGGACGACGACGAGGGTGTGGCGGTCCTCGACCGCATCCGCCCGTGGCTACCGGTACTCCTGGCACTGTCGACCAACTCGCCGTACTGGAACGGAGCGGACACGGGGTACGCCAGCTACCGGTCCCAGGCCTGGGGGCGCTGGCCGATGGCGGGGCCGTGCGATCTCTTCGGTACGGCGGAGCGGTACCACGCGACGGTCGAGGCCCTCCTCGAGACCGCCGTACCCGTGGATCTCCGGCAGATCTACTTCGACGCCCGCCTGAACCACCAGTACCCCACGGTCGAGGTGCGCGTGAGCGACGTGTGCCTGTACTCCGACGACGCCGTCCTGATCGCGCTCCTGACCCGCGGACTCGTCGAGACCGCCGCACGCGAGTGGCACGCGGGCGTGCCGCCGCTCGAGATACCCACCGCGACCGTCAGGATGGCTTCATGGCGGGCGGGCCGCTTCGGTATGGACGGACGGCTCCTGCATCCGGTGACGGCCACTCCGCAGGATGCAGGCGACGTGGCGCTCGCCCTCCTGCAGCACGTGCGTCCTGTCCTCAGGGACCAGGGAGACGCCGAGATCGCCGAGTCCCTGCTGCGCCAGCTCCTCGCCCGCGGAACCGGAGCGCGCCGCCAGCGTGCAGCACTGTCGAGGAGGGGCGATCTCCGTGACGTCGTCTCCGAGGCGGTCCGCGTGACCAACCTTCCCCGCGGCGGCATCACCGATCAGCATGAGGCCGCGGCTCGTCCTGCGTCACGCTCGTTCGCCGGCTTCCTGGGATGGGGCAGGCCATGAAGCGGAGACTGCCCGGTGGACCCTGCCCGGTGGACCCTGCGTGATGGGCCGGTCCAGAGACCGAGCTGCGCCGCTCGTCAAGCCCCGGGGTGCAGTCGACCCCAGCTGGCCGATCCCGTGTGCTGATGATGTGATCGGGGGATGAGCTGGACACCCCACCCCTCCCAATTACCCCATAGCGAGCATCTTCGCGAGGACATCAACCTGCCTGCAGAGCCCGAGTCCGAGAGCGCTGCGGACTTCTCCGACGAGTCCTACACCTCGATGGAACTCAATGCCGGCCAGCAGGTGCCCGGACTGAGCCCACATGGTGAATACCGGCGCGGGGACGACCCCGAACGCCGGACGGCGCCGACGGGCGACGGCCTGGCCTCGCCCGAGGAGAGCTGAGCGCACTCGATAGACTTCCCGGGTGACGCAACCAGCAACGGATCCTCTCCGTCAGATCGTGGGAGCCGCCGTCGTGGACTCCCTCCTGCAGCCGACCCGACTCCTCGTGGCCCGGCGGACGGCGCCGCCCGAATTCGCCGGGATGTGGGAGTTCCCGGGCGGCAAGGTGGAGCCGGGGGAGACCTGCGAGGCAGCGCTCCTGCGGGAGCTCGAGGAGGAACTGGGCATCCGGGCCGTCCTGGGCTCCGAGATCGAGGGTCCGGGCCACCAGGGGTGGCAGCTCAATGCTGTAGCCGCGATGCGCGTCTGGCTGGCCGAGGTCGCGGACGGCGAGCCTGCGCCCCTCCAGGACCACGACGAGGTGCGGTGGGTCCTCCTGGACCCCTCCCACGAGCTGGAAGCCCTGCCGTGGATCCCGGCAGACCGTCCGATCCTCACCGCGTTACGAGCCGAGGCGGCTGCACGCCGGGTGTCCTGAGCCTGCTGCCCGACGTCGACGGTTCGATCCGACGCCGGAGACCCTGACCTGCCGAAGGAGAGAACATGGAACTCGACGATCTACTCGCCGCACTGGATGCCGGGGAGACCATCACCGGCGACTCACCTCTGCACGAGGTGATGCACGCCGTGAGCCAGGACGCCCTGCGGATCACGGGCGAACTCAACGATGGCTATAAGGACCCGGCGCGCGTCCGGGTGCTGCTGTCCGAGCTGACCGGCAGGCCGGTCGACGAATCCGTGACGGTGTTCCCGCCGTTCTACTCGGAGTTCGGCCGGAACATCACCCTGGGGCGACGCATCTTCATCAACGCCGGATGCAAGCTGCAGGACCAGGGCGGGGTGGTCATCGGGGACGACTGCCTGATCGGGCACAACGTGGTGATGGCAACCCTCAACCACGACCTCGACCCCGGCAGGCGCGCCGACATGATCCCCGCCCCGATCATCATCGGCCGGAACGTCTGGGTCGGCTCGAACGCGATCATCCTTCCCGGGGTCACCATCGGGGACAACGCGGTCGTCGCAGCGGCTGCCGTCGTGACGAGGGACGTGCCGGAGAACGCCGTCGTCGTCGGTTCTCCGGCACGAGTGGTGCGCTCAGTGACCGGTTGACCGGTCGACCCGTCAACCGGCGGCCGGGCGGGTGCCGGGGTTCGTGGAACGGACCTGTCCGGCCCCACCCGCCGGGTCGCCCGGCCGGCTGGCCAGGCCGCTGGTCAGAAGAGTGTCGCCTGAACCGGAGGGGGAGCCGGTGTCCGGGCGTCGGACGGTGCTCGCGTGCCCTTATAGCCGGGGGTGCCGGGGGTGCCGGGAGTGGCTGGTGCGGGGAGCTCGGTCGGCGTCAGGTTCCGGAAGAACCCGGCGCCCGCGGTGAGGCCATGCTTCCGCCTGAAGACACGGATCCGTCCCGACAGCCAGTCGCGGTACTCCCTGGAGGCATAGCTCCCGCTGCTGTACAGGCCCTCGTACCGTGACACGAGGCGGGGGTGATGCGCGGAGAGCCACTGCATGAACCACTCCCGCGACCCGGGTCTCAGGTAGAGGGGGCCCGCGCTGACCCCGGTCGCACCGGCGGCGGCGAGCGCGCCGAACAGCTGGTCGAGGGACTCGTCGCCGTCGGTGAGCCACGGCAGGATCGGCATGGCCATCACCCCGCAGGGCAGTCCGGCGTCACGCAGCCGTGAGATGAGCGCAAGACGCGCCTTCGGTGCGGGGGTGCCCGGCTCGATCGACTCCGCGAGGACCGGGTCCATCAGCGCGAGCGAGATACCCACACCGACGGACACCGAGTGCGACGCCGCCGCGAGGAGGGGGATGTCCCGGGCCAGGAGCGTGCCCTTCGTCAGGATGGAGAACGGCGTTCCCGACTCCGCGAGGGCGGAGATGATCCCGGGCATCAGACGGTACCGGCCCTCCGCGCGCTGGTACGGATCCGTGTTCGTCCCGAGGGCCACATGGTCGCGGTTCCACGAGGGCCTGGCGAGTTCGCGGGCCAGCACCTCCGCGGCGTTGATCTTCACGACGAGCTGCGCGTCGAAATCGAGCCCGGTGTCCAGGTTCAGATAGCTGTGGGTCTTCCTCGCGAAGCAGTAGACACAGGCGTGGGAGCACCCACGAAAGGGATTGATCGTCCACGAGAAGGGCATCGACGAGGTCGGCGGGACCTTGTTGAGCACCGATTTGGCGGCGACCTCGTGGAAGGTGATGCCCGCGAAGTCCGGGGTCCTCACCGTGCGGACGAGACCCGCGAGCGGCAGGAGGCTCGGTTCCGCAAAGGTACTGTCACCCTGCTCCGTGACTCTCTGGCCTTCCCACCGCATAGCAGTATTAGAACATGTGTTCTAATGACCTGTCATCCGATGGCTGGCCTAGGCTTGTCCGATGATCCTCCTCACCGGCTTCGAACCCTTCGGGGGAGAAGCGACCAACCCGTCCTGGCTCGCCGCCCGGCGCGCGACGTCGCTGCTGCGCGAGCAGGGTCTGGACGCCGCCGCCGTCGAGGTGCCGTGCGTCTTCGGCCGCAGCGTCGATGCGCTGGCGGAGGCGATGGATCGCCATCGGCCGGACGTCGTCCTCTGCGTCGGGCAGGCCGGCGGCCGCGAGCGCGTCTCCATCGAGCGTGTCGCCATCAACGTCGATGATGCTCGCATCCCGGACAACGCGGGCCGTCAGCCGGTCGATGAGGCGGTGGAGCCGGGCGGTCCCGCCGCCTACTTCTCCACCCTGCCGATCAAGGCGTGCCGCGAGGCGGTGGCGGCGCTCGGCGTCCCGGTGGAGGTCTCGCAGACCGCCGGGACCTACGTCTGCAACCACATCTTCTACGGGCTCATGCACCGCCTCGCGGGAAGCAGCGGAACGAGGGGCGGCTTCATCCACGTCCCGTACTCGACGGAGCAGGGCGAGGCGAACGGCGCCCCTCGGCTCCCGGTCGAGGACATGGCGGCCGCGCTCGTGGCCATCGCGACGACGACGGCGGGGACGTCGAGGGACGTGCGGGTCTCCGCCGGCGCGGAGCACTAGGCCCGGGCGCGACGACGACGGACGTGCGGGTCCCCGCCGGTGCGGAGTACCAGGCCCGGGCGCGACGACGACGGACGTGCGGGTCTCCGCCGGCGCGGAGCACCAGGCCCGGGCGCGACGACGACGGACGTGCGGGTCTCCGCCGGTGCGGAGCACCAGGCCCGGGCGCGGTGACGACCATGGCGGGACCGAGGGACCGAGGGACCGGGGGACCGGGGGACTGGGCGACCGGAGGACGGGGACACAGGGACCGGCCGAGCAGGACACGCGGCGGACCACCGCTGCCGTGCAGGGCTCAGGACGCCGGGTCCTGCTTCCGGGGCTCGCGCCTGGCGGCCAGTGCGGCCCGGACCGCGGCAGCGACGGGACGGAGCGGCTGTTCGCGGTAGCCGCCGTCCGCCAGTCCGGCCCCGCGTTCGAACGGGTTGCGCGATGCCGGATCGCCCGTCCGCAGGAGCGAGTACCCGGCGGCCACCAGATAGGCGGGAAGGAACGGCAGGCCGAGGAAGGCGGCGTACTGGCGGCAGTGGCGTGCCTCGTGCTCGAGGAGGCGCTGGAAGCCCGCCGGCACGTCCTGGGGGACCCGCCCGCGCAGCAGCACGACGCTGCCCACGGTGAATGCACGGGCTCTGGGCAGGCGACGCCGGTAGCCCTCGGCGAGGAGGATGCCATGCGGACCGCGGGTGATCCTGCAGCCCGACAGGACGGCGACGGCCAGGCCGCTCGGGGTGGACAGGTTCACCCAGTTGAGGACGGGCACGAGGCTCCGGTGCATGCCGACATCGTACTGCGGCCCGAGAGCCGGTCACCGACGACGTCGGACGAGCTGGCCTCGGGCCGGGCGTGATGCGGTTGCGGGCCCGCCGAGCCGGTCGCCTAGACTTGACCCGCCGGTGCGCCCACGCTGCGACCCGGCGTTTTCCTGTCCACGGCGTGGCCGGCCGAGCAGGCCGCCCGCCGCACGTCGCGAGAGTGCAAGGTAGCAATCGATATGTCCGACACCCCAGAGCACGCCGGGCCCGCCGGCCCCGATGCCTCCGATGCTGGAGTCCCCGATCCGCTGGACGCCGCGTCGGTCGCCGCCGCCGTGGACGCCGCGCTCGCCGACATCGCTGCGGCAGGAGACCTCGACGGACTCAAGGCGGCACGGATCGCCCACACGGGGGAGAAGTCACCCCTCAGCCTCGCCAACCGCGGCATCGGCGCGCTGCCGAAGGAGCAGAAGTCGGCGGCGGGCAAGAACATCGGTCCGGCCCGGGGGCGCATCAATCAGGCACTCGCCGCACGCGCCACCGAGCTCGAGGCCGAACGGGACGCCCGCATCCTCGTCGAGGAGGCCGTCGACGTGACGGCCGCGCCGCGCCGCCGTCGTACCGGCGCCCGGCATCCGCTGTCCACCCTGCAGGAGCGCGTCAGCGACGTGTTCATCGGGATGGGCTGGGAGATCGCGGAGGGGCCCGAGCTGGAGTCGGAGTGGTTCAACTTCGACGCCCTGAACTTCAAGCCGGACCACCCCGCCCGCGAGATGCAGGACACCTTCTTCGTGGAGCCACCCGAAGCGCACCTCGTGCTGCGCACGCACACCTCGCCGGTCCAGGTGCGGTCCATGCTCGAGCGCGAGCTGCCTATCTACGTGCTCTGCCCGGGCAAGGTGTTCCGCACCGACGAGCTCGACGCGACGCACACGCCGGTCTTCCACCAGTTCGAGGGCCTCGCGATCGACAGGGGGCTCACCATGGCGGACCTCGTCGGCACGCTCGAGCACTTCACGCAGCAGCTGTTCGGCGACGACGCCAGGGTGCGGCTGCGGCCGAACTTCTTCCCCTTCACCGAACCCAGTGCGGAGCTCGACATCTGGCACCCGGGGGCCAAGGGCGGGCCGCGCTGGATCGAGTGGGGCGGCTGCGGCATGGTCAACCCCAACGTGCTCAGGGCCACCGGGATCGACCCGGACGTGTACTCCGGTTTCGCCTTCGGGATGGGGATCGAGCGGGCACTCATGTTCCGCAACGAGGTCGTCGACATGCGCGACATGATCGAGGGCGATGTACGTTTCAGCGAACACTTCGGGATGGAGATCTAAGTGAGAGTCCCACTCTCCTGGCTGCGCGAGTACGCAGCCGTACCTGCGGACGCCACCGCGGAAGACGTCATGGCGGAGCTCGTGAAGGTCGGGCTCGAGGAGGAGGACGTCCACCGTCCCACCGACGAGCTGACCGGACCGATCGTCGTCGGGCAGGTCCTCAGCCTGGTCAAGGAACCCCAGTCCAACGGGAAGACCATCAACTGGTGCCAGGTGCGCGTGGTACCCGAGGGTGCCGGGCAGGCACTGACCGGCGACGGGATCGACCCCTCCGGCGTGCAGGGCATCGTCTGTGGCGCCCACAACTTCGTCGAGGGCGACAAGGTGGTGGTCACACTGCCGGGCGCGGTGCTGCCGGGCGACTTCCGCATCAGCCCCCGCAAGACCTACGGGCACGTGTCCGCCGGGATGATCGCCTCGGTGCGCGAGCTCGGGATCGGCGAGGACCACGACGGCATCCTCGTGCTCTCGACGCTGGGCCTCGATCCCGAGGTCGGCACCGACGCCATGGAGCTGCTCGGGCTGTACGACGAGGCCGCCGAGATCAACGTGACCCCGGACCGCGGGTACTGCTTCTCCATCCGCGGTGTGGCCCGCGAGTACGCCCACGCCACGGGAACGGCCTTCACGGACCCGGCGGCCGCCGTCGTCGTACCGCCGGGCACGGGCGAGGGCTACCCGGTGCGGCTCGAGGACAGTGCGCCCGTCTACGGTGTCCCCGGCTGCGACCGGTTCGTGGCCCGGACGGTCCGCGGAATCGACCCCACCCGGCCCACCCCGCCCTGGTTGTCGGCGCGCCTGCGCCTGGCGGGCATCCGCTCCATCTCGCTCGTGGTCGACATCTCCAACTACGTGATGCTCGAACTCGGCCAGCCGCTGCACTTCTACGACCTCGACGCGCTCTCGGGCGAGATCGTGGTGCGGCGCGCCACCGCCGGCGAGACGCTCCGCACGCTCGACGACAAGGTGCGCACGCTCGACGCAGCGGACCTCCTCGTCACGGACGCCTCCGGCCCCATCGGCATCGCGGGTGTCATGGGTGGTGCCGCCACCGAGGTCACCGACGGCACGCGCAACGTCCTGATCGAGTCCGCGCACTTCGACGCCGTCAGTATCGGCCGCTCGCGCCGCCGCCACAAGCTCCCCTCCGAGGCGTCCAAGCGCTTCGAACGCGGCGTGGACTGGCACGTGGCGGACATCGCCGCGCAGCGCGCCGTCGAGCTCCTCCTCGACCTCGCGGGCGGAACGGTGGACGACGCCGTGACCGATGCCGGCCAGGCACCGGAGCCGCGGGTCATCGAGTTGGCCGCCGACTTCCCGGCGCGCCTGATCGGCCGTCCCTTCGACGACGGCGAGATCACCGGCACGCTTACCGATCTCGGCGCGGCGGTCGAGCGCATCGACGGCGGCTACCGCGTGACCGCCCCGAGCTGGCGCTCCGACCTCGAGACACGGGAGGACCTCACGGAGGAGATCATCCGCCTCCTCGGGTACGACACCATCCCGTCGAGCCTGCCCGTGGCCCCGCCCGGCCGCGGCCTGACCCGCGTCCAGCAGCAGCGGCGCCGGCTCCTGAACGCCCTTGCGGCGGCAGGCCTCACGGAGGTGCTGTCCTACCCGTTCGTCAGCGCCCGGTCCAACGACGTGTTCGGAGCGCCGGAGGAGGGCATGGGAGCACCGTCGGTGAAGCTCGCCAACCCGCTGAGCGCCGAACTCAAGTTCCTCCGCCGGTCCATCCTGCCGGGCCTGGCCGAACTCGCCCGGCGGAACCACTCGCGCGGCTTCCGGGACCTCGCCCTGTTCGAGGCGGGGGCGGTGTTCCTGCCCGGCGATCCGCTCGGCACGGACTCGATCCCGCCGCTGGGCATCAAGCCCGACGACGCCGTCCTCGACGCGCTGTACGCCGGGATCCCGGACCAGCCGCAGACCGTGGCGGGCCTGTTCACCGGACACGAGGCGGCGCCGTCGGCCGGAGTGGCGCCCCGCGCCTGGGACTGGGCCGATGCCGTCGACGCGGTGCACCTCATGGCGCAGGTCACCGGGGTCGACGTCGTGGTCCGGCAGGGCAGCCACCAGGCGTTCCACCCCGGCCGTACGGCGGAGTTCTCGCTGCGCAGCGGGGAACGGCTGGGGTACGCGGGCGAACTGCACCCGAAGCTCATCGCGGCGGAGGACCTCCCGGCGCGGACCGTCGCCTTCGAGATCGACGTGGACCTGCTGTTCGACGCCGCGGCCGACGTGATCGTGGCCCGGCCGCTGTCCACCTACCCTGCCGCGACCCAGGACGTGGCGCTCGTCGTCGATGCCGCCGTCGTCGCGGGGGACGTGCTCGAGGCCCTGCGCGAGGGCGCGGGCGAACTCCTCGAGGACGTCAGCCTGTTCGACGTCTACACCGGCCCGGGCATCGGCGAGGGCAGCAAGTCGCTGGCCTTCGCGCTGCGCTTCCGTGCTCCCGACCGGACCCTGACCGCGGACGAGGCGAGCGCCGCGCGGGACAGCGCCGTCGCCGGCGCGGCGGAACGCTTTGGAGCCGTACAGCGCTGACCTCCGGGAGACACGACCGGCACGACGGAAGGCCCGCCCACGCTCACGCGGGCGGGCCTTCCGTCGTCAGGACACACAATCCGGTCAGGGGACCAGCAGCACTTTCCCCGTGGTCCTGCGGCCCTGCAGGTCCTCGTGCGCGCGTGCGGCGTCCGCAAGGGGGTAGCGGGCGCCGATGCGCACCTCGAGATGGCCCGCGACGACGGCACCGAAGAGCTCCTCGGAGCGCCAGCGCCGTTCCTCCGGGGTGAGCAGGTGGTGGACCAGCGTGGGGCGGGTGACGAACAGCGAACCCCCGCTGTTGAGGCGCTGCAGCTCCAGCGGAGGGACCGGGCCGGATGCCGCCCCGTAGAGCACCAGCGTGCCGCGGATCCTCAGCGCGCGCAGTGACTCGTCGAAGGTGTCCTTGCCGACGCCGTCGTAAACGACGTCCACTCCCGTACCGTCGGTCAGGGCTCGCGCGGCATCCGCGAAGCCGTCGTAGCGCAGTACCTCGTCGGCGCCGGCGCTGCGGGCCAGCTCCTCCTTCTCGGCCGTGGACACGGTAGCGATGACGCGGGCGCCCTTGGCCTTGATGAGCTGCGTGATCAGGAGGCCAACGCCACCTGCGCCCGCGTGGACCAGCACGGCGTGCTCGGGCCGCACCTCGAACGTGGAGTTGATGAGGTAGTGGGCGGTCATCCCCTGCAGCGGCAGTGCCGCGGCCGTCTCGAGGTCGACGCCGTCGGGCACGGGGAGGGCGCGGTCGGCGTCGACGAGGGCGTATTCGGCGTAGGTGCCCGACCCCTCGGCGAAGGCGACGTGGTCGCCCACCCCGAAGCCCTCGGTGTCAGCCCCGAGCGCCTCGACGGTGCCCGCTGCCTCGGCTCCCGGCGTGAAGGGATGCTCGACGGGGTAGGCACCGCTGCGCTGGTAGGTCTCGATGAAGTTCACCCCCGCGGCGGCGACCTTCACGAGGAGCTGGCCGGGACCCGGTTCCGGGCGGTCCACGGGGGCGAGGGCGAGGACCTCCGGTCCGCCTGCCTGCCGGACGACGATGGCTGAGGGCATGATGCTGATCCTTTCGGTGGCGTCTGCCCATGCTATTCCCGCAGACCGGACCGGGGGACTGCATAACTATGTGTAGCTCTGCATATCCTTGCTGTAGGGTTGGGGCATGACGTTCACCGCAGCGGTATCCGGCGCCAGTGGCTACGCCGGGGGAGAGCTCCTGCGCCTCCTCGCGAACCATCCCGACATCGAGGTCGGAGCCATCACCGCGCACAGCAGTGCCGGGTCCGCCCTCGGCGCGCTCCAGCCCCACCTGCACTCCCTGGCCGACCGCGTCCTGCAGGACACGACGCCCGAGGTCCTCGCCGGGCACGACGTCGTCTTCCTCGCCCTGCCGCACGGTGCCAGCGCGGGGATCGCCGCGCAGCTCCCGCTGGACACGCTCGTCATCGACGCCGGGGCGGACCACCGCCTGCAGGACCCCGCCGCCTGGGAGAAGTTCTACGGTTCCGTGCATGCGGGCACCTGGCCGTACGGGCTGCCCGAGTTGCCCGGACACCGTGCCGCCCTCGAGGGTGCGCGCCGCATCGCCGTTCCCGGCTGCTATCCCACGAGCGTGCTCCTCGCCCTCACCCCCGGCTTCGCCGCGGGCCTCCTCGAGCCCGACGACGTCGTCGTCGTCTCGGCATCGGGCACCTCGGGTGCGGGCAAGGCCGCGAAGCCCCACCTGATCGGCTCCGAGGTGATGGGCGGCATGAGCCCCTACGGCGTCGGGGGAGGCCACCGCCACACCCCCGAGATGGAGCAGGGCCTCAGCCTCGCCGCCGGCGAGCGCGTGTCGCTGTCCTTCACGCCGACCCTCGCACCGATGGCCCGGGGCATCCTGACGACGGCGACCGCGAAGGTGCGTCCCGGCGTCGGCCACGCCGAGCTGCGTGAGGCATGGGAGGCGGCCTACGCGGACGAGCCGTTCGTGCGCATCCTCCCCGAGGGGCAGTGGCCCGCCACGAAGTCGGTCCTCGGCTCGAACTACGCGAACCTCCAGCTCGCGTTCGACGCGCACGCCGGCCGCATGATCGTCAGCAGCGTCATCGACAACCTCACCAAGGGGACCGCCGGCGGAGCCGTGCAGTCCATGAACATCGCCCTCGGTCTCGACGAGACCCGGGGCCTGACCATCCAGGGGATCGCACCGTGAGTATCACCTACCCGGGCGGGTTCCGCGCCGCGGGCGTCGCCGCCGGCCTCAAGAGCACCGGCAAGCCCGACATCGCCCTCGTGGTCAATGACGGGCCGCTGCACAACGCGGCAGCGGTCTTCACCTCCAACCGCGTCGTGGCCGCTCCCGTCCTCTGGTCACGCCAGGTGGTCTCCGACGGACGCGCCGACGCCGTCGTCCTCAATTCCGGCGGTGCCAACGCCTGCACGGGGCCGGAGGGCTTCCAGAACACGCACCGCACCGCCGAGGTGGCTGCCGAGCTCCTCGGCGTCTCGGCCACCGACGTCGTCGTGTGCTCCACCGGACTCATCGGCGAGCAACTGCCCATGGAGAAGCTCCTGGCCGGTGTCACCGACGCCGCCGGATCACTCGGCAGGGGAGGCGGACTCACGGCCGCCGAGGCGATCATGACCACCGACACGGTGTCCAAGGAAGCCCGCTACCCGGCGACCGCCGACACCGCCAGCGAGGGCTACGCCATCGGCGGGATGGCCAAGGGCGCAGGGATGCTCGCGCCCGGCCTCGCCACGATGCTCGTCGTCATGACCACGGACGCCGCGCTCGACGCCACGGCCCTGGACGCGGCACTCCGCGAGGCGACGCGCGTCAGCTTCGACCGCACCGACGCCGACGGCTGCATGTCGACGAACGACACCGTGGTGCTCCTCGCCTCGGGTGCCGCCGGGATCGCGCCCGACCAGGCTCAGTTCACCGCGGCCCTGACCGGTGTGTGCCTCGACCTCGCCGCGCAGCTCATCCACGACGCCGAGGGCGCGAGCCACACCATCGCCGTCACGACGGTCAACGCCGCGACCGAGCGGGACGCCGAGGTGGTCAGCCGCGCCGTCGCCCGCTCGAACCTCTTCAAGACCGCCATCTTCGGCAACGACCCGAACTGGGGCCGGGTCCTCGCCGCCGTCGGCACCACCGACGCCGTCTTCGAGCCGGACCAGCTCAACGTCTCCATGAACGGCGTCCAGATCTGCCGGAACGGCGGTATCGGCGACCCGCGCGACCTCGTGGACCTCAGCGGACGGGACGTCGCCGTCGAGATCGACCTCGCAGCGGGATCGGCCGGCGCCACCATCTGGACCAACGACCTCACGCACGAGTACGTGCACGAGAACTCGGCGTACTCGAGCTGATGGGAGGGACCATGACCGACGCACCCCCGACCGGACCCTCCGCGTCGACGCTGCGGGCGCAGGACAAGGCCGCCACGCTGATGGAGGCCCTGCCCTGGATCCAGCGGTTCGCCGGGACCACGATGGTGATCAAGTACGGCGGCAACGCCATGGTGGACGACGACATGCGCCGGGCCTTCGCCGAGGACATCGTCTTCCTCCACCATGTGGGTATCCGCCCGGTCGTCGTCCACGGCGGCGGACCGCAGATCAACGCGATGCTGCAGAAGCTGGGCATCGAATCCGAGTTCAAGGGCGGCCTGCGCGTCACGACGCCCGAAGCCATGGACGTGGTCCGCATGGTCCTCACCGGACAGGTGGGCCGGGAGCTCGTGGGCCTGATCAACTCGCACGGGCCGTACGCCGTGGGCCTCTCCGGGGAGGACGGCGGGTTGCTGCGCGCCGTGCGCACCGGGACGGTGGTCGACGGCGAACCCGTGGACCTCGGCCTGGTCGGCGAGGTCACCGCCGTCCATCCGGGCGCGATCCTCGACATCCTGCAGGCCGGCCGCATCCCGGTGATCTCCACGGTGGCGCCCGAGTACGACCTCGACGGCGAGCCGACGCAGCAGGTCCTCAACGTCAACGCCGATTCCGCCGCTGCCGCGCTCGCCGTGGCCCTCGGGGCAGCCAAGCTCGTGATCCTCACCGACGTCGAGGGGCTCTACGCCGACTGGCCCGACCGCGGTTCGCTCGTCTCGTCGCTGTCGGCGGGCCGGCTCCGGGAGCTCCTGCCATCGCTGGAGTCCGGCATGATCCCGAAGATGACCGCCTGCCTGCAGGCCGTCGAGGGCGGCGTGGAACGCGCGCACATCGTGGACGGCCGGCTGGCCCACTCGATGCTCCTGGAGACCTTCACCGCGGCGGGCATCGGCACCCAGGTGGTCCCCGACGAGACCCCAGCACCCACGGAAGGAACCCCATGACGGACTTCGGGACGACGACAGGCACGCAGGGCACCGTGGGCACCGCGCACGGCCGGCACGCTGCCGCCGGTCCGGTCGATGCGGTCCCCGCGGAGGCGGGCCGGATCGACGCCGGGACGGCCGGTCACGCGGTCGGCGTCCTCACGGGCGGCAGTTCCGGCGCCGACTGGCTCGCCCGGTACAGCGGCTCCCTGATGGGTGTGTTCGGGACGCCGCAGCGCGTGCTCGTGCGTGGCTCGGGCTGCTACGTCTGGGACGCCGACGGGAGCCGGTACCTCGACCTGCTCGGCGGCATCGCCGTCAACGCCGTCGGTCACGCCCACCCGTTCGTCACGTCGGTGATCTCGAGCCAGCTGGCGACCCTCGGTCACATCTCGAACTTCTTCACCAGCCCCACGCAGGTGGCGCTCGCCGAGAAGCTCCTCGCGCTCGCCGACGCCCCCGAGGGGTCCCGCGTGTTCTTCACCAACTCCGGGGCGGAAGCGCTGGAGGCCGCCGTCAAGCTGGCCCGCCGGAACAGCACGCCGGAGCGGCGCCGCATCCTGGCGCTCGACGGCGCCTTCCACGGCCGCACCATGGGCGCCCTCGCGCTGACGTCGAAGAAGGCCTACCGCGAGCCGTTCGAGCCCCTGCCCGGCGGCGTCGAGCATCTTCCGTTCGACGACGTCGAGGCCCTCCGTGCGGCGATGGACCACACCGTGGCCGCCCTCGTCGTCGAACCGATCCAGGGTGAGGCCGGGGTCCGCCCGCTGTCCGCCGGATACCTCCGCGCCGCGCGTGAACTCACCCGCGAGCACGGCGCCCTGCTGATCCTCGACGAGGTCCAGTCCGGCATCGGCCGCACCGGCCGCTGGTTCGCGCACCAAGGGGTGGAGGGAGTGGTCCCCGACGCCATGACCCTCGCCAAGGGACTCGGTGGGGGCTTCCCCGTCGGCGCGCTCGTCACGTTCGGCGAGGCGGTCTCGACGCTCATCTCCGCGGGCCAGCACGGCACCACCTTCGGTGGCAACCCGGTGGCCACGGCAGCCGGGCTCGCGACGCTCCACGTCCTCGAGACCACGGGTGCCCTGCAGGACGCGGTGCACGTCGGAGCCCTCCTGCGGCGCGGGCTCGCCGCCACGCGGGGCGTCGTCGCGGTGCGCGGCGAGGGACTCCTCATCGGGTTCGACCTCGACGGCGACCATGCCCCGGCCGCCGTGCAGGCCGCCCTGCAGTCCGGGTTCATCATCAACGCGACCGGCCCGGCGACCATCCGGCTCGCGCCGCCCCTCATCCTCACCGAGGACCAGGCAGCGAGCTTCCTCGACGCGCTCCCCGGCATCCTCGACGCCGCCCGGCCGTCGACCGACAGCACATCCCAGGAGGCACCAGCATGACGCGCCACTTCCTCGTCGACACCGATCTCTCGCTGGCCGAGCAGGCGGAGGTCCTGGACCTCGCCGCCGAGCTGAAGGCGGACCCCTACGCGCACGCCCCCTTCGCGGGCCGCGGTGCGGGCCGGAAGACGGTCGCCGTCATCTTCGACAAGACGTCCACGCGTACCCGGGTGTCCTTCGCCTCCGGCATCGCCGACCTCGGCGGCGTCCCCCTCATCATCGGTGCGGGGGACTCCCAGCTCGGGCACAAGGAATCGATCACCGACACGGCGAAGGTCCTGGAACGGATGGTCGCGACCATCGTCTGGCGCACCTACGCGCAGTCCGGGCTCGAGGAGATGGCGGCCGCCTCCAGCGTCCCGGTCATCAACGCCCTGTCCGACGACTACCACCCGTGCCAGCTCCTCGCCGACCTGCTCACCATCCGCGAGCACAAGGGGAAGCTGACGGGGCTGACCATGACCTACCTCGGGGACGGCGCCAACAACATGGCGAACTCCTATCTCCTCGCCGGCGTCACGGCAGGGATGCACGTGCGCATCGCGGGGCCGGAGGGCTACCTTCCTGCGGCCGCCGTCGTCGCGGCCGCCGAGGAGCGGGCGCGTGAGACGGGCGGGTCCGTCCTCGTCACCACCGACGCCGCCGCCGCGCTCGCCGGGGCCGACGTCGTCGCGACCGACACCTGGGTGTCCATGGGCCAGGAGGACGAGAAGGCCGCCCGGCAGGAGCTGTTCCGGGCCTACGCCGTCGACGCCGCCGCGATGGCGCAGGCCGCGCCCGACGCCGTCGTGCTCCACTGCCTCCCCGCCTACCGCGGCTACGAGATCGCGGCGGACGTCATCGACGGCCCGCAGTCGCTCGTCTGGGACGAGGCGGAGAACCGGCTGCACGCGCAGAAGGCGCTCATGACCTGGCTCGTCGCCCGCTCGGCGGCCACACCGTGACCGTGCAGCGCGACTCCGCCCGGCCCGTCACGAAGACGGCCCGGCACGCCCGGATCACCGACCTGCTGACCGCGCACCCCGTCCGCTCCCAGGCCGAACTGGCCACGCTCCTCGCGGCCGACGGCGTCCAGGTGAACCAGGGCACGCTGTCGCGGGACCTCGTGGAACTCGGCGTGGTCCGGGTGCGCGGGGCCGACGGCGCCCTCGTGTACGCGGTGCCGGTCGAGGGTGGCGGGCGGCACGTCCAGAGCGGGGTCTCGCAGGAGATCCTCGACGCGCGGCTCGCGAAGCTGTGCAACGAACTGCTCGTGACGGCGGAGGCGAGCGGCAACATCGTGATCCTGCGGACGCCACCGGGAGCCGCGAACTTCCTGGCCCTGGCGATCGACCACTCCGTCATCCCGTCCATCCTCGGCACCATCGCGGGCGATGACACCGTCATGCTCGTCAGCCGGGAGGTCGACGGCGGGGCCGCCGTCGCCGAACGCTTCCTGAACCTCGCGCAGGAGCCGCAGGGCAGCGCCGAGACCGCCTGACCCCGCCCCACCGATCACCCGCCGCTACGCTGGCAGCAGCGGCACAAACCACCCACACCAGGATCTTCCGGGCCCCGCCCGGACAACCGAAGGAGCACATCCCCGTGACCGAACGCATCGTCCTCGCCTACTCGGGCGGACTCGACACCTCCGTCGCCATCGGCTGGATCGCCGAAGCCACCGGAGCCGAGGTGATCGCCGTGGCGGTCGACGTCGGACAGGGCGGCGAGTCCCTCGAGACCATCCGCCAGCGCGCGCTCGGCTGCGGCGCCGTCGAGGCCTACGTGGCGGACGCCCGCGACGAGTTCGCGACCGAGTACTGCATGCCCGCGCTCAAGGCGAACGCCCTGTACATGGACGCGTATCCGCTGGTCTCCGCGGTGTCTCGTCCGGTCATCGTCAAGCACCTCGTGGCAGCCGCGCGGAAGTTCGGCGCCACCACCGTCTCCCACGGCTGCACCGGCAAGGGCAACGACCAGGTGCGCTTCGAGGTCGGCATCCAGACCCTCGGTCCGGACCTGAAGTGCATCGCCCCCGTACGGGACCTCGCACTCACCCGCGACAAGGCCATCGCCTTCGCCGAGGAGAAGGGCCTGCCCATCGAGACCACCAAGAAGAACCCCTTCTCGATCGACCAGAACGTCTGGGGCCGCGCCGTCGAGACCGGCTTCCTCGAGGACATCTGGAACGGCCCCACGAAGGACGTCTACGACTACACCGAGTCGCCCGAGTTCCCGCCCGCCGCGGACGAGGTCGTCATCTCCTTCAAGGAGGGCATCCCGGTGGCGATCGACGGCAACACCGTCACCCCGCTGCAGGCCATCGAGGAACTCAACCGCCGTGCGGGCGCCCAGGGCGTGGGGCGCATCGACATCGTCGAGGACCGCCTGGTCGGCATCAAGAGCCGCGAGATCTACGAGGCCCCCGGCGCCATGGCGCTCATCGCGGCCCACCGCGAACTGGAGAACGTCACCATCGAGCGCGAGCAGGCCCGCTTCAAGAAGACCGTGGGCCAGCGCTGGACCGAGCTGGTCTACGACGGCCAGTGGTTCTCGCCGCTGACGCGCTCGCTGAACGCGTTCATCGACGACACCCAGAAGTACGTGACGGGAGACATCCGCATGGACCTGCACGGTGGCCGCGCCACCGTGACGGGGCGCCGCTCCGACGTCGGCCTGTACGACTTCAACCTGGCCACCTACGACTCGGGGGACACCTTCGACCAGTCGATGGCCCGCGGCTTCATCGAACTCTTCGGGATGTCGTCCAAGGTGGCGTCGCGCCGGGACCAGCAGGCAGGCGCCTGATGGTGCCAGCGCACGACGGCGGGACCGCCGGACCGCGGGGGCACCGGGCGGAGCCACGAGCGCCGGGGTCCCCGGCCGAGCGAAGCGGGCGTGCGGGGCGTTCGGGAACGAACGAGGGTTCGCTGTGGGGCGGCCGGTTCGCCGGCGGTCCCGCCGACGCCCTCGCCGCGCTGAGCAAGTCGACGCACTTCGACTGGCGCCTGGCCACGTACGACATCGAGGGCTCCCGCGCCCATGCCCGCGTGCTGCACCGTGCCGGACTGCTCGACGACGTGGAGCTCGCCGGGATGCTCGATGCCCTCGACCGGCTCGACGCCGACGTCCGCTCGGGCGCCTACGTCCCGGCGGAGAGCGACGAGGACGTGCACGGCTCCCTGGAGCGCGGCCTGATCGAGCGTGCCGGTCCGGCGCTCGGTGGAAAGCTGCGTGCGGGGCGCTCGCGGAACGACCAGGTGGCGACGCTCGGCCGGATGTACCTGCGCGACCACGCCCGGATCATCGCGCGGGGCGTGCTCGCGACCATCACGGCGCTCGTCGACCAGGCGGAGGCGAACCTCGAGGCGCCCATGCCCGGACGCACCCACCTCCAGCACGCCCAGCCCGTCCTGCTCAGCCACCACCTGCTGGCCCACGCGTGGGCGCTGCTGCGCGACGTGCAGCGGCTCGCCGACTGGGACCGCCGCGCCGGTGTCTCGCCCTACGGGTCCGGGGCCCTCGCGGGATCCTCGCTGGGGCTCGACCCCGAAGCCGTGGCCGCCGACCTCGGGTTCTTCTCCGCCACGCACAACTCGATCGACGGCACCGCATCGCGCGACGTCTACGCGGAATTCGCGTGGGTGTCGGCGATGATCGGCGTCGACCTGTCGCGGGTGAGCGAGGAGATCATCATCTGGGCCACGAAGGAGTTCTCCTTCGTCACGCTCGACGACGCCTTCTCCACAGGGTCGTCGATCATGCCGCAGAAGAAGAACCCCGACGTCGCCGAACTGGCGCGCGGCAAGGCCGGACGCCTCATCGGGGACCTCACGGGTCTCCTGGCCACACTGAAGGGCATGCCCCTCGCCTACAACCGGGACCTGCAGGAGGACAAGGAGCCGGTGTTCGACGCCATCGACACCCTCGAGGTCCTGCTGCCCGCCGTCTCCGGGATGATCGCGACGCTCGTGTTCAACACGGAGCGCATGGCCTCCCTCGCACCGCAGGGGTTCGCGCTGGCGACGGACATCGCCGAGTGGCTGGTCCGCCAGGGGGTGCCGTTCCGTGAGGCGCACGAACTGTCCGGTGCGGCGGTGCGCGTGGCCGAGCAGCGCGGCGTCGAACTGTGGGATCTGACGGACGAGGAGTTCGCGGGGATCTCGGACCACCTCACCCCTGCGGTCCGCGAGGTGCTGACCGTCGAGGGATCGCTGGCCAGCCGCGACGCCCAGGGCGGAACCGCGCCGGCCGCGGTCCGGCGCCAGCTGACGGCGCTGAAGGCCGAGCTCGAGGACGTGCAGCCCTACGCTGCCGGGTGACAGCCCGGTTCCGGTGTGTGCCCCGCGGGGACACACCGGAACCGGCCATCCCTCTGACCCGCGTCCTCCTACGCCCGTCGCGAAGTGCTTTGACTCGCCCGGCCGTCCGGCGCACTGTGTGGCTATGAACACCACCACCCAGCGCGCCACCCTCCGGGAGTTCTTCCCCTACCTGCGGGGCCACGTCCGTGTCCTCGTCCTGGTCGCCGTCGTCTCCCTCGTCTCGACCGGCCTCTCGATCGCCCAGCCGCTGATGGTGCAGCAGCTCGTGAATGCCGTCTCGGCGAGCGAGCCGGCCACGGTGTTCGTCTGGTTCCTCGTGGCCATCACGCTGGGCGGAGCGGTCTTCGGAGCGGCACAGTCCTACCTGCTGCAGCGGACCGCGGAGTCGGTGGTGCTGGGTGTGCGGCGCTCGCTCGTCGGGCAGCTCCTGGCACTGCCCATCCGGGAATTCGACCGGCGGCGCGTCGGCGACCTCATCTCCCGCGTCGGATCCGACACCACGCTGATGCGCAGCGTCATCACGTCCGGTCTCTTCGAGATCGTGTCCTCGATCCTCATGTTCTGCGCCGCCGTGGTCCTGATGGTGCTCATCGACCCGCTGCTCTTCGGTATCACCCTGACCGCCGTGCTGCTCGGCGCCGGCGGCGTCCTGTTCCTCGGGCGCCTGATCCGCACGCGCAGCCGCGCGGTGCAGGACGCCGTCGGCTCGATGACCGCCGCCGTCGAGCGCGGACTGTCCGGCATCCGCACCATCAAGGCCTCGGTCGCCGAGGAGCGCGAGGCCGCGGTCATCGACGTCGAGGCGACGAAGGCCTTCCGCGCCGGCATCGCCATGGCCCGCCTGCAGGCCGCCGTGCAGCCCATCATGTCCATCTGCATCCAGGGCGCCTTCATCGTGGTCCTCGCGGTCGGCGGCATCCGGGTTGCCGCGGGAGAGTTGCTGCTCGGGGACCTCATCGCCTTCATCCTGTACCTGTTCCTGCTCGTCATGCCCATCGGTTCGGCCATGGGCGCCTTCGTGCAGATCCAGTCGGGACTCGCGGCGCTCGACCGCATCCAGGAGATCGCCCGGCTCGAGCCCGAGCGTGCGGACGAGCAGCACCTGACCGAGGATGCAGCCGTCGCCGGTTCCGTCGTCGGTTCTGCTGTCGCCGGTTCTGCTGTCGTCGGTTCTACTGTCGCCGGTGCCACCGGTGCGCGGACCGGCGGCACCATCGAGCTGCGTGATGTCAGCTTCCGCTATGCGGCGACCGAGGACGACGCCGCCGGCCCTTCCGCGAGCGGCAGTGCCGGCGGTGCCCCCGGTTCGGCGACGACCGGCGGCGCCGATCGGAGCGAGCTGCACGACGACGCCCAGCTCGTCCTCGACGGCGTGAGCTTCACGGTCCCTGCCGGGAGCCGGACAGCCCTCGTGGGCCCCTCGGGCGCCGGCAAGTCCACCGTGCTCGCCCTGCTCGAGCGGTTCTACGAGCCGGACGGGGGAGGCATCAGCCTCGACGGCGTCCCCCTCCGCGACCTCGAGCGCTCCGAGCTGCGCGCTCGCATCGGCCTCGTGGAGCAGGAAGCTCCCGTGCTCAGCGGCACGCTGGCGGACAACCTGCGTCTCGCAGCCCCGGACGCACCGGACGGTGAGCTGCGCCGGGTGCTCGCCGCCGTCGGACTGGATGCGCTCGGTGACCGGTCCGAGGACGGACTCGACCTGAACCTCGGCGAGGACGGCATCCGGCTGTCCGGCGGCCAGCGCCAGCGGCTCGCCTGGGCGCGGACGATCCTGGCGGATCGGCCCGTCCTCCTGATGGACGAGCCGACGTCGGCCGTGGACTCCCGGACGGAGCAGCTGCTGCAGCAGACGCTGGGGGAGGCCTCGCGGGACCGCACGGTCGTCGTCGTCGCGCACCGCCTGTCCACGGTCGCGGACTTCGACCAGATCGTCGTGCTGGACCAGGGGCGGGTCTCCGCGGTGGGCACCCACCAGGAGCTGCTGGAGACGAGCGAGCTGTACCGGGACATGGCGGCCCGGCAGCGCCTCGTCGCCCACGCCTGACGGTGACGGTGACGGTGGCGCCTGACGGAATCGCTCAGGACCCGAGCCTGGGCCAACGGCCCGACGCCGTCGCCCACGCGCCGGTGAGGCCCGCCGGGCACACCGGCTCGCCGGAGCATTCGCGGCGTGGCGGGGATCAGGGGAGCGGAAGCCGTCCCGCCTCGCGGTCGAGCAGCCGCTGCTTCACGGCGAGGCCCCAGCGGAATCCACCGAGGGTGCCATCCGTGCGGATGATGCGGTGGCAGGGGACGAAGAGGGCCGCCGCGTTCTTCGCGCAGGCGCCGGCAGCGGCGCGTATGGCTGCCGGATTGCCGGCGCGCTCGGCGTACTGCAGGTAGGTCACGGGTGCGCCTGGTTCGACCGTCCGCAGCACCTCCCAGGCGTGCACGCGGAACGGACCGGAGGCCTGACGGACCCGCACGGAGGCGATCGCTGCGAAGTCGCCGTCGTAGTACCGTTCTACCGCCTCGAGGATAGGCGCTGGCGCCGATGCGGCCGGATCGAAGGCCGTGGCCCTGATCGTGGGATGGATCTGGCCCACGAGGTCCTCCGCGGTGTCCGTCCACCCCGAGGAGAGCACCGCGCCCTCGGCCTCGATGACGGTGAAGGCGCCGTCGGGGGTGTCGATGGTGGTCGTCGTCGTTCCCTGCAGTCGGGGGATGCCGGGCGTCGGCGTCGGAGCGGGGGTTGTCGCCGCGGCGGCGGGTGCTGCGGGGGAGAGGGTGCTCATGGGGAGATCGTCCGTTCGGTGGGTGCCAACAGGGTACGTGGTGCAGCTGATGAGGTCCGGGGTGGCGCCGCTGCCCGGCCGCGAGGTTCGGCAGCGACACGCCATAGGTGGAGCGTCGCGTAGGAACGCCAGGGTCTGATCCCCAGCATCGCCTCCTCGAGGGAGGTGTCCGATCCCGCGGATGTCGCGTTCGACGCGAGGACCCGCGACCAGCCCGTGCGGACGGCGGCGTCGCCGAGCAGATGGACGTCCGGGTCTCCCAGCACGCGCATCCCGACGTAGTCCGCGGTCCAGGGCCCCACGCCGTCGAGTGTGAGGAGGTCCCTGCGGAGGTCTGCCGGATCGGAGCCGACGCCGAAGGACAGTGCTCCTGTCGCGAGCTTCACGCCCGCGGCCCGCAGGGCGTCGTTCCGCCGGCGTGGTCCCCGCAACAGGGGGTCGGGTCGGTCCGCCAGGGCCTGGGCGGAGGGGAAGTACCGTGTCAGCGTCGTTCCCGGCACCTGCACGGGCTGACCTGCCTCCGCGAGGCGCCCCAGGGCCGTCGTCGCTGCAGCGACCGTGACCTGCTGCCCCGCGATCGCCCGGACCAGCGTCTCGTGGGGAGCCAGGGAACCGGGAAGGCGCAGTCCCGGGGCCGCTGCGGCGAGGGGAGCGAAGGCTCGGCTTCCGGTCAGTGCCGTGTCGATGGCCACAGGATCCGCGTCGAGGTCGAAGAGCCGCCGGATGCGCGCCAGGAGGGCGGGAAGGTCACCGAGCCCCGTCACCGAGACCGTCACCGGGAGCACGGCCCGGCCGTCGGTCCGGTGCTCGACCCGTGCCGCGCGGAACCAGGCCGGTCCGGCCGGGAGTCTCAGGAGCCGCTCGTAGGTGGAATCCGTCCCGAGTTCCACGCCGGCCACGGCCCGCGCGGCGAGGAAGCGGAAGATGCCGTCGTCGTACGGCGGGCGGACCGGCAGTGCGAGGGACAGGCGGACCGGGCCCCGGCCCGGCCCGTGCGGACCCGGCCCCTCGACCGGGAGTCCACGCGCGGCGTCGCGGAGTTGCCGGGGGGTGAGGTCGAAGACCTGCTGCACGGTGTCGTTGAACTGGCGGATGCTGCCGAATCCGGAGGCGAAGGCGACGTCGGCGAGACGGAGCGCGGACCCGGTGAGGAGGGTTCGGGCTGTCTGGGCTCGGTGTGCCCGGGCGAGGGCGAGGGCTCCGGCCCCGAGCTCCGCCGTCAGGATCCGGTTGAGGTGCCGTGTGGAGTAGCCGAGGTGAGCTGCCAGGCCGGATACGCCCGTGCGGTCCACCTCCCCGTCCGTGATGAGGCGCATGGCACGGGCCGCTGCGTCGTTCCGCAGGTTCCATCCGGGATCGCCGGGAACCGCTTCGGGGAGGCATCGCTTGCAGGCGCGGTACCCGGCGTCGTGGGCGGCTGCCGAGGTGCGGTAGAACGTCACGTTCACGGGCTTCGGGGTCCGTGCGGGACAGGACGGACGGCAGTAGATGCCGGTGCTCGAGACCGCGGTGACGAACTGCCCGTCGAAGCGCGCGTCGCGGGCATCGATCGCCCGGTACTGCTGCCAGAAGTCCATACCCGCCATCCTGACAGCCGTCACGGTCAGGAACTAGCGGGATTCGGACACGGCGGCGGCGGTCGGGATCCGGGGACTTTGCTACGGTCGAAGCGTGATCGAGGAGAGCAGCACCGGCCCGGCGACGCGGGCGGAACTTGCCCGCAGTGCACTGGACGTCGCACCTAGGCTCCTGGGCTCCTGCCTCACCCACCGGTCGGAGGAGGGCGCCGTCACCGTCCGGATCACCGAGGTGGAGGCGTACCTGGGGGACGCCGATCCCGGTTCGCATGCCTTCCGCGGGATGACCGCCCGGAACGCGACGATGTTCGGACCTGCCGGCCACCTCTACGTGTACTTCACCTACGGCATGCACTACTGCGCCAACATCGTGTGCGGCACCGAGGGCTGGGCCACCGGGCTCCTGCTGCGCGCGGGCGAGATCGTCGAGGGTATCGACGTCGCCCGCGAACGGCGCTCCCGCCCCGCGTCGGATCTCGACCTCGCACGCGGGCCTGCACGCCTCGCCCAGGCCCTGGGACTGGACCGCCGGTTCGACGGCGCCGACGCGCTCGCGGAGCCGTTCCGCCTGGACCTGCCGCAGGAGCCTGCCGGCAGATTCGAGCGCGGCCCGCGCGTCGGTGTCAGCGGCGTCGCGGGGACCGAGGAGTACCCCTGGCGCTTCTGGCTGCCGGGCGAGCCGACGGTCTCCCGGTTCCGCCCGGGCAAGCCCCGTGCAGCCCGTAAGGTTGATCCGTGACGATCAGCGGAGCCGAAACCGGCGGAACCAGTGCACCCCGACCGGCCGCCGACCCCGGGAGCACGTACCTCCTGGATCGTGCGGTGACGGCCATCGACCGCCTCACCGTCGTCGTCCCCGACTTCCCGTCCGCGGGCATCATGTTCCGCGACCTCACTCCCGTCTTCGCGGACGCGTCGGGCTTCCGCGCCGTCGTCGACGCGATCGCCGCGTCCTTCGCCGGGACCTTCGACGCCGTCGCCGGGGTCGAGGCGCGCGGCTTCCTGCTGGCGGCCGCCGTCGGGTACGCGACGGGGACCGGCGTCGTCACCATCCGTAAGGCGGGCAAGCTGCCGCGAGCCGTGCACCGGGAGTCCTACGACCTCGAATACGGCCAGGCAGCGTTGGAGATCCACCAGTCGGACCTGCCTGCAGGGTCCCGCGTGCTCGTGCTCGACGACGTCCTCGCGACGGGCGGAACGCTCGTCGCGGCGTGCGCGTTGCTCGACAAGGCGGGAGCAACCGTCGTCGGCTGCGGAGTGGTCCTCGAACTCGGCGGCCTCGGCGGGCGCGAGAAGCTCGCCGGACGGACCGTTCACGCGCTGGAGATCGTGGCGCCCGCACCGCGCTAGACTTGACGGTCCGCCTTTGTGATGGAAGGAAGTTCCCGATGCCCGAGACGCCCCAGGCGAGAGTCGAACTCGACGCGGAGCGCGACTACGTCGATGGCCTGTACCGCCGGCTCGATCATCTTCGGGCGGAGAAGGCGCAGCAGCTCGCCGACGTGCGGCGCACCCAGGCGGCCGGCTCCCACCAGAACCGCTCGGAGCGCGACGCCTTCGCCACCATGTACGAGGATCGTCTCGCCCAGCTGAACGCCGTCGACGACCGCCTCGTGTTCGGCCGCCTGGACCTCGACAGCGGCGACAAGCGCTACATCGGCCGCATCGGCCTGTCCGACGACGACCTCCGGCAGCTCATGGTCGACTGGCGTGCACCCGAAGCGGGCACGTTCTACCAGGCCACGGCCTTCGAGCGGATGGGCGTCCGCCGTCGCCGCCACCTCATCCTCTCGCGGCGCGACGTCGTCGCGATCGAGGACGACGTCCTGGATGCGGACCTCCTCGGCGACGACGACTCGCTGCAGGGGGAGGGAGCCCTGCTCGCCGCCCTGAACTCCCGCCGCACCGGCCAGATGTCGGACATCGTGGGCACCATCCAGGCGGAGCAGGACCGCATCATCCGCGCGCCCCTGCCGGGCGTGACCGTGGTGCAGGGCGGGCCGGGTACGGGCAAGACCGCCGTCGCGCTCCACCGTGCCGCCTATCTCCTCTACACGCACCGCGAGCGGCTGAAGTCCGCCGGCGTCCTGCTCGTCGGACCCACCGACGCCTTCATGAAGTACATCGAGCGGGTTCTTCCGTCCCTCGGTGAGACCGGGGTCGTGATGGCCGGCATCGGCACCCTGATGCCGGGTGTCCACACCGTCCAGGAGACGAGCGAGGAGGCAGCAGCCATCAAGGGCCGCCTCGACATGGCCGGGGTGATCCGCAGCGCCGTCGCGAACCGTGAGCGGGTGCCCGCCGAGAACAAGCGCCTCAACGTCGAGGGGACCATGCTGACCCTCACCCCCCGGCAGGTGGGCCGTGCGCGGGAGCGTGCCCGCGCGACCGGGAAGCCGCACAACGAGGCACGGGTGACCTTCGTGAAGATCCTGCTCCGGGAGCTCACCGAGCAGCTGCTGGACAAGCTCGAGGAGTCCTCGGGCGGCGGCAACAACGCGGACCGCTCCTACCTCGCGGAGGACGTGCGCAGTTCCAGGGACGTCCGGATCGCCCTGAATCTCGCGTGGATGCCGCTCACGCCGCAGAAGCTCGTCTCGGAACTCTTCGCGCGGCCGGAACTGCTGCGCGCCGCGGCGCCCAGGCTGACGGAGGCCGAGCGGGCTGCCCTAGTGAGGCCCGTCGATGCTCCCTGGACCGAGGCAGACGTACCGCTGCTCGACGAGGCCGCCGAACTGCTGGGGGATCTCGATGCCTCCGCGGGCCGCGACACCGCCGCCCGGGAGCAGGAGCAGAAGCGCGACCTCGCCAACGCCGAGCGTGCCCTCGAGAACGTCAGCGCCTCCCTCGAGGACTCCGGCGTGGACGGGGTCCTGACGGCGGAGGACCTCGCGCAGCACAACGCCGTGTCCGCGACGCGCCTGTCCGCCGCCGATCGCGCCTCCACCGACCGCACCTGGGCGTACGGGCACATCGTCGTCGATGAGGCGCAGGAGCTGTCCCCGATGCAGTGGCGCCTGCTCATGCGCCGCTGCCCGCTGAAGTCCTTCACGATCGTCGGTGACATCGCCCAGACCAGCTCCGCCGCCGGTTCGCGCTCGTGGCATCAGGCGCTCGAACCGTTCGTCGGGGAGCGTTGGCAGCTGGAGGAGCTGACGGTCAACTACCGGACGCCGTCCCAGATCGCCGAAGCCGCCGTGCGGATGGCCAACGCCGCCGGTCTCGTGGTCTCGGCACCGAAGGCCGTGCGTGAGGGCAGGTTCCCCCCGGTGCTCGATACCGTTCCCGAGGTGCTGCCCGCACTGGTGCGGGCCATGCCCGAGGAGCTCGCGGCGATCGACGGCGGCCTTCTGGCGGTCATCGCCCCCGAGGCCCTGGTGCCCGGCGTCCGCGCTGCGCTCGCACCCGGCTACGCGGATCGGGTAGGGACCGGCGCAGGTGGGCCCGGCCAGGACATCGTGGTCATCAGTCCCCGCGAATCGAAGGGCCTGGAGTTCGACGGCGTGGTCATCCTCGAGCCGCAGGAGATGCTCGACTCCGCCAGCGCGAGGGTGGGGGACCTGTACGTCGCGATGACGAGGCCCACGCAGCGCCTGCGCGTCATCTCCTCCGGCCGAATTCCCGCTGGTATGGCCGACTGATAATTTGGTGGGGTGTCCCAGCAAACAGAATCCCCGGTCAGTGGCCTCGCAGGCCAGCGCAACGATCCGTCCTTCGACGGAGTGTACGACGAGCTCGTCTGGCGGGGCCTGATCCATGTCTCCACGGACGAGCGCGAACTGAGGGAGCTGCTGGCCGGTCCGCCCATCACGTTCTACTGCGGGTTCGACCCCACGGCGCCCAGCCTGCACCTGGGCAATCTCGTCCAGCTGCTCACGATGCGCCGTCTGCAGCTGGCGGGGCACCGTCCCCTGGGCCTGGTCGGGGGATCCACGGGCCTGGTCGGTGACCCCCGGCCGACGGCGGAACGGACGATGAACACCAAGGAGACCGTCTCCGAGTGGGTCGGCTACCTCCAGGGGCAGGTGCAGCGCTTCCTCGACTTCGAGGGTGACAATGCCGCGCGGATGGTCAACAACCTCGACTGGACCGGGCCGATGTCCGTCATCGATTTCCTCCGCGACATCGGGAAGTACTTCCGCGTCGGCACCATGATCAAGAAGGAGACGGTCGCCAAGCGATTGAACTCCGACGAGGGCATCAGCTACAGCGAGTTCAGCTACCAGATCCTGCAGGGCATGGACTACCTCCAGCTCTTCCGCGACTACGACTGCGTGCTGCAGACGGGTGGATCGGACCAGTGGGGCAACCTGACGAGCGGCACGGAGCTGGTCCGGAAGGTCGAGGGGAGAGGCGTCCACGCGATCGGCACGCCGCTGATCACGAACTCGGACGGCACCAAGTTCGGGAAGAGCGAGGGGAACGCCATCTGGCTGGATCCCACGATGACCAGTCCGTACGCCATGTTCCAGTTCTGGCTGAACACCTCCGACGCCGATGTCGCGGAGCGGATCAGGATCTTCACGTTCCGCTCGCGTGCGGAGATCGAGGAGCTGGAGCGCGCGACGGCGGAGCGGCCGCATGCCCGGGAGGCGCAGCGGGCGCTGGCCTACGATGTCACGTCGCTGGTGCACGGGGTCGAGGCCACCGACAAGGTCATCGCGGCGTCGGCAGCACTGTTCGGTCAGGGCGACCTCGCGTCGCTCGACCTCCCGACCCTGCAGGCCGCGACAGCCGAGCTCGAGTCGGTCACTGTCGAACGCGACTGCCTCGGCATCATCGAACTCCTCGTCGCCTCCGGGCTGTCGGCCAGCAATTCCGCAGCGCGCCGCACGGTCGCGGAGGGAGGCGCCTACGTCAACAACCAGAAGATCTCGGATGTGGATCATGTGGTGGGGGAGGCGCACCTGCTGCACGGGCGCTACCTGCTCCTCCGCCGGGGCAAGCGCAACCTGGCGATGGTCGACGCGGGCTGACGCTCAACCCGTCAGGATGGTTTGGTCGCGTTCGGCCGGACTTGCCGTACGTGGCACAGGGCGGCGGCGACGAGTAGAGCCGGCACCTCCCCGTGGGGAAGGTGCCGGCCTTCTTCGTCCGTGACGCCCGCCTTGTCCTTGCACTGTCCGCCGTCGTGTCGTCGGGTAGGTCGGGTAGGTCGGGCTCGTCCGGTCGTCGGACTTGTCTAGTTCGTCCGGTCGTCGGACTCGTCTGGTTCGTCGGGTTCGTCCGTTCGTCGGGCTTGCCGGGTTCGTCGTGCTTGTCACGGCTGCGCTGTGTGGGCCGTCCTGCCCGTCTTTGCAGCAGGGCGCTTTCGCGACCCTGCTCCGGCGACCCAGCTCGATGCCCACCTCCCCTTGCAGAGTAGATACTGGCTCCGACGAGGTCGCTCGGTGCTTGCGTGCTTCGGTACCGGCGGGCCGTCGCGAGCTGCGGCGAGTCAGCTCTGTGCCTACGTATCCTGACCGAGACTGCCCAGATCCGTGCCCGCCCGACGTGGCTCTGCGCGGGCCGATGCGGGCTAGGACGAGTCGGCTCCGCGCCAACCAGCACTTGCTCCGGTGGGACTGTGCGGTCTGGTGAAGCAGCCCGGACCGAGGCGGGCCTGCTGGCCTGTACTGGTCGGTGTTTGGGGGTGTGGGGGGTGTGGGGGGTGTGGGTGGATTTGGTGGTGGGGGTGGGGTGGTCGTATAGTTATGGAGTTGCCCCGGTGTGGGTGACGACCCCCCTTACAGAGTTGAAGTTGTTCCGGCGTGTGCTGTGCATGGCGTTGGGATGGGCTTCTTGTTTGTTGTCGGTTGTGTGGGTTTGTTCTGGTTGTGGTGCTGGTTCCTGGAGTGTTCTGGGGGTTGGTGGCGGGACTGGGGATGGATTTGCAGGATCGGGTTGGTGTGGGTAAGCTTGAGAAGTTGCTTCGGAGCGATAATGCAGCGGTTTAGTTGTGTTTGGTGCCGGTAGCTCCTGTTGTTTGAGAACTCAATAGTGTGCCAAGTTTGTTGATACCGATTGTTTTTTGATTGGTTGAATTTGCTGGTTGTCGCGCATTTTGTGTGTGGTGGCTGGTT
>NZ_VJXX01000006.1 GCF_009377195.2 Arthrobacter bussei
CACAGCGCCGATGGTACTGCACCCGAGAGAGTGTGGGAGAGTAGGACACCGCCGGACAACACTTCACAGGCTGAGGCCCCACACCACCAGGTGCGGGGCCTCACCCCATTAACCCCACAACCCCACCCCCCACCCCACCGCCAGCCACCACGCGCCAAAGGCCAACCCACCAGCCAGGCCCGGCACCGCCGCCGGGCGGCACCGCCAGCGCGGCCAGCACCAGCCCGGGTCAACCCGGGCAGGCCACGAGGCCGGCCAGCACCAACACGGCCAGGCCCAAAGGCCCACGGCCGGCCAAGCACGCATGCCAATGCCGCCGAGCCGGGCAGGATACGGCACTCGCTCCCTCCCGGGCGATGCTGTGCCGCGGGAAGGTGCTGTCGAGGTGGGCGAGCGGCGGTAGGGTCGGGGCATGAGTGGATTGTTCTCGCACGCCTCCGCCGACGGCGATGCGCCCTCGGACCGTCCGGACATCCAGGCGACTGTCTCTGTGCCCGCCTCCGCCGACCACGCCTGGGCGGGACTCGTCGAGCACCTGCACCTCTGGTGGCCGGCGGATCTGTTGAGCCGGTGGGGAACCGACAGCTTCTTCGACCTCGAGGACAACGCGCTCGTGGAGACGTCAGCTGAGGATGATGAGAACGTCTGGGGCGAGGTGACGGACAGTGCTTCCGGGCAGTGGATGCTGCTCAGATGGCGCGCTGCCGGCTCGACGACGATCACGGACCTTCGCCTGGGTGTGAGGGAGGACGCCGGTGTCCTCCATAGGGCGCGTATCGAGGCAGCCGCTGAAGGCACATCCGGGTCCGGCGGAGCTGGGGTCGTCGACCAGGCGGAGGGGAATGGGCCTGTCGAGACGACGCTGGGCCTGACCCACAGTGGATGGACGAGCGCCGATCCGCATGATCTCTACGACTTCTACCGCCAGTTCTGGCCCGAAGCCCTGGCGCGGTACCGCCGCTTCATGGGGGGATCATGATCGATGCATCCGCGCTGCGGGATCTCGAGGACATTCTGCCCGGTCGCGTGTCCACATCTGCCGCCGATCTGACGAGCTACTCGCGCGATCAGGGGCCGGTGCTCGAGCCGGCCCTTCCCGTCGCGGTGGTCCGGGCAGGATCCGTGGCCGACGTGCAGGAGGTGCTGCGGTGGGCCACTCGCCACAGGGTTCCGGTCATCAGCCGTGGAGCCGGGTCGGGCGTGTCAGGCGGCGCCCATGCGACGACAGGGAGTGTCATCCTTTCGCTGGAGCTCATGACGCGCATCCTCGAGATCAATCCCGATGACGAGACCGCCGTCGTCGAACCGGGCGTCGTCAACGCCGCCTTGAACGATGCCGTAGCCGGTCATGGTCTAATGTATGCGCCGGATCCCGCCAGCTATCGGTGGTCGACGATCGGCGGGAATGTCGCCACCAACGCCGGTGGCCTGCGATGCGCCAAGTACGGGGTGACGCGTGACTCGGTCCTCGCACTCGACGTCGTGCTGGCGGACGGGACGCTGGTGAGAACCGGGCACCGGACGTTCAAGGGCGTGGCAGGCTACGATCTGACGGCCTTGATGACGGGCTCCGAAGGAACGCTCGGGGTGATCGTCGGTATCACCGTCCGGCTCCGGTACCTGCCGACGTCCGTCCACACCGTGGCGGCCTTCTTCGAGGACTTCACGAGCGCTGCGGCCGGGGTGCTAGCCATCGGACGAGCCAGGGTGCAGCCTGCGATCCTGGAACTCCTCGACGGCAACACTCTCGAGGCGCTCGACGGCGCCCACGGTTCCGACCTCCGCCGTCGTGGGGGTTCCCTGCTCCTCGCGAGGACGGACGGGTACGGGGCGGCCGCGGAAGCCGAGCAGATCCGCGCAGTGCTTCTCGGGCTGGGTGCCCGCGTGAGCGACGAGGGTTCCGAGGAAGCGGACCGGTTGATCGATCTCCGGCGGCACAGCCGTGGCGACGAGGTCGACGACCTGTACAGGGTGGGGGAGGACGTCGCCGTCCCCAAGTCGCAGCTGGTCGGCTACGTGGCCGCACTGGAGGCGATGGCATCACGTCATCAGGTGCAGCTGAAGGTCGTGGCGCACGCCGGGGACGGCAACCTGCATCCCACCTTCTGGGTGGAACGACGGGAGGGGCCTCAGGCGCAGGAACGGCTGGAGTCGGCGCTGGATGAATCGGTCCGCTGCGCGTTGGACCTGGGCGGCACGATCACGGGGGAGCACGGCGTGGGACAGTACAAGCGACGGTGGCTCGCCTGGGAGCAGGCGCCGAAGATCCTCGCGCTGCAGGCAGAGATCAAGCGGGTCTTCGATCCCCTCGATATCCTGAATCCGGGAAAGGCGATCGTCTCCTGATCGTTGCCTCGGGCTTCCGGAGAGACGCCGGGACGCGGTGATACTGTTCAGGAAATTGGCGGAACACACCGTCATTTTCATCGCGCCACGGGGAGCAGCATGTCTGACAACAATCCAGGATCGCAGGGTAGTTCGCCCTACGGTCAGCAGAACCAGCCGCAGTACGGCCAGAACCAGCCGCAGTACGGTCAGAACGCACCGCAGTACGGTGAACAGAGTCCCACTGCCTACGGGCAGCAGCAGGGACAGTCGCCCTACGGCCAGCAGGGCGGGAACAACTACCCGGGGCAGCAGGGCTACCAGGGGCAGGTCACCGAGAACCCGGGCAGGACTCTCGGCATCGTGGGCTTCATCCTCGCGATCCTGATCGCGCCGGTGGGACTGATCATCAGCATCGTGGCGTTCGTGAAGTCACGGAGGGCCAAGATGGGCAACGGGTTCGCCCTCGCCGGCATCATCATCGGCATCCTCTTCACGATCATCGGTACGATCCTGATCATCGTCATTGCCAGCTTCACGGCCGAGCTGACACAGCAGCTTCTCGACGCGTGCCAGGGCCAGCCCTCAGGTACACCCGTCACCATCCAGGGTCAGTCCACCAGCTGCCCCTGACGAAGAGTGATGAAGGGCCGGCAGCCGATGGCTGCCGGCCCTTCGTCGTTGCAGCCTAGTTGTCCCCGTACTCGGAGTCCTCATCGATGCCGATGGTGCGCGCGTCGGCGGTCAGCATGATCTCCGCCTCGTCACGACGGTGCCGTAGCTCGTCGTCGAGGTAGGACTGCACGGCCTCCGCCATCGGGACATTGCGGTCCTCGCGCTCCGACATGTACCAGCGGTGCTCCAGGACCTCGTGCACCACCTCCGCGGGCTCGAGCTTCCCGCCCAGCTCCCGCGGGACCGCCCGGACGATCGGCTCGAAGACCTCGTTGACCCAGAGGTGGGCGCTGAACTCCTCGTCGAGGGTCGGATTGTTGTCCGCCCGGTAGGCGTCCATGTCGTTGAGCAACCGCCGCGCCTGGTTCTCCTGTGCATCGAGGCCGGTCAGCCGCAGCAGCCGGCGACTGTGGTGCCCGGCGTCCACGACCTTGGGCTGGAGCTGGATCTGCGTCCCGTTGACGGCCGTCTTGATGGCGTACTCCTCGACGTCGAAGCCGAGCTCGTTGAGGCGCCGGATGCGGGCACCCACGCGCCAGCGCTCCCCGAGCTCGAAGGACTCCTTCTCGGTGAGCTCGGTCCACAGGCGGCGGTAGCTGTCCATGATCAGCTCGCTCGTCGCCAGCGGATCCACCTTCTCCTCGATCAGCCCGCCCTCGGCGAGGTCCATCAGCTCACCGGCGATGTTCACGCGGGCGATCTCGAGGTCGTATTCGCGCTGACCCGTCGACAGTTCGGGATACAGTTCGCCGGTCTCCGCGTCGACCAGATACGCGGCGAAGGATCCCGCGTCGCGGCGGAACAGGGTGTTGGACAGGGAGACGTCCCCCCAGTAGAAGCCGATGAGGTGCAGACGGACGAGGAGGAGCGCCTGGGCGTCGATGAGGCGCGTGAGGGTATCGCGGCGAAGCGTCTGGGAGAACAGTGCGCGGTAGGGAAGCGAGAACTTCAGGTGCCGTGTGACGAGGACGGGATCGAGTTCGTCGCCGTCGGGAGTGGTCCGGCCGGAGATGACGGCGACGGGCTCCACGCAGGGAACATCCAGCCGCTGCAGCTTCCGCAGCATGTGGTACTCGTGCCGGGCGATGTGCTCGCTCGTCTCCTTGACGGCTATCACCGATCCCCCCAGGTGTGCGAAGCGCACGATGTGCCGGGAGATCCCTCGGGGAAGGGCTGCCAGTGCACTGGCGGGCCACTGCTCCAGGGCGATGTGCCAGGGCAGGTCGAGCAGTTCGGGATCCGTGGCAGCGGCCGTGATGTTGAGTGACCCGAGGCTCGGGCTCTCCGACGACGCCGGGCGGAGCCTCGGGAGCTTGCCGGCCTGCTCGTAGTCGGTCGGCTCGTCATGCCATTGGGCGTTCGAGGTCTCGCTCATGGTGTTGCCTCCGGGTCGGGGCGGGAAGGGGCCTGCGTCAAGCGTAGTTGCCACCGACGCGACGATGGCGTCCGCCGAGCCCCAGAGGGTACCCGGCGGACGCCACCGTCGTCGTACGTGGTTGCTGGTCCGCGGAGGGACTAGACCGTCTCGGCCAGGCGGAGGCCGCTGCTCGTGTCGAACAGGTGTACGTGTCCCTGCTCGGGGCGGACGAACACGCTGTCACCCTTCATCGGCGGGCGGCGACCGTCGACGCGCACGACCATGTCGTGGTTCTTGCCGTCGAGCGTGGTGTGCCCGTAGATGTAGGCGTCGGCGCCGAGTTCCTCGACGACGTCGACCTCGACGGGCAGCCCCTCACCGGTCGCGGACACCACGAGGTCCTCGGGGCGGACACCCAGCGTGACGGTGTTTCCGGCCGCGGCGTCCAGGACGCTGCCGGGGACCGGGTAGACGATGCCGCCGAAGATGACGCCGCCGTCGGCCACGGGCAGTTCGAGGAGGTTCATCGCGGGAGAGCCGATGAAGCCGGCCACGAACACGTTCTTGGGACGCTCGTAGAGGTTGCGCGGGGTGTCGACCTGCTGCAGGATGCCGTCCTTCAGCACGGCGACGCGGTCACCCATGGTCATGGCCTCGACCTGGTCGTGCGTGACGTAGACCGTGGTGACGCCGAGGCGGCGTGTGAGCGACGCGATCTGCGTGCGGGTCTGCACACGGAGCTTGGCGTCGAGGTTGGAGAGGGGCTCGTCCATGAGGAACACCTGCGGGTTACGCACGATGGCGCGGCCCATGGCGACACGCTGCCGCTGGCCACCGGAGAGTGCCTTCGGCTTGCGGTCCAGGTAGTCCTCGAGGTCGAGGAGCTTGGCGGCCTCGCGGACGCGCTCGGCACGCTCCTCCTTGGAGACGCCCGCGATCTTCAGGGCGAAGCCCATGTTGTCGGCGACCGACATGTGGGGGTAGAGCGCGTAGTTCTGGAAGACCATCGCGATGTCGCGATCCTTCGGGGGGACGTCGGTGACGTCGCGGTCGCCGATGAGGATGCGTCCGGAGTTCACGTCCTCGAGGCCGGCGAGCATGCGCAGCGAGGTGGACTTCCCGCAACCGGAGGGGCCGACAAGGACGAGGAATTCGCCGTCGGCGATGTCGATGTCCAGCTTGTCGACAGCGGGCTTCTCTGTGCCCGGGTACAGGCGCGTGGCCTGGTCAAACGTTACCGTTGCCATGGTGGTGTTTCCTTTTCACGGGCAGGTACGTGCCCGACGATCCGTAGTGAATGGAAGAGTATTCAGTTGTGGTGCGTGACCCGCCAGCAGTACCGGTGACGTTGGTCACGCTGGGAGCAGTATGACACGTTCAGCGGGTCGGCGCACGGGATGTGCGCAAGGACACCAGTTCCTCGAGCACCTGGGAGAAGTCCTCGGGCGTCGCGACGGTGAAGGGCGCGGACGTCCGGCCCGGACCGATCCTGATGCCAACGTCGCCCGGGCGGAGGGTGCGTTGGGCGTGCTCGTCCGTGACGTCGTCGCCGGCGAACAGGAGTGCGGTCGCCCCCGTGGTCTCCCGGAGAAGAGCCAGGCCCTGGCCCTTGTCCGCTCTGATGACGGAGACCTCGAGCACGCGCTTGCCGTCGGTGACGCTGATGTCCCCGAGCGGCGCGAGGCCGGCACGCGCAGCTGCCACGGCAGCATCGGCGACGTCGTCGGCCGCTGTTCTCGTATGGAGGACGACCCCGGCGGGCTTGAACTCGATGCGGGTACCCGGATGCGTTGCGACGGTGTGTTCGACGACGTCGACGGCCCGGGCGAGAAGCTCGGCCTGATCCGCGGTCAGGGCGAGGGCAGCGCCGTCGGGCCCCGTCCAGGTCTCCGCCCCGTGGCTGCCGATCAGCAGCATGTCCTCGGGCGGTTCTGCCACCACGCGCAGGCTGTCGAGGGCGCGGCCCGAGATCAGTGCCGTCGTCGTGCCAGGCAGGCCGGCCAGCGCTCGCAGCGCAGCGGCCGACGCCGGGAGGGCGCGTGCGTCCTCGGCCCGCTCGACCAAGGGTGCGAGGGTCCCGTCGAAGTCGAGGGCGACGAGGAGCCGGGGCGTGGCGGCGAGCGACGCGAGGGCGGAGAGCAGCTCCGGTTCAAGCGCCATGGCCCGCACTTCCCGTGTGCAGGGCGTTGAGGAAGGCCTGCGACCAGCGTTCGACGTCGTTGTGGACCACCTGGCGGCGCATCAGCCGCATGCGCCGCATCGCCTCCGTCTTCGGCATGGAGATCGCCGTGACGATGGCGCTCTTCAGGCCGTCGATGTCGTGCGGATTCACGAGGATGGCCTGGCGGAGCGTGTCCGCGGCGCCCGCGAATTCGCTGAGCACCAGCATGCCGGTGTTGTTCGTGCGTGCCGCCACGTATTCCTTGGCGACGAGGTTCATGCCGTCCCGCAGGGCGGTCACCAGCATGACGTCGGCGGCGAGGTACAGGGCCACCATCTCCTCGACGGGATAGCTGTGGTGCAGGTAGCGGATGGCGGTGTTCTTCATGGTGTCGTGCGTGCCGTTGATGCGGCCGACGGCGCCCTCGATGTCCTCGCGGAGGAGACGGTACTGCTCCACCCGCTCGCGGCTGGGGCTCGCGACCTGGATGAGTGCGGCGTCCTCGACCGTGATCGCGCCGTCCTCGAGCAGCTCGCCGTACGCCTTCAGCCGATGGCCGATGCCCTTCGTGTAGTCGAGGCGGTCCACGCCGAGGAGGATGTGCTGCGGGTCGCCGAGCTCGCGCCGGATCTCGCGGGAGCGTTCGATCACGTCGGGGCGCTGCGCGAGTTCCGTGATCGACGCCGTGTCGATCGAGATGGGGAACGCCTCCGCGCGGGAGACGTAGGCGGGGGTGCCGTCGTCGCCCTCGGGGACCTGTACCTGCTGGGCCTTGATGGTGTGGCCCTTGAAGCGGCGCACGCACCGCAGGAAGTTGCTCGCGTCGCTGGGACGCTGGAAGCCGATGAGGTCGGCGCCGAGGAGACCCTCGATCACCTGTCGGCGCCACGGGAGCTGAGCGTAGATCTCGAGCGGCGGGAACGGGATGTGGTTGAAGAAGCCGATCTTGAGGTCCGGCCGGGCCTGCCTCAGCATCTTGGGTACGAGCTGCAGCTGGTAGTCCTGGACCCAGACGGTGGCGCCCTCGGCCGCGACGGACGCCGTCGCCGCAGCGAAGCGCTCGTTCACCTTCCGGTAGGAGTCCCACCAGGTGCGGTGGAACTCCGGCGAGGCGATGACGTCGTGGTAGAGCGGCCAGAGCGTCGCGTTCGAGAAGCCCTCGTAGTAGAGCTCGACCTCCTCGGCGCTGAGCGGCACGGGCACGAGGCGCATGTTCGCCTCGTCGAAGGGCTCGAGCGTCTCGTCGGACGCACCGTGCCAGCCCACCCAGGCGCCGTCGGCCTTCGCCATGACGGGCGCCAGAGCCGTCACCAGACCCCCGGGGGAGCGGCGCCAGGAGCTTTCCCCGTGCTCGTCCACCACGCGATCCACGGCGAGCCTGTTCGAGACGACGATGAAGTCGAAGTCCCCGAACCGGCCGTCGGTCGGGAAAGAGGGCTTCACGCCGGGTGTCGTGGACGGTTGTGCTGCGCTCAAAACTGGCTCCATCGCAGAAGGGGGATCTCCCGCCCGACTCTATCGGGTCGGGCAGGAGTCGGCCGGGGACGTGAGCTGGGCGGAACCGCTCAGGTGCGGTCGATAGCATGGCCTCCCAGCACACCGACGAAGAGGACCGATGGCGCCCGCACCCAGACACAAGCCGACCAAAGCCCAGCGCACCGCCGCGACCCGTGAGCGGGAGCGGGTGGCCGCCGAGGAGCAGCAGCGGAAGGACCGCCGCAACGGGATGCTCGCGAAGTGGGGTGTCGTGGTCGCGGGACTGATCGTCGTCGCCCTCATCGCGGTGGTGGTCATCAACACTGTGCGCGGCCGGATCCCCGACGCCGGGCCGGCGCCCCAGGGCGGCAACGCCCAGGGTGGCATCACGCTCCTGTCCAGCACCGACACGGCGCCGACGGGGACCGACATGGTGGACGTCGCGACCCTTCCCGCCGAGCCCGCAGCGGAGGGAACAGTCCCGGAGGGCATCACCTCCGTCACCAACGGCCCCCTGCAGGTGGTGGCGTACGTCGACATCAACTGCGTGCACTGCGCGGACTTCGAGGAACGACATTCCGAGCAGATCCTCTCGTGGCTGGACGCCGGCGAGATCACGTTCGAGTACCGCACCGTGGCCTACCTCGACCGCAACAGCAGTACCGAGTACTCCTCCCGCGCCGCGAACGCCGTCGCCTGTGTGGCCGACTCCGCACCCGAGGCGTACTTCGACGTCAACCAGCGCCTGTTCGCACACTACGAGCAGGGAGAGCTCGACGACGACGGCCTCGTGGCGCTCGCCGCGGACGCAGGCGCGGGGGACATCTCCGCGTGCGTGGAGGAGGGGACCTTCCGCCCATGGGCGGCGTTCGCCACGGCTGCGGCTCAGGCGGCAGCTGTCGGCGGCACGCCGACGGTGTTCGTCAACGGTGCCGCGGTCCCGAACGCCGTCGAGGACTTCGAGACGACGGTTCAGGAGGAACTGGACGCCCGCAGCTGATTTCCGGCGGTGGCGGGCCTGGGCTACCCTTATTGAGCGCTCGACTGCCCTCCAGCCAGGGGCGACGGCGCCCGCTGGCCCGGCCAGTTCGCCTCCTTAGCTCAGTTGGCCAGAGCACCGCTCTTGTAAAGCGGGGGTCGTCGGTTCGAATCCGACAGGAGGCTCCATCCACTCTCCTGCTGTTCCTCCCGTGAACGTGACCGATGCGCGGAACGCCGCCGGCTCTCACCCCCAGCCCTGCCGGTGCTCCTTGCCCCGCACGGCGTCGCGGACTGCACGCTTGGGGGACCGGTCATGGGACCGTCGCTCGGGCGGGTTCTGCCGGCGGTGGAGGCTCTCCAGTTCACGCTGCATCTTCCGGTAGCTCCGCCACCGCCGCTCCCCGAGTGCCCCGGACAGGAGGGCGAGCTGGACGGCGCAGCCGGGCTCGGCGTCATGCGCACAGTCACGGAACCTGCAGGAGGCGAACAGGTCCTCGATCTCGCCGAAGACCGCGGCCAGGCCGTCCTCCGCGTCCCAGAGGGCGAACCCCCGGAGCCCCGGTGTGTCCATGAGGACGGCGCCGTCGCCGATCGGTACGAGCTCCCTCGCCGTCGTGGTGTGCCTGCCGCGGCCGTCACCCGCCCGGACCCGACCCGTGTCCTGCATATTCCGGCCGATGAGCGCATTGACGAGGCTCGACTTGCCGGCACCCGATGGCCCGAGGAGGGCGAGTGTCTGCCCCGCACCGACGCGGGCTCGCAGGTCATCGAGGCCGTCCCCCTCCTCGGCAGACGTGGTGAAGACCTCCACACCCCGCGCACGTTCCACCGTGTCCGCGACGACGGCATCGAAGCGGGAGCTGAGGTCGGCCTTGGTGAGCACCACGAGGGGGACGGCGCCAGAATCCCGGGCTGCGACCAGCGTCCGTTCCAGACGGTTCACCGACAGCGCCCGGTCCAACGGGACGACGACGCCCACCAGATCGACATTGGCGCCGAGCAGTTGCGCCTCCGGGAGCGGATCGTGGGCGCGTTTGCGCTGCAGGACCGCCCAGCGCGGAAGGACGCCGACGATGCGCGGATCCTCCCCGCCGGTGACCGCGACCCAGTCGCCGGTCACGAGGACCTCGTGCGACCGCACCCGGAGCAGGCCCTGTTCAGTGGCCAGGAGCAGTCGCGTGCGGTCCGCGCGGACCACCCGGGCGGGAGAGGCGGCCGGTGCAGCTGTGGTCGGGGGATGGAGGGAGAAGAGACGGGCGACACGGTCCGTGTAGCCGTACTGCTGAAGAGGGTTCAACGGAGGTCCTCCAGGGAAGCCTCCCGGGCGCGGCTCGCCTCAGGGCTGGGGCGCAGGAACCGGGGAGGTGACGACGAGGGGGGTGGGGGCGGTGGTCGACACGCCGACAGTGACGTTCTCCATGACCCACCTCCTGTCGTTCCCGAGGGACCCGTCCGGGCCCGCAAGAGCCCAGTGTAATCCGTTGCCGATCCGGACGACAGACGTCAGGCCGGTGTCCTGTCGGTCTTCTCCACCGACCGGCGCGCGGTCCTGCGCCTCGCGTCGCCGAGGTCCCGCCGGAACTTCTCCTCGTCCACGGCGGCGTTGCGGCTCATACCCATGACCCAGACGACGATGACGACGGTGGCGAGCAGCCACACGGCCGCACCGGCGGCGACGAGGAGGGCGATCTGCAGGACAGTCATCATGCTCCTCTCGTCATCGGACAGCGGGCGTCGCTTCGTCGCGGGTGCTCCATTGTCCCAGAGTGGCGCCGGACTGTCAGGTCGGTACCCCCGGCGGTGGATACCTGACGGCAGAGGTGGGATCAGCTGCGCTGGTCGGGGCCCTGCGCCTGGACCTGCTCGGCCTCGCGCTCCTCGGTCCCGGTGGCCGTCGTCGTGGGCCCGGGTTCCATGCCGTCCCGTTCCCGCCACCCGCCTGCGCGGTAGGCCGGGGTGCCGGTGGCCAGGACCAGCAGTGTGAGGGCCGCTGCGGCGAGCATCACGCACACCATCGCCACCGGGCCTCCGCCGAGCAGGCCGACGAAGGGGCTGACGAGACCGGCCACGCCGGACTGCAGGGCGCCGATGACCGCCGCCGCCGTTCCCGCCATGTGACCGTAGTGGTGCAGCGCGAGCACGGAGGCGTTGGCCGGGATCATGCCCTGTGTGCCGAGGACCAGCCACAGGCCGGCGACGAGGCCGACGATCCCGCCGAAGCCTGTCAGCACGATGCAGAGCAGGACGAGGGCGCAGCACACCTGGACGACCACGGCGATGCGCAGGACACGGACCGGGGCCGCGCGCCGCACGAGGGCGGCGTTCAACTGCGCGGACCCGACGATCGCCGCGCCGTTGATGGCGAAGACCGCCGCGAACTGCCCCTGGCTGAGGCCGTACCGGTCCTGGAACACGAACGGTGATCCGACGACATAGCTCATGATGACGGCGAGGCCGAGCCCGGGGATCACGGCGAGGGCCATGAAGTGCCGGTCACGCAGCAGGGCCGCGTAGCCGCCCGCCACCTGTCGTGGATCACCCGGGCGGCGTTGCTCGGGGGGCAGCGATTCAGGCATGAAGCGCCACACGACGACGACGAGGAGCAGTCTGATCAGGGCGAGGGCGTAGAAGACGGCGCGCCACTGCCATGCTCCGGCGATCGCCTGGCCCAGGGTGGGCGCGAAGAGCGGTGCGACGCCGATCACCAGCATCAGCCGTGAGAGCAGGCGAGCTGCCTCCGATCCGACGAACCGGTCGCGGATGACGGCGATCGCCACCACCGAGGCGGCAGCGTTGAAGAACCCCTGGGCCACCCTGAGCCAGATCAGGGTGCCGATGTCAGGCGTGATGGAGCACAGCAGCGAGGTGACGACGTGCAGCGAGATGCCGATCAGCAGGGGCAGCCGGCGGCCGTAGCGGTCGGAGAAGGGCCCGATCACGAGCTGGCCCACTCCGGCCCCGATGAGCATGCCGGACATCGTGAACTGGGTGGCCGCCTGTGAGGCCTGGAGGTCCTCGGCGACCGCCGGCAGGGACGGAAGGTAGACGTCCGTGGAGATCGCGGGCAGGGCGGCGAGGGCGCCGAGCATCAGGATCCAGCCGATGGTCGAGCGGCGGCCGGTCGGAGTCGGTCGGGTGGGTCTCGTCGTGCTCACCCAGACACCGTAGGCGGGCGGTCGACCTGCCGAACAGCTGCGGTGGGCGCAGATCGCAACGGTCGAAAAGGTGGACAGCAGGGGTGCGGCGCGTTAGCGCGGCGGCAGGCGGTGCGTCGTCACGCTGACTGCGCCGTCATCGACGACGGCGGTCATGTAGGTGCAGAACGGTTGGCGACGGCGGTCGGTGGGCGAGCCCGGGTTGAGGAGCCGGAGACCGCCCGGCGCCGTGGTGTCCCACGGGATGTGGCTGTGGCCGAACACCAGGACATCGGTGTCCGGATGGAGCGCCGCCATGCGGGCTTCCCGGCCCTGGCTCTGGCCGGTCTCATGGACGACGGCGAGCCGCACGCCCTCGAGCTCCGCCCGGGCGACGAGGGGGAGGCGCGAGCGCAGGTCCGCGCCGTCGTTGTTGCCGTAGCAGGCGATGAGTCGTCGGGCCCCCTCCTCCAGTTCGTCCAGCAGCCCCGTCCCGGTCCAGTCCCCTGCATGGACGACGACGTCGGCCGAGCCGACGGCGTCCCACACCTCGTCGGGCAGCACCTTGGCCCGCTTCGGCAGGTGGGTGTCGGCGAGGAGCGTCAGGCGGAGGACCATGGTGCCAAGTCTGCCGCGGAATCCGGCAGTAAGGCACCCGTGACAAGCCGGTGACCCTATGGCATGCTTCCGTAAGCACGCTTACTAATCACGGTCCGGACCACGAGGAGGCAGACCATGCGGATCGACAGGCAGCAGATCATCGACCTGCTGAAGAGCCAGGGCAAGGACGACCACGCCGATCAGGCACAGTCCGATCTGCCGGATCAGGTGGACCCGGAACAGCACGCGGACCTGCTCGCCAGGTTCGGCATCAACCCGACGGACCTGCTGGGCAAGATCCCGGGTCTCGGCGGTTTCGGAGGCTAGGTCGGCGCGGTGAACCGTCACCGCCACGAGGCAGGAGACAGTGATGGAAACAGGACAAGTGGTATGGATCATCGTCGCGATCGTGGTCCTTCTGGCGGTCATCGCCGTCGTCGCCGTTCTGGCGCGGAAGCGGGGGCATGCCCAGCGGAAGCGGCAGCAGGACAAGGACCGCCACAGGGCGGCCGAGATGCGCGAGCAGGCGAAGGCCACGGAATTGGACGCCCGTGAGCGCGAGGCCAAGGCGTCGATGGCGGAGGCCGAGGCGCAGCGCGCCGAGGTCGAGGCGGAACGGCTGCGGCAGCAGGCGCAGGAGCGACAGGCCGACGCCCACGGACTGCGTGAGAAGGTCACCCATCACAGCCAGGAGGCCGACGCACTGGACCCCGATGTGCCGACGGACAAGGATCGGCGCGGCCACTGAGCCGACCATCGGGAGGGAAGATTCATGACGGATACGCTGCGCGTGGTCATCACCGGTGCATCGAGCGGGATCGGGCGGGCAACAGCCCGGCTGTTCGCGGAGGAGGATGCCCGGCTGGTCCTCGCCGGGCGTGACGCCTCGACGCTCGAGGACGTCGCGGCAGAGTGTCGCGCCCTGGGGGCGACGGCGATCACCCTCCGCACGGACGTCTCCTCCGCCGAGGAGGTCGACCGCCTTGCCGACGCCGCCGTCGAGCGGTTCGGCGGAATCGACGTCTGGGTGGGTAATGCCTCCCTGTACAGCTTCGGCACGTTCGAGCAGACACCGCCCGATGTCTTCGACCGGCTCCTGTCCGTCAACCTCTCCGGACAGGTGTACGGGGCGCGGGCGGCGCTGCGCGTCTTCCGGCGCCAGGAGCGCGGGGTGCTGGTCTCGGTGGCCTCCATCTACTCGAGGATCACGTCACCGCTCGTCAGCCCCTACGTCACCAGCAAGTTCGGCCTGCTCGGCTTCCTCGAGGTGCTGCGGATGGAACTGGCGAGCGCACCTGACATCCATGTCTGCGCCGTCCTCCCCGCAACCATCGACACGCCGATCCACCAGCACGCCGCGAACCATACCGGCCGGGCGGTCCGGCCGCTTCCGCCGGTCACCGATCCCTTCCGGGTGGCACGGGCGATCGTGCGGGTCTCGCACGCACCACGCCGGCTGACCCAGGTGGGTCGGGTGCAGTCGCTGTTCGTCCACGCCCGCGCCCTGGCCCCCTCGGCCTACCAGGCCGTCGTGGCCCGCGCCTACCCTGCCCTCGCGCTCACGCGGGACGCGGCCCCCGTCTCGGACGGCAATGTGTTCCATCCGGATCGTCGCTCCACCGGCGTGACCGGGGGGTGGCGCTGGTTCCCCCGGCTGCGGCGCATCCCCGGCGGGGCCGCCCGACGACGCTGAGGGCGGGCCGCCCGCCCCCGGATCGCCTCGCCGCTGCGGTCCCGCACCACCCGCCCGCGCAGCAGCAGGGGAGGCGCCGGCGGGATGGGGCGACGCCTCCCTCCGCGGTGTCCACCTGTGTCACTGACGACGGTCAGCGGCTCACCACCACGTGCTCGTTCGGGACGCAATGTGTCATGGTCAGCCCCGTGACGTCACGGGGCCCGTTGTTCCCGAGGTTCTTCAGGCGGGCGAGTTCGTCCTCCGAGAGGGTCTGGTTCGCGAGCGGAGGCAGGTCCTTCACCTCGTCCAGGCCGATGCCGAGCCCTTCTCCGACACGGGCACCCAGTTCATCGTCCACCAGGTGGAAGTGCCACACCATGCGTTCCTGCACGGCGCGCGCGGCCTGCCCGATCAGGGTCACGAAGTTGCCGACCAGGTCATCCTTCTCCCACTGCTCGAGCAGCTGGTAGCGCTGACCGGCCTGCAGGTAGTCGTTGGTCAGCGGGATCCGCTTGCGCGTCAGCCGACCGGTGATCTCGGGGCCCTGGTCGTCGTGCGTGGGGTACTCGCCCTCGCGGAGTCCACCGGTGATCGAAGGCTCGTAGGTGACGTGCGGATTCTGGCCGGGCGCGAGATCCGTCCCGTAGGACATCTGGCCGCCGCGCTGATTCGTGTGCGCCGCTGCATTCCTCGCCGAGTTCACGGGCAGCTGCAGGTAGTTCGGTCCCACGCGGTAACGCTGGGCGTCGCTGTAGCTGAAGGTCCGCCCCACCAGCATCTTGTCGTCGGAGAAGTCGAGTCCGTCGACCAGCACGCCGGTGCCGAAGGACAGCTGCTCGTTCTCGTTGTGGTGATCGGCCACGTTCCGGTTGAGCGTCATGGTGCCCACGAGCTTCGGCTCGAAATCCTGCTCGGGCCAGGTCTTGGTGTCGTCGAGCGGGTCGAAGTCGAGTTCCGGGTGGTCGCCGTCGTCCATGAGCTGGACGTACAAGTCCCACTTCGGGTAGTCGCCGCGCTCGATGGCCTCGTAGAGGTCTTTCGACGCATGCCCGAGATCGGTCGCCTGGATGTTGGCGGCGTCCTCCTCGGTGAGGCTCTGCACCCCCTGGTGCGGCTGCCAGGTGTACTTCACGAGCTTCGTCCCGCCCCTGGCGTCCACCCACTTGTACGTGTTGACGCCGAATCCCTGCATGTGGCGGTAGTCCGCCGGGATGCCGCGCGGGCTGAAGAGGTTGACGAGCATGTGCATGGACTCCGGGGTCTGCGACATGAAGTCGAAGATGCGGCCCGGCTCCTGCCGGAAGGTGATGGGGTCCGGCTTCAGGGAGTGGATGACGTCCGGGAACTTGATGGCGTCACGGATGAAGAACACCGCGAGGTTGTTCCCCACCAGGTCCCAGTTGCCGTCCTCCGTGTAGAACTTGACGGCGAACCCGCGGGGGTCCCGCGCGGCTTCCGAGGAGTCACGGCCACCGATGACGGTGGAGAAGCGGATGGCGACGTCGGTCTTCTTGCCGGGCTCGGAGAAGAGCTTCGCGCGGGTGTACGAGGCGATCGGCTCGTCACCCCACCGGCCGGTGGCCTCGAACGCACCGTAGGCGACGGCGCCGCGGGCGTGGACCACACGCTCCGGGATGCGCTCGCGGTCGAAGTGGCTGATCTTCTCGAGGAAGTGGTAGTTCTCGAGGGTGGCGGGGCCCCGCGCGCCCACCGTGCGGGAGTTCTGGTTGTCGTAGACCTGGTGGCCCTGGCGGTTCGTCAGGACGGCACGGTCATCGCCCTCGGCGGGCGGCTGGCTGGCGACATCGGTCATGGGGTTCTCCTCACAGCGGGCTCTGGTCGTTTCGAGCAGCGTGGATGCCCTGCCGGGTCCCCACGTCCGCTCCCGACGCTACCCAAGCCGCTGATGCACAGCAACCTTAGTAATTGTCCGCTCCGCCCTCGATCTCGGCGTATCGACGGAGGAGGGCAGCGGCGCCGCCGCCGGGCTCGGCATCGACCGCCCGGTGCATGGACGCGAGCTTCGACGCGCCCGCCGGGAACGGCGGCAGCAGGGGGACGTCCGGATCCGTCACGACGTCGATGACGTAGGGCCGGTCCGCGGTGAAGGCCCGTTGCCACGCGTCAGCGAGGTCCTCCGGATCGTCGACCCGCACGCCGTCGAGTCCCAGCAGCTTCGCGTGGGCGGCAGCGTCGACCGCGGGCAGGGCCTGGCTGTCCTCGAAGCGGGGTTCAGCTTCCATCTCGCGCTGTTCCCACGAGACCTCCGAGAGATCCCGGTTCGAGAGCACGCAGACGACGAAGCGCGGGTCCGCCCAGCCGCGCCACAACCGCGCGACGGTGACGAGTTCGGCGAGCCCCGCCATCTGCAGTGCCCCGTCGCCGAGGAGCACGACAACGGGGCGCTCGGGGCGTGCGAGCTTCGCGGCGATGCCGTAGGGCATGCCCGCACCCATGCAGCCGAGGGTGCTCGACAGATGTGCGGGCACGCCGCGGGGGAGGCGCAGCTGGCGCGCGTACCAGTAGACGCAGCTGCCGACGTCGACCGCCACCTGCGCATCGCCGGGCAGTGCATCGCTGAGTTCGCGGACGACGCGCTCGGGGTTGACGGGCCGGGCGGGGGTCAGGGCACGTTCCAGCGCTATCCGGTGCCACCTCTCCACCTGCTCCTCGACCTCGGCACGGTAGGAGTGGTCCTGCTGGCCGTGCAGGAGGATCAGCAGGGCCCCGAGTGTCTCGGCCGCGTCCCCGTGGAGTGCCACCTCCACGGGGTAACGGTTCCCGATCGCCTTCGGGTCGATGTCGATCTGAACCGCGCGTGCCTGCCCCGGAGCCGGGTAGTACTCCGTCCAGGGGTCGTTGGAGCCGATGATGAGCAGCGTGTCGCACGTGTCCATGAGGTGCGCGCTCGCCGTGGTGCCGAGATGGCCCATCGTGCCGGTCGCGAACGGGAGCGACTCGTCGACGAAGGGCTTGCCGAGGAGGCTCGTGGTGATGCCCGCTGCGAGGCGTTCGGCGACGGCGACCACCTCCTGCTGAGCGTGCGCGGCGCCCTGCCCCACCAGGAGGGCGATCTTCCGGCCGGCGTTCAGGACCGCGGCGGCGTCGAGCAGGTCCGCCTCGCGCGGCGAGACGCACCCGAGGGACCACACCGGCGACGACGGGACCACGCCGTGCTCGTGCGGCGTGGACGGTGCTGCCTCCTGCTGGAGGTCGTGCGGCAGGATCACGACGGCGGGTGACCGGTTGGCGAGCGCGGCCTTGAACGCACGGTCGAGGACCATGGGCAGCTGCTCGGCGTCCGTGACCTGCTGGAGGAAGTCCGAGGCGACGTCCTTGAACAGGCTGGGCAGGTCAATCTCCTGCTGGTAGGCCGAGCCGAGGACGGTGCGGCTCTGCTGGCCGACCAGTGCGACGACGGGGGCGCTGTCCATCCGGGCGTCGTACAGGCCGTTGAGCAGATGCACCGCCCCCGGTCCCTGCGTCGCGGTGACGACGCCCACCCGGCCGGTGTACTTCGCGTGCGCCACAGCCATGAAGGCGGCCGCCTCCTCGTGGCGGGCCTGGACGAAGGCGGGGCCCCCTGCCCGGCGCAGTGCGCCGAGCAGGGGATTGATACCGTCTCCGCTGTAGCCGAAGATCCTGTCGACGTGCCAGTCCTCGAGCCGGCGCACCACGAGGTCGGCGACCGACCCGGACGTCTCCGTCCCGGCCCTCTGTGCGGAAGTATCCGCCATGGTGTCAGGCCGCTGTCGGTGCGGCGGGTCCGGTGGGCCAGCGCAGGAGCGCGGCGATGGGCTTCTCCTCGAGCGCGCCGGACGGGTACATCGTCACCTGCGCATCGGTGAGCGCGGCGGCCCGGAGGAGCCCGGCGACCGCCGGCACCTCGCCCAGCACGCCCGCTCCGGCGGTGTCGGCCTCGGAGGTCGCGACCCAGGGTGCTGCGTCGAGCGCGAGGAGGGTCTCGCCGTCCCAGGCCGTGGTCTCGAGGAGGAGGGCTTCGACCTGCGCCTGCTGCAGGGCCGTGATCACGGCCCCACGGCCGACGGCGGACGTCCGTGTCCCCTGGCCCTCCTTCTCGGCGAGGCGTTCGAGGAGCGAGTGCTGGCGATCCGCCATGGTGCGTGCCACGAGCTGCTGGACCTGCTCCAGGAATGTCTCCTCATCGGCTCCGTCCGCGCGGGTGTTGCTGTCGATGACGCCGAGTTTCGCGGCGGACTCCTGCGACACCTCGTCGGCCACCAGTTGGCGTGCCCGGATGTCACCGGCCACCACGATCAACTGTGCATCGTGCTCCGCGGCGATCCGGTCGATCTCGGCGGCGACCTCACGGGAGTTCATCTTCCAGACCTTCTCCGCATGCTGCTGCATGCGGCGATGCCCCCAGCCTCCGCTCCCCAGCTTGCGGGTGTGCATCGTGTCACCCTCCACCTCGGACGTGGGGGCCCCGGAGGTGATGTGCTGCTCGTCGCCGTCGGCATACCGCAGATAGATCTCGCCGCCGTGGTGCCCCACCTCCGCCACCAGGTAGGCGAAGTCCTCGGGGGTGTGGCGGACGAGGGGCGTGAGATCGGGTACGGGGCCGGTGGCGGTCACTGTGAGGCCGACGAGGTCGCCGGGCAGGAACTCGTTGACGACGGCTTTCCCGCCGTTGACGAGGAGGTAGCGCGTCACCGGGTCCGGCAGTCCTTTCGCCGTCGTGCCGAGTGCGGCGACGGCGGCGTCGATGTCCTCGGGAGGTGCTCCCGCAGCCTTCATCTCCTGGGCGATGCTGCGTGGAAGGATCTCGTCGTTCGCCAGGCCGTCCACTGTCCCGGTGCTGCCGTCCACATAGATGGTGGTCCAGGGACCGGGCAGTTCGAACAGATGGGCATGGTCTTTGAGTACGTGCGTCACGAAGGTCCCCTGTCGTGTCGGTATCGGGCCGGCGGCCGAGCGCCGGAAATACTAAGGACACTTATGGTCTATCACTCCGTCCGATCGGTGAGAAGGGTCGGTTCGTCCTCGGAGGGGCTTGAAATTGCCTCGGCACTCGTGGGTGGCGGCGGGTAGCGTGGAGGACATGCTGACAGTTCCCGAGAATTTCCCGCCCGCCTACATCCGCTTCCTCGAGGCCCAGGACGAGGGCTTCGCCGAGACCGTGCTGATGGTCATGAAGCAGTCCGTCGCTGAGGGCAAGCACGGCATCCTCATCAGCGACCAGGCTGTCGACCGCGGCGCCGAGACGTCCAAGGAGATCCCGTTCGGCGAGATCGTCGTCGGGACCCGCTGACAGCAGGGTTCCGGGCGCGGCTGCCCAGGGCGGAGCACAGCGGGCCTGACGGCTGCAGCTCCGGCCACAGATGGAGGAAGCGCCGGTCGATGACCGGCGCTTCCTCCATCTGCTGTTCGTCGTCGGAGCCCCTAGCTGCCCCCGCCGGTCTTCTCGTCGGTGTCCGCGCCCTCGGCGGGCTCCTCGGGATGCACGCGGATGTCCGCCGTATCGGCGTCCGGGTCGCCCTCGGCAGGTGCTTCGTTGTGGATGCGGTCGTCGTCGCTCGGCTTCTCTGACATGCACTCGTCCTCTCGGTTCGGGGGGAAGATCAGCTCCCTTACCGTCAGTGTACGGACCTGAGCGGGCCGGTATCACCGGCAGGAATGCCGTGGCGGGATGTGATCAGCATGCTTACGATCAGACCATGGATTCGCACACCGTCACGGACACCGACGTGGTCATCGGCACGGAGGGCGGAGGGGCCAGCGGTGCGGCTGCGGGGCCGCCGACCGCGGGAACGGCCGCCGGGGTGGCCGGATCGCGGACCGCCGATGCTCCCGGCATCGTGCACCGTCGCGTCCGGATCGCGGGAGCCGCAGCCGCAGGGCTCGGCTCCGTCGCCCTCGGGATCGTGGCGCATGCCGCGTCCGGCGGCGTCCTGCCGAGTCCACCCATCCTCGCCGGGCTGGCGTCGCTCGCGGTGCTGGCTGCCACCCTCGTGGTGCTCGGGCGCCTCCCGGGCTGGGCCCTGCTGCTCCTGCTGGGAGCCGGCCAGCAGATCCTGCACTGGCTGCTCGAGGGGCTTGCGGTTGCGCCGTCGTCGACCGTCGCGGGACCGGCCGGTCATCACGGAGCCGATGTGCCGGTGGGGGCCGGAGGCTCCGGTGGCCATTCTCCGGAGGTGATGCTCCTGCTGCACACCCATCTGGCAGCGGCGCTGCTCGTGGGCTGGCTGGTCCTGCGTCAACGGGCCGTCGGTGCCTGGCTCCGGCAGCGGGCGCTCACCAGGCAGCGGGGCCCACGCGCAGGAGGCGCCCCCGCGGCGGGCGGGAGTGCCTCCTCCTGATCACGCCGTCACCGAGGGCCGTAGCGAAGGTGCTTGCGACGCCTCCGGCGCGACCCGCCGTGCCGGTACCTAGTTGGCGTTCACCGAACCGTCGTAGAACGGGTAGTCGGTGTAGCCCTCGGCGCCCGTCGAGTAGAACGTCGAGGGGTCGGGCTCGTTCTCCGGCAGGTTCTCCCGCCAGCGACGGGCGAGGTCCGGATTGGCGATCGCGGGTCGACCGACGACGACGGCGTCACCGATGTCGTCCTCCATGATGGAGATCGCCTCCTCGCGGTTCGTGATGACACCGAATCCGCTGTTGATGAGGAACGGACCGCCGAAGCGCGTCCGCAGGTCCTGGACGAACGCACCGGTGGGCTCGGCGTGCAGGATGCTGAGATAGGCCAGGCCGAGTGGGGCGAGCGCGTCGACGACCGTCCCGTAGGTCGCATGCACGTCGGCGGCCTCCGTCTCGAGTGCGTCCTGGATGTTGTGCTCCGGCGAGATGCGCAGGCCCACCTTCTCGGCGCCGACCGCCTCGGCGACCGCGGTGACGAGGTCGATGACGAACTGCGCCCGCTTCTCCGGCGAGCCGCCGTAGGCATCGTCCCGCTGGTTCGATCCCGGTGAGAGGAATTCGTGGAGGAGGTAGCCGTTGGCGCCGTGCAGTTCGACGCCGTCGAACCCTGCGACCTCGATCGCCCGCCGTGACGCGGTCACGAATTCCTCGATGATGCCCGGAAGCTCCGCGGTGGTCAGGGCGTGGGGAACGGGATAGGGCTGCTTGCCGGTGCTCGTGCGCGTGGTGCCCTCGATGGCGATCGCGCTCGGCGCCACCACCTCGTACCCGCCGTTGGTGTCGGGGTGGGTGACGCGGCCGGCGTGCATGACCTGGGCCACGATGCGTCCGCCGTCGGCATGGACGGCGTCGGTGACGCGCCGCCACCCGGCGAGCTGCTCGTCCTCGACGAGGCCGGGCTGGCCCGGGAAGCCTTGGCCGGCGTGGCTGGGGTAGGTGCCCTCGCTGACGATCAGTCCCAGCGAGGCACGCTGGCGGTAGTGCTCGACGACGATGTCGCCGGGGATGCCGGCGTCGCCCGAGCGGACGCGGGTCAGCGGTGCCATGACGACGCGGTTGGGAAGTTCGAGCGTGCCGAGGGTGAGCGGGGAGAACAGCTTCACGGGTCCTGCTTTCTGCGGGGGGGGGGGGGGGGGGGGGGGGGGGGGGGGGGGGGGGGGGGGGGGGGGTGGGGGGGGGGGGGGGGGTGGCGCCGGGGGGGTGGGTGGGGGGGGGGGGGGGGGGGGGGGGGATGTCCTACCCGTCGGTAACCGGGCGTCGCCGGGTGCTATTCCATCTGTGGTGCTCGTCACGGCGGGCAGGCGGGCCTCGCCGGCCCCGACCGTTCGACCGGCAGAGGGGTGATGGTGCCGGGGCGACGACGGTGCGACACTGTGCGTGTTCCCGCGGCCCGGCGGGACATGAGGTCGGTGAGGCGTTGATGCGACATGAGTGAGATCCGGATGAAGACGGCCGCGGGTCGGTGGATCCTGCTCGCCACGGTCCTCGGGTCCGGCATCGCGGGCATCGACGCGACGGTCGTCAACGTCGCGCTCCCGACCATCGGCGCCGAACTCGGCACGGATTTCGCCGCCCTGCAGTGGATCGTGACGGGCTACACGCTGACGCTCGCCTCGTTCATCCTGCTCGGCGGATCCCTCGGCGACAGGTTCGGGCGCCGGCGCATCTTCGTCGTCGGGGTCATCTGGTTCGCCGTCGCCTCCCTGCTCTGCGGGCTGGCGCCCGACGCCGGCCTGCTCATCGCTGCCCGGGCGCTGCAGGGGGTGGGCGGTGCCCTGCTCACCCCGGGCAGCCTCGCGATCATCCAGGCGAGCTTCTCGGGTGAGGACCGGGCGCGGGCCATCGGAGCATGGTCGGGCCTCGGCGGGGTCGCGACGGCGATCGGTCCGTTCCTCGGCGGCTGGCTCGTCGAGAGCGTGTCCTGGCGCTGGATCTTCCTCATCAACGTGCCCATCGCGGCAGCGGTCGTCTGGATCGCCGCACGCCACGTGCCGGAGACGCGCGACGCCGACGCGACCGGCGGTCTCGACGTGGCCGGGGCGGCGCTCGGCGCGATCGCGCTCGCAGGGACCACCTACGCCCTGATCGAGGCGCCCACGCAGGGAGCAGGAGCCCCGGCGGTCCTCGCCTCGGGCGTGCTGGGGCTCGTCGCCGCCGTCGCGTTCCTCGTCGTCGAATGGCGTGCCGAGCACCCCATGCTGCCGCTGCGCATCTTCGCCAACCAGCAGTTCAGCGCGGCCAACGCGGTCACGTTCCTCATCTACGCGGTGTTCGGTGGGATCTTCTTCCTGCTCGTGGTCCACCTGCAGGTCGTCGCCGGATTCAGCCCGGTCGCATCGGGGACGGCGATGCTGCCCATCACGGCGCTGATGCTGGTGCTCTCGCCCCGCGCGGGGGAGCTCAGCTCACGCATCGGACCGAGGATACCGATGGCGGTCGGGCCGCTGGTGTGCGCGGTGGCTCTCGTGCTCATGCTGCGGATCGGCCCCGGGGCGTCCTACCTCGTGGACGTCCTGCCACCGGTCCTCGTCCTTGGACTCGGGCTGTCACTCCTCGTGGCCCCCCTGACGTCCACGGCACTGTCAGCAGTGCCGGAACGCCAGGCAGGCCTCGCCTCGGGCGTGAACAATGCCGTCGCCCGGGCAGCCGGCCTGATCGCGATCGCCGTCCTGCCCGCCGCCGCCGGCCTGACGGGTGACGCCTACAGCAACCCTGCGGTCTTCGAGGCGGGCTTCGACACCGCCTGCATCATCGGGGCCGTGGTGCTCGTCGCAGGCGGTGTCCTCGCGGCGCTCACCATTCGGAACACGCACACCCCGGAGACCGAGCATCCGAGCCACTGCGCCGTGGACGGACCGCCGGCCGCCCCTGCCGCCCTGCACGCCGGACGCACCGGGGTCAGCGAGGGCTGAGCCGTATCCCGACCCGGATGCGGGACGACGAAGCCCCGGACAGGTGTCCTGTCCGGGGCTTCGTCCGTGGTGCTGGTGCGACGGGACCGTCCGCTACCGGATGTCCTCCTGGTCCATCGCGTTGAGCGGTGAACCGCCGCGGTTGGCGGGGTCGTCGCTCGCGTCGACGTCGTCGTCCTCCATCATGCCGAAGTCGACATCCGCCGCTGCCTCGCCGAGCATGGGCTCCTCCGGCGGGTACTGCTCGTCCCCGTGCTCGTAGCGTGCCTCGGCGGTCTCCTCGCGCAGCGTCTGGTCACTGAGCGTGCCCTCCTCGCCCACTCCGGACACGCCGTTCTCGTCGGCTCCGGACTCCGTGACTCCGGGCTCGTCCTGCAGGAGCGGATCCTCCTGCCAGCGGTCCGGGTTCAGCTCCGCCGCGTCCTGGTAGGCGTCCGGCTGGCCCTCGAGGACCGGGTCGAAGGCCTCGGGCGCCAGCGAATCGTTCGGCACCTCGGGCTCTTCGCCCACGATGGTCAGTTCCTCATCGGGAAGGTTCTCTGTCATCTTCTCTGCCTTTCGTCGGTGCTGCGCATCGTTCGATCATCAGCCTACTGATGGAGTGGCCAGGGCGACAGTTGGTGCAGCAGCCCGGACCGCCGCGAGACCTCAGGCGTGATCGCGCCAGCTGTGCCGCGGGGCGTATCCCAGGACCCGCCGGGCCTTGTCGATCGACAGGAGTGTCTCGTTGCCGACCACCTCCCGGGTCACCTCGACACCGGGGAAGACCTCGGCGGCGAGGTCGGCGCTCGGCCGTCCCATGACGGTGTCCGCGGCCGCGATGATGAAGCGGTCGAAGCCCGGCGCCGCATTCTCGAGCGCCCTCTGCACCGCCTGCGCGCCGTCACGGCCGTCGATGTACCCCCAGAGGTTCCACTTCCGGCCCGACGGGTCCGCGTCGAATGACGGGAACTCGGCGTAGTCCTCGGGATCCATCACGTTGGAGAACCGCAGGGCCGTGATGCTGAGCGCCGGGTCCCAGCGCGTCAGTTCGATGGCGAGCTGTTCCTCCAGGTGCTTGACGAGGGAGTAGGTGCTCTCGGGGCGCGCCGGGTATTCCTCGTCGACCGGGATGTACGGAGGAGGGGTGTCGAACGGCAGGCCGAGCACCGTCTCGCTGGAGGCGTAGACGATCCGCTTGATGCCGGCCCGACGGCACGCCTGGAAGACGTTGTACGTGGCCGTCATGTTGTTGTGGAACGTCGCGGCGTCGGCCTGCAGCCCGGGTGCAGGGATCGCGCCGAGGTGGACCACGGCATCCAGTGCGTCGTACTTGTCGTCGACCCCGTGGAGGGCATCGGCGACCTGCCCGTAGTCGCGGAGGTCGATCCGGAGGAAGGACGGGCTGCGCTCCCCGTGCTGGTCCAGTTCGACGACGGTGTGCCCGGCCTCGCGGAGGCCGCGCACCACGCTGCGTCCGAGCTTGCCGTTGGACCCGGTGACGGCGACCGTGAGGGGCGCCATCAGACCGGTCTGGTCTCGGGTGACTGCGTCCTGGCGACGTCGCTCTCCGCGAGGCCGCCGATGGCGTCGTCGATGGCCTTCAGGACGTCGTCCTCGAGCTTCACGCCCGCGGCGACGGCGTTCGATTCGACCTGCTCGGGACGCGACGCGCCGATGATCGCGGAGGCGACGTTCTTGTTCTGCAGCACCCAGGCGATCGCGAGCTGCGCCATCGTGAGGCCCACGCCGTCGGCGATCGGGGCGAGCTCCTGCACTCCCGTCAGGACCTCGTCACTCATCCAGCGCTTGATCATGTCGGCGCCGCCCTTGTCGTCCGAGGCGCGGGTGCCCTGCTCGGGCTGCCGGCCGGGCTGGTACTTGCCGGTGAGGACGCCCTGCGCCACGGGGGACCAGACGATCTGCGAGATGCCGAGCTCCTCCGACGTCGGGACGACCTCGCCCTCGATGACGCGCCACAGCATCGAGTACTGGGGCTGGTTCGAGATGAGCTGGAAACCGAGGTCCTTCGCGAGGGCGTGTCCGTCGCGCAGCTGCTGCGCATTCCATTCGCTGACGCCGATGTAGAGGGCCTTGCCCTGCCGGACGATGTCCGCGAACGCCTGCATCGTCTCCTCGAGGGGGGTCTCGTAGTCGTAGCGGTGGGCCTGGTAGAGGTCCACGTAGTCCGTCTGCAGGCGCTGCAGCGAACTGTCGATCGACTCCATGATGTGCTTGCGCGAGAGTCCGACGTCGTTGTGGCCCTTCGGCCCGGTGGGCCCCCAGACCTTGGTGAAGATCTCCAGGGACTGGCGCCGCTCGCCCTTCAGCGCCTCGCCGAGCACGGTCTCCGCCGCCGTGTTGGCGTAGACGTCCGCGGTGTCGAAGGTGGTGATGCCGACGTCGAGCGCGGCGCGCACGCACTGCGTCGCGACGTCGTTCTCCACCTGCGAGCCGTGCGTGAGCCAGTTTCCGTACGTGATTTCCGAGATCTTGAAGCCGCTGTTTCCGAGGTATCTGAAGTCCATGGTCCTGATGCTAACCACCCTGATCACCCGCCGTACAGGCTTAACCGTTTACCGAGGCAACTTCTCGTCACGTGACGGGGACGCGGGGTTCCCAGCCGGTAGACTTGGGGCCGTCCTTTGCTAGCCGCCCACCCGTGAATGAGGAATCTTGACAGACTTCAGCGCCCGCTTCGCCACCGGAGCAGAGCAGCGGGACTGGGATTCCCTCGTCATGGCGAATCCGGGCGGGGGCAACATGCTGCAGTCCATGGCGTTCGCGGAGGTGAAGTCCCACCACGGGTGGCGACCTCGCTTCGTGGTCCTCGACGGGGCCGGCTCCACGAGCCACGTGCTCGTCCTGGAGAAGAGGGTGCCGGTGGTCGGGGCGCTCTGGTACCTCATCAAGGGGCCCGCGGTCGCGCAGCCGGAGCACGTCCCGGCGGCGGCACGGGCTGTCGCGGAGCTGGCGCGTCGCGAGAAGCACCCCGTCTTCGCGATCAAGGTGGAGCCGGACCTCGTCGACGGCCCTGAGCTGCGGGAGGCCTTCCGGTCCGCCGGTCTCGTGAAGACCTTCAACCTGCAGCCCAATGACAGCACCGCCGTCCTCGACACCACGCCGGAGCCCAACCAGCTGCTGAGGAACCTGCATTCACGCGGGCGCAACGCGGTGCGCCGTGCCCTGCGCGAGGGCGTCGAGGTGCAGCGCATGGAGCCCACGGAGGACACCTTCCGGGCCATGTACTCCCTCATGTCGCACGTCGAGGACAGGTCGGCGGCGCGCATGCGGTCCTTCGAGTACTACAGCCGGTTCTGGCAGAACTTCGTGGATGCCGGGCAGGGCCGCTTCTATTTCGTCCACGAGGACGGCGAACCCTCGGTGGGAGCCTTCGTCATCAACTACGGCTCGAAGGGCACCTACAAGGACGGCGGATCACGTCCCGGCCGGACGCAGTACGGTGACTCGCACCTCGTCCAGTGGACGGCCATCAACGACCTCAAGGACGAGTACGGGATCGTCGAGTACGACTTCTGCGGCACCCCGCCGAGTGACCGGCTCAAGGACACGACCCACCCGCACCACGGACTGGGGCTCTTCAAGACGAGCTTCACCAAGACGGTCACGGACTACGCCGGCTGCTACGACCTGGTGGTCAGCGGCTGGAAGTATCGTGTGTGGAACACGATCGCGGAGCGCGCGGCCCGCCAGATCCACTGGCGCCGCACCCACCAACCCTTCTACTGAGGAGTCCCGCGGACCACCGCGGCACAGCATGCATGAAAGGCGGCCGTGAAAGACGGTTCCACCCCCGGGGACGGCCGATCGCCGGCCACCAATCCTTCGCCCGTGGCGGAGGCCCTGCCCGTGATCCGGCGCCCCTTCGACCCGACGGACGAGGAGAAGCGGAAGCTGGGCCGTGCGGCCGGAGAGGCTGCAGCAGCAGGTTCACAGGGGGCATCGCAGGGCGGCGGTTCCAAGGGTGTCAAGGGCCGGACGCGCGCACCGTCGGACGGCAGGACCGGGCGGCAGGGGCGCCAGCGTCCGCCGGCCACCCGTCCCACGGACGCTCTCCCCGCCACGCCCCAGAACCTCCCGCCGTCGAGCCGGTCGAACGCCGCTGCCCGCAGCATGCTGCGCCGACTGGTGCAGGGCGAGGCCCCGCCCACGCAGGCCATGAGCATCGTCGAGCGCCTGGCCGGGAGTCCGTACGCGAACCCCATGATCCAGGCCGGCGGCCCGGATGCGAGCGCGCGGAAGGCTCTGGACTTCGCGCTCAACCTGGCCGAGACCATGTTCCGGTACGGGGCCGGAGCGCTCGAGGTCGAGACCAGCATCATCGCGGTCACGGCCACCTTCGGCCTCGACAACATCGAGGTGGACATCACCAACCAGTCGGTGGTGCTCAACTACTCCGCCGAGGGCCAGACGCCCACCACCGTGCTGCGCGTGGTCAGGTCCTGGACCAACAACTACGCGGGGCTGACAGCCATCCACCAGCTCGTGTCCGACATCGCGGACGGCGGTGTCTCCCGCACCGAGGCCGCCCAGCGCCTCGACGAGATCACGCACCGGCCCAAGCCGTTCCCCCGCTGGATGGTGACAGCCGCCTTCGGGATCTTCTCCGCAGCCATCGTCGCGTTCGTGGGCGGTACGCTCCTGGGCTCCCTCGTCGGCTTCGTCAGCTGCATCCTGGTCGATCTCGTGAGTCGCAGACTCGGCGAGTGGCGCGTGCCCGAGTTCTTCTCGGTCGCCACGTCCTCGGCGCTGGTGACGCTCATCGCCATGCTGTTCTGGTGGCTGCAGGTTCCCATCTCCCCGGCGTTCGTGGTGGTGGGAGGTATTCTGCTGCTCCTGCCGACGGGCCGGCTCGTCTCCGCCACCCAGGACGCCATCAACGGGTTCCCCGTCACGGCTGCCGGCCGGTTCCTCTCGGCCGTCCTCGTGTTCGCGGCCCTCGTCGCCGGGATCGCCGTCGCGCTCGTCGCCGGGAGCGCCCTGGGGATCCCCCCGCTCGAGGTCCTCGAATCCTCCGGCTCGCAGTATCCCTGGCCCGTGGTGGCGGTCCTGACCTTCGTGGCGGTGGCGATGATCTGCATCGCCGAGCAGACGGACGTCAAGCTCGTGATCCCGACCTCGCTCGTGGCGGTCGCCGGTTATCTCCTGCTGATCGGGGCGACGTCCGCAGGTGTCGGGTACCGGCTCGCCCCCGCACTCGCCGCCGTGCTCATCGGGGCGCTCTCGCGCGTCGTCGCGCTCCGGCTCGGGGCGCCGCAACTGGTGGTGGCCGTTCCTGCCGTCCTGTTCCTGTATCCCGGGCTGACCATCTTCCGGTCCATGTACATGCTCACGCTGGACGCCGATATGGTGAACGACGGCGCCCTCGGGCTCTTCAACGCCCTCACCGTGGTGCTCGCGATCGCGGCCGGCGTGGTCCTCGGCGACAACCTGGCGCGTCCGTTCACCCGCAAGCTCGGGTCCAACGAACGCCAGCGGAACCGGCGGCGCTGAGCGGTTCTCCCTCGCCTTTCAGATCCCGCCGCGGGCGCCCGCGGTGCGGGACCAGTCGATGGGTCCGGCGCCCTGCTGCGCCAGGAGCTCGTTGACGCGGGTGAAGGGGCGGGAGCCGAAGAAGCCGCGCGACGCCGAGAGCGGGCTCGGGTGCACGGACTCGACCGTCGGCGTCGGGCCCAGGAGGGGCTTCAGCCGGAGCGCGTCCTTCCCCCACAGGATCGCCACCAGCGGCCCGCCCCGCGCCGCGAGGGCACGGACGGCGGCGTCCGTCACGTGTTCCCATCCAAGCCCCCGGTGGGACGCCGGTTCACCCGCGCGGACGGTCAGGACGCGGTTCAGCAGGAGCACACCCTGCTCCGCCCACCCCGAGAGGTCCCCGGACGCCGGCACCCGGGCTCCGGTATCGGAGGAGAGCTCACGGTAGATGTTGACGAGACTGCGCGGGATCGGCCGTGTCGCAGGATCGACGGCGAAGCTGAGGCCGACGGCGTGCCCCGCCGTCGGGTAGGGGTCCTGGCCCACGATGACCACCCGGACGGTGTCGAGCGGGGTGGTGAAGGCTCGGAGGATGTCCCGCGGTTCCGGCAGGACGCGCTGCCCCGCGTCCAGATCGGCGGCGAGGGAGGCCGCGAGTGCGTGGAGTACCGGCTCCACGGGTTCTAGAGCCGCGGCCCACCCGGGATCCACGAGCTCGCGGACCGGCGTGGGCGCCCGGAAGGGGAAGGCGGCCTCGTGGGGGGAGGGGGAGTGAACGGGCGCAGCCGGATCCGTCCGACGGCCGCGGCGGGGGGCCGGATCCAGGGGAGGGAGGTCGAACAGGGCGCCGTCGTCGTGGGTCATGGGTCCATTCTGGCCCGCCCCACCGGCGCCTCCGGCTCGAATGACACCGGTGTAATTGCCTACTACCATGGGGTGATGCATGTGCACTGTGACGGAAGGCGGTAGCTGGCATGGCCGAGCCGCAGCGGCACGTCGATGACGGACCCACCGAGGGCCGCACACTCGAACTGGGGGATCGTGAGCAGCGCATGCTCGCCCTCGAGCGCGAATGGTGGAAGTACGCCGGCGCCAAGGAGCAGGCCATCCGCGACCTCTTCACCATGTCCGCCACGCACTACTACCAGCTGCTCAACGCACTCATCGACACCGAGGCCGCGCTGGCCCACGATCCGATGCTCGTGAAGCGGCTCCGCCGCCTGCGATCGACCCGCCAGAAGACCCGGTCGGCACGCCGCCTGGGCGCGGACATCTAGACCGCACCGGTCTCCACGAGCGAAGGACCCTCCCGCCCATGACAGAGCACCCGCGCGACGAGTTCGACAGGGTCTCGGAGACGTCGGAGCGCCAGGGTGTTCATCGTGAACGGCTCATCCCCGCCGGGTCGAGCGGTCTCGCCCTGAAGATCACCGTCGGGATCCTGGCCCTGCTGATCGGCCTCGGCGCCTACTTCATCCTGCCGAGACTCGGGATCGTCGGTGGCGACACGGCTGCACCTCCGGCAGCTGCCGGGAGCCCCTCGCAGGAGTCCGGAGCCCCCTCCGCATCCGCAGCCCCGGCGGGTTCCGCCACACCTGGCGACGGTGCGACGGACGGCAGCTCGCCGACGGCTGCCGCCGGCGCATCGGCCTCGCCGACGGACAACGACGAGGTGGACGGGGTCGACGGCGTCGACCGGACCCAGACCGTCAACATCCTCAACGGCACCGGCTCGCCGGGACTCGCCTCGGTCGCCGCCGGTCGCCTGGCCGAGGAGGGGTGGGGCTCGGTCCTCCCCGGGAACTGGGCGGGAGCCCCCGTGGACACGTCCGTGGTCTTCTACAACGGCGAGGAGCAGCGGGTGGTAGCCGAAGCCGTGGCGAAGGACCTCGGGATCACGGACCTCGTCGACAGCGCCGACGTCTCGCCGGACGTCTCCGAGGTGCTCGGCCCCGAGTTCCAGTAGATCCGCCGGGCGAACCTCGACGGCACGCTCATCCGGGGATCCCCGTATATGGCGGTCTCGTCCTCGGGACCACCCGCTCCGAGCGGCTGCGCCGCCCGGAGCCGTGAGGGTCAGTCCTTCAGCGGGATGCCCTGCGCGTCCCGACGGAACTGCTCGGAGCCGACCAGTATCATGATGCCTTCGATGAGCCCCCAGATCCCTGCAGCGATGGCACTGAGCCCGAAGGTGAACACTGCCCCGACGGTGGACATCAGGATCTGGATGATGCCGATCGTCGTAAAGCCGAGGTAGAAGCGGTGGATCCCGAGCGATCCGAGCAGGATGCCGAGCACGCCTGCCACCACGCGGGACTTCTGCGGTGCGTAGGGCTGGCCGAAGGGCCCCTGGTTGTAGCCGCCCTGGCCGTAGGGTGCCTGCGCCTAGGGCGACTGCTGGTACTGGCCCTGGGGATACGGTCCCTGCTGCTGCGCGGACGGGTACGGTGACGGGGCCTGGCCGTAGCCCGGCGAGGTGGTGCCGCCGTCGTAGCCCGGTCGCGCGTCATCGCTCTGGCCGCGACCGCGCGAGGTGGTGCCGCCGTCGTAGCCCGGTCGCGCATCATTGCTCTGGCCGTAACCGGGGTAGGGCGGCGTATAGGGCCGGCCGGACTGTGCCGGATCTACCGGTGTCGGCACGCCGGCAGACTCGCCCCCCGTGCTTCCTGCGCCCTGCTCGTTGTGCTCCCCGTTGTCCGGGCCGGTTGCTGACGTCGACACGATGCCTCCCATGGCTTGTTGTCCGCCCAACCTATGCCCTGAGGTGAATCCGCGCTACGGCAGGCGCTGCCACCGGCGCGGCAGGTCGGCAGGGGAGCATCCGGGAGGCCCTGCGCGGGCCCCTCGACAGGTTGCACTCGGGGGGTGGGAGTGCTAATTATTGAGTTAGCACTCGCGCGCGCAGACTGCTAAGGATGCGCGTGGTGGGTGAAGCAGGCAAACCTCTGTGGTGGGGGTGGTGCCCCGGGCGTGAAAGAGATCGTCCGAGTACTGCCCGGCCGTCGCGGGCACCACACGCAGGCACGCATTCATGTGCTGAAATGCAACCGTCCCCGAAAGGACCTACGCCATTATGGCCAAGATCATTTCTTTTGATGAAGAGGCCCGCCGCGGCCTCGAGCGAGGCCTCAACATCCTCGCTGATGCCGTCAAGGTAACGCTCGGCCCCCGTGGCCGCAACGTCGTCCTCGAGAAGAAGTGGGGCGCCCCCACCATCACGAACGACGGCGTCTCCATCGCCAAGGAGATCGAACTCGACGACCCGTTCGAGAAGATCGGCGCGGAGCTCGTCAAGGAAGTTGCCAAGAAGACGGATGACGTCGCCGGCGACGGAACCACCACCGCCACGGTGCTCGCCCAGGCACTCGTCAAGGAAGGCCTGCGCAACGTCGCAGCCGGAGCGGACCCCCTGAGCCTCAAGCGCGGCATCGAGAAGGCCGTCAAGGCCGTCACCGATGAGCTCCTCGCCTCCGCCAAGGAAATCGAGACCAAGGAGCAGATCGCTGCCACCGCCTCCATCTCGGCCGGTGACAAGCAGATCGGCGACCTGATCGCCGAGGCGCTCGACAAGGTGGGCAAGGAAGGCGTCATCACCGTCGAGGAGTCGAACACCTTCGGCCTCGAGCTGGAGCTCACCGAGGGCATGCGCTTCGACAAGGGCTACATCTCGGGCTACTTCGTCACCGACGCAGAGCGCCAGGAGACGGTCCTCGAAGACCCCTACATCCTGATCGTCAACTCGAAGATCAGCAACGTGAAGGACCTCGTCGCTGTCCTCGAGAAGGTCATGCAGTCCGGCAAGCCGCTGCTGATCATCGCCGAGGACATCGAAGGCGAAGCCCTCGCGACCCTCGTGGTCAACAAGATCCGCGGCACCTTCAAGTCCGTCGCCGTCAAGGCCCCGGGCTTCGGTGACCGCCGCAAGGCCCAGCTGGCCGATATCGCCATCCTCACGGGTGGCCAGGTCATCGCCGAGGAGGTCGGCCTCAAGCTCGAGACCGCCACGCTCGACCTGCTCGGTACCGCGCGCAAGGTCGTCGTGACCAAGGACGAGACCACCATCGTCGAGGGTGCCGGCGATGCCGACGCCATCGCCGGCCGCGTGGCCCAGATCCGTGCCGAGATCGAGAACTCCGACTCCGACTACGACCGCGAGAAGCTGCAGGAGCGCCTGGCCAAGCTGGCCGGCGGCGTTGCGGTCATCAAGGCCGGAGCGGCAACGGAGGTCGAGCTCAAGGAGCGCAAGCACCGCATCGAGGACGCCGTCCGCAACGCGAAGGCAGCCGTCGAGGAAGGCATCGTCGCCGGTGGCGGCGTGGCCCTCATCCAGGCCGGCGCCAAGGCGTTCGCCAACCTCGAGCTCACGGGCGACGAGGCGACCGGCGCGAACATCGTCCGCGTGGCCATCGACGCCCCGCTGAAGCAGATCGCCTTCAACGCGGGCCTCGAGCCCGGCGTCGTGGTCGACAAGGTCCGCGGCCTGCCCGCGGGTCACGGCCTCAACGCAGCGACCGGCGAGTACGAGGACCTGCTGGCCGCCGGGGTCAACGACCCGGTGAAGGTCACCCGCTCGGCCCTGCAGAACGCAGCGTCGATCGCAGGACTGTTCCTCACCACCGAGGCCGTCGTGGCCGACAAGCCGGAGAAGGCAGCTCCTGCCGGCGGCGGCGACGACATGGGCGGCATGGGTGGGATGGGCGGCTTCTAGCCCCCACCCGCCGCTGACCGCACCTGCGCAGCACGAGAGGGCGGCACTCCCGGAAGGGGGTGCCGCCCTCTCTCGTTGGCGGCGCTGCGCCGTCGTGCCCCCCGCGTGGAACGGGCGGCGTCAGCTCATGAACATCCGTGCATTGCTCAGTTCCGCCTCCACGTACTGCTGTGTCGCCACGTTCAGTGCCTCGTTGATCCCGGTGAGAGACTCCTCGACCTGCTGCTGGGTGGCCCGCCACTGCATGATCAGCTGCTGGAAGTTGGTGGCGGCCTGGCCCGTCCAGAGGCCCTCGAGCTCCCGCAGGCCGGCCTGCATGGAGTTGACCTCTGCCTGGAGCCTGGAGATGGTGCCCTGGACCTGGCTGCTCTTCGCGGCCAGGCTGTCGGTGTCTACGTTGAAGAATGCCATGCTGTGCTCCCGTGTGCTCGCGCTTCCTTGACCCCCACGACGCTAGGGCAGGACGCTCCGGGATCAGGGGCCGTCGGGCCTCTTGTGGACAACCGGTCCGACGGGCGGCTGCTGTGGAGGAGAGAACGCGTGCCGCTCGGCGGGTGCCTCCGTGAGGCCGGCCCGCAGTCCATTGCCCGCCACGCCACCGGGGAGTTCCTGCCCATGGTCCTCGGCGGGACCGGCCGGTGTGTGGGGCAGTCGGATGCTCAGCGTGGCGCCGCCGCCGGCCGTCTCCTCCAGCCGCACCGTCCCGTCGTGCTGCGCGACCAGGGCCGCGACGATGGCGAGCCCGAGACCCGTTCCGCCCGTCTCCCTGTACCGCGAGGAATCGGCGCGGTAGAAGCGTTCGAAGACCTTCGCGGCGTCGTCCTCCGAGATGCCCGGACCGTGGTCGCGCACCTCGATGACGGAGTCGCTGTGTCCGTGCAGGACGGGCGCCACCCCGACGGCGATCTCGATCGGTGATCCCTCGGGCGTGTAGCGCAGCGCGTTGGTCATGAGGTTGGCGATGACCTGGCGCAGGCGGGCCTCGTCCCCTGCGGTCGGAGCCGATCGGGGGGTGCCGCCGTCGAGCCCGATCACCGTGATGGAACGGTCGTGGGCCGTGGCACGGGCATCGAAGGCGGCGTCGTGGGCGAGCACCTTGAGATCCACGGGCCTGACCTCGAGGGGGCGCTGTTCGTCGATCCGCGCGAGGGTGAGGAGGTCCTCCACGAGTTGGCCCATGCGGATGGCCTCGCTCTCGATCCGGCCCATCGCTGCGGCGATGTCCTCGTCCTTCTGCAGGGCGCCGTGCCGGTACAGCTCCGAATAGCCGCGGATCGTCACGAGGGGGGTGCGCAGCTCGTGGGACGCGTCGGAGACGAAACGCCGCATCTTCGTCTCGGACGCCGTGCGTGCGGCGAAGGCCCGTTCGATGTGCGAGAGCATGGCGTTCAGGGAGCGGGAGAGGCGGCCGATCTCCGTGGCGGGCCGCTCGACGGCGACGCGCCGCGAGAGGTCCCCGGCCGCGATCGCCGCGGCCGTCCGCTCGACGCGCGCCAGCGGGGCGAACTGGCGGGTCACCGCGACGAACGCGATCAGGGAGGCGAGGGCCGTGGTGACGAGGCCGGAGGTGAAGATGATCTCCGTCGCCTCCTGCAGTGAGTCGTTGACCGTGGTCAGACGCGTGGCGATCGCGACGTAGTTGTCCGCGTTGCTGAAGGGGAAGACGCGCACGCGCCAGTCCTGGCTCCCCTGCTCGGTGCTCGGTACGTCGAAGCCGTCCTGGTCGAGGTCGGCGATGCGCTCCCGGGTCAGGCCGGTGAGGTCGGGCAGGTCGCCGCTGACGTCCGGCTGGTTCTCCGCGATGACCTGCCCGTCCGCGTCGAGCAGGGCGCCGTAGTACCGCAGCACGGCGCCGTCCGACGTCTGCTCGGGAAGGTAGAGCTGGGCGGTGACGAGCCGGATGTTGTTGCCGAGTTCCTGGTCGAGGCGGTTCACGAGCCCGTCACGGAGGAGCGACACCGTGGCGAGGCCCGTGATGCCCACCGTGACGATCATGAGCAGCATGATGATCGCCACCAGCTGGGATCTGAGCGACGCCGCGTTCCACCGCTTACCCAAGGGGCAGCGCTACCGCTTGTCGGCGGTGCGGAGCAGGTAGCCCACGCCCCGCTTGGTCTGGATCAGGGCGACGGCGTCCGGGTTCCTGTCGATCTTGCGACGCAGGTAGGAGATGTAGGACTCGACGATCGAGGCGTCGCCGTTGAAGTCGTACTCCCAGACGTGGTCGAGGATCTGCGCCTTCGACAGGACGCGGTTCGGGTTCATCATGAGGTAGCGCAGCAGCTTGAACTCGGTGGGGGAGAGGTCGATGACCTCGCCCCCGCGCCTGACCTCGTGCGCGTCGTCGTCGAGTTCGAGGTCGTCGACGCGGATCACGGCGTCGTCGTCCTCGAGGGGATGCGTGCGGCGCAGGACGGCGCGGATGCGCGCGACGACCTCGTCCAGGCTGAAGGGCTTGGTCACGTAGTCGTCGCCGCCGACCGTCAGTCCGGTGACCTTGTCCTCGGTGTCGTCGCGCGCCGTCAGGAAGACGACGGGGAAATGCCGGCCGGCGGCGCGCAGGCGCCGGGTGACGGTGAAGCCGTCCATGTCCGGCAGCATGACGTCGAGGACGGCGAGGTCCGGGTTGTGCAGTTCGGCGGCGGCGAGGGCATCGCGACCATTACCGGCGGCGACGACCTCGAAACCCGCGAACCGCAGGGAGGTCGAGAGGAGTTCGCGGATGTTCGGTTCGTCGTCGACGACCAGCAGTTTCGCTTCGGGGCCAGTTTTCTTCACGCACACAGTATCCGCAGGTTCCCTGTGAGTTGTCTGGACCCATCCTGCGAACAACCTGCTCACTCACTGGGCTTGGTGTCACCGATCGACGCCGCATCGAGGATGCGGTAGGCATAACCCTGCTCCGCCAGGAAGCGCTGGCGCTTCGCGGCGAAATCCTGGTCGAGGGTGTCGCGGGCGACGACGGTGTAGAACCGTGCCGCACGGCCGTCCGCCTTCGGCCGCAGGAGCCGCCCGAGCCGCTGGGCCTCCTCCTGCCGGGAGCCGAAGGACCCCGAGACCTGGATGGCGACCGACGCCTCGGGGAGGTCGATGGAGAAGTTCGCGACCTTGGACACGACGAGCACATGGATCTCCCCGGACCGGAAGGCGTCGAACAACCGCTGCCGCTCCCTGACGGTGGTCTCGCCCTTGATGACGGGCGCGTCGAGGCGTGCGCCGAGGTCGTCCAGCTGGTCGATGTACTGCCCGATCACGAGCAGCTGCTCACCCTCGTGCGCGGCGACGAGGCGCTCCACGACGTCGGACTTCGTGTCCGACGTCGCGCACAGCCTGTACTTGTCGCCGTCCTCCGCCATCGCGTACGCGACGCGCTCGTCGCGCGGCAGGTCGACCCGGACCTCGACGCAGTCGGCGGGTGCGATGTAGCCCTGGGCCTCGATGTCCTTCCACGGTGCGTCGTAGCGCTTCGGCCCGATGAGCGAGAAGACCTCCCCCTCCCGGCCGTCCTCGCGTACGAGCGTCGCCGTGAGGCCCAGCCTGCGGCGGGCCTGCAGGTCCGCCGTCATCTTGAAGATCGGTGCGGGCAGGAGGTGGACCTCGTCGTACACGATCAGCCCCCAGTCATTGGCGTCGAGGAGCTCGAGATGCGGGTACAGCCCGCCCCGCTTCGTCGTGAGCACCTGGTAGGTGGCGATCGTGACCGGTCGCACCTCCTTGACGGCGCCCGAGTACTCGCCGATCTCCTCCTCCGTCAGGGACGTCCGCTTGAGCAGCTCGTCCTTCCACTGCCGCGCGGAGACGGTGTTGGTGACCAGGATCAGGGTGGTGGTCTGGCTCGTGGCCATCGCGGCGGCGCCGACGAGGGTCTTGCCGGCACCGCACGGCAGGACGACGACGCCCGACCCGCCCGCCCAGAAGTTCTCGACCGCGAGCTTCTGGTAGGGGCGGAGCGTCCAGCCGTCCTCGGCAAGGACGATCGGGTGCGGTGTGCCGTCGACATAGCCTGCGAAGTCCTCGGCCGGCCAGCCCAGCTTGAGCAGCAACTGCTTCAGCTGGCCACGCTGGGAGGAGTGCACGACGACGGTCTCGCCGTCGATGCGCGGGCCGAGCAGCGGCTGGATCTTCTTCGCATGCAGCACCTCCTCGAGGACGGGGTAGTCCGTGGTGCGCAGGACCAGTCCGTGCTGGGGGTCCTTCTCGAGGCGCAGGCGGCCGTACCGGGACATCGTGTCCTCGATGTCGATGAGGAGGGCATGGGGGACCGGGAAACGTGAGTACTTCAGGAGGGTGTCGAGCACGCGTTCGGCATCGAGTCCGGCAGCCCGGGCGTTCCACAGGCCGAGCGGGGTGAGGCGGTAGCTGTGCACGTGCTCGGGCGCGCGCTCCAGTTCCGCGAAGGCAGCGATCGCATGGCGCGCCTCGGTGGCCTGCTCGTGGTCCACCTCGAGCAGGATGGTCTTGTCGCTCTGGACGATCAGCGGGCCGTCAACCATCGGATGGGCTCCCTTCGAGGATCTCCACGTCCATGACGCGGTGTACGGATACGACTTTCTCCACCTGGTTCTCGGGATCGAACACGCGCAGGCGGCCTCCCGAGACGGAGAGGGGAACGAGGATCTGGCGCACGTGGTTCCCCTCGCTGTCCGCCGTGCCGAGCCGGATACGGCTGCGGGACCTGATGGCGGCCCGCAGCGTCTCCAGGCCGAGCAGCGTCTCGCTGTCCGACGCCGCGGGGTGGTCCGCGGATCCCGGCCGGGCCGAACGGAGCGTCGCCAGCTGAGCTGCGACCTCCTCCTCGGCGACCGACCAGGGGTTGAGTCGCGAACGCAGCTGCTCCGGTGGCATACGGTACTGGCCGGGCTCCCGGTCGGTATCGGTACGCGCGGAGGTGGTGGGCACGGAGCCGGTGGCATCCGTGGCGGGGGAGAACCCGAGATCACGCAGGAGTGCGACCAGTTCCTGCGGTGACGCGGCCGAGACCAGCACTGTCGGGGCGATCTGCACGACCCCCAGCACCGCGGCGCGCGGATCGGCGAGGACAGTGGCCGCGACGGCGTCGTCCTCGGTCCTCACGTAGCTGCCGGCACGCCCGACCCGGAGGCTCCCGTACCGGGATGCGGTGTCCTCGACGAGGTAGGTCAGCGCCTGCGGGATCTCGGTGGCCGAGTGCAGGGCGAGGAAGGCGAGGATGGAGGGTGCGTCCTCACCGGCGTCGAGTGCTCCGCGGATGGAGTCGGCGGAGAAGCGGTAGGTGGTGGCCGGCCCCTGACCCTCCGGGGTGGACATCCGCAGGAGCCCTCGCGCGACGTCGGGCTCCAGGTAGCCGGGCGCGACCGCGGTGAGGTCGGCCTGCAGGACCACGTGGGAGACAGGGGTGGGCAGGGCCTCGCGCACGGAACGGGCGGCCTCCTCGAGCCGACCCTCCGCGACGAGCCGACCGGCGTCCGTGAGTGCGCCGCCGCCGGTGAGGCCGAGCGATTGCGCCTCGGCGAGCATGCCGGGGAGAAGGCGGGTGAACCGACGCTGCAGGCGGGGCTGGTGCCAGGTCGCGAGGGCGATGACGGCCTGGTCCGTGAGCACGGGCAGCTGGGGACCGGACGGTTCCGCGCCGCCCGCCGGCGACAGCTCGGTGGCCACGGACAGCAATCGCTGGCGCACCATGGGTGCGTCGGGCCGCGACGCCTCGGCGGCGAGCGTGTTGATACCCGTTCCGTCCGGCAGACGTGATCCGACGAGCGCCGGTGCACGGTCGACGGCGAGCCACCCCTCGACCAGCAGGAGCCACTGCGCGTCCCGTCCGAGCGCCTCCCACGCGTCGAGCCGTGACGCCTTCCATCTCGAGTCGTCCGGGTCCAGGGTCAGGAGACCGACGGCGGCGGCGAGTTCCAGCAGCCACGCGGCGTCGGCCTCGCTCACGCGCAGGGCCTCCCGCACCCGGCGCAGTTCGCGGACGCCGACCCCGCCGGACCGCAGGGTGGTGACGGGGGCGGCCGCCACCGAACCGAGGAGCGCGGTCATGAGCCGGAGCGTCTCGGCGATGGCCCCGAAGGAGGCGTTGTCCCGCAGCGCCGGCCGCGTGGTGCGCTCGATCTCGAGGGGTGGTGCGACGTCGAGCGCGGTGAAGACGGTGTGGCCCCGCAGGGCGATCCCCACGCCGCGCGGCAGCTCGACGTGCAGCGCGTCCAGGGGCGCGAGGAGGCAGCGATCCAGCAGCCACCGCACGGCCGGCGTGACCCCGCCGTTGGAGGCGGTGTCGGTCGCCGTCGAACCCACGGGTGCGTCCCGCAACCTGGCCAGCAGCGCCGAGGCTCCTTCGGGTGCGCCGGCGAGGACATCCTGCCAGGCCGCGGGCTGCGACGTGATGCTGTCGATGATCCGTGCCGCGGCGGCTGACGTCAGGGCCTCGCTCGAGGACCCGGGTGCGAGCAACGGCACGGCATCGACGAGCGCCGGACCGAAACGGGGGACGGTACGGGCGAGGGTGCGGAACGGGCGCCCGAGCCCTGCCGGGTATGGACCGAGGGCGTCCGCCAGGGCACCCACCGGGAGCAGCCCGCCCTCGGGAGCCACGGCCAGGAGGGCGCGTTCCACCAGCCTGGACAGGATGACCTTCAGCACGTCGCCGTCGGAGCCGGGCAGCGCAGCGGCCAGGCGGGCGCGGTCGACGGCGCCGCCGTCGTCCTCGCTGAGGACCGTGACGGTCTCCAGGACCTGCAGCTCCGGCCGGTTGACGTTGTCCAGGGCACGCTGCAGGCTGGCACGCGTGGAGGCCCGAGCCGCGAGCGCGGCGAAATCGGGCACCGCGGGAAGGATGAGGTCGGGCCGGAGCGTGAGCAGTCGGCGCAGGTCGTCATCGCTCCGGCGGGCCAGCTGATCGGCCAGTGCTCGGATTGCGGACATCCCTCCAAGGCTACCCGGCGCCTCCGACAGAGCCGGGCCGGGGGAGCAGGCCCGATGCGTGCGCGGAGACCGGGACCGGCGCCGGGACCCGTGCCCACACCGGTGTCAGGACCGGCGTCGCGCCAGGGCGGACAGCACCACGAGGGCAGCCATGAGGAGGAACGCGATGGGCAGGCAGAAGTAGGACGCCAGGACGAAGCCGGGCCACACCGTTCCGCCCAGGAGGGCGGTGAGGAGGATCGCCGCGAGCGCGATCAGGCCGATCACGGCGCAGGCGACTGCGGCCACGGAGAGGACCAGCCGGCCACGACCTGCGGGTCCGCCGGGAACCTCGCCGTCGCGCTCGGCAGGGGCGCCGACCGACCGCCGCGAGGGGGCATCCGGGGCTGGTTCGTCAGGGATCATAGCCGTCCAAGACTACAAGAACCACGGCCGGGGAGCTGCCGGGGAAGCTATATCCTAGGAGACACAGACTTCCCCGGAGGCGGCAGCCCGCCCCGGCACCAGGCGGTGCACGGACCCGGGACCACCACCGCAGGCGCTGGCCGCCCGGTTCAGTTAAGAAGAGGTAGACGACGTGCCCATCGGCAAAGTCAAGTGGTTCGACGTGGACAAGGGCTTCGGTTTCGTGGCCACGGACGACGGCAAGGAAGTGTTCCTGCACGCCTCGGCCCTGCCGGCCGGCGTCAGCGAGGTGAAGGTCGGCACCAAGCTCGAGTTCGGCGTCGCCGACGGCCGCCGCGGACTGCAGGCGCTCTCCGCGCGGATCCTGGAGCAGGCGCCGTCGGTCGTGAAGGCGACCCGCAAGAGCGCGGACGACATGGCGGTCATCACCGAGGACCTCATCAAGCTGCTCGACGCCGTGTCCAACGGACTCCGCAAGGGGCGCTACCCGGAGAAGGCCCACGCGACGAAGGTGGCCGCGGTTCTCCGAGCGGTGGCCGACGACCTCGACGCGTAGGCTTCGACCATGACCACGACCAACCCGGACACCGCCGGCGGCGACGCCCCGGCCGGCGACACCACGATGCTCGACGACGGCGACGCCGTCGTCGAGGTGCTCGCGGAGGCGCCCAGGAAGCCGCGTGCCTCTCGCCGCATCCCGAAGTCTGACGCCGTGCTCGAGGCCGCGGTCGAGCGTGCTCGCGCGGCTGTGCTCGAGGTGGCCCCGGAGTCCCAGATCGGCCGGCACGTATCCGCCGTGATCGAGGGCGAGCGCCTCGTGACGCACCGCTTCGAGGCGTTCCTGCCGGGATACGGCGGGTGGCAGTGGTACGCGAGCGTGGCACGCGTCGCGAGGAGCAAGGACGTCACCGTGTGCGAGGTGGGACTGCTGCCGTCCGCGGCGTCGCTCCTGGCGCCCGAGTGGCTGCCCTGGTCCGAGCGGGTGCGTCCGGAGGACTCCGCGACGGATGACGCCGGCCTGCCGGACGGAGCAGCTCCCGCTGCGGCACCGCAGGCGGGCGTGGCAGGGACGGACGAGGCAGCGGAGGACTCGATGGGCGGGGTCACAGATGCATCGGGTCCCGCTCCGTCGGCCCAGCGCGGGGACGACGACGACGCCGTTCCCGAGGCCGGACCCGCACCGACCGACGCCGCAGCCGGAGAACCCCCGGCCACGGAGGACGGATCTGCCGCCTCCACGGGACAGCCCGACGACGAGTGACCGCCGTGGGTCGCCGGGGCGGGAAGGAAGGAGCATGAGCACCTTCCGCTCGCTCGGCATCCACAACTACAGGCTCTGGTTCATCGGCGCGCTGATCTCCAACATCGGTACCTGGATGCAGCGGACCGCCCAGGACTGGCTGGTCTACGACATCCTCACACCCCAGAACGCCTCGGCGCTCGGGATCGTGATGGCCCTCCAGCTGGGGCCGCAGCTCGTCATCGCGCCGTGGGCCGGACTGATCGCCGATACCGTCGACCGCAGGAAGCTCCTCGCCACCACGCAGATCGCCATGGCGCTGCTCGGCATCGGACTCGGCCTCATGGTCCTCCTCGACGTCGCCGTCCTCTGGCACGTGTATGCGTTCGCGCTGGCACTCGGCGTCGTCTCCGCCTTCGACGCCCCGGCACGGCAGGCGTTCGTCTCGGACCTGGTGCGTGACGACTACCTCCCGAACGCCGTCGCCCTCAACAGCGCATCCTTCAACGGCGCCCGCCTCATCGGTCCCGCCGTCGCCGGGCTGCTCACGGCGGGGGTCGGACCGGGCTGGGTCTTCATGATCAACGCCCTGACGTTCGGCGCGATGGTCTACGTCCTCCTGGTGATGCGGGCCTCCGAGCTCAACAGCCAGCCACGGCAGGCGCCCGGCAAGGGCCGGATCCGCGAGGGGTTCCGCTACGTGCGGCACCGCCCGGACCTGATGATCGTGATGCTGGCGATCTTCATCGTCGGCACCTTCGGGCTCAATTTCGCCGTGTTCATCGCGGCGATGGCGAGGACCGAATTCGGGCAGGACGCCGGTGTCTTCGGGGTCCTCTCGTCGGTGATGGCCGTCGGTTCGGTGGCCGGCGCCCTGCTCTCCGCCCGGCGGGAACGGCCGCGGCTCAGGTTCGTCTTCGGGGCCTCTGCGGCCTTCGGCCTGGCCTGCGTACTGGCGGCGCTGGCCCCGAATCTCTGGCTCTTCGGGCTGGCCCTGGTGCCGGTGGGACTATTCGCGCTGACCCTGATGACCAGTGCCAACGCCTATGTCCAGACGACCACGGACCCCGGCATGCGGGGGCGCGTCATGGCCCTGTACTTCGCGATCTTCCTCGGTGGCACGCCCCTCGGCGCGCCCGTCGTCGGCTGGGTGTCCGACACGTTCGGACCCCGCTGGAGCCTCGGCGTGGCCGCTGCATCCGGCCTGCTCGCCGCCGCGGTCGGCATCTACTGGGCGTGGCGGTACCACGAGGTGCGGTTGCGGTACGACCGCTCGGCGCCGCGGCGCCTGCGCCTCGACCACGAGGCGGGCGCTGCGGACCCCTCCCCGTAGGCGGAAGGTCCCTGCCGCCGTCCTGCAGGCGCCGTCCTGCAGCTGCTGGAACGGCGGCACCGCCGGTCTAGAGGAGGTGCTCCACGACGTGGTCGATGCAGGCGATCAGGGCGGAGACGTCGTCGGGCTCGATCGAGACGAAGGTGGCGATGCGCAGCTGGTTCCGGCCCAGCTTCCGGTAGGGCTCGACGTCGACGACGCCGTTGGCGCGGAGGATCGCGGCGATCCGCGACGCGTCGACCGCGTCGTCGAAGTCCACGGTCACGATGACGTTCGAGCGGTCCTCGGCCCGGGCGACATAGGGCTCGGCGATCGGGGAGGCCTCCGCCCAGGCGTAGAGCCGGCCGGCCGAGTCCGCGGTGCGGGCCGCGGCGAAGGGCAGGCCGCCCTGGCCGTTCAGCCAGGCCACCTGGGAGTCGAGCGTCACGAGGGTCGAGAGGGACGGCGTGTTGTACGTCTGGTTCAGCCGCGAGTTGTCGATGGCCGTCTGCAGATTCAGGAAATCCGGGACCCAGCGGTCGCCCGCCGCGATGCGTGCGGCGCGCTCCAGGGCGGCGGGCGAGAAGAGCCCGAGCCAGAGTCCGCCGTCCGAGGCGAAGTTCTTCTGCGGGGCGAAGTAGTAGACGTCCGCCTGCGAGACGTCGACGTCGAGCCCGCCGGCGGCGGACGTGGCATCGACGACCACGAGCGCACCGTCGTCCGCTCCCGCCACCCGGCGGACGGGCGCGGCCACACCCGTGGAGGTCTCGTTCTGCGGCCACGCGTAGGTGTCCACGCCGGCCTCGGCCACGGGATCGGGACGGCTGCCCGGCGAGGACGTGATGACACTCGATTCCTGCAGGAACGGTGCCCTGGTGGTGGCCGAGGCGAACTTCGACCCGAATTCCCCGAAGGAGAGGTGCTGTGCCCTCGCGTCGACCAGGCCGAACGTCGCCACGTCCCAGAACGCCGTCGAGCCGCCGACGCCGAGGACAACCTCGTAGCCGTCCGGGGCGCCGAAGAAGGAGGACAGTCCCTCGCGCACGCGCCCGACCAGGTCGCGCACCGGCGCCTGGCGGTGTGAGGTGCCGAGGAGCGACGGTCCGGCGGCGACGAGCGCATCGATCTGGCCGCTGCGCACCTTCGACGGGCCGGCGCCGAAGCGGCCATCGGCGGGCAGGAGGTGGTCGGGGATGCGGGGCGCTTCGCTCATGGGGTGCTCCAGCTGATCGGCGTGGGTATCGCCCTCATTCTGCCCCAGCGGCGGGTGGCCCTCCATTTGTGAACGGGTGCCCTGAGTCCCGCCGCACCCGCCGGGGACCCCCTCTGCGGGAATCACCGGAGCGGCCGCATGGGTTAACCTTGGGAGGCGTGGGGCGGAACCGGCTGTGGCGGCCGCGGTGCCCCACCCGCGTGAGGCATTCCAGCCGCGCACCCGCACCGCACCAAGGAGCTGACCCGCATGACGGACCTCATCGACACCACCGAGATGTATCTGCGGACCATTCTCGAGCTCGAGGAGGAGAACATCGTGGCGCTCCGTGCGAGGATCGCCGAACGGCTGCGCCACTCCGGTCCGACCGTCTCCCAGACCATCGGGCGGATGGAGCGCGATGGCCTCGTGGTCGTCTCCGGTGACCGCCATCTCGAACTCACCGAACTCGGGCGGCACCGGGCCACCGGCGTGATGCGGAAGCACCGCCTGGCCGAGCGCCTGCTCAGCGACGTGATCGGCCTCGACTGGGCGTACGTCCATGACGAGGCCTGCCGCTGGGAGCACGTCATGAGCGAGCGTGTCGAGCGGCGGCTGTACGAACTGCTCGGCCAGCCCTCGGAGTCGCCGTACGGCAATCCGATCCCCGGTCTCGAGGCCATCGGTGGCACGCGGTCGGAGCTGTTCACGGACGGCGTCGTCACCCTGCTCTCGGCCATGGGTACCTACTCACCGGACAAGCGCGTGACGCTCGTCCGTCTCGCCGAGCCCATCCAGGTCGATCCCGAACTCCTCACCCAGCTCGACGAGGGCGGCTTGCGCCCCGGTGCGGATCTCGCTCTGGAGTCCGTGGGCGGGTACGTCTCCGTGCGTGTCCCGGGCGTCGAGGGAGCCCTCGAGCTGCCACCCGAGGTCGCGTCGCACGTCTTCGTGTCCGTCGCTGCCTGACGGCTCGACCGCCGCTCCCTGACGGTGCTCGACCGCCGCTGCCTGACGGTGCTCGACCGCCGCTGCCTGACGGCTCGACCGCCGCTCCCTGACGGTGCTCGACCCGGGTCTATGCGGCGCCGGCACGGCGCAGACTTCGCGCCCGGGCAGACCATGGATGGTCGCCGTCACCAAGAACATACCGTTCCGTGACCGGAACGTGACATAGGGCGCTTTCTGTTGTAGCCTTCATCTCGTGCCAAATTCGCTCTAGATCCGGCACCCTCCTGCAAATCGCCTAGCTCTGCCATTGCCGGAGGTCCGTCCGCACCATCGCATGGCAGAGGCGGGGGAACCAATTTCGGGTTTCTACACAGAAATCCTTGGGGTTAAGTCGCTTGCTCACGCAGCGGCCGGGTGACTCCCATCCGAATCCGACAGCTCACCTCGCAGGCGTTGGGAGAGGCAATCCAACGTGTCCACCAGCTCTTCGCTGGGCCGCCACCGCGCGCCCAAGACGGTCAGCCCGCTGACCACCCTGTCGACAGCAGTCGCATCCAACGCCGGTTTCGTCGGCCGCCAGGCAGCCGTCATCGTCGCCGCCTCCGGCCTCGTCCTCACGGCGGGCCTGCCGGCCCACGGCGTCACCACCGCGGACCGTGAGGTCCAGTCCTCCACAGCCCTGACCGTCAGTCGCGTCGTCTCCGCCGAGGTCACGGTCCCGGCCACGGCGAAGGTCAGCTTCGAGCGGGTCGCCGTCGAGGTCACCCCCGCTCCCGAGCCCGTCGAGGAAGCCCCGGTCGTCGAGGCTCCCGCACCGGTCGCCGCCGTCGAGGCTCCCGCACCGGTCGCCGCCGTCGAGGCACCAGCGCCGGTCGTTCCCGCTGTGGAGGTCCCGGCCGCCGCGCCCGTCGCCGCCGTCGTCGCTCCGGTTGCCGTCGTCGCCGCTCCGGCCGCCGTCGTCGCCCCGGTCGCAGCAGCGCCTGTAGCCGCACCCGCGGCCCCGGCTCCGGCGCCCGCCGCCCCCGTGGAGCAGCCCGCCCCCGCATCCGGTGTCGCCGCCGGACTCGTGGCCTCCGCCTACGGCCAGATCGGCATCGCGCAGGACTGCACCGCCATGGTCGAGACCGCCCTGCGCTCCGTCGGCAAGTCCGTCGGAGACCTGGCCCCGGGCCAGTTCTTCCAGTTCGGCGACGTCGTCGGCACGCCCGCCGCAGGCGATCTCGTCATCACCGGCGGCCACGTCGCGATCTACGTCGGCAACGGCCAGGTCATCAGCGGTGGCCTCAACGGACTGAACACCGACATCCACAACCTGTCAGACCTTCCCGGCGCAAGCTTCGTCCGCGTCCGCTGAACACCACACACGGAGAATTCCCCATGACCTCACGCACCACGATCGCCCGCCACCGCTCAGAAGCGCAGACCACTGCCGGCTTCTCCGCCCTCGCCAAAGCAGTCACCACCAACGCCGGTGGCATGGGCCGCCAGGCCGCCGTCATCGCCGCGGCCTCCGGCCTCGTCCTCACCAGCGGTGTCGCGGCCAACGCCGCCGACCTGCAGCCGCAGCGTGAGGTAGCCACCTCCAACGTCTCGGTCTCGTCGGCCCGCACGGCCGTCGTCGCCTCGACCTCGACCGTCGTGTCCTTCAACATGACGCCGGTCAAGGTCAACGCCAAGCCCGTCGTCAAGGCCCCGAAGGCCCCCGTCGTCGCTGCTCCCGTCGTCGAGGAGGTCACCGCCCCCGTCGTCGAGGCCGCACCGGTCGTCGAGGCTGCACCGGCCGCCGTGGCAGCGCCCGCCGTCGCCGTGGCAGCCGCTCCGGCGCCGGCTCCCCAAGCCGCAGCCGTCGCCGCTCCCGCCGTGGCCCCGGCACCTGTCGCGGCACCGGCCCCCGTGGTCGCCCCGGCACCGACCCCCGCCCCGGCCCCTGCAGCGTCCTCCGACGTCGCCGCGACCATCGCGGCCGCAGCGAAGGGCCAGCTCGGCGTCATGCAGGACTGCACCCGCCTCGCGAGCAACGCCCTCGCCGCTGCCGGCATCAACTTCCACGGCTGGCCGGCCGGGTACCTCTCCCTCGGCCGCACGGTCAGTGCCGGCGAGGCCATCCCGGGCGACCTCATCTACTACGCCGACGGAGGCATGGGCATGGCCCACATCGCCGTGTACATCGGCGGCGGTCAGGCCGTCCATGGCGGATTCAACGGAAACACCACGGTGATCGCGCCCGCCGAGCTCGGCTCGGGCGGCGTGTACATCCGGGTCGGCGGCTGATCGCCCACCGAGCAGGACGGAAGGACCGGCGCATCGCGCCGGTCCTTCCGTGTATCCGGCACAGGACAGCCGGAACCACCAGCTCGCGACACGTCACATGCCGTTCGGCGCCGATTAGTCCCCGTCCTGTCTCCGGCTTACCCTTGCAGTGTCAATCCGAAGCTCTTCTCCCGTACCCCGGGATGGCACCCGGTTGCGGGGAACAGGTCAGCAAAGAGGAACGTGCCATGCGCACTCTTGTTCTGAATGCAGGGTATGAACCACTGGCGGTGGTCACGTTCCGCCGGGCGCTGGTGCTCGTGCTCACGGGGAAGGCCAGCGTGGTGGCCGAGGACGACGAGCCGATCGTGGGCCCCACGGAGATCCTCGGCCGGCCCTCCGTGATCCTCCTCAACCGGTACGTGAAGGTCCCGTACCGCTACGACGTCTCGGCCACGCGGCGCGGGGTCCTCCGCCGTGACAACCACCTCTGCGCCTACTGCGCGCGGCCGGCGTCGACGATAGACCACGTGATGCCGCGCTCGCGCGGGGGCCAGGACACGTGGGAGAACCTCGTGGCATGCTGCCTGACCTGCAACAACGCCAAGGGCGACAAGACCCTCGCCAGTCTCGGCTGGAGCCTGCGGATCGTCCCCCTCCCGCCGCGGGGGCCGCAGTGGCAGATCCGCGAGCTGGAGAAGCCGGCCCCGCAGTGGAACGAGTTCCTGTCCCAGCGGGCCGCATGACGCCCGCTCCCGTGCGGTTCGACGCGATCGTCCTCGCGGGCGGCAGGTCCTCCCGCCTGGGCGGCGTGGCGAAGGCGGGACTGCTCCTGGGCGGCCGGACCCTGCTCCAGCACGCCTGCTCGGCGCTGGTGGACGCGGACCGCCTGGTCGTCGTCGGCCCGGACGCGGAGCCCGGCGCCCTGGCCGGTGCGCCGACCATCGTCCGGGAGGATCCGCCCTTCGCAGGGCCGGCCGCCGGCCTCGTGGCCGGTTTCACTTCGTGGAGCGCGCCGCACGCGCCCTGGTGCGCCGTCGTCGCGTGTGACATGCCGAGGGTGGCGGACCTCCTCACGCTCCTGCTGGCCGAGGCACGGGCAGAGGACGGGCAGTCCTCCCTCGTCGCGCTCGACGGCGGCCGCGACCAGCCGCTCGCGGCCCTCTACCGGAGCGCGGACCTTGCGGCGGCGATCGACGGCGTGCTGGCGCACGGTACTGCGCAGGATCTCTCGATGCGCAGCCTCCTTGCTAGTGTGAGGACCAGACCGGTCCCGGTTCCACCGGGCACGACGCACGACGTCGACACCTGGAGTGATGCACGAGCGCTGGGCGTCGAGGTCCCCTGAACCGCCCGGAGGGCTGATGGACGATCGCCAGAGACTGCTGCAGGAATGGACGGAGACGCTGCTCGCCGCGTTCGAGATCGACGGGACGCGGGTCGACATTGACGCCGTCCTGGAGCTCGCCGGCAAAGCGGCCCACGGCGTGGTCCGTCCCGCGGCTCCGTTGACGACCTTCGTGGTGGGGTACGCAGCAGGCCTGGCCGTGGGGAGCGGACAGGCCGAGGAGCAGCTGGCCATCAGCTCCGCGATGGCGGTGGCCGATTCCCTCTGCACGGATGCGGCTGCGGACGGCGGGACCGCATGAGCGAGGCCGTCGGAGCACACGACGTCGACTGGAGGGAGGCGCGTCGCCTGGCGCACGGTGCGGGGATGCCGCTGCCTTTCCAGACGATCCCCCTTGCGGACGCCCTCGGGCAGACGCTGGCCGAACCCGTCCATGCGCTCCAGGCCATCCCGCACTACGCGTCCTCCGCCATGGACGGATGGGCCGTGAACGGCGACGCCCCCTGGACGCTCGTGAGCCACGCGCCGCCCGAGGAGCACCCCCGCGGCAGGCCCGCACCGCACGCGGATTCCGGGGAGGTGTCCCTGGCGCCGGGCGAGGCCACCTTCATCCTCACGGGGGGCGTGGTGCCGCAGAACGCGAGGGGCATCCTCCGCACCGAGCACGGATCCATCCGGGGTGACGTCCTGGACCGCAATGACGCCGCGCGGGCCGACGAGCCCTCGCAGCACGAGCACGTCCGGCCGGCGGGGGAGGAGGCCGAGGAGGGCTCCGAGGCCATCCCCGCAGGGGTGGTCCTCAACCCGGCGCAGATCGCCCTCGCCGCGGTGTGCGGGCATGACACCCTCGCGGTGCTGAGGGCGCCGCGCGTGTCCCTGCTCATGACGGGTGACGAGGTGATCGAGCACGGACTGCCGCACGCCGGGCAGGTACGCGACACCTTCGGGCCGCAGCTGCCCGGCTTCGTCGCGATGCTGGGCGGCCATGTCGACGTGGCGGGCCGAGCGAAGGACGACCTCGACGACGTCATCGCCGCCATCAGCGCCGAGGCGACCGACGAGTTCTCCCTCGCGCGTGCTTCCGGGGACGTACTCATCACCACGGGTGGGACCGGGAGCTCCTCCGCGGACCACATCCGCCGTGCCCTCACCGAGCTGGGCGCCGAGCTGATCATCGACGGCATCGCGATGCGTCCCGGCCACCCGACGCTCCTCGCGCGCCTGCCGGACGGCCGTTTCCTCGTGGGTCTGCCGGGCAATCCGCTCGCCGCGATGATGGCCATGCTCACCGTGGCCGGGCCGTTGCTCGCAGGCCTGCGGGGCTCACCGCTGCAAGAGCCGGTCACGGTGACCAGCGCCGACGCCTTCGGACCCCTGCGGGGCAGGAGCCGCCTCGTGCCGTACCGGCTCGAGGGTGGCCGCGCGGTGCCGAGTACCCACCAGCGCTCGGGCATGCTGCGCGGACTCGCCGCGGCCGACGGCGTCCTCGTGGTTCCCGCGGAGGGGTGCTCGGCGGGCGACGCAGTCCCCGCCCTGTCCCTGCCCTGGCTGGCCTGAGGCCGAACCGGGGCCGGGGTCGTCAGGCCGATACGCGGTCGGACCGGGCTCGCCCGCCCCGGTCCGACCCGCCCGTCAGGCGGCCTTCTCGACCCTGATGATCACGGACTTGGAGGTCGGCGTCCCGCTGATGTCCGCCGTCGAGTCCAGCGGTACGAGGACGTTCGTCTCCGGATAGTACGCCGCCGCGCACCCCTTCGGCGTCGAGTAGGCCACCACGCGGAAGTCCTCCGCGCGCCGCTCCACGCCGTCCGACCACTCGGAGACGAGGTGCACCATGTCGCCGTCGTCGAGCCCGGCCTCCGCGATGTCCTGCGGGCTCAGGAACACGACGCGGCGCCCGTCGTGGATGCCGCGGTAGCGGTCGTCCTTGCCGTAGATCGTGGTGTTGTACTGGTCGTGCGAGCGCAGCGTCTGCAGGACGAGCCTGCCCGCGGGCACCTTCGGATACTCCAGCAGGTTCGCGGTGAAGTTGGCCTTGCCCGTGGCGGTGGTGAAGGTGCGGCTGTCGCGGGGACCGTTCGGCAGCACGAAGCCACCGGGCTTGTCGATGCGGTCCTCGAAGTCGTCGAAGCCGGGCACCACGGCGCTGATGTGCTTCCGGATGACGCTGTAGTCCGCCTGCGCGGCCCGCCAGTCCAGCTGCGGGGCGTTGTCGCGGAACGGGCTGTCCTCGCGGGCGAACAGGCGGTCAGCAAGCTCGCAGACGATGGCGATCTCCGACCGCATCTCGGAACTCGACGGCTTCAGGCGGCCCGTCGACGCGTGGACCGCACTCATGGAGTCCTCGACGGTGACCCGCTGGTCGCCACCCGACTGCGTGTCCCGGTCCGTGCGGCCGAGCGCCGGGAGGATCAGGGCCCGGGTGCCGGTCACGAGGTGCGAGCGGTTCAGCTTGGTGGAGACCTGTACGGTGAGCCGCGTGTTCCGCAGCGCCTGCTCCGTGACGTTGGTGTCCGGCGTCGCCCGGACGAAGTTGCCGCCCATGCCCATGAAGACCCGCGCCTTGCCGTCGCGCATCGCCCGGATGGCGGCCACGGTGTCGAAGCCGTGCCGGCGGGGGGAGGCGAAGTGGAAGCGCTTGTCGAGGGCGTCGTGGAAGGCCTCGGGCATGCGCTCGAAGATCCCCATGGTGCGGTCGCCCTGCACGTTGGAGTGGCCGCGGACCGGGCAGACCCCGGCTCCGGGCTTGCCGACGTTGCCCTGCAGCAGCAGTACGTTGACGACGTCGCGCAGCGTGGACACCGAGTGCTTGTGCTGTGTCAGGCCCATGGCCCAGCAGACGATGGTGCCGGGGGAGGCGATCATGCGGTCGCCGACCTTCGTGATCTCGGCCCTGGTGATGCCGCTCGCCGTCGTGATCTCCTCCCAACTGGTCTCCCGGAGGCTCGCCAGGTAGTCCTCCAGTCCCAGGGTGTGCTCGGCGATGAAGGCATGGTCGAACACCGTGCCGGTCGCCTCCTCGCGCTCGAGGAGGTGCTTGCCGAGGCCACGGAACAGCGCCTGGTCCCCGCCGATGCGGATCTGCAGGAAGTCGTCCGCCAGGGCCGTGCCGCCGCCGAAGCGCGTGCCCAGCAGCCCCATGGGGTTCTGCGGGTTCTCGAAGCGCATCAGTCCGGCCTCAGGAAGCGGATTGATCGCGACGATCGCCCCGCCGTTCTTCTTGGCCTTCTCCAGGGACGTGAGCATGCGGGGGTGGTTGGTGCCCGGATTCTGCCCCGCGATGATGATCAGCGGCGCCGTGTCGAGGTCCAGCAGGGACACGGTGCCCTTGCCGACACCGAGCGTCTCGTTCAGCGCCGAGCCCGAGGACTCGTGGCACATGTTCGAGCAGTCGGGCAGGTTGTTGGTGCCGATGCCGCGCACCATCAGCTGGTACAGGAAGGCAGCCTCGTTCGAGGTGCGTCCGGAAGTGTAGAAGACGGCCTCGTCCGGGCTGTCGAGCGCCGCGAGCTCGTCGACGATGACCTGGTTCGCCTCGTCCCAGGACACGGCGCGGTAGTGGGTGCCGCCGTCGTCGAGCAGCATGGGGTGCGTGAGGCGCCCCTGCTGGCCGAGCCAGTAGTCGTCCCGCGTCATGAGGTCCTCGACGGAGTGCTCCGCGAAGAACGACGGCGGGACGGTGCGGCGCGTCGCCTCCTCGGCGACGGCCTTGGCCCCGTTCTCGCAGAACTCGGCGGTGTGCCGCTTGTCCCCCTCGGGCCAGGCGCAGCCCATGCAGTCGAAGCCCTTGACCTGGTTCACCGCGAGAAGGGTCTGCGCACTGCGCACCGGACCCATCTGGTCGATCGAGATCTTGAGGGAGTTGATGACGGCGGGAAGTCCCACCGCCCGCGTCTTCCGAGCTCCCACGGTCAGCTGGGACTCGTCGATATTGTCCTTCGGGGCCTTTGTTGCCACGTGTGCACATCCTCGTGTCGTCGTCGACACACCATGTGGTGTCTGGGGTCAACTAACCTCATCATAGGGCCGAGGTAAGGAGAGCCGAATGAACCGGGTCACACAGCGCCGCCGCATCACGAAGTTCCGCATCGGGGCACCGACCGGTCGCCGCGAGGATGTCCTCGCCGGGGAGGAACCCCTGGAGATCAGACTCGGGGGCAGCGCCTTCACCGTCACCATGCGGACCCCGGGGGACGACTTCGACCTCGTGGCCGGCTTCCTGGTCTCCGAGGGCGTGGTCTGGGAGCCGGGCCAGCTGCCCAGCCTGCGGTACTGCGCGGGCGTGGACGACGACGGCCGGCAGACCTTCAACGTGGTCGAAGCGCAGCTGCGTCCCGGCGTGGAACTCCCGGACACGGCGATGGAACGCCATGTCTACACCTCCAGTTCCTGCGGCATCTGCGGGACGGCGTCGATCGACGCGGTCCGGAAGTCCTCGCGGTTCGACCTGCACGAGGACACCGCGCCGGTGGACCTCGGGATCCTCGCGTCCCTGCCCGACCGCCTGCGGGAGAACCAGAAGCTGTTCGACCGCACGGGAGGCGTACACGCTGCCGGACTCTTCACCGCCGAGGGCGAGCTCCTGTGCCTGCGCGAGGACGTGGGGCGCCACAACGCCGTCGACAAGGTGGTGGGCTGGGCGCTCCGCGAAGGCATGCTGCCGCTGCGGGGCACCGTCCTGCAGGTCTCCGGCCGGGCCTCCTTCGAACTCGTCCAGAAGGCGCAGCTCGCGGGCATCCCGGTGCTGGCGGCCGTCAGTGCGCCGTCGTCCCTCGCCGCGGACCTGGCCGACGACGCCGGACTGACGCTCGTGGGCTTCAGCCGCGGGACGTCGCTGAACTGCTACTCACACCCGGACCGCATCGCGGCCTGACCGGGCCGCTCGCGCTCGACGGGCCTGTGTCGGCCCAACGGGAGCAGGGCGTCGTGCAGGTCGTCGCCCAGAAGTCCGGCCCCGGCTGCGTTCTCGTCCGTGGTCCGGTAAGGATCGGGCGCCGTCGACAGCCGGGTCGGCACCGACCGCGGAGGGCATGCGGGTTCGTGCACGGGGTTCTGCCGGACAAGAGGGTGTCGCGGAGCGACACGCCGTGGCACATCCAGCCCGAGCGCGAAGGACGCGCACGACGCCGCGGCAGCTGCACGAACAAGGACGCAGAGGGTCGTTCAGTGGGGCTGGGACGCGGGGGCCGAGGCCGGCCCCGACACGGGGAGGCCGGCCTCGGCCCCCTAGAACGGGTTCAGCAGGCGCTGCACGAAGCGCCGCGTCCGTTCCTCACGCGGGTTGCGGAGCACCTGGTCGGGATGGCCGTGCTCGACGACGACGCCGCCGTCCATGAACACCACCTCGTCCGCGACCTCGCGGGCGAAGGCCAGCTCGTGCGTCACGATCACCATGGTCCACTTCTCCTCCGCGAGCTCCTTGATGACCGTCAGCACCTCACCCACCAGCTCTGGATCCAGGGCGGACGTCGGCTCGTCGAAGAGCAGCAGGTCCGGCTGCAGGGCGAGGGCGCGGACGATTCCGACGCGCTGCTGCTGTCCGCCGGACAGGTTGAAGGGGTGGTCGTTCCGCTTGTCGGCGAGGCCCACGCGGTCCAGCAGCCGTTCGGCGTCCGAGACGGCGTCCTTGCGGGCACGCTTCTGCACCCGGACCGGACCCTCGATGATGTTCTCGAGCACCGTCATGTGCGGGAAGAGGTTGTAGGTCTGGAAGACCATGGCACTGCGATCGCGGAGCGAGAGTGCCTCCTTCCGTGACACCTTCGCGCCGAAGTCCACCGACGGCCCGCCGCGGAAGGCGACCGTGCCGCCGTCGGGCGTCTCGAGGCCGTTGAGGCACCGCAGCACGGTGGTCTTGCCGGACCCGGACGGTCCTACGAGTGCTGTCACCTGCCCGTCCGCCAGGTCGAGGTCGATGGACCTCAGCACCTGGTTGCCGCCGAAGGACTTCTGCAGGCCGGTGACCGTCAGCAGGGCATCAGTGGGCGACATAGCGGTCCAATCTCTTCTCGAGGGCGGACTGGCCGCTGGACAGGACGAGGCAGAACACCCAGTAGATGGCTGCGGCCTCCATGTAGAGCAGGAGGAACTCCTGCGAGAAGGAGGCGATCTGCTGGGCTTCGCGGAACAGCTCCGTCACGAGGATCAGCGAGGCCAGGGACGTGTCCTTGACGAGGCTGATGAACGTGTTGGACAGCGGCGGCACGGAGACCCGCGCGGCCTGCGGGAGGATGATCCGCCGCAGGGTCAGGCTCCGGGACATCCCGATGGTGTGCCCGGCCTCCCACTGGCCCTTCGGCACCGAGAGGATCGCCGCGCGCACGATCTCCGCCGCGTAGCCTGCGACGTTCAGCGAGAAGGCGATGATGGCACTCGGCCAGGGGTTGATCGTCAGACCGATGGACGGCAGGCCGTAGAAGATCACGAACAGCTGCACCAGCAGCGGCGTGCCGCGGATGACCGAGACGTAGAAACGGGCGATCGCCGAGAGGACGGGTTGCCCGCTGATCCGCATGAGGGCGACGACGAGGGCCAGGGCCAGTCCGAGCACGAACGAGGCGAGAGACAGCGGGATGGTGCCCGTCAGTCCGCCGGAGAGCATGGGCCAGAAGGATGTGCGCAGCAGCTCCCAGTCCATCAGTCAGCCCCTCCGCGTCGCGCTGACGATCGCATCCATGGGCCGTGCGCCGGCATCACTCGCTGACGTCGGAGCCGAAGTACTTCTCCGAGATCTCGGCGAGCGTGCCGTCGGCACGCAGCTCCTCGAGGGCGGTGTTGATCGCGTCCACGAGCTCTGTGCTGCCCTTGCGGACGGCTACGGCGCTCTCCGAGGTCTCCTCCGTGGTGGCCGCGATCTTGATGTTCTCGTTGCTGTCGGTCTTCTGGTAGTCCAGGTAGGTCAGCTCGTCGTTGATGGTCGCATCCACGCGGCCCTGCTCGAGGAGCGTGATGGACTGCGCCCAGCCCTCGACGGGCTCCACGTTCGCGCCGCTCTCCTTCGCCAGGTCGTTCCAGTTGCTCGTCAGGGACTGCGCGGTGGTCTTCCCGGCGAGGTCGTCGAAGGAGGAGATGTCGCCGTTGTCCGCTGTCGTGACGATCACGCCGGAGCTCACCGTGTAGGGCTCGGAGAAGTCGTAGGTCTCCTTGCGCTCGTCCGTGATGGAGACCTGGTTGGCGATGACGTCGAAGCGCCCCGCCTCGAGGCCCGCGAAGATCGCGTCCCACTGGGTCTCCTGGAACTCGGCCTCCACGCCCATCTTCTCCGCGACGGCGGTGATGACCTCGACGTCGTACCCCGTGAGGTCGCCGCTGCCGCCCTCGTGGAAGCTGAAGGGCCTGTAGGTCCCCTCGGTCCCGACGGTGAGGACGCCGGAGTCCTGGATCTCCTGCAGCGAGGAGGGTGCAGCGGACTCGCTCGCCCCGCCGTCGGACGCAGGGGTCGACGACGAGCCGCATCCTGCGAGGGCGAGGGTGAGCGCTGCAGCGGCGCCGAGGACGGACAGGCGGTTCTTCATGGGATTCCTTCGGTCTGGTGAGGCGATCACGGCGGTAGGGAATGGTGGGGACCGACGAAGGCTTGAACCCTACGTACGTCCGCTCCACCCGGCCGGGACCGGAGTCGAACACTACTGGGGTCAACACCGGGGCACGCACTTATTGTTCCGAAGTATTGCGGCGGGGGTCCAGGAACCTTGGACCGGAGCCGGGACTGGCATCCTTGGAAGGAATGGCTATGAGCATGGAAGGCGCGGCCTGGAGCTCGCTCTACAAGATCTCCACGGCGAAGGACGGCCGGCACGGATTCTCGAAGGAGTCGGTCCGCCGCATCCTGACGTTCGCCGTACCCTACCGCTCGAAGCTGATCATCTTCATCGTCCTGTCGGTCGCCGGGGCGTTCCTCGCCGTCGCGACGCCGGTGCTCGCCGGGCAGGTGGTGGACGTCATCGTCGCGCAGGGTGAGGTCCGCACCGTGGTGTGGCTCGCCGTCGTCATCGCGATCGTCGCCGTGGCGGATGCCGCCGTCTCCCTCGTCACCCGCTGGTACTCGTCGCGGATCGGGGAGGGCGTCATCCTGGATCTCCGCACAGCCGTGTTCAATCATGTGCAGAAGATGCCGATCGCCTTCTTCACGCGCACCCGCACCGGTGCCCTCGTGAGCCGCCTGAACAACGACGTGATCGGCGCGCAGCAGGCGTTCAGCGGGACCCTGTCCGGTGTGGTGACGAACCTCGTGGCGCTGATCCTCACGCTCGCGGTGATGCTGAGCACGTCCTGGCTCGTCACGGTGCTCGCCGTCGTCATGCTGCCCATCTTTCTCGTCCCTGCCCGTCGCATGGGCAGCCGCCTCGCAGCCCTCCGGCGCGAGGCCGCGGACCACAACTCGGCCATGAGCACGCAGATGACGGAGCGCTTCTCCGCCCCCGGCGCCACGCTGGTGAAGCTGTTCGGCAGGCCGGACGAGGAGGCCGAGGAGTTCCGCGTCCGCGCGGCCCGCGTGCGGGACATCGGCGTGCGGACCGCGATGCTGCAGTTCGTGTTCTTCACGGCCCTCATGCTGGTGTCCGCCCTGGCGCTCGCGCTCGTCTACGGTCTGGGCGGCTTCCTGGCCCTCCAGGGGCAGCTCGACACCGGTGAGGTCGTCACGCTCGCGCTCCTGCTGACGCGCCTCTACGCGCCGCTCACCAGCCTGGCGAACGCCCGCGTGGAGATCATGAGCGCCATCGTCAGCTTCGAGCGCGTGTTCGAGGTCCTCGACCTCGAGCCGCTGATTCAGGAGAAGCCCGGCGCCGTCGGCGTGCCCGCCGGTCCGGTCGCCGTCGAGTTCGATGACGTCCGCTTCGCCTACCCGTCCGCGGACAAGGTGTCGCTGGCCTCGCTCGAGGAGGTCTCGACGCTCGACACCCGCGGCGGGGAGGAGGTGCTCCACGGAATCTCCTTCCGTATCGAGCCCGGCCAGACGGTCGCGCTCGTGGGCACCTCGGGAGCCGGGAAGTCGACCATCGCGCAGCTCCTGTCCCGCCTGTACGACGTCGACAGCGGTGCCGTGCGGCTCGGCGGCACGGACGTGCGGGACGTGACCTTCGCGTCCATGCGGCACACGCTCGGCATGGTGACGCAGGACGGGCACCTCTTCCACGAGACCATCCTGTCCAACCTCCGCCTGGCACGCCCCGAAGCCACGGAGGGCGAGGTGTGGGACGCCGTCCGCCGCGCCCGCCTCGAACCGCTCATCCGATCCCTGCCCGACCAGCTGGACACCATGGTGGGGGAGCGCGGCTACCGGCTGTCCGGCGGTGAGCGCCAGCGTATGACCATCGCCCGCCTGCTCCTCGCCCAACCGCGCGTCGTCATCCTCGACGAGGCGACGGCGGCTCTCGACTCGACGTCGGAGGCGGCAGTGCAGGCTGCCCTCAGCGAGGCCCTCGAGGGGCGCACCGCGATGGTGATCGCGCACCGGCTCTCGACGATCCGCAGTGCGGACCTGATCCTCGTGGTCGAGGACGGCACGATCGTGGAGCGGGGCTCGCACGACGAACTGCTGGCGCAGGGAGGCCGGTACGAGGAGCTGCACCGGACGCAGTTCGCCGTGCAGAAGAACGTGGCGGCGGAGGAGGAGCCCGAGGCTCTCACCGGCGTGTGACGGTCATCCCCGCAGTGCCAGCAGCGCGGGGACCACGTAGTCGGTGAGCAGCGGGGCGAGGTCGCCCCGGAGTCCCGCTGCATCGAGGTCGAGCCAGTCCAGCTCCTCGATCTCGGCCGCAGGCCGCGGCTCGCCTGCCAGGGGGCACAGGAAGACCGTGGCGACCAGGCGGGTGTCCGCCTCGTTGGCGGCGGGCCCCGACCAGGTCCCGAGCAGTGTCAGCTCCTCCGGGCGCACGGTCAGTCCCAGTTCCTCCTGCAGTTCACGGGAGCCCGTCCGGGTAGGCGTCTCGTCCGGCTCGGGCTTCCCGCCCGGCTGCATGAACACGGACGTCCCACGCTTGCGGACTAGCAGCAGGTGCCCGTGGGCATCCAGGAGGCAGAGCGCCGTGACCGTGATGACGGGCGTGACGCGCACCGCGGGTCCCTTCGACGCATAGCGAGGACGGGCAGGGAAGCCCGTCCTCGGTCGTGGTGGTGCCCCTGGCCGGAATCGAACCGACGACCTTCCCTTTAGGAGAGGGACGCTCTATCCTACTGAGCTACAGAGGCGCGGGATCGGTGGAGCACCGATCCGGCGGTCCCAGCTTACCCGGTCCGCGCGGTCGTGTCCGCGCCGGGGACACCCCGCAGCCGCCGCGGCAGGAACACCGCAGCCGCCCCCGCCATGAGGCTGAGGGCCAGCAGGATCCACCGGGACACCGTCAGCACCGAGGCCAGCGCGACGGCGCCGGGTTCGGGGACGGCCTGGGCCAGCACCGTGTCGATCGCGACGTTCTCCCAGAGGTCGGCCACGGTGAACAGGATCACGGGCGACCACAGCAGCCACCGGAGCCACCGCCGCCCGACATTGAGCTGGACGAGCAGGAGCCAGGCGAACGCGAAGATCAGGGGGAAGAGCGTGCCGGCCGTCCTGTGCAGGTAGCTCAGCTGGCCCCGGGCGTCGTCGTCCATCGCCCCGCGCAGGCGCTCCACGTAGCCCACGTCGTACCCACCCACGAGCATGTCCGGCATGGTGAGGCCGTCGGAGAGCTGCGTCATCTGGCCCAGCGTGAGCAGGTGGAGGTACCAGAAGAGGAACAGGGAGGCCCCGGCGGCTGCGACGAGGACGAGCGAGCCGTTGTTCTTCCGGCGGCCGTCGGTCGGGGGAGCCACCGGCACAGGAGTGCCGGTCGCGTGCTTGCGTGCTATCTGCGCCCTGGTCTTCGCCACCGTCCCAGTATGGGCGACGCCGGAGGACCACCACGCCGGGCTGTGAACACCATGTGAACTGCGTTGCGATCGGATGACGTTCCCCCGCCGGGAGCCCAGTGTGATTGCCTTCACACCGGAAAAGCGGTTCATTGGTGGGATGCATATTCACTCCGCACTCCCCATGGCGACGGTCACCGAGGACGTCGGATGGCTCGCCGCCATCGACGAGGCGATCAACAACGCCTTCGCGAGACCCACCGAGATCTTCTCCAGCATCGTGTTCTTCCCGATCACCATCGGCGACGTCAGCTTCCCCGCCGTCGTCGCCTGGCTCATCCTTGCCGGGATCATCTTCACGATCTACTTCGGGGTACCTCAGCTCCGCGGCCTCAAGGTCGGCTACGAAGTAGTGCGTGGGCGTTACTCCTCCAAGGACGATCCGGGCGAGGTGCCGCACTTCCAGGCGCTCACCTCGGCCCTCTCCGGGACGGTCGGGCTCGGCAACATCGCGGGCGTCGGTGCGGCCATGGCCCTCGGTGGCCCGGGCGCCACGTTCTGGATGATCTGCGCCGGCCTGATCGGCATGGCGACCAAGTTCGCCGAGTGCACGCTCGGCGTGAAGTACCGCGAGGTCCATGAGGACGGCACCGTGAGCGGCGGTCCGTTCAAGTACCTGCCCATCGCCTTCCAGAAGCTCGGTCGCATCCCGGCCAAGATCCTCACGGGGATCTTCGCGGTCGCGATCCTCATCTTCGGCATCGCCGGCGGCAACATGTTCCAGGCCAACCAGACCTTCGCCCAGGTGCAGAACGTCACGGGCGGTGCGGACGGGTTCCTCGGCAGCGCCGGCGCGGCCCTCATCTTCGGACTGGTCCTCGCCTTCTTCGTGGCGATCGTCATCCTCGGCGGCATCAAGTCCATCGGCGCCACGACGTCGCGCCTGGTGCCCGCGATGGGCGGCATCTACGTCCTCGCCTGCCTCTTCGTGATCATCGCGAACATCGACCAGGTACCCGGCGCCTTCGGGGCGATCATCACCGGTGCCTTCGATCCCCAGGGAATCGCCGGAGGCATCCTCGGTGTCCTGATCGTCGGGTTCCAGCGGGCCTCGTTCTCCAACGAGGCAGGCGTCGGTTCCGCCGCCATCGCCCACTCCGCCGTGAAGACCCGCCGCCCGGTCAGTGAGGGCTTCGTGGCCCTGTTCGAGCCGCTCGTCGACACCGTACTCATCTGCACCATGACGGCGCTCGCGATCGTGATCGCCGGTGCGCCGAGCCTGCAGGCGGGCATCGATCAGGTGCAGGGCGGGGGAGACACGCCCGACGGCGTCATCCTGACCTCGGACGCCTTCGCGACCGTGCTGCCGTGGTTCCCCATCGTCCTCGCCATCGCCGTCGTCCTCTTCGCCTACTCGACCCTCATCACGTGGTCCTACTACGGACTGAAGGCCTGGGAGTTCCTGTTCGGCCGGGGCAAGACGGCGGAGATCACCTACAAGATCGTGTTCCTGTTCTTCACGGTCGCCGGCTGCGTGCTCACCTTCAGCCAGGTCATCAGCTTCGCCGATGCCGCCCTGTTCGTCTGCGCCTTCGTGAACCTGCTCGGCGTGTACTTCCTGCTCCCCGTGATCAAGCGGGAGATGCGGGAGTACCTCGCGGACCGCAAGAGCGGCAAGCTCCTCATCCTCGGGATCGAAAAGGACGAGCTCCGGACGGAGAAGTAGCTCCAGCGCCCGCTGTACGCACCGCCCCCGCAGGGTCTCCCGGCGGGGGCGGTGCCGCGTGCGGGGCCTGCCGGGCCGGGCGGACTGTCGGGGTCACGGCCTAGACTTGGAGTCACCATGGACATGCTCTTCGATCCCTACGTCTCCCCTCCCACCCCTGCCGAGAAGAAGCGGGCACGCGAGGCCGCGATGGCCACGGCGGCGCCGCGTGCGGGGACGGGACCGGCCTCGGGAGACCCTGCCGCGGACCACGTGCCGGCGCGTGCGGGAGTGGACGAGCAGCGCGCGCACGAGCTGCTGCTGGGCATGAATCCGCAGCAGGAGAAAGCCGTCAAGCACGGCGGCTCGCCCCTGCTCATCGTCGCGGGTGCCGGTTCCGGGAAGACCCGCGTGCTGAGCCACCGCATCGCCTACCTCCTGGCCACGGGCCGTTCGCATCCCGGCCAGATCCTCGCCATCACCTTCACCAACAAAGCCGCGGCGGAGATGCGGGAGCGCATCGAGGGGCTCATCGGGGACGTGGCGAAGCGCATGTGGATCTCCACCTTCCACTCCTCCTGCGTCCGCATCCTGCGCCGCGAGGCGGCTTCCGTGGGACTGAACTCCAACTTCTCCATCTACGACTCCGCGGACACCCTGCGCCTCATCACGCTCGTGGCCAAGGGGCTGGACCTGGACCCGAAGAAGGTTCCGCCCAAGGCCATCCAGCACAAGATCTCCGCCCTGAAGAACGAACTCGTGGACGAGGAGTCGTTCGCCTCGACGGTGAACCTCGCGGATCCGTTCGAGCAGGCCGTCGCCGAGGTGTACACGGGCTACGCGCAGCGCATGCGCCAGGCCAACGCCATGGACTTCGACGACCTCATCGCCCAGACCGTCTACATGTTCAGGGCCTTCCCCGGCGTCGCGGACTATTACCGGCGCCGCTTCCGCCACGTCCTCGTGGACGAGTACCAGGACACCAACCACGCGCAGTACGCGCTGGTGCGGGAGATCGTGGGGGTGCCCGGCGAGTCCACCGACGATCCCGCGGAGCTCACCGTGGTGGGCGACTCCGACCAGTCCATCTACGCGTTCCGCGGGGCGGACGTGCGCAACATCGTCGAGTTCGAGAACGACTACCCGAGCGCCCGCACGATCCTGCTCGAGCAGAACTACCGCTCCACGCAGAACATCCTGAGTGCGGCGAACGCCGTGATCTCGCGCAACCCGAACCGGCCCGAGAAGCGCCTGTGGACCGCCGAGGGCAGCGGCGAGAAGATCGTCGGCTACGTCGGCGAGAACGAGCACGAGGAAGCACGCTTCATCGCCGAGGAGATCGACCGCCTCCAGGACGAGGACGACCTGCGCCCCGGTGACGTGGCGGTCTTCTACCGCACCAATGCGCAGTCGCGATCCATCGAGGAGATCCTGCTGCGGGTCGGACTGCCCTACAAGGTGGTGGGCGGCACCCGCTTCTACGAGCGCAAGGAGATCAAGGACGCGCTCGCGTACCTCCGCGTCCTCGTCAACCAGGACGACGTCGTCAACCTGCGCCGGGTGCTCAACGAGCCGAAGCGCGGCATCGGTGATCGCGCCGAGTACGCCATCGCGGCCCTCAGTGAACGGGAGCGGATCAGTTTCATGGAGGCGCTGCGGCGCGCCGACCAGGCCCCCGGTATGGCGACGCGATCGGTCAACGCCGTGACCGGATTCGTCAAGCTCATCGACGACCTCGCGGAGGTGGCCGGCGGCTCGGGCGCGTCGGCGGCCCTCGAGGCCGTTCTCGAGCAGACCGGCTACCTCGAGCAGCTGAGGACCAGCAGCGACCCCCAGGACGAGTCGCGCGTCGAGAACCTCGCGGAACTCGTGGCGGTGGTGCGGGAGTTCGAACGGGACAACCCGGAGGGCACCCTGGGGGACTTCCTCGAGCAGGTGTCGCTCGTCGCGGACGCGGACCAGATCCCCGACGCCCCCGACGGGTCCGCCGCCGACGTCCAGCGTGCCGTCGAGGAGGCCCGCCGGCAGGGAGTGGTCACCCTCATGACCCTGCACACCGCGAAGGGGCTCGAGTTCCCCGTGGTCTTCCTGACCGGTATGGAGCAGGGGATCTTCCCGCACCAGCGCTCGGCCACCGATCCGAAGGAGCTGGCCGAGGAACGCCGGCTCGCCTACGTGGGCCTCACCCGTGCACGCCAGCGTCTCTACATCACCCGCTCCGAGGTCCGCAGCATGTGGGGCCAGAGCCAGTACAACCCGGCCAGCCAGTTCGTCGGCGAGATCCCCGAGGAGCTGATCCACTGGAAGCGGGAGGGCGCCGCGAAGCAGTCGTGGAGTTCGTCCGGCGGGAGCACGAGCGGTCCGCGGTTCAGCGGCTCCTACTGGGGAGCCAGCGGAGGGGGCTTCGCCGGCGGGAGCGTCGCCCCTGCGAAGGCGATCGGTCGCGTCCAGCCCCAGAAGGAGGTCGTCTCGGTCGCCGTGGGGGACCACGTCAACCACGCGAGCTTCGGCAACGGGACGGTGCTCGCGGTCGAGGGCGCGGGTGACAAGACGGTCGCGAAGGTGCGCTTCGACGCCGGCGAGAAGAGGCTGCTGCTGCGCTACGCGCCCCTGACGAAGGTGGCCTGATCGCCGGAATCCCGCACTTTTCGGGGATACCAGAACAGGCCCGAATTCTACAAAAGATAGAAGTGTGGCCTTACTCACTAAACCGATAGTCTGGAAAAGGCCCTCGGGTCGAGGGGGCTAAAGTTCCCTCTGTAAACCTACTTCGACGTAGAAGGACTCTAGCCCGTGGACCTGTTCGAATATCAGGCGCGCGATCTCTTCGAGGCACACGGAGTTCCCGTGCTCGCCGGAATCGTTGCGCACACCCCAGAAGAAGCAAAGGCGGCAGCCGAGAAGATCGGCGGCGTCGTCGTCGTCAAGGCCCAGGTCAAGGTCGGTGGCCGCGGCAAGGCCGGCGGCGTCAAGGTCGCGAAGACCCCCGACGAGGCCTTCTCCTACGCTTCTGACATCCTCGGGATGGACATCAAGGGGCACACGGTCCACAAGGTGATGATCGCGCAGGGCGCGGACATCGCCGAGGAGTACTACTTCTCCGTCCTGCTCGACCGGTCCAACCGTAACTACCTGGCCATGTGCTCGGTGGAGGGCGGCATGGAGATCGAGCAGCTCGCCGTCGAGCGGCCCGAAGCGCTCGCGCGCATCGCCGTCGACCCCGCGACCGGCATCGACCAGGCCAAGGCCGAGGAGATCGTCGACGCCGCCGGGTTCGCGCCCGAACTGCGTGAGGGCGTCATCCACACCATCCTCAAGCTCTGGGACGTCTTCGTGAAGGAGGACGCCACGCTGGTCGAGGTCAACCCGCTCGTCAAGACGGGCGCTGGGGACATCCTCGCCCTCGACGGCAAGGTCACCATCGACGAGAACGCCGAGTTCCGCCACGCGGACCACGCCGCACTCGAGGACAAGGACGCCGCCGATCCCCTGGAGGCCAAGGCCAAGGAGAACGACCTCAACTACGTCAAGCTCGACGGCGAGGTCGGCATCATCGGGAACGGTGCCGGGCTGGTCATGTCCACGCTCGACGTCGTCGCCTACGCCGGCGAGGCCCACGGCAACGTGCGGCCCGCGAACTTCCTCGACATCGGAGGTGGAGCGTCCGCCGAGGTCATGGCCGCCGGCCTCGACGTCATCCTCAACGACTCGCAGGTCAAGAGCGTCTTCGTCAACGTCTTCGGCGGGATCACCGCCTGCGACGCCGTGGCGAACGGGATCGTCAAGGCCCTCGAGATGCTGGGCGACGAGGCCAACAAGCCTCTCGTCGTGCGCCTCGACGGCAACAACGTCGACGAGGGACGCCGCATCCTCGCCGAGGCGAACCACCCGCTGGTGACCCTCGCCGACACCATGGACGAAGGCGCCGACAAGGCCGCCGCGCTGGCCTACGGAAAGTAAGGGAACACCCGTGTCTATCTACCTCAACAAGGACTCCAGGGTCATCGTGCAGGGCATCACGGGCGGGGAGGGCACCAAGCACACCGCCCTCATGCTGAAGGCCGGTACGCAGGTCGTCGGCGGCGTCAACGCCCGCAAGGCCGGCACCAGTGTCACGCACGGCGACGTCACCCTGCCGGTGTACGGCACCGTCGAGGAAGCGATGAAGGAGACCGGCGCCGACGTGTCGATCGTCTTCGTCCCGCCCGCGTTCACGAAGGACGCGGTCGTCGAGGCGATCGAGGCCGGCATCGGCCTCGTCGTCGTCATCACCGAGGGTGTCCCGGTGCAGGACTCGGCCTCCTTCTGGGCGCTCGCCCAGTCGAAGATCGACGCCGACGGCAACCAGGTGACGCGCATCATCGGCCCGAACTGCCCCGGCATCATCACACCCGGGGAGTCCCTCGTGGGTATCACCCCGGCGAACATCACCGGCAAGGGCGGTGTGGGCCTCGTCTCGAAGTCCGGCACCCTGACCTACCAGATGATGTTCGAGCTGCGCGATCTCGGCTTCTCCACGGCGATCGGCATCGGCGGTGACCCCGTCGTCGGGACCACCCACATCGACGCCCTCGCCGCGTTCGAGGCCGATCCCGAGACCAAGGCCATCGTCATGATCGGCGAGATCGGCGGGGACGCCGAGGAGCGCGCCGCCGAGTTCATCAAGGCCAACGTCACCAAGCCGGTCGTCGGCTACGTGGCCGGCTTCACGGCACCCGAGGGCAAGACGATGGGCCACGCCGGCGCGATCGTCTCCGGCTCCGCGGGAACGGCGCAGGCCAAGAAGGAAGCGCTCGAAGCAGCAGGGGTGAAGGTCGGCAAGACGCCGTCCGAGACCGCCAAGCTCCTCCGCGAGGTCTACGCGACCCTCTGATCCATGCTCGTCCGGCAGCCTCCCCCGCACACCCGCGGGGGAGGCTGCTGTGCGTTCAGGGCAGGTTCGGGGCAGGTTCGGTGCAGGTTCGGTGCAGGTTCGGTGCAGGGACACGTGCAGGAGCACGTGCAGGGGCCGGGGCGGTGGCTCAGGCGTCCGCCGGTGTCAACGTGGATCCAGGGCCTCTCGCGGCTGCAGGCCGGGCGTGCAGGAACTAGCGTGGGCACGCAGGGCGCGCAGCCCTCGCGGCTTCAGGCGGCAGCACACACCACCACGACACACGCAGGAGATGCACGGACGATGAGCGGCGCGACGAGGAGCAGGGCGGTCGACACGGCGGAGGCCGACGGCGACCAGCAGCGGAGGTACCTGCGCCGTGTCACCTGGGTGGCCACCCTCGGCGGCCTGCTGTTCGGCTTCGACACGGGCGTGATCAACGGCGCGCTGCCCTTCATGGTGGATGACCTCCGCCTGACCCCGGTGACCGAGGGGCTCGTGGCCAGCTCGCTCGTGTTCGGCGCCGCGTTCGGCGCGCTCGCCGGCGGGCGCCTCGCCGATGCCTACGGGCGCAGGCGGATGATCATCATGCTCGCCGTGGTGTTCCTCGTCGGGACGGTCGGCACGGCCCTCGCGCCGGACGTCACGGTCATGGTCACCTCGCGGCTGGTTCTCGGACTGGCGGTGGGTGGCGCGTCCGTGATGGTGCCGATCTTCCTCGCGGAGCTCTCGCCGGCCGCGCGCCGCGGGCAGACCGTCACCCGGAACGAGCTCATGATCGTCACGGGCCAGCTGATCGCCTTCAGCACGAGCGCCTTCCTCGGCACCGTGTTCGGTGACAGCCACGGGATCTGGCGGTGGATGCTGGTCCTGGCGACCCTCCCCGCGATCGGCCTGTGGATCGGGATGTACTTCGTCCCGGAGAGTCCGCGCTGGCTCGCGGCGCACGGGGCCTTCGGCTTCGCCCTGAGGGCGCTGCAGCGCCTCCGCCCGCCGGCTGCCGCCCGCATCGAGTACGAGGAGGTGAAGTCCCTCGCCCTGGAGGACCGCGAGAGGGACAAGGCCGGGATCCGTGATCTGCGCGAGCCGTGGCTGCGGCGCATCGTCGTCGTCGGGCTCGGCCTCGCCGTCATCCAGCAGATCACCGGCGTCAACTCGATCATGTACTACGGCACGCAGATCCTGGTCGTCGCGGGTTTCGGTACGCAGGCGGCACTGACCGCCAACATCGCGAACGGCGTCATCTCCGTCGCGGCGACCTTCGTCGGCATCTGGCTGCTCGGCAGGGTTGGGCGCCGCCCCATGCTGCTGGTCGGCCAGATCGGGACGACTGCGGCCCTCCTGGCCATCGGGCTCGTCTCGCTGCTGGTGCCGGAGGGCACCGCGCGCGGGTTCCTCGTCCTCGCGCTCACCGTGACCTTCCTGGCCTTCCAGCAGGGCGCCATCTCGCCGGTCACCTGGCTCATGCTGTCGGAGATCTTCCCGATGCGGCTGCGCGGGCTCGGGATGGGCGCCGCGGTGTTCGTGCTGTGGATGGTCAACTTCGCCGTCAGCCTCAGCTTCCCGATCCTCATGGATGCCATCACCATCTCCAACACCTTCTTCGTGTTCGTGGTCCTCGGAGTCGCGGCGATCCTCTTCGCCCGGCGCTACATCCCCGAGACGCGCGGACGCACCCTGGAGGAGATCGAGCGCCGGTTCAAGGAGGACGCGGGCGGCTCCGTGCGATAGGGCGAGCCGCCCGTGGCTTGTAGTGTGGCGACGGGGGACCACCGATTGCGTCAGGCAAGCTTCCAGGAGGACATCATGCGCGCCACCATCATCCACGGGCCCGGCGACATCCGCGTCGAGGACCGCGACTACCCGACCATCATCCGGTCGACGGACGCCGTCGTCAGGGTCACCGCGTCCTGTGTCTGCGGGTCGGACCTGTGGCCCTACCGCGGCGTCCGTCCCACGAAGGAGCCGAAGGCCATCGGCCACGAGTTCGTCGGCGTCGTCGAGTCGGTGGGCGATGACGTCCGCGATCTCGCCGTCGGCGATTTCGTGATCGCGCCCTTCGTCGACAGCTGCGGGACGTGCCCCCAGTGCCTCAACGGGGTCACCGTCGCCTGCGACCACCTCGCGGGCTGGGGCAGCACCGATGAGCACGGCGACTTCCTCCAGGGTGGCCAGGGGGAGGCCGTGCGTGTCCCGCAGGCGGACGGGACGCTGCGCAGGGTCGACGGCGTCACCGAGCCGGACGCAGCCCTGACCGCGAGCCTCCTCACCCTCTCGGACGTCATGTCCACGGGCCACCACGCCGCCGTCTCGGCGAACGTGGGACCGGGCAGCACCGTCGTCGTCGTCGGTGACGGCGCCGTCGGACTGTGCGGGGTCCTCGCGGCCAAGCGCCTCGGCGCGGAGCGCATCATCGCCATGTCGCGGCACGAGGACCGGCAGGCGCTCGCGCGCGAGTTCGGCGCGACGGACATCGTGGCGGAGCGGGGCGACGAGGGCGTGGCGAAGGTCCGCGAACTGCTCGGCGGAGTGCTCGCGGACTCGGTGCTCGAGTGCGTCGGGACCAAGGAGTCGATGGACCAGGCGCTGCGCAGCACGCGGCCGGGCGGCCATCTCGGGTTCGTCGGCGTCCCCGCCGGCGGTCCGGAGCTTCCCATCGGCGTGCTCTTCGCGAAGAACATCACGGTGGGTGGTGGCATGGCCCCGGCGCACACCTACATCCCCGAACTGCTGAAGGACGTCTTGGCCGGGACCATCAATCCCGGCCGCGTGTTCGACGTCGAGATGCCGCTGGAGGACGCCGCGGAGGCGTACCGGGCCATGGATGAGCGGCGCGCCATCAAGGTGCTGCTCAAGCCCTGACCCGTACGCTCCACCGGAGGGCCCGTCCGTGGACGGGCCCTCCGTCGTCGGACGGCGTGCGCGCCCACCGCCCGCCGGCGCGTCCGCCCGGCGGCGTGCCCCGAGCCGGCGACCGGGCAGAATGGGGACATGACACCCACGCCCTACCTGATCTCGCGCGAGCGGCTCATCGACGCCCCTGCGGACCGCATCTTCGAGGTGCTGGCGACGCCGGCCCTGCACAGCGTGATCGACGGTTCGGGAACGGTGCGCGGGGAGCAACCCAACGGTCCGGCCCGGCTGTCCCTGGGTGCGAGATTCGGGATGGACATGCGCATGGGAGCCTCCTACAAGATCCTCAACCGGGTGGTGGAGTTCGAGGAGGGGCGCCGCATCGCGTGGCGGCACTTCTCCGCACACGTGTGGCGCTACACGCTGGAGCCGCGCGGTACATCCACGCTCGTGCGGGAGGAGTGGGACGGCAGGGCCGTGCGGTGGCGTTTCGTCTTCCGCCTCACGGGCTTCACCCGGCGCCACCCGGCCAGTATCGAGGCCACGCTCGGACTCCTCGAGGACCATGTTCTGCAGGAGCGGGACGCGGCCTGACGCCCACGCGGGCTGCGTCCCCGGGAGGGTGCCGGGGCCGGCCCGCTCCAGCTAGGCGATCGACGTGCCGAAGAGCAGCCCGAGGAGATAGGTGACGCCCGCCGCGCCCAGTCCGATGGCCAGTTGCCGCAGCGCCAGCCGCAGCGGCGAGGCTCCGGACAGCAGGGCGACGACGGCGCCGGTGGCCAGCAGCGCGAGTCCCACCAGCACGCAGGCGACGACGACGGCGGTCAGCCCGCCCAGGCCTGCGAGGTAGGGCAGCACCGGGATGATGGCGCCCGAGGCGAAGAAGCAGAAGCTCGACGCCGCTGCCCCCAATCCGGTGCCCACCGCCTCGTGCTCGTCGACGTCGTCCTCGGCCTCGGGCCGGAGCGAGAAGCTGGGGTCGCAGTCACAGCTGTAGAGGCCGAGGCGCTCCGCCGCGCGGTGCTCCGCCGCGGCGGGCGTCATCCCGCGGGCCCGGTACACCAGTGCCAGCTCATTGGCCGCGATGTCGAGTTCCTTCGCGGCGGTCAGCGTGATCTGCGTGGGACGCGTGGCGGAGAGCAGCTCCCGCTGGGACCGCACGGAGACGTACTCCCCGGCGCCCATCGAGAGTGCGCCGGCCAGGAGCCCTGCCAGTCCGCTGACCAGGATGAACGCGGTGGACGCGCCGGTGGCACCGATGCCCATGATGAGGGCGAGATTGCTGACGAGGCCGTCGTTGGCGCCGAAGACCGCGGCCCGGAAGTTGCCGGAGAGCCTGTTGCGGCCGCGGGTCGCCAGCCCGCGGACCACCTCCTCGTGGATCTGCTCGTCCGCCACCATCGCGCTGGTGGCCGAGGGGTCCGTGGCGTAGGGGGAGCGGCCCTCGGCGCGCTGGGCCAGCGCGAGGACGAACACGGAGCCGAAGCGCCGAGCGAGCACACCGAGGATCCGGTTGCGCAGGGACGGTCGGAGGGGCCGGCCCACCTCATGGCCCAGCAGGGCGAGCCAGTGCGCCTCGTGCCGGCCCTCGGCGTCGGCGAGCCCGAGGAGGATCTCGCGCTCCTCGCCGGTCCTGCGGCGGGCGAGGTCCCGGTAGGTCGCGGCTTCGCCACGCTCGTCGGCGAGGTACTGCCGCCAGCGTCGGACGTCGTCGCGGGAGGGGGAGTGGTCAGGGGATGTCACGCAGTGCTCCGGATTCTCGGGTGCGTGCGCACGTCGGCCGGAGCGGGAGGCTTCGGCCGGGTACGCACGGGCGTCGGTTCGGCCGAAGGTCTCGCTCGCCGGATGAACCGGTGGATAGCCGGGCGCCGTTGGCGCCAGTATGTCGACAGGCCGCACATCCTCGCGGACGCGGAGCTACTCCCCTTCGACGGACCATCCTACCCGAGCGTCACCTGCTGCGTCCCGTGCCCGGCCTGTCCGGGGGGCCTTCGGCTCCGTGGGTCCCGCGAGTGCAGCGAGTGCCGCGGACGCCGGAGTGCAAGGACGCCGCGGACGCCGCGCCTGCGGTGGGCCCGGACGCCACGTACGCCGCGGACGCCGTGCCTGCGGTGGGCCCGGTAGGGTCTGGAGGTTCGGGTACCGTGGCTCGACGAGCCGCGATACAGTCGGAGCAAGAACAGGAAGCAGGCTTATGGATCTGGCAGCCCGGCCCTGGGTGGCGAGCTACGCACCCGGCGTGCCCCCGACGTTCGACGTTCCCGAGGGCACGCTCACCGACCTGCTCGAGACGTCGGTGCGCACCTACCGCACGGGGACGGCCCTCGAGTTCTTCGGTGCGGCGACGAGCTACCGCGAGCTGGGCGACGCCGTCGACCGCGCCGCAGCCGGCCTGCGGGCCCTCGGCATCCGCGCGGGTGACCGGGTGGCCCTGGTGCTGCCGAACTGCCCGCAGCACATCATCGCCTTCTACGCCGTCCTGCGCCTCGGGGCGATCGTCGTCGAACACAACCCGCTCTACACCGACCGCGAGCTGCGCCACCAGTTCGAGGACCACGGCGCCACCGTGGCGATCGTCTGGGACCGGGTGGCACGCCAGGTCCAGCAGCTGCCGGCCGACATCCCGGTGACCGCCCTGGTGACGGTGGACCTCGTCAGCGCGATGCCCGTGTCGCGCCGGCTGGCCCTGCGCCTGCCCATCCGCCGGGCCCGGGAGGCGCGGAAGGCACTGACGACGACGGACAGGCCCACCGGTCCCCGGAAGGTCCTCGGCTGGAGCGAACTGCTCCGGCACCGACCGCTCCCGCACAAGCATCCGCGCCCGTCCGCGACGGACACCGCCGTCCTGCAGTACACCAGCGGGACGACCGGGGTGCCCAAGGGCGCCGTCCTGACGCACCGGAACCTCCTCGCCAATGCGGCCCAGGGCCGGGCCTGGGTCCCCGGTCTCGAGGCAGGGCGGGAGACGGTCTACGCCGTGCTCCCCATGTTCCATGCGTACGGGCTCACGCTCTGCCTGACCTTCGCGATGAGCATCGGCGCGAAGCTCGTCCTGTTCCCCCGGTTCGACGTCGACCTCGTCCTGGCTGCGGCGAGGAAGAGCCCGCCCACCTTCCTGCCCGCCGTCCCGCCTATCTACGAGCGGCTGGCAGGAGGCGCGGCCGCCCGTGGCGCCGACCTGCGCAGCATCCGCTTCGCCATCTCCGGTGCCATGAACCTCCCCGAGTCCACCGTGGAGACCTGGGAGGCTGCAACCGGCGGCTACCTCATCGAGGGCTACGGACTCACCGAGACCTCCCCCGTGGCCGCCGGCAACCCGATCGGCCCGACCCGCCGTCCGGGCACCGTCGGCGTCCCCTTCCCCGGCACCGACGTGCGCATCGTCGACCCTGACGACCCCGGCGCCGACCGCGGACCCGGCGAGGCGGGCGAGCTCCTCATCCGTGGACCGCAGGTGTTCCAGGGCTACTGGCGCAAACCCGACGAGACACACGCCGCGCTCCTCGACGGCGGCTGGTTCCGGACGGGGGACATCGTCCGGATGGACGAGGACTGCTTCATCACGATCGTCGACCGCATCAAGGAGCTCATCATCACGGGCGGCTTCAATGTCGCCCCCTCCGAGGTGGAGGACGCCCTCCGGGCACATCCGGACGTCACCGACGCCGCCGTCGTCGGGCTGCCCCGCAAGGGCGGCGGCGAGGACGTGGCCGCCGTGGTCGTGCTCGCCGACGGTGCCGCACTCGACGTCGAGAGCCTTCGCTCCCACTGCCGTGGCGCGCTCGCGGCCTACAAGGTCCCCCGCACCATCGTGCAGACCGAGGACCTGCCCCGATCCCTGATCGGCAAGGTCCTCCGGCGCGAGGTGCGCACCCAATTGCTCAACGATGGCCCCCGTGCCGAAGGAAGTGACAGTCGATGACCCAGCACACGCAAGCCCGGGCGGGGACGCCCGCCCCGAGAGGTCCGTGGCGCGACAGCCTCGGCAACGCCAGCATCCGTGCGGGCCAGGTGCTCATCCTCCTGATCCTCGCCGTCGTGGCGATCTATGCCCTGATCCAGGTGCGGCTCGTGGTCATCCCGATGCTGCTGGCGCTCATCCTGGCCGCCGCGATCGGGCCCTTCGTCAACTGGCTCCGGCGCAAGGGCTGGGGCGCATCCTTGGCCACGGCCGTCTCCTTCCTGCTGCTCCTGCTGCTCTTCGGCGGGCTCATCACGGGCATCGTCTTCGCCGTGATGGGGCAGGCCGGTGAGCTCGTCTCCAGTGCCACCGAAGGCTTCGACCAGCTCTACGCCTTCGCGCAGAACGGCCCGATTCCCATCGACGACGCGCAGATCCAGCAGGCCCGCGACTGGGTGGTGGACTTCGCGACCTCGAGCACCGTCGGTGCAGGTGCCATCTCCGGGCTGAGCGCGGCCGGCAACTTCTTCGCCGGGGCGCTGCTCATGGTGGTCATCCTGTTCTTCTTCCTCAAGGACGGCGAGAAGATCTGGGCCTTCATGCTCCGGGCCTTCAGGGGCCGCCGCCTGGTCAAGGCCCGCCGCGTGGGCTACAGCAGCATGGCGGTGCTCGGCGGCTATGTCCGCGGGACAGCGATCGTCGCGCTCGTGGACTCGGTCTTCATCGGGCTGGCCCTGCTGCTCCTCGGGGTACCGCTCGCGCTGCCGCTGGCGGCGATCGTCTTCATCGGGGCGTTCATCCCGCTGGTCGGCGCGACCCTCGCAGGTGTTCTGGCCGCCCTGATCGCCCTCGTGGCCAATGGGCCGTTCGTGGCCCTCATGGTCATCATCGCGGTGATCGTGGTCAACCAGCTCGAGGGCAACTTCCTGCAGCCCGTGGTCATGGGGCGCACCCTGCAGGTGCACGCCCTCGTGATCCTGGTCGCCCTGACGGCCGGGACCATCCTCGCCGGCATCATCGGCGCGATCCTGTCGGTCCCGGTGGCCGCTGTCGGCTGGGCCGCCATCAAGGCGTGGAACCAGGAGAAGGACGAGAACATCACCGACGAGGAGGTCGAGGAGGCCGAGAAGCTGACCGCCCTCGACGAGACCGGTCACGGCCTGAGCTCCACGCCGAAGGAGGAGCACGCCCGCAAGAAGGAGGAGGCGGGGATCGCCGTGCACGAGGCGGACGAGAGGCCCGGGACGCACGAGCGCAAGGTCGAGGGTCAGGGCGGCGACGACGACTCGGAGAGCAGCATGGCCGGCGATCCGCATGCCCCCACGTCGGGGAGCAGCGCGACCGCGGGTTCGGACGGGACGTCCGCCGCGACTGCCGCGCACACGTCGGCCGGCGCACCCTCCGCGGCCCCGGCCGGCGCCCCTGACGGACCTTCCGGCGTCCCCGACGCGAGCACCCCGACCGGGGAGACCGCGGGCGAAGGCACCGACGGGCGGCGAGGTCGGCGCGGGCGCAGGGGAGGCTCGTCGACCCCGACGGGCTGACAGGCCACTCCCGCCACGTTCGGGAGCACGCTGGGTCCACGAACGAGGAAGGGCTTCCGACGACCGTCGGGAGCCCTTCCTCGTCCTCGGATGCGCGGTGCCCGGACGGCGACACCGGGACCCTGTGGCGCCCGGACGTCAGCTGCCGGCGGGAGCGCAGGCGGCGCGGTTCAGCGGACCGACACGGGGGCGTCCTCCGGCACCTCGCCGGCCACGCGCCGGTCCCAGGCCGCCATCACCCGGGGGTCCGTCGGCCGGGTCGCGAGGGACACCACCGCGTACACGAGGAGCGAGGCGCCGAGCCCGAAGTAGATCGGGTAGTTCGAGTAGATGCCGTCGTACCGGACCTCCGCCGTGATCTCCAGGTACGTCATGACCCCGAGGGTGACGAGGGTGCCCGCCGCCATCGAGGCTCCCGCGCCGATGCCGTTGCCGCGGCGCCACACGAGTCCGCCGAGGATCGCGACGAGCAGCCCGCCGACGAGGATGTCGTACGCGATGGTCAGCGCGGCGACGACGTCCTGCACCACCACGGCGAGGGCGATCGTGACGATCCCCAGCCCGAGGACCCACCAGCGGCTCGAGGCGACGTCGTGCTCCGCCGTCGCGTCCTCCCCGGTGGCCCCGGTGGCCCCGGTGGCCCCGGTGGCCCCGGTGGCCCCGGTGACGTCGTGTTCCATCGCGCCCCTGCCGGACCACCCGGCGACGAACGGCACGACGTCGGTGCGCGCGACGGTCGCCGCGGCGATCAGGGCTCCCGACGCCGTCGACATCATGGCCGCGACCGCCGCGGCGAGGACCAGCCCGCCCACGCCGATCGGCAGGACGTTGAGGGCGACGTCCGCGTAGACGTCGTCACGCGACTCGATCGCGGGGAGGATGACGCTCGCGCTCATGCCGATGACGGCGCCCGCGACGCCGTAGAGGATGCAGTACACGCCCGCGGCCGAACCGCCCCAGCGGGCGACCACCGGTGTCCTCGATGTGAACACGCGCTGCCAGATGTCCTGGCCGATCAGCAGCCCGAGCGTGTAGACCACGAAGTAGGTGATGATGCTCTGCGCGCCGATCCCGGTGATGCTGAAGAACTCCGCCCCCGCCCGCTCGCGGATGCCGTCGAAACCACCGGCGGCGGCAAGGGAGAAGGGCAGCATGAGGGCGAAGACGCCGATGGTCTTGATGACGAACTGCGCCATGTCCGCGAGCGTGATGGACCACATCCCGCCGATCGTGGAGTAGATCAGCACGATGGCTCCGCCGACGGCGATGGACAGCGCGCGGTCCCAGCCGAAGAGGACCACGAAGATGGTGGCGTAGGCGCCGGTGGACGTGGCGCAGAGCATCAGGGTGTAGGCGAGCATGACGATCCCCGAGACGCGCGTGGCACGGTGGCCGTAGCGCAGCGTGAGCATCTGCGAGACCGTGTAGATCTTCAGCTTCTGGATGGTGGGGGCGAAGAGGAGGCTGAGCAGCAGCACGCCGGTGCCGATCGCCACGACCAGCCACATGCCGGAGATGCCGTACTGGTAGCCGAGGCCCACGCCTCCGACCGTCGAGGCTCCACCCAGGACGACGGCGGCCATGGTGCCGGTGTAGAGCAGGGGGCCGAGGCGGCGGCCCGCTACGAGGTAGTCGCTGGCATTGCGCGTCCGGGACTTCCCCCACCAGCCGAATCCGAGCATGGCGACGAGGTAGACGACCACGATGGCGATGTTGAGTGCTTGCATGGGAGTCCTCTGACGATCGACCGGGCTGGATGCCTGCTGGGCAACCGATGATGCCCAGTAAGCTACTCGTGACGCGAGTCACGCGTCAATCGTCGCAGGACCGTGTGACATCACGATGACCGCCGTGTGACGGCTATGCTTGATCGCCCCGAGGAGAGGACCCGCATGAAGGCGCTGCCCGTCGAGCCCACCAACGCTCCCGTCGCCATCGGATCCCGCATCAGGGCCGCGCGGCAGGGGCAGCGGATGACGATCGAGCAGGTCGCGGACGCCACCGGCCTCACCAAGGGATTCCTCAGCCGGGTGGAGCGGGATCTGACCTCGCCCTCGGTCGCCTCCCTCGTGACCCTCTGCCAGGTGCTGTCCATCTCGATCGGCGACCTGTTCCTGGTGCCGGAGACGCACCTGACCAGGCTCGACGACGCCCCGCGCATCAGCCTCGGCGGCCAGGGCATCAACGAGCGCCTCATGACGGCGCGGTCGGAGCGGCGGCTGCAGATGATCCGCGCCGTCGTCGAACCCCGTGGCCGGGGCGAGGACGAGCTGTACTCGGTGGACTGCGAGGTGGAGACCCTTCACGTCGTCTCGGGGCGGTTCGTCCTCATCTTCCCCAATGAGCGGTATGAGCTCGAGGCGGGCGACACCGTGACGTTCCCCGGCCGCGAACCGCACTCCTGGCTCAATCCCGGCGACACCGAGGCCGTGGTGCTCTGGACCCTCGTGCCGGCGGCGTCCGGCTCGTAGCGGCCTCAGCCGACATGCACCCAGGGCCGCTTGGTGACATCCGGCTCGGCGCCGCGCAGTACCTCCCGGGTCACCGGAGCGATCTCGCCCTCGCCCGTGAAGAGGAACTTGAAGAGGTTCGCCACGGGATCGCCCTCCGTCCAGCGGAAGTAGACGTGCGGCATGAGGCCGGTGACGTCGCGGATGTGCAGCATGACGGCAGCGATCGTGTTGGGCACGTTCGAGCTGTGCACCTCCAGGATGCGGTAGCCATGGCGGACGACGCCGCGCACCCGCAGCTCGGTCTCGAAGTCGGAGGAGTCGTCGACGGTCACCTCGATGAACAGGGGCCTGGATGCCACCGGGAAGTGCGATACCGCGCAGGCGTGCTGGAGCTTGTGCCGGTATGCCGCGCTGCTCAGCCGCTTCGGTTCGTGGGCGATCAGGAGGATGTCGCCGTCGTCCTGTGCACTCACGAACGAGAGCGCAGCCTCGTCCATCCTGATGCTCGTGGCCCGCAGCTCGAAGGCGCGGCGTGACCGGGAGACGAACGAGATCACGATGATCCCGAGGATGAAGAACAGGGCGATCTTCAGGCCGTCGGGCCGCTCGATCATGTTCACCGCCGTCGTCAGGACGAAGACCACCGTGGCGATGCCGAACCCGAGAGTCAGGCCGCGCTGGTGCTTGCGGTGGGCGGACAGCGTCACGGCAACGGAGGCCGAGGTGATGAGGGCCAGGACGCCGGTGGCGTACGCGCCGCCCTGCGCCTCGACGTCGGCCCGGAAGAAGAACGTGACGACGATCGCGATCAGCGTGATCACGAGGACGAGGGGGCGGACGGCCTTGGCCCATGCGGGTGCCATCCCGTAGCGCGGCAGGTAGCGCGGCACGAGATTGAGCAGTCCGGTCATGGCGGAGGCGCCCGCGAACCAGAGGATGCTGATCGTCGAGATGTCGTACACGGTGCCGAAGCCGTCGCCGAGGTACAGGTGCGCGAGGTAGGCCAGGGCCCTGCCGTTCGCCGGGCCGCCCTCCTCGAACGCCGCGGCCGGGATGAGCAGGGTCGTGACGAAGCTCGAGGCGATGAGGAAGCCGCTCATGATGAGCGCCGCGGATGTGAGGAGCTTGTGCGCGCCGGCGATCCGACCGGCCGGGTCCTCCTCCGTGTCGCCGGGCCTGCCGTCGATCTGGGGCATGACGACCACGCCCGTCTCGAAGCCCGAGAGGCCGAGGGCGAGCCGCGGGAAGATGAGGACGGCGAGGCCGACCATGACCAGCGGGTTGCCGTGCTGGGTGGTGAGCGCCGTCCACCAGTTGGTCACGACGCCGTCCTGCGCCATGATCTGCCCGACGGAGACGATCACGACCACCAGGTTGAGGACGAGGAACACCGCGACGATCGCGACGGCGATACCGATGGCCTCGCGGAAGCCGCGAAGGAAGACCGCCGAGAGCAGCACGAGGAAGATCACGGTGATGAGGATCTCCTGGCCGTGCAGCCACGAGGGGGCGAACGGGTTCTCGACCAGGTGGGCGCTGGCATCGGCCGCCGAGAGCGTCATGGTGATGAGGAAGCTCGTCGCCGCGAAACCGAGCAGCACGAGCACGAAGACCTTGCCGCGCCACTTCGGCAGCAGCTTCTCGAGCATCGCGATCGACCCCTCCCCGCGGGGGCTCTCCGAGGCGACGCGCTTGTACACGGGCAGGGCGCCGAACAGGGTCACGGCCACGAGGATCAGGGTGGCCAGGGGGGAGAGGACGCCGGCGGCAGCTGCCGCGATGGCCGGCTGGTACCCGAGGGTCGAGAAGTAGTCGACGCCGGTCAGGCACATCACCTTCCACCAGGGCTGCGTGCGATCCGTCTCGGGTTGGTGCGCGGTGGGCTGGCTCGACTCGTTGAGGAGCCAGCGCTCGAGGTTCTTCCGGCCCTGATCGCGGGTCCGGGCGGGAGTCTGGAGGTGTACGGATGAGCTCACTGCATCACGGTAGGCCCGCGCGGGCGCTCATCGGGGCGTCTTGATGAATCCTTAACGGGTGGGTCCGGGAGCGGTCGTGCGGTGCGTCGCCCCGTCCCCCCGGTGGCAGTCGGGGCCGCACCAGGATCGTCACCGAACCGGTGCCGGGCCGGGACCGGGAGGAGCATCGAGCCGCCGGAGCGGGCCCTAGGGTGGAATCGACGGACTGCCGCTCGGTGGGTCCGCAGAGCGCGACTCACGGGGGACGACAACCATGAAGAACACCAGCCTGCTCACTCTCGCGCTGGCCGCAGCGCTCGGACTCGCAGGGTGCGCGGCGCCCGCCACCGAGGCAGGTCCGGGGGCGACGGCGACGGCGTCCGGGATGGCGTCGACCACCCCCTTCGCCACCTCGACCACCCCCTCCGCGACCTCGACCTCGTCGCCGGGGCAGTCCGCGTCGTCGTCGCCCACCCTCCCTGCGGACGGCGGGACCGGGGCTGCCTCCGCCACGGCGGCGCCCGAGGTCGGGTCGTCCCTGGCCGACCCGTCGTCGTCGCTGTTCACGACGTCGGACGGGCTGTATTCCTTCATGCTGCCAGCGGGCTGGACCACCACGCCCCGCGAGCCGAGCACCGCCCCCGACTACGGCGTCCCGCTCAGCAGGACCGCCTACGGCATCCTCGATGGCGCGGGCCGGGAGATGGCCGTCTTCGCGGGCGGAGTGCCGGGCGATGGTGCTGCCCTTCCCAGTCCCGGACACGTGCCGCTCGACGCCGAGGAGCTCCCCGCGCTGTCGGCGCAGGTCGGCGAGGCCGAGCTTCCCGTGAGCTACGTGTTCGACCACTACCAGGATCCCTTCACCGGGGAGCGGGTGTACCTCGCGCGGTACCACCTCGGCCCCGTCCCCGAGGACGGGCTCTACGGCGTGCCGCTCGGTCTGCTCCCGTTGGGGGAGAACGGGCTCGTCGTCTTCACCGCCACGTTCGGCACCGATCGCTTCCCCACCCCCGCGGACGCCGAGGCCTGGCTGGGTACCGAGGAGTACGCGGGGCTCCGGGGGATGTTCGCCAGCCTGACCTACAACGGCTGACGGCACCGGGAGCGGATGCGTGCCTCGATCCGGGGCGCATGCCTTGACCGTCGGTGCCGCCCAGCAATAGCCTTATGCAAAACCTTTGATGCATATTGGGCAACTCCGCCGGGTGCGGGCCCGGATGGGACGGACACTGTGGAAGAACTGCGCGTCACGGGAGGCGGCCGGCTCGGGCCCATCGACTCCTCCCGCATCCCCCGGTACGCGGGAGCGGCGACCTTCGCACGGCTGCCGCGGCTCGACCAGGTGGACCGGGCGGACATCGCCGTCGTCGGCGTCCCCTTCGACTCCGGTGTCTCCTACCGGCCTGGAGCACGCTTCGGCGGCAACCACATCCGCGAGGCCTCGCGCCTCCTGCGGCCCTACAACCCCGCCCTCGACGTCTCACCCTTCGAGCGCGTGCAGGTCGCCGATGCCGGTGACATGGCCGTGAATCCGTTCAACATCGGCGAGGCCATCGAGACGGTGCAGCAGAATGCGCTGGACCTCACCGCCGACGGCGCCCGCCTGGTCACGCTGGGTGGCGACCACACCATCGCCCTCCCGCTGCTCAGGGCTGCCGCGGAGCGCGCGGGTTCGCCCATGGCCATGCTGCACTTCGACGCCCACCTGGACACCTGGGACACCTACTTCGGGGCGGAGTACACGCACGGTACGCCGTTCCGCCGGGCGGTCGAGGAGGGCATCCTCGACACCGAGGCCATCTCGCACGTCGGCACCCGCGGGCCGCTCTACGGCGTCCGCGACCTCGAGGACGACCGGCGCTTCGGCTTCGGCATCGTGACCTCCTCGGACGTCTACCGGAAGGGCGTCGACGAGATCGTCGACCAGCTGCGCCAGCGCATCGGGGACCGCCCCCTCTACGTGTCCGTGGACATCGACGTCCTCGATCCCGCGCACGCGCCGGGCACGGGCACCCCAGAGGCCGGCGGCATCACGTCCCGGGAACTCCTCGAGATCCTCCGCGGGCTCCGCGGACTGAACCTCGTGGGCGCCGACGTCGTCGAGGTGGCCCCCGCCTACGACCACGCGGAACTCACCGGTGTCGCCGCATCCCATGTCGCCTACGATCTCGTCACCCTCATGGCCGACACCCTGACCCCCGCCACGCCTGCTCCGATTACCGAGGACCACTGATGGAGATCACCGACGGCGCCGCCTCCGCGCCTCCCACCCGCCTCACCGGCCAGCGGAACGGCGGGGACCTCGTCGTCGAGACCCTGTCCGCCCTCGGCGCGACGACCGTCTTCGGCATTCCCGGACAGCACGCACTGGGGCTCTTCGACGCCCTCTCGCGTTCCGACCTCCGGTTCGTCTCCTCGCGCGTCGAGAACAACTCGGCGTTCGCGGCGGACGGCTTCTCCCGGGCCACGGGTGACGTCGGTGTCCTCTTCCTCTCGACCGGACCCGGCGCCCTCACCTCGCTGGCGGGCCTGCAGGAGGCCTACGCGACCGGTGTGCCGATGGTCGTCGTCGCCAGCCAGATCCCCCTCGAGGGTCTCGGAGCCCGGCGCAAGGGCATGCTGCACCAGCTCGACGACCAGAAGGCGTCCGCCGCGAACGTCACCAAGAGCCAGCGGCTGATCCAGCACGCCTCCGGCATCCCCTCGGCGATCCAGGACGCCTGGACCGAGGCCGTGTCCTCCCCCCAAGGGCCCGTCTGGATCGAGGTCCCGCAGAACGTGCTGCTGGACCCCGTGATGGTGCCGCGGGTGGAGGACGCGCTCGCGGAACCGTTCGACAACCCGCCGCGCATCGAGCTCACGCGCGAGGCCCTGACGTGGCTCCGGGAATCGAAGCGTCCTGCCATCGTCGCGGGCGGCGGCACGCGCCGTGGCAGGGCCGAGTCCTGGCTGCTGTCCATCGCCGAGAAGCTCGGCGCCCCCGTGGTGTGCTCGCCCGGCGGCAACGGCGCGTTCCCCTGGACGCACGAGCTGTCCCTGCAGTCGTGGGTCGAGGACCGCCACGTGACCGAGGTGCTCGAGGACGCGGACGTCCTCCTGGTGGTCGGCTCGTCCCTGGGCGAGGTGACCTCGAACTACTTCACCCTGGAGCCGCGCGGGCGCATCATCCAGATCGATGCCGAGCCCCGCGTGCTGGAGTCCAACCGGCCGGCGCTCGGCATCAGGGCGGACGCCGGGCAGGCGCTCGCGGCCCTCGACGAGGCGCTCGAGCCGCTGCCCAGGGACCGGGAGCCCGGGTACGACGCCGTCGCGCTGGTGGCCGAAACCCTCGCCCGGGTTGCCGCGAGGCTCGAGGGCCAGGACCTCGGCAAGGAGCTGGCCTTCATGCGGGACCTCCGCGAGGCCGTCCCTGCCGGGATGCAGACCTACTGGGACATGACCATCTCCGCCTACTGGGCCTGGAGCTGCTGGGACGCACGGGAGGGGCAGTTCCACTCGGCGCAGGGTGCCGGTGGTCTCGGTTTCGGCTTCCCCGGCGCGATCGGCGGTGCCGTGGGCCTGGAGTCCCGTGGCCTGCCCGCCCGCGTCCTGGCGGTCTCCGGCGACGGTTCCGCCATGTACTCCATCGCCGAACTCGCCACGGCACGGCAGCACGACATCCCGGTCACCTGGCTGATCGTCGACGACGGCGGCTACGGGATCCTCCGCGAGTACATGGAGGGGGCCTTCGGCAAGGCGACGGCCACCGAGCTCGCTCGGCCGGACTTCGTGGCGCTCGCCGAGTCCTTCGGGGTGCCCGCGCGACGAGTGGGTCCTGAGGGTGTCGGTGAGGCGCTGCGCGCGAGTCTCGCAGGCGAGGGGCCGAACGTCGTGGTCGTCGAGACCCTCATGAGGCTGTTCGCACCCACGCATCTTGATCAGTAGGCTTCCTTTTTTCGCCAGGTGGTGGCAGTGTCGGAAGCACTGCTCGAACCACGGAACCGAGGAAGGAATGCCATGACATTCAGCAAGGGCGACAAGGTCACCTGGAACACGTCGCAGGGCGAGACCGAGGGCAAGGTCGTGGAGAAGCACGACAAGGAGTTCACCTTCGACGACCAGAAGTTCAAGGCCTCGAAGGACGAGCCCTACTACACGGTGGAGAGCTCGAAGTCCGGCAAGCAGGCCGCGCACAAGGAGAGCGCGCTGTCCAAGAAGTAGCCTGCCGCCGCACACGAGGGGGCTCCGCTTCGGCGGAGACCCCTCGTGCGTCTCACTTCAGGGGATCGTGTCCCCAGTTCATCAGCGAGTAGCGCCACTTGGAGGACTCGATGTCCTCCTTCGACGGCTCCTGCGCGAGATGCCGGTGCACGTAGCCGACCACCTTGTGCATGTGTCCGACGTCGTCCGCCGTGAGGTCGTCGCGCTTCGTGTTCAGGATGTCGATGATGCGCTTGCCGGACTTGTGTCCCACGGATTCGCCGGCGCCCGATTCCTTGTAGCCGACCGCCTGGGACTCCTCGGTGTCCAACCAGGTCGTGAGCTGTGAGGCGCTCATGTTCACCGCGTCCTTCCACTGCGGCCAGATCTCGTCCAGGTCCTTCGCGTCGTCAGCCATCAGCAGTCCGCCTTCCGTAGCAGTTCCGGGAGAATGATCACACCCCGCCGTTATTCGGGAGCTTCCGATAGCTTATTCCTAAGCATGCTGATAAATGTAGAGGGTAGGTCGAACCAACACCGAAGGAGCTTCACATCATGGCAGGAAACCTTTTGGCACGATCCGCACACGATCTCGGTGCCGCAGCCTGGTTCGGCGGGACCCTGATGGGCGCCGTCGGACTCAACGGTGCAACGGGCAAGGCGAAGGACCCCAAGGAGCGCACGCGCCTCTCCGCCCTCGGCTGGGCCAAGTGGACCCCGGTGCAGGTCGCGGCGTTCGCCGTGCACGCCGTCGGCGGCATCGGTCTGATCATCGGCAACAAGGGCCGCGTAGCGTCGCAGGACTCGGTGGGCTCCAACACGGTCTGGAAGTCGATCGTCACGCTCGCCGGTATGGCACTCTCGCTCTACTCCGGGATGCTCGGCAAGAAGGTCGGTGAACTGTCCGAGCAGGGCGGTGAAGGCGCGACCGAGCCCCGCCCCGGTGCCAGCGACGAACTGGCCAAGGCCCAGTCGCAGCTCAAGACCACCCAGTGGCTGCTGCCCCTGATCAGCGGCATCGTCGTGGTGATGGGTGCGAAGCAGGGCGAGATGCAGCGCCCCACGAACGTCAAGAAGGGCCTGCTGAAGAAGTAGTCCCGGACACCGGAAACCCCCGCACCCTGACGTCCACCTCGTGGTGGGCACGTCGGTGGTGGCGGGGGTTTCGCCGTCGGGAAACCGATGATGCCGCGGGCCGAACGGTCGTCTACTGCATGGTGAAGGCGCGCGCCACTGCCGTGTGCACGGCGTCGTTCCGGATGAGCGCGGCGAGGACCGCGTTCCGGGAGCGCATGAGGGGCCCGGGCAGTGGACGCCCGAGAGCCATATTGAGGTGCGCCTTCCGTCGGGCGAGCGCGGCCTGTGCGCGGCGCTCCTTCTCGTACTCCGCGAGCCGGGCGCCGACGTCGTCCCCGTCCCTCAGGGACGCCGCGATGATCGGGACGAGCCGCACCGCGTCCAGCCAGCCGAGATTCATGCCCTGCCCGCCGATAGGGGAGACCTCGTGTGCGGCATCTCCCACCAGGACCGTGCGGCCGGCCACGAAGCGCTCGGCCAGCCGCGACTGCACCTCGAAGGCGCTCAGCATCGAATGGGTCGTCGCGTCGACGGCCACGCCCGTCCGGTCCCGGATCAGGGCCGTCAGATTCTCCGCCGTCGGGCGTTCCACCGGGCACCCGACGCGCACCACCCAGCGCCGGATGCCTCCGGGCAGCGGGAAGGACTCGACGATCCCACCCGTCTCGAGGTACAGCACGGCGTCGTCGCCGTCCTCCGTCCCGTCGAGGAAGTCCCCCATGACATAGCAGTCCGGGTAGCGGCGGGAGGGCGCGCGGATGCCGGCGCCGTCCCGGATGGAGCTGCGCGCCCCGTCCGCAGCGACGACGAGTCTCGCCTCGAGCACGATGTCCTCGCCCTGGCTGCGGACGACCGTGCGGACGTGGTCGCCGTGGTCCCGCGAGGAGAGCACGGCGACGCCGCGTCGCACGGTACCGGGGAACTCCTCCTGGAGCCTGCGCTCGAGGATCTCCTCCGTGACGGCCTGCGGGACGGCCAGCACGTACTTCTCCTCGCCGGGCAGGGTCGAGAAGGAGATGGTCCCGACATGACGCCCGGCACTCCTGGCCACCCCGTCCCGGATGAGCACGCCCCGTGTCCGCAACTCCTCGGCGATCCCGCCGGCAGCGAGCGCGCGAAGGGCCGGAGGATGGATGCCGATGGCGCGGGAGTGGCTGCTGCGGTCCGCGCGCCGTTCGAGGACGACGGCGTCGAGCCCTGCCTGCCGGAGGAGCAGCGCCGTGTAGAGACCGACCGGCCCGCCGCCGACCACGATCACGTCATGCATGCCGTACCCCGGGGGTGGCGGCACGACGGTCGAGGACGAGCCGGTTGATGAACGGGACGGCGGTCCGCACGGTCCAGGCCGGCCGGTCCGCGACGGCCCCGCGCAGCTCGTCCGGCGTGTAGCTCCGGCGGATGGAGGTGAGCCCGTCCTGCCGGATGTAGGAGCCGGGCAGCGGGAGCGTGCCCACCGAGAAGAGGGCGTAGCCCGCGGGATGCCGGGCGATGTCGCTGTGGACGGCCACGCGCCGCGTCAGCTGCTCGGTGTCGTCGATCAGGCCACGGAACTGCGCCGCGTCGAGGTGGTGCAGCACATGGTTCGAGACGACGGCGTCGAAGACCGCACCCTCGGCGACGAGTTCGTCGCTGAGGGCCCTGCGGAAGGACAACCCGCGGATCGACGGCCTCGACGTTGCGTAGGCGTGCGCACGCGGGTCGGGATCGATGGCGGTCACCTCGAGGGGGATGCCGTCGAGCGCCGCCCAGCGCGCCAGCGCACGGGGGACGTCACCTCCGCCGGAGCCGATGTCGAGCAGGGTGTTGGGCCGCACCTTCGTGAAGGCGGGTCGCAGCACCTGCGTGTACGTGCGGCGCCACCCGGAGACGGCCGCGTTGACGACACCGAACTGCGCATAGGTCCGATCGAGGATGGCCGGATCGCAGTCGGGCCGGTCCATCTCCTCGACGGCGTGCGGATCCCGCTCCGCGAGGAAGCCGCGACGGTTCATGCGCCCGCTTGGGTGAGGATCGGTTCCAGCTCGGCGGGGACGTCCGCGTCGCCGGGCGCACGGCCCACCGCAGCGTCGTCGGCCGCGGTGCCCGTCCCGGCGTCGGAGCGGGTTGCGCCGATCCTCGTGAGGAGGGCCGTCTCGACGGTGAGTCCCGGACCGAAGGCCATGGAGCAGATGCGGTCGTTGCCGTCCGAGGCAGGCTTCTCGAGGATGTTCTTCAGGACGAACATCACCGTGGCGCTGCTCATGTTGCCGTAGTCACGCAGGGTCTCGCGTGCGGGGACGAGCTGCTGCTTCGACAGGCCGAGCTTCGCCTCCACCTTGTCGAGGATGCTGCGGCCGCCGGGATGGATGGCCCAGTGCTCGATCTCCGCGTAGTCGAGCCCCTGCAGCGAGGCATCGCGGGCCAGCAGCGGCTCGAGGGCTCCGACGATGTGCTCGTCGATGATGTGCGGCACATAGGTGCCGAGCACCATCTCGAAGCCCTCGTCGCCGATGTTCCATGCCATCGACTCCTCACCGACGGGCGTGAGGACCGTCTCGAAGTGGTCGAGGGTGAGCGCCGGACCATCGAGCGGAAGGTCCCGCGCGGAGATGATGGCGGCCGCCGCACCGTCCGCGAAGAGCGACGAGCCCACGATGGTGTCGGGGTTGTTGGAGGACCGCACGTGCAGAGAGCACAGTTCCGCGGAGATCACCAGCACCACGGCGTCGGGATCCGCCTCGCAGAAGGCCTTGGCGGATCGGAGGGCAGGGAAGGCCGCGTAGCACCCCATGAAGCCGAGGTGGTAGCGCTGGACGGACGGTTTCAGGTCCAGGGCCCGGACCACCTTGTAGTCCGGCCCCGGCGCGAAGAAGCCGGTGCAGGAGACGGTCACCACATGGGTGACGTCCGATGCCTCGATCCCGGTCGCGGCGTCGAGTGCCTTCCGTGCGGCCTCGACGAAGAGTCTGGTCCCCTCGGTCGCGTAGACCTCGTTGCGGGTCTTGGTGCTGGGGCTGAGGATGCGGAGCTCCTCCCGGTCGAAGAACACCGGGTCCTCGAACGTCTCCTCCAGCGTGAGCTCCCTGACCGCCGTGTAGCGGGTCTCGATCCCCGAGGAGTCGAAGGCGGCCCCGACGAGGCGCTGCCCCAACCGGGTGAGGCCGGGCTGGGCGGCGAAGACGTCGCGGACCTCGGGCTGCACCATGATCGTGTCGGGTACAGCGGTTTCAAGGGATCTCAGGATCACTGTCATAGGTCCATTACTAGAGGACTGACGCGACAAATACAATGACAGTAGGCTTAGTGTTCACCTCGGCCACCATCGTCAGGAGCACCATGGGCAACGATCCGTCAGGCACCCTCGACCAGAAGGATCCCAGGGGCCCCGTCACGGACGCCTCCACGGAACTGCAGGAGTACCCCGGCTTCACGGAGCGCATGGATCCGCGCCCGGACCACGGGGAGGACAGCTATACGGGGCACGGGCGCCTCGCGGGGCGCAAGGCTTTCATCACCGGCGGTGACTCCGGCATCGGGCGGGCCGTCGCGCTCGCCTTCGCCCGCGAGGGCGCCGACGTCGCCATCGGCTACCTGCCCGAGGAGGAGGAGGACGGCGCGAGCTGCCTCGACCTCATCCGCGCGGAGGGCCGGACCGCCCTCGCCGTTCCCGGTGACCTGCGTGACGAGGCCTACGCACCGTCGGCGATCGATACCGTCCTGGCGGGACTCGGGGGTCTCGACATCCTCGTGAACAATGCGGGGTTCCACATCGCGCAGCCGAACGGCCTGCCCGACATCGATGCGGACCAGCTGCGCCGGACGTTCGAGACCAACGTCTACGGCACCGTCTGGCTGACCCAGGCGGCGTTGCCGCACCTCACGGAGGGCGCCTCGATCATCAACACCACCTCCGTACAGGGGTATCACCCGTCCACCAGCCTCATGGACTACGCGGCCACGAAGGCTGCGCTCAACAACCTGACCTTCAGCCTCGCGGGGCTGCTGGGTGAGCGCGGGATCCGCGTCAATGCCGTGGCGCCGGGTCCGGTCTGGACACCGTTGCAGCCCGCGACCACCACGAGCGAGAAACTCGAATCGTTCGGCGAGGGCACGCCGCTGGGCCGCATGGGTCAGCCGGCCGAACTCGCGGGAGCGTACGTGTTCCTCGCGTCCAACGACGCCCGCTACGTCTCCGGTGAGATCCTCGGGGTGACCGGGGGGAAGCCGCTCGCCTGACGCGCGCATCTGCGGGGAAAGCCCCGTCGGGACCAAGCCGGAGCCGCCTGTGCGCCGAATCACAGCTACCAGTGCCGGAGGCATGACGTCCGGCCTTCGGCTGATATGGATGGGTTGAGCGTGAAACTCCTGAGTGCACCACCCCGCAGGCACCGCACGGCGCTGTTCGCCATGGCCCTCACCGCGTCACTGGCGCTCGCGGGCTGCGGGGGCGTCGAGGAGAATCCGCTGGGCGTCAACACCCCGACGGCGGGTCAGGCTGCTCCTGCGGACCCGGGCGCGCCCGGCGACGGAACGCAGGCCGCACCCGTGCTGAACGACCTCGGGGACGATCCATTGAACGTGGGGATCGACGGGGCGGAACTGTGCGGCGTGCAGCCCGACGACAGCCGCCTGCGGTACACGGTCATGCTCCACAACCCGACGCTCGAGACCTTCACGTTCGGGGAGATGAAGCTCGGTGATCCCCAGGGTCTGAACATCCTCTCGTCGATGGTGCAGACCGCGAACAGGGAGGGGCACCACCACCCGTCCCCGGACGGCGGCGCGCACGAGGAGCACACGGCGACCCCGGAGCCGACGGCCACGCAGGAGCCTATCGGGCCTCCCGTCCCGGCCGCCGGATATCAGTTCGAGCCCGATGCTCACGTCAACATCATCGTGACCGTCGAGCTCGCCGAGGGCGTCACCCACGGCAGTGCGGACAACATCCTCGTGGCCTTCTCCACCCCCGACCGCGACTACTCGGTGGCCCACAACCTCAAGATCGACGTCGACGCCAGCTCCTGCAGCTGACCCTTCGCCCGGAACGCGGAAAGCCCCCGACTCCAGAGGAATCGGGGGCTTTCTCGTCGACCTGGGTCGGGCGTCCGCGGCTCGGATGCCCGACGGCGGTCGGCCGGGCTAGGCCGGGAGCTGCAGGACGTGACCGGTGAAGATCAGGTCCGCGTGGATGACGGTGTCGGTATTGGCGGCGAAGAGTGCCTGCCAGCCGCCCTCGACGCCGAGCTTGTCGGCGATGGTGCTGAGGGTGTCACCCGACTGGATGGTGTAGGTCTCGCCGCTCAGGGCGACGGGAACCGCGACAGGTGCCTGGACGACGGGTGCCTGGACGACGGGTGCCTGGGCGACGGGCGCCTGGGCTACGGGCGCCTGGACGAGGGGTGCCTGGACGACGGGTGCCTGGGCGACCGGTGCCTGCTGGAGCTGGACGGGGGCGGGGGCCGGAGCGGCCTGCGCCGGGATGCCGCCCGGGTTGGCTGCGCTGCTCAGGCCGAGCTGGGCCGAGCAGGAGGGCCATGCGCCCCAGCCCTGGCCGGCCAGGACGTTCTCGGCGACGGCGATCTGCTGCTCGCGTGAGGCGTTCTGGGGCGCACCCTGGCCGCCGAAGGCTGCCCAGGTGGAGGGGGTGAACTGCAGTCCACCGGAGAAACCGTTGCCGGTGTTGATGCCCCAGTTGCCGCCGCTCTCGCACTGTGCGAGCGCATCCCAGTCGCTGGCGGGGGCGGCGTTGGCTGCGCCGGCCGCTGCACCGAGGCCGAGGCCGGTGAGTGCTACTGCTGCGAGTCCACGACGGGCGCTGGTGCTGAAGGTGTGTGTATTCATGGGGTGACGATGCTCCGAAAGGCCACCCGCACTAGGTCCGTCCCCGGACTTCTTCGCGCCGCTGCTCACCTTGACTGTATAGAGGTCAGGTTCGGCAGCCGCCTGTTGAGCAACGAGCGGTGGAGGGGCGGCGCCGGGCATAGATCGCTGCTCGATTTTCGGCAGCTTTTTCGCTTCCCCGGACGGGGAACTCCCTCCACCGTAAAGTAATTTTCATTCGTTGCCAAACCGGTACGGCGTGGCGCTTGACATCGGTTCAAAATAAGGGAAAGAAACTGGCCCTCTTGAGGATCCTGTGTAACACTATGGCCCTTCCATCGCCGCGGGGCAGGGGAGAGGCCCCGGATCCGTGGTCCGGGGCCTCTCCTGAACCGGTGTGGACGGGATGTCCCGGCTGGTCAGGCCGCTACATAGCCGTGCGGATCGAGGACGTACTTCGTCGCGGCTCCCGCGTCGAACTCCTCGTAGCCGCGAGGCGCCTCCTCGAGCCCGATCGGCTTTGCGTTGACGGCCTTCGCGATCGAGACGCGGTCATGCAGGATGGCCATCATGAGGCCCCGGTTGTACTTCATCACCGGGCACTGCCCCGTGGTGAAGGACAGGGACTTCGCCCAGCCCGTGCCGAGACTGATCGACAGTGAGCCCACCTTCGCGGCGTCGTCGACCGCCCCCGGATCGCCGGTGACGTAGAGACCGGGGATGCCGAGGGCGCCGCCTGCCGCGGTGACGTCCATAAGGGAGTTCAGGACCGTCGCGGGAGCCTCCGTAGCCGATCCCGAGCCGTGTCCCCGTGCCTCGAAGCCCACGGCGTCCACGCCACAGTCCACCTCCGGCACACCGAGCAGCTGCTCGATCTGGTCCCGCGGATCGCCCTTGGAGACGTCGACCGTCTCGCAGCCGAAGCTGCGGGCCTGTGCCAGCCGGTCCTCGTTGAGGTCACCCACGATCACGACGGCGGCACCGAGGAGCTGCGCCGACGCCGCGGCAGCCAGCCCCACAGGCCCTGCCCCGGCGACGTAGACGGTGGAGCCGACGCCGACGCCCGCGGTCACGGCGCCGTGGAAGCCGGTGGGAAAGATGTCGGAGAGCATCGTCAGGTCGAGGATCTTCTCGAGTGCCTGGTCCCGGTCCGGGAACTTCAGCAGGTTCCAGTCCGCGTACGGCACGAGGACGTACTCCGCCTGGCCGCCGACCCATCCGCCCATGTCCACGTAGCCGTAGGCGCTGCCGGGCCGGTCCGGGTTGACGTTGAGGCAGATGCCGGTCTTCCGCTCCTTGCAGTTGCGGCACCGGCCGCAGGCGATGTTGAAGGGGACCGAACAGATGTCACCCTTCTTGATGAATTCGACATCCCGGCCCACCTCGACCACCTCGCCCGTGATCTCGTGGCCCAGGACGAGGTCGGCGGGCGCCGTGGTGCGGCCGCGCACCATGTGCTGGTCCGATCCGCAGATATTGGTGGTGACGGTCTTGAGGATCACGCCATGGTGCACCGAGCGTCCGACATTGGCCGGATTCACCCCCGGTCCGTCCTTCAGCTCGAATGTGGGGTAGTCGATGTCGATGACCTCGACCTTCCCTGGTCCCTTGTACGCAACAGCTCTGTTACCGCTCATGGAACATCCTTCTTCCGTGGTGTGCTCAGTGCACCCGGAACCCCGGGTGCCGGAACCGTTTGCCTCGCTGGGCCGCGCGGCACCCGGTAGTGTCGAACCTACACGCCGGGGGGTCGCGCGGACGTTGCATCGGCCGGCCGCTCCTCGACCGGTCCGTGGGCCCGCCTCCTTGTACGCGCGAACCATCCGGGAGAGGGTGGGAGGCATGACCGACACCGTGCTCATCACCGGCGCCACCTCGGGGATCGGGGCCGAGTTCGCCCGTCAGTACGCGGCGCGCGGCTGCGCCCTCGTACTCGTCGCGCGCGCCCCCGGCCCACTCGAGGACACCGCGCGCGAGCTCCGCACGCGATGGGGGAGCGACGTCGAGACGATCGCCGCCGACCTGCTGGACGACGACGGCCTGGCCCGGGTGCTGGCGCGGCTGGGGGCGGGGCAGCCGGATCCCGGCTCACGCACAGAGGCCGAGGGCCCTGCTCCCGTGTCCGTTCTGGTCAACAACGCCGGCTACGGACTGGTGCGGCCCTTCGCCGACAATCCGCTCGACGACGAGGTACGCCACCTCCGCATCCACGTGGAAGTGCCGCTCGCCCTCGCCCATGCGGCGCTGCAATCCATGCGCCCGCGGGGCACGGGCACCATCATCACCGTCGCCAGCGTCGCCGGGTTCACGCCGAGGGGCTCCTACGGAGCAGCGAAGGCCGCGATGATCAGCTTCAGCAGGTGGGCGAACCTGACCTACGGGTCCGAGGGGATCCGCGTCACGGCCGTCTGTCCCGGATTCGTGCACACCCGGTTCCACCAGCGCATGGGCGCCGACAAGAGCAGCGTCCCCGGGCCCCTGTGGCTCGATGCCGGACTCGTGGTCCGCGAGGGCATCCGGGACACGGAGGCCGGCAGGGCGGTCTCCGTCCCCAGTGCGCGCTACAAGGTCATCACCACCCTGGCGAAGGTGGCGCCGTCGTCCCTCGTCGCGCGGCTGGCGCAGCGAGGACGGTAACGCAGCCGACAGGCCGCTCAGCCCGCGGAGCCCCCGCTGTCCCAGCGATCGGGCTCGGCCGCCGCGTCCTCCGGGCGGCCGTCGTCGGCGGGGTCGTCCGGCGTGCCGTCGCCGTTGAACGCTGCCGGTACGGTCCCGGCGCTGTGCGTTCCCTGCTCGTCGCGGATACTCGCGGACCGATGCGTCGACCCACCCGCGGACGGGTCCAGCACCGCCTCGCGCCGGTCCGCGTCGGGTCGGCCGTCGTTGCCGCCGCCGTCGTTGCCGCTGCCGGCAGATCCTTCACCAACTCCCGCGTCGTCGACCGCTGCGGCGGCGTCGGCCTGCAGCGGAGCTCCGGCCTCGTGCCCCGGCGTGGGGGCGTCCGCGTGGGACGGCGCCGCCGACTCCTTCTCGCGCGGCGGGACAGGGGCGGCAGGACCGAGGGGATGCTCGGCGGGAAGGGTTGCGCCGTCGGGATGTCCGGCGCTACTGCTCGGCTCGGTCATGATGCTCCTTCTGCGGACTGCCCTTCGCCGGGGCGTCCGCCGGGGTCGTCGGAAGTGTGGGTGGCATCGGGAACACTACGTGAGGGAAGCCACCACGTGCAGGAGTGTTTCGCCGATGTCCAGCCCCGTGGATGACGGGGATCCGGGCTCGAGCCCGAACGATCGGTAAGTATGCTGAGGAGTGGGGTTCGCAGAGTGGCGACCCCCGTACAGGGAGGTAGAACGATGGCTGGGTACTTCAAGCTGGTTGATGCGCATGACGACGGGTACAGGGTGAAGCTGACGGCCCCTGACGGGACGCTCGTCGCGGTCTCCACCTTCTATGCCTCCAAGGAGGAGGCGATCGCCGGGATCGAGCTCATCCGCGAGATCGCCGGAACGGGACCGATCGTCGATCACAGCAGGGACGAATCACCCGATCAGGACGAACTCTTCCTCGGCCTCCAGGATGCATCGCGGCGGAGTGACGCCGTTCCGCACGACGCCTGACGCCGTTCCGCACGACGCCTGACGTCTTCCCCTCGCGCCGGACGCCCTCTGCGTCCCGCACGACGCCGTTTCGCCTGACGCCGTCCCGCACGACGCTCGACGCGACCTGCCGGCAAGGCCGCGCGACACGGTGTACGACTGTATACATTGGCGCCGGTCGTGGAATAGGATGAATGTATTCCACCATCTCTCTGAAGGGAGCCGACGTCATGACGACTGCGGACTCATTCGGCGCGAAGGGCGTACTCGATGTCGCCGGCGCTGACTACGAAATTTTCAGGCTCAGTGCCGTCGAGGGCGCCGAGAACCTCCCGTTCAGCCTCAAGGTGCTTCTCGAGAACCTGCTCCGCACCGAGGACGGTGCGAACATCACCGCCGATCACGTCCGCGCCCTCGCACAGTGGGATGCGGCAGCGGAGCCGAGCACCGAGATTCAGTTCACGCCCGCCCGCGTCATCATGCAGGACTTCACCGGCGTCCCCTGCGTCGTCGACCTGGCGACCATGCGCGAAGCCGTCGCTGATCTCGGGGGAGATCCCAAGCGCGTCAACCCGCTGGCTCCCGCGGAGATGGTCATCGACCACTCCGTGCAGATCGATGCCTTCGGCAACGCCGGCGCCCTCGAGCGCAACATGGAGATCGAGTACCAGCGCAACGGCGAGCGGTACCAGTTCCTCCGTTGGGGCCAGACGGCGTTCGACGACTTCAAGGTCGTCCCGCCGGGCATGGGGATCGTCCACCAGGTCAACCTGGAGTATCTGGCCCGCACGGTCATGACCCGCGAGATCGACGGCGTCCTCCGCGCGTACCCCGACACCTGCGTCGGCACCGACTCGCACACCACCATGGTCAACGGCCTCGGGGTGCTCGGCTGGGGCGTCGGCGGGATCGAGGCCGAGGCGGCGATGCTCGGCCAGCCCGTCTCCATGCTCATCCCGCGCGTCGTCGGCTTCAGGCTCACCGGTGAGATCCCTGCCGGTGCCACCGCCACGGACGTGGTCCTCACCATCACCCAGATGCTGCGCAAGCACGGCGTGGTCGGCAAGTTCGTCGAGTTCTACGGCGAGGGCGTCGCGTCCGTGCCGCTCGCGAACCGCGCCACCATCGGCAACATGAGCCCGGAGTTCGGCTCCACCGCCGCCATGTTCCCCATCGACGACGTCACCCTCGACTACCTGCGCCTCACCGGCCGTCCCGCGGAGAACGTCGCGCTGGTGGAGGCCTACGCCAAGGAGCAGGGTCTCTGGCACGATCCCTCGCGCGAGATCCGTTTCTCCGAGTACCTCGAGCTGGACCTCTCCACGGTCGTGCCCTCGATCGCCGGACCGAAGCGCCCGCAGGACCGCGTGGAGCTCTCGAAGTCGAAGGACCAGTTCCGTGAGGACCTGCGGAACTACTCCAACGATCCCGACCTGGCCTTCGCCCCGGGCGGTACGGTCGACGAGTCCTCGCAGGAGAGCTTCCCCGCGTCGGACTCGCCGAGCTTCACCCCGGGGACGACGTCGTCCGTCACCGACGAGAACGAGGAACCCCGCGAGACCGTCGGGGCGGGCGCTCCGTCCACCCGGCCGTCGAAGAAGGTCGCGGTCACCATGAAGGACGGCCGCGAGTTCGAGCTGGACCACGGCGCCGTCAGCATCGCGTCGATCACCTCCTGCACCAACACGTCCAACCCGTCGGTCATGCTCGCCGCCGCGGTGCTGGCACGCAACGCTGTCGAGAAGGGCCTCGTGTCCAAGCCGTGGGTCAAGACGTCCGTGGCCCCCGGGTCCAAGGTCGTCACCGACTACTACGAGAAGTCGGGACTGATCCCGTACCTCGAGAAGCTCGGCTTCTTCACCGTGGGCTACGGCTGCGCCACGTGCATCGGCAACTCCGGTCCGCTCGAGGACGAGATCTCGCAGGCCATCCAGGACAACGACCTCGCCGTCACCGCCGTCCTGTCCGGTAACCGCAACTTCGAAGGCCGCATCAATCCGGACGTGAAGATGAACTACCTGGCCTCGCCGCCGCTGGTGGTCGCCTACGCCCTGGCCGGCACCATGGACTTCGACTTCGACAACGAGCCCCTCGGCCAGGACGAGTCCGGCACCGACGTGTTCCTGAAGGACATCTGGCCGAACCCGGTCGAGGTCCAGAAGGTGATCGACGAGTCGATCGACGAGGACATGTTCACCTCGAGCTACGCCACCATCTTCGAGGGCGACGAGCGCTGGCAGTCCCTGCCGACGCCGGCCGGCGACACCTTCGCCTGGGACCCCGAGTCCACGTACGTGCGGAAGCCCCCGTACTTCGAGGGCATGCAGCGCGAGGCGAGCCCGGTCGAGGACATCTCCGGCGCCCGCGTGCTCCTGAAGCTCGGCGACTCGGTCACCACCGACCACATCTCGCCGGCGGGTTCCTTCAAGTCGGACACCCCGGCCGGGCGCTACCTCACCGAGAAGGGCGTGCAGCGCAAGGACTTCAACTCCTACGGCTCCCGCCGAGGAAACCACGAGGTCATGATCCGCGGCACGTTCGCGAACATCCGCATCAAGAACCAGCTCCTCGACGGCGTCGAGGGCGGGTTTACGCGGGACTTCTCGCAGGCCGACGCGCCGCAGGCCGCCGTGTACGACGCCGCGGAGAACTACCGCGCCGCGGGTACGCCGCTCGTGGTCCTCGCCGGCAAGGAGTACGGCTCCGGTTCGTCGCGTGACTGGGCGGCCAAGGGCACCGCACTGCTCGGCGTCAAGGCCGTCATCGCCGAGAGCTACGAGCGCATCCACCGCTCCAACCTCATCGGCATGGGCGTGCTGCCCCTGCAGTACCCCGAGGGGCAGAACGCCGCATCGCTGGGGCTCACCGGCACGGAGACCTTCGCCGTCTCCGGTGTCACCGAGCTCAACGAGGGCCGCACGCCGGGCACGCTCCACGTGACTGCCACCCCGGCCGAGGGCGGCAGCGCCGTCGAGTTCGACGCCGTGCTGCGCATCGACACCCCGGGTGAGGCGGACTACTACCGCAACGGCGGCATCCTGCAGTACGTGCTGCGCCAGCTCGCGAGCTAGCGTCCACGCGGCCCGGGCCGGGAGTCCTCCTCCCGGTCCGGGCCGTCCGCAGGGCCGCCGGTGTCCTCGGCCCCACTCCCACCCGAACCTTCCAGCCGACCCGAGGGGGCGCCATGGCCGAGTCCGTCGAACTGTCGGCGCGCGTGGACGGCGATGCCATCTTCCGGGTGCTCCGCAGCGAGATCCTCGCCGGCGTGCACCCACCGGGGACCGCACTGCGAGAGGTGGTCATCTCGGAGCGCTTCGGCGTCTCCCGCACGCCCGTCCGTGAGGCCCTCAGCCGGCTGCAGCACGAACGCCTGCTGGAACGTGCGGCACGGGGGCTGCAGGTTCCCCAGATCGATGCGCAGGAGGTCATCCAGATCTACGACCTGCGCGTCATGCTGGAGGAGGAGGCGGCCGGCCAGGCCGCGCTCAACCGGGGAGCGGCCGACCTCATGCGCCTGGAGGCGCTGCTGGAACGCGACCGCGCCGTCGTCGACCCGGACGACACCACCAAGGTGACGAACAACCTCGAATTCCACACCTCCCTCTGGTCCGCCGCGCGCAACCCCATCCTCATGGACCTCCTGCAGCGGCTGTCCGCGCACCTGATCCACACGCCCCGGTCCACGCTGTCGGTCGGCCACAGGTGGCAGGAGGTGCTGCTGGAGCACGAGGCGCTGATCAGTGCCATCGCCGAGCGCCGCAGCGACGACGCGCGGTCGATCGCCCGGTCGCACATGGAGACCGCGCGGACCCTCCGGCTGCAGCTGCTGCGCACCACCGCGGCGGACTGACCGTGCCCGACCAGCGCCCGGCCCGACAGCGCCTCCTGCTCGACGTCGACACCGGGATCGACGACGCCGTGGCGCTGATGTACCTCCTGGCCACCCCCGGGGTCTCGGTGGAGGCGATCACCTGCACCGCCGGCAACGTCGGCGCCCGCCAGGTGGCCCTCAACAACCTCGCGCTCCTCGAGCTTTGCGGGCACGCCGGCGTTGAGGTGGCCATCGGGAGCGAGGTGCCGCTGGAGATCCCCCTCGTCACCACCGAGGAGACGCACGGCGACCAGGGCATCGGGTACGCCGAGCTGCCGCCGCCACGCGGGCACATCTCCGGGCGGCACGCCGTCGACGTCTGGCTCGAGGCCGTGCGGTGCCACCCCGGGCAGATCACGGGCGTGGTCACGGGGCCCCTGACCAACCTCGCCCTCGCCATCCGGGCGGAACCGCAGCTCCCGATGCTCCTGAAGGGGCTCGTGATCATGGGCGGCGCCTTCAACTACCCGGGCAACACGACGCCGGTGGCGGAATGGAACACCCACGTGGACCCGCATGCCGCGAAGGAGGTGTACGCCGCCTACGAGGGCCTTCCCGAGGAGAAGCTGCCCATCGTCTGCGCGCTCGAGACCACGGAGCGGATCGAGTGCACGCCCGCCCACGTCGACGCCGTCGCCCGGGCGGCCGGGGCCGGGCCGGAGATGCTCGAACCGGACGAGCCCGCGGGGACGCGCAGCCGCAGCGGCAATGCCGTCGTCGCCTGCCTGTCCGATGCGCTCAGGTTCTACATGGAGTTCCACCGGCTCTACGACCAGGGGTACGTGGCGCACCTGCACGATCTCTTCGCCGTGATGGTCGCGGCGGGGGAGGCCTCCTTCGAGGAGCGGCTCGTCACCGTCGACGTCGAGACGGCATCATCCCTGACCATCGGCCAGACGGTGGCGGACCTCGCGGGGATGTGGCGGCGTGCGCCGAACGCGCGGATCGTGACCGGCAACGACCCCGAGGCGGTGTTCGACCTGATGGTGCGGCGGCTCGCGCACCTGGCGAGGATGCACGGCTGACCCCCTTCCCACGGGAACCCGCTCAGGCTCGCGGGAGCGCCCGCGGACCCCGCAGCCCGGCGCGGCGCACACACCGGCCGGTACACTGGGACCTGCCCGGCGCTGCTGCGCCGGCTGCGCCGAGGTGACATGAGGTGCTTCCCCCTCCTTCGTAGCGCCCAAGGATTATCGTGAGCTCATCCCTGACCCTCCCCGCCGACCGCACGACCGAGCGGCCCCGACGCCTGCTCCTCGTGCTCGGCGGCGCCCTCATCGTCGCGACGTACCTCTTCCTCGTGACCGTCCAGCCGACGGAGATCGCCGGCGGGATGGGCAGCGCGGCGTCCCTCGTCTCGCTCTTCGGCTTCCTCGGCGGTGGCGCCCTCCTGGTCGGCGGGATTTTGCCGATGCTGACCACCAGCTCCCTCGTGATCATGCCGCTCGGCATCGCCTTGAACATCGCGATCGGCCAGGTCGCGGGCTCGCTCGGGCTGCAGATCTACCTGGACGCGATCGGCACGGTGCTCGTCGCCGTCCTCGCCGGTCCTGCAGCCGGTGCCGCGACCGGTGCGCTGAGCAACGCCGTCTGGGGGCTCTTCAATCCCTTCGCGCTGCCCTTCGCAGCGGGAGCCGCACTCATCGGCCTGCTCGCCGGACTGGCGGCGCAACACGGCGCGTTCCGGCGTGTGTACCTGGCCCCCGTGGCAGGCCTGGTGGTCGGCGCGATCGGCGGCCTCGTGGCCGCTCCCGTCGCGGTCTTCATGTTCGGCGCGGCGGGCACCTTCGGCACCAACGCCATCATCGCCGTCTTCCGGTCCATGGGGGACAAGCTGCTGGTCGCCGCCACCAAGCAGGGACTGCTCTCGGACTCGCTCGACAAGATCGTGGTCTTCGTCGTCGTCGCCCTGATCGTCTACGCCCTGCCGCAGCGCGCGGTCCGGCAGTTCCCGTTCGCACGGACCCACCGCGTCCTGGGTGCCAGGAGCGGGCAGCGCGCCAGAATGACGGCCGGAGCCGGCTCAGCCGGCTGACCATGCCGCGCCGCCGGATCCTCAATCCCCTGACCGAGCTGCTCGCGGCGGTCCTGCTGGTGGTGCTCGTCCTCGTGGTGAACCGGTGGGAGTTCTCCCTCGCGGTGCTGCTGCTCGTCGTCGTGCCCGCCGTCCTGACCTCCGGCAGGGCGCGGCAGATCGGCCTCGCCGTCCTCCTGATCGCCGGTCCGCTGCTCCTCTCCTCGCTGCTCCTCCACGGTTTGTTCTTCCCCGAGGGACGGACCGTCCTGCTCGACCTCGGCCCCGCCCGCGTCACCCGCGAGGGGCTTGCCTTCGCCGCCGTCATGGGACTGCGCATGAGCGTGTTCACCGGGGTGCTGCTGACGGCCGCCATGACCCTCGACGTCCCCGAGCTCCTCGCCACGATGACGCACCGTCAGTGGAACCGGAAGCTCGTGTTCGTGGTGGGCTCCGCCGTCGGGCTCATCCCGCACGTCGCGCTCCGCTCCCGGCAGATCACGCGGGCCCAGCAGGCTCGCGGCCTCGTCGTGGGGCGCGGCCCCCTGTCGCGGGTGCGGGCCCTGCTCACGGTGACCACGCCGCTGGTCATCGGCCTCCTCGTCGACGCCTCGGAGCGGAACCGCATGCTCGGGGCACGCGGCTTCTCCTCGCCGGGCCCGCGCACGAGCTACCTACCCGACACGGACACACCCCGCCAGCGCGCCGTGCGCCGGGCGATGGCCGTCGGCGTCGGCCTCTTCTCGGTGCTCTGGCTCGGATCCGGGGTGCTCGCGTGATCCGGCTGCAGAGCGGGTCCTTCGCCTACGACGACGGCGTGCCACTGCTCTCGGGCGTGACCGTCGCGGTGGAGCCGGGGGAGTACCTCGTCGTCGCGGGTGCCTCCGGGTCCGGCAAGACGACGCTCGCGCGCCTGCTCGCGGGCGCGGTGGGGACCGACGCCGGCGCGGTCTTCCGCGGCTCCCTGACCCTCGACGGCGAGACCGTCCGCTTCGAGGGTGGTCCCGCCGATCCGCGGATCGATCCGGCGGTGTGGAGTGCCTCGGTCGCGTTCGTCGCCCAGGGCGCGTGGGGCCAGCTGTCCATGATGTCGGCGACCGTGGGCGAGGAGATCGCCTTCGGGCCCTGCAACCGCGGCGTCCCGTACGAGCGGCTGCGTCGGGAGGTCGACGACGTGGCGGCGGCCCTGAAGCTGACCGAGCTCCTCGACCGCGACCCGCGACGGCTCTCCGGCGGACAGCTCCAGCGGACCATCATCGCGGCAGCGGTGGTCCAGCGACCCCGCGTGCTGGTGCTCGACGAGCCGTTCCAGGGCCTCGACGCCGGGGCCGCCGCGGACGTGTCCGCGGCGATCGACGTCCTGCGCGCCGGCGGGACCGGGGTGGTGGTCTGCGCCCCGATGCTGCCACGGACCGCCCCCGAGGGCGCCCGGATCATCGCCCTCGACGGCGGACACCCCGTGTTCGACGGGTTGCTCGCCGAGGCGCGGTGGGCGGGCCTGCGGCGCTACGGCATCGGGACGGAAGGGGACGCGCCGCGGATCGGCGCAGCCAGACCGCGCGGGGCACCGACCACGGGGGGACGCACCCTCGTCACGGTGGACGACGTCGTCGTCCGCTATCCGTCCCCCGGCGAGCCCGGCGGACCGGGGCGCAGCGAGCGTCGTGCCCGCCGGCGCCCGCCGGTTTCCCGGGACACCCCCGCCGTCCTCGACGGCGTCAGCCTCCAGGTCCGTGCGGGCGAGATCCTCGCCGTCCGCGGGTCGAACGGATCCGGCAAGACGACGCTCCTGCAGGTGCTCAACGGGCTCCGCCGGCCGGAGAGCGGGAGAGTAACCGTGGACGGCACACCGATCCTGCGCCAGCCCACCGGCGCCTTCGCCGGCGTGGTCGGCTATCTCTTCCAGGACACGGACCAGCAGCTGTTCGAGCGGACGGTCCTGCGCGAGGTGTCCTACGGGCCCAGGGCGGCGGGCCTGCGACGGGTCGATGCGCTCCGCCGTGCCGCCGACGCGCTGGAGGCCGTGGGACTCTCCGCGGTCGCGGACATCCACCCCTACGAGCTGGCATTCGTGCAGCGCAGGCTCGTGGCACTCGCATCCCTCATCGCCGCGGGCCCGTCCGTCTGGGTCCTGGACGAGCCGACGGCAGGCCTCGACGAACCCGCGCGCACGGGGCTCGCGGCCCTCCTGGTCCAGCACGCGCAGGGCGGCGGTGCGGTGGTGATGGCGACGCACGATGCCGCGTTCTCCGCCGCCGTCGCGCACCGCGTCCTTCGGCTCGAGGCCGGCCTGATCCACGAGGAGAGCCCGGGCCCGGTCTCCTGATCCGCCAGAACCGGCCGCCCCACGGGGGCCGGACTGTGCCTAGGGTGGACGGATGGACGTTCTGCAGGAGAGACACCGGACCATCAGGACGGCCGGGGCCGAGCTCGCGGTCTTCGAGTACGGGCTGGACCCGCAGGAGGGCGTGCCCTCCGTCCTCCTCGTCCACGGGTATCCCGACGACCACCGCGTGTTCCTCCCGGTCCTCAGGGAACTGGCGCGCACACACCACCTCATCGCCTTCGACACACGGAACGCCGGCCGGTCACGTCCGGTCGGAGGCGGCGGCTTCACCCTGGCGGAGCTCGTCGACGACGTGTTCGCCCTCCTCGATGCTCTCGGGACGCCGTCGGGCATCCGGCTGGTCGGCCATGACTGGGGGTCCATCCAGGGCTGGGCCGTCGTGCAGGACGAACGCGCCGACGGCGTGGTCCTCGACTACACCAGCATCTCCGGGCCCGACCTCCGCCACTTCTCCCGCTGGCTCCGGAGCCGGTTCGCTCAGGCCGGGACGATCCCGCAGGGTCTCGCCCAGGTGCTGCGCAGCTGGTACGTGGGGGCGTTCCAGCTCCCCGTCCTGCCCGAGCTGTTCTGGAAGCACGTGATGACGCGCCGCTACGAGCTCGCCGCGCGGCGCAACGTGGGCGCGGACCCGGTGCGCGGGCTCGCCCTCTACCGCACGAACATGCGTGGTGGGGCGCGGCCGCCCCGGCGCCGCCGCGTGACGCTTCCCGTGCACGTGGTCGTCCCGCTCCGTGACCCCTTCCTCTCCCCGCACCTGGTGGACGGTCTGGAGGACTGGGTGGAGGACCTCACGGTGACCACCGTGCCCGGCGGCCACTGGTGGATCGCCGCGCGGCCGCGCGCCTTCGCTGAACTCCTCGACCCACGGCTGCGGAGGCAGGGCGACGAACCCTGACCGGCTCGGGCGTGCGGACTACGCCTCCAGCAGCCCCCGGATGTCCTCCGCTGTGAGCGCGGAACTGAACACGGCGTCGTCGTCCATCACCGAGGTGAAGAGCTTCGCCTTCTGCTCCTTGAGCTTCATGACCTTCTCCTCGATGGTGCCCTTGGACACCATGCGGTAGACCATGACGTTCTTGGTCTGGCCGATCCGGTGCGTGCGGTCCACGGCCTGCGCCTCGGAGGCGGGGTTCCACCAGGGATCGAGCAGGAAGCAGTAGTCCGCCTCGGTGAGGTTCAGCCCGAAGCCGCCGGCCTTGAGGCTGATGAGGAAGACGGGCGCGTCCCCCTCCTTGAAGGAGTCGATGACCTCGCCGCGACTGCGGGTGGAACCGTCGAGGTAGGCGTACGGGATGCCGCGGGCGTCCAGCTGCTCGGCGGCCTTCTTCAGGTAGGACGTGAACTGGCTGAAGACGAGGGCGCGGTGCCCCTCGGCGATGATGTCGTCCAGGTTCTCGAAGAGGACCTCGAGCTTCGCGGACGGGACGCCCTCGTGCTCGGGATCGACCAGGGACGCGTCGAGGCTGAGCATGCGGAGCAGCGTCAGCGACCGGAACACGATCATCCGGTTGCGGTTCATGTCCTCGATCAGACCCAGGAGCTTCTGGCGCTCTCGCTGGAGGTACGTCTCGTAGATGTGCCGGTGCTCCGGGTGCAGCTCCACCTCCAGGACCTGCTCCTGCTTGGGCGGGAGGTCCGAGGCCACGGCTTCCTTGGTCCGCCGCATCATGAGGGGCCGGATGCGCTTGCGGAGCCGGACGAGCGGACGGTTGTCGCCGATCTTCTCGATCGGCGTCCGGTAGTCCTCGGTGAACTTCCGCGGTGAGGGGAACAGCCCCGGTGCCACGATGTTGAAGAGGGACCACAGCTCCATGAGGTTGTTCTCCATGGGCGTGCCGGTGATCGCGAGCTTGAAGGGGGCGTCGAAGTCCTTCGCCGCCTGGTGCACCTTAGACGCGCGGTTCTTGACGAACTGCGCCTCGTCCAGGATCAGGCCGGACCACGTGAGGTCCTGGTACGCCGGGAAGTCGAGCCGGAAGAGCGTGTAGGACGTGATGACGACGTCGGCGTCGCCCACCTGGTCGCGGATGGTCGAGCCGGAGGCGCCCTGCGTGTCGGTGATCGACACGACCTTCAGCCCCGGCGCGAACCGGTGCGTCTCGTTGGACCAGTTCGGGACCACGGAGGTGGGCGCGACGACGAGGAACGGCGCCGCCGGTGCGGTGCTCTCCTTCGCATGCACCATCAGGGCCAGGGCCTGGAGCGTCTTCCCCAGACCCATGTCGTCGGCGAGGACGCCACCGAGCTGGTGCCGCCACAGGAAGGCGAGCCAGCTGAAGCCTTCGGCCTGGTACGGGCGCATCTCGGCGACCAGGCCGGCGGGCGGCGGGGTGGCAGCGACGTCCTCGAGGGTGAGCAGGCCGCTCACGGCGTCGCGCCAGGACTGTGCCTGCTCCGTCTCCTCCGCGAGGTCCTCGAAGTCCGCCCAGAGCCCGGCCTGGTAGCGGCTGATCTGCAGCCCCGACTCCGGGTCCCACTCGGCGAGGGACCGCGCCTCCTCGATGAGGTCACGCAGCTGGTCGAAGACGGGCTGCTCGAGGGAGAGGTAGGTGTCGTCGACGAGCTTCAGCTTCTTCCGGCCCTGGGCGAGGGCGCGGAACACCGAGTCGAAGGGGATGGTGCGGCCACTCACCGTGACCATGACGCCGAGGTCGAACCAGTCGCGGTTGTCGGTCTCGACCGTGCTGATGCGCAGCGTCGGGGTCTCGGTCAGTTCGCGGTAGTCGGGCTTCTCGCCGACGACGTCCACGCGCATGCCCTCGACCTGCAGCAGCCGCGGCAGGGCCTCCTCGGCGAACTCGACGGCCTGCATGTCCTCGAGCCTCAGGTCCTTGAGGGGGAGGGCCCCGAGGGCGGAGCGTGCGGCACCCGCGAGGGCGTCCTCGGCGTCGGCGTCGCGGTAGCCGTCGTCACTGCCGGGCCCGCCCCTGCGGAAGGGCCGGCGCTGGACGGCGTCACCCAGCGGGTAGTCGAAGTGCCACCCGAGGTTCACCGCCCCGTTCTCGCCGTAGGCTGTGGTCAGGACGAGCACGGGGGGCTGGATTTCGGGGAGTTCCACGCTGCCGTCGCTGCTGGCCACCTGGATGGACTGCCGGAGCTTCGGGTAGTACTCCTGCAGGAAGAGGGAGGTCTCCTCCTCGGGTACCACGACGGGCCGGCCGCGCTGCAGCAGCTCGATGTCCTTCGCCGTCAGGCGGCGTGAGGTCGGGGCCAGCGTGATCGTGTCACCGGGGGAGACGGTGTAGATGCCGTGGGTGCTGATGACGTGGGCCGTGTCGGAGGGGTGGGGCAGGCCGTCGATGTCGAGGGCCGGGCACAGCTGCAGGCCGCCCTCCTCCGTCCTCGTGGCGTCCAGCTTCAGGGTGGCCCGTCCGGCGAGCTCGATCGAGACCGACTTCTTCGAGCCGACGAAGGCGATGCCGAGACGCTGCGCCTCGTCCAGCAGCTGCCAGAGGAGCGGGTTGCTGAAGTCGTCGAGGTACAGCCAGGAGTCGTTGTTGCCGAAGTAGTTGACGCCGGTCCCGCGGTGCAGCGCGGGGAACTGCGAGAACCAGCGGTGCTGGTCGGCGTCGAGCTTCAGCCCGTAGGTCTGGTAGCTGATGCTGCCCCAGGACAGGTTGTTCTTGATCCACTTGCCCTTGCCGTTCTGGCTGACCGGACGGACGCCGAGGCGCGTGTTGAGCATGCGCTGTCCCTGACGTTCCGCGGCGGACCCCCATCGCTGCACGGCCACCTCCGGTGTCCGGAGCTCGAACTGGAGGCCCAGCTGCGTCAGGGGGGCTGCGCCGCCCGGCACGGCCTCGGTGTCGGCGTCGAGCAGATCCGTGAGCGAGGCCTGCCAGCCATCCGGCGGTCCGGGGCGGGACGCCGGGCGGGCGCCGAGCTCACGCTCGTGCTGCGCCAGGAGGTTCTCCGTGTTGCTCTGCAGGGCGGTGGCCGCCACATGCTTGCAGTCCGCGCCGACGGGGCAGCTGCAGAAGTTCTCGAGCGGACGGAACCGGCCGTCGCCCTTGATCCCCAGGCGGAGCTTCGTCCGGTAGTCGTTGGGCGCCGAGCCGCGCACCTTGCCGGTGAGCAGCTTCGCGTCGGCGTCCCAGGCGAGGGAACTGACGGCGCCGTCCTTCGCGTAGGTCTGCCCGCGCTGGAAGGCCGCGCCTCCCACGATCCGGATGATGTCGGTGACATCGACCATGGGGTGGGTGGAATTGGGCATAATTCCATGCTCTCACGTGGCGGTGACGCTCCCGGGCCACGAGGCAACCTGTTCACCCGGGGCACGACCGACGGTGGGTCAAGCGGCTCGACCGGGGCGGGCTCTGCCCTACTGTTGGCGGGGGGACTGATCATCAACGGGGTGGGCGGAAGAGGGCGTACGTGTTCGAGGCAGCGAGCATCATCTATGCAGCGGCAGGACTGGCGGTCCTCGCGGCAGCACTCCTGCCACGGCTGCTCATGCGGGCCCCCGTCTCGATGCCGATGGTGTTCCTCGCCGCGGGGATCCTGGTCTTCAGCGTCGGCAAGGACCTCCCGGACCCCGATCCCGTGGCCTACAGCGACGTCACGATCCACCTGAGCGAGGTCTGCGTCATCATCTCGCTGATGGGCGCCGGCCTGGCCCTCGACCGGAAGGTGGGATGGCGTCGCTGGTCCACGACCTGGCGCCTCCTCGGGATCGCGATGCCCCTGTGCATCCTCGTCCTGACGCTCATGGGCATGTGGATGCTGGGCCTCGGGCTGGCCTCCGCGCTGCTGATCGCGGCGGCGCTCGCCCCGACCGATCCCGTCCTCGCCTCCGAGGTGCAGGTGGGGGAGCCCTCGGAATCCGAGGAGGACCTGGAGGCGGAGGACGAGGTGCGGTTCGGACTGACCTCCGAGGCCGGCCTCAACGACGGCCTCGCCTTCCCGTTCGTGTACCTCGCCATCCTGATGAGCACGGTGGGCATGTCGCCGGCCGCGTGGGGCGTGGAGTGGATCCTGCTCGACGTCCTCTGGCGCATGATCATCGGCTGTGCCTTCGGCTTCGGGATGGGCAAGCTGCTCGGCCGCATCTTCTTCCGCACGCCGATCAAGAGCGTCCGCCTGGCCAACTACTCCGAGGGGTTCGTCGCCCTCGCGGCGACCTTCCTCACCTACGGACTCACGGAGTCGGTGGAGGGCTACGGCTTCATCGCGGTCTTCGTGTGCGCCGTCACCCTCCGCGCCGGAGAGCAGACCCACGGGTACCACGGTGTGCTGCACAGCTACATCGAGCAGCTCGAACGCCTGCTCACCGTCGTGGTGCTGGTCCTGCTGGGCGGGGCCGTGGCGCGAGGCCTGTTCGAGGGCCTGCGACCGCTGGAAGTGGTGGTCGCCGTCGCGTTCATCCTGCTGGTGCGGCCCATCACGGCGTGGATCAGCCTGGCCCGGGGCAAGACCGGCCCCTGGGAGCGCCGCACGCTCGCCTTCTTCGGGGTGCGCGGCATCGGGTCCGTCTACTACCTCAGCTACGCCCTCTCGAAGGGCGAGTTCGGCGCCGACGAGAGCACGCTGTGGCGCGTCGGGGGGCTCGTGATCGTCATCTCGATCGTCATCCACGGCATCACCGCCGCGCCCGTCATCAACGCCCTCGACCGCGCGCGGCAGCGTAAGGCACGGGAGCAGGGCGACGAGGCGCAGGCGCCCAACACCCCCGTCTGAGTCACCGCCGGGAGGCGGTGCGCTCGAGTGCGGCCCGGACCACGAGGCCCGCGAGGAGCGCCCAGAACGCGCCGCCGATGCCGAGGATCGAGAGGCCCGACGCGGCCAGCAGGAAGGTCACGGCGCCGCTCATCCGGCCGGTCGGGTCGCTGAACGAGGAGGTCACCGCCGTCGCCATGGTGCCGATCAGGGCGAGCCCCGCGACAGCCTCCACGAGTCCGGCCGGTGCGGCGCCCACGATCACGACGAGTGCCCCGGACACAGCCGCGAGGATCAGGTAGGTGATGCCGGCGGTGAGGGCCGCCACCCACCGGCGCCCGCGATCGGCCCCCGCCCCGTCCCCGGCCGAGAGCGCGGCGGACAGTGCGGCGAGATTCACGGCGTGCCCGCCGAAGGGTGCGACGACGGCGGTCCCGACGCCGGTGACGGCGAGTGCGGGACGCCACGGCGCGCGGTAGCCGAAGGACGAGAGCACGGCGACGCCGGGCAGGTTCTGCGAGGCCATGGTCACGACGTACAGCGGCAGGGCGATGCCGATGATCGCGGCAGGGTCCAGTGCCGGCACGGTGAACGCGAGGGACGGCACCAGGGACTCCGGCGCGATGACCACGCCGTCCCGCGCGATCTGCACCCCGATCACCGCGAGGGCCGCGACGAGCGCCAGCGGTACCGCCCACTTCGGTGCGAGCGCCGAGGCGCCGAGCCACACGAGGATGACCGGCAGGACCAGCACCGGGATGGTGCCGATGGACTGGAACGGAGCCAGGCACAGGGGCAGCAGGACCCCGGCGAGCATCGCCTGCGCGAGGTGCTGCGGGATCCGCGCCACCAGCCTCCCGAGCCAGGGGACGGCGCCGGTCAGGGCGATCAGCGCGCCCGTCACGAGAAAGGCGCCGACGGCTGCCGGCCACCCGCCCGCCGGGACGGCCGCGCCCGCGAGCAGCGCCGCCCCGGGGGTGGACCAGGAGAGGGTGACCGGGATGCGGTAGCGGAGGCTGAGCAGCACGATGCCGAGGCCGACGACGGCGGTCAGCGCGAGGAGCCCGGAGGCCGCCTGGGCGGGACTCGCGCCCGTGGCCCGGAGCCCGGCGAGGACGACGGCGAACGACGAGGTGAAGCCGACGAGGGCCGTCACGATCCCGGCCAGCACGGGTTCGCCGAGTCCGGACCTCACTGACGTCGCGGTGTGCACCCGGGCCTCCTGTCGCCGCACCGGAACCTGGAGGGCCTGTCCGGCGGGTGTTCTGTATATGGAACAGCCAGCGTAGGATGCTGGCATGCCCGAGGACAACCCCCGCGCGGATATGTCGCCCAGGGTGGCCGTGGCCCGCCGCATTACCGCCCTCCGCCACGAGCGGGGCCTCTCCCTGACGGCGCTCGCGGCCAGGGCGTGTATCGGCAAGGGCACGCTGTCGGAACTCGAGGCCGGGACGCGAAACCCGACCCTGGAGACGCTCTACGCGCTGGCGGGACCGCTCGGGGTCCCCCTGACCGGCCTCGTGGGGGAGGAAACCGGGCGCAGCGTCTCAGACGGCGTCGTCGACGCACGCCTGCTCTCGGTCCGCACGCACGACGACGGCGGCACCACGGAGGTCTTCTGGTTCACCCTCTCGGCCGGCCGGACGAGGATCAGCCCACCGCACCGCAGCGGCACCGTGGAGCACCTCCGCCTCGTCCGCGGCTCCGCGTCGGCGGGGGAGAAGGGCTCGGAGCGGGAGATCGGGCCCGGAGCGTCGATCTCGTGGGCTGGGGACGTGGCGCACACCTATACGTCCCCGCACGGCGCGGAGGGCGTCCTGGTGATCGAGACGCCCGGGGGGACGGAACAGGTGTAGCGCCGGTGGCCAGGCAGGTGCGCCTGCTCCAGCGGCAGGGCCAGGCAGGTGCGCCTGCTCCAGCGGCAGGGTCGGGCGGTACGCGCCTGCTCCAGCGGCAGGGTCAGGCGATGCGCGCCTGTTCCAGACGCCGCTGGATGACCTCGAGCTCGTCGCTGAGGGCCTGCAGGCGGGCGGTGTTCTGTTCGACGGCCAGCTCGCGGACCAGGAGGTCCTGGCGCGCGCGCAGTGCGGTCTCATCCATCGGCTGGTCACTGGTCGGCATGTCACGTGTCGGCATGGTTCCAGTCAAGCAGACGGGGGCGCCCTCCGGCGGCCGAGTCCGCCGGCGGTGCGGCTAGAGCGGTGTGACGTACGCTCCCGTGATCCCGCCGTCCACCATGAACTGGCTGGCCGTGATGAAGGACGCATCGTCCGAGGCGAGGAACGCCACCGCGGCGGCCAGCTCGTCGGGCTCGGCGAACCGGCCCAGTGGTACGTGCACGAGCCGGCGCTGCGCCTTCTCGGCGTCACTCGCGAACAGTTCGCGCAGCAGCGGGGTGTTGACCGGCCCGGGGCACAGCGCGTTGACGCGGATGCCCTGCCGGGCGAACTCGACGCCCAGTTCCCGGCTCATGGACAGCACGCCGCCCTTCGATGCGGAGTAGGAGACCGAGCCCTTCCCCTGAGCCTGGAGGGGGATGGCGTCGTTGCAGCAGTGTCGTTGCAGCGGGAGTGGACGCTCGTGAGGTCGACCTCCTGCACACGGCGCGGACGAGAGTGCGGTCGGCGGCACGGACGGCACGCTCCTCTGGGCCCCCACGCGCCCCGGGTGCACTGCATCGTGGAAATAGATGTGCCCGGGCAACCGTTCCCTCCACAGGGCCCATGGCTTCCATCGTCCTGGGCGGCACGCATCGAGAGGCACTCCATGACCATTCCCCTGTCCATCCTGGACCTCGCTCAGGTCGCCGAAGGCTCGACGCCGGCGGAGACGTTCGCGTCCAGCGTCCTCCTCGCGCAGCACGCCGAGGCGTGGGGCTATCGCCGCGTCTGGTACGCCGAGCACCACAACATGGGGAGCATCGCCTCCTCGGCGACGAGCGTCCTGATCGCCCACGTGGCGGCGCACACGTCGACCATCCGGCTCGGGTCGGGCGGCGTCATGCTGCCCAACCACTCGCCGCTGACCATCGCGGAGCAGTTCGGGACCCTCGAGAGCCTCCACCCGGGGCGGATCGACCTCGGGCTCGGGCGTGCACCCGGGAGCGACCAGAACACGGCGAGGGCGCTCCGCCGGGATCCCATGTCCGCGGACAGCTTCCCTCAGGACGTCCTGGAGCTGCAGGGCTACCTCACCGGTGACACGCGCGTACCCGGCGTGCAGGCGACACCCGGCCGGGGGACCGACGTGCCGCTGTACATCCTCGGGTCCTCGCTCTTCGGGGCCCGGTTGGCGGCCGCCCTCGGCCTGCCGTTCGCATTCGCGTCGCACTTCGCCCCGCAGGCGCTGCTGGATGCCGCCGCCATCTACCGCCGGGAGTTCAAGCCCTCCGCGCAGGCGGAGAAGCCCCACTTCATCGCGGGGATCAATGTCATCGCCGCGGACAGCCCCGGTGATGCGCACCACGAGTTCCACGAGGCGATGCTGCGTCGCGTCACGCTCCTGCTCGGCCGCGGCCAGACCTTCACGCGGGAGGAGTCGGAGGCGATCCTCGCGTCCCCGGGTGGACAGCAGATGAGCGACATGGCCCGCTACAGTGCCGTCGGGACACCCGGGGTGGTCCGGGACTACCTGGAGCAGTTCTCCGCGCGGGTGGAGGCCGACGAACTCATCGTCGCCACCCAGGCGAGCACCACCGAGACGTGGCTGCGGTCCTTCGAACTGCTCGCCGGAGCCATGCATCCGGTGGCGGTCTAGGCCTACCAGAAGGCCGCGAAAACAGAAACCTTCAGCTCCCTGCTTGCCAGAACCGTACAAGGTTTGGTTAAGTGGGTCTCGGTTGTAGTGTTGCGCATTTGTATTTCGCGCGGTTTAGCCCTCGCGGGACAAGCCGCGTCTCTGAAAAAGCGGACAAGCACGCCGCGACTGGGGCGTTCCGAAAGTCGGAGCGCGTCTGAATTTCAGAAGGATAAAACAAAAATGGCAACAGGTACCGTGAAGTGGTTCAACGCTGAAAAGGGCTTTGGATTCATTGCTCCCGACGACGGAAGCGCAGATGTGTTCGCACACTTCTCCGCCATCAACGCAAGCGGCTACCGCTCGCTTGATGAGAACCAGAAGGTCAGCTTCGACACCGAGCAGGGCCCCAAGGGTCCTCAGGCGTCGAACATCCAGCCCCTCTAAGGCTCGGATCTTCCACTAGATCTTTTCGCGAGAAGCAGGTCGGACCCCGGTCCGGCCTGCTTCTTCGTTAACGCCCTCTCCGTCGACCGCCGGTCGTGGCGACCTACCGTCGGTCCGCGGGTCCGGCCGCTCCGCCGCACAGGCCGATGAATGCACCGAGCTCCTCCAGGGAGGCGGGAGTCGAGGGCATGTGATGGGTCAGCCGGGGCGAGCGCACGATCACGGCTCGCCACTGTCCGCGCGAGACCGCCACGTTGATCCTGTTCCGGTTCAGCAGGAAACCGATGCCCCGCGGTGCCTCGGCGGCGGAGGACGCAGCCATGCTGACGATCACCACCACGGCCTGCTGACCCTGGAACCGATCCACCGTCCCCACCCTCACCCGCGGGTACCCGGCAGCGGCCAGCGCCCCGTGGACGAGCTGCACCTGTGCGTTGTAGGCGGCGACCACCAGGAGGTCGGCCTGGTCCAACGCCCGGGCCGGCGCCCCGGCGTCCGCGACCCACGGCAGGCCGAGGTGCAGCTCGACCTGACGGACGACCTCCGCCGCCTCCTCGGGGGAGGACGTCGCATGATCCGTGTGCTCGACCAGCACACACCCGACTCCCGGCTCCACACCGCCGAGCAGCCGCGACTCCGCCGCGGGCGCCGTGGAGAGCCGGCCCTCGTAGGCGAAGGTGGAGACCGCACGGCACAGTGCCGGGTGCATCCGCCAGGTGTCCGCGAGGAAGTAGCCGAGGTCGGCGGGCAGGGTGGCGTGTCCGTCGGAGAGCCAGCCGAGCGCTGATTCGTCGACCGGCTCGGGGTGGGTTCCCTGGGTGACCTGTGGAAGCTGCTGCGGATCCCCGAGGAGCAGCAGCCGCCGGGCCGCCTGCGCGACCGCCATCGTGTTCGCCAGCGAGAACTGCCCGGCCTCGTCGATGACGAGGAGATCGAGCGATTTGGGCGGCACGTTCTTCCCCGTCATGGTCCAGGCCGTGCCCCCGACGAGGCAGCCGCCGTCACCGGACACCAGGCGTGCGACGTCCGTGTCCGAGCGCTGCCCCCACGGGAGGTCGGCATCCACGTCCTTCGGCTTCTTCGCCACGCGTCCGGGCGGGACGCCGGCGTCGACGGCGCGGCAGAGCAGGTTCTCGACGACCGCATGGGACTGTGCGACGACGCCGATCTTCCAGCCGTCCGCCACCAGCCGGGAGATCACGTCCGCCCCGACATGCGTCTTGCCCGTCCCGGGCGGCCCCTGGACGGCGAGGTAGGACTCCGACAGGCGCAGCAGGGCCGCCGTGATCGCCTCGGCGTAGCCGCCGTCCCCGGGGCGGACGGCGGGAAGAGCGCCGCCGTCGAGGAGCCGGGGCGGCACGCGACGCAGGAGGTCCAGGGCGGGTCCGGCGGGAACATTCGGCAGGGCGCGGCCCACGTGGGCAGCCAGGTCGAGCAGAGCTGCCTGGATGGACCCCGTCATGATCGGCTGGTCCGGTCCCAGGGCCACCGGCAGCTCACTGCGTTCCGGTGCGCCGCGCCTCAGTTTCTCCCGGACGGTAGCCGTGGTCAGGCCGGTTTCGTCCTCGGCGAGCTCCACCACCTCGACCCCGAACCACCCGCCACGGCCGGGACCACTGCTGTCCGTGCTGTCGGCGTCCTCGGGGACGGGCGCGTCGTAGAGGGCGAAGTAGGTGCCCCCGGTCCGGAAGTCCGCGCCCGCCTCGAGCCGTGCGGTGACCGACAGGGTGCGCACGGGGTTGGACCGGGACGTGGGCTTCTCCCAGTCGCTGATCACGTCGACGGTGCGGAAGGGCATCACCTCCCTGGACTGCTCCCACTCCGAGGTCGGTGCTGCGAGGCGGTCGAAGTGGGCCCACCAGAACTGCTTCCGCTCACGCCGGTGATAGCCGACGGCGGCGGCGACCAGGGCCACCGCACGCGGACCGGGCTCCATGGCAGCGGCCGGAGTCAGGCCCGCGAGATAGTCCTGGAGCTGCGTCTCCTCGGCCTCGGGTGGAGCCTGGGGAACGGCATCGGCACGGGCATCGGCAGCAGCATCGGTGCTGCTGCCGCCGGCGGGGTCCATTCCGGGTGATTCCGGACCAGCACCGGACGCGGACCGCGACGCCTCCTCGGACTCGGGTGCGAGCCCGAGGAGCCAGTCCCGCAGCTTCAGCGTGGAGAGGCAGTCATAGCGGTTGTAGTCGCTGATGCCCTCGAGGATCGCCGCAGCCTCCTCGGCGTCACCGGCGTCGCGCGCGGCGCAGTAGGCGGCGTAGGCGACCACCGAGGCGCCCGCGTCCGTCACGTCCCCCGCGCGGAGGGTGGCCCCCATGTACAGGGGCTCGAGCTTCTTGATGCTGTAGGACCGTTCGGAGATCCGGAGGCTGTGCCGCACGGTCTCGTAGAGATCCACCAGGACCCCCTCGCGCAGCAGCGTGTCCACGGCGTCCTCACCGATGACGTGCTGGAGCGAGAGGCGGCGCAGGGCGCTCTTCTCGTAGGCGGCGTAGTGGTAGATGTGCAGGTCCGGATACTGCTGGCGCCGCTCGTCCACGTAGTCGAGGAACTGCATCAGGGCGGTACCTTCCTCGGCCCGGGAGTGGGCCCAGAAGGGCCGGAAGGATGGTTCGGCGGAGGCGCCCGGCCCGGCGGCGGGCTGCTCGACGACGCCGAACAGGTACTCGAGGCCCCACCGCCCGTCCGCCGGGTCCTGCCACAGGGGATCGCCCTCGAAGTCGAAGAAGATGTCCCCGGGGCTGGGAGCAGGGATGGCGGCGAGGGTGTGCTCCGGGAGGATCCGGTAGGAGACGGAGTGCTCCGTCCCCTCCGCGTCACTGTAGGAGACGGTGCCGTCCACCGCTCCCACCCCGGTCTGCAGCCGAGCCTGGTCCCGCAGCCGGGTGAGGGACGCGTCGTCGGGTCTCTCGGGTATCGCCGCCAGCTGGTCGATCGTGGTGATGCCCTCACGCCGGAGCCGCGCCCGGCGGTCACCGGTCATCGAGGCCACGAGCAGCAGGTCCCGCGCGGCGACCACCTGCTCGGCGCAGTAGTCGCACCGACCGCAGGCCGAGTGCCCGCCGTCGCCCCATTCCACCGGCGCGGACCCGCTGCGGTGCGCCTCGACGAGGTCGAGGAAGCGCGCCCGGCGCTCCCGGAAGACGGGCAGCAGGTCCGTGAGGCTGTGGGTGCTCCTCGACCGGTCACCGAGCACGAGTGTCACCTTCGGCGACGTCGGGATACCGGCTGCCTGCAGCTGGTCCCCGTAGGCGGCGAGCTGCAGCAGCGCTCCCACCTTCGCGTGCCGGGCGAGCTTCGTGTCCCAGACCGCGTACGCTCCGTCCTCCTGGCGCACGAGGAAATCGGAGCGGCCATGGAACGTGCCGTCGAAGAACGCCGCCTGGAACACCACCGACGCCCCTGAGCCGAGGGCGGTCAGGGACTCCTCGTGCTTGGTCGTGAGGGTGGCGCGGTCCATCGAGTTCGCGGGTTCGACGTCGTACACGCCCCCCGAGTTGCCCGGCGACCAGACGCCGTGGTCGGCCACGAGCTCGTCGAGGATCCTGTGCTCGTGGACGTCGCCGAGGACGGCGGCCCGCTGCAGCATCCCGTCCGGGGCGAAGGAGGCCCGCGGGGCACGCCCCAGCTTCTCGTCGAGGACGCGCAGCAGGCGGTACCCGCACTCCGAGGCGGTGACGAGGTCCGTCGCCGAGAACACCAGGTCCTGCCGGTCGGAGCTACCGTCGGCATCGAGCAGGAACATGCGCCGGGGTCCTTTCGTCGGGAGCGGCCAGTGGATCACCCACCTCCGACGTTCTGTGACGCAGGTCTCGGAACTGGTGCGTGCGGATTGCGGTGGACCGGACGACTTACCTGTGTACGACGCAGCTGAACGCAACGACAGTAAAGGATACGCATCATGGTCGAGACCGCCACCGCCCAGAAGTCCACCACCGGCTCCGAGTCCGCAGCGCCCGTCCGCAAGGGCCCCCTGCAGACCGACAAGGGCAGCACCACCATCGCCGAGACGGTCGTGCAGAAGCTCGCCGGTGTTGCCACCCGCGAGGTGCCCGGCGTCTTCGCGATGGGGAACGCAGCCCGCCGCGCCTTCAACCAGATCACCGAGCGCATCCCCGGCTCGCAGACGAACGTGAGCGGCGGAGTGAGCGTCGAGAAGGGCGAGCGCCAGGCCGCGATCGACGTGAGCATCGTCGTGGAGTACGGCAGCTCGATCGTCGAGGTCAGCGAGAACATCCGTCGCAACGTCGTGAACTCGGTGGAGCGTGCCACGGGGCTCGAGGTCCTCGAGGTCAACGTGAACGTCACCGACGTGCACCTGCCGGGTGACGACGACGAGGACGACTCGTCCAAGAGCGGCACCGAACTCGAGTAGCACCTGCGGCTCCGCCCGTGCGGCGGAAAGAACCCGCCGCACGGGCACGGACCGACGCCACCATCAGCCCACCAGACAGGACAGCATCATGTCGCGCAGCACCATCGGATTATTCGCAGGTCTCCTGCTGGGGATCGTCGCCGTCTTCGGCGGCTTCCTCCAGTTCATCGCCGTCGTCTTCTTCGCGGCGGTGGGCCTGCTCATCGGCCGCTACCTCGAGGGCAGGCTCGACGTCCAGGACCTGCTGAGCCGCCGCAGCTCGAAGGGCTGAGCGCCATGAGTACGCTCGCGGGCCCAGCGCCCGGTGTCCTCGACCCTGCCGGAAGCACGCACGGCGACCCGTCGACGAGGGGCACCCTCGTCACCAAGGAGAAGGTCCTGCGGAAGATCGCCGGACAGGCCGCCTCCGAGCTGCCGTTCATCGGCGGACGAAGCGGAGGACTGCTCGGCCTCGGCGCCTCCGGTGACCTCGACGCCCGCCCGCAGGCCGAGGTCGATCTCGACGGGACCACGGCCTTCGTCTCCCTGACCGTCGCGATGCTCTACCCCACGCCGCTGCGCGCGGGGACCGAGCAGCTGCGCAGCCACGTCACGGAGGTCCTGGAGCGGACGGCGGCGGTCCACGTGGGCCGCATCGACGTCACCATCGTTTCCCTCGAGACCGGCACGGCCGGTAGGGGAAGGAGCCTCGCATGAGCAGCACACCTACCCGGACGCTGAGGCGCCGCCCCAGCCGTACCGTCCCGGCCACCGTCACGGCACTGGTCCTGGTCCTCGGCGGAGCCGCACTCGCGTGGGCCGGTATCGCAGGACTGACCGGTGACACCACCCTCGCCGAGGGCTCGCTCACGGCGGGTTCCGGTCTCGCCTGGGGCTCGCCCGCCCTGTACGCAGCCGTCGCGGTGTTGACGGTCCTCGGGCTGGTGCTGCTGTTCGCGGCCCTGGTGCCCGGGCGCCGCACGCTCCTGACGGCCGGATCCACGTGGGGTGGACCCGAGGGGACGACGACGGTACTCAGCCGATCGGCGGTGGAGCGTTTCGCCGCCGCACGGGCTGAGCAGATCGATGGCGTCTCGTCGGCCAGAAGCAGCCTCCGGGGCTCCCGGCTGAAGCTGTCCGTCACGACCTACCTCCTGTCCACAGATGATCTTCAGCAAACGGTCAGGAATGCCGTCCAGTCTTCAGTGGACGACCTGGGCCTGGAATCCGCTCCGCGGGTCCGAACGATCATCCGGACGGAGCACGATGACTGACCCGATGACCGACCAGCATCTGCGCACCCTACCCACCGCTTCGGAAAGGACACGGCCATGAGGCAGTCACCCGCCGCACTCAACCGATCCTGGCTCGCCATCATCGGTGTCCTGCTCCTGCTCGGCGCCGCCGCACTCGTCGTGGCCACCGCAGGACTCCTCGACACCGTGATCCCCGGCGCGGCCGCTCCTGAGAACGGGGCACCACTGCTCGACGTCGATCCTGCGGCGACCGCCGCGGCACCCGCCGTCCTCGGTGGTGCCGCCGGCGTCGGCGTCCTGCTGGCCCTCCTGGGGCTGGCCTGGCTCGCGGCGCAGGTCCCCAGGCGTCGTCGGACCCGGACCTACCGGCTCCACGGAGCCGAGGACAACGGGCTCGTCACGATCAACCCGACCGTCCTCGAGGGAGCACTCAACGCGGACATCGAGCGCCTGCCGGGCGTGGAGAAGTCGCGGAGCGTGCTGCGGGGGAGTTCCACCGCGCCGGACGTCACCATCCGCACCACGGTGGACCACCGCGCGTCCATCGGCGACACCGTGCGCTCCATCCGCGGCGGAGCGGTGGAACGCCTCGCCGGCTCGCTCGAGGCGATGCCCCGGACGGTCGCCATCATCGTCGACGTCAGCACCTCGACGTCGAGGACCAGGAACGTTACGCAGTAACGCCCGTCCCGGGACCTCCCGGGACGGGAGAACACCAGCAACCCAGCGGAAGGACACGCACATGAGCTTCATCGACAAGGCGAAGAACAAGGCCGAGGAACTGTCGGGCAAGGCCAAGGAGGCCGTGGGCGACGCCACCGACAACCATGATCTGAAGGCCGAGGGCCAGGCGGACCAGGCGTCGGCGACGACCAAGCAGGCCGGCGAGAACGTGAAGGACGCCGCGACGAACGTCAAGGACGCCTTCAAGTCCTGATCCTGTTCGGTTGAGGCCCCGGAGTGGACGGCTCCGGGGCTTCTCCGTGTCCGGCGTCGGGCACGGACGGGACGGGATGGAAGAATTGGCGGTACCCACCGTGAACCAGGAGCAGACCATGAATCCCCGCACGCTCTTCCGCACCGTCGCCGTGGCCGAGGCGGTGACTTGGGCCTTCCTGCTGCTGGGCATGCTCCTCAAGTACGTCACGCGCACCACGGAGGCCCTCGTGCCACCCGCGGGCGCCGTCCACGGCTTCGTGTTCCTCTGCTTCGTGGTGACCACAATCTTCATCTGGATCAACCAGCGCTGGCCTGTGGTGACGGGCCTGCTCGGCCTCGCCTCCGCGATCATCCCCTTCGCGACCGTCCCCTTCGAGCGGTGGATCGAGCGTCGCGGCCGGCTGGGCGGTGGGTGGCGGCTGGCCCCGGGCGCCGACGCACCCCGCAATCCCGCCGAGCAGGTGCAGGCCTGGGTGCTGCGGAGCCCGCTCGTGGCCCTGTTCGTCGCGATCGTCGGGATCTCGGTCGTCTTCACCGTTCTGCTGCTCGTCGGCCCGCCCGGTTCGTCGAGCTGAGGCCGGCATGCTGGATCTCGCGAACACCACCGACGACGAACGCTTCTTCCTCCACAGCGGACGGCGCTGGCGGAAGACCGATCCCACTCTTCCCGGGGATGTGCGGGCCCGGCTGATGTCCCACCTCGGCCGCGGCCGCTCCGGCGTCCGCACCAGTGCCAAGGGCGACGACGGCGCAGCGCTGCCGCGCGCGCGGCGGACCGTGCAGCTCGCGAAGGAGGGGCTCGGCGAACGCGGGACCGCCTGGTGGGACCAGACCGCGGCCGAGCGCGCGGCCCGCTGGACCGCCGCCCTCGAGGAGCTCGACGCCCTGCACCCGAAGCGGCCGGAGCAGGCCGGCCGGGTGGATCGCGCGGACCGGGCCCAGCAGCCGAAACACACCGAGCAGTCGAATGACACCGAGCAGTCGAAGCGGTCGGAGCACCCGAAGCGGTCGGGCCGGGCACAGGGTCCGACCGGAAAGCGCGACGCCGGTTCGCCGCCGGAACGTCCCGGGCATGCCTGATCAGCCGTCCGAGAGCGAGCTGCGGGCGGAGATCCTCCGTATCGCGGAGCAGCGCGGGCCGGAGAAGACGCTCTGCCCGTCGGACGCGGCGCGGAGCATCGGAGGCGGGACGTGGCGGGAGTTGATGCCCGCCGCCCGCCGGTTGGCCTTCGACCTGGCCGCGGAGGGGCGGGTGGAGGTCACGCAGCACGGCGAGGGCGTGGACCGCGATGCCCGCGGTCCCATCCGGATCCGCTGGGTCGACCCGCCCGGATCGGCGTGACCCTCCCCGGGCGGGCGCTCGGCGGGACGGCCCGGACGTACGGAAGCCGCCGTCGGCACCGGTAGGCGCCGACGGCGGCTTCCCGCCACACTGCCGAGCCGAGGCTACGAGGCCTTCGCCGTGCTCCGGCGGACGGCGTAGGTGCCGCCGACCGCGGCCACGAGGACCAGTCCGCCGCTCAGGGCGATCATGCCGGTGGTGTTCGACGACGCCTCGACGGCCACGCCGGTATCCGCGCCGCCGGACGGCATGGCACCCATCTGGGTCTTGACCAGGGTTCCGCAGAGCGCGGGGGAGGTGGCGCCCAGGGGGAGATCCGGGGTCAGGTCACTCGGCGCGTTGAAGGCTTCGGGCGTGGACGGGGTGGTCGCCGGGTCCAGTCCGTGCACGTTGAAGACCGCCGTGCCGTTCTCGAGCGCCGCCACGGTCGCGGCGTCGATCGTGAAGGTGCGCTGCACCGCGTAGCTCCCGCCCTGGCCGCCGAGCTGCGTGTTGAGCGCCTCGGCCGGAGTGGTGGGACCGGAGGTGGTGACGGTCGTCAGGATACCGCCGTAGCTCGGCGCGCTCTCGGTGACACTGATGATGCCGTCCGCGTTGGTGTCCGCGGCGGGCGTGGGGCACACGCCCGCGGCTCCGCCGTGGATGTGCTGCACGTGCGGGTACGGCGCGCCCATGAACGTCTGCGCCAGGCCGGAGACCTGCAGGTTGACGGTGGCCTGGTCGCCGACGACGTCGAGGGTGACGGTGCCGGTACCCGTGGTGCCGTTGAGCTGGCCGAGGGTGGACGAGTAGGTGCCGTCCGCGGCCATGGCCGGTGATCCCGCCAGGGCGACGGCGCCGAGGGCGAGGACGGGGACTGCGAGGAGACTCTTCGTGTTCATCGGGATGGATCCTTCGCTGGAATCGGAGCGGGACCGTCGTGGGCCCGCGTCGGATGGAACGCGGAGCGCCTCGTCGCAGCCAGCGACGTCCCCACCGAATCGGTCTCGGCCGTGCACCACGGGGTGCGCCCTCGGTCCTCATCCTGACGCGGGCCCGCCGCGTGGCATAGCGGCCGGCGGGCCCGGTGCACGCCTTTACAGAACCCGGATCGTCCGTTTCACTCCTGCGTGAACTGCAGGTCGGAGCCCTGCCACTCGACGGGTTCGGCATGCATCGACCGGTAGGTGACCGCGGCGTCCCAGCTGTGGAAGAGCAGGTAGGTGGTGTCGTCGGGTGCCGTCGCGAGATCCTGCCCGCCCGGCCCGATGTAGCGGTCCCCGCCGAACGAGTCGGAGGAGAGGATGGGCTCGGGGGACTTCTCCCACGGGCCTTCCAGTGCCGGGGCGGTTGCATACCCCACGTTGTAGGAGCTGTCCCCGTAGAAGTTGCTGGAGTACAGGAGGGCGAAGCCGTCGTCGCGCGGGACCACGGTCGGCGCTTCGACCAGCAGGCCCTCCCAGTCGAGCGTCTGCTTGACGAGCCTCGTGGTCGGTCCCGCCAGCGCCAGGCCGTCGGCCGAGAGCGGAGCCGTCTGGATCCAGGTGTCCTTGTCGCAGCAGTTGCCGTCGTTCTTCCAGACGAGATTGAGGCCGGTGTCCGTGGCGAACGTGCTGGCGTCGATCGCGCCGCCCTCGGCCTCCGGACACACCAGCATCCGGTCACCGGCCACCGTGAAGGGTCCCGCCGGATCGGTGGACGTCGCTACGCCGATGCACTGGAGGGCGGGCTTGAAGTTCGTCGTGGTGAAGTACAGGACGAACTGCCCGTCCGCCACCTCGGTCACCTCGGGCGCCCAGGTCTTGCCCGGGATGGTCCAGGACGGCAGCTCCGGCAGGGCGTCGTCGTCGAGCATCTCCCACTCGAGGAGGTCGGTCGACGTCGCGACCTGGACGTTCTTGCGGTTGCCGGCGGAGGCGTACGCGTAGTAGACGCCGTCGACCTCGAGGATGTCCGGGTCCGCGAACTCCTCGTCGAGCACACGGGTGGCGTTCGCCTCCTCGGCCGGGGCCGCGTCGTCGGGGGTGTCCGACGGCGAGCAGCCGGCGGTCGCTGCGGCGAGCGCACCGACCGCCAGCAGGCCGAGGACCCGACGCAGGAGCGGAGGGTTCACCCCTTGACCCCGGACCGTGAGACGCCCTCGATGATGAAGCGCTGGAGGAACACGAAGAGCGCGAGGACGGGAAGGCTGGCGATCACGGCACCGGCCATCAGGAGGTCGTACCGGACCGCGTTCGCCGACTGCAGCGTCGACAGGCCGGGGGGCAGGGTCTGCACCTCGGGTGTGAAGAGCACGTAGACGGGCCACAGGAAGTCGTTCCAGTTGCCCAGGAAGGCCAGCAGGGCGAGCGTCGCCATGGCGGGCTTGGCGAGCGGCAGGATGATCCGGGTGAACATCTGGAAGCGGTTGGCGCCGTCGATCCGCGCCGCCTCCTCCAGGTCGTCCGGCAGCGAGATGAAGAACTGCCGCATGAAGAACACGCCGAACGCCGAGGCCGCCGTGGGCACGATGATCGCGATGAGCGAGTTCAGCCAGCCGAGTTCGCTGACGAGCAGGTAGTTCGGGATGACCAGGATGACCGGGGGGACCAGCAGGGTGGCGACGATGACCGCGAAGACGATCTTCTTCCCGCGGAAGTTCATCCGTGCCAGCGGGTACGCGGCCAGCGACGCGGTGACCACGACGAGCGCCGAGTGGATGATCGCGGCCAGCATGCTGTTCGCGAACCACCGGAGGACCGGGGTGTTGGTCCCTGGGGCGAGGATCTCCTTGTACGCGTCGAGCGAGAAGGGATTCGGGATCCACGACGGCGGGATCGCCGTCGCGTCGCTCCGCGTCTTGAACGACGTCACGATCATGAAGATGAGCGGACTGACGAAGATCAGTGCCACCAGCGCGAGGAGGACGATCTTGAGGACGGTCCGGGGCTGGAGCCTGCGCTGCGGCTTCTCGGCCGGCTCGGTCCTGCGGGGGGTGCGTGTCTCGACACTCGAGCTCATCGGGCGTCCTTCCGTTCGCGGAACAGCCAGAAGACCACGAGGCTCAGGCAGATGAGGAAGAGGGTCAGGACGTAGCTCATGGCGGCTGCGCTACCCATCTGGAAGTTACGGAGGCCCGTGTCCGCGATCTGGTAGATCGCGGTGCGGGTCTCCCTGCCCGGGCCGCCCTGGGTGATCAGGTAGGACTGGCCGAACATGTTCACCGACGCGATCAGCGTGGTGAGGGTCACGAAGGACAGCACCGGCCGGAGACCGGGCAGCGTCACATTGACGAACTGCTGCCACGGGCTGGCCCCGTCCATGCGGGCCGCCTCGTAGAGCTCCGAGGGGATGTCCTGCAGGCCGGCCAGGTAGATGACGGCGTTGAAGCCGAGGGTCCACCACACGGTCACCCCGACGAGAGCCACCCAGGCGGCCGGGGTGGAGGTGGTCCAGGCGATGTCGTTCGGCAGGCCGACCAGGCCGAGGTAGTAGTTGACGAGGCCGATGTTGTTGTCGAGCAGGTAGCGCCACATCACGGCGACGACGGCGACACCCAGGACATAGGGCGCGAAGTAGATGGCCCGGAAGAAGTTGCGGCCCGGGAACTTCTTCGCCATGAGCAGTGCCACGGCGAGCGGGATGGTGAGCAGGAGCGGCACGCTGAACAGGGTGAAGATGCCTGTGGCGCGCATCGATCCCCAGAAGTTGGTGAACTGCCCGCTGCCGGACCGGAAGAGCTCGGCGTAGTTCTCGAGGCCGACGAAGGGCTTGAGCGGGCGCGTGTAGTCCCAGGTGTGCAGGCTGATCCAGGCGCCGAACACGATCGGGACGAGCACGAAGGCGATGAACAGGACCAGGTACGGGGCCAGGAAGAGCCAGGGCGTGGCTGCCGCCTGCTTGCGGATCTCTCGGGACGGCGACGCCGTCCCCGACGGGCGGGGTGCCCCCTTACGTGCGGGGGCACCCCCTTCTCGTTCCCTCAGCGTGGTCATGGTGCTTACTCTCCGAACGACGCTTTGTTCTCTTCCATGAGCTTCGAGGCGTTGTCCGCTGCCTCGGTCATGGCGTCTTCCGGCGATTCCTCTCCGAGGACGGCCTTGCTGACGGCGACCTCGAGGGTCTCCGTCTGCACGGCCCCGATGCCGGGGACGGCCGGAAGGAACCGCATGGAATCGATCTGCTCGGCGATGGGAGCCTGGGGGAGGCCCTCGAGGGCGCCGGCGGCACGGACGGACTCACGGGCGGGGATCATGCCCGAACCGGCCCATTCGGCCGAGTTCTCGCTCAGCCAGGCGATGAACACCTTGGCCGCGTTCTGCTTGTCCGGGTCCGGCTGCGCCTGGCGGGGGAGGAAGAAGTTGTGCGAGTTGGCCCAGACGGCCTGCTCGTCCCCGATGGTGGGAATGGGAGCCGCCGCGTACGGCAGGCCGGACGCGTCGAGGTCGTTGACCTGCCAGATGCCGTCCCAGGTGATCGACGTCTCGCCGTTCTTGAACGCGACGTACTGCGAGTCGATCGCCACGGACGAGGGGCTGTAGCCGTCCTCGACGATGCTCCGCTGCCAATCGATGGCCTCGAGGCCTTCCGGCGAGGCGAAGTTGGCCTTGGATGCCTCGGCGTCATACGGTTCGTTGCCGTACTGCCACTGGAGGGAGAGGTTCATCAGGTGGCTGGGCCACAGCGTCGGCATCCAGAACGGGTTCTCGTAGCCGGCGGCCTGGAGCTTGGTGAGCGCGTCCTCGAAGGACGCTGCGTCGGTGGGAGCCTCGGTGATGCCGGCCTTCTCGAAGTGCTCCGTGTTGTAGTACATGGCCAGGGAGTGGACATCCAGGGGGATGCCGAACCGCTCGTCCTGGTAGACGCCTGCGTCCCAGACCTCCTTGGTGAAGTCGTCGCCGCTCAGTTCCAGCGTCTCGGCGAGGTCGTCGACCGGGACGATCACGTTGCGCGCGGCCATCGTGGAGAGCTGGTCGAGGTGCATGACGCCGACGTCGGGTCCCTCGCCGGCCGTCACGGCCGCCGGGAGCCGCTGGTAGAAGTCCGCCCACTGCATGGTGTTCGAGCTGACCTTGATGTTCTCGTGCTCGGCGTTGAAGTCCTCGATCATCTGTTCCATGAACGGCCCGTCGCCGCCCGTGAACCCGTTCCAGAAGGAGAGTTCCACCGCGGGTCCGGTGTATTCGCCGGTGAACTCGCTGGCAGCCTCTTCGCCACCGGAGCCGCCGCATGCGGTTAGTCCGAGCAGCGCGACGGCGCCGATGGCCGTTGCAGCCCTCAGGCGCCCGCGCAGGGATCGCTTCGTATGGATCATGGTGTCCTCCTCGTTGAAAACGTGCACGCCGCGTAGTGAATGGCGCGGCGTGTGACCGAGCTTACAGCGCTGTAAAAAAACTGTCCAGAGTCCCTTCCCGGGCCCTGCTCCCGGAGGCGACGGGGCGCATTGCCACCCGTCCTAGACTTGGGGTGAGCCCGAGGAGCAGCAGATGAGAAAAGTCCGACTCGCCGATGTGGCGGCGGTCGCCGGTGTATCGATGAAGACCGTGTCGAACGTCGTCCACGACTACCCCCACGTGACGCCGGAGATGCGGCGGAAGGTCCAGCAGGCCATCGACGAGCTCGGGTACAAGCCGAATCTCACGGCGCGGCGCCTGGCGACGGGGAAGACCGGCATGATCGCCCTGGCCATCCCCGAGATCGACCACCCCTACTTCTCGGAGCTCTCCCGGTACATCGCCGAGGAGGCGAGCGCGCGCGGCTACCGGGTACTGGTCGAGCAGACGCTGAGCAACCCTGCAGCGGAGCGCGCGGTGCTGAACGACCGCGAGGCCGGGGTGGTGGACGGCGTCATCTTCCACCCCGTGAGCATGAACTCGATGGAGGTCGCGAGGCTCAAGCGGGACGTGCCCGTGGTGCTGCTCGGTGAGTCCACCATGCCCGTCACCGCCGACCACGTGATGATCGACAACGTCGTCGCGGCCCAGGAGGGCGTGGCGCATCTCCTGGCGCAGGGCAGGCGGCGGATCGCCTTCCTCGGCGTGGTCGAGGGCGATGTCACCGGATCCACGGACCAGCGGCTCCTCGGCTACCAGCAGGGCCTGGTCGACGCGCGCATGCCGCTCGATCCCCGGCTGATCCTGTCGGTCACCGACTTCACGCCCGAGGAGAGCGCCCGCGCCGTCCGCGAGGCACTGGAGGCGGGGCTCGGCCTCGACGGCCTGGTCTGCCGTGACGACCGCTTCGCCACGGGTGCGCTCTACGCCCTCCGGACCGCCGGCGTGCGCGTGCCGGAGGATGTCGCCGTCGTCGGCTGGGACGACACCGAGCTGGGGCGCTGGGCCACACCGACCCTCACCTCGATCGCCCCGGACAAGCGTGAACTGGCGGCGACCGCCCTGCAGCTCCTCGGCGAGCGGATCGACGGCTACCAGGGCATCGGCCGCCACCGCATCGTCTCCCACTCGCTCATCGTGCGGGAGAGCGCCCCGGTCGCGGCAGCCGTCCTGTCTTCGTGAGGTTGTCTTTACAGCGCTGAAAATCTGCGGCAGGATATCGGCATGCGGAATCCAGATGTGTCGACGGCCAGCCTCCAGGACGGGACCTACCCCCGGCCTCAACTCGTCCGCCACGGGTGGGCGGATCTCGGGGGAGAGTGGGACTTCAGGTACGACGACGAGGACGCCGGCGTCGCCGACGACTGGTTCGCGGGGGCGACGCCGTTCCCCCTGACCATCACCGTCCCGTATCCGCCGGAGTCCGTCCGATCCGGCGTGAACGACACGACCTTCCACCCCGTGGTCTGGTACCGGCGCATCCTCACCCGGGCGGACGTCGTCGAGAGCGGGAGGTCCGCACCGGACGACCGCCTGCTGCTGCACTTCGGTGCCGTCGACTACCGGGCCACGGTCTGGATCAACGGTGCCCTCGTCGGGTCCCACGAGGGCGGCCAGAGCCCCTTCAGCTTCGACATCACCGATCATGCGGCGGCCGCCCCCGAGCTGTCCCTGGTGGTGCGCGCCGAGGATGATCCGCACGACGTCGCCCAGCCCCGCGGCAAGCAGGACTGGCTGGAGGACCCCCACGTCATCTGGTACCACCGCACCACGGGCATCTGGCAGCCGGTCTGGCTCGAGTCCGTGCCGGCCGCGTTCATCGAGGGCGCCGTCTGGGAGCCGGACGTCCCGAAGGGATCGGTCCGCCTCGAGCTCGAACTCTCGCCGCAGCGGCACACCGCCCGGACCGTGCGCGTGGACCTCAGCTATGCGGGCCACCCGCTCGGCAGCTACACGGCATCGGCCTCGCAGCCCCGTGTCGTCCTGGACTGCGTCATCCCGCATCAGGCCAACGGCCAGGCCTACGAGTCACTGCTGTGGTCGCCGGAGGATCCCCGCCTCATCGACGCGACGGTGGCCCTGCTCGACGGCGACGGGTCCGTCGTCGACGAGATCTGGTCCTACTTCGGCCTGCGCAGCGTCGGTACCGCCGGGCGCCACTTCCTGCTCAACGACCGGCCCTACTACGTCCGCTCCGTCCTGGAGCAGGGCTACTGGCCGGAGTCGCTCCTCGCGGCGCCCGACGCGCACGCCCTCCGCGAGGAGGTCCAGCTGATCAAGGATCTCGGCTTCAACGCGGCGCGCCTCCACGAGAAGGTCGAGGACCCGCGCTTCCTGTACTGGGCGGACCGGCTGGGCCTGCTCGTCTGGGGCGAGATGGGCAGCACCTTCGAGTTCTCGCCCACCGCCATGGAGCGGGTCTCCCGCGAGTGGGTCAGCGTGGTCCAGCGTGACCGGTCGCACCCCTGCATCGTCACGTGGGTGCCGCTCAACGAGAGCTGGGGCGTGCAGCAGATCGCCCACAGCGCCGAGCAGCGCCACTTCGCCCAGGCCATGTACCACCTCACCAAGGCCCTCGACGGCTCCCGACCGGTCATCTCCAACGACGGCTGGGAGCACGTGGAGTCCGACCTCTTCACCATCCACGACTACGCGACCACGTACGAGGACCTGAATGCGAGTTACCGGGATGCCGCCGCGTTCGACATCGTGGCCAGGGGAGTGGGGCCGGCGGGCCGCCGATTGAGCGTACTGCCGGACCTGCCCCGGACCGAACCCGTGATGGTGTCCGAGTTCGGCGGGATCCTCTACGCACCGAACAGCCCCATCGAGACGTGGGGCTACTCCACGGCGGACTCCGACGAGGACTTCGCCCGTCGGTTGCAGGCCCTCTTCTCCGCGCTCTACGACAGCCCGGTCCTCTCGGGCTTCTGCTACACCCAGCTGACCGACACGCTGCAGGAAGCCAACGGACTGACGGACGAGAACCGGAAGCCGAAGCTGCCGGTGGCCGAGATCCGGAAGATCGTCATGGGACCGAGGGGGGAACACGCATGAGTGACATCGCAGCAGGGACGCCGCCCCGGGAGATCCCGGTACCGGAGGGCGCGACCCCCGAGGCGGCCGCCGCCGTCGAGGGGCTGTACACCCGCGGGGTGATCGCGCAGCAGGGCGCCTTCACGCGCGAGTGGGCCGCGGAAATGCGCGAGGACATCGACGCCGCCCTCGCCGAGGCCCTCGCACGGCCGAACGGCGCCGTGGGCCGCGGCCCGAAGCGACACTACGTGGAGATCCACCCGGAACAGCTGCGCGGCTGGGTGGACCTCGTGGACCACCCGTGGGTCCGCATGGTCAGCGAAGCCGTGCTCGGCCCGGACTACGAGATCGTGGAGCTCGGGTTCGACGTCCCCGGGCCCGGTGCGGTCAATCAGCCGTGGCACCGTGACTTCCCCATGCCGGCGGAGACCAGGGAGCACGGGCGGCTCACCTCCCTCGCCTTCAACCTCACCGCGGTGGACACCGAGGAGGACATGGGGCCCTTCGAGGTGGCACCGGGGACCCAGTGGGACCTGCCGGAGGGCTTCGACCACGAGATGTTCCCGCCGAAGTCCGCCTATCCGCGGTACGAGGCACTCGCCGAGCGGAAGTATCCGCGCATGGGAGACATCTCGGCGCGCTCCGCGCTGACCATCCACCGCGGCACGAGGAACGAATCGCAGAAGTCCCGGCCGGTCCTGGTGCTCGGCATCGACGCGCCGGGAGCCGGGAACGCGGAACACCACTCCATGGCCGTGACGAAGCCCTTTCATGACGCACTGCCCGAGCGCGTGCGGCGCCACGTGGTGTGCCCGGTCGTCGACGAGCTGACGCCGATCACGCAGAAGCACTCCATCGAGGGCCTCATGATGGGCGAGGCCTGACAGCCTTCCGGACGACGGCGACGGCGGCACCCTCGCGGGTGCCGCCGTCGTCGTTCCCGTGTCCCGTCCGGTCCCGTGCCGTGACGGGCGAGCCGATCCTCCGACCGGGCGACGACCGGCCTACCGGCGGGCGAGCTCCGGGTGGTGGAGCTCGGTGACGTCCGGGTGCGCACGGACGCGGCCCTTCAGGACGTTCGAGCCGTACGAGGACAGCATGGGGTTCTCGGGGTCGTCCGAGATGCCGCGGGCAGCGGCACGCAGCTCCTCCGTCAGCGGCACCGGCTCGATCACGGCATCCAGGCGGGGCGACCAGAAGAACGGGATGGCGTAGCGGTCGACTCCGGGGGCGGGCGCGGTGACGCGGTGGACGGTCGCTGCGAGGTAGCCCTCGGTGGCGACCTCGAGCATCTCGCCGAGGTTCACCACGAGGGCGCCCGGGATCGGCGTGACGGGGACCCACTGCTCGGTCCCGTGGGGGAGGACCTCGAGGCCCCCGACGGCGTCCTGCAGCAGGAGCGTCACGAAGCCGTAGTCGGCGTGGGAGCCGACGCCCTGCGAACCGGCGCCCTCGACCACGCCGCCCACGTAGTGCACGAGCTTCGCCATCCATGCAGGTGTTCCCTCGAACGGCGCCGCGAAGTAGTCCTCCGGCAGGTGGAGGGCGACGGCGATGGCCGAGAGCAGTTCAGCGCCGACCCGGGACATGAGGGCGGCCCACTCCATGGCCCGGACCTCGAGCTCCGGCAGCGCCTCGCGCGGCCACAGGTTCGGGCCCTGCAGGAGCCAGTAGGGCTCGTCCGCGGGGTAGTCGGTGACGGGCTCGCGTTCGGGGGAGAAGTCGATCTGCTCCCGTGCGTCCGGTCGGCCGCGCGTGATCTCGGTGCCGAGTCCGGCGTAGCCGCGGAAGTGCGGCGAGGTGCGGTTGACGATCGTCAGGCGTTCCTCGAGCGGCAGGGCGAAGAAGCGGCGGGTGATGTCGAAGAGGTCGTCGACCTGCCCTGGTGCGGAGCCGTAGTTGACGATGTGGAAGAAGCCGACGGTGTGTGCGGCGGTGCGCAGTTCCTCGATGAACCCGGGGGTGAAGGAGCCATCGGTGGAGCGTGCGCTGCTGAGGTCGAGTGTGGGGATCTGCCCCGGTGAGTGCTGCATCTGCAGGAGATTACGCCTCGGCGAAAGACGCGCCCGCGTTTCCGTTACGCCGTATTGCGATCCTCGCCCGGGTCCCTGAGCCCGGCCAGGGCGCGCACCAGGCGGAGGCCGCCGTCGGACCCCGGCCAGTGGCGCCGCAGTGCGTCCGGGCCCGCGGAGCGCACCACCGCGCGGAGGACGACGGCGATCAGGACGAGGTCGTCCGCGTATCCGACGACGGGCAGGACATCCGGAACGAGGTCGATCGGGAGCAGCAGGTAGGCGAGGAGTCCCAGGAGCAGCAGGCGGCTCCGACGAGGCAGTGCACGGTCCGCGGCGAGCCGCCGGACGAGCCGGAGGATGTCCGGGCCGAGGCGCACTGCGTCGGTCAGCGAGAGCACGTCCGGGTGCCGCCGTGCGTAGACCGCGAGGCAGGCGAGGAAGAGGGCGTAGGCCAGCACCAGGGCGACGACGACGGACAGGGCGGCGTGCCGGTCCACGGGTTCAGGACGCCAAGGCCGCGCGGAGGACGGCGGAGATGCTGCCCGTGATCTGCTCCTCCGTGACGGCCTCCGGATCGGCCGCGCATTCGACGGCCATGCCGTTGATGGTGGCCAGCAGGATCGTCGCGAAGACGGTGTAGTGCTCCGGGTCGGACGGCGCCCCAAAGGGTGCGGCCCGCTCTGCGAGGGTCGTGGCGAGCAGTGAGCGGCGGTTGCGCCGGTGCTCCCTGAACACGGCGCCCACGTCGGGGTCGCGACCCGCCTGGAGGGCGAACTCGACGACGAGCGCGTGCCAGCGCTGCTCGCGCAGGACGCCGCGGGCGAGATGACGGGCCGTCCGCGCGATCGTCTCCTCGAGCGAGGTGAGGTGGTCGAGCTGGCTGAGGACGTCCGCGGCGGTGTCGGCGAGGCGTTCACCCAGGAGGGTCGCGAACAGCTCCTGCTTGGACCCGAAGTTCGAGTAGACCGCGCCCTTCGTGTAGCCGGCACGTTCGGCGATGGTGTCGAGCCGGGCCGCGACGTAGCCGATCTCCTCGAAGACCTCCAATGCGGCCGCGAGCAGTCCCGCACGTACGTCCTCCCGGCGCGGTCGGCGCCGTGGTCGTCCGGCCGTGGTGTCCGGCGTGTCCTTCTGCGTGGTCATCTGCCCTCCTGCAAAGACGATACCATTGGTATTGAATACCCAAAGTATTGAAAGTCGAAGGACGTCATGACCCTCATCCCGCTCGTTCACCGGCCGGATCTATCCGCGGACGCGCCCCCCGCCGTCGTCGTCGACGGTCTCACCCTGCAGGCAGGGAAGCGCACCGTCTTCGAGGGCATCTCCTTCACCGTTCCCGCCGGTGTCCTCGCGGTCCTCGCCGGCCCGTCCGGCACGGGCAGGACCGCCCTGGCGCTCGCGCTCTCCGGTCGGCTCGCGCCCTCGAACGGCCGCCTCTCGGTGCTCGGCCTCGCCCTTCCTCGCCGCGCCGGTGCCGTCCGGCGGCGGGTCGGGATCGCGGCCAACGCCACCGTGGCGCCGCTCGACGAGACACTCACCGTGCGGCACCACGTGGCCGAGGCACTCACGCTCGCCGGCCCCTGGTGGAAGCCCGCCGCCTCACCCCGGCAGGTCGACAGGACGATCTCCGCGGCCAATGACCTGCTCGGCGCGCTCGAGGACGCCTTCGGCGATGATCCCGCTGCCGCGTCCCTCCACCAGGCCAGGCTCCATCGCGGCGAGCTGATCCGGGACACCGCACCGATCGCGCGTTTCACCCTCAGCCTGCTCCTCGCGCTCATCCCGTCTCCCGACATGCTCGTCGTCGACGACGTGGACCAGCTCCGCACCGTCGGCGAGCGGCGGGCCGCCTGGGCAGCGCTGCTCACCGTCGAGCGCACGGCCCGCGCCGGCTCGGGCGCCCTGACCGTCGTCGCCACCTGCCAGGAGCGGCGTGAACTCGACGACGTCCTCGACCCGACGCATCGACTGAGCGCCCTGCCCCTGCGACCCGCCGTCGTGCAGGTGCTGGGGGCTCCCGCCGCGTTCGCCCCCACTCCGGCGACCTCCGTCGCTCCCTCGGGACCCACCCCAGAAACCAGGTGACGCATGTTCTCCCTGATCCGCACCGAACTCTCCCGCTTCCGCACCACCCTGCTGTCCAGGGCCGCGCTCATCGTGATCGCCATCATCCCGGCCCTCTACGGCGGGCTCTATCTCGCCGCCAACTGGGATCCGACGGGCAACCTCGAGCATCTGACGGCCGCGGTCGTGAACGAGGACCAGCCCGCACCGACCACCGGACCCGACGGCTCGGGCACCATGGTCTCGGCCGGCGATGACCTCGCCGCCTCACTGACCTCCTCCGGCGACGCCGGCTTCACCTGGGTGGAGGTGACCCGGGCCGAGGCCGAGGACGGCCTGCAGGACGGGACCTACGCGGCGACCCTCGACATCCCGGCCGACTTCTCCTCCCGCCTCGCCTCGCTCGGCGGGGAGTCGCCGGATCAGGCGATGCTCGACATCACCACCGACGACGCCGACAGCTTCATCGTCGGCCAGGTGGGCAACACCGTGGCCGCCACCCTGCAGCGCCAGGTGCAGTCGGGCGCCACCGAGGACTACCTCGACGGCATCTACCTGGGCTTCTCGTCCCTGCACGGGAAGCTGGTGGAGGCGGGCGAGGGCGCCGACAAGCTCGCCGCCGGCGCCCGCAGCGCGGACGAGGGGTCCGCTTCCCTCGCCGTCGGCCTGGGAGACATCGTGGACGGGACCGCGCAGCTGTCCACCGGCAGCGCGCAGGTCGCCGCCGGTGCTGCCGACCTCGCGGCCGGGTCCGGTGAGCTCGCGGGTGGCCTGGCCGGTCTCGACAGCGCGACGGCGGACCTCGTCCCGCAGTCCCTGCAGCTCGCCGACGGTGCGGCTGCGGCCTCGGCCGGAGCGGCGACCCTGCGCGACGGCGCCGCACAGCTGGCAACCGGAACTCAGTCCGTCGCCGACGGCGCCTCGGCCCTCACCCCGTCCGCCTCCGCCCTCGCGGACGGCACCCGGCAGGTCGCGGACGGCGTCGGCCAGGTGGGGCAGGGAGCCGCGGCACTGTCCACAGGTGCCGCCCAGATCCAGGGCGGCGCCGAGCAGTCGGCCGCCGGGTCGAGGGCGGTGGCGGACGGACTCGCCCGGCTGCAGCAGACCTATGACTCGCTCACCGACGCCGAGCGGCTCGCGGCCCTCCAGCAGCTCGCCGCAGGCGCGGACGCCGCTGCGGACGGTTCGGATCAGGTGGCCGCCGGAGCCGGGGCCCTCGCGTCCTCGGCGTCGGACCTCGCCGCCGGCGCGGACGCCGCGGCCACGGGTGCGTCCACCGCCGCCGACGGAGCGGGAAGCCTCGTGACGGGCGCGGGGCAGCTCGCCGCCGGCGCCACCGACGCGTCGGCAGGGGCCGCGCAGGTCGCCCAGGGTGCGGCGGACCTGGCCGACGGGCTGGGTCAGCTCGACGCCGGCACCGCGACGCTCGCCCGGAACACCCCGGCCCTCCGCGACGGGATCGTCGCGGCGTCCGACGGCGCGGACACGCTCGCCGCCGGAGCGTCGACGCTGAGCACGGGTGCGGGCGACGTCGCCGGAGGGGCAGCAGTGCTGGCCGACGGGTCCGGCGAGGCCTACGACGGCGCCACGAGCCTCGAGGGCGGGCTGGGCTCCCTGTCGACGGGCTCACAGGACCTCGCGCAGCAGCTCGGCGAGGGGGCCGGCCAGGTGCCCGACCCCGACGACGCGGAGCGGGCCGAGCTCGCTTCCGTGGGAGCCTCACCCGTCTCGATCGAACGGACGCACGCCAACGCGGTGGACGCCTACGGCGAGGGCATGGCGCCCTACTTCATCCCCCTGGCGCTCTGGGTCGGCGGGATCGTGACCTACACCGTCCTCCGCGCCGTCTCGCCGCGGGCCCTGGCCTCCTCGGCGTCGTCCTGGCGCGTGTCTGCCGCCGGGTACCTGCAGGGCGCGCTGTTCGCCGTGCTCCAGGCGGGGGTCCTGCTCGCGATCCTGCTGGCCGGCCTCGGCCTGACCACGCCGCACCCGGTGGGCCTGGTCGCCTTCACCGTCCTCACGGCGCTCGTGTTCACGGCGATCCACCAGGCGCTCGTCGGGCTGCTCGGCGGGGTGGGGCGGCTCGTGGCGCTCGTCCTGCTGATGCTGCAGCTGACCTCCGCCGGGGGCACCTATCCCGTCGCGACGGAGCCCGGCTTCTTCCAGGTCCTCAGCCCGCTGCTGCCCATGACGCACGCCGTCACCGGGCTGCGGCACCTCATCGCGGGAGGTGACACGGGCATCGTCTGGGCGTCCGTCGCTCAGCTGCTGATCGTCTTCGCCCTCGCCGCCGCCCTCTCCGTGTACGCGTCGCACCGGCGTCGTTCGTGGACCCTGGAGAAGCTCCACCCCAGCCTGTCGATCTGACAACAGTCCTCCACAGGTGTGCCGTCCGCCTGCAGCGGCCGGCCCGGAGCTTATAGGTTGGAGGTGTATGTCCGAGCAGTTCCTCCATCAGGAAGGCACCATCCCATGATCTTCATCGTCGTCAAGTTCACCGTGAAGCCCGAGTGGAGCGACCGCTGGATCGACCTCACGCGCGACTTCACCGAGGCCACCCGCCGCGAGGCGGGCAACCTCTGGTTCGACTGGTCACGCAGCGTCGAGGACCCCAACCGGTTCATCCTCATCGAGGCGTTCCAGGACGACGCCGCCGAAGCGCACGTCAACAGCGACCACTTCTCGCAGGCCATGCAGGACATGCCGCAGGCGCTCGTCGAGACGCCGGAGATCATCAGCGAGCGGATCGCCGCCGAGGGCTGGGGCCGCATGGGCGAGCTGACGGTCGAGTAGCGCCCGGACGTCAGACGGCGGTGGCCACTGCGGGGAGGGCCTGCTCCATGATGAAATCGTCCTCGAAACGGTCTCCCAGCTGGAAGCGCTTGGTCCCCACCACACCGAAGCCGTGCTTGCCGTAGAACCGGAGGGCTCGGGCGTTCTCCTGGTTGACGCCGAGCCAGATGCCCGGGAGGCCGGACCCGGCTGCGTGCTGCAGCGTCGCCGTCATCAGGGCCGATGACGATCCGCTGCCGTGCAGGTCGGGGTGGACGTAGAACTTGCTCAGTTCCGCCGTCGGAGTGAGCGAGAGGGCTGCGAGCACGTCCGCGTCCGACGGAGGATCCAGGACCACCATGCTCCAGCCCGCCACCCGGTGCCCCTCGCGGATGCACAGGACGGTGTGCCCCGGCCGGGCCAGCACCTCGGCGAAGCGCTCCTCCGAGAGCTGCGTCTCGATGTGCCGCTGGATCTCCTCCGGAGGGGAATCGGGCGGGCAGGCCAGGGGGAACGTGACGGCGGCGCAGGCGGCGAGGGCCGCCGCGTCGGCGACGGTCGCCGTCGTGATGTCGATGCTCATGCACCAAATCTAGGACGAACGGCAGCAGGACGCGGACACGGGGTCCACGTCCTGCTGCCATTCGTTCACTGCGTCCGTCGGTTCACTGCGTCCGTCGGCTCCGGCGGGTGCTTGCTCCGGTCCGGGCGTCCGATCCTGCGGACGCAGGGCACCGGAACGCCGGGGGCGGAGCTGCCGTGATGGGCTACTCGACGACGGGCAGGCCGTCGCGGGTGAGCTTCCAGTTCTCCTCGAAGAACGTGCTCGGATCGATCGTGCCCTCGGCGATCAGGTAGTCGATGAGCAGCTGACGGATCTCCGTGGTCTGGTTGACGAGGACCGGAGCCGTGGCGATGTGCGGGAAGTTCCCACCGCCGGACTGCCGGTAGTTGTTCGTCGCTACCGCGAACCGCTGCGCGGGATCGATCGGCGCACCGGCGTAGCTCAGGTCGACGATGCGCTGTCCCACGGGCCTGCTGATGTCGATGTCATAGCTGACGCCGGACATCATGTCGTAGTTGTAGTCCGGCGTGCCCGCGGCATTGGTCAGCGTGGCCGGATCGACCGGAGCGCCGACGGCGGTCTGGGTGAAGTACTTGGCCGAGTACTCGAGGTAGTCCTTGACCTGGGCGCCGGTCATCTCGACGCCGAACAGCGTGTTCGGGAAGACGTACAGTCCGGCCATGTCGCGGATGGTGACGGGCCCCTCGGGGATCACCGCTGCACGGTTGAAGGGCGCGACGATGGACAGGACCGGCAGGTCGGCGTTCGGGGTCCCGTCGAGGGCCTTGTCGACGGCCTTGGCCTGGACGTCGTTGACGAAGTCCATGACGGCCGTGTCGCGGAAGCGCGAGTCGGCCGCTGACATGGTCTCCGTCGCCGTACCGATGGCCGTGTTGACGTAGTCGATCGTCGTCCGGTGCTGCTCGGCGGCGATCGCCGAGATCTTCGGGTCGGCAGGGACGGTGTTGGAGTTCAGCAGCTCGGAGTTCGCCGACGCGACGTCCCACTGGCCCCGTACCTTGACGAGCTCGAAGTCCATGACGGACAGGCGCATGCCCCAGTTCTTCGGCTCGGTGAGCAGGATCTGCTCGCCGGTCTGCCGATTGGTGACGAACCGCTCCGGGATCTCCTGGTGCTCGTGGCCCGCAAGGATCGCATCGATGCCCGGCACCTGCTCGGCGATCAGCGTCGACGCGTTCTCGATCGGGAGGTCGCCGCCGTAGGAGGACGTGCCCGAGGGGCCGGAGTGCGAGCTGACCACGACGACGTCCGCCCCCGCGGACTTCATCTCCGGAACGTACTTCTTCGCCTGCTCCACCATGTCGAGGAACTCGAGCTGCCCCTCGACGTTGTTCTTGTCCCAGATGGCGCTGCCGGGCGTGGTCAGCCCGAGGATGCCCACCTTGATGGGCTTCTGGCCCTTGAGCTTGACCGTCTTGATCACATAGGGCGTGAAAGCGTCCCCGCCGGTGGTCGCGTCCTTGACGTTGGCACCGAGCAGCGGGAAGTCGAGCTGCTCCTCGTAGGTGCGCAGCAGCGGCAGCCCGTAGTTGAACTCGTGGTTGCCGAGCGTGGTGGAGTCGTAGCCCATGGCGTTCATCGCGGCGGCCATGGGGTGCAGCTCGCCGGTCTCGTCCACCGGCTCGGTGTTGGCGTAGTAGTCCGTGAGGGACGTGCCCTGGATGGTGTCGCCGTTGTCGATCAGCAGGGTGGACCCGGCGCCGCGGTCTGCGCGGACCTGGTTCACGAGCGTCGAGATCTTGGCGATCCCGACGTCGTTGCCGGCCGCGTCGTCGTAATCGGCGTTCTTGAAGTAGTCCCAGTTCTCGATGTAGCCGTGGAGATCGCTGGTGCCCATGACGGTGATCGAGACCGTGCTGTCCTTGGATCCGCCCTTGGTTCCGCCGGGTGCGGCGGTCGCTGCGGGTGCGAGGGTGAGGGCGGCGGCGCAGCCGACGGCGATGGCCGTGAGTGCGCGACGGTGCCCCCGGTTGAGGCTTTGTGACACGGTGAATCAGCTCCTGTTGGTATGCGGTGGCGTCAGCATACCCGTGACCGATGACACACTGGTGACCGGGACATGGCGGTGGATGAACGCCCGGTGTCCGCCGGCGAGGACCGGCGGTGGACCGGTCCCCTCACCCCGTTCGAGGTCAGGGAGGACCATCAGTGACGACGACGCCGGAGCATCAGGACGAGTACCGCGAGGACCTCCTGGGCGCAGGGTACGAGGCACGGACGCTCCCGCTGGCGGGGGACGACGAGGGCGAGGTCGTGGCGACGCTCGTCCGTCGTCGCGCCTCGGGGACCTCGCGCCGGGCGGTCCTGTACGTGCACGGCTTCGTGGACTACTTCTTCCAGACGAATCTCGCGGACGCCTGGCTGGAGGCCGGGTTCGACGTGTACGCACTGGACCTGCGGAAGTACGGCCGATCGCTCCGCGAGCACCAGACGCCGAACTACATCACCGCGCTCGATCACTACGACGAGGAACTCGACACTGCGGCACGCATCATCCGGGAGGACGAGGGCCATGACGTCCTCGTGGTGATGGGGCACTCGACCGGTGGCCTCATCACCTCGCTGTGGGCGCACCGGCGGCGCGGCCGGGGGATCGTGGACGCGCTCGTGCTCAACAGCCCCTGGTTCGACCTCAACGCGAGCGTGTTTCAGCGCACCGTCGGGACCGCCGCGGTCCACCGGATCGGCGCGCTCAAGCCGCGCACCGTCGTCGGCACGCTCGGGTCCGCGTACGGGCGGTACCTCCACAGCGGCAGCGGAGGGGAGTGGAGCTACGACCTCGCGTGGAAGCCGCACGGCGGGTTCCCCGTGGTGGCCGGGTGGCTCGCCGCTGTCCGCCGCGCCCACGCCGAGCTCAACCGTGGCCTCGCGATCGACTGCCCGGTCCTCGTGGCGTGCTCGGACGCGACGTCGAACCCAGTGAAGGAGCCCGCCAGGATCTCCTCGACGGACGTGGTGCTCGATGTCGCGCACATCGCTGCCCGGTCCCCGCGCCTCGGGCGCCACGTCACGCTGGTGCGGATCCGTGGGGGCATCCACGATCTGGCCCTCTCGCCCGAGCCGGCGCGCTCGGAATTCTTCGCGGAGCTCGCGCGGTGGCGGGACACCTACGTGCCGGAGGCCGGCGTTACCCCGTGATCCGGATCCGTGAGGTGGAGCCGGACGACGACGGCGGCGGCGTGGACGCGCTCGCCGCGCTGCTCGTGCTGCCGCTGATCCGGGCCTGAACGCGTGCACCGGCGCGTGGGTCGAGGTCCAGGTCAAGCAGTGAGGACGACTGTCTGACTCAGGCGAAGCGGCGCATCGCGAGTCGTTCGGCGAAAGCCTGCTCCTCGCAGAGCGACGAATGCGCGAGGGTGAAGATCCGGGCGTCGGAGCGCAGTTGCCCGATCAGGGCGAGCGCGGTGCGGGCGTCCAGGTCATCAGCGAGCAGCAGCGTCGCCGTCGCCTGCACCCGCCCGGCGCCGGCGGTCGCCGCAGCGCTCCGCAGCCCTGCGACGCTCTCGTGCCACTGGGTTGGATCCGCGCTCCGGAAGGAGCGCTCGATGCCGAGGATGCGCTCGTCGAGCAGATCGGTGAACCGCGAGACGAATGACGCCGCTGCGCGCGGCGAGCCGATGTCGGCAGCAAGCCTGGATACTGCTGCCGTGTCGATGATGGGCTGCATCTCGGGTCCTTTCATGCTGTGCGAGCCGGAGGGTGGACAGGACTCGGAAGGGCCGTGTCCAGGTCCCCACCGGGATGCCCAGTCTTGCGTGGGTATCTGAAGCTGGGACGCAGGAATACTCGGGTTTTCATCAAGAAGCGGAAGGGAACGTCCGGCGGTTGCCGCTCTGTTCCACCATCCGCCGACCCGCCCTCATCGACCGCCGCGCTCGACGTCGTAGGTCAGCACGGCGAACTGTCCCTGCTGTTCCACGGTGCGCAGGACGAGCCGGTCGGCCCCGACCCGCAGCGGCAGGAGCGGCGCCCCGCCGGTCAGCGCGGCGGGTGCGACGGCGAGCTGGATCTCGTCCAACAGCCCGGCTGAGAGGAACTGGCCGGCCAGGTCGCCGCCGCCGACCACCCAGATGTCCCGTGCGCCTGCCGCTTCGCGGATCCGGTCGATCGATGCGCGGACGTCGCCGGAGACGAGCCGCACGTCGGCACCCTCGGGGATCGGCAAGTCCCGGGAGGTGAAGACGAACGTGGGACGCTCGCCGTACAGCGTCGGCCATTTCCCGGGGTCCTCGATCAGCCCCTCGAAGGCGAGCACCCATGCGTAGGTCGTCGAACCCTCCACCAGGACACCCACGGAGTCGAGGAAGCGCTCGTGGTGTTCCGGCGGCGGCGGCTCCACGGCGAACAACCACTCCAGCGAGTTGTGCTCGTCCGCGATGAAGCCGTTGATCGAGGTGGCGGTGGAGAAGATGATCCGGGTCATGCGTCATTGCACCATGCAGCTCCGACGATCAGGACCAACGGCCAGGGCGTCATCAGGAGGCAGGCTGCCCTTCGCCGCAGGTCGGCATGAACCCGTGACGAACCTGCGTCAGCGGGCGCGCCCGGCTGCGCTCCCTCCCACCGACCGGACGGAGTCAGTGGGAAGGGTGCATCCCTCCCACTGACGACCTTCGGTGAGTGGGAGGGCCGGCGGTGCCGGGTCGGAGGACCGGGCGCCGTCGGCTTAGGCCGGTGCGCCGTCGACCCGCCCGACGAAGTCGCGCACCAGGGCGTCGAACTCCTCCTCCCGCTCGATCTGCGGCATGTGCCCGCAGCGCTCGAACAGGTGGAACTCCGCGTGCGGGAACACCGTGCGGGCGTGGTCGAGGTGCGAGGCCGGCAGCACGCGGTCCTCGTCGCCCCACACCACGAGCGTCGGCTTGTGCTGGGCCGCGACGGTGCGGAGCAGTTCGGTCCGCCAGCGGCGACGCACCCCGCGGAACGTGCCGAGGTGGCGGGCAACGGCGAGCAGGACGTCGTCGTGCACGGGGTTGCCGCCGACCTGCTGGGCGTGGTCGAGGCGCTCCTCCGTGACGAACCGCTTGTCGTAGAACAGGGCGCGCTCGGTGCGGTAGGCGGCCTTCCGGGACTTGTCCTTCATGAGCCGCCGGCCGAGGGGCGGATGGCGAGCAGGCGCAGCGCGATGGTCACCTCCTTCCCGAAACCGGCGCTGTTCACCAGGACCAGGCTGCGGACCCGTGCCGGTTCCAGGGCGCTGATCTTCAGGGCCACGGCGCCGCCCAGAGAATTGCCCACCACGTGCAGCGGCCGGTGCTCGCCGAGGGCGTCGAGCCCGGCGATGACGAAGCGGGCCATCGATTCCATCGAGTAGCGACCCTCGGTCCGCTCGGACAGGCCGAACCCCGGGAGGTCCAGGCTGATCACGCGGTGATCGGGGGCAAGCCGTCCGTACAGCCCCTCCCAGTCCTCGAGGCTCCGGCCGATCCCGTGGATCAGCAGCACGGGCGTCCGGGTGCGGTCGCCGTCGTCCCGGTAGCGCACCCGCACGCCGTCGACCACCAGCATGCCGTCGTCGTGCGTGGCGGACCGCTCCACGCGAGCCCCGCTCACCGGCGGATCTTCCGGGCCATCCGGGCGAGCTTCGTGGCGCGGCGTTCCAGGGTGCCGAAGGACATCGGTGCCACACGGGCGACGACGTCGGGGATCTTCGCGCTGAGGCCGATCAGCAGGCGGGGTTTCCGTGTCTTCACGGCCTCGAGCATGAGCTCCGCGGCCTTGTCGGCGGGGAAGATGAGGAGCTTGTTGAATTCGTCCTTCGCCTTCTTCACGTCGACGTCGCTGAGGTTCCCGCCGATCCGCGCGTTCAGTGCGATGCCGGTCCGGATGCCGCCCGGGTGCACTGAGGTGATGCCGATGCCGCGGGGCAGCAGTTCGTTGCGGAGGGCCTCGCTGAAGCCACGGAGGGCGAACTTGCTGGAGGAGTAGGCCGTCTGGCCCGCGGGCCCCACCAAGCCGAACAGGCTGGAGACGTTGACGATGTGTCCGCCGGGCGTGATCCGCGGCAGCAGGTGGTGCGTGAGCAGGACGGGCGCATGGAAGTTGATGGCCAGCACCCAGTCGAAGTCGTCCATGCTGATCTGGTCGAAGCGCCCGGCCAGGGCCACGCCGGCGTTGTTGATCAGCAGGTCGATGCGCTCGGTCCCGGCGAGGAGATCCGCGGCCACCCGTTCGACGGCGTCACGCTCGGAGAGATCGGCCACGAACGTCCGCACGCTGCTGCCCGGGAAGGTGGAGCGGATGGACGAGGCGACGCCGTCGAGCTTCGCCGCGTCCCGGTCGACGAGCAGCAGGGCGCTGCCGCGCTCGGCGAGACCGCGGGCGAGGTGCTCGCCCATGCCTCCCGCTGCTCCGGTGACGACGGCGGTGGCGCCGGTGAACTGGAAGGGCTGGATGCTCACGCGTGGATCTCCTGGAGGTCGGGGGCGGGGGTGCCGCTGGGAGGTACGGGGGTGTCGAACACCATGTTCTTCGAGAGGCTGCCGCGCAGGGCCGTCGGGGCGTCGAGCAGATAGTTCTGCCGCATGATCCACGGCTGGCGGTCGCCCTGCTTCGGGAAGGCGGACACCGCGCGCTGCACGTAGCCCGAGGTCAGGTCGAGGATGGGCCGGGCGGTCATCGCGCCGTCGACCGCCGGGGCGCCGTAGCGGTGGCCGTGGCGGTCCATGTACCGGACGAGGCGGCAGACGTAGCGTGAGCTGAGGTCGGCGCGCAGCGTCCAGGACGCGTTGGTGTAGCCGACGCAGAGCGCCAGGTTCGGGACGCCACTGACCATGAGCCCCCGGTACACCCAGGAGTCGCCGAGGTCCACCGGGCGGCCGTCGACCGTGAAGGTCGCACCGCCGAGGGGCAGCATCGAGAGACCGGTGGCCGTGACGACGACGTCCGCCTCGAGCTCCCGCCCCGAGGCGAGGCGGATGCCTGTCGGGGTGAAAATGTCGATGGTGTCGGTGACCACGGATGCCGACCCGGATTTCAGGGCCTTGAAGAGGTCGGCACTCGGCGCCACGCAGAGGCGCTGGTCCCACGGGTTGTAGGCGGGGGTGAAGTTCTCGCGGACCGAGGCCTCGTCACCGAGGATCCGCTCTGTCTGGGTACGGATGAGCTTCTTGGCGAGCTCGGGCCGGCGGCGGCAAAGCTGGTAGAAGGCCTGCGTGAACAGCACGTTCTTGGCCCGGGCCAGGTGGTGCGCGGGGCCGGCGGGGAGGCGGCGGCGGACGGCGTCGGAGAACTTGTCCCGGCTGGGCACGGCGGTGACGTAGGTGGGGGAGCGCTGCAGCATGGTCACGTGGTGGGCCTCCTTCGCCATGGAGGGGACGAGGGTGACGGCGGTGGCGCCGCTGCCGATCACCACGACCCTCTTCCCCGCGTAGTCCAGGTCCTCGGGCCAGAACTGCGGGCGGACGATCTCCCCGGCGAAGGAGTCGAGGCCGGGGAAGGAGGGCTCGTAGCCGCGGTCGTAGTTGTAGTAGCCGCTGCAGAGGTAGAGGAAGCCGCAGGTGAGCTGCCGGCGTTCCGTGCCGCCGTCGTCGTCCGTGACGTCGAGGTCGAGGGTCCAGCGCGCGTCCTCCGAGGACCAGGCGGCGCCGACCAGCTTCGTGCGGAAGCGGATGCGCTCGCGGATGCGCGGATCCTCCGCGGTCTCGCGGATGTAGGAGAGGATCGAGGAGCCGTCGGCGATCGCCTTGGCCTCGGTCCACGGGCGGAAGGGGTAGCCGAGGGTGAACATATCGCTGTCGGAGCGGACGCCCGGGTAGCGGAAGAGGTCCCAGGTGCCGCCGATTGCGCCCCGGGCCTCGAGGACGGCGAAACTCTTGCCGGTCAGGCCGGTGGACACGCGGTAGGCGGCGCCGATGCCGGAGAGCCCGGCGCCCACGATGACGACGTCGAGGTGCTCGAGTGCTGTTTCCATACCTTCATCATTCCGTCTTGCACTGCGGACCGCTTGACTTCGTGCGACAGCTATTTACCCTTGGACGACATGAGCTCTGTCATCCGCTCGGCCGGCATGCGCGGCTTCCGCGACGTCGTCGAACAGTTCGGCGGTGATGCCGAAGCGCTCGCGGCGCAGTTCGGGGTGCCGCTGGACGCGCTCGACGGCGACGACGTGCTCGTGTCCGACGTCGCGATGGCCCGCCTGCTGGAGGGGGCGGCCCGCGCGCTGCCCTGTCCGGATCTCGGCCTGCGCATCTCCGCGTACCAGGACATCGGGATCCTCGGCCCGCTCGCCGTCGCGGTCCAGAACTCGCCGACCGTGGGGGCGGCGCTCGAGTGCGCGTCGCAGTTCCTGTTCCTCCACAGCCCCGTGCTGCGCTTCACCCTCGTGGCGGATCCGGAGGGGCGGCCGGGCGATGTGGGCCTCTGCTACGGATCCTCTGAGGGCACGCCGCCGCGTCAGGCCACGGATGCGATCCTCGCCTTCTCGCACCGCATGATCCGTTTCCTCCTCGACGGCCCGTACGGACTGCATTCGGTGCACCTCTCGCACCTGCCCAGGGCTCCCGCCTCCCGCTATACGGAGTTCTTCGGCGCCGAAGTGCGCTTCGGCCAGGCCGCCTCGCTCCTGCGGGTACCGCGGAGCCTGCTCGACCGCCCGCTCGCCGGTGTCGACGACACCCTGCGGGAGATCGCCCTCGACTACCTCCACAGCCACTTCCCCGAACCGGGCCGCGTAGTCGCACCGCAGGTCAGGAACGCCATCGACCGCATGCTCGGCAGCTCCCCGCCGCGCATCGACTCCGCCGCCCGGCTCCTCGGCATGCACGCCCGGACCCTGCAGCGTCGGCTGGCTGGCGAGGGCACCAGCTTCGAGTCCCTGCTCGACGACGCCCGCCGCGACGCGGCGCTGCGGCTCCTCACCCGCACGGACCTGCCGCTGCAGCAGGTCGCGGGGCTCGTGGGGCTGTCGGAGCAGTCGGCGCTGACGCGGTGCGTCCGGCGGTGGTGCGGCACGACGCCGAGTGGCGTGCGGGCGGGCAGCGCGGGAGTCCCGGAGGCCCCCACCTACACTGACAGGCAAGGATTCACGGCGGGAAGGGGGAGCGGTGGCAGGGATCACGAGCGCTGACGTGGCCCGCGAGAGCGGTGTCTCCCGCACCACGGTCAGCTATGTCCTGACAGGGCGCGACGGCGTCAACATCTCCGAGGAGACCCGCCGCCGGGTCCGGGAGACGGCCACCCGGTTGGGGTACGCGCCGTCGGCCGCGGCCCGGGCGCTGCGCACCGGGCGGAGCGACCTGGTGCTCTGCATCCTGCCGGACTGGCCCGTGGGACCCGTCATCGAGACCCTGCTCGACGAACTGGCGGACGAGCTCTCCGGCCGCGGCCTCTCCGTGCTCGTGCACCACGGCCGCGGCGCCCGGCCACTCTCGGACCTCTGGCGGGCCGTGACCCCGCGGGCCGTGATCGGCTTCGCGCCCTTCGCGGAGGACGATCTGCTGGCCATGCGTCAGGCCGGCATCCAGGTGCTCGGGACGCTCGGCGAGGACCGCCAGCCCGATCCCGATCTGCCGTCCGAGAGCCAGCTGCGGATCGGTGCCCTGCAGGCGGAGTGCCTGACGGTCCGCGCGACCCGGCTCGGGTACGCCTGGCCGGCCGACGCACGTCTCGCGGTCTTCGCCCGTGACCGCCTCCGCGGGGTCCAGCGGATCTGCGCCGAGCTCGATCGTCCCGAGCCCGTCGTCCTTCCCGTCGGACTCGACGTCGAGTCCGCGGCCGAGGCCGTCCGGGCCTGGCGAGGGCTCGGCATCACCGGCATCGCGGCCTACAACGACGACGTCGCCCTCGCGGTCCTCGCCGGGATGCGGGCCGAGGGCCTGTCCTGTCCTGACGACTGCGCGGTGGTGGGCGTCGACGACGTCCCGGCCGCACGGCTCGCTGCGCCTGCGCTGACGACGGTCTCGCAGTCCATCGAGGTGCAGGCGCGGTATCTGGCCGCCCTCGTACTGGCCGACCTCGACGGTGCGGCGGAGAAGCCGGGCCATCCGGGCCACGGGCTGCATCTGGTGGAGCGGGACTCGGCCTGACGCTCGCCGTCAGGGGCAGCGGTGCCACCCACCTCGGCAAGCCGACCCGGGTGCACCACCACGGCAGTGCTTCGAGTCCCCGCACCGTCAGGCACGCACGAAGGGCCGGAGCAATGCTCCGGCCCTTCGTGCATGCACGCGGCCTGTGACCACAGGAACGCCGGTTTACGGGTAGCGCTCCACGTAGCTCGGGGTGCCCGTGTTCGCGTTGCTCACGGGTGCCCCGGTGTCGTTGACCACGTGGTCGATCGTGCCGGCGCCGAGGTTGACGGTCAGCACGTGGTTGAGGACGACGCCGGATGTGTCCGGCACCTCGAACCCACGGGTGGCGCGGATGGTCGGGTCCACGTTGGTGAAGATGTACGAGCCGCCACCCCACAGGGTGTGCTGCTTCACCCCGTCAGCCACCTTGTAGCCCGCCCAGCCGAGGACGCCGTCGTGCTGCCAGGCCGCCTGGTTGGGCGGGTCGTAGGGCAGCTCGTTCTGGTAGAGCACGGTGCGGCCGCGCTCGCCGTTCCAGATGGTGTTGTACTCCTGGTAGTGCTCCACGAACAGGCCGGTGGCCGTGACGTCGTCGCCGTTGATGATCACGCCGTTGCGGCCCGTGCTGACGTCCCAGCCGAACGCTCCCTCGTTGCCGTGGTCCGCGCGCCACACCCAGATGTGGTCGATCAGCACGTTGTCGCTGTTCACCTCGAGGCTGGTGTCGGCCTTGCCCACGTGCGGGCCGCCGATGCGGAAGTAGACGTCGCTGAGCGTCGTCGGGTTCGCCGGATCATTCTTCTTCGCCCCGTTGTTGCCGTTCTTCGTCCCGATCTGCAAGAGGACGGGGGAGTTGACGGTGCCGCCGTCGATCGTGACACCGGCGATCACCACGCCCGGCACATCGGCGACGCGCAGGGGCACGGCGCCGTTCACGGCGGTCAGGGTCGCGTGGCCGAGGCCGAGCACCACGGTGTCGGCTCGCTTCACCCGGATGGTGTCGGCGATGTCGTAGACGCCCGGCGTCAGGAGGAGATGCTTGCCGCGGGCCAGGGCGTTGTTGAAGGCCTGCACGGAGTCGCCCGGGCGGGCGACGAAGAACTCGGAGAGCGGGACGGTGCGGCCCGGCGTCACGCCGTCACCCCACGAGATGCCGCGGGAGTTCGTCTCGGCCGAGGGCACGCGCACACTGTAGGCGCCGCTGCTGTCCGCGAAGAGGTAGGGCTTCTCGCGGCTGACCGGGGTCTCGTCGAGGGTCGTGTACGGGGGCGTGGGGAAGCCCTCGTCGGTCGGCGCTCCCACGGTGCCCGAGAACACCTGGTTCCAGACACCGTTGGACCAGCTGTCGATCTCCGCGTTGCGCGTCAGCCACTGCTGCTGCGAGCCGTTGACGATGTCCCCGGCCTTCGAATCGGCGAGGTAGCCACCGCTCGCGAACTGCGGACCGGCCGTGCAGTAGTCCATGAGGGACAGCGTGCCGCCCGTGACGTTCACGCGGCGCAGGGAGACGGCCTGCGAGACCGCCCAGAAGTTCGCGGTCGCCCGGCAGCCGTCCTGGCCCGCCCCGTTGACCTGCAGTGTCAGGTTGGAGAGCGTGCGCCAGAAGTTGTTCAGCGCGATGCAGTTGCTCGTGCCGTTGTCCTCGAGGCAGCGGTTGTAGACCTCGATCTTGCCGTTGATGGTCACGTCCGACGGTGACGCGCCGAGCCCCGCGACCTCCGTGTAGTAGCCGACCTCGAACTGGAGCGGCTCCGCGTCGGTGCCGTAGGTGCCGGGCAGGAACAGGAGCGCTTCGCGTCCGGTGCCCATCTCGTCGTCGATCTGGCGGGCGTTGACGGCATCGACCTCGGCCTGGATCTCGCTGACGGGCATGCTCGGATCGAAGATCGTCACGTTCGGGCCGAAATCGGGTGCCGACGACGGGGGTGCCTTCTTCGCTGTCACCGGCACGCTCTGAGCCGGTACCTGTGCGGGGGTGGCGGGTGGGGCGGCGATCGCGGTGGCTCCCGTGCTGGTGGCCAGGAGCACGAATGCTCCGAGCAGTGCTGCGAGCCGGGTGCGTCCGGTCCTGGTGGGGCGGGGGATGGTCATGCTGAACGGTTCCTCTCCGTCGAGGTGGTCCTGCCGGGGCGGCGAAGCGAGCGTGGTGAATCGTGTCACTACGCCGTGAGGGAATTACATCCCCGGAGCGTGGTGAAGTCAAGGAGTGCCGCGACAGCATCGCAGGAGATCAGTCGTTGAAGGGTCGCGCGGCCGGTGGTAGAGCTTGGAGGAGCGACGCCGGCACGGCCGGCACGTCGACAGCCCCGACCCGAGGAGAGACCATGGCAGCGCCCGACGACGAAGAACGCAGCCTCAGCGAGTGGAGCCGGACCCTGGCACAGGCCCTGCAGGTCCTGGACCTCGAGGTCGATCACCCGAGGATCGTCGAGGTCGCCGAGCGCTCCTCGCGCCTGCTCACCCCGCACGCCGGAGCCATCAGTGCCTTCATGATCGGCTACGCGGCGGGCACCGTGACCACGGACGGTCGGGACGAGACGAGCGCCGCCGTGGAGAAGGCCGCGAAGACCGTCCTGACGGTCATCGAGAAGGACGAGGAGACGAGCGAGGAGGAAGGCTGGACCGGCTCGGCACAATGACGACCGCTGAGCGGCAGGAGCAGACACCGACCCGCGCCCGGCTCGGATCCTGGCCGACGCCCCTCGAGCCTGCGCCCCGTCTGTCTGCCGCTCTCGGACTGGACCCCGACGACCTGTGGATCAAGCACGACGACCTCAGCGGGTTGGGAGGGGGAGGCAATAAGGTCCGGAAGCTCGAGTGGACCGCCGGCACGGCCCTGGCTCGCGGGGCGGACGTCCTCGTCACGACCGGCGCGGCGCAGAGCAACCATGCGAGGCTGACCGCGGCGGCCGGGGCGAAGCTCGGCGTCGACGTGGTGCTCGTGCTCACCGGATCCCCGGAACCGCTCGGCAACATCGCCCTGGACGCCCTGCTCGGCGCGACCGTCCACTGGTGCGGTGACGTGACCGAGGACGGGCTCGCGGCTCGGGCGGAGGGTGTCGCGTCAGATTTGGCGGCCGACGGGAGATCGCCGGTCCTCATCCCGTTCGGCGGCTCCAGCAGTGTGGGGGCGATCGGGTACCGCGATGCCGGTACGGAGCTCCTCGGTCAGGACCCGTCGGTGGGCCGCGTGGTGGTGGCGGTCGGGTCGGGCGGCACGATGGCCGGTCTCGTCGTCGCCCTCGGCGCGGAGCGCGTCCTCGGAGTGGACACGGGGGCCATGGCTGACCCCGCGCCCGCCGTCGCCCGCATGGCGTCCGAGCTGTCGGGCCGGCGGCTGGACGCGCAGGATCTCCTGATCGACCGCTCGCTGCTCGGACCGGGCTACGGCTCGGTCACCGACGAGGTCCTCGAAGCACTGCAGCTCGCTGCCCGCACCGAGGGTGTGGTCCTCGATCCCACCTACACCGCGAGGGCCATGGCGGGTCTCATCCGTGCTGCCCGAAGCGGGGAGATTCGCGCGGGATCGCGGACGGTCTTCTGGCACACCGGCGGCCTGCCCGGTCTCCTGGGACACCGCGACGCACTCGACCGGATCATGGGCACCACCACGCCCTGAGCGCAGCGCGTTTCGCTGCGCGACCATCGTCGAAGGCGCGCGATGGCGTGGTCCGCATCCCGTTCCGGGCGGCGCTGGCAAGCGCCGCAGGCTTTCGTCATCGAACCTCGCGACGACGGACCGTGCAACAGTGGACCATGCCCGAGCCGTCGTTGCCTCCTGTCGAATTCGCCTTCCCCGGCCCTCTTCGGGACGCACTCGTCGCCTCGATCCTGGCGGGCCGGAAGACCACGACGACGTCGTTGCTGGCCGAGTACGCCGTTGACGGCGAGGAGCTGCCCGGTGTGGGCCGGCGCCAGGCCGTGCTCGACTCGGCGGGTCGACCTGTGGCCGTCATCGAGACGGTGCACGTTGAGCAGCGGCGCCTCGACCAGGTGCCCGTGGGCCATGTCGTGGACGAGGGTGAGGGCCACGCGACGGTCGCCGGATGGAGGGCCGGGCCGTGAGCACTTCTGGCACGGTGTCGAGATGCGGGAGTACCTGCAGGACCCCGCCTTCACCGTGACGGACGGGACCGTCGTCGTCCTCGAGCGATTCCGGCTCGTCAATCAGGCGCCGGCGAAGGGCGGGCAGCACCGCTGACCGGCCCGACTGCGGGAGGCCCCGGTCAGACGCCGGCCGGTGCCGCGGATCGGGACCGTGGCAGGCGCGCGAGCGTCCAGGCCAGCAGGACGGCCACCAGCACGGCCGCGGCCAGCCCGAGCCCCGAGTAGCCCATCAGGACGAGCGCGGGCCCGGCGAGGGCTCCACCGGTGGCGCCGGCGAGGTTCATCAGCAGATCGGAGGTGCCCTGGACGGGCGCACGCTCGCCGACGTCGACCGCTCCCGCCAGCAGCGACGACGCCGACACCACGCTCGCCGACCAGCCGAGGCCGAGGAGGATCAGACTGACCGTCACGGCCACCTCGGACTCCGCACCCCGCCAGGCCACCAGCAGGGCGCCCAGCAGGAGGATCTGCCCGCAGAGGATCCCGCGGACAGCGCCGGCGCGGTCAGCGATCCAGCCGAACACCGGTGACAGGGCATACATCCCTGCGACGTGCAGGCTGATCGTCAGCCCGACCACGGACAGGCCCGCGCCGTGATCGTGCAGATGGACGGGCGTCATGGACATCAGGGAGACCATCGCCGCATGGCTGACCATGAGGGTCACGACGGCGAACCGTGCGCCGCTGTTACCCGCCAGGACGGCGAAGCCCCGCCGCTTCAGGGGCACCGGGGCATCGGCGCGACGATCGGCCGCCTGGCGCCTGAGCGCGGTCAGGAGGGGATCGGGCCGCAGCCCCGCCGTGTACACCAGGGCCGCCGCGACCTGGGCGGCGGCGGTGAACACGAATCCGCCGCTGAGCGCGGGGATCCCGAGGAACCCGGCGACCACCTGGCCGGGCTCGAACAGGTTGGGACCGAGGACGGCGCCGATGGTGGTCGACCAGACCACGAGTGAGAGGCTCCGCCCACGCGTCGATTCGGTGGCGAGGTCCGTGGCCGCGAAACGCGCCTGCAGGCCGGTCGCGGATCCCGAACCCAGCAGGACCAGTGCGACGAGCAGCAGGGGGAAGAGGGAGAGATACGCCGCGGTGATCGCGAGCAGCGCCCCGCAGCAGGCGAGGACGGAGCCCGTGGCGAGGGAGACGCGGCGTCCCCGCCGTTGGGCGAGGGTGGCGAGGGGGACGGCGGCCGCAGCGGCTCCGAGGGTCGCCATCGTGGCGGCCATGCCGGACCACGCGCTGGATCCGGACGTCTCGGCGGCGAGGAGGGCGCCGAGGGACAGCGTGGCACCTGCACCGAGTCCGCCGAGGATCTGCGCGACGACGAGGACGCGGACCACATGCCGCTGGGCGACGTCTACCCCGGGGGCCGTCTCCGGTGGATCGTCGTGCCGCCGGTCCGCGTGCCGGTTGTCCTGCCGCATCCGCCCGCTCCTCCTGGTCGCCGTGACCGGAGCAGTCTATCCGCGCGGACAAGCCCCCCCATGGCCGAGGCGCTGGCACGGCGACCCGCACACCGGAGCGCCGACCGGCCAGGCCAGGCACGGCAGACCTGGCGCACCGACATGCACATCCGGGAGCGCCGACCTACCCGGCCCGCCACGGCAGAGCCGGCGCAGCGAGCACGACGTCCGGCCGCCGTCGGACCATCCCCTGAGGGGCGTCCGACGGCGGCCGGGTCGGGTCAGGCGTTCGCCGCTTCCGCCACCTTCGCGGGCGTGGTGTCAGCGCCCGTGAAGCCGTCCGGCTCCGGCTGGGGTGCCGGAGCGGTGGCAGCGACATCGTGCTCGGTGGGAGCCGTGTGGGAACTGGGCTCGAACCGCACGATGATCTGCTTGGAGATGGGGGTGTTGCTGCCCTGCGCCACGCGGTCCAGCGGCACGAGGACATTCGCCTCCGGGTAGTACGCGGCGGCGCAGCCGCGCGCGGTCGGGTACGAGACCACGCGGAAGGCCCGCACCACGCGGTCGATGCCGTCGTCGTACACGCCGTGGATGTCGACGTTCTGGCCGTCCTTCAGGCTCAGTTCGCGGATGTCCTCCGGGTTGATGAACACCACGTGGCGGCCCTTGTGGATGCCCCGGTAGCGGTCGTTGTGGCTGTAGATGGTGGTGTTCCACTGGTCGTGGGCGCGGAGCGACTGGAGGATCAGCGTCCCCTCCGGGCGTTCGAGGTACTCGAGGTCGTTGACGGTGAGCACCGCCTTGCCGGTCGGCGTGTTGAACGTGCGCGAGTCGCGCGGACCGTTCGGCAGGATGAAGCCGCCCTCCTGGCGGATCTTCCGGTTGTAGTCCTCGCAGCCCTCCACCACGTTGGCGATGTGGTCGCGGATGAGGTCGTAGTCCTTCTCGAAGCCTGCCCAGTCGGCGTCGATCTTCCCGTCGATGGTGGCGCGCGCGAGCCGGCTGATGATCGCCGGTTCGGAGAGGAGGTTGTCCGAGACCGGCTCCACGCTGCCCCACGAGGGGTGGACGGCGCAGACCGTGTCCTCCACCGAGACGAACTGCTCGCCGGTCTCCTGGCGGTCGATCTCCGTGCGGCCCTTGCAGGGGAGGATCAGCGCCTCCTTGCCGGTGATGAGGTGGGAGCGGTTGAGCTTGATGGAGATCTGGACGGTCATGTCGGTGTTCTGGAACGCCTTCTCAGCGACCTGGGTGTCCGAGATGGCCGAGACGAGGTTGCCGCCGAGGGCCACGAACGCCTTGATCTCGCCGTCGCGCATGCGCTTGATGGTCTCGACGGCGTCGGCGCCGTGCTCGCGCGGCGGCTCGAATCCGAACTCCTTGCCGAGGGCATCCATGAACGTGGGCGGCATCTGCTCCCAGATGCCCATGGTTCGATCACCCTGCACGTTGCTGTGCCCGCGGATGGGGGAGGCGCCGGCCCCGGGCTTGCCCATGTTGCCGCGCAGCAGCAGGAGGTTGATCATCTCCTTGATGGTCGCGACGCCCTTCTTCTGCTGCGTGATGCCCATGGCCCAGGTGATGATGACCTTCTCCGCGGCGATGTAGCGCGCGGCGAGCTCGTCGATCTCCTCGGAGCGGAGTCCCGTGGCTTCGAGGACCGTGGTCTCGTCGAGCTTCAGGAGGTAGTCGCGGAGCTCGTCCAGCCCCTCGCAGTGCTCCTCGAGGAACGCATGGTCGAGGACGGTGCCCGGGTTCTCCGCCTCGGCCTCGAAGACGCGCTTGGACACGGCCTGCAGGAGCGCCATGTCTCCGCCGAGCCGCACCTGCAGGAACTGGTCGGCGATCTCGGTGCCCTTGCCGGCCACCCCCCGGACCTTCTGCGGGTTCTTGTAGCGCTTGAGTGCCGCTTCCGGGAGCGGGTTGACGGCGACGATCTGTCCGCCGTTGCGCTTGCAGTTCTCGAGCTCGGTGAGCATGCGCGGGTGGTTGGTCCCGGGGTTCTGACCCATGACGATGATGAGGTCGGCGTTCTCGTAGTCATCGAACGTGACCGTGGCCTTGCCGATGCCGATGGTCTGCCCCATGGCCCAGCCGGAGGACTCGTGGCACATGTTGGAGCAGTCGGGGAGGTTGTTGGTGCCGAAGCCCCGGACGAACAACTGGTAGAGGAACGCGGCCTCGTTGGAGGTGCGGCCGCTGGTGTAGAAGGCGGCCTCGTCGGGGGAGTCGAGGCTCTTGAGCTTGCTGCCGACGATCTCGAAGGCCTCGTCCCAGCTCACCGGCCGGTAGTGGTCCTCTCCGGCAGGCTTGTACACGGGTTCGACGAGGCGTCCCTGCATGCCGAGCCAGAACTCCGAACGCTCCCGCAGCTCGCTGATCGAGTGCTCGGCCCAGAAGTCGGAGGAGATGATGACGGGTGCGGCCTCCCACGTGACGGCCTTGGCGCCGTTCTCGCAGAACTCGAACGTCTTGCGCTTGTCCGGGTCCGGCCAGGCGCAGCTCGGGCAGTCGAAGCCGTCCTTGTGGTTCATCTTCAGGACGGTCCTCAGGGTCCGCTCCACCCCCATGTGCTCGATCGCCGGCTTCATGGAGTAGTACACACCGGGGATCCCTGCGGCCCAGTCCTTCGGCCGCTTCCCGACCCGGAGGTCCTTCTCGTCGAATTCCTCGACCACGGGTTCCTTGCGCGTCATGGCGACCGTCCTTCTCCGCGGCCCCGGCGGGGGCCTTCCTCGGCAGGCGGGTGACCTGCCTCGATTGTCGGGCTTGTACGTCAGGCCTAACAGTGTTGCGGTGCAGGCTGCAAGCCTCGGGATGCCCGCTGTGCATCGCTTGACGTGCTCTCCGCCGTTCGTGACACCATTTGTTTAGTTGACCTAACGAAACGGGAGGAGTACCGTTACTTAGAGCAACGAACTATATGAGGGTCTGGAGTCCGCAATGTCGGTAGCGCAGCACACCGCTGCAGAGCTGGTGCACAACATCTTCGACCTGCAGCGAGCCCTCCGGGGCGTCACCACGGCAGGCATGAAGTACTCGGAGCTGGGGCCGGCGCACACCGGTGTCCTGTTCTTCATCGGGGAGGGCGGTCCACTGAGGGCGTCGGCGCTCGCGTCACGCCTCGGGATCGGGCCGTCCGCCCTCAGCAGGCAACTCGCGGACCTGGAGCAGTTCGGCTTCGTGGTCCGCAGCCCGGATCCGCTGGACGGCCGGGCCTGCCTGCTCTCGCTCTCCGAGGACGGCCGGACCTACCTCGCGGACACGTACGAGCGACGGGCCGAGACCCTGCGGGAGATCCTCTCCGACTGGACCGAGAGCGAGGCGGAAGCGGCGTCGTCCTCCGTCCAGCACCTCACCGAGGCGTTCCGGACCGCGACCGCGCAGCACGGCGGGGGAGGGCATGCGACGACCTCCGATCCCCGACGCTTCCCCCGCACCACCACCGAATCGAGCACGGGCAACGACGGCCGTCACCACCTGGACCCAGCGTCCGAGAGCACGAAGGAAGATCACTGATGGCCACCCACTCCGCCACGGCGACGACGGCAGAGGCCGTACCGCAACCGGCGCCGCATCCCCATAAGGCCGCCGAGCCCATGAGCCACAAGCAGATCCTGCAGGCCCTCACCGGCCTGCTGGCGGGCCTGTTCACCGCGATCCTCAGCAGCACGATCGTCGCGAACGCCCTGCCCACGATCATGAGCGACCTCAACGGCTCGCAGACCGACTTCGCCTGGGTCATCACGGCTGCGCTGCTCGCCAACGCGGCCACCACGCCCATCTGGGGCAAGTTCGCCGACCTGTTCGACAAGAAGATGCTCGTGCAGGTGAGCATCGTGATCTTCGTGCTCGGTTCGGTGCTCGCGGGCTTCGCGCAGACCATCCCGCTGCTCCTCACCGCCCGCGTCATCCAGGGCGTGGCGATGGGCGGCCTCACGGCACTGGCACAGGCCATCATCGGCACCATCATCGCCCCGCGTGAGCGTGGCCGGTACTCCGGCTACATGGGTGGTGTGATGGCCGTCGCGACGGCGGGCGGGCCGCTCCTCGGCGGGTTCATCGTCGACTCGCCGCTGGGCTGGCGCTGGACGTTCTTCGTCTGCGTCCCCCTGGCGATCATCGCCCTCGTGCTGCTGCAGCTGACCCTCAAGCTCCCCGACACGCGCCGCAAGGCGCGGATCGACTGGCTCGGATCCATCCTCCTGACCGCCGGCGTGAGCCTGCTCCTCATCTGGGTGTCCTTCGCGGGCAAGGAGGGTTACTACGCGTGGTTCTCCCGTGAGACCGCCCTCATGGTGGGCGGCAGCGTGATCCTCCTCGCGCTCCTCATGGTGGTCGAGACGAAGGTGGCCGAGCCGATCATCCCGCTGAAGATCATCTCCGAGCGCACCACGGCCCTGGCCATCGTCGCCTCGATCGCGGTCGGGATCGCGCTGTTCGCCAGCTCCAGCTACCTCGGCCAGTACTACCAGGTGGCCCGTGGGGCCACCCCCACCGAGGCGGGCCTGCTGACCCTTCCCATGATCGCGGGCAACCTGATCGGCTCCATCGGCGCCGGGCAGCTCGTCACCAAGTACGGCAAGTGGAAGCGCTACCTCGTCGCGGGTTCCCTGTTCCTCATCGCCGGTCTCGGCCTCGCCGGCACCATCGACCACCTGACGGAACTCTGGCTCGTGGGCATCTACACCTTCGTCTTCGGCCTGGGCCTCGGCCTCATGCTGCAGAACCTCGTCCTCGCGGTCCAGAACACTGTGGCAGTCAAGGACATCGGCTCGGCCAGCGCCTCCGTCGCCTTCTTCCGCTCCATGGGTGGAGCGGCGGGAGTCGCCGTGCTCGGAGCCGTCCTCGGCACGCAGGTCACCACGAAGACCACGGAGGGACTCGCCGCGGCGGGCGTCCCCAGCACGGGCGGTGCGGCAGGCGGCTCGCTCGACCTCGTCGACCTGCCTGCGCCGATCGCCGAGATCGTCCGGGCGGCCTATGGGGACAGCACGGCGCTGATCTTCACGATCACGGCGGTCATCGCGGTCCTCGGTCTCATCTGCGTCCTGTTCATCAGGGAGACGCCGCTGCGCCGCACCGTCGACTTCGCGCAGGCCGCCCCCGCAGGTCCCGCGGCGTCGATGTCCCCTGCGGCCACCGGCACCACGCCCGCCGTCGCCGGCGGCTCGGCGGACACCGCGACGACGCAGGCCGACACCGCGACGACGCAGACCGACACGGTGACGGCGCAGGCCACAGCGGCAGCGGGCCGTCCCGCGTCGCCGGTCATCGCCGGACGCAACACGGGGACGTCGTCCGGCGACGGCGAGACCACGGCCGACGACGCCGATGTCGTGGCAGTGCAGCCGTCGCACGGCCGGCACAGCGCCGGGCCGGTCGCGATCCTGAAGTCCGACGTCGACCGCGTGGCGCGCGAGCTGTCCGAACTCGAAGCGGGATCGTCGGCACGAGCGGGCGCCGAGCGCTAGCCCGCAGTGTGGACGGAGAGGCCATCGGGGTGACCCGGTGGCCTCTCGCCGTCCCGGCCCGCATTTGTTCGCCTTCCCCACAAAACCCCTTGTCCTCGCCGGGGATGTGACGTAGCGTCTTTCCCACCGGCCGTCGAAACGTTTAGACGATTCACCCGGTCCTGAACGATCCGTCCCGCAGACATCGGAGTCAGCATGGCCAACATCCACGACGTAGCACGCGTCGCCGGTGTGTCCATCAGCACCGTCTCCTATGCGCTGAGCGGGAAGCGGCCCATCGGCGAGAAGACCCGCCTGCGGATCGACGAGGCGGTCCGCGAGCTGGACTACATGCCCAATGCCGCCGGTCGCATGCTCGCCGGGACGCGCACCAGGATCTTCGCCCTGACGGCCCCGCTCAGGAGTGACACCTACGCACCCGCGCACATGGCCTTCGTGCTCGCCGTCGTCACTGCCGCCCGCGCCTTCGACTACGACGTCCTCCTGCTGACCGAGGATGAGGCCGTCGACGGGTTGCGCCGCGTCTCCTCGAGCCGCCTCGTGGACGGCATCATCGTCCTCGACGTGTCCGTCGAGGATGAACGGGCTGATCTCGTGCGGTCGCTCGGCGTACCGGCTGCCCTCATCGGCGTGCCGGGTGACGCGGCGGGGCTGGTCTGCGTCGACCTGGACTTCGAGGCCGCGGCTGCCCTGGCCGTCGATCGCCTCGTCGATGCGGGTCACGCCTCCGTGGCGTTGCTGGGCCACCCCTCGGCCGTGTACGAGCGCGGTTCCAACTTCCCGGTGCGGTTCCGGGACGGGTTCCTCGCGCGGGCCGCGGAGCGCGGCGTCGCGGCGTCCTTCTCGATGGTCGAGAAGGACGCACCGGAGATCCGCCAGGCGGTCTCGGCGATCCTCGATGCCCACCCCGCCGTGACCGGGCTCGTGGTGCACGCCGAGGAGGGTGTCCACACGACCATCCTCGAGGCCGTCGCCGGCCGCGGCCTGTCCATCCCCGCCGACCTCTCCGTCATCGCCGGGGTGCCGACCTTCGACACCTCCTCCTTCACCCCGCCGCTCGACGTCATCCCGTTGATCCCGGCGGATTCCTGCGTGCGCGCCGTCGAGCTGGCTGTCCAGCAGCTCGAGGGTCCCATCGAACCGCGCGTCGAACTCGTCGCGCCGAAATACCGCGACCACGGTTCGGTCGCGGCACCCCGCCCGGGCGGCTAGCGCCGGGCTCCTGTCCATCCACCAGATCCACCTCGACCAGGGCTCGACCGAGCTGCTGTCGAAACGTTTCGATGAGATCGCCGACGATCGGCGGCCTCTACAAGGGAGTAGGCAATGAACAGAAGCAGATTGATCCTCGGTGCAGCAGTCACGGCCGCGGCACTCGCCCTGACCGGATGCTCCGGCTCGGGTTCCGGTGCGGAGGGAGCATCGGGCGGTGAGGGTGACACCCTCAAGCTCTGGCACTTCGAGAGCGACACGAGCGCCATGGGTATCGCCTGGGACGAGGCCATCCGCGTCTTCGAGGAGGAGACCGGTGCCACCGTCGAGTTCGAGGAACGCAGCTTCGAGCAGATCCGCTCGACCGCGAGCCAGGTCCTGAACTCCGACGAGGCTCCGGACCTCCTCGAGTACAACAAGGGCAACGCCACGGCGGGGCTCCTCTCGAGCCAGGGCCTGCTGACCAACCTGGACGACGCGGTGGCGGAGTACGGCTGGGACGACAAGCTCGCGCCGTCCCTGCAGACCACTGCCAAGTACGACGAGCGCGGCATCATGGGCTCCGGCAGCTGGTTCGGCGTCCCCAACTACGGCGAGTTCGTGGAGGTCTACTACAACCAGGACATGTTCACCGAGGCGGGCCTCGAGGTCCCGACGACCCTCGACGAGTTCGAGGACGTGCTGCAGGCCTTCACCGACAAGGGCGTGACGCCGATGGCCGAATCCGCGGCCGAGTATCCGCTGGGCCAGCTCTGGTACCAGCTCGCCCTGACCCAGGCCGATCGCGGCTGGGTCGAGGACTACCAGCTGTACAAGAACCCGGTGGACTGGCAGGGGGCGGAGGTCTCCTTCGCCACCGAGACGGTCAAGGAGTGGACGGACAAGGGCTACATCTCGCCGAACGCCACGGGCTCGACGGCGGAGGACGCGGGCACCGCGTTCATCAACGGCACCAACCCGATCTTCTTCTCCGGCAGCTGGTGGCACAACCGGTTCACCACCGAGGCCACCGGCTTCGAGTGGGGCACCTTCCTCTTCCCCGAGGCGGAGCTGGCCCCGGGGTCCGCGGGCAACATGTGGGCCGTGCCGGAGAACGCCGCCAACAAGGAGCTCGCCTACGAGTTCATCGACATCACCATGCGTCCCGAGATCCAGAACCTCATCGGCAACAACGGCGGCGTACCCGTCGCCGCCGATCCGGCGGACATCACGGACGAGAAGAGCTCCGAGCTGATCGCGAACTTCAACGAGCTCACGGAGAAGGACGGCATCGCCTTCTACCCGGACTGGCCCACGCCCACCTTCTACGACGAACTGAACGCAGGACTCCAGGAGCTCATGAACGGAACCATCGCGCCGGAGGAGTTCCAGGAGCAGGTCGGCGAGCAGTACCAGAGCGGTGTCGACGACATCGTCGGCTGACCCCGCATCCACGCCACGCCTGCCGGACCCTTACCGGTCCGGCAGGCACGGCGGCCCCCGCAGAACCCCCTCCCTGGAAGGTGCACGCCCATGGCGATCGCAACCCGGTCGAAGGAGCGCGCGAAGCGCCCGACCACCAGTCTCATCCCCGGCTCGAGCCGCAGCTCCTTCTGGCCCTACCTGGTGCCGGGACTCGCGCTGCTCACCTTCATCATCGTCATCCCGCTGCTGTGGAACGTCTATCTGACCTTCACCTCCTACCGCGGCATCCGGCCCCCCGAGTTCATCGGGCTCGAGAACTGGGTCGAGCTGTTCGGCGACACCACGTTCTGGACCTCCTTCCGGAACTCCGTCGCCATGATCATCGCGATGGTGGTGGTGCCCACGGTGGTGGGCCTCGTCCTCGCCGCGATGCTGTTCGACCTCATCGGCCGGAAATTCGGGGGCCGCCTCGCGAGCTTCCTCCGCGCCACCTACTACCTGCCGCAGATCCTGCCCGGCGTGATCGCGGCGATCGTGATCGGCTGGATCCTCCGCCCCGAGAACGGCGCCCTCAACCAGGTGCTCGCAGCCGTCGGGCTCGGCGGGCTGCAGGGCAACTGGCTCGGCGATCCCGATACCGCGCTGCCGAGCATCATGGTGATCATGGTCTGGGTGCAGCTCGGCTACCCCGTGGTGATCTTCATGGCCGCGCTGCAGCGCGTGGACCCCGAACTCTACGAGGCTGCGGAGCTCGACGGCGCCAACTGGTTCCAGCGCTTCCGCGCCATCACGGTGAGCATCATCCGGCCCGAGATCTTCGTGGTCACCCTCACCTGCGCGATCGCCGCGCTCAAGGTCTTCAGTCCCATCTACGCCCTGACCGGCGGCGGCCCGGGCACCTCGATGATCGTGCCCGCGTACTACGCGTACAGCGAGTTCTTCCAGTCCCAGCAGGTGGGCTACGGAGCAACCATCGCCACCGCCCTGACGGTGGTCATCGCCGTCGTCAGCATCATCTTCGTCCTCGTGCAGACGAGGCTCGAGCGCAGTGAGGAGGCACGCTGATGGCCATCACCGACACCCCCGCCGGGACGACCGCCCGCGCAGCCCTGCAGCAACCGCCCCGGCAGCGACCGCGCGGCGGGCGGGCCCGGAAGACGGCCGGCGACTGGCTGATCCTGCTGGTGGCCGTCCTGATCGGGCTGCTCATCGCCGTCCCGTTCCTGCTCATCCTCGCCAACTCCTTCAAGTCCCCCGCGGACTACGCGACCGGCGGGCCGCTCTCCCTGCCGACCTCTCTCTCCTTCGACGGCATCACCGCGTTCTGGGAGCGGGTCGACTTCCCGCGGAAGCTCTGGAACAGCTTCTTCATCAGCGCCGTCGTCGCCGTGCTCGCCGTCGGGATCTCGATGTTCAACGCCTTCGCGCTCGGGATCGGGCGGGTGCGCGGCCGCACCTGGCTGGTGCTGCTGATCCTCCTCGCGAACATGCTGCCGCAGGAGGTGCTCCTCTACCCGCTCTACTTCATGTTCCGCGAGGTGGGCCTCTACGACAACGTGTGGGCCGTGATCATCATCTTCACCGTCATCCAGAGCGCCTTCGGCACCTACCTCCTCGCCTCCGTGTACGGGACGTTCCCGAAGGAACTGCTCGAGGCGGCCTCGCTCGACGGAGCGAGCCGCTGGCAGATCCTGTGGCGCGTGATCTTCCCGATCTCGCGGCCCACGCTGAGCGTGCTGCTCATCTTCTTCTTCATCTGGACGTGGAACGAGTTCCTGATCCCGCTGACGTTCCTCGTGGGCAACGACAACCAGACCGTCCCCGTCGCCATCACCGTCCTCCAGGGCGACCGCCTCATGGACGTCACCACCACGAGCGCCTCGGCCCTGCTCGGGCTCCTCCCCACGCTCATCTTCTTCCTCATCTTCCAGCGCACCCTCACCCGGGGCATCACAGCAGGAGCAGTCAAGTAACCATGAAATTCACCGACGGATTCTGGCATGTCCGCCCCGGCGTCGATGCGCAGTACGCGCAGGAGGCCTACGACGTCGAGGCGGTCGGCGACCGCCTCGTGGTGTCCGCACCCACCAAGGTCATCGAGCGCCGGGGCGACACCCTGAACCGCGCCCTGCTGACCGTGACCCTGAGCAGCCCGCTCGACGGCGTGATCGGCGTCCGCATCGAGAACCACCGCGGCGACACCCCGCACCGCGGCTTCGAGCTCGTGGGCGCGGAGCAGGGTGCGGGCACCGCGACGGCGGACGACGACGGCGGCGTGCTGACCGCCGGACCGCTCACCGCGCGCATCACCCGCGGAGCGCCCTGGAACCTCACCTTCGAGGCCGACGGCCGGGTCCTCACCTCGAGCGGGCACAAGTCGGTCGGCCGCATGGGCCTCGGGCGGGACGCTCCGGTGACCACCGAGCCCGCGGGCGTCGCGGGAGTCACGGCGACCGGGCGCGCGCCGTCGCCGTCGTACCTGCACGCCCAGCTCTCGCTCGGCGTCGGCGAACTGGTGTACGGCCTGGGGGAGCGCTTCGGGCCGTTCGTGAAGAACGGCCAGACAGTGGACATCTGGAACGCCGACGGCGGCACGTCCAGCGAGCAGTCCTACAAGAACATCCCGTTCTACCTGACCAACCGCGGCTACGGCGTCTTCGTGAACCACCCCGAGCACGTGTCCTTCGAAGTGGGGTCGGAGGCGGTGGAGCGCGTCCAGTTCTCGGTGCCCGGCGAGGCGCTCGAGTACTTCGTGATCCACGGGCCCACGCCGGCGGAGATCCTCGAGCGCTACACGCGGCTCACGGGCCGGCCCGCGCAGGTGCCGGCGTGGTCCTACGGGCTCTGGCTGTCCACGAGCTTCACCACCGACTACGACGAGCAGACCGTCGCGCACTTCGTGGACGGCATGGCCGAGCGCGGGCTGCCGCTGAGCGTCTTCCACTTCGACTGCTTCTGGATGCGCGAGTTCAACTGGTCGGACTTCGAGTGGGACACGCGTGTGTTCCCCGATCCCGAGGGCATGCTCGGGCGCCTGCACGAGAAGGGCCTGCGCATCAGCGCGTGGATCAACCCGTACATCGGGCAGCGCTCACGCCTGTTCGACGAGGCGGCGCAGGCGGGCTACCTGGTCCGGCGCAACGACGGCACGGTGTGGCAGTGGGACCTGTGGCAGGCGGGTATGGGCCTGGTGGACTTCACCAACCCGGACGCCACCACGTGGTTCCAGGACAAGATCCGCACGCTGCTCGGGCAGGGCGTCGACGCCATCAAGACGGACTTCGGGGAGCGCATCCCGCTCGGCGTCCGCTGGCATGACGGCACCCCGGACGGCACCATGCACAACCTCTACCCGCAGCTCTACAACAGGGCGGTCTTCGACGTCCTCGAGGAGGTGCGAGGGCCGGGCGAGGCGGTGCTGTTCGCCCGCTCCGCCACCGCGGGCGGCCAGCAGATGCCCGTCCACTGGGGCGGCGACAACTCCTCCTCCTTCGAGTCGATGGCCGAGACCCTGCGCGGTGGGCTCTCCCTGGCGCTCAGCGGCTTCGGGTACTGGAGCCACGACATCGGCGGGTTCGAGGGTTCCCCCGACCCCGCGGTGTTCAAGCGCTGGCTGGCGTTCGGGCTGCTCTCGAGCCATTCCCGCCTGCATGGCTCCACGAGCTACCGCGTGCCGTGGGCGTTCGACACCGGCGAGGAGCCCGCGGGCCAGAGCGCCGTGGACGTCACGAGGACCTTCGCGCGCCTGAAGCTGTCCCTCATGCCCTACCTGTACGCCGTCGGGCTCGAAGCGCACACCCGGGGTACGCCGTTCATGCGGCCGATGCAGCTCGCGTTCCCCGAAGATCCCGCCGTCGCGCACCTGGACCGCCAGTACATGCTGGGTCCCGATGTCCTCGTGGCTCCGGTGTTCTCGGCGGCCGGGGAAGTGGAGTACTACCTGCCCGCGGGCACCTGGACCCAGCTGCTCACCGGTGAGGTGGCCGCCGGGGGAGCGTGGCGGCGCGAGGTGCACGGCTTCGACACGCTGCCGCTCTGGGTGCGCGAGGGAGCGGTCCTCGTGACGGGGAGCACGTCCGACCGGCCCGACTACGACTACCTCGAAGATCCCCTCGTCACGGTCTACCCGGGTGCGGCCGACGGCACCGCCGTCCGCGTGGTCACACCGGACGGGTCCTCGGGGGAATTCCGCGTGTACCGCTCCGAGGACGGATATCGCGTCTCGGGTCCGCCGGGCGTGGCCTTCCGGGCGCGACGGGCGGGTGCCGCGGAGGTGGCGTCCGACGGCGGCAGCGTGGAGCTGGGGTAGGAGTCCCCCACCGGGGCCACGCCCGGCTCCGCGCCGGCGGTTCGCGGGGTGGCCAGTAGCATCGAGGGGTGAAACCCTTCCTGCTCCTGGCCACCCGCGCCGAGGACTTCGCCGCCGACGCCGAGTACAGCAGCTTCCTCCGGTTCGGCGGGCTCGCGGAGGGCGAGCTCCGGCGCATCCGTCTCGAGTCCGGGCCGATGCCCGAGCTGGACCTCGCGGACTATTCCGGCATCTTCCTCGGGGGGAGCCCGTTCAACTCCTCCGATCCGGAGGAGTCGAAGAGCGCCGTGCAAGTGCGCGTCGAACACGAACTGGGGGCGCTGCTGGACCGCGTGGTCCCTCAGGACTTCCCGTTCCTCGGAGCCTGCTACGGCGTCGGTACCCTCGGCCGGCACCAGGGCGCCGTCGTCGACACCACCTACGCGGAGCCGATCGGCTCCGTCGAGATCACCCTGACGGACGGGGGCGCGGCGGATCCGCTGCTGGCCGGGCTGCCGCCGTCGTTCGCCGCCTACGTGGGACACAAGGAGGCGTGCGCGGCGCTGCCGTCCTCCGCCGTGCTGCTGGCCTCCTCGCCCACGTGTCCCGTGCAGATGTTCCGGGTGGGACAGAACGTGTACGCGACGCAGTTCCACCCGGAACTCGACGTCGAGGCGCTCGTCGGACGGATCAGCACCTACCGCCACGCAGGCTACTTCCCCCCGGAGCAGGCGGACGAGTACATGGAGCGTGCCCGCGCGACCGTCGTCGACCAGCCCGAGGCGATCCTCCGCGCGTTCGTCAGCCGGTACGCGCGCAGGTGAGGCGGCTCCGACTCCCGGTCGGCGGCAGCCGACCAGCGCCGAGGCGATGACCGCCTGGCATCGGGGGCTCCTCACCCCCCGGCAGGCGGGCTTCGTGGAGGCGCACCTCCCGGCGCCGCTGCTGGTGGAGGACCTGTCGTGGAACCTCGTGGACACGAGGGTCCTGCACGTCCGGTCCGGCGGTCACGACGTCGTGGTGAAGGCGGCACCGCAGCCGAACCACCACATCGGCCGGGAGATCACCGCCCACGAGACGTCCACCGCGCCGCTGGTGCGGGCGGACAGGACGGGTCGCCTGGTCGCGGCGGACCGTGACGTCAACGTCCTGATCACCACGTACCTCCCGGGTGAGCTCGTCGAAGGTTCGGGCGCCGAGTGGGTCGGGGACACGTACCGACAGGCCGGTGCTGCCCTCCGACTGTTCCACGCCCAGCCGGCGCAAACGGATGCCGGGTACGAGCTCCGGATGACGCAGAAGGCGATCGCCCTGCTGGGCCGGCGGCACCGCGTCGACGCAGCGACCGAGTCCACGGTCCGGCGGATCCTCGAGGGTTACCGGCCGGCTCCGGCGGTCCTGGTGCCGACGCACGGTGACTGGCACCCGCGGAACTGGCTGCAGGCCGACGGCCGGCTGCAGGTCATCGACTTCGGTCGGTTCGATCTCCGTCCGGCCTCGTCGGACTTCTGCCGTCTTGCGACCCGGCAGTGGCGGGACCGGCCGGAGTTGGAGGCCGCGTTCCTGGCGGGCTACGGAGCGGACCCGCGGGACGGCGACGTGTGGCGGGTCGAGCTGCTGCGGGAGGCGGTCGGCACCGCGGTGTGGGCCTTCCTCGTCGGCGACGCCGCGTTCGAGGCGCAGGGGCACCGGATGCTGCGGGAGGCGATGGCGCGGTTCTGAGGGCGGACCGCCGGTGCTCCGGGTGCTCCCGGTGCTCCCGGACCTCGTCCGGACCTCCGCTCCCAGGGGTGCCGGTCGGTGGGGCCGGATGGCCCTGATCCGGTCAGTCTCCGGGCAGCACGAAGGCGAGCCGCTGCTCCGGGGTGAACACGTACGTGTCGTCGCACCGGTACCCCCTCAGCCACTGACGGCCGTCCACGACACGGAGGTAGAACCCCTTCGGGTACTCCGGGTCCGAGGTGACAGGCTCCGAGGCGACATGGACGGCGCCGGTCGGGGCGCGCCCCGCCGACAACACGGAATCAGGGGCCGTGTGCTGGCCGGGCATCGCGAGGCGGAGGTAGGGGCCGGTCACCAGGGGGCAGGGCTCCAGGCCGTGCCGCCGCCCTGCCGCGAAGACCTCCGACCGGGCGCCGCCCTCACCCAGCCCGAGCTGTTCCACCGTCTGATGCACGATGCGCAGCGTCCGCCCGGCGGGCTCGTCGAACGAGGGATGGGCGAGCAGGGTCTCCGCATGGGTGTTGAGGTGCACGCCCGCGTCGCGAAGCCGCTGACGGAGGCCGTCCCGCGACTGCGTCCCCACGCGCACCCTGATGCCGTCCATCGCCCTCGTCATGGGGTGATTCTGCCTCAGGGCGGGCTCTCGTCCTGCAGGACCTCTGCGGCGCCGGCCGACGGCGCAGGGTCCGGAGGGCGGACACCGCAGCCTCCGGCCGCGATCCAGGCGTCGAGGTCGCGCGGACGCCGGAAGGAGAGCACAGGAGGCATCGACGGATCAGCCCTGATCCCGGCGATGTCGACCCGCTTGCGGCGGAACGTCGCGACGTGCCAGAGGACGATCGAATCCGCGGACAGGACGCGGCGGAGGGTCTCCGTGTTGCCGTTGCACACGGGTTCCTTCGACATCACCCGCAGGACCGTTCGCCGGAGGAGGCGGCCGAGGGACAGCCACCGCGGGTAGTCGAGGAAGACGACGAGTTCGGCCCGCGGGAGGACGAGGTGCCGCCAGGTGGAGTAGGCGCTGTCGAGCACCCACCGATCCTGTGCGGCGATCTCGGCGGCCAGGCGCACCTGGTCCCCGGGCGGGCGGCTCGCCCAGCCGGGAAGCCAGCCGAGGTCATCGTCCGCCGAGAACACCGGCAGGCCGGTCGCCCGGGCATAAGCATGGGCGGCCGACGTCTTGCCGCTCCCGGTCACCCCGTGGAACAGGACACGCTGAGCTGGTGTGGCCGGCATGCCCCCACCGTACCGGCGGATCCGAGGGTGCAGGGCGCGGGAGCCGGAGTCGGGCGGATGCCGCCGGCCGGTTCGAGTCCGTCCGATGCGAAGTGACGGCGGCATGGTGTTCAATGGCGCGTACGGAACAGGCCGGCCGGCTCCGCCGTCCATCCGCGGAGCATCGAGGCCGGTCGGGCCTGGCGTCGACGCCGGGCCCGCACCCTGGAAGGTGGTGGCGTGAGGCACGAAGCGATGACGGGAGACCGCCGGCCAGGGCGGGTGCGCCGCACTGCCCAGGCCTCGGCGCTGCTGGTGGCGGCGCTGGTGCTCGCCGGCTGCTCCTCCTCGCCGGACGGCAGCGACGGACCGACGTCGGGTGCCGCGACCGCCACGGCATCGTCCACCGGGCCCGGCAGCGCGTCGGCCGGTCCGACGCCGAGCCCGTCGACAGCCTCGGCCGGATCAAGCGCTGGTGCGCTCCCCGGGACGACCCCCTGCGACGGCTGCCTCGACGTCGTCGTCAGCGGTGATCTCCTGGTGCATCCGCAGCTCTGGGACCAGGCGGCCGTCGATGCGACCGTCACGGGCAAGGGCGCGCTGGACTTCGAGCCACTCCTCGCCGGACAGCGGCCCTACCTGGCGACGGCGGACCTCGCCATCTGCCATCTCGAGACGCCGGTCGCCGGTCCCGACGGCCCCTTCAGCGGGTACCCGCAGTTCAACGTCCCGCCCCAGATCCTGACGGCAGCGGCCGACGTCGGCTACGACGCCTGCACCTCCGCGAGCAACCACTCCATCGACGCGGGAACCGAGGGGCTGCTGCGGACCCTGGCGGCGCTCGACGCTGCCGGGCTCGAGCACACGGGCTCCTACGCCACGGAGGAGGAGGCCGCGCAGGTGCTCATCCTCGACCAGCCAGAAGCGCGCGTCGCCGTCATCGAGGCGACCTACGGCCTCAACGGGCTCGTGCCGGACCAGCCATGGCGCGTCGACCTGCTCGACGCCGACGTCATGATCGCCAAGGCCCGAGCAGCCCGAGCAGCCGGCGCGGACGTCGTGCTCGGCGCCGTCCACGCGGGCGACGAGTACGTGCCGACCCCGAACGCGCAGCAGGTGGAGATCGCCCATGCCCTGGCGGACAGTGGAGAGTTCGATCTCCTCTACGGACACCATGCACACACCGTCCAGCCGATCGAGAACTACAACGGCACGTGGATCGTGTACGGCCTGGGCAACGGCGTCACCGAGCTCTCACCCGTGTACGACGTCAACAACGAGGGGCTCACCGTCCGGGCGAGTTTCAGCAGGGACGACGCCGGCGCCTGGTCCGTCTCGGACCTCGTCTGGCTACCGTCACTGATCGAGCGGGACCCCTACCGGTGGTGTGCGCTGGCGCCGGGCCGTCCTCCGGGGGAGTGCTCGTCCCCCGAGCGGGAGGCTGCCTCACGGGAACGGACGCGATCGGTCGTCGAGTCGCTCGGCGCCCGGGAGGCGGGAGCGCGGCCATGGGACCTGTCGGAGGGAGCGGGCTCCCGGTAGGCGTCACCCATGGCTGCCCGGAGGCCGCTGCGGTGATCCTGAGCGAACACTGCGGGTCACGGGGGCTTGCCCCTTCCTAGACTGATGGCATGGGGACAGGGACATGGTGACGCCGGGCAGAAGTGACCGGCATCGACGTGCCGTGGACGAGCCGAGCGCCCGGCGGGCAGCCGAGACCGCGGAGATCCTCCGCCGGGAACTGACCCACGCCCAGGTCGAACTTCATCGCTTCGAGCGGGCGCGGTTGCAGCCCGTCGGTGGAGATGACCAGGCCCGGCCAGGAGTGATCGGTCGCACCATGTCGTCCCACCGCGCCGGGTCGCCCCGTCGGACCACGTCGTCCGGTTCGCAAACCGACGGCACCGGCCCTTCCGTCGCGGCTGTGGCTTCCGTCCTCGTTCCCGCCGCCTCCCGACGCCGGAGGGTGCGCACCCTCCGCGCGGTCGGACGTCGGCGCGGAACCGGGCTCGCCGTATGGCTGATGATCCTCTACCTCCTGCTGACCGTGCTGTCCCTGGCCCCGGCGCACGAGACCGGCGCCCGGCCCGCGAACGGGTCCGCCGTCGTCGGACATGCAGAAGGTCCGTCCGGGAACCCTCCTGCGCACTGACGGATCTTCCCTGCCCGGTGTCGGTGACGGGCGGTACTGTCGGGAGGACAGGCCGCGCAGGGTGAAACGGAAGAGGTAGCTGTCATCGGTTCCAGGACGAACGCCGCGCCCGCGGGCCGCACGGTCCCCGTGGTGCCCACCGCCGGGGAGAAGCGCCACCACCAGGTCCTCATCATCGGCGGCGGCAACGCGGGTGTGTCCCTCGCCGGGCGCCTCCTGCGGTACCACGTGAAGGACGTCGCCGTCGTCGAGCCGCGCAGCCGTCACCTCTACCAGCCACTGTTCTCCCACATAGCAGGCGGGACCGCGGATGCGTTCGAGGCCGTGCGGTTGCAGTCGGCGGTCATGCCCAAGGGCGTGGTCTGGATCCAGGACAAGGCAACGGACGTCAGCACCGGGAGCAGCACGGTGCTGCTCGAGTCGGGTTCCGCCATCACCTACGACCACCTCGTCGTGTGTCCCGGCATCCAGAACGACTGGACCTCCATCCCCGGACTCAAGGAGGCCATGGAGGGACCGTACGGCGGGTCGAACTACGAGTACGAGCTCGCCCCGAAGGCCTGGAAGCTGTTCAAGGACCTGAAGCGCGGAACCGTCGTGTTCACGCAGCCGCCGGGTCCGGCATCCTGCGACGGCGCCGCCCAGAAACCGATGTACCTCGCCTGTGATCACTGGCGCCGGCAGGGCGTTCTCGGGGACATCCGGGTGGTCCTCGCCGTGTCCACGCCCACGATCTTCGGCATGGACATCATCGACGAGGAGCTGAATCGCAAGATCGACGAATACGGCATCGAGGTCCGGTACAGCACCGAACTCGCGTCCGTCGACCCGTCGGGCCGCACCGTCGAGCTCACGGACACCGCGACCGGAGCATCCGAGACCATCGCGTACGACGTACTGCACGCCGTCCCCCCGCAATCCGCTCCGGAATGGTTGAAGACCACCGACCTCCCGGCCCCCGGCAATCATGGCGGTTTCGTCGAGGTGGACCCCCTGATCCTCCGCCATCCCCGGTTCCCGGCCATCTGGTCCCTCGGCGATGCCGCGTGCACCCTGAACTCGAAGTCCGGGGCCGCCCTGCGCATGCAGACGAAGGTCCTCGCGAAGAACCTGAAGGCCGTCCTGAAGGGCAAGAAGCCCACCGCTCAGTACAACCAGTACTCGGCCTGCCCGTTCGTGGTCAGCAAGAACACCGTGGTGTTCTCCGAGTTCGACGACAAGTACGCGCCCATGCCGACCGTGCCGGGCTGGGACAACCTGGCGCGTGAGCGGCGCCTCACCTTCATCGCCGAGCGGGTCCTGCTGCCCAAGGTGTACTGGAACCTCATCCTGCGCGGACGCGCGTAGGAGCCAGGACTCTCGGCCTTCCCCTGACACAGGGCCAGGGCGGCACCATGGCCGTAGGATTCAGCCATGACCAGGGGGAAGCAGTCAGGCAGGGCCGCGCGGTGATCGAGGTGATCGGACTCGTCGCCAGGATCGTGTTCGAGCTGGTGATCGAATCCTTCCCGTATTGGGGATCCTCCGACCGCAGGACCTACCGGAGGTACCGGCGCGAGCTGCCGGCGGGGGAGAAGCTCCTCACCCGGAGGGAATGGCGTGCCGCCCAGCGTTCGGCGGGACCACCCGGGCGGGCGACGGCCCCCGGTGGCCGGATCCATGACCGGGAGCACGGGCAGGAGTAGCGCACCGGCCGCCGGCCAGGACTGCCGCCCGGCCGGGCGAGAGTCAGGAGTCGTGCCTCGCCGATCCTCAGCCGCCCGTCGGGAACAGGGCGGCCTCGGCTGCCCTGGTCACCTCACGGATGAGCTCGGTCTGCTCGGTCGTGCCGCCATCCTCCGGTGCCTCCGTGTAGACCACGAGGGCGATGGTGGATCCCCGGTAGGTGAGGAGTGCCGCGTCGTGGAGCTCGCCGGCGACCTGCCCGTACTTGTGCTGCACCAGGACGTCGGCGCGGGACCCGGCCGGGATGAGATCCTCCTCGTTCGTGTCCTGCATGTACCCGAGCAGCTCCGTGGTGTGTTCCTCGTCGAGGAGTTCACCCGCGGAAAGTCGACGCAGCACGAGGGCCATGTCCTCGGCGGTCAGCAGATTCTCCTCCGGGTCGTACTCGACACCGAGCGACGAGGCATACGCCGTGAGCTCGGAGTGACCGACGGCGTCCATGAGCAGGAGCCACGCGTCATTGCTGCTGGTGTTGACCATGGCCTGGAGCTGGAAGGCGGCATCGTAGTCGCCGAGTGGTTCGTCCAGGCGGGCTTCGCCTGTCTCCACCCGGTGGTAATAGGCGGCCGCGGTGATGATCTTCGCCGTACTGGCGGCGAAGAACGGATCGCGGTCCCCGAACGTCCGCGTGGTCCCACCCGAGACATCGGCAAGGGCTACTCCGACGCGGTACCCGCCCGCTTCGTCGAGGATCGCTGCCATGTCCCGGTCCAGTGACGGTGGCGCGGCAGCCACCGGTGCGGTGGGGACGGCGATCGGCTCCGGCACGCCCGGTCCGTCGTCGCCCGACGACCGCACGAGGGGCACGAGGATCACCGCGGTGGCAAGCATGAGGGCGGTGGCTCCCCAGAGGGTGCGTCTCCGCCGGACCCGGGTCGAGGGTCCCCGGCGTGCGATGGCATGACCTCCAGGACGGTCCTGCATCATCCTGTCCCTCCTTCCAGCGGCGCTGGGTCCTGTGACCATGGGCTGCCCGCACCTCGATCACTCCCGGCCGATCGTCTCCGCCAGCTGCAAGCCTACTGACCGGTACGGCCTGCGCCGGGTACATCGGGGCGCGTCCCCGTCAGGGCTTCATCGCCCGTTCATCCTGCGTTGCGGGCCATGTCCGACGGGAGCGATTGGATCGGACCGGGGCGCTGACCGCTCCCGTGCTTGTTCCCGATCGAAGGACGTCCTCCATGTCTTCCCGTTCCACCCGTGCCACCCGTGCCACCCGTGCCACCCGTGCCACCCGTGGCACCCGTGCCACCCGTGCCACCCGTGGCACCCGTGCCACCCGTGCCACCCGTGCCACCCGTGCCACCCCCGCAGTCGTCACCGCCGCCGTCGTCGGCCTCTCGCTCCTCGCCCTGCCCGCCCCCGGCGCGCAGGCAGCACCCAGCGCGCATCAGCGGGAAGAGCGGGTCGCGCCCGGACATCAGCCGGCGGGCCCCATCCTCGTCGGCCACCGCGGCGCCGGCGGCACGGCTCCCGAGAACACCGTCGCCGCCTTCAAGGAGGGACGGTCCTCGAAGGCGGACTTCATCGAGATCGACGTCCAACTCAGCGCCGACGGCGTGCCCTTCCTCTTCCACGATGACACCCCCGCCCGCACCACGGACGTGGAGGACGTGTTCCCCGGCCGTGCTTCGGACCCCATCACCTCGTTCACCTGGGCCGAACTCCAGCAGCTCGATGCCGGCTCCTTCTTCGACGAGCGCTTCGTCGGCGAGCGCATCCCGCACCTCGACGATGCCGTCGATGTCGCCACCCGCACCACGGGCGTCTACATCGAGATCAAGAGCCCCTCGAAGTCCCCGGGCATCGAGCAGCTGGTTGCTGACCAGCTGCTGACCGATCCTTCGTGGCGGAAGCTCGTCGCCGCGGACAAGGTGCAGGTGATCGGCTTCGACGTCGCCTCCAACCGCCGGTTCGCGGAGCTCGCCCCGCAGATCCCGCTGCAGCAGCTCACCGGAGCGGTGCCCGGCGACGCGGAGCTCGCTGCTCTGGCGGGCTTCGCAGATTCGGTCGGCGCCAACTACCGGACGCTCACCGGCGCCGACGTCGATCGTGTGCATGCGGCCGGCCTCGCCATGAGCGCCTACACCGTCAATTCGCCGGAGGCCGTCCAGGCCGTGGTCGATCTCGGTGTGGACGCGGTCACCACGGACTTCCCCGTCCAGAACGGCCGTTACCTGCGCGGGCTCCCGGTCTTCCCGGGTGCGGGCCTGGAGATCAGCGGCGCCGTGAACAACCCGCCGGGAGACGACGTCCAGCCGGAGAACGGTGAGTACGTGTCGCTGCGGAACGTTTCCGGAACAACCGTCGATGTCAGCGGATACTTCCTCCGGGACGCGGCCAACACCATTCTCCGCGTGGGCGAGAGGTACGTGCTGCAGCCTGGCGCGGAACTCCGCGTGTACACCGGGCCGGGGACGGACACGGCTGCCGCCTACTACAACGGACTGCCCGCCTCGGTGCTCAACAACACCGGGGACTCGCTCGGACTCTGGAGCGCGGACCTGCGCCTGCTGGACGTCTTCGCCAACTGACCCGGCCACCACCGCCGGTCATTCGACGGCTGTGCACCCGCAGCGCCGTCGAGTGTCCCGGCCCGGGGCGCCGGATGCAGGGATCGATACCCGCACCGGACCCTTGTCGGGGTCGGGGCCGCCCCGTAGCATCCGGTCATGGAGATCATCGAGTACCACCCGCGGCGGGACCAGCTCGTCTACACCTTCGGCGGCAGCGCCCCCGTGCTGAGGGTGCAGCCGGGTACCGCCCTCCGGCTCTGGTCCGAGGACGCCTTCAACAACGCCCTCACCTCGATCGACGACGTCAGCGGGGAGAAGGTGGACCTCGACTTCGTCAACCCGCAGACGGGGCCGTTCTACGTGGAGGGCGCGGAACCGGGGGACACCCTGGCCCTCCACATCGCCGATCTGACGCCGGCCCGGTCCTACGGCGCCTCGGCCACCATCCCGTTCTTCGGCGGCCTGACCAGCACGGACCGCACCGCCACGCTCCAGGACCCGCTGCCGGACATCACGTGGATCTACCACGTGGACACCGAGCGGCGGACGGTGGGCTTCCAGTCGCGACGCGGGGATTTCGAGGTCGCACTCCCGCTCGAGCCGATGCTCGGGACGGTCGGGGTGGCACCTCCCGGAGGCGAGGTGCGGTCCAGCCTGGTGCCGGAACGGTTCGGCGGGAACATGGACGCACCGGACGTGAAGGCGGGCACCACGGTGTACCTCGGCGTGAACGTCGAGGGTGCCCTGTTCTCGATCGGCGACGGCCACTACCGGCAGGGCGAGGGCGAGGCGTGCGGCACGGCCGTCGAGGGGGCCATGCACTCGACCATCATCGTGGAACTCGTCAAGGGCGGTGCGCCGGCGTGGCCCCGCATCGAGACCGACTACCACTGGGGCGCCGTCGGTTCCTCGCGGCCCATGGAGGACGCATGGCGGATCGGGCAGGTGGAGATGGTGCGCTGGTTCGGCGATCTCTTCGGCCTGCACCAGCTCGATGCCTACCAGCTGCTGACGCAGACGGCCCTCGCGCCGATCGCCAATGCCGTCGACGCGAACTACAGCGTGGTGGTCAAGGCGCCCAAGGCACTCTTCCCGTCCGCCGACGCCTACGGGGGCCTGCACGCGCACCTCAGGCGCCAGGCCGCAGACCTGCGCTGACGTCCCGCGCCCGGACACCAGTCCGGCGCCAGTCCTACCGAAGGAGCACCATGGACCTGCAGCTGACCGGCGTCACCGCCCTCGTGACCGGAGGCACCAAAGGCATCGGCAGGGCCATCGTCCGGTCCTTCGCCGAGGAGGGGGCGAATGTCGCGTTCTGCGCACGGGACGCCGGGGAGGTCGCGGCGACCGAGCAGGCGTTCGCGTCGTCGTCGGGCCGCGTCGGCGGCTCCGTGCTCGACGTCGGCGACGGGGTGGCGGTTGCCGCCTGGGTGGACGCCGTGGCGGGTGACTTCGGGGGGATCGACGCGGTGGTCAGCAACGTCAGCGCGCTCGCGATCGAGGACACGGAGGAGAACTGGGAGGCGAGCCTCCGGGTCGATCTGCTCGGGACGGTGCGCCTGGTCAAGGCGGCCCTCCCGCACCTGGCGAGGAGTTCGACGCCGTCGATCACGGCGATCTCGAGTGTCTCCGGCCGCGAGGTGGACTTCGCCTCGGGGCCGTACGGCACCGTGAAGTCGGCGCTGATCGCCTACGTGGCGGGCCTCGCCTTCCAGCTCGCCGGGCAGGGCATCCGGGCGAACACCGTCTCTCCCGGCAACACCTACCACGAGGGCGGTGTGTGGGAGAGCATCGAGGGCGGTAACCCCGAACTCTTCGCCACCGCGATGGGCCTCAATCCCACGGGCCGGATGGGCACGCCGGAGGAGGTGGCGGACGCCGTCGTCTTCCTCGCCAGTCCCCGGTCCAGCCGTACCACGGGCGCCAATCTCCTGATCGACGGCGGCCTCACCCGCGGCATCCAGTTCTGACGAAGCACGACGGGCAGACCGGAACGGATGCAGGGCGGGGTACTCCGGTGGCCCGGACCGGAATCAGCAGGCCTGGCCGTGGCACCGAGGGGGACGTGCGCCGGTCACGGGACCGGCGCACGTCCCCCTCGGTCAGGGCCTACGTGGCGAGGAACGGGAGGAGGATCTCGTTGATCTCCGTACCGTGGGTCCAGAGCATGCCGTGGGGCGCACCCTCGATCTCGACGTACTCGGCGGCGGGCAGGCGCTTGGTGAACTCGCGTCCCGTCGCATCGATGGGCAGGATGCGGTCGTCGGTGCCGTGCGCGATCAGGGTGGGGACGGTGATCTTCTCGATGTCGGCGCGGAAGTCCGTCAGCCAGGAGTCGACGACGGCGAAGGACGCGTACCAGGACGAGCCCGAGGCCACGTTCCAGGCGTTGCGGAGGGCTTCCTCGCTCAGGCGGTTGCCGAGGAAGGTGTCGGTGTTGAAGAAGTCGTTGTAGAAGTTCGTGAACCAGGCGTAGCGGTCCTCGATGGCGGCGGAGCGGATGCCGTCGAACACGGTCGAGGGGACGCCCGTGGGGTTGTCGTCGGTCTGCAGCAGGAACGGTTCGAGCGAGGCGAGGAAGACGGCCTTGGCGACACGGGCCTCGCCGTAGGTCCCGATGTACCGGCCCACCTCGCCGGTGCCCATCGAGAATCCGACGAGCACGGCGTCGTTGAGGTCGAGGGTCTCGAGCACCGTGTTGAGATCGGCGGCGAAGGTGTCGTAGTCGTAGCCGGTGGTGGGTTTGCTGGACTGGCCGAAGCCCCGGCGGTCGTACGTGATGACGCGGTACCCGGCGTTCAGGAGGGCCGCGGTCTGCTTCTCCCAGGAACCACCGTCCAGCGGGTAGCCGTGGATGAGGACGACCGGCTGGCCTGCGCCGTGGTCCTCGTAGTAGAGGTGGAGGTCCGTGCTGTTCTCGGTGCCGACCTTGATGAAACCCGTGATCCGATCCCTTTCCTCGAGCGGTGAGAACGGTCGTTCTCTCCTGCTGCTCACAGCGTATAGAACGATCGTTCTCAAAACAAGTAGAATGGCTGGATGACTTCTGACGACGTGCGGACGCGCATCATCGCGACCGCCGATGACCTCTACAACGCGCGCGGCATCCAGTCCGTCGGCATGGACGAACTGCGGACGGCCGCCGGGGTCTCGCTCAAGAAGCTCTACCAGGAGTTCCCCTCGAAGAGCAGCATCGTCATGGCCGTCCTCGAGCGGTGGCACGCGTCATGGACCGAAGGGCTGGACGCGCGGGTACGGCAGGCCGATGCACCGCGGGACCGGCTGCTGGCGATGTTCGACTACCTCGCCGAGTGGTTCGGGCAGGACTCGTTCCGCGGCTGCGGCTTCATCAACAGCTTCGCGGAGCTGGGTGCCGTGAGCCCCGACGTCGCCGAGTACGCCCGCAAGCACAAGGAGTCCTTCCAGGTCTACGTCGGCCACCTGGCAGCGGACGCGGGAGCGCCGTCGGACCTCGCCCCTCAGCTGTCGATCCTGGCCGAGGGTGCACAGACGACGGCGGCGATCGCCGGCACCTCCGACGCCGCCGGCCATGCACGGAGGGCTGCCGAGGTGCTCGTCGACGCTGCGCTCATGCGCCCGTCACGTCGTGCCGGCTGATCAGCCGACCAGGTCGCGGTACTCGGGGTGGTCGTCGATGAACGCCGCGACGAACTCGCACTCGGGCACCACCGTCAGGCGCCGGTCCCGTGCGTCGTCGAGCGCGTGGCGGATCAGGGTGCTGCCGACGCCACGGCCCTCCAGGTCCTCGTCGACCACGGTGTGCGTGAAGACGATGGTGTCATCGGAGAGCTCGTAGGCGGCGATGCCCGCCGGATCGCCGTCGAGTGCTGCCTCGTAACGGCTCTTCGCCTTGTTGTCGGTGACGGCCACGTCTGGATGCTCGCTGCTCATGGAGTCACTCTGGCACCCGCGCCGACAGGCGGTCAACGACACGACGCTGGGCGTGCGCGGCTCCTCCCCTGGCTCCGGGAGCTAGGCCGGAGCGTGCGACGAGCTCGATTCGAGGAGCCAGGCGACGGCGTCGGTCTCCGAGGTGAAGTACCGGGTCGCGGTGGGGGAGCGGTGGGAGAAGCCCGACATCACTTCGTCCACGACGTCCTGGCCGACCAGCGCCACCCTGGAGAATCCGCGGTAGCTGCTCATCCCGATCCGGGCCTCGGGCGTGATGCCCGTGATGCCGTGCATGTGGACGAGGAGCGGCAGGGCCGTCGGTCCGTGGAACTCGGCGAGGGCCGCGGCCGCGGCGACGGCGTACGGGTGGGTGATCTCGACACCTCGTCGCCAGCGCAGTCTCAGGATCCCGCGGTCGAAGTTCGCGGTGAACGGGTCCATCGAAGTCCTTCGATCGGCGGCTGGGGGCATTGATCAGCCAGCGTAGCAAGACGCACCCCCGGATCGCTTCGACCGTCCACAGGTGCCCATTCCGCCGTACGGGCGCCGTGCAGGTTGTAGCCTCCTGTCCATGACACTGAGCATTCTGGTGACCGGGGCCAGTCGAGGTATCGGCGCAGCCATCGCCCTGGACCTGTCCGGGCGGGGGCACCGCATCGCCGTGCACGCGGGGCGGGACACGGCGGCGGCGGAGGCCGTCCGGGACGGACTCCCCGGAGCGGGTCACACCGTCGTTGTCGGCGATGTCGGTGATCCTGACGCCTGCCGGCGCATCGTCGACAGTGCCGTCGATTCCCTCGGCGGAATCGACGTGCTGGTCAACAACGCGGGCATCTTCGAGGCGCATCCCGTCGACGGCACGTCCTTCGAGGAATGGCAGCAGGCCTGGCGCCGCACCCTCGACGTGAACCTGCTCGGTCCGGCGAACCTCGCCTGGCTCGTGGCGCGGCACCTCGTCGGACGCCCCGCAGGTCCGGAGGGCGGGCGCCTCGTCAGCGTCGGGTCCCGGGGCGCCTACCGCGGTGAACCCGCCACGCCCGCGTACGGCGCGAGTAAGGCGGGGCTGCACGCACTGACGCAGTCGCTCGCCGTCGCCCTCGCACCGCACGGGATCCTCGCCGCCGCCGTCGCGCCCGGCTTCGTCGAGACCGACATGGGCAGGACCGTCCTCGACGGTCCGGGCGGGGACGCGGTGCGCGCGCAGAGCCCGTTCAACCGTGTGGCGACGCCGGAGGACATCGCCCGGACGGTGGGCTGGCTCGCCACCGACGCGCCGCTCTGGGTCAGCGGGACCGTGGTGGACGCCAACGGGGCGTCCTACCTGAGGTGAGGCCGGCCCGGCGGGCCGTCCACCACATTGCCTCGTGACGTTCTGTGACGACGGCCGATGGACGCCTGCAGGGCCTCGCCCTTAGGCTCGGGCGCAGAATCAAGAGTTCCAACGCAAAACCCTGGTTTGTTGGACGGCAACCCTCTCGCTGTAGCGGGGTGCCCCAGGTGAGGATTCGGCCCGTCATGCACCGTGCGGGCAAGTATGGCGCTTCCTTCCGGCAGTGCCCCGGACACGAGGATCCTTCATGACCTCTGCACCCCGCCGTATCCGCTTCAATGCCTTCGACATGAACTGCGTGGGCCACCAGTCGCCCGGTCTCTGGCGGCACCCTGAGGACCAGTCCTGGCGCTACAAGGACCTGCGCTACTGGGCGGACCTCGCGCAGACCCTGGAGAAGGGCCTGTTCGACGGCATCTTCATCGCGGACGTCCTCGGCACCTACGACGTCTTCGGCGGCTCTAACGAGGCGACGCTGCGCCAGGGGACGCAGACGCCGGTCAACGACCCATTCCTGCTCGTCTCCGCGATGGCCCTCGTCACGGAACACCTCGGCTTCGGCGTCACGGCCGGCACGGCCTACGAGCACCCGTACCCCTTCGCGCGGCGCCTCTCCACCCTGGACCACCTGACCGACGGCCGCGTGGGCTGGAACGTCGTCACCGGCTACCTGCCCTCCGCGGCCCGCAACATGGGCCACGAAGACCAGCTGGAGCACGACCAGCGCTACGACCACGCCGACGAATACCTCGAGGTGCTCTACAAGCTCCTCGAAGGCTCCTGGGAGGACGACGCCGTCGTCCGCGACCGCGAGACCGGCGTCTTCACCGATCCCGCGAAGGTCCACGAGATCCAGCACGACGGCACGTTCTTCACCGTCCCCGGTATCCACCTCAGCGAGCCGTCGCCCCAGCGCACCCCCGTCATCTACCAGGCAGGGGCCTCCCCGCGGGGTATCGCCTTCGCGGCGGGCAACGCGGAAGCGGTCTTCGTCGGCTCGCCCACGAAGGCCCTCCTCAAGGACGCCGTGCGCAAGATCCGCGACGCCGTCGAGGCCGAGGGGCGCGACCGCTACGCCGTGCGCATCTACACGATGCTGACCGTCATCACGGACGAGACCGAGGAGAAGGCGCACGCCAAGCACGCCGACTACCAGCAGTACGTCAGCTACGAGGGAGCGCTCGTCCTGCTCTCCGGCTGGCTGGGCATCGACCTCAGCGTCTATGACCCCGACGAGCCGATCGGCAATGTGCAGTCCAACGCCATCCAGTCCGCCGTGGCCAACTTCCAGAAAGTGAACGACGACGGCGCCCCCTGGACCGTCCGCGACATCGCCGAGTGGGCCGGCATCGGCGGGCTGGGGCCGAGGGTCGTCGGATCCGGTGCGCAGGTGGCCGACGAGCTGCAGTCCTGGGTCGAGGAGACGGACGTGGACGGGTTCAACCTCGCCTACGCCATCACGCCGGGCTCCTTCGAGGACGTCATCACCCACGTGGTGCCCGAGCTGCAGAAGCGCGGCGCCTATCCGACGGACTACGCGGAGGGGACCCTCCGCCAGAAGCTGTTCGGTAAGGGTGACCGTCTTCCCGCGGAACACCGCGGTGCAGGCTACCGGCTCCAGCCCGCCCGCCCCTGACGCACCCGTCCGGCCGCGCCCCTGACGCACCCGTCCGGCCGCGCACCCGCGACGCCCGCGCTCCAGCCTCTCCTGCCCCGCTCGACCTTCCCGAGGAACCCCATGATCTCGCTGAGACACCTGACAAAGACCTATGGCCGCGGCGACGCCTCCGTCACCGTGCTCGACCGCCTCGACTTCGAGGTGCCCACCGGGCGGATCGCCGCTGTGGTCGGCCCGAGCGGTGCCGGCAAGAGCACCCTCGCGCAGTGCATCAACCTCCTCGAACGCCCCACGTCGGGGTCCGTCGTCGTGAACGGTGAGGACCTCTCCGGCCTGCCCGAGAAGCGCCTCCGCGACGCGCGGCGCCGGATCGGCACCGTCTTCCAGTCCTCGAGCCTGCTCAGCCGTCGCACGGCCGCCGAGAACATCGCCCTCCCCCTCGACTTCCTCGGAGTGACTCCGCAGGAGACGAGGAGCCGGGTCGGTGAACTGCTGGAGCGCGTCGGACTCACCGACAAGGCGGGCCACTACCCGTTCCAGCTCTCGGGTGGGCAGGCGCAGCGCGTCGGCATCGCCCGGGCGCTCGCGCTGCGTCCTTCGATCCTCCTGGCCGACGAAGCCACCTCCGGGCTCGACCCGGACACCACGCGTTCCGTCGTCGGACTCGTCCGCGAACTGCGCGACGATCTCGATCTCACGGTCGTGTTCATCACCCACGAGATGGACACGGTGCGTCAGGTCGCCGATACCGTCGCCCGGCTCGACCACGGGAGGATCGTAGAGCAGGGCAGCCTCGTGGACCTGCTGACCTCGCACGGCTCCCGCCTCGGTCGCTCGCTGCAGCCCCGCCGCGGCCACGCCGGACCGGAAGCCGGCACGCGGACCTGGTTCGTCACCTACGATTCCACCACCGTTCCCGGCGACTGGATCCAGCGCGTGACCGCCGACCTCGGGGCGAGCGTGCACCTCCTGGGGGCATCGGTCGAGACCGTGCACGGGGTCAACACCGGCAGCGCGACGCTCGGCATCGGGACGGAGGACGACGCCCGCGTCGTGGCGGCGCTCGCCCGGTGCGGACTGAGCGGCACTCCCGACCACTCCGCCGCAACCTTCGGTCAGACCGACGAGCGGATCCTCGCCGGAGCCCTCGAGGACGCGGCATGAGCGCCGTCGTCCTGCCGCGCGCCGACGTCCCCCTCGGGGACTTGCCCGCCCTCCTGCTCCCCGCCTACGGGGAGACCGTCACCATGGTGGGCATCGTCATGGCCGTGGTCCTCGTGATCGGTACACCCCTCGGTGTGCTGCTCCACAACGTGGCCCCCGGCGGACTCTACGAGCGCCCGGCGCTGCACACCGTGCTCAGCTGGATCATCAGCATCGGCCGGTCGCTGCCCTTCCTCATCCTGATGGCGGCGATCGTACCGTTCACGCGCTTCGTCACGGGCACGAACATCGGCATCGCCGCAGCGGTCGTGCCGATGTCGCTCGCGGGCATCGCGTTCTTCACGCGCATCGTCGAGAACGCCCTGCGTTCGGTACCGCCGTCCATCATCCAGGTGGCGCGGGCCGCGGGTGGGTCCAATCTCCAGATCATGCGGTCCGCGCAGTTCGGCGAGGCCGTCCCCGCGGTGATCGGCGGCCTCACCATCCAGGTGATCGCGATGATCGAGTACTCGGCCATCGCGGGCACCATCGGGGCCGGGGGCATCGGCTACGTCGCCGTGACCTACGGCTACCAGCGGTTCGACAACACCGTGATGCTCGCGACGATCGTGATCCTCGTGGTCACCGTCGCCCTCGTGCAGGTGGCCGGCGACCGCCTGGTCCGCTTCGCCACGCCGCAGAAACGGCTCCAGCGCGCCTGACCCGTCGTCGGCTCCATCCCGCTCCACCGCCGCCCAGTTTTTCTGCCCCACCCGACACCGCGCCCTCCGGCGCGCCCAGAAAGGCCTCCACCATGTCCGAGAACACCCCTTCCCCCTCCGCCGGCGCACCGACCCCCGAGGCCGATCACGGCTTCACGCTCCGCAAGCGACGCAAGGCCCCCTGGATCGCGGGAGGCGCCGTCGTCGTGCTCGCGGCCGGTGCCTTCATCGCCGTCCCGCTCCTGAATCCCGCGGAATCCGCAGCCGAGACCGAGGGCGCCACCCTCCACGTCGCCACCGCCGAGGGGAACCACGCCGAGCAGGCGCTCATCGAGTTCATCGACCGCGAGGTCGCGCCGAAGTACGGCATCGACATCGAGTTCAAGGGGCTCAGCGACAGCAACACCATCAACCGGGCGGTGAGCGAGGGCGAGGTGGCAGCGACCCTCTACCAGCACGAACTGTGGCTCGGGCAGGTCCTCCAGGCCAACCCGGACTTCCGCGAGACCGCGGTGGCGCCGGTGTTCCGTTGGGGCTTCGGGATCTGGTCGGACAAGTACACGAGCGTCGACCAGATCCCCGACGGCGGCACCATCTCGCTGTACTCCGACCCCGCCAACGAGGCCCAGGGGCTGTGGCTGCTCGAGCGGGCCGGCCTGATCACCCTGAAGGACGGCGTGGACAAGTGGGCGGCTACCCAGGACGACATCGCGACCAATCCCAAGAACCTCACCTTCACGCTCCTCGACTTCGGGGCGCAGTCGAGGGCGCTCCCGGACCTCGATGCCGCCGTCGGCTACACGGAGTACTACACCGCGGCGAAGGTACCCCTGGAGAAGCAGATCTTCGCGCCTGCGGCGCCGGACGAGTTCGCCTCGCAGCTGACCGTCGGCACCGACTACCTGGAGACGGAGAACATCCAGAAGCTCACCGAGGCCTTCGCCGACCCCGCCGTCCAGGAGTTCCTCACCACGGACCCGAGCGTGAAGGACCTCCTGCTGCCGATCGACGCCTCCTGAGGGCTGCGCCCGGGGACGGCGGGCTCCTCCTCGCCGCTGCCCGGGCACGGTGGGCACGGCAGGCACTGTGGGCAGGGTGGGCAGGGTGGGCAGGGTGGGCACGGCGTCCGGGTGACGGGAATACGGGTGCGCTCCGGGCTGAACCGCCCGGAAGCGGTGGCACCGGCACTGGGTGGGGACTAGCGTCGGGACCAGACAATCCATCGATCGAAGGAGTTCCCATGTCACGCGTAGCCATCATCGGCGGGCACGGCAAAGTAGCGCTGCACCTCACGAAGATCCTCACGGACCAGGGCCACCAGGTCAGCTCGATCTTCCGCAACCAGGACCACGCCGCCGACGTCGAGGAGGCCGGCGCCACGCCCGTCGTCGCCGATCTCGCAGAGCTCTCGGTGCAGGACATGGCGGACGTCTTCAGCGGGCACGATGCCGTGGTCTGGTCCGCCGGCTCCGGTGGGAGCAGCCCCGAGGCCACGTACGCCATCGACCGCGACGCCGCGATCCGGTCGATGGATGCCGCCGAGCAGGCGTCCGTGGGCCGGTACGTCATGGTGTCCTACCTCGGGGCGGGCAAGGACCACGGTGTCCCCGAGGACAACAGCTTCTTCCACTACGCCGAGTCGAAGGCCGCCGCCGACGAGCATCTGCGCCACTCGAAGCTGGCCTGGACCATCCTCGGTCCCGGCTCCCTGACCACCGATCCGGGGACCGGCACGATCGAGGTGTCCGACGAGCCCCAGCAGGATTCGGTGCCGCGCGAGGACGTGGCGCACGTGGCCGCCGTCGTGCTCGGGGACCTCGGGACGGTGGACCGGACCATCCAGTTCAACAGCGGTCCGACGCCGATCGCCGAGGCGATCGAGGCGGCCATCTAGAACGCGGACCACCGAATGACGACGGCGCCGGGCCTGATCCGGCGCCGTCGTCGTGTGTCGGGCCTGTGTGTCACGGGCCTGTCCGGGCGTCGTCGTCGCGTCCTTCGCGCACCAGCAGCCCTGTCTGCCCTGTGACTGCCGTTGAGACGGGACCGTTCAAGCGGCCGCTGCGACGTGGTGGGGCGACAGCGCTGCTTCCTGCACCCCTTTCACGCCCCGAACTGCGTGTCTCGGCGCGACACGCCGCTGCAAGGCCGGATTGTCAGGGAAAGGGCGTGCACGAAGGCACACCCCGGAGGCTGACTCGGGGCGGGTGGGACGGCGACCGAACGGCGTGCACGAAGGCAGACCCCGGAGGCTGACTCGGGGCGGGTGGTACGGCGACGACGGCTGGGTGGGCGTGCACGAAGCCACGCCCCGGCGGGGAGGAACCCGGTCAGAGCCCGTCGGCGGCGTGGAACGTGCGGAGCGCCTCGACCACGAGCTTGTGGTCCTCGAGCTGCGGCAGGCCGGACACGGTCACGGTGGCCACCGGTCCCACGCCCCGGATGTACAGGGGGAAGGAGCCTCCGTGCGCCGCGTAGGTCGACTGGTCGACCATCGGATTGCCCTCGAAGCGGCCGCCGTTGCGCCGTGCCCTCAACCCGACGAGCAGCGACGGCACCAGGTAGCGGGCAGCAGTGCGGCTCTTGGCGTCGAGCCAGAAGTCGTTGTCGGGTGTGGCGCCGTCGAGCGCGGCCCGGAAGAGGATGTGGTTCGGTTTGCTGATGCCGATGGCGATCGGCAGGTTCCGGCCCACCCCCATCTGCACGAGGAGCTGGCCGAGCGCCACGGCGTCGTCGTTGGTGAAGCGGGTGAACTGGAGCTCGGCAACCTCGCCCTCGACCTTCGCGATGAGCGCTTCGAGTGCGTCCACGGGCTGGTCGCCGCCACCGTCTGGATCGAACGGGCGAAGGACTGTCGAGGGGGCATCATTGCTCATTGGTCAAATCTACGTGGTCGGGAGTGGTCGGCGGAATCGCCGGCGGTGGACGATCTCCGGTGGTCTTGACACCGCGCGGCGGCGTCTTACCTGCGGCTCGGGCACCGTGCGGGCAGCTGCCGGGAATCAGTGGCCCGGTGCGCAGGGTCCTGACCCGAGCAGGGCGAGGCCCGCCCGGTCGCCCGGGCCGAAGGACACCAGCCCGGTGTTCGCCTCGTACATCAGCTCGCGCGGATCGTCCACGTGATCGAGCCCGACGACATGGGTGAGTTCGTGCATGAGGGTCGCCCGGACGAGGTCCCTTCCCGCGGGGTACGCCAGCATCCCGGTCGCATCGGGCGCGTCGATCTGCACCTGCCCACCGACATAGACGAGCGGCTCTCCGGGGACGTACGCGTACTCACTGCCACCCAGTCCGGCAATGTCGCCGGCGAGCTGGGGAATCTCCGCGGGGCTCGTCCAGGTGATGAGGAGGGGCGCCCAGGTCCGGCCGTAGAGCTCCGGCTGGTAGAGATCGCGCTCCTCGGACGGCCCCTCCGTCGTCAATCCGTCATCGACGAAGTGCAGCCCGGTGGCCGCGGACACCTCCGCCACGGCTTCCTGCACGAGCCCTTCCGTCCCCGGCGGCGCATTGTCCGGGCGGACGACGTAGTGCACCGGGCGGCACGGGTCGACAGCCACCCAGTCCTGCGACTCGGTGGGGGACGGGAGGAGCTGATAGGCGCCCGATGCCGGAACGAGCGGTGGTGTGCCGAGCGGACTGTCCTGTGCCTCGACGCCCCGGGGTGGCACATTCGCGCCGGGCAGGTAGGGCAGGGTGATCGGCAGGACGAAGCGGTCGAACAGCGATGGCGTCGCGTACAGGAGGGCGACGAGCAGGACGACCCCGATCGCGGTGGTGGAGGACCGGGTTCGGGACGCCCGCCGTCGTGATCCTCGGAGCCCGGCCCGCCTCCTCCGCCGGGAGTGGGTCGCAGGTGCGCGCCACGGGTGAGGATCACTCGCCACGCCCACGGCGTCGTCCAGCGCCCACTGCGGGACCCTGCCCGAGGGCGAGCGCCGCAGCTTGCCGGCCCCGTCCCTGCGCTCGTGGTACCAGTCCCGATCCATCGCACCCATGTGCAGCCCCCATCCAGTCCCTCCCATGCTGAGGGAGGTCGTGGACGCGGGCGGACGGCAGGGCGGGTCCTTGGGCAAAGCTGCGGCAAGGCTGAGCGGAACGACGACGGCCCCGCCTCCTGCTGTGCGGCAGTGATTCGCGCGATCCCGGAACGACGACGGCCCCGCCTCCTGCCGCACGGGCAGGTGACGGGGCCGTCGGCCGGGATCGGCCTAGGAGGTCGTGATGTCCCTCGTGGCGTAGTCGAAGCGGAACGTGACCGACGTGTCCGAGAGCAGGTGCAGTTCGTGGTTGGCGCCGTCGCGCACGCCGAACCGGCCGTAGTTCTCGTCCCAGGTGCCGTTCACGAGGATCTTGAACTGGTAGGTGCCGGCGGGCAGCTGCAGCGTCTGCTTCCAGACGTTCTCGGTCGGCTCCCACACGAACTGCAGCTCGCGGAGGTCGGTGCTCCAGTGACCTGTCTCGCCGAACAGCGGATCGAAGTCGCCGGAGAGTGCGACGGACTGCGGCTGATCGTGCCAGGCTTCGTCGGCGGGAGTGTCGGTCGGTACCTGCTCGGTCGCGACGTCGGGGGAGACCTCGAGGGTCGGGGCGACGTCGGGCGGGGTGGGGTCCTCGGAGTTCGTGGCGTCGGCGGGGGCGAGGTCCGCCATGGTCTCCGAGACGTCCGACTCCTCGGCCGTCGCGGGCGGCTCCGACGAGGACGGCTCGGACCCCTCAGTCGACGCCGTCGCGTCCGCCTCCGTGTCGGTCCGCACGGCCTGCACGGCCTGCACGGCCTGCGCGTCCTCGCCGAGGGACTCGGGGGACTGCGGCGCATGCGTGACGGCCGGGGCCTGCTCGGGCACGGGGGCGCCGCTGATCATGGCGTTGATGAACTGGTCGGGATCGGCGAACGCGTGGACCGCGCGGATGCCCTCGTCGGTCGCCGTCCAGCCGGAGCGGCCCTTGACCAGCCAGCCGGCCTTCACGAGCTTGGCCGTCGCCGTCGTCAGGGCCTTGAACCCGCGGGGGACGCCGCCGGAGAGGAGCTCGGCCTCCTTGGCGTCGAAGGGGACTGCCGCCACGGCCTGAGACATCACGTCGCTGGGCGCGACGCTGTTCCCGGCCTCCTGGTGCTCGGCGAGTAGGGCGAGGGTGGTGCGCAGGCGGACGCTGGTGCTGTTCCGGGGGGCGATGACGATCTCCTTCGTGGTGTTCATACGGCGTGCTGCGGTCCATCATGACCGCGGGTCCCCGCGCGCGGTGAGGAATCTGCGGAGCGCATGCTCCTACCCAGGCGGATCGCGGCGTGCTAGGACTGCGGACGGCAGCACACTGATGGTATCGAAGGAACCGCGCCCGGTGCGCCCCGGGGCGCCGGATGACGGCCCGACGTCGGCGGGCGACCACGTGGACCCGGCCGTGCCGTCCGATGGGTCGGTGCTAGGTTCGCGGGATGGCAGCAAGACGAGGGATCGGCACGAGAACCGGCACGACGACGGCGCGCACCTCGTTGCCCCGCACCATTGCGCGCCTGGTGCTCGGAGCCTTCCTCCTGTTCGCGGGGACCGCACACCTGACCGTCGCCCGGTCCGAGTTCGCCGCCCAGGTACCGTCCTGGCTGCCGCTCGACGCGGACGTCGTGGTGGTGGCGTCCGGCGTCGTCGAACTGCTTCTCGGTGCGGCGCTCGTCGCGCTCGGGCGGTACCGGGTCGTCGTCGGGTGGGTGGTCGCCGCGTTCTTCGTCGCGATCTTCCCGGGCAACATCGCCCAGTACGTCGAGGGCGTGAGCGCCTTCGGCCTGGACACCGACGCGGCACGCCTGACCCGGCTGTTCTTCCAGCCCGTGCTCGTCCTCTGGGCGCTCTGGTCCACGGGCGCCTGGCGGGACCGTGCGGTCCTGAGCCGGACCGGGCGGGACCGGACCGGGCGGAACCGTCCGCGGCGTTAGGGTACGCGGCCCGATCCGGCAAGAGCCCACCACCCGTCGGGGTTCATCAGTATGCTTCCCATATCAGCTGGTGGTGTTCGCCGCCCGGACCTGCGATTTGGGAGAACTCCATGAAGACACTCCGTCCCCTCCAGTCCATCGACAAGCTCGAGAACGCCGCGGCACTGGATCCGGTGGCCAACAAGGTCCGCGACGTGGTGCAGGCCGTACTCAAGCCCGGCGCCCTGCGCGATATCCTGCACGGCGTGCCCATCGGCCACCCGCTGCACCCCCTGATGATCCTCGTCCCGACCGGAAGCTGGCTCTCCGCAGCGGTCCTCGACCTGCTTCCGGGATCCAACAAGGCGTCCGCCGTCCTCATCGGCACCGGTGTCGCCAGCGCTGCCCCCACGGCGCTCGCCGGCTGGGCCGACTGGTCCGAAGGCCACGAGCAGCAGCTGCGCGTCGGGATCGTGCACGCGACCGCCAACCTGATCGCCGTCGGCCTGTACACCGGCTCGCTCGTCCAGCGGCTGCGCGGCAGGTCCGGCAAGCTGCTCTCCTACACGGGCCTCGTGGTCGTCTCGGCCGGTGGCTTCCTCGGTGGGCACATGTCCTACCGGCAGTCGCTCGGCGCCAACCACAACGAGGACGTGCCGCACCGCATCGAGGCCGGCTGGCACTCCATCGGGTCCCTCGAGGAACTGCAGGAGGGCAAGCTCGAGAAGCGCGTGCTGGGCGAGATCCCGCTCGTCGTCTTCCGCCGGGGCAGCGAGGTCTCGGTGCTCTCCAACACCTGCAGCCACCTCTCCGGGCCGCTGAACGAGGGTGAGGTCACGTTCGACGACGGCAATCCGTGCGTCGTGTGCCCGTGGCACAACAGCGGGTTCTCACTGAAGACCGGTGAGGTGGTGCAGGGTCCCGCGACCTCTCCTCAGCACTCCTTCGAGACGCGGGTGATCGCCGGCCAGGTCGAGGTGTCGCTCCCCAACGCGGGCTGAACGGGCAGGGCCGGATCTCGGCGGCGGCGCGGGCGGAAGCGCTCGCCGCCGTCGCCCCGGGTCAGGCCGCGCCGGCGTCGCGCTCCTCGAGGCCCCACGGCGAGCCGTAGCCGGCGGGGGCGTCGGCGGCGAGCAGGTCAAGGAACGGTTGGGCGTCGAAGGCCTCCGGGCCGAGGACGCCGGAACCGCTCCAGGCACCGGAGGCCAGGAGTTCCAGTGCGAGCACCGGATTGACGGCGGTCTGCCAGACCACGGCCTGCGAGTTGTACTCCGCCATGGACCACTCGTTGTCCACCACGTGGTAGAGATACACGGCCCGGGGTGCGCCGTCGGTCCCGGTGCCCGTCACGTACACGCCGGCGCAGGTCTTGCCCTGCATCCGGTCGCCGAGCGTCGCCGGATCAGGCAGCGCGGCTGCCACGACGTCGCGCGGGGCCACCGATACGCCCTTCACGTCGAGGGGTGCGGTGGAGTCCAGGCCCAGGGTGTGCAGCGTGCGGAGCACCGTGATGAACTCCTCGCCGAGCCCGTACTTGAAGGTGACTCTGCGGGCCTTCGTCCAGCGGGGCATGAGGATCACCTCCTCGTGCTCCACGTTGACGCATTCCACCGGGCCGATCCCCTCGGGGAACTCGAACACCTCCGGCTCGCTGAACCGGGCTGTGGTGAACCAGCCGCGGTCCCGCTCGAAGATCACCGGTGGATTCAGGCATTCCTCGATCGTGGTCCAGATGGAGAACGACGGCGCGAAGTCGTACCCCTCGACGGTGAGATTGGCGCCGTCGCGCACCCCGAGTTCCTCGATGGAGGAGAAAAGGTGGTCCTCTGCGTAGCGGGCGAAGACGTCGGAGAGGCCCGGTTCCACGCCCATGCCGACGAGCGCGAGGCGGCCGGCGGCCTCCCACTGCGCGGCCGCGGCGAACTGCTCGTCGCCGAGCATCACCCCGGTCTGCTCGTGCGGGTGGTCCGGGTGCGGTGCGGACAGGCTCATCGCCATGTCGAGGTACGTGGCGCCCGCCTCGAAGCAGCCGTCGAAGATCGGCATCACGAAGCGCGGGTCCACGGCGTTCAGCACGTGCGTGATGGCGTGCTCGCGGACCACGGCGGCGACGGCGGACGACGACGACGCATCGATCTCCGCGGCGACCAGCCGCGGGTCGCCGAGTTCGTCGACGAGCGCCTGCGGCCGGGCGGGGTCGTAGTCGGCGACCACGAGGGCGTCGAAGAACGGCCGCCGGACGGCGATCCGGACGGCGGCCGAGCCGACGCCACCGGCGCCGATGATGAGGATGCGCATCAGGAAAGTCCTCCGTCGATGGAGCGTCGGTAGATGTCAGGGGAATCGGGGACCAGGACGGGGGAGTCCTCGGTGAGGGTCTTCCCGGCGAAGAACGGGCGGGAGGCGGGGCGGGTGCGCCAGAGCAGCATGAGGACCAGGCCGAGGGCCAGGGACCCGATGCCCACCACGAACGTCCCGCCGATGCCGAACAGGACGCTGTACCCGTAGTCGACGTCGGCCATGTCGATGGCGGACTTGAAGAAGGCCGCGGTGAGCATCAGGGCCCCGAGCAGGGGGAGCAGGAAGCGGAAGACCACGTTGTGCCGGGAGTCGAAGAGCTCGCGGCGGAAGTACCAGACGCAGGCGTAGCCCGTGATGGCGTAGTAGAAGGCGATGGCCAGGCCGAGCGAGAGGATCGAGTCCGCGAGGATGTTCTCGCTGATGATCGTCATGACGATGTAGTACGCGATCGCGGCGATGCCCATGACCAGTGTGGAGAACGACGGCGTCCTGAACCCGGGGTGGACGGTGGCGAAGCGCTCGGGTAGCGCCCGGTAGACGGCCATCGACAGTGTCCCGCGGGCGGTCGGGAGGATGGTGGTCTGCGTGGAGGAGACGGCCGAGACCAGCACGGCGATCACGAGCAGCCACGACCAGGGGCCGAGGACCACGTCCTTGAGTGCCAGGAAGACGTCGTCGGCGTTAGCTTCGTTGCCGAGGCCCACGCCGTCCTCGCCTACGCCCGCGTACATCATGGCCGCGACGGTGACGCCGACATAGGTCACCAGCAGCAGGACGGTCGAGATCAGGGCGGCGCGGCCCGGGATGCGCCGGGCGTCCTTCGTCTCCTCGTTGAGGGCCAGGCACGCGTCCCAGCCCCAGTAGATGAACAGCGCGAGGAGGATCGCCTCCGTGAAGCCCTCGACGCTCTCGAACGCGAAGGGGTTGAACCAGTCCGCGGACGGCGCCGTCGCTTTCTCCGCGGTCCCGTTGGCCACACCCACCAGGGCGAAGACCACGAAGAGGGCCAGCGCGAGGTACTGCACGGCCAGCAGGATGTTCTGGAGGCGGGCGCCGATCTCCACGCCGCGATAGCTCACGTAGGTCATCAGGGCGATGAAGACGACGCCGGTCGCCGTGACCACGAGAGGATCCTCGGCGAGTGATCCGTCCCCCACGAGCAGCCAGAGGTAGATGCCGCCGATCTGCGCCAGGTTGGCCAGCACGATGATCCCCGCGACGGCGACGCCCCATCCGGCCATCCAGCCGGCCCAGGGGCCGAAGGCCTTCGTCGCCCAGGTGAAGGAGGTGCCGCAGTCCGGGACGGCCTCGTTGAGCTCACGGTAGGCGAAGGCGACGAACAGCATCGGGATGAACGCGACGATGAAGGCGATCGGCGCCTGGGCGCCGACGGCGAGGACCACGAAGCCGAGGGTGGCGACGAGCGAGTAGACCGGGGCCGTCGAGGCCAGTCCGATCACCACGGAGCCCCACAGTCCGAGGGTCCCGGCGGCGAGCCCCTTGCCCGACCTCCGGGAGCCGCCCGGGAGGGTGTGGTCAGCGGGGGTGAGCGGCATGGCGACCTCGACTCCTCGGCGGCGTCGGTCCTCCGACGCGGTGATGCAGCACACAATACCGACCAGTCGGTTTTCTGACCAGCCCCTAGACTTCCCCTCATGCGCCTCGCCCCACGGACCCCCCAGCGACTGCTCGACGCCTACGAGGACCTGCTGGTGACCGAGGGGGAGCGCAGCGCGACGCTCGACGCGATAGCGCAGCGCGCCGGCGTCTCCAAGGGCGGGCTGACCTACCATTTCCGCTCGAAGGACGAGCTGACCGCTGCGCTCTTCGACCGCCTGCGCGTGCTCGTCGAGGAGGACCTCGGGATCATGCGCGCGGCTCCCGCCGAGGCCGCGCGCTACTACATCAGGAGTTCGCTCGACATCGCGAGCCCGCTCGAGCGGTGCAACGTCGCGGTGACCCGCCTCGCGCAGGGTTCCAACCCCGGGGCCAACGAGCTGCTCGCGTGGTGCCGGGTCCAGTGGTTCGACGTCCTGCTGGAAGCCCTCGGGAACGAGGACATGGTGCACCTGGTCATGCTGCTCGGTGACGGGATCTACTTCACCGCGTCCCTCAGCGGTACAGGCGCCATGCCGTCGGAGACCGATCCGTCCACGATCGACCGCATCATCGCCCTGATCGACACCATCACGCCCTGACCCCGCCGCCGGATGCCGCCGTGGCAGAGGACCAGGGTGTCCCTCCGATCGTCACTCCCCGGCAGAGGTGCGTTCACCCGGGAGCCATGTTCGCTTCGTAGACAGGACAGGACCCGTCCGTCCTGACCCGGGAGCAGCATGCCGTCGTCCAGCCCCACCCGCCGTACCGCCACCCGAGCTGCCGCCGCGCTCGCCGCCGTCGCCCTCAGCGGGGCGGGCCTGCTCGCGCTCCCGGCGGTCGGTGCCGTCGTCCCGGCGCCGATCAGCTTCCCGGGCGAGGACGCGGCCCTGACGCTCGAGCCGATCGGCTCCTACGAGAGCGGGGTCTTCGACGAGTCGGCGGCCGAGATCGTCGCGTACCACGCCGGCAGCCAACGGCTCTTCGTCGTCAACGCGCTGCTCGGGGCGGTGGACGTCCTCGACGTCGCCGATCCCACCACCCCCGCCAAGCTCTTCACCATCGCGGGCGACGGCGTCGCCAACTCTGTCGCCATCCGGCCGGACGGACTGGGCGTCATCGCCCTCGAAGCGCCCGTCAAGACCGACGCGGGCTCCCTCGTGTTCTTCGACGCCGCGGGAAGTGGGGACATCCTCGGCTCGGTGCAGGTCGGAGCGCTGCCGGACATGGTGGCCCTGTCCGGGGACGGGGCCTACGCCGTCGTCGCGAACGAGGGCGAGCCGAACGAGGACTACACCGTGGACCCGGAAGGGTCCGTCAGCGTCGTCGCCCTGCCGTCCGGCCTGGCTGCTCCGCTGCAGGATGCCGTCCGTTCGGCCGGCTTCGGTGCGTACGAGGCGCCGGGGAACGGTGGGACCAGGGCGCTGCCCGACGGCGTCCGCATCTTCGCGGGTGTCGCCGGGTCCGCGCGTCCCGTGTCGGAGAACCTCGAGCCGGAGTACGTCGCGATCGACGGCGGCGCCGCCTACGTGACGCTGCAGGAGAACAACGCGATCGCCGTCGTCGACCTGGGTGCCGCCGAGGTCACCGGCCTCCTGCCGCTCGGTGCGAAGAACCACGGGCTGCCCGGCAACGGGCTCGACGCGTCGGATCGCGACCCGCAGGGAGCGCCGACCATCAGCATCCGCACGTACGAGGGGCTCAACGGGCTCTACATGCCGGACGCGATGAGCGCGTACTCGGTGGGCGGGCAGACCTACCTGGTCACGGCCAACGAAGGCGACGCCCGCGAATGGGGCGACTACGTGGAGGGTGCGCGCGTGAAGGACCTCGGCACCGGCACACGTGCTCCGCTCTGCGCCGACAGCCCTCTCGCAGGCCTGACCGGCGACGGTGATCTGGGGCGTCTGAACGTCAGTACCGCGAGCGGCCTCACTGAGGCAGGCTGCTATGACGAACTCTTCGCCTTCGGTGCACGCTCGTTCTCGATCTGGACCCCGGACGGCACCCAGGTGTTCGATTCCGGCGACGACTTCGAGCAGATCACCGCAGCGGCGAACCCCGGGTTCTTCAACTCGAACCACACGGAGTCCAACCTCGAGGGCCGCAGCGACGACAAGGGCCCCGAGCCCGAGGGGGTCACCGTCGGCGAGATCGACGGCCGCACCTATGCGTTCATCGGCTTCGAGCGGGTGGGTGGGATCGCCGTCTACGACATCACGAACCCCGTGGCGAGCACCTTCGTCACCTATGTGAACAACCGCGACTTAGCGCAGTCGGTCGGCGACGGCGGCGACCTCGCGCTCGCGGGCGACCTCGGCCCGGAAGGTATCACCTTCATCCCGGCGGAGGGTTCGCCGACCGGCCAGCCGATGCTCGCCGTCGGCAACGAGGTGTCCGGGACCACCACGCTGTTCGCGGTCTCGGTTGCACCGACCCCTACGCAGACCCCTACGCAGACCCCTACGCAGACCCCTACGCCGACGCCGACCCCTACGCCGACGCTGACCGCCTCCCCGACGCCGACGCCGACCCCGACGCTGACCGCCTCGCCGACGCCGACGTCGCCGCCGAGCCCCACCCCCGCGCCGACTTCTCCGCCAACCGGTTCACCGAGTCCGACGCCGTCAGCTGCGCCTACACCTTCGCCGACGCTGCCCGTACCGGCCGATGAACCCATCGACAGCGGTCCAGACAGTGGTCCAGGCAGTGGTCCAGACAACGGCTCGAGTGGCGGCCCGGGTACGGGCGGTGGCCCTGACGACGGGTTTGACGACGGGTCCGACGACGGGTTCTTCAGCCCGACCGGCGAACTGGCGTCGACCGGCGCGAGCGTCCTGCTCCTGGCGGCAGCGGGTGTCGTGTTCGGTCTCGTCGGGGTCCTCCTCCTGGTCCTCCGGCGCCTGACCCGTGGCGACGCGACGACCGGCTGATCCTGCCGTGTCAGGAGGCCCGGCGCTCCGGCGAGCACGCACCTGCGCAGGAGGTGAACGCTCGGCGAACTCTCGAGGAAGAGCGCCGGGTAACCATCCAGGATGCGGATTGGCGGGTTTAGATCGATCCATGACTTCCCTCTCCCGCCGCACCGTCCTCCGGGCTGCCGGCACGGTCGCCGCAGCCGGCGCCGTCGTCGTTCCCGTCACCACCGCCCGGTCCACGCCCGCCGCCGCCGCGACCGGCACCTTCACCCATGGCGTCGCGTCCGGAGATCCGCTGCCCGACGGCGTCCTGCTGTGGACACGCGTGACACCCAGGCGGGATGCCAAGCCGGGGTCCGGTCGGGGTCCGGCGGTACCGGTCCGCTGGGAGGTCTCGACGACGTCGGACTTCCGCCGCATCGTGGCGCGCGGTACTGCGAAGACGGGGCCCGAGCGTGACCACACGGTGAAGGTCGACGTGCGCGGGCTGCTACCCGCCACCGGGTACTGGTACCGGTTCATCAGCGGTCATGAGCAGTCGCCGGTCGGCCGCACCCGGACCGCTCCTGCGGAGCAAGCGGCCGTCGATCTCCTGCGGGTCGGCGTCGTGTCCTGCGCCAACCTGCAGGCCGGGTACTTCTCGTCCTACCGCCACCTCGCCGCGCGCGGGGACCTCGACCTCGTACTGCACCTCGGGGACTACCTCTACGAGTACGCGCCGGGGGAGTACCAGGCGCGCGACGTCGTCGTCCGCCCGCACGATCCGCCCGTCGAGATGACCACGTTGGAGCACTACCGGCGCCGGCACGCGCAGTACAAGCAGGATCCGGACCTGCAGGCGCTGCACGCCGCGGTGCCGTTCGTCGTGACGTGGGACGACCACGAGTCGACGAACGACGCGTGGGAGGGCGGCGCTGAGAACCACACCGAGGGGGCCGAGGGCGCGTGGGTGGACCGCCGCGCGGCCGCCATGCAGGCGTACGCCGAGTGGATGCCCGTCCGCTACGAGGCCGGCGGTCAGCTGTACCGCCGGCTCGCCTTCGGGTCGCTGGCGAGCATCTCCATGCTGGATCTCCGGTCCTACCGCGACCAGCAGGCGGCGACGACGACGGACCCCGCCATCGGCGACCCGGACCGCAGCATCACGGGCGAGGCGCAGATGGAGTGGCTGCTCGACGGACTGTCGACGCAGCAGGCGCAGTGGAAGCTGGTGGGCAACTCGGTCATGATCACGCCGGTCCTCTTCCCGCCCGCGCTCGGCGCGGCCGCCGTCGAGGGCATGGAGAAGCTGATGGGTGCGACGACGGTCGACGGCGTCCCGTACAACATCGACCAGTGGGACGGCTACACGGCGGACCAGTCACGGGTGCTGCGGCACCTCGGCGACAACGGGATCGAGAACACGGTCTTCCTCACCGGTGACATCCACTCCGGGTGGGCCTGCGATCTTCCCGCGGACCGTGCCACCTATCCCGTCACCGGCGCCTCCGTCGGGACGGAACTGGTGTGCACCTCCGTGACCAGCGACAACCTCGACGACATCCTGGGAGCACCGCCGCGGACGGCGTCCCTCGGGGTCGAAGCGCGCTTCCGGACCAACAACCCGCACGTCAAGTACCTCGACTTCGACTCCCACGGGTACTCGGTCCTCGAGGTGCGGCCCGGCGGCATGCGCATGGACTGGTACGTGCTGTCCGACCGGACCGACAGGGCGGCGACGTCGAGCCTGTCGGAGTCCTTCCAGGTCCTCGCGGGAACGCAGAAGGTGTCGCGCATCTGAGCACGACGCCGCGAGAGGGTCGGACACGACGATGCCCGGCACACCAGGTGCCGGGCATCGTCAGGATCGAGGACGCGTCAGTTCGTGGCCATCCGACGGCGGACGACGAAGGCTCCGCCGACGACGGCCAGCACCAGGCCGCCACCGAGCGCGAGGGCGGCCGAGTCGTCGCCCTGCGGGGTCTGGGCGACGCCGGTATCCGCGCCGCCGACGGGCATCTGGCCCATCTGCTGCGGCACGGTCGGCGTCACCGGGGGAGCGACAGGAGTGTTCTCAGCGACGATCCGGGCGACGACATTGGCGTCGTAGGCAGGCGTGCCTGCGGCGTCACAGCCGAAGCCGTCCCTGTCAGCATCGAGGCCGAGCTGGTACCCAGGTGTTCCGGCCGGGATGTTGTAGACGCCCACCGCTGCAGCCTCGCTGCAGTTGTTGAACGGCAGGCCGACGGCCAGGGCCGGGCCTGCGGACAGGACGGACAGGCCGGCGACGGCGGTGGTGGCCAGGGCGATCGAGATCTTCTTCATTGAATACTCCTGAGACGTTGGTGGTGCTGGTTCCCCGACCGTACGGGGGCGGCTGTCCTCATGAGGCGGGGACCGCTGACCTCAGGAATAGGTTGCAGAGCGCAACTACATGGCCTATGCGGTCGGGACTACCGCTTCAGGAGCACCGGCACCAGATCGGTCGCGTCGAGCATGACCGTCTCGATCTTCTCCGTCAGCGACCCGTCGATCTCCGACGCCGCCTTCGCGTCGATCCACCGCTGGTCCGTACCGAACGCCGTCCAGTTCGCCTTGGGATCGCCGTCGTGCTGAAGGAGGTAGACGAGGACCTCGGGGTTGTCGACGGGCGTCCAGTAGCCGAGGCTCGTCATGTCGTGCTCGGTGAAAAGGTCGATGGTGACGGAGCGGAAGCGCTCCATGAGGGCGTCCATCTTGCCGGGAGTCGCGGTGTAGGTGCGCAGTTCGTAGGTCATCCCCCGATCCTGTCGCACAAGGAGGTCCAGGTCGAGCGGGCCGCTGGTCGCCGCGACGCCCTGGCCGGCAGTGTTGCCTGAGGCCCCCGTCCTTCCCCCGGTCGTCCGTGCTGAGTAGAGTTCGCCGCACGGACCCCCGTGGGCTCGTCGGGAGCAGACCTGCGCTGGGCAGAGTCGTGGTGTGCGACCACTGTTGGACGTGTGTCTGCGGCCTGGAAGCCGTGCAACGGGCACCTGTTCCCCTTCCCTGAGGGGTTCGGGCCGGAGGTTCCCTAGTCCATCGACACGTCGGCCCCCGGTCTCGGGGCCGGTGTGCCGGCAGTGCGGACCAGGCTGCCTCGGACGCGCGGGACCTACCGCGTCGAGGGGTTCGCGCCCGCCGCGTTCCGCGCCGCGAGGATGTGGGTGCGCATCACGGCCTCAGCCCACTCGCCGTCGCGCGCCTCCGCCGCGGCCACGAGCTCCGCGTGGTGCTGCATCGATCGACGGAGCGCCTCGCCGCTGTACTTGCGGAACGTGTGCGCGACGACGGCGGGCCGCATGACGGCCTGCAGCGCCGTCGCGACGTGCCGGTTGCCGCACCGCTCGATGAAGATCCCGTGGAACGCCGCGTTGAGGGCACTGAGCCCCTCCATGTCGCCGCCGTTCGCGACCACGGCCTCCATGCGCGCCGAGAGCGCTGCGAGCTCGACGACGTCCTCGTCCGTCAGGTTCGGCACCGACAGCAGGACGGCGTGCGGCTCGAAGCCCGCGCGGACGTCGTACAGGCCGGCGACGTCCTCGGGCGAGAAGTCGACCACCTGCGCGCCCTTGTTGCGGCTGAGTTCCACGAGCCCCTCGGCCGCCAGCCGGCTGAGCGCCTCCCGGATGGGGGTCCGGCTGACCCCGATGCGTTCCGCCAGGTTCGCCTCGCGCAGCCACGACCCGGCGGCCAGCTCCCCGGAGGCGATCATCGACCGCAGCCGCCCGTAGGCGCTCTCATCCCGCGGGGCGTCCCGCTGTGCATGCGTCAGCGGCGCGGGGGGAGCGGGCACGGCGGCGGCAGTCATCTCCATGCCCGTCACGCTATCGCGTCGGGCCAGGACGCGGCGGCCAGTGCGGCGCGGGTACCGCCCCTCGACACGAAGGACGACGACGCCCGCCCGGTGAGCTCGACGATCCGGTCCGAGGCCAGCATGTACCGGTCGAGGTCGATGCCCGTGGCGATACCGAGCCCGTCGCACAGGTGCACGAGGTCCTCCAGGGCGGCATTGCCGAGCACCGACGGGTCTCCCGGGAACCACAGGTCCCCGCCGAGCCCGGCGAAGGATCCCTCGAGCCAGGTGGCGCCTGCGAGCATCGCCGCGAGCGCGTTGGCGGGCGCGAATCCGTTGCGGTTGTGCAAGTGCACGCCGACATCCAGCCCAGGGTAGAGGCGCCGCACCTCGGCGATGCCGTCGTACATCTCGCCCGGCTCCTCCTCGCCCGAGGTGGCCGCCAAATACACGCCGTCGGCCCCGGCGTCCACGGCGGCACGGACGACGCGCAGTCGTTCCTCCCGCGTCACGGGCCCGCGCGCGGGAGCGAAGAAGGCGCAGGCGACCGCGACGACGAACCGGATACCCGCCCGGTCGGAGAGCGCCCCGATGCGCTCGACGTCGGCCAGAATCTGCCCGACGGTGAGCCGCTGGTTCCGGAGGCTCACCTCCTCGTCGGCGGACACGACGACGACGAGCTCGTCCAGTCCGCAGTCCACGGCGCGTTCGGCGCCCCGGAAGTTCGGCGCGAGTCCGCGGTACCGGACGCCGTCCATCCTGGGGACGGCGGCCATGACCTCGGCGGCGTCGGCGAGCTGCGGGAGGACTTTCGGGTGGGCGAAGCTGACGGCCTCGATCTCGCGGACCCCGGCATCGATGAGGAGGTGCACCAGCTCCACCTTGTCCGTCGTCGGCACCATCGCGGGCACCGACTGCAGGCCGTCGCGCAGCCCCACCTCCACGAGCCGGATCGAGGACGGCAGACCGGGGATGCTCACGCGAGCCCCCGCTCACGCAGCGAGGCGGGGGTGGCGCGGTCGACCCCGACATCGGCGACCCGGTGGTCCGAGGGTGACCTGCTCATGCGAGTCCCCGCTCGCGGAGGGCGGCGAGGGCGTCGTCGTCGACCCCCACCTCGGCGAGGACCGCGGCCGTGTGCTCGCCGAGCGGCGGACCGGGCCAGCGGACCGTACCGGTGGTGCGGCTGAGCCGGGGGAAGACGTTCTGCTGCGCGACGGGGCCGAGGACGGGATGCTGCACCTCGGTGATGGACTCGCGCGCGAGGTACTGGGGATCGGTGAGCATGTCGACGGGGCGGAAGATCTTGCCGGCGGGGACACCGTGCGCCTCGAGCGCGGCCTCGAGGACGGCGGCGTCCTGCGTGGAGGTGTAGGCGCCGATCAGGGCGTCGAGCTCGGCCTGGCGTTCCCCGCGGGCGCCGTGCGTCGCGTACCGGGGATCCGTGGCGAGGTCCGGCTGCCCGATGGCTGCGGCGAGCCGTCCGAACACCGTGTCCTGGTTCGCGGCGATCAGCAGCCAGGAGCCGTCCGCGGTCGGGTAGACGTTGCTCGGCGCGACGTTCGGGAGGATGGCGCCGGTCCGCTCGCGCTGGTAGCCGGAGATCTGCCACTCGGGGACGAGGGACTCCATGACGCCGAGCACTGCCTCGTAGATCGCCGAGTCGACCATCTGCCCGCGGCCGCTCACCTCGCGCTCGCGGACCGCGGCGAGCGCCCCGATGGTCGCGAACAGGGCCGCGAGCGTGTCCCCGATCGAGATGCCGACCCGCGAGGGCGGCGTCGAAGGATCGCCGACCACGTAGCGGAGGCCGCCCATCGCCTCACCGATGGCCCCGTACCCGGCCCGCTGCGCGTAGGGTCCGTCCTGGCCGAACCCGGAGACGCGCACCATGATGAGGCCCGGGTTCAGGGCGGCGAGGTCGGCGTACCCGAGGCCCCAGCGCTCCATGGTGCCGGGACGGAAGTTCTCGATCAGGATGTCAGCGCCGGCGATCAGCTTCCGTGCGAGGTCCTGGCCCTCCGCCTCGCGCAGATTGAGGGTCACGGACCGCTTGTTCCGTCCCACCACGGACCACCACAGGGACTGCCCCTCGGGGAGCTGCCGGCCCCACTGGCGGAGGGGATCACCCGTGGCCGGGTCCTCGATCTTCACGACGTCGGCCCCGAGGTCACCCAGCATCTGGCCGCAGAACGGTCCGGCGAGCAGCTGTCCCAGCTCGACGACGCGGAGGCCCGCGAGAGGTCCGGTCGACGCCGGAGGCTGGTCGGGGGAGGGAGTCTCACTGGCGGTCATCGGCAGGCCTCCGGGGCGTCGGGATGTCCGGACAAGGTGGCCGAACGTATACAACTTCGCACTCGTGCGGCGGGAAGGCAAGGGATATTCGGTGTCGTCACAGAAAGTTGTATGCAACCCATTGACGCTCCCGCCCGGCGCTCCTACGCTTTCACCAGCGGACGGCGTGACGCACGCCACTTCGTGCCGGAGCCCCCCTTCTCCTGCACGGGTTCGAGCGACACCACCTGTCCGCGAGTGCACCACCAGCCCTGCGCGACGCGCCGCGTCCCCCATCCGGCGCGTCGCGCAGCCCAGGGCCCCGTCCAGGCAGCACCCTGATCCACCCCCACCCAGAGGAGACCTGATGGCGTTTCGGCTCGGCGTAGACGTGGGCGGCACATTCACGGACATCCTCCTCATCAATGAGGCCACCGGCGAGACCCACCGGTACAAGACGGCGTCGACGCCCGAGGACCAGTCCATCGGGGTGCTCCACGGCATCGAGCAGGCCTGCCGCGCCGCAGGGGTCCCGACGTCGGAGGTGACGGAGGTGCTCCACGGCACCACCGTGGCCACGAACGCGATCCTCGAGCACAAGGGCGCCCGCGTGGGCCTGGTGACCACCAAGGGATTCCGGCAGGTCCTGCAGATCGCCCGGTCCTTCGTGCCCGGCGGCCTGGCCGGCTGGATCATCTGGCCCAAGCCCGAGCCGCTCGCCGACCTCGAGGACACGGTCGAGGTGAACGAGCGCGTCACCACCAGCGGCGAGGTGCGCATCGAGCTCGACGACGACGACGTCCGCACCCAGCTGCGGAAGCTCAGGAAACGCGGTATCGAGGCCCTGAGCATCAGCCTCATCAACTCCTACGCGAACGGCAGCCACGAGGTGCGGATCGCCGAGCTCGCGGCCGAGGAACTGCCCGGCGTCCCCGTCTCCGTCTCCTCGGTGGTGCTGCCCGAGCTCCGCGAGTACGAGCGCACCATCACCACCGTCGCCAACGCCTACGTGCAGGGCCAGGTCTCGCGCTACGTCGGCAATCTGGAGGACAAGCTCACGGCCGCCGGCATCGAGGGCCACCTCTCCATCCTCAGGAGCGACGGCGGACTCGTCTCCGGGAAGGTCGCCGCCGACAACCCCGTGTCCCTGCTGCTCTCCGGCCCGGCGGGCGGCGTGACCGGTGCGGTCTGGGCCGCCGAGCAGGCCGGCTTCAAGAACCTCCTCACCTTCGACATGGGCGGTACGTCCACCGACGTCGCGCTCGTCCAGGACCTCACGCCGCGGATCGGCCGCGAGACGACGGTCGGTGACCTGACCGTCCGCGCCACGTCGGTGGACGTCCGGACGGTCGGCGCCGGCGGCGGGTCGATCGCCCATGTCCCGCAGCTGACGGGCGCGCTCCGGGTGGGCCCGCAGTCCGCGGGCGCGGTGCCCGGTCCGGCGTCCTACGCCAAGGGCGGCAGCGAGCCCACCGTGACGGACGCGAACGTGGTGCTCGGCTTCCTGCCGTCCCAGCTCGCCGGTGGTGAGATCGGCCTCGACGTCGAGGCCGCAGGGACCGCGGTGAAGACCATTGCGGAGGCGATCGGACTCGACGGCGTCGAGAGCGCGGCCGAGGGCATCATCGACATCGTCAACGAGAACATCTACGGAGCGCTGAAGCTCGTCTCCACGCAGCAGGGCTTCGACCCGCGGGACTTCGCGCTCGTGGCCTTCGGCGGCGCGGGTCCGCTGCACGCCAACGCGCTCGGCAAGCTCACGGGTGCCTGGCCGGTGATCATCCCGCCGTCGCCCGGTGTGCTGTGCGCCTATGGCGACGCGACCACGAGCCTCCGCGACGAGTCCGCCCGGACCCTCGTGCGGCGCTTCAGCGAGCTCGACGACGCCCAGGTGCGCGGTGTCCTGGAGGACCTCGCGGCGACGGCGAAGGAGTCGCTCCTCGCCGCGGGCCTCGCGGAGGAGAACCTGACCGTCACCTATTCGGCGGACCTCCGCTACCACGGGCAGGGCTTCGAGATCCCCATCCAGGTGGACCTCCGGACCTTCAGGGAAAGCGGCGACGACGGCGGCCTGACGGCGCTGCGGGCCTCCTTCGACACCGAGCACGAGCGGCTCTTCGCCTTCCTCCTCGACAATGAGCACGAGCTGGTGACGGCCCGCGCCACGGTGAGCGGACCACGGCCCGAGGTCGCGAGCATCACCCTGGAGAAGGGTGGCAGCGATCCGCTCCCGGCGCTCCGCAGCACGCACTCCATCTTCGTGGGCGGCGAGCACCACGAGGCCTCCATCTACGACCGGCACCTCCTGAAGGCCGGGAACGTGATCACCGGTCCCGCCGTCGTCGCCGAGATGGACTCCACCACGCTGGTGCTCCCGGGGCACGCGGCCACGGTGCACCACCACGGGAGCCTCCTGATCCGGCCGATCGAGAACTACGCAGCAGCAACCACGAGTGAGGACTGACCCATGGCCCAGCTGATCGAGACCGCCACCTCGGACCTGACCGCGGTCGACGTGGACGTGGTGACGCTCGACCTCATCGAGAACGCCCTCCGCAGTGCCCGCTACGAGATGGACGAGACCCTCTTCCGCACCGCGCTCTCCCCGGGCATCCGCGAGCAGCACGACGAGTTCCCGCTCATCGCCGACCCCGAGGGCAAGATGATCGTCGGCCAGTTCGGTCTGTCCATCCCCGATTTCCTGGCGAACTTCAGCGGCACCATCGAGGAGGGCGACGTCCTCATGACGTCGGACCCGTACTCGTGCGGGGCGGCGATCAGCCACGCGAACGACTGGCTCGTGGTCATGCCCATCTTCTTCGAGGGGCGGATCGTGGGGTGGGCGTCGCAGTTCGGGCACATGACCGACGTCGGCGGGAAGACGCCCGCGTCCATGCCGACGGACGCGCGGACCATCTTCGAGGAGGGCGTGATCATCCCGCCCTTCAAGCTCTACCGGAAGGGCGAGCGGGACGACACGGCGCTCGGCATCATCCTCAACCAGGTGCGGAAGCCGGACTGGAACCGGGCGGACCTCAACGGGATCGTCGCGGCGTGCCGGACGGCGTCGCGCCGGGTGCAGGAGATGTGCGCGCGGTTCGGGGTGGACACGTACACGTCCGCGCTGAACGCCCTGCTGGACCGGAACTACCGGGCCATGAAGGCGCTGCTGGCGCTGGTGTTCGAGGAGGGCAAGCCGCTCTCCTTCACCGACTACATCGACGACGACGGCCGCGGCTACGGTCCGTACGAGCTGACGATGACCATCACGCGGACCGGCGACAAGGTGCTGATCGACCTCACCGGCAGCGCCCCGCAGGCGCAGGGGCCCATCAACTACTACATCAACGAGAACCTGATCCGGATGTTCTTCGGCATCTACATGATCACCGTCGCGGACCCGCAGATCCTCTGGAACGACGGCTTCTACCCGCTCGTGGACGTCGAGATCCCGGAGAACTCGTTCTAAAAGCCGGCCTACCCGGCGGCGCTCAACGGCAGGAACCACGGCATCGGCCGCCTGTTCGACCTCTTCGGCGGGCTCCTCGGCCAGGCCAACCCGGACCTGCTGAACGCCGCCGGCTTCTCCTCCTCACCGCACTTCATGTACTCGGGGAACTACAGCGAGGGCGAGCGGAAGGGGGAGTGGTTCCAGCTCTACTCGATCGGCTTCGGCGGGATCCCCGGGCGGCCTGTGGGCGACGGCCCCGACGGCCACTCGCTGTGGCCCTCCTTCGTCAACATCCCCTGCGAGTACCTCGAGAGCTACTACCCGCTGATCATCGACCGCTGGGAGACCATCCCGGACAGCGGCGGTGCGGGACTGCACCGCGGCGGCAATGGCGTCGACGTCGCCTACCGGTTCCTCGAAGCCGGCACCATCGCCATCCACGACGACCGCTGGCTCACCTACCCCTGGGGCGTGAAGGGCGGCGAGCCCGGCGCGCGCGGGACCAAGTGGATCGACCGGGCGGACGGCACGCGCGTGGTGCTCGCGTCCAAGGTGCACGACGTCGCCGTCGGCAGGGACGACGTCCTCCACTTCGTGACGTGGGGCGGCGGCGGCTGGGGCGACCCGCTGGCCCGCGACCCCGAGCTCGTCTGCAAGGAGGTGCGGCGCGGCCTCGTCACGCAGGCCGGCGCCCGCACGTACGGGGTGGTGTGCGACGACGACGGCGACCTCGACGCTGCTGCCACGACCACGGTGCGCGAGTCGATGCGCGAGGGTCGGGAGGAGCCGCTGCCGCTGTTCAACCGGGGCGATTCCATGGAGAACCTCCTGGCCAACAGCCTCGCCGAGACCGGGCTGCCGGCGCCGACCCCACCGCTGGCGGTGTAGTGGCTGCTGCAGTCGACCCGTCCGGTCCCGCGTCTGCAGGGTCCGGGGAGTCGTCGCCGTCGGGCGCTGCATCGGGGTCATCGTCCGCGGGGTCCGGCGACGTATCGTCGCCCGGGTCCTCCGCAGGGTCGTCCGCCGGGTCGTCCGCCAGGTCCTCCCCGGGGTTGTCCTCCGGCTTCTCCTCCGGCTTCGACGGGACGCTGACGCCGGGACCGCGCCGCGCCGTCATCGCCGTCGACCTCATGCGGGCCTACTTCGACGACGCCAGTCCGCTGTGCCTGCCGTCGTCGTCGTGTCTCGACGGAGCCGCAGCCGTCCTGGCAGCCGCACGGGCGGCGGGGTACCCCGTCTTCCACACGGTGGTGCGGTTCGACGACGCCGCGCACGGGGGAGTGTTCCTCCGGAAGGTGCCCGCGCTGCAGCTGCTCATCCGGCCGGCGCCGGACGGCGGGGTGCCGCCCCTAGGCGAACTCATGCCCGACGTCGCCCCGCTCGAAGGGGAGACGGTGCTGGTCAAGCAGTCGGCCAGCGCCTTCTTCGGCACCGACCTGGCAGCGCTCCTCCACGAGGCAGAGGTGGACACCGTCATCATCATCGGCGTCAGCACGAGCGGCTGCGTCCGGGCGACGGCGGTCGACGCCATCCAGCACGACTTCGTGCCGATCGTCGTCCGCGACGCCGTCGGCGACCGGGACGACGCGGTGCAGCGGGCCACGCTCTACGACCTTCAGGCCAAGTACGCGGAAGTGGTGGGCCTCGACGAGCTCACGTGGTGAGGCGCCGCGGACCAGTGAGGCCGGCGCGGCGCGTCAGCGACCCACGGGGCATGTCATCGACGACGCGCCCGGCGTCGTGATGGACCGCTAGGGTGCGTCGCTGACGCCCCAGGCCCGGTCGTAGAACGGGATCGAGAGTGCCTCCAGCAGTTCGTTGTAGGCATCCGGTGCCAGGGCCTGCGCGGAGCCCCGCGGGATCTCCGTCGAGAAGGCCGAGACGCCGAGCCCCGCCGCACCGTCCTGGAGGGTCAGTCCCGCGGCCTCCAGCACGGTCGGGTACACGCTCAGCTGGTCCATGCCGGACCGCAGTTCGGCGGTCCCACTGCCTCCCGGGACCCAGATCCGGTTGAAGATGGAGCGGTTCGGGTTACCTTCGATCTGCTCGTGCAGCGGATCGCCGGCGGGGGATCGCCTGAGGTGGTCGCCCACGATCACCACGGCGGTGTCCTCAAGGTAGCCGCGCTCCCTCATGTGGTCGACGAGTCCTGCGACCTGCGCCATGGAGCAGGAGTACACGGACGGGATGTCGAGCTCGGTGTCCACCGTGCAGTAGTCGTACACGTGCGCGGGCTCATGGGTGTCCAGTGTCAGCATCGAGAGGTTGAACCGCTGCCCGGTCCGTTCCGACTCGGCGTGCAGCCGGTCGACCTCCTCCTTGGCGTGGGTCATGAGCTGGCCGTCGCTCAGTCCCCAGTCCTCGCGGAAGGATTCCGGCGGGTCGCCGGCGGCACGCCAGTCATCGAGGTCCTTCACCTCGGCGTAGCCGTGCGTGCGGAGGTAGGTCTCCTTCGCGGCGAAGGCGGCGTTGGCGCCGGTCAGGAACACGTTCGTGTAGCCGCGCTCCTGGAGGAGGTCGCCGGCGCAGGTCAGGCCGGGGAGGTAGGTGGGGGTGTCCGTGCCGAGGTCGTTCGACGGGGGCGCACCGGCCGCAGCGCCGGTGCCCTTGAGTGGGATCCCGCATTCGCTCGCGACGATGCCGGACATCGTCCAGCCCCCGCCCTGGTACTGCTGGAGGGCCGGGGCCTCCTGCCAGCCCTCGGAGGCCGGGGTGGCGTCCTTCAGGGGAGTGAAGGCGTCCTTCTCGAAGAGTTCCTCGTCCTGGAGGGTGCCCTCGCCCGATTCGAGGTAGACCACCACCAGGTTCCGCGCGTTCTCCTCGCTGGTGATGACGGGCTCCACGTAGAAGTCGCCGAGGTCGAAGTCGGAGTTCGCGCCCCGGATGTAGCTCGCCACGCCCACGGTGGTGGCGAAGGCGGTGGTGCCACCGATGACGAGGGCGCCGACGAGGACGGTGGAGACCGAGCGCGTGAGCACCTTCGCGCGGCGGGGCCGTGCGTCGGCTCCGGACCGGCGGCGCGTGCGGCGCCTGAGGAAGTGCACGACGCCGATTAGGGCGGTGATGACGAGGGGTGCGACGCCGACCCCGAGGATGCCGGCCCAGACCACGCCGCCGCCACCGCCGTCCGTCTCCACGGAGACGAGGTTCAGGACCATCTGGCCGACGGAGATCTCGCCCCAGTAGTAGCGGATACCGATCGCGGCGATGAGCAGGGTGAGTCCCGCCCAGATCAGGACGTAGACGAGCGCATAGCCCAGAATGATGCCTGCCCGTCGGATCACGTGCAGAATTTGATCGGCCATACCGTCACCTCGCCTTCGATGAGCCCACAAGTCGTCGACCGCTCGTGGCGGCGACCCGTCGGGCCAATCGGATAGTAGCCCTGGGATGCCGGGCGTTCAACGTACGTTCATCTGTGGTTAATACCGTGTCGGGTCCTAGGAGCGGGATCGCGGCTACGGCGCCGCGTCCCCGTCCGCCCACGCGTCGGAGTAGAAGGACGGCGAGTTCGAGTTGAGGAGCTCGGCGTAGAAGTTGTCATCGAGCGCCTGGGCCGAATCCACCGGGATGTCCGGCGAGAAGGCCGAGACGCCGACGCCGGCCTCGCGGCCCTGAAGGGTCAGGCCCGCGGCCTCGAGGATCGTCGGGTAGAGATTCAGCTGGTCGATACCGGAGCGAGGGGTGAGCCCGGCGCCGCCCGGCATCCAGATGCGGTTGAAGATGGTGCGGTTCTCGTGGTGGTCCAGCTGCTCGTGGAAGGCGTCGCCGGCGCTCATGTGCTTGAGGTGGTCGCCCATGATCACCACGGCGGTGTCCTCGAGGTAGCCCTGTTCCTCCATGTGGTCGACGAAGCCGGCCACGAGCTCCATGGAGCAGGCGAACACCGACGTGACCTCCTGCTCGGTGTCGACCGAGCAGTAGTCGTACACGTGGACCGGCTCGTGGGTGTCGAGCGTCAGGACGGAGAGGTTGAACGGCTCGCCCGTCTGCTCGGACTCCGCGTGCAGCGCGTCGAGCTCCTCGCGGGCGTTGGCGAGCAGGCGCTCGTCGCTGAGGCCCCAGTCCGGGCGGAAGTCCGAGGCGGACTCGCCGACGGCCCGCCACTGGGCGAGGCCCTTGATGGAGGAGTAGCCGTGGCCCCGGAGGAAGGTGTCCTTCGCGGCGAACGAGGAGTTCGCGCCGCCCAGGAAGGTGCTCGTGTACCCGTGGTCGCTGAGCACGTCGCCGAGGCAGGTGGCGCCCCCCAGGTAGGTGTCGACGTCGTCCTCCGGCACGGCGGCACGGCCGCTGCTCTCGTCCGACGCGCTGCCGCCCTTGAGGGGGATGCCGCACTGGGTCCCGACGAGCCCGGCCATGGTCCAGCCGCCGCCCTGGTACTGCTGGAGGTCCTCGATGGTCTGCCACCCGTCGGCGGCCTGCGTGACGTCCTTCAGCGGCGCGAAGGCGTCCTTCTCGAACAGCTGGTCGTCGGCGAGGGTCTGCTCACCGGACTCGAGGTAGATCAGCACGAGGTTCCGCTTGTCCTCGTCGCTGGTGACGACGGGCTCGGCGTGGAAGTCCTGGATGTCCCAGTCGGAGGTTGACGCCCGGATGTAGTCGGCGACGCCCACGGTTGTGGAGAACGCCGTCGTGCCGCCCACGACGACGGCCGCTACCAGTGCGGTGGACACCGCGCGCTTGACGAGCGGCCCGCGGGACGGGCGTCCGCCGTCGTCCGCCTGACGGCGGTTCCGGCGCCGGAGGAACTGGACGAGCGCGATGCTGCCGGTGATCAGGAGCGGCGCGACGCCGATGGCGAGGATGCCCCTCCACAGGAAGTCACCGCCGCCGTCCGTCTCGACGGACACGAGGTTGAGGCGCATCTGGCCGACGGAGATCTCGCCCCAGTAGTAACGGATGCCGGCGGCGGCGATGAGGAGGGTGAGGCCGGCCCAGATGAGCAGGTAGACCAGCAGCCGTCCGACGACGACGCCGACCCGTCGGGTCACGCCGGGGATTCGGGACTGCATGGCAACACCTCACGTTCCAACCATCAGGTGCCTGCCGGGCACCACTGACGTCCGACCTTTCGCAAAGGGTGGACAAGACTAGTGCCCTAGGGTACCCGTTCAACCTTGGTTCATCCTGTGTTCACGGGTTCGGTGGTATAACGGGTGCCTGAATCCTGCTGCACTGCTGCGCTTTTCCTTCGCCCGCGGTGGCCCGCCGCTTCCTAGGCTTGATGGGCGGACGACGGTATGGGGGAGAACGTGGAAGCTGGACAGGGTGCGGCCGAGCAGGCGCGTCGCGCGGGGGAGCGGGTCTCGCGGCTGGAGGCCGAGCTCGAGCAGGCGCGGAGGACCAAGCAGGCGTGGCTTGCCGGGGCGGAGGGCGAGCAGCGGGTCGGCGACCAGCTGAGCCGGCTGGAGGCCGAGGGGTGGGCGGTTCTGCACGACGTGCACTGGCCCGGTCGGCCGAAGGCGAACCTGGACCACATCCTGGTGGGTCCGGGCGGCGTGCTGGTCATCGATGCGAAGAACTGGTCGGGCGACGTCCGCCTGCGCGACGGCGACCTCCGCCAGAACGGTTTTTCACGACGGCGGGAGATGGAGAAGGCCCTCGACCAGGGCGCCGCGGTGGCCGCACTCCTCGAACCGCAGCATCGCACGCTGACCCAGGCCTGGATCTGCCTCGTCGGTCAGCCGGAGCTGCTGCCCAGCCCGACCGGCGGCGTGACCATCCTGGGGATGGATCACCTCGTCGAGGCCGTGCGGACACTACCGCCGGTGCTCGAGCCCGCCCTGGTGGGCGTGATCCACGACTACTTACATGGACTGCTCGCCGGGCCGACGAGTCCGGCTGTCGCCACGACGGCCCTGCTCACGCGACCGGACGCCGTATCGTCGGCGCTCGCAGACCGCCGAGCCGCGGCGGCTGGCTCGGACTCGATGCCGCGACCGCGTAACACTGCACCGGCGCGGTCACCCCGGCCTTCGAGGAGGGCGCGACGTCGGAATCAGCCCAGTTGCCTCGGTGCTTTCGGGCGGCTCGTGCTGCTGGCGGTGGCGCTGCTGATCGGGACCATTGTCCTTCAGAGCTTCGCCGAGACGATCTCCACACCTCCGCCGGTCACACCGACGATCGAGCAGGTGGTCCCTGCGGGATAGCGGCGGTAGGTTCCGGTCTCGATAGGTGACTACTCGAAGAAGTCCTCATCGACTTCAACGACGGTGTACACCTTCGCGACCTGCACTCCTACGGAGTGTCGGATCATCAGGTCGGTGAGTTGCTTGCCGTCGATCAGGATAATTCGGGTCGGGATAGCGCGCGCATACTCAAGAGCTTGCGTCGAGAACCGACTTGTCGTGATGAAGACGCCGCGAGTGGCTCCTCGCCCGGCGAGGGCTCCAACGAAGGACTGGATGGCCTCGCGTCCAACGGTCGACTCCGCTGCGTAACGCTTTGCCTGAATATAGATCTGGTCGAGCCCTAGGGCGTCCTGATCGATGACTCCGTCCACGCCACCGTCGCCCGTTCCCCCGATACGCCGGCCCCGGTTCTCGGCACCGCCGTAACCCATCGCGAGGAGCAGTTTCACGACGGCTTCCTCGAAAAAATCGGGATGCCGATCTTGCAGCCGCTTCAGGAGATCGGTGGCCACGTCTGCTCGCAGGAGTTCGATGCCACTCTCGATCTGCTCTGTCGGATCGAGTTCGGAGTCCTCATCGGCTCGCCTTTGCACGGCGGTGCTTGCTGAGATGTTCTGACGCCTTGGCTCGTAGTCGTTGTACGCAGGTATTGCTCGAAGCGTTTCCTTCGTGATGTTTCCGGCATTGGCGCTGAGTAACTGCTTCCCAATTTCAGTGATGATGAAGCGGCCGCGCTCCGGTTTGGCCACCGCAGTTGCTCGTGTCAGGTCGGACATGGCCCACCCGATTCGGTTCTCAGCGCTCGGTTGCCCCGAGGCGAGAAGGATGGCTCGCTGATCCGGGGGGATCGCCTCCTGATCAAGCACATCAGCGATTAGTTCGCGCCTGGTCCTTGTTCTACCGTCAGAGAGGACCTTCAATACTGGCCGCATGAATTCGTGCCACTTTGGCATCGGTTCAGTCGACGATGCGCTGTCTGTCATGAGGCTCACTCTGTTCGTTGTGAAGTTCGTACTGAGTCGTCGGTGGTATGGGCGATACCGCTTTGATCGACCCTATTCGAGGCGGCGATCCTCGGGCGACGATAGCTCGGCAGCAAGGCGCAGGAGGTCTTTACTGAGCCGGCGCGCCTGGTCGGAAACGGAGTCAGGAAGAACAGTGGTAGCCGAGGTCGGCGCATGCGGTGGCTCCCGCTGGATGTCGATGTCGAACACCACATGGTCCGGGTGGTGCCAGGTCGAGAAGACCTCGACCGGCCGCCCGTCCTGATCGAAGCTCGTTCCCTCCAGCAGCAGCACGGGTGACGACGCTTCCAGCTGCAGCAGCCGCAGCAGGTCGCCGTCGCCCGGCACCGCTCGGATCTGCCGCTTGCCGGAGGTGATCCGCACACCGTACTTCTCCCCGAGCACCGCATGGAGAGACGCATCGTGAAGGGCTTCCGCCGTCAGGTTGGTGAAGGTCGGCGCAGGCAGCCACGTGTGGATGACGGCGATGGGCACGCCGTCGGCCGCCCGCAACCGCTCGAGAAAGAGGACCTGCGGAGTCCCGAGGACCGCGGTCGACGCATCGGCGTCCTGCACGGTCAGCGACAGCACCTCCGTACCGACGCTCGCCCCGGTGCTGCCCAGCTGCGCCGAGAGCCCGGACGTGCGGTGCACCAGCCGGTGGTGCTCACGGCGAGGAGCAACGGTGCTGCCGCGCCCGCGGCCGCGCTCGATCAGCCCTTCATCGGTCAATGCACCGAGGGCCTGGCGCACCACGGACCGGGACACGCCGTAGCGCACCTGAAGCTGCGCCTCGCTGGGCAGCGAGGTGCCTGGCGGCAGTGAATGGTTCAGAATCTGCGCCCGCAAATGCCCTCGGAGCTGCAGGTGCAGCGGCTCGCTGCTCCCGGCGTCGAGAAGGCGGCCAGGGGTGTCAGGTGTGTCCATCTCAACCACTGTCCCTACCGTCAGGACGCAGAGTCGGACTCATCCGCCTGCGCCGGATTGTCGTCGTCGTGCTCTTCGAGGACCTTGCCGTCGTGGACCCGCTTGAGCTCGATGCCCTCGAGGTAGCTGGGGATGGGTGGGTCGAGGTCTTCGTCGCTGGTCATGATTCCGATCCTAGGCGTCCGGTGAGGACAAGCCGCGACGGCGTCGGTGGCTTGTCCTCTCCTGGTCGTCGGGCACGGTGGTTCACCGCGGGAAGACCTACTTCTTCTGCGCGGTCCGCCAGACGTGGTCCCAGCCCGGCGCCAGGGCAGCAGCCCGCCGAAGAGACAGCACGAGGCTCGCTTCGCGGGCGATGCCCTGCCCGGCGATGTCGAACGCCGTGCCGTGGTCCACCGAGACACGGACGACAGGCAGGCCGACGGTGATGTTCACGCCGTCGTCGCCGTAGACCGCCTTGAAAGGTGCGTGGCCCTGGTCGTGATAGCAGGCGATGACCATGTTCCACTTGCCCTTGACCGCTGCGGGGATGAGCGCGTCCGCGGGAATGGGCCCGTGTACGTTGATGCCCTTCTCGCGGGCAGCGGCGACGGCGGGCGCGAGGATGTCGGCGTCCTCGTCGCCGAACAGGCGGTTCTCGCCTGCGTGCGGGTTCAGACCGGCGAGGCCGATCGGTTCGTCCGGGTTGCCGAGCGCCTTCGTGAACGCACTGACCAGCTCGATGACGTTGCCGGTGCGCTCCGGCGTGACGTCCTCGATGGCCTGCCGCAGCGAGACGTGGGTGGTGAGGTGGAAGAAGTAGAGATCGCCCGCGGAGAGGACGAGGCTGAAGTTCTCCACCCCGAACTCGTGCGCGAGCAGCTCCGTGTGGCCGGGCCACTTGTGCCCGCCGGCGTGCATCGCGGCCTTGTTGAGCGGCGCCGTCACGATGCCCTGGACCTTGCCTTCGCGGGCCAGGCGGCAGGCCTCGACCACGAAGCGGTAGGAGCCGTCGCCCGCCGCCGGGCTGAGCTCGCCGAGCTTCACGTCGGCCAAGGACGGGCCGGTTTGCAGGAGTTCGATGACGCCGGGCTCGTTCGTCGCGTCCTCGATCGAGGACAGCACGCGGACCGTGTCCGGGTCGCCGCCTACGTTGGTGACGCCCTGGCGCATGGCGGCCTCATCACCGATGACGACGGGCCTGCACTCCTGCCGGACGTCGTCGTGCCCGAGGAGGGACTTCGCGGTGATCTCCGGTCCGATGCCGGCGACGTCGCCGAGAGTGACGGCGAGGGTGGGGATGCTCATGAGGATGCCTCCGTTGAGTGGGCGAGGGGGGTGGTCAGTGTCCGGGTGAGTTCGGTGACGGTGTCGAGCAGGGCGGTAACCGGCCCGAAGCCGCCGGCCTTCGTGACGACAATCTTTCCAGCGGCGGCGCCGCCTTCGACGACGCCGACCGGGATGCCCTCCTGGATGGCGCCGGTGATGCGCAGCGCCTGGGCCCGCGTGGCGTCGAGGACGGCGCGGGCTCCGTCGCCGCCGACGAGCACCAGGGCGCCGACGGAGGCGCGGGCCAGGGTCTGCTGCACCACCGACGCGAGGCTGCTCGCGATGGCGGTCCCGCTGAGGGTTCCAGCGCCGCCGACCGCCTCGGGGGAGGTGATGACGACGACCCGCGGCAGGGACTCCGGGACCTCGAGCTCTCCGGCGGCCCACTGCGCGAGCCGGTTCGGCTGGTCGAGCAGGGATTCGTCGGGCTGCAGGATGCGGAGGTCGGCCGGGTCCAGCTGGGCGCGCAGATGGTCGGTCTGGGCGCGGGCGACGTCGTGCAGCGAACTGACGACGACGACGATGCGCTGCCCCTGTGGCGCCGGGTCAGGTTCGGCCGAGGCGTGCACTGCTCCGGCCTCGGCCCAGGCTGCCGCCATGGCTGCCGCGAGGCCGGCGGACCCGGCGGGAATCGCCGTCGGGCCGGCGACGACGAGCGCGGCCGCGAGGGTGCGGAGGTCGTCATCGGACGCTGCGTTGACGACCACGACGCCGCTACCCGCCGCGTCCCGCAGTGCCTGCGCATCATGGTCGGCAGTACCGCTGAGGCTGATCGTCGCGGTGCCGGGCAGGAGCTGCGAGAACTCGCTGGTGGGGACCGGTGTGACCGGGTCGCGGCCCGCGGGGGAGTCCTCGACCGGTCCGCTGTGGACGCGCAGCAGGCCGTCCTCGATGGTCCTCCCCATGGCCGGGTAGGCCGGGCACACGACGGCGAAGCAGCCGGGGTGCTGCTCCTGCCACGCGTCGAGCGCTCCGGCCACCTGCGCCGGGACGCTGCCGCGCATCGTGGAATCGATCTTCAGGTACAGGCGGTCCGACCCGGCGGTGACGAGGTTCCTGATGGCGCTCGCCGTGGCCTGCTGGGCGGTTGTCGCGTCCATCGCGCGGGCGTCGGTGTTCACCGCCAGGGCGCTGCCGGGTGCCACCGAGTCCGGGAAGAGTTCGCCCAGCAGCAGCCGGGAGGACCAGCCGGTGCGGGAGAACTGGACCACCGAGTCGGTGGCGCCGGTGACGTCGTCGGCCGCAATGCCGACAATGGGTGCGGAAGGTGTCACGGCCGGTCGTCGTCCTGCGTCCGACGGCGACGGTCAGTCGGCGCCGACGGGTCACCTGCGGGTGGGAGCTCGGAGGCGGACGTCGGGGTGACTGCTACGGCGTCGTCCGTGTCCAGCCCACCCTGGCGCTTGAGCACCCAGGTGGCCAGCAGCGGCGCGAAGATTGCCGTGACCAGGACGGCCGAGGCGACCTGCGCCGTCGCGACCTCGACGAACGGGGAGAAGCTGGGGTCCGCTGCGGCGACGATTGCCGGCGTAGCAATCGAGTTTCCGGCCGTGGTGGCGGAGGCGATGCCGATGCCGGACTTGATGCCGCGGCGGAGGATGAACCGGTAGCCGATGTAGACGAGGGTGCCGGTGATGAGGGTGGCAGCGATGCCGACGAAGATGCCGCTGAGGCCGCCGGTGATGACGTTGCGGAGGTCGATGCCGGTGCCGAGGGCAAAGGCGAAGAACGGAATGACGATGTTCGGCACGGGCCGCATGACCTCGGTCCACTTGGCGTCGAGGTTGCCGACGATGAAGCCCAGGATCAAGGGGATGACCGCGGCGAGGAGGGTGAGGAACGGGATGTTTCCGAGGCCGGAGATGCCGAGGAAGAGGAGTGTGAAGAAGGGGCCGTCGTTGACGGCGGACGCCATGTAGGCGCCGCGGTCGCGGTAGTCGCCGTAGCGTCCGGTGAAGGCGAGCCACAGTCCGCCGTTGCTGTTATCGAAGCTGGCCAGGAGGGCGAGGATCGAGATCCCGAGGATGCCGTCGATACCGACCACGAGGCCGAGGCCGGCGACGAGGGCGGCGGGGATGATCGTCTTGAACAGCAGGACGACGCCGGTGGTCGCCAGGACGGGGCCGGAGGCCTTGGCGGTGATCTGCATGCCGGTAGCGAAGATCAGGACGGCGATCAGCGGCAGGGCCGACTCGGCGAACAGGGCGGTGGTGAAGCTGCCGAGCTCGAGGAAGCCGGGGGCGAACGTCCCCACGATCGAACCGAGGATCAGGGGGATGAGCATGAGGCCGCCGGGGATGCGATTCATGCCGTCGAACAGGGGGATGCGGGACTTCGGAAGCGATTCGGCTGCCATGGCGAATCTTCTCTCTGTGCGGGAGGTCTCGGTGCGGACGGGAGGGGTACGTACAACTAGTACGGACACGATGTACCAAGGGTACGGGGAGTGTGGTGTGTCACACAAGCACCTTGCCGAAGTAGCAGGTGTACTCCCGAAATCCACGGTCAGGGCCTGCAGCAAGGCTCGATCGCCGGCGCCGCGCTGGCCATCCGAATGGTGCTGGCCGACGGCACGGTTGCGGAGTTCGACCGTGACCACCCGGATTTCCCCGCCGTCCAGCTCGGCCTCGGCTCACTGGGCGTGATCACCGCCGTGACACTGCGTGCACGGGAGTCGATGATCTACACCTGCGTGAAGAAGGCCGTCGACGCGGGCACGCTCGAGACGGACCTGGAGACCTGGAACCGGGAGAACATCCTGGTCAAGGCCTGGTGGTTCCCGCAGGAGAACCAGGTCCAGGTGTGGACCGCCAACGAGGCGTCCGACGACGAGGTGTCGCGGTACCGGGCCGGCGGCAGCCAGCTCGTGGAGTACGCGACGACCGATACGTCCATGAACAGCACGATCGAGTCGACGCTGCAGCACCTCCGCGACGACAGCAAGGGCGTCGCCGACAACGGCAAGTCGCTCCGCACGGTGTCGCGCTTCCGGGACTTCACCGACGTCACGGGTGACATCTACCAGGTGTTCTGCAAGGGGATCGCGACTCCCCAGATCAACGTGGAGATCGGCATCCCGCTCGCGCGGGCCGGGGCGGTCATCAGGAAGATCAAGGACTGGCATGCGGAGACCCGACCCCGCATGCACTACCCGGTGATCCTGCGCTGCACCGGCGCGTCCGAGGGATGGCTGAGCCCGTCCAACGGCCAGGACACCTGCTACTTCGGCTTCGTGGTCTATTACGCGGCGGACGGTTCGCTGTCCGAGGAGGGGAACAGCTTCCTCCGGGCCGTGGAGCGGGCCCTGGCCGAGGAGGGCGGCAGGCCCCACTGGGGCAAGTACTTCGACGAGTCCCTCTACGACTGGCCGGCGCTCTACCCCCAGTGGGAAGCCTTCCGCCGGGTGCGCGAGACGCTGGACCCCGAGCACAGGTTCGCGAATGCATTCACCGATGCGCTCCTCGACTGACCCGACCCGCCCACCCTCGATTCCCTGGACAGGAGCACCACCGATGAACGCCTGGGTGACCTTGCTGACCCAACCCGACTACCTGATCGGGGTCCGGACGCTGCGTGCCTCGCTCGAGCGCTCCGGCAGCACCGCACCCCTCGTGGTCATGGTGACCGAGGGGATCGACGAGCAGGCCCGGCACCTCCTGCAGGACGACGGGTGCCTCCTGCGCGACGTGGCACCGCTGCGGCCGGCCGGGGGATCGGCGGACAGCTACGCCAACTCCCGGTTTGCCGAGGTGTGGACCAAGCTGGCCGTCTGGGGTCTCACGGAGTTCGAGCGCGTCGTCTTCCTGGACGCCGACATGCTGGTGACCCGGAACATGGACGAGCTGTTCTCGCTGGACCTGGCCGACGGCGCCATCGCCGCCTGCCACGCCTGCCGGTGCAACCCCAACCGGATCGCGAGCTATCCGCCGAGCTGGACACCCCAGACCTGCTTCTACACGCACTGCCGGGGCGGGGACCACGTCACCGAAGCGGATGCGACAGACAACTACCTGAACGGCGGCTTCCTCGTGCTGTCACCGGACGAGGCCGTGTTCGCCGACATGGTGGGGCGGCTGGCAGGCGTGGACAACCTGTCGCACTACCCGTTCGCCGAACAGGACTTCCTGAACGAGTTCTACCGGGACCGCTGGCGTCCGCTGCCCTACGTGTACAACGCGCTGAAGACTCTGCAGCACCAGCACCCGTCGGTCTGGGATCCGTCGTCGGTGAAGAACATCCACTACATCATCGACAAGCCGTGGGCGAAGCCGCTCGACCCCACGGACCGGTACGTCGAGGTGAACCGGCTCTGGTGGGAGATGGCCGACACCCTGGGTGCACCCGTCGGCTCCTGAGCTCGCAGACGGAGGTGCTTGGTCCCGACCCCGCTGTGGGGTTCGGGATCGAGCAGGACGGCGTGCGAAGTCGGCCCGCGCGTCGCACAGGCTGGCGGTGTCCGCGGGGGAGAAGCCGACCACCTGCGCGGCCTTGTTCCGGCTGCGCTCCACAAGCCCATCCGTGGCGAGCCGGTGCAGTGCCTCGCCGCGGATCCGTCCCATCCGGTCCACCAGCTGCAATCTTCTAAATCGTCTTGTGCAGCTCATTGAGCTATCCTTCTTTGGTTGTGGAACCCCTGGCTCGTGTCCTTCATGTTGAACGGCAACTCGGTGGAGTTCCGTCACGGAATAACGTCTGCGAGTCAAGGTAAGAAGTGACGGTTCCGCAGCCTAGTTGGGTGAATACGTGGGGGACGTAGCTACTTGGGTTGGTGCCATCGGCACGCTCGGAGCGGTGTTCTGGGCTGTCTACCTCTACCGTCGGAGCCTTAGAGATAGCGAGCGTGCGCAGGCGCGCCTGCTGGCACCAATCGGTGGGGTTGCACCGGTGCAAGTCCTGCCAGGCATGGAGGTAGAGGGTGAAGGTTCAGGGCCCGGGGACCTCCTCGGAATCTCCGCCGATCGACGCCCGATAGTGATCGCTGAGGCTTACATGGCGACAGTGCGTTTGGTCTCGACAAGCGACGAGGCGTTCTCTGGTACCACGGCCGCGTTGCTCATGGAAGATGGTCGGGAGGCAGACTTAGCCCTAGGATTTGATGAGATCGCGCCGCACGAGGAAAAGAAGTTCACCAACTACTTCCCGCCGGGCGACATTGCAGGGTCGATGCGTGTACGTCTCCGATTCCGAGACGCCAACGGACGTCGGTGGGAACGGGTCAATGGTGAGCCACTGCGCCCGTACAGCGATACCAAGAAAAAGACGTGGTCTAAGCGGGCAACTGTCGCGGCCACCCTCGTTACGGCAGCTCTCGGAATCATTGCCTTCCTCACGCCTGAGGAAATGAAGCTCTCGCTCGTTGGTGCGTATGCTTTTGTCGCGTTGGGCTTCGGCGCCGTGAAGGCAGCGACGACAATTTTCAATCACGACTCTTCGTATTCTTCGGGCACGAAGCTCCGAACGACGCTTGCAATTTGTGACGTATACGCGTTCATTTTCGCAATCTCCGCGACCGTGCTTGGTGCTTTCACCCTCGTGCCTGCTTTCATCTCGTAATACGAGTCCGGAAGCACGCCCCAAGCGCCGAAGCGCTCGGGAGCGACCTTACACTTGCGATGGTCATGATCGCGTCGGATGCGCACAGACTTTCCCAGCAGTGGTAGCTGCAGGATGCTTTCGTACTCGGGTCGTCGGGGAATGTCGTCAATCAACATCGGGGGATTGATCAGATGACCCAGCTCGGCAACGGGGACTTCAGCTTGAGGTCTGTTGAACGGCGACACGTCCCAGTAGCGGAGTACGTGCCGGATCTGCTGTCCTCCGCCGATATCCTCTAGTTGTGAAAACTTCTGATCTTACCCGCGTGCGGGCCACGCTTTGGGCTGCTGCCGATGAGCTGCGAGCCAACTCGAAACTCACGCCGGGGCAGTACCGCGACCCGGTGCTTGGGTTGGTGTTCCTCGCCTACGCCGAGAACCGATTTGAGGCTGTTCGTGGGGAGGTCGAGGCTAAGGCCAGCGCTAGGAACCCAGCAACGATCGCGGACTATAAGGCGAAGTCTGTGCTTTATGTCCCCGACAAGGCACGGCTGTCGAGTCTTGTAGACCTGCCCGAAGGCGCTGACGTCGGCAAGGCCACCGACGAGGCGATCAAGGCCATCGAGAAGGACAACCCCGAGCTCAAGGACATCCTGCCGCGCGGATACCAGAAGCTGGAACGCTCGACACTGATCGAGCTGCTGCGGCGCTTCGCGCCGTTGCCCACCCAGCTCGAAGGCGATGCTTTCGGCTTCATCTACGAGGACTTCCTCTCCAACTTCGCAGCGCAGGAGGGCAAGGGCGGTGGAGAGTACTTCACGCCCTACTCCATCGTCCGCCTCATCGTCGAAATCCTGGAACCGTTCCAAGGTCGGGTCTTCGACCCGGCCTGCGGATCGGGCGGCATGTTCGTCCAGTGCGCGAAGTTTGTCGAGCGGCACAACGAATCGGCCAGCCGCAAACTCTCAGTCTTCGGAGTGGAAAAGACTGAGGACACTGTTCCGTTGGCCAAGATGAACCTTGCGCTCCACGGACTCTCGGGCGACATTCGCCAGGCCAACAGCTACTACGAGGACCCGCACAGCGCGGTCGGTGCCTTCGACTACGTGATGGCCAATCCGCCGTTCAATGTCGACAAAATTAAGAAAGACGATCTCGCCGGCGGCAAGCGATTCCCGTTCGGCGTTCCGAAGGCCGACAACGGCAACTTCCTGTGGATCCAGCAGTTCTACGCGGCGCTCTCCCCCAAGGGCCGGGCCGGCTTCGTCATGGCGAACTCCGCCGGAGACGCCCCCCCCACTCCGAGAAGGAGGTCCGCAAGCAGCTCATCGAGTCCGGCACCGTCGACGTCATGGTCGCAATCAGCTCCAACTTCTTTTACACAGTCACCCTGCCGGTGACGCTCTGGTTCCTCGACAAGGCTAAGATCGGCACGGCCCGAGAGGACACCGTGCTGTTCCTCGACGCCCGGAACATCTATAACCAGATCGACCGCACACACCGCGACTTCGCGCCCGACCAGATTGAGTTCCTCGCCAACATCGTTCGGCTCTACCGCGGCGAGGACGTCGAGACCACTGACGGCAGCGACACCTTGCTCAACGAGTATTTTCCCGACGGGAAGTACGTCGACGTCGGCGGTCTCTGCAGGGTCGCCTCTCGTGCCGAGATCGAGGCCCAGAGCTGGAGCCTCAGCCCGGGCCGGTACACCGGTACAGCAGAGGTCGAGGAGAGCGACGTCGATTTCATCGGCGAACTAGAGGCCTTGTACGAGGACTTCACGATGCTGAGCGACGAGGCTGGGGCCCTGCGTGCCAAGGTCGATGTGGCTGTCCAAGGGATTCTCGAGGCATGAGTGAATGGTGCGTTGTCCCGCTGGGGGACGTGTGCGAGCTGAAGCGTGGCTACGACCTACCGAACGGCTCGCGAAGGGATGGTCGAATTCCCGTCGTCTCGTCGTCGGGGCACACAGGGTGGCATGACGAGGCGAAGGTCACGGCCCCCGGCGTTGTGACCGGCCGATATGGCACGCTTGGTCAGGTTTTCTATATAGAGGAGGACTTTTGGCCGCTAAACACCGCTCTCTACGTCCGTGACTTCAAGGGGAATGACCCCCTATTCGTTGCTGCACTGTTGCGATCGATGAATCTTGCGCAGTACGACGGCGCGGCTGCAGTTCCTGGCCTTAACCGCAACCACCTACACACACTGCCCGTCCGTGTGCCGGCGGTGCGGACGCAGGGACAGATCGCTGACGTGCTCCAAGCCTTCGACAACCTGATCGGTAATAATCGACGGCGGGTCGAGGTGTTGGAAAAGATGGCACAGGCTATCTACCACGAGTGGTTCGTGAAGCTCCGCTACCCCGGCCATGGCGAGGTGCCCATGATTGACTCCGCCCTCGGTCCGATTCCTGGGGACTGGCGGGCAGGCACGGTTGGGGACGAGGTTGAACTCAAATACGGCAAGTCGTTGAAGGCAGATGCTAGGCGGGGTGGAGGCGTTGCTGTTGTGGGTTCTTCTGGGATTATCGGCTGGCATGACGAGTCGTTTGTTGATGGCCCCGCGATTATTGTGGGGCGCAAGGGAAACGTCGGCAGTGTCCACTGGGTCGACGGACCTTGCTGGCCGATAGACACTGCCTACTTTGTCCAAACCGACCTACCGTTGAGGTTCGTAGCCGAACAGTTGCGCCGAACGGAGTTCGCGAACTCCCATGCGGCTGTTCCGGGGCTCAGTCGTGAGGGCGCTTACGCGAGACCGTTCCTCCTCCCAAAGGTGGACGTGCTGAATTCCTTCCAAGCGCTGGTCGAGCCATTTGGCTCCGAGGCCGCCGCGCTCTCGCTCCAGAGTAAGAAGCTCACGGAAATACGCGACGTCTTGTTGCCGAAGCTGGTGACGGGGCAGATCGATGTGTCCAAGCTCGACCTGGATGCGTCCATCGTGGAACAGGTGGCGTGATGACTCCCACGGGGCCTGAGTACTTCTACGTCGAGAAGCCGAGCATCGAGTTGCTGGAGCAGCTTAACTGGACACCTGTGGATGCCTTTTATGAGGTCCTCGGAGCCCAGGGAACCCTTGGGCGTGATTCTCAGCACGATGTCATACTCGCTCATAGGCTGCGGTTCGCGATGCGGAAGCTCAACTCCGAGTACGTGCCCGACGCCTCGATTAACGAGGCCATCGAGCTGCTGACCAGAGACCGCTCGGCCATGGACCGGGTGCGTGCCAACCTCGAGGTTCACAAGCTGCTGCGTGACGGCTACAAAGCCGAGTGGACAGACGACCGCGGTGACAAGCAGACTGATACGCTCCGCTACCTCGATCTGCGGAACCCCTTGCACAACGACCTCTTGGCTGTGCGTCAGCTGTGGGTCAAGGGCAACCTTCACAGCCGCCGCCTTGATCTTGCGTTGTTCGTCAACGGCGTCCCGTTGGTGCTGATGGAGTTCAAGGAGCCCAACGAGCCGGTTAAGTCCGCCTACGACGACAACCTGACCGACTATCGGGACACCATCCCACAACTCTTTATCCCCAACTGTTTTGTGCTGTTGTCCAACGGCAGCGTCGCCAAGGTCGGGTCGACGTACTCGCCATGGGAGTTTTTCGGCGATTGGATGGTCATAGACGCCCTCGGAACCCGCGGCGCTATCGCCTTGGAAACAGCCCTGCGCGGCACCTGTGACCCAGTAGTGTTGCTCGACCTGATCGAGAACTTCGTTGCGTACATGGAGCGCCCCGGTGGACTGATCAAGGTCTTGGCGCGTTCGCACCAGTACCTCGGGGTTAACGCAGCCATTGAGAACCTTCACCAGGCGCGCGCGGAGCAGGACAAACGCCTGGGTGTCTTCTGGCACACCCAGGGCTCGGGCAAGTCGCTGTCGATGTTGTGGTTCACGCAAAAGGTGCTTCGCCAGGTGCCGGGCAAGTGGACGTTCGTTATGGTCACGGACCGCACCGAACTCGACATCCAGCTGCATGGAGAGTTTGCCGACGCCGGAGCGATCTCGCCCGAGGCGCGGGTGCACGCGGAGTCTGTCGCGCACCTGCGCGAACTGCTTGCCGCAGATCACCGGTACGTGTTCACCCTGATTCACAAGTTCCAGCCGTCCAAGGCCCTGGGGGAGCGGCAGATGCCGGTCCTCTCAAGCCGTTCCGATGTCATCGTCATCACCGATGAGGCGCACCGAAGCCAGTACGACACGCTGGCCCTCAACATGCGCACAGCATTGCCTAACGCCTCCATGATGGGCTTCACCGGTACCCCACTGATCGCCGGCGAGGAGCAGGCGACTCGCGAGCAGTTCGGTGACTACGTCAGCATCTATAATTTCCGCGATGCCATGAAGGACGGTGCGACTGTCCCGCTCTACTACGAGAACCGCATCCCAGAGCTGCAGCTGGTCAACGAGAACTTCTCCGACGACCTCAACGCGCTGCTGGAGGAAGCTGAGCTCGACGAGGATGCCGAAGGCCAGCTCGCTCGTGCGTTCGGCACGCAGTACACGCTGCTGACACGACCTGAGCGCTTGAAGACCATCGCTAAGGACCTCGTCGCCCACTTCGTTGGCCGTGGCTTCAGCGGCAAGGCGATGTACGTCGGGCTTGATAAGGCCGCAGCCGTCCGGATGTACAACCTGGTCCAAGAGGGGTGGGCCGAGCACCTGGCAGAGCTAAGGGCGGAACACGATGTGCTGCCGGAACTTGAACGTCCGTGGCTCGCCTCACGCATCGAGCTCATGGAGACCACCGACATGGCAGTCGTGGTTTCGCAAAGCCAGAACGAGTTGAAAATGCTCGACGACCTGGGCCTGGACATCCGGCCCCATCGCGAGCGAATGAATCGTGAGGATCTTGCCGAGAAGTTTAAGGACGCGGCGGACCCGCTGCGCCTGGTGTTCGTCTGCGCTATGTGGATGACCGGATTCGATGCGCCCAGCGTCTCGACCGTATACCTCGACCGGCCGATGAAGAACCACACGCTGATGCAGACCATCGCCCGCGCCAACCGCGTGTTCCCAGAAAAGGACAACGGGCTGATCGTCGACTACGTCGGCGTCTTCCGGAATCTCGAGAAGGCCCTCGCTATCTACGGAGCCGCAGACGCCGGCAAGTCGCCCATTGAGATCATCGACGCGCTCTCGCGCGAGCTGGATGCCGCAATGACAGAGTTGTTCCAGTTCTGCTCCGGCGTCGGGGTGGATCTTGCCGCGATGCGTGACGCGGAAGGGTTCGATCACATCGCCAAGCGCGACGCCGCAGTCGAGGCGCTGCTGGTGAACGAAGACACCCGGACTGACTTCCAGCAGAAGGCCCGCCAGGTGCGCAAACTATTCAAAGCCCTCCTCCCGGATCCCGAGGCCGCCGCGCAACAGCGCAACGTCGCCGCGGTCCGGGTCCTCGCCGAACGCATCGCAGATGTCACGCGGCCGCCTGAGGCCGACCTCCGAGTCGTCACTGATGCTGTAGACGCCTTGCTCGACCGATCAGTCGGTGCGGAGGAGTACGTGATTCGGGCGGCTGCGGAGGGAACTAAGCCTGACCCCTTGATCGACCTGTCCCTGATCGACTTTGAGGGATTGGCAGCCAAGTTTGCAGGTCGCAAGAGAGCCGAGACGGACCGGCTGGCTCAACTACTCCGCCAACAGGCCATTGGAGCAGCGACCCGCAACCCGACCCGGTACGAACTCGTCGAGCGCATTGAACAGCTGATCTCGGACTACAACGCCGGAAGCGTGAACATCGACGAGTACCTCCGACGGCTGATCGAACTGTCGCAGACCCTAGCCGAGGAGGAGAAACGGTCGGTACGAGAGGGCCTGACCGAGGAGGAGCTCGCGATCTTCGATCTGCTGACCCAGCCCGAGCCCGTGCTGACCGACGACCAGCGCGATACCGTGAAGGCCAGCGCCAAGAAGCTCCTAGAACATCTCCATGACAAGCTGGTCCAAGACTGGCGTCGCAAGGTTGACGTGATGAATGACGTCGACAGCACAATTCGTCGGGTCCTGGATCAAGGGTTACCCGAGACGCCCTACACGTCCGACATCTTCACCTCGAAGGTGCAGCTTGTTTTCGACCACGTTCTCACCGCATACGGCGACGACGGCGAGAGTGCCTACACTCCAAGCATCAGTCTTGATTTGCCAGTGCAGGGGGCCGAATACGGGCCGCTTGACGTGAACAAGGTCGCGGACGACGTGGTGGCCCGCATACACGATGACCCCGCCTTCGCGGCTCATGTCGCGGCGCAGTTGGGTGCCGCACACACAGGGGACTCAGGGAGTTGAGTCGGTAGCCCCACCTGCCTGGAATACTCACTCATCTCGGGCCTGAGCGTTGCATAGATGGCCTGCTTTGGTATCGTCACTATCTTTTTCAAAGAACACACCGGCATTAATCCCGGGACGGTTCAGATTACTGAATCACCCATCGCTGGAGAACTATTTAAGAGAGTGTCCGCTGCGGATATGCCCGATGAGAGTATCCAAATATCCTGCCAGACGATCTCTCCACGGCGCTACAGGTGCTAGCTCGGTTTCACAGGCGGCCTGAGGGTATTCGATGATGATTTCTGACTCCCAGGGATGTCGAAGCAGCACAATTTCGTGTTCTTGTGCGCGCAAAGAAAGGACGGAAGAGAGCGGAACTTCTGCACGAAGAGTGATTGAGCCATAGTTTGAAACAGAATCAACGTACGACCATGATTCGATTGCGAAATGGACGCTAGAATCGCGAACTCCTCGTTGCAGCTTGAGCACATCAGACTTAAACTCTGACTTAAGGACTTCCTGGCACAAGCTTGAATGCTTTTTTGCGAGAGTGACCATGAACCAGAACGCTCTAGGGGATGCTTTGCTGAGTTCGCGAGCCTCTAATACTCGGTCGGCCCCACCCCGTTCGTGATCGCCTACGTAACAGCGGATGATCGCGCTGGCGGGATCCTGCCTCAAAGCGGGGCCATTGCCCGTGCCCGCTCCGAGATAATCGAGAATAAAATACTCCACGATGTCATCGACCGACATGGGCGGTGTGCGCCAACCTGCAAAGTAGCCCTCAAGTATCGCGACGGTCTCTACATCGGATTTGAGGTCGTCTAGCAAGATCTTTGATTCTGGGCCATCCAACCAATCACGACCCTTTACACGGACAGCTTTTGTCATGTCTGCTGCGGAAGAAATGCTGTCGCGAGGCTGGACCCTATCTAGTTCTTCCCTATCGATTGTTATCCGATCTTCTTTCATACCGCTGAAAATTTTATCTGGGTCACTCATGGACGTCCCTGGAACCAGTTAAGAATGCCTCGGGCGTCTTTAATGACCTTCGAATCCTTCCCTGTCTGACCATCGTCATCGTGGTATTCATAGTCTTGTCGTATCCCAACTTCGTCGGTGAAAGTGTGCGTCCACGTTTCGGTGCGAGTGTATTTCCCTTCGGAGCTTGACCCCGTGAACGAGGAAGTTTTGGTCGAGGAATCACCACGATATTGTTCGTCATATTTGTCAATGACGCCCGCGAGAAATGTAGCCTCATCGTCGCTCATCCTGGTACCAGACACATCAATCTTCTCGCCGATGCGCTCCCGTAGCCGCTTTTTCTCATTCCGATCCATGGCCTACCTGCTTCCCTTGAGCAAGGCGACTATCTAGCCGCCTCGGTAACCGTTGAATGATCGTCTCATGACCATCTCCCTAACGAGACGAGACCCGTTCACCGGCGCAGCTCCGATGAACGGGTCTCAGTATGTTGTCTCAGAAGTCCCGACCACAGGGTGGGGTTTATGAGACTCCGGCGGCGGTACGGTGCCGAAAATCCTCTGCGGAAGTCCGCGCGGAGGTGGGTAGGGGAGTTCCGCAGGGCATTCCGCTCGACTATTCACTCCCGGGGCTACATGCGCGGGGCTGTTCCACTCGACCTGCATAATTGCCGTATGGCTAGTACCTTCGCGTGGCTCGCCGTTGACGCCGAGCAACGTCGACGAATGATGGAAGCAGTCGAGCTGTTTCGAGACCAAGGAACTATTGACGACCTCGGAATCGGCGCGATCCGTGACGGAATCAGCGACACCCTGTTTCCCGGCACTTCGACTCTGCATACCCGTTTGCGCTACGTGCTCTTCGTGCCTTGGCTTCTCTCGATCGCTTCGCAGAAGGGCACCGCGGAGCTGATGGATTGGGCGTTCCACGACGGTGAAAGGGAGTTCATTGACTCTCTCAAGCGTGGAATGGGGGATGCCAAGGAGGGGATCATCGGCCGCCGGGCCGGACGGAATCTGCAGCGGGTGCCGAGCGCGATGTACTGGGGAGCACTGACGTCCTGGGGCATTGCCGAGCCGGGGCTCTCGGTAGGAGACTACTTCCGTCGTTGCGTGCTGCGCCGCGATCAGCTGCGAGCGGCTCCTCGACAGGAGGACGGGGACACTCCGATTGCACTCACGCCCACGGGCATCGTGCCGGGTCTTCCGCATCAGCCGCAAGACTTGCTAAATAGCGCCACCTTCGATCTCCGGCAGGAGGAGGCCACATTCCTTGCCGAGACGATCACGCGCTCCTGTGCCGGCTCCCTGCTGGCACATCTCGTGCACCAGAGGCCTGCCACCTGGACAGATGCCGCCTCGGCCCCGGCTTATCTTTGGGACTCAGAGGTGCGTCGCGATCTGCCGCCGGATCTGCTGGATCTCGTTGATTTGGCCGAGCGCTTCAGCCTGGTCATCCAAGGCGCCAATCTCCTCTACAACTTGCTGCTTGCGGAGGCGACGTCCGGAAACGCCGGACGCTACCAAGGCGATGCGATCGAGGACTACCGGCAAAAGCTGACCACGTGGGCCGACAGTGTCAACGGAATCCGCCCTCTCGATGCCGCGGATCACCATGCGATCGGCCTACTCATGACAAACCGCCGCCGCGCCTTCACGCTACCGACTCAGCGATTCCTCACGTCCTGGTTCGATCTTGCGCGCGCACCGCACGACATTCCTGACGGCGACTTAGCCCGGCGTTTGGTGAGGGAGCGCGAGTCCGCCGTCAAAGGTGGCCGCGCTCGGCTCCGTCCAGGGAACTGGAAAGCACTCGATGCCTGGGGCGGGTCCTCCGGCATTAACCGGCTTGAGTTCCGCTGGATCTACGCTCGACGCCACCTGCAGGACATCTACGACGGGCTCGAGGCAGTCTGATGCTGAATCCTGATACCACTGTCCTGCTCACCGACGCCTTGCTTCCTCCACCTGGTTTCGACGTCGACATCGCCGTCGTGACCACTTACTCGTTGGACCTCACCGCGGTTCTCGTCGCTCCTATGGCTTTCGCGCTCGGCAACATCGACGACGCACGCGCCATCGGATCCGGCGACCCCGTTCAGATGCTCGACGCAGTCAAGCGGCACATTGACCACACGACAGTTTTCTGCCAAGCTGCCGCGATTCATGTGCCAGCGACTCACAGTCGCATCCTCGCGTTCCTTGAGGACAGCATCTTTCAGGTCGAACCGCCGAACGAGAAGGCACTGTTCCACCCGAAGCTATGGGTGCTCCGCTTTGTGCGACCAAGCGACGGTGCCTTCCACCATCGTGTTGTCGTCGCCAGCAGGAACCTCACCTTCGACAGCTCATGGGACACCGCCCTCGTCCTCGACGAGGGATCGCATGGCACGATCGAGGCAGCGCCCGCCGCAGACTTTGTCTCCCAGCTTCCGACTCTCTGCACTGACCCACTGCCCCAAACCCGCGCCGCCGCGATCGAAAGCCTCTGCATCACGATTCGCTCCGTGCGGCTCGAGGCACCAGAGCCCTTCGACGGGGGAGAGCTGCTCCCGCTCGGCCTCGCCCTCGACAGCTCTTGGCCGTTCACCGAGTATTGCGACCGAATCCTAGCAATCAGCCCGTTCCTGACCGCTCGCACCTTGAAGCGCCTGCGTTCCTTAGCGACGGATGCGACCCTTCTCAGCCGCGCCGAGTCGCTCGACCAGCTCGGCGCTCGTGCCACCGAAGGTTGGGACCTTCAGATTCTGTCCTCAAGTGTGGACTTTCTCCAGGAGCCCGAGAAAGCGACAGGTGAGGTCAGCGCGCATGTTGCTCAAACCTCACACGGGGAGCTGACCGGTCTTCACGCCAAGACCGTCGTGACCGACCATCCGCGTGGTCGGTCTACTGTCGTCAACGGTAGCGCGAACCTCACGACCGCAGCATGGGAGCGGAACGTCGAATTCAACGCCGTCCTCACCGGCCCCACAGTCACGTGCGGCGTTGAGGCCGTCCTGGGCCGTGAGTCCAAGGAGCCCGGACTCCAGATGATCATGGAGCCCTACACCCCCGTAGCCGAACACCCCACCGATGACCCGACGATAGCCACGAGCTATGCGCTTGAGGCCTTCCATCGAGTGCTCGCGCGGTCAGACCCTCGTCCGCGTCTCGACATCATCCAGCGCGACGGCTCGTCCTCCTCGGCACGCCTGACACTCACACTCCCAGCTGACTTGCTAGGCGAGACCGAGATCTGGCTGTCTACAGTCCCCGGTCAGCGGAGACCTCTTGGCGAAACCACGACGTGGGACATTGCGATCGAGAACATCACCCCGTTCATCGCGATTGAAACTACCGCAGGTTCTGGACACACCCGACTTAGCCGACGGTGCCTTATTATGGTGCCGATCATTGGTGACCCGCTAGAGCGCCGGCAGCGGGCCCTCGCTGGAATACTCAACAGCTCCGAGCGTGTCCTCCGGTATTTGGCCTTTCTGCTTGGCATTGACGATGGTCGCCGGGCGGTGGCCTCCTATCGCGCCGAGGAGAGAATCGACGTCACCGTCGGCACGGCCGGTGTCAGGGCCTCCTCCACTGCTTCTGTGCCGCCCATCGTCCTCTTCGAACCTCTTATCCGCGCGGTCAGTGCAGACATCGACAGCCTCGCCGCGGTCGCCGATCAGATCGCCGAGATTCGTAGGCTCCCGGATGCCGAGAGTTTGATACCCGCCGAGTTCTTGCAGATGTGGGATGTCGTGCTTCACCTGGTCCGCACCCGGAGGAATGCATGACTGTCATCGACGTCGACACAGCACGCCCAGATGTTGAGGCGATGCTGTCCGGCCTCAAACCATTCCAACGAAGGACTGTCGATCACGCTTTCGGCCGACTGTGGCTGGCCGAAGACCGAGTCGATCGCTTTTTAGTCGCCGATGAGGTCGGGCTCGGGAAGACCCTCGTGGCCAAGGGCGTCGCTGCTCGCGTGATTGACCACCTTTGGGATACCGGCAAGCCGCTCACGATCGTCTACATTTGCTCCAACAGTCAGATCGCGCGGCAAAACCTGCAGCGCCTACGCGACCTGACCGGTGGCGAGAAGCAGGATAATGCGGACCGTTTGACCCTGCTGCCAAAGACCATAGGACGTATGGACCGGCAACGGCTCAACGTCATCTCCTTCACTCCGGGAACCTCTTTCCGGCTTGGTGCTGCCACTGGGAAGGCCCCGGAGAGAGTGCTGCTGCATTGGATGGTCACTCAGGTGCTTGGACATCGTGAGTTGCAGCGTACGAGCGCAATAAGATACTTCGCTTGCGGTGCGGGCTTCGAACGCTTCAAGGCCCGTTTGGCTTGGGACAGTAGCCGGCCGGATCTTGATCCACAGCTAATGCGCGACTTCGAAGCGCACCTGCGCACGGACCCTGGACCGTTCGGGGGGTCACTGCTCGATGACCTGATAGAGGATCTCGGCACGTGGAGAGGCAAGCAGGCGACATCGGCCGATATGACGAGCCGCCGACGCGTCATGATCGGAGCGTTGCGGACCGCCATGGCCCAGGTGTCTGTCGCCTGTCTTTCCCCGGACCTCGTCATCCTCGACGAATTCCAGAGGTTCAAGGACCTCTTCCCGGCCTTGGGCGCCGGCGAACAGCACCTGAGTGCTGCCCAGCGACTTGCGCAGCGCATTATCGCGGGCTCGGGCACGAAGACGCTCATCCTGTCGGCGACCCCGTACAAGATGTACACCCTGCCCGACGAGCCCTCGGGCGAGGACCACCAACGCGACTTCCACACCACCGTCGGCTTCTTGGCGGGACCTGAACGCGCCGAGCGCGTTAAGCAGCTCCTTGCCGAGGTCCGCGAGGGCATGCTGCTCGGAACGACTGCGGGCCGTCGGGCCGCCGAGCAGGCGACGGCAGCGGCCTCAGCCGAGCTCCGCAGCGTCATGTCACGCACAGAGCGGCTTCGAGCCACCGCGAAGCAGGACGGCATGCTGGTCGAGAAATCCCTGCCCCCGCTCGAACTGCACTCCGCAGACCTGCATGTCTGGATGGCGAGCGACAGCATCGCCCGCCATGTACACGCCCACGATGTCTTCGAGTACTGGCGGTCCAGCTCCTACCCATTGAACTTCATGGACCCATCCTCGTACCAGGTCGCGAGCCGGGCATTCAACGCTGCCGAGGACGACGACCCGGAGTTCGCTGCGTTGCTCGCATCTCACCGCAGGGGACTGCTGTCCTGGAAGGACGTGCAGAACTATAGAAAGTTGGAGCCCGGCAACTCGAAGATGCGGGCCCTCATTGACGACACAATGAATCGCGGAGTCTGGCGTCTCGCCTGGATACCACCGTCGATGCCCTACGTGGAGCCCGGCGGCGTTTTCGCCGCCGAAGGTACCCGTACGTTCACGAAGCGATTGGTGTTTTCCGCATGGAGCGTCGTTCCCAAGACCATAGCTGCTTTGGTGAGTTATGAGGCCGAGCGACGTCTGGTCGAGTCTGCCGGTCATCGGCGGAAGAAGAAGAAGTCGGCCAGATACGATGATCCCCGTCCGGGTCCGGTGCTCCGGTTTGGGTGGGACGCTCAGCGGAATCGCCCGGAGAATCTATCGAATCTTGCGTTGCTTCACCCGTCCGTTGCGTTGGCTCGCCTTGGGGACCCGCTCGAAGTCGCCCGATCCCTGAGCGCATCCCTCCCAATGGATCCTGGGCTTCTACTCGACGAAGTCACCGCTCGCATCCAGCGAGAGCTCGACAACCTCGGGCTGCCGCCCGCCGAGCCTGGTGCGCCAGGCTCGGGCGAAGCTTGGTACGGTGTCGTTCCCTACCTCCTGGACCGGGCGCTCATGGTCGAGGACCATGGGCTGCTCAGCTCGTTCCTGACTGGCGATGCGGACGGCGCCACTTCCCGCCTCGCGGACCATCTCGCGCTGGCCTCGGATCCGGACTTTGCCATGCTCGGCCCGGTGCCCAACGATCTTGCCCGAGTCCTCGCGCTTACGGCAGTAGCCGGGCCAGGTGTTTGTGCACTCCGCGCCCTCGGCCGCGCAAGCGGTGGCGTCGATTCGCTAACAGAATCACCAGTGCGTGGGGCGGCCCTGCGAATTTCCCGCAGTCTTTTCTCGCTGTTCAATCGTCCCGAGATTGTGGCCGCCATACGCGGCGCGAAGAGCGATGTAGCCGTCAAGCCCGAATCCAAAGACTACTTGCTTCAGGTCCTGCGCTACTGCTGCGATGGCAACCTGCAATCGGTTCTCGACGAGTACGTGCACACCTTGATCGATTCCCTGGGATCGGCTGCCGACGAACCGTTGGATCGCGCCCTACCGCTGGCAGAACACATCGCAGCCGCGGCGACCATTCGTACCACGCCCAACGTCGTGCACGACCTGGCCTCTCTCGGAGGACATATTTCAATCCACGAGCAGCGCATGCATTCGCACATCGCCGCTCGCTTCGGCCGTGTCCAGACGTCCGACGCTGCCGACGCGCGCGAGTCATCTGTTCGCGAAAGCTTCAATTCGCCGTTCTGGCCATTCGTCTTGGCCAGCACGTCGGTGGGACAGGAGGGACTGGATTTTCATACCTACAGTCATTCGGTCGTGCACTGGAACCTTCCCAGCAATCCCGTTGACCTCGAACAGCGGGAGGGGCGGGTGCACCGTTACAAGGGGCACGCGATCCGCAAGAACGTCGCCGCCGCCCACGGCTCAGCAGCCCTTGACCCGACTAGCGACGACCCCTGGGCGTCGATGTTCGACGCCGCCGAGGACGCTGAGCCTGCCGGCAGCCTGCTCATCAGCCCGTATTGGGTCTTCGAGGGTGAGGCCTCGATCGAGCGCTACGTCCCGGCGATGCCACTTAGCCGTGAGGCGCAACAGTACCGCCGCCTGCAGCGGACGCTAGGGGCATACCGCTCAGTGATGGGGCAACCCCGCCAGGAGGACCTGATTAAGCTGCTTGGTCCGGACGCTGAGTGGCCAGTCATCGATCTGACGCCGAGACCAGACGGTTCTGCGTAGGACACGGGTAGTTTCTACGCAGCGTGTCCAAAGTTGGTTGGCATTGCACCTTTCTCGTAAGTCAAGTTTCGTGCCTTACGCTCCAAGACCGGGGAAGGAGGGAGCCCATGTGAGGGTTATCTCGTGCCGAGATAGGAGCGCTGCCCAATGACGTGCATCCTGGGGCTTCTTCTCGAGGACGAGGTAAAGCTTCGGATGAAAACCACGGTCTCTCATCCTGTGGCCGTAGTCCAGCACTTGTCCCAGGCCGTGCCTAACCTGCAGAGCTTCATTTCCCTCGGTGATGCTCTTGACCTCAGCGACACCGATAATGTTCTCGTCGAGTTGCCATGCCAGGTCAAAGTTGCATTTCTTGTCGAATGGAGACAACGGCGTGAGCCCGCGCAAGATCAGCAGGTCCGCCAAGGCGTCTTGGGTTGCCGCATGGGCCTTGAGTGCGCGTTCCATATTGTCTGGATCCCGATAGTGATCACCATCGTCCTCAAGCGGATCGGCAAAGCTGCCGGCCCGGTACGGGGCACCCGCTACTCCGCCACTTGCGGCCTGCGCCCGCGCTGGGGCCCCAGGTACGTTGGGTTTCACGGCGGGCGCCGGAAAGTGGGACCGAAGGCCTAAGAACCCCTCGGCGTCGATAATCTGAATATGGTGGCCCGCGTGTTGCATGTCCGCAGCCTGCTTCTCCTTCTTACCGTAGTTCCCGTACATCCAGCGGGGGCTCCAGCCGCGGACGAGGACGTCTGTGCTCGATCTACTTATCCACTCCTTCACACGAGCCCCGAGCTTGACCGCAACATTCGTCAACTCTTCCTCGCTGTAGCCTTCGATCTTGCCGGTGAAGACAATTTCCTTGCCCTGCAGGTCGTAAATCCAGCCGCTCGCCATGCAGTGATCAAACGGCACTGACTACATCAAAGGCAAGTGGTGCATCAACGAGGGACTCATGTTGGTCGGGGGAGCGGTTCAGTCGGACGCTGCGTTGAGGTGCCGTGAACCGGCGGCGTTGAAACCCTCATCTGGTCAGATGCCCCATGTCGTCGTGGACTCCAACTGCTGCAAACACGGTCTTGCCGTCTGTGCCGCGCCCTGCTGCCAGCTCGTCAGGGTGGTGGTGCCGTGGGCGTTGACAGCGGTGAGGCCGACGTCGAGCGTGTTAAGAAGTGCGGTGAGCACACGCTCGCGGTCGATGGCGGCAGTCAGGAGGCCTTTGAGTTCGTAGTCCTTGCGTTGGTAATTCGTCCTCAGTGCGGGTTACTGCGCGGTCACGGACCATGGGCCCCGCCCGGGGTGGCACGGGATCCCACCGTCCCGGGATCAATTTGTCCGGCCCACGAGTCGATATCCGAGCCCACCGAGGGCGTTCACTGGACAACGGAGAAAGCTCCTCCCTATGGGTGGCACTGACCTACCCCAACGACGTCCAACAGACGGTGAAGGGCTTGCGATGGCGTGGACGCGCGAGCTCGTACAGGTTCAGTAGGTCTGATACTCCACGGCCCGGGCTGCTTGGGCTTTTGTCGTCGCCGTCAAGGGGAAGAGGCTTGAGTAGCGCCAACCCCGCGGCAAGACCCGGGTGGTCCCGTTAGATCGGTCCATGGCCAATCAGTCCCGTTTCATAACCTTGCCCGACGTCGCCGCGGAGGTCGTAATGCGCCAGTCGCAGATGTACGCGTTGGTTAAGTCCGGAGACCTGCCAGCCATCCAGATCGGCGATCGAGGCCAGTAGCGGGTAGAGCGGGTGAAGCTCGAGGAGTAGATCGCCAGGATGTACGAGCAGGCGTCGGCAGCCCACAGCAGGATCACTCCGGAGGACGTCGCCGATGACCGAGCGGAGTGATGCCCGCGCGAGCAGGCTAAAGAGCCCGACCTGGATGACCCGGTAGGGCTTCCTCGTGTCGTGAAGGCGGGGCCTACGTGATCGAGTGTGCGCCCCGCTGCGAGGCCATGGTGGTCGCGGCTTCGGGGGTTATCCACTTGCTGTCGTCCGTGTGCGGTACAGAGTGTGAGGCGCCGGTGTTGATTTGTCTGGCGTGGAATCGCCTGCTTCTGGAGGTGCTCATGATCCTCCTAGGTCTTGTGCGCACTGGCTGAATTTCTTCGGGCTCGGGCGGCAACTCGACGATCGGCGGCATCTTCATCGCCGCCAGCCTCTTGACGATGGGGGCTGTCTCGCGGCCAAGCTGCAGGTCGAGGGCGACCTTCATCTGCGCCGCGAAGATCTCGTTGTCCAGTTCCCTGAGCAGCTCGTTCGTGGTGGGCTTGCGGTCAGTCATCGTTCCTCCTTCGTGGGTCTATTGCCTTCCGGGGTCGGGGAATCGTCCATGACGTCCTCTACCAGCGACCGTTGGTCCTCGGTGAGGTCGCGCTCGGCAAGGTTCCGGAACAGGTGCTCGATGTCGGCCGGCTCCATGTGGGTTTGCGGCTTTGCCCAGATATCATCGAGCATCTGCTTGTCCTCCGGCTTGGCCATCTTGCTGTTGACCAGTAGCTGCAGCAGCTCCCTGCCGTGGGCGACCATTTTGGGATTCTCCAGCGTCGTCGCGTCCAGCGCTCACTGCCGACACTGACACCACCTACTTCGTTCGTCGGACTCGCGCTTCTGCCTCAGGGTGCGCCACAGGACCAATGTAACCAGCCCGGCAGGAAGCGGCGCCGAGAACGGGGCACAGGCTACCACGATCTCCCAGGGGCTGGCCCTCCGGGCGCCAGGTCATTCAGGGGCTCGGACTGATCTCGCCTCGCGCGGGACGGCGCTGATGGACCGGCTTTCCGGGCAGCGATCAGAGGCAACATATTGGGAGCTATAGGGGGTTATAGGGAAAACCCAATAACCCCCTATAGAGCGGCGCGTCTCGGGCCGACACGCGCGCGCAAGGCGAAGCTCCGTCCTGCATTCAGGCATCGATTCTTAGTGCACGGGAGATTGGGCGGACGGCAAAGCTAGACGACGGGCAGGCCTGGTTGGTTCCTGCCTTTGTCATTGGGCGGCGGAAGCTGGTGGAGCGAGCCGGGTACACCGCGAGGGCTGACGTGAGCGATCCCGTTAGGATCGACGCATGGCCGATCAGCCCCGCTTCATGACCTTGCCCGACGTCGCAGCAGAGCTTGCAGTGAGCCAGTCGCAGATGTATGCGCTGGTGAAGTCCGGTGACCTGCCAGCCATCCAGATTGGCGGCCGGGGTCAGTGGCGCGTGGAGCGGGTGAAGCTCGAGGAGTACATCGCCAGGATGTACGAGCAGGCATCGGCAGCCCGCAGCAGGATCACTCCGGAGGACGTCGCCGAGGAGGGAGTTGGGCGATACTCGCGGGAGCAGGTTAAAGGTTTGCAGAACACACATGGGGGAAATGATGAAGAAGCACCTTGCACCGTTGGTAGGGATAGCACTGGTCCTCAGCGCTTGCACGGCCGGGAACGACCCGGCGCCCACGGAAACTACCGCTCAGACTCCGTCAGAACCCGCTTCTGCGTCATCGGCCCCGCCGACGCAGCGGGTTACAACACCCGCACCAGCTCCGTCGGAAACGCCGAGCCCTGCGCCTGCCCCCACAACTGTCGCGCCCACGCCAGAGCCAGCTCCGACTCAGGCGCCGCCAACACCGGCGCCTCCCGGGAACTCGCAGACCTCACCCCGCGGGAACTTGATCAAGCAGATAGGCGAACTGGCCGGCATCAGGGACGCCAGCGGCGAGTACCTGGCCGCCTTCACCGTCAACGACATCATCGTCGACATCCCCTGCACCGATGAGTTAGCGGGCCGACCCGAGAACGGGCACTTCGTGGCCCTCGACGTGTCGGTGGAGACCAGCCCAAACATGCTCAACTCCGACCTCATCCAGCAATTCAGCATGTCCTCCCTGACCTTCCAGGCGATTGGCCCGGACGGCGTCACGTCGAACGCGGGGACCGACAGTACCGCGACGCTCTTCTGCCTCGACGACTCAGTCTTGCTGCCGGGGAATATCGGTCCTGGGGAGAAGGCCCAGGGACTTGTGCTCCTCGACGTCGAGAACCCCTCCGGCATCCTCATCTATGAGGACTTCTGGACCGACAGTGCGTGGGAATACGCCTACTAGCTCTAGAGATGACGGAGGCCATCGGCAGTGGGGGAAGACGTCCTAAGTCCCTGTGAAAACAGGCAGGAGTGGTTGCTCATGTACTCCCGCGGTGTCAGCCCAGCGTCCGTTGCCCGGTGGTGCCGGGTTGACGTCCGGCGGGTGCAGCGCGCCGTGGATCGGGAGATCCGCCGGAACCCGGCCTGGTTTGACCAGTGCTGGTTGATCCATGACCAACCAGCGTGGGACGGGGCCGCTGCCCGGCGGTTTGCCAGGAATAGGGACCGGGTGTGGTGGCAGCACTACACGGACGTTGCCGCCCACATGCGGGAGCGTGATGGCTCTTTGCCGGCGCAGAACGAAAGCTCGCGTGCGCGGGAGCTGTATCGGTGGATCGAAGCGCAGCGCCGCCAGCACGATGCCGGGAACCTCACCCAGGACAGGATCGACGCCCTTGACAAGCTGGGCAAGTGGCTCGGCACCCGCAGGGGCAACCCCGACGCCCTATGGGCGTCACGCCTGGAACAGGTGCAACGATTCCACGCCGCGAGGGGACGGTTCCCGGTGTACACCCCGCAGTACCGCCCGGACGAGAAAGTGCTCGCAATCTGGCTGCACCGGCAACGCACTTGGGAGCGCAAGGGCAGACTCCGCCAGGACCGCCACAAGCAGCTGGATCAGGTGGTACCCGGATGGACCGCGCCGAACAAATGAGCCTATGGCACAGTCGACCCGGAACGAGGACCCGACCGTCTCCGATCGACAGACACTGCCACGCGGATGTTTCAATCATGCTTTCGCTCGTTTGAGTTCCACGCCAATGCGGGTTATGCATCATCGAGAATCGATGCGCCGTGCTCGGGGTGCGCGAGGATTCGGCAGTGGGTCTTCATCCAGTGCAGCGCTTGCCCAGGGTGGGATGACCGAGCCACGCTGGGCATGCGCTGCAGTGCACAGGGTCGGTAGGCCCGCCGCACAGGTCTACGGACGGGACGCACACGGATGGACGACAGTCCGGTTGGCGCGGGTCTCATGCTGCAGTGACTCCGGGAACCTACAGCGCGTGCCGTGCCCGCGGAATCAACCAGGTGGTGTCGATCCGGGCTTGCCCCAGGAGACCAGACGGTCGAGCTCCTCGAGTCCGGCGGGGTATCCGTCGGGTATGTGGGGTGGGTTCTGCACATCCGGTCGTGCGTTGACTCGGTGGGCGCCGAGGGTTGACTATCCCGCACGTCGCGACGCTTCTCTGGACCAACACCAAGCGAGTCCACACTGAGCTCGACTCTTGCAGCGTCGCTTTGAAGCTAGTCCAGGACCGCTGAAGGTTCGTCGTTCTTGAGTTGGTGTGAGAGTGAGGCAAGCTTCTCTTCGGTTTCCTTGAGACGTGCGTTGTCGGCTTTGACCAAGGCGAGTTTCGCATCTATGACGGGGGTGACGTCCTCGGTGTGTGCTCGGACGTTTGTCAGGTTCACAGACGCTACCTTGACTGCTTCCTCGTGAGTGGAGTTTGCCGTGTCGACGTTCCTTGCAGTGTTGTTCACGTTCGTGGCGAATCTGCGCACGGCGGCTCCTTGATCGGGGTTACACGTGATCAGGGCAGCGAAGGAGTGTCCTTCGAGCAGGAGGTACAGCTCGCGGTCGTCGTGCACTTTCTTCTTCTGCATCATCCCGCCAGCGATGATCCCGACCGGTCCTAGCACGATGCCTCCGGCCGTCATGCGTGTCAAAGTCGATCGCTTTGTTCGTGCCAGGTTCCCAGAGGAGTCCACTGTTGCGTTTACGTCAGGGCCGAGCGGGAAGGTCTGTCCCTTAATGCTTATCTGGTGTTGGAAGAGCTCCGCTGCCCCGTCCCTACCCCGATAACTCTGTACGGATTTCCTGCCGGTGAGTTCAGCCTCTTTCATTTGGTGCTGCGCCCGTTTGAGCTCGGATGCGACTAGGTTGCTCTCCCTCCGATGCTCCTTCTCGGCGATGGAGACGCGTTGCTTGTACTCGCGTAGTGCGCTTCGGTGCGCGGCCCTGGCTTCGGACAGGGCTTGTTGCTCAGCTCGTCTGAGTTGCGACTGAGCCTCTCGTGCAGCCCGGTCGGCGTTCACCCGGGCGTCATGGGCTGCCCGGTCGACGGGAGACATGGATGATATCCGGTCGCGTTCGAGGGCTTTCCGCCGCAGGAGCCAGGAGAACCCCAGCGCCAAGATTAGGAGGACTGAGGCGGCAATAATTATCGTGACCCAGGGAAAATCACTCATCATCTCTCCTTCACGGCTCTTGATACCCAGGAAACGTCACGTCCCGGCACTGGGTGCGGATGATCCGACGCAGAACGCCCTAACTCGCTGAAAATCATCATTCGGTGATGTCTGTGCGTGTCGCGGCGTCCAGCAGTCGATCGAAGCTCTCGGTAGCGTATTGGGGTGCTTCTGCCGCGATCAAAATCTGCCAGCGTTTATGGGCGGAGTGGGCCTTGACCACCTCTTGCGGCTCCTCTGGCCCCGTGTCGGTCTGTTCGGATTGAAGTGGAGGATCGACATCCTGGTGTTCACGCACCACGAGGTACATGCCGGCTATCCCCTCCACTGTGAACGGAAAGTACACGTCGGCTTCGATCAATTCCTTGAGCTGCTCAGGAGTGATGGTCTGCGACTCATCCCTGCCTAGTTCGGCCAGGATGACGTTGATCTTGGTACTGACGTCGGACAGGAAGATTTTTCCCCTCGTCCGCTGCGCGAGTTGAAACATGAGACCAAAGATCAATCCAAACGCTGTGGAGAACAGCATGACCGCTGCCGGGTTTCGCATGTCGGGCAAGAAGATCATCAGGATGAGGGCCACGATTGAGCCTAGAATCCCGAACATGAAGGAGGAAGCGATGAACCTTGCCACTGAGAAGGAAGCGTTTCCGTTCCAATCCTCTGAGGTGAATTCCTCGACGGTGATGTGGTCCTCGTGGTTCATGATCCCTGGTGCCCCTTCAGTTCCAGGAGTGCCTCGGCCAGGACGACAGCCTGTCGTGCACTCCTGAGATCCGTCGCAACTCCGGTGTCTTCAGGTACAAACCCGAAGTTTCCCGGCCCATCATCGAGCGCCGAGATGGTTCTGTTCAAGGCCTCGCGTTCTCTCGTCAGCTCCAACGACATGGCCAGCTTGTCCTTGCTCCTTTGCAGATCGAGCAGAGACTTCTCGATATCACTCTTACGATTCTGCATCGAAGTCATCCGGGAATTGAGCCGACGCGTGCGGTCCTCGAACTTCCTCTCGAGTGTCCGGGCGCTTTGCAATAGGTCCGACAGATTATCGTAGCCCTCAGGGGAACCGCCATACCCTGAGAGAAGCTCCTCCACATGTGCTCGCCGACGTGTCCAGAAGCTGTACCCGACCTCGTTCTGCCCGTGTAGGAGCGCGATCATCGGCGCTGTCCGGTCAATCAAATCCTGCCGATGACGAAGCGTGTCGATGGCGATATCAAGACGGGCAACGAACACCGCATAGTTGTCTACCGAGTCTTCTGCCTCTGTTAATCGCCCCATTTGTAGCTCTCTAGCTCCTTAGCTGCTTGGCGCCGGTGCCAGACCGATCTTCTGCCATGAGGAGAAGCATATTCGTTCCCCACTGACCCAAGATCCATCATCGCCGAGTAATGAGGGCCCGCGGATCTCACACGGAAGATCAGCTATCACCATACCGACGCGCCACTTGTGCACGAGTAAGGAAACGCTTTCTACTGGCGATAAGTTAGGCGATGCTACCCAGCGACAGTTCGTTGGTCGGAGCTGGTGCACGGATTGGTGACATCTGATCTGGCTGCCGCAAGGCTTTCGCCCGCACGGATCGCCACGAGGAGTGGATCAGGAGCTATCCGGTTGGACCACGTCGAACAGGTGAGCCTGTGGCACAACCGACCCGGAACGAGGACCGAGGCTCCCCGATCAAGAGACACTGCCACAGATGTCTCCATCACGCTTTCGCTCGGTGATGCTCCACACCAATGCAGGCTCTGCGCAATCGAGAATCGATGCGCCCTGCTCGAGGTGCGCGAGAATTCGGCAGTGGGTCTTCATCCAGTGCAGCGCATGCCCAGAGTGAGATGATGGTTTTGTGGTCACCGACGGCACGAACAAGTCTCCTCAGGTGATCCGATGCGAGCATTGGTACGAAGAGCTTGGTCGCTTCGGTGGGTGGCATCACCACAAAGGCCCCCACGCGTGCGACTGGGTGAACCACGACGACGAGTGTCCGTACTGGGCGAGCGTCGGTGGGCGACCGGACTCCTAAACGCAGCCGGGCAGGAGCAAAAATGCCGCGACCATCGGAGAGCGGTTCTGTTGCATGCTCTGGCGAGGTGCGAGAGGAGCGATTTCTTTAGACGCTGCGTTTAGGTGCCGTGAACTGGCGGCGTTCGAACGCCCTTTCGGTCAGATGTCCATGTCGTCATGAATCCCTACCGAGGCAAACATAACCCTGCCTGCTGTGCCGCGCCAGAAATGCATCCTGCGTGCCGCGGCCACACCGCTTTGCAGTGCCACCCGCCAGGCGGTGCCGTGCTCAGCGTGTTCGACGAAGCCGTTGTTACCCTTGGGCCCGCTGCGGAGACGGTGCATGTCCCGCCCGGGGGAGGTGTCGGCGATGCCGGTCAGTACCTCCACAGCAACCGCGACGATCTTGGACCGGTCAATGCCTTGGATCTGTTCAACGCTGGGCAAGAATCCGTCCGCGAGGTCGTACTCCGCCAGCGGCATATCAGCCTTCGAAGAGGCGGGAATGCGGGTGACCCACTCTACGTAGATCTCGTGACGGAACTGCTCGGCAGGCTCGGTGAACAGGGGGCCGGCGTCGGCGCCCGCGGCGATCTCCCGGGAGAGCTGGCGGGCGTGGGCGGCGCGCGCTTGTTCGATGCGAACGATCTCGCGCAGGCGGTCGTTCTCGTGGGCCAGAGTGGTGTTCTCCACGGCCAAAGTGTCGGCATCACGGAGTGCCCGGGTCAGGTCTCCCACGAGTTCGATCCGTTCTCGCGTCAATAGGGCAACCTGCCGCTGGGCCTGATTCAGAGCGGCCCCGCCTGCGCCCGGGGACGGCACCGGACCAGCCGGCTTCTGGTTCGACGCTGCACGACGCACCTCTGCCGACTCAGCTTCGAGTCGGCGGTTCGTTTCGTCGAGCGTGTGCAGCGTCGTCCGAATCAACTCCAGTGCGGAGGCAACGTCGGCGTGCACGGCAGTGTGAGCCACCGGTTCCTGTGGGGTCTCGCTCTCGCCGGTTGTGGCTAGCGCGTGCTCTTCGGTTGGCGCAGTTTCTTCCACTCCTGGCAAGGGCTGCGAGTCAGCAAGCTCGATGGGCTCAGCTGTCTCCACCGGCGACTTTGCGGTTGGCGGGCTCCAATCGATCCACGGTTCGGCGCCGACGCAGAACGGCAGGGCCGGAGTGATCGATTCCGGGTTGGGGGCCTCTTCGGCGGAAATCTTCCAAGCCTTGCCGTCGGCTCGGCCGGAGAGCTCGATGCGGATCACGATGACGCTACCAGGCTCCATTTGGGAGGCATGGCGGACGACCAGGCCAGGAAACAGGGCCACGCGCTTTTCGTTCAGGACCAGGGCCGGGAGGATGATGCCGGCACGAGCATGGGCGACGGCATCGGCGATGGTATGAATGCCAGAGGTGATGGTTAGCAGCCCGTCCCGGATGGTGCCGGTGAGCTTCTGGCCCGGCGCGAACAATCGCTCCGGCTCAACCCCCGGTGCTATGGCGGAAACGTCGATGCGGGCTACTCCCTCGGCGAGTTGCACCATCACACTGTCAGGTGGCAGCACCCAAGAGACCACGCACTCCACTGTCTCGGGTTCCTTTGCACGCACGGGGCTGCTCGAGGTGGTCTTTGGCGGCGAGTACGGGTCCAAGGCCTTAACGTCCTTGGCGATGAGGTCCACAGCGTCGCGCGCCTCGGCGTCGGAGAACGCCAGGCGTATGACTGATAAGCGCTGGTTGGCATGCCACGCATTTCCGGTCGGGTAGGTGCGGGCAGGACCGCCATATACCGGCTCTTCGTAAACGAGAGTGTGCGCTGGGTGCTGGCGGCGTGAGCAGGGTGGGCGCGTCGGTGACGGGATAAAGGTCGAGGCCTTCCGATGATGGAAGTTCTGACGCTATCCACCCGAAAGACCT
>NZ_VJXX01000007.1 GCF_009377195.2 Arthrobacter bussei
TCGCGGGTGAGGGCTTCGCCAACGGTGAGACCGTCACGGTCTCGATCCCTGGCGCTGTTGAGGGCGGTGATCCGATCACGGTCGAGGTCATCGCCGGTGATGACGGATCGTTCGCGGTTGCTCTGCCCGTCCCGGCCGGCTACCCGACCGGTCCGGTCAAGGTCTCGGCTGTCGGTCCGGTGTCGGACACGGTGGTCACCGCTGATCTCACGGTCGAGGCTCCTGCGGTTGTTTATGATCCGTCGATCACCCTGGATCCGGCGACTGTCGTTGCTGGGGGCAGCACGGTGGTCGCGGGTGAGGGCTTCGCCAACGGTGAGACCGTCACGGTCTCGATTCCCGGTATCAACGGCGGGAACCCGATCACGGTCGAGGTCCTCGCCGGTGACGACGGATCGTTCGAGGTTGCTCTGCCGATCCCGGCTGGTTACCCGACCGGTCCGGTCGATGTGACTGTCGTGGGCGATATCTCCGATATCCCTGTGGTGGAGGAACTGGTCATCGAGGCTCCTGCGGTTGTCTATGATCCGTCGATCACTCTGGATCCGGCGACTGTCGCCGCCGGTGGTTCCACGGTGGTGACGGGTGAGGGCTTCGCCAACGGCGAAACGGTCACGGTGTCTATCCCTGGTGCTGTTGAGGGCGATGATCCGATCACGGTCGAGGTCCTCGCCGGTGACGACGGATCGTTCGAGGTTGCTCTGCCGATCCCGGCCGGTTACCCGACCGGCCCGGTCGACGTGTCCGCCGTCGGACCTGTCTCCGGCGTGCCGGTGACGGCTGGTCTCATCGTTCAGGCCGCAACGGTGCCCATCCCTGATGGGCCCACCATCGTGGTGCAGCCCGATGCGGTCACGCCGGGCGGCACGGTCGTCGTCGTCGGTGAGGGGTTCGCGCCCGGTGAGCAGGTCGACGTCTCACTCGGATGCGGTGGAACGGCAACCGTCGTCGCGACCGGCGAAGGAACCTTCGCGGTGGAGGTGACGGTGCCTGCTGACTGCCCGGTCGGCACCACCATCGTGACGGCCGAGGGGGAGCAGAGCGACACCCCGGCGACGGCACTGCTCACGATCCGCCCCGCCACCATCGGTGGGAACGGAAACGGGAACGGAGACGGGAACGTCATCGAGGGAGACAGCGGTATCGGGTCCGGTAACAGCACGGGCAATGGCAATCTGGCGGACACCGGTGCGGGCGGACTGTTCGGGCTCGTCGGGATCGCGCTGACGATCCTCCTGACGGGAGGCGCAGCGTTGGCGACGTCGAGCCGACGCCGGCGCTGACCGGCAGGACGCACGGATGAGGAGGGGGCTGTTCCGAAGGGAGCGGCCCCCTCCTCCTGTCCGTCCGGCTAGGTCGTGAGGACCGGGTCCGTCAGCGTGCGCAGGTAATGGAGTGCGGCGGGGGCATAGGCGCGCATCGAGTCGTCGTCGGCGTACACGAGCAGGCGGAGCCAGGAGCCGTAGCGATGCACGCCGCCCAGCCTCAGCGCGGGTTCGACGGCGGTGCGCAGCTCGGACAGGGGGGCGTAGGACGTCCAGTGGTCGAGGTACGCATCGACGACGGCGAGGATCCGGGGGTCGTCCGCCGTCGTGTTCCACTGCTCCCGCATCTGCGTGACGGGGACCAGCAGGGCGCTGAAGGGATGCGCCCAGGAGGCGTCCGCGAAGTCGAAGAATCGCAGGGGGTCGGTGCTGGAGCCGGGCAGGAAGCAGTTCCTCGCGTGCAGGTCGTTGTGGTCGAGGGAGAGCGGGACGCCGACGCCGCGCAGTACCTCGACCGCCTCCTCGATGGCGGGCAGGCGTCGGACGATGTCGTCGGCCTCCCCCGGCCCGAGGTACAGGGGGTGCTCGGAGGGCAGCCCGGTGTGGAGGAGGAGCTGGTTCTCCACGAAGTTCGAGGCGACCTCCGGATTCATGACGACGAGGCCTGCCTGGGCCAGCCGCTCCCCGTGCGGGGCGACAGTCTGCTGGAGGTCCGCGAAGTCCCCGGTGATCCGTGCCCAGATGGACGCGTCGTCGGATCCGACGCTGTCCAGCGTGGCCCCGTGGTCGGCCGTCAGCAGCCAGCCGCGTGACGGTTCGATGGCGAGGGGCGCCGCCACGTGGTCCGGGGCCAGTTCGCCGAGGAGCGACATGATGGAGGCCTCCGCGAACTGGCCGAGGTTGTTCTCCTTGAACCACAGCCTGCCGTGGTCGGTGGGTACGGTCAGCTGCGTGGACCAGAACCGGATGCGCGGCTGCTCCGTGGGCCCGAGGCGCGTGACGCCGAAGGACCCGAGGACGAGGTCGATCCACTGGTCCGCCTGCTGCCGCCATTCCGGCGAGGCCCAGACGGCACGCGGATTGTTCATGCCTGTGATTCTGCCATCCGGTACGGGTTCAGCCGAGCTTCGACGGCCTGCTGCCGTGGTCGCGCGATTCCAGCTCCTCCGGCCCGGCGACGTGCTCGCTGCCACGCACCCGCGCGATCGCCGTCATGCCGTGGAAGATGACGAGCGCCGCAGCGGTTCCCAGGGCGATGCCCGCGAAGGTGAGGTCCCCCATGACCCAGGTGAAGTCGGCGATACCGATCACGAGGGCGACGCCCGCCGTGGAGAGGTTGATCGGGTTGGAGAAGTCCACGCGGTTCTGCACCCAGATGCGCACCCCGAGGATGCCGATCATCCCGTACAGCACCACACCGGCGCCGCCGAGGACTCCTGGCGGCACGGTGGCGATGAGCGCCCCGAACTTGGGGAACAGGCTGAGGAGGATCGCGACGACCCCCGCCACCCAGTAGGCAGCCGTCGAGTAGACGCGTGACGCCGCCATCACGCCGATGTTCTCGGCGTACGTCGTGGTGCCGGAGCCGCCACCGGCTCCCGCGACCATCGTGGCGAGGCCGTCCGCCATGAGGGCCCGGCCGGTCATCGGGTCGAGGTCCCGGTTCGTCATGGCGGCCACGGATTTGACGTGGCCGATGTTCTCCGCGACGAGCACGAGCACGACAGGGATGAACAGTCCGACGACGGACAGGTGGAACTCGGGCGCCGCGAAGTCGGGGAGACCGACCCACGCGGCGTCGTTGATCGCCGCGAGGTCCACCTCACCCCGGAGGAGGGCGACGGCGTACCCGGCGAGGACGCCGACCAGGATGGAGAGCCGCCCCAGGATGCCCTTGAAGAGGACCGTCACGAGGAGGATGGCGATCACGGTGACGAGCGCCGTGACGGGCCCCTGCTCGAAGCTGGCCTTCGCCGTCGGTGCGAGGTTCAGGCCGATCAGGGCCACGATGGCGCCCGTGACGATGGGCGGCATGGCCACCTGGATCCAGCGCGCCCCCGCGGTGTGCACGATGAACCCGATGATCGCCAGCGCGGCGCCGGCCATGATGATCCCGCCCAGCGCCCCGGCGGGTCCGTGCTGCGACTGTGCCGCGGCGATGGGTGCGATGAACGCGAAGCTCGACCCGAGGTAGCTCGGTATGCGGTTCGCGGTGACGACGAGGAACAGGAGGGTGCCGATACCCGAGAACAGCAGGGTGGTGGACGGCGGGAATCCCGTGATCAGCGGTACCAGGAACGTCGCGCCGAACATCGCGACCACGTGCTGCGCGCCGATGCCGACGGTCCGGGGCCAGGAGAGGCGCTCGTCGGGCGCGACGAAGCCGCCGGGGGTGACGTTCCTGCCGTCCCCGTGCAGGGTCCAGCCGATACCTCGTGTGCTCATGGGGGTGCCTTCCGGGTGGGTCGGGGGTTCCGGCAAATCCTATCGGCAGCGCGTGACGGGGGTGTTACGTTGCTTGTCAGCGAGCAAAGGGGCAGACATGGCATTCACGGTCCGCGGACGCACCGTGCTGGTCACGGGTGCAGGCATGGGCATGGGCAGGCTGTACGCCGAGCGGGCCGCGCGGGAGGGGGCGGGCGCCGTCGTGCTGTGGGACATCGACGCTCGGGCGCTCGAGGACGTGGTGGCGCACCTCGCCCCGCACGGCGCCACCGTCCACAGCTACGTGGTGGACGTCGGATCCGTGGAGTCGATCCGGGCAGCGGCCGCCGCGGTCCTGAACGACGTCGGTGTCCCCGACGTCCTGGTCAACAACGCCGGGATCGTGCGCGGTGCGTACTTCTGGGAGCACGACCACCTCGCCGACATCGACCTGACCCTGCGCGTCAACGCCGCCGGTCCCATGCACGTCGCACGGGCCTTCCTGCCGGCGATGATCGCGCAGGGCCGTGCAGGCAGGATCCTGAACGTGGCATCGGCGTCCGGCACCCTGTCCGTCCCGCGGATGAGCGTCTACGCGGCGTCCAAGTGGGCCGTGATCGGCTGGAGCGATTCACTGCGCCTCGAACTGCGGGCCGCACGCCATCCCATCGCCGTCACCACCCTGATTCCCAGCTACATCAGGACCGGCATGTTCGAGGGCGCCCGAGGCCCCCTGATGACCCCGCTGATGGAGCCGGAATACGTGGTGGACCGGGCCTGGAACGGCATGCTCGGCGGACGCGCACGTGTCCAGCTGCCGTGGACCGTGCAGCTCGCGGGCACGCTCCGCGCTGTGCTGCCGCAACCCGTCTGGGACGTCGTCGCGGGCCGCGTCCTCAGGATCTACAGCTCCATGGACCACTTCACCGGGCGCCAGGACGGCCCCGCCTCCGAGACGAAGGACACGCCATGAATGCCACTGCACTCCTCGACAGCCGCCGCAGGTACTTCGACACCGGTGCAACACGGCCCGCGACCTGGCGGCGCGGGCAGCTCGAGGCCCTCCGACGCCTGCTCGTCGACCGGGAGGAGGACTTCACGGCCGCCCTCGAGGCGGACCTCGGCAAGAGCCGCACGGAGGCGTTCCTCTCCGAGATCGCCGTCGTGCGGGCAGAACTGGACTTCGCCCTCAAGCACCTCGACCGGTGGATGGCGCCGGAGAAGATCCCCGTGCCGGGCGGTCTGCGCCCCGGGCGCGCGTGGACGCAGGCGCGCCCGCTCGGGGTCGTGCTGATCATCGGGCCGTGGAACTATCCGCTGCAGCTGGTCCTGGCCCCTCTGGTCGGTGCGCTCGCGGCGGGCAACACGGCGGTGCTGAAACCCAGTGAACTGGCCACCGCGACCTCCGCCGTGCTCTCCCGCCTCGTGCCGCTGTACCTGGATGCCGAGGCGGTGTCCGTGGTGGAGGGCGGGGTGGAGGCCAGTACGGATCTCCTCGCGCAGCCCTTCGACCACGTGTTCTACACGGGGGGCGAGCGGGTGGGGAAGATCGTGATGAAGGCCGCCGCGGAACACCTCACGCCCGTGACGCTCGAGCTCGGCGGCAAGTCCCCGGCCGTCGTCGTCGGCGGTGACCTGCGCGCTGCGGCGCGGCGCATCGCCTACGGCAAGTTCATGAACGCGGCGCAGACCTGCGTGGCTCCGGATCACATCCTGACCACGCGGGCCGCGGCCCCGGTCCTGGCCGACGCCCTGGACGACGCGATCCGGGACTTCTACGGGAAGGACCCGCGGACGTCGGGGGACTACGGCCGCATCATCAACGAGCACCACTTCGACCGGATCGTCGGGCTCCTCGACGGCGGGAGGGTCGTCTCCGGTGGCCGCCACGACCGCGCCGATCGGTATATCGAGCCCACGGTGCTGCGGGACGTGGATCCGGCGTCACCGCTCATGCAGGAGGAGATCTTCGGCCCGCTGCTGCCCATCCTCGAGGTGGAGGACCTCCAGGCCGCGATCCGCTTCATCGGGGCACGACCGCACCCGCTGGCCGCCTACCTCTTCAGCGACCGCGACGACCACCTGGCGGCGTTCACCCAGCAGGTCCAGGCGGGCGGGCTGGCCCACAACGTCTGCACCATCCAGCTCGCGGTCCCCGGCCTGCCCTTCGGCGGCGTTGGGGCAAGCGGCACGGGGAGCTACCACGGCCGGCAGTCCTTCGTGACCTTCAGCCACCTGCAGCCCGTGTTCTCCAAGCCATCGGGACTGGACACCCTGCGCCTCGCCTACCCACCCTTCGGGCCGGTCAAGCGGGCCCTGCTGCGCCGGCTCCTCTAGGGCCGGCGCAGGGCCCGCCGGGTCAGCTGATGACGCCGTCCACGAGGGCCTTCGCCTCGGCCTGCACCTGCTTCAGGTGCTCCTCGCCGCGGAAGGACTCGGCGTAGATCTTGTAGACGTCCTCCGTGCCGGACGGGCGGGCCGCGAACCAGGCGTTCTCCGTGGTCACCTTCAGGCCACCCACGGGGGCACCATTGCCGGGCGCCTCCGTCAGGCGGGCCGTGATCTCCTCGCCCGCGAGGGTCGTGGCGGTGACGTCCGACGGCGAGAGCTTGCCGAGGGCGGCCTTCTGCTCGCGCGTCGCGGCGGCGTCGATGCGCGCGTAGACCGGGGCGCCGAAGCGTTCGGTCAGCGCGCCGTAGTGCTGGGACGGCGTCTTCCCCGTCACGGCGGTGATCTCCGAGGCCAGCAGTGCCAGCAGGATGCCGTCCTTGTCCGTGCTCCACGGTGACCCGTCGAGGCGCAGGAAGGACGCCCCGGCGGACTCTTCGCCGCCGAACGCCAGTTCGCCGCTGAGCAGGCCGGGGACGAACCACTTGAAGCCCACCGGGACCTCCTGCAGCACGCGGCCGAGGTCGGCGGCGACACGGTCGATGATCGAGGACGAGACCAGGGTCTTCCCGATCACGGCGTCGGGACGCCAGTTGGGCCGGTTCGCGTACAGGTACTGGATGGCGACGGCGAGGTAGTGGTTGGGGTTCATGAGGCCGGCGTCGGGGGTGACGATGCCGTGGCGGTCGGCATCGGCGTCGTTGCCCGTCGCGATGTCGAACTGGTCCGCCTGCTTGATGAGCGAGGCCATGGCGTACTGGGAGGAGCAGTCCATCCGGATCTTCTCGTCCCAGTCGAGCGTCATGAACGCCCACTGCGGGTCGACCGTCGGGTTGACCACGGTGAGGTTCAGGTTGTGGCGTTCGCCGATCGCGCCCCAGTAGTCCACGGCCGCGCCGCCCATGGGATCGGCGCCGATGTGCACGTTCGCGGAGCGGATGGCGTCGAGGTCCAGGACCGAGGGGAGGTCGTCCACGTAGTGCTGCAGGAAGTCGTAGGTGCTGATGCCCTCGGCGGTCCGCGCCTGGGCGAGGGGCATGCGCCGGACGTCGCGGAGGCCGCCCTCGAGGAGGTCGTTGGCGCGGTTCGCGATCCACGTGGTGGCATCGGAGTCGGCGGGGCCTCCGTGCGGCGGGTTGTACTTGAAGCCACCGTCGGCCGGGGGATTGTGCGAGGGGGTGATCACGATCCCGTCCGCCTGCTCCGTGCGCGTCGCGTTGTACCTGAGGATGGCGTGAGAGACGGCCGGGGTGGGGGTGTATGCGCCGCGGGCGTCGACGAGGACGGCCACGTGGTTGGCCGCGAGGACCTCGAGTGCGGTGTTCTGCGCGGGCTCGGACAGCGCATGGGTGTCCTTGCCCATGAACAGGGGCCCGGTGATCCCCTGCCCCGCGCGGTACTCGACGATCGCCTGCGTGATCGCCGCGATGTGCCCCTCGTTGAAGGAGGACTTGAGGGAGGACCCGCGGTGCCCCGAGGTCCCGAAGGCCACGCGCTGGGCGGGATCCCCGAGATCGGGTTCGACGTCGAAGTACGCGTCGAGCAGTTTGGTCACGTCGACGAGGTCGGAGGGGAGGGCCACTGTGCCCGCTCGGTTAGCCATGGCCCCAGCATGTCAAAGAACGCTGCCGATTACACCCGGTGTCGCTGATCGTCAGTAAGCTGAGGATCAGCACCCGGCCAGGGTGGAGACGCGAACGGAAGGAAGCACCATGAGCGACGGTCCCAGCGACACCCCCACCGGCGATCCCGAGGAGCAGGGCGCCGAGCAGGCCGGCAACCTCGACGAGCAGCTCGCCGGCGGTTACGGCGGACCAGGCACGGACGACGAGGTGGCCCCGGACTTCGAGGCGGACAACGGCAACGGTCCCACCGACTGACGCCGACGGGGGCGGCGACGCCCGGTACCCTGGAACCGCGCCGGACGGCGGCGGACACGGTCCGCCGCGTCGCGGGGCCTGCGGTTAGTGTGGACGGGTGACCACGCCCGCGCAGCCCCGCCCGCTCAGGATCGTCCTCGCTCCCGACTCCCTCAAGGGCAGCCTCCCCGCAGCGGAGGCTGCCCTCGCCATGTCGCGGGGCGTCACCTCCGCCGCGGCCCGTCTCGGACACCCGGCGCCCGACGTCGTCCTCGCACCCCTCGCCGACGGTGGGGAGGGGACACTGGACGCGCTGCTCGCAGCCTGGGGCGTCGAGCCCCGGACCGTCGCCTGCCACGACGCCGCCGGCCGGGCCCGCACCGCCCGGTACGGCATCACCACCGGAGGAAACGGCTCCACAGCTGCGGATGCCGGTACCGGTACCGCGGACGATGCGGCGGAGGATGGGGTACGCGGTGTCCTCGAGGCCGCCGAGGCCAACGGACTGCCCCTGGTCGCGGACCTGCCGCTGGATGCCCTGACGGCCACGAGCTTCGGGGTGGGCGAGATCGCGACGGCGCTGCTCGGCGACGGGGCGGAGGAGATCCTGCTGTGCATCGGCGGCTCCGCGACCACCGACGGCGGCACGGGGCTCCTCTCCGCCCTCGGTGCACGTTTCCTCGACGCCGACGGCGACCCCCTCCCGCCGGGCGGCGGAGCACTGGCGGCCCTCGCCTCGATCGAGCTGGACGGACTCCACCCGCGGGCCCGGGCAGCACGCTGGCGCATCGCCGTCGACGTCGACAACCCCCTGTGCGGGCCCCGCGGTGCCGCAGCGGTCTTTGGTCCGCAGAAGGGCGCGTCGCCGGACGACGTCGCCGTGCTCGACCACGGCCTGGCGCACCTTGCACGCATCCTGCGCGATCTGACGGGCGTGGACGTGCTGGAGCTGCCTGGCGCCGGGGCGGCCGGGGGACTGCCCGCCGTGCTCGTGGCGCTGCTCGGTGCGGAGATCGTCCCGGGGTCCGCGCTGGTCGCGGACGCCGTCGGTCTCGGGGCCGCTCTCGCCGACGCCGACCTCGTCCTGACCGGGGAGGGTTCCTTCGATGCGCAGTCCCTCGGCGGCAAGGTGGTCCAGGCCGTCGTCGCGAACGCCCCGGCCGGCTGCGCCGTCGTCGCGATCGCGGGACGTGTCCAGCTCACGCCCGCGGAGGTCCAGGACGCCGGGCTGGCGGCGGCCTTCTCCCTGGCGACGGGTCCGGTGCGGCTCGAGGAGCTGATGCAGGACGCCGGGGTGCTCATGGAAGGGGCCGCCGCGCACGTGTACGGCGTGTTCGGTGCGGCGCGGACCGCCGCGGCGCAGAGCTAGACCGAGATCTCCCGCTTCAGGATCTTGCCGGTGGGGCCCTTCGGCAGGGCGTCCACGAGCACCACCCGTCGCGGGTACTTGTAGGCCGCGACGCGCTCCTTCGCGAACTCGACGACCTCCGCGGCGAGGGCCTCCTTCGCGGCGTCGTCGGCCGGGGCGTACCCGGCCTTGAGGCCGATCACGGCGACGATTTCCTCACCGTGCAGCGGGTCCGGCACGCCGATCACGGCGGCCTCGGCGACGGCCGGGTGCTCGTAGAGCACTTCCTCGATCTCGCGCGGATAGACGTTGTACCCGCCGCGGAGGATCACGTCCTTCTTGCGGTCCACGATGAAGAGCAGGCCGTCCTCGTCGACGCGCGCGAGGTCCCCGGTGCGGAACCAGCCGTCCGGGATGGCCGCGGAGGTCGCGTCCGGATTCTCCCAGTAGCCCTTCATGACGCAGTGACCGCGCACGGCGATCTCGCCCACCTCGCCCTGCGGCAGTTCGGCGCCGTCGGGATCGATGATGCGTACTTCCACGCCCTCGACGGGGGTGCCGATGGAGCCGGGCTTGCGCAGCGCACCCACGCGGTTGAAGCTGACGATCGGCGACGTCTCGGACAGACCGTAGCCCTCGAGGAGATCGGCCTTGAACACGCGCTCGAACTCGTGCAGCACCTCGACGGGCAGGGCCGAGCCGCCGGAGACGGCGACCCGCACGGAGGAGAGGTCGGTGTCCTGCACCGCCGGATGCCGCAGCATCGCGATGTACATGGTGGGCACGCCCTCGAACACGGTGACGCGGTCCCGGGCGATGATCTCCAGTGCCTTGCCGGGTTCGAAGCGCGGCAGCAGCGTGACCGTCGCGCCGGTCAGCACGGCCGCGTTCAGGGCGCAGGTCTGCCCGAAGATGTGGAAGAACGGCAGGCCGCCGAACAGCACCTCGCCCTCGGCCGTACCCATGAGGTCGCGGGAGATCTCGGTGTTCCGCGAGAGGTTGGTGTGCGAGAGCGTGGCGCCCTTCGGCCGTCCCGTGGTCCCGGAGGTGTAGAGGACGACGGCGGTGTCCTCGCCGTCGAGGTCGACGACGCCGGGGGTGGGCTCGGCCGCGGAGACGCTCTGCATGAAGGCGCCGCTGTCCACGGTGACGACCGTGACCTCGTCGCCGCGTTCCGTTCCCGATGCCTCCGCCCCGGACTGCGCCTCCGCGATGATGCCCTCCCAGGCGAAGACCAGCCAGGCCCCCGAGTCCGTCAGGTGGTAGGCGACCTCGCGTCCCTTGAGCAGCGGGTTCAGCGGCACGACGACGGCTCCGGCGCGCAGGATGCCGTAGTAGACGAAGGCCATCTGCGGGATGTTCGGCATGATCAGGGCGACGCGGTCACCGCGCTGGACACCATGGCCGGCGAGGAGTGTCGCGACCTTCTGGCTGAGTACTTCGAGGGCTCCGAAGGTGACTTCGACGTCGTCGAGCTTGATGGCCACCGCCGCGGGGCTCCTCGTTGCGGTGGCGACAAGATTGTTGGCGAGGTTCGACACGCGATCTCCTTTGATCCTTCGACGACTGCCGGGCGGCCGCACGCCGCACGTACGGTGTCCGTTCCGGTGCTCCCGGTACGGATGTTACCGGTGGGTAGAAGTCTGTGGGATCAGGGGCGGCCGCGCAACAGGGCCCGCCGGGGCCTAGCGGACGCCGCTCATGGCCTTCCGGATGGCGGGTGCTCCGGCGAGGAGGGCGCCGCCGAGCACGATCGCCGTGATGCCGCTGAAGGCGAAGTAGGGCACCTCGGTCTCCTCGGAATAGAACCCGGCGAGGATGCCGGACACCGTGGTCCCGAGGGAGATGGACAGGAAGAAGAGGGCCAGCATCTGCGTGCGGAACGCCTCGGGCGCGAGCTTGGTGGTCACGGACAGGCCGATCGGGGAGATGAAAAGCTCCGCCCAGGTGAACAGCAGGAGGATCGCGGCGAGCCCGAGCAGCGGCGTGCTGTTCGGTCCACCACCGGCGAAGAGGATGAAGGCGAGGAACGCGAGGCCCATCACCATGAGTCCGAAGGAGAACTTCACGGGTGACGACGGCTGGCGGCTCCCGAGGCGCGTCCAGAGGGCCGCGAACACGCCGGCGAAGACGATGATGAAGATCGGGTTGATCGACTGCACCATGCCCGGCGGCATCTCCCAGCCGAAGAGGTCCCGGTCCAGGCGGCTCTCGGAGTACAGGGCGACGACGGTGAACTGCTGCTGGAACAGCGACCAGAAGGCGGCGCTCGCGATGAAGAGCGGCATGAAGGAGTAGACGCGGCGCCGCTCCACGGCGGTGACCTTGCGGCTGAGCAGGATCACCGCGAAATAGGCGACGGTCGCGATGATGGCGGCGAAGGCCATCACGTCGGCGAGGTTCTCCGCGTTCAGGAGGCCTGTCGTCACGACCACGCCGAGGAGCACGAGGACGGCGGCGGCGATGATGATCCAGCGTCGGTACTCGGCGCGTGGAAGGGCATTCTCGACCTCGTGCGCGGTGGCCGGCAGGTTCTTCCGGGCGAACGCGTACTGCACGAGGCCCGCGGCCATGCCGACCGCCGCGAGGCCGAAGCCCACATGGAACCCGTAGGCGTCCCACGCCAGGTTGGTGAGCAGCGGTCCCACGAGCGCACCGATGTTGATGCCCATGTAGAAGATGGAGAAGCCCGCGTCGCGGCGGTCGTCGCCGGGCGCGTACAGCGTGCCGACGAGTGACGACGCGTTCGCCTTCAGGCCGCCCGAGCCCACGCCCACCAGGACGAGCCCGACGGCGAGGCCCACGACACCGGGGAGCAGCGCGAGGGCGATGTGCCCGCCCATGATGATGATCGCCGAGACGAAGAGCACGCGCTCGGAGCCGAAGACGCGGTCGGCGAGCCAGGCGCCCAGGATGGTGGAGAGATAGACCCCGCCGCCGTAGGCCCCGACGAGTCCTGCAGCAGTCACCTCGTCGAATCCGAGGCCGCCCTCGGCGAGCGTGTAGGTCATGTAGTAGAGCAGCAGCGCCTGCATGCCGTAGAAGGAGAACCGCTCCCACAGCTCCACGCTGAACAGGTTCGCCAGCATGCGCGGGTGTCCGAGGAAGGTCGACCCGCCGGTGCGGGCGGTGCGCTGGGAAGTGCTCATCTACTCCATGGTGCCACTGGCCATGAGAGCTGGGAAATCACCATCGGCGTACCGCACGGCCTCGATCTGTGCCGTTGCGGCGAGCAGCTGCGCCTCCTCGCCGGGCCGCCCGATGAGCTGCACGCTCATGGACAGGCCGTCCGGCAGGCGGAGCGTGGGGACCGTCACGGCCGGCAGGCCGCAGACGTTCACCATGGAGGTGTAGGGGGAGTAGCGGCACTGGCGGAGGTAGTCGGTGTCGCCGTCGGCGTCGGTGTACCACCCGATCGGTCGTGGCGTCATCGCCACGGCGGGAGTCAGGATCATGTCGTAGTCGGAGTACTGGCGGATCGTCTCGTGCTCGAACTGCCGCAGCACGTCGACGGCGGCCGCGAGGTCCGCGGCGCTGCGGCCCAGCGCGCGGCGGCGGAGCACGCGGGTGATGTCCGTCAGCCGGTCCTCGCGGTCCGCGGGGAGGGGGGCGGTGGCCAGTCCCGCGGTCCACACCAGCTGGAAGGCGTCGTGGTAGCGGCGGTCGTAGGTGAGGTCGGCCTCGACGACGTCGTGTCCGACCCGCTGCAGCATTGCGATACCGGCATGGAGCGCGTCGGTCGCGGCGCTGTCCAGGCCGAGGTCGCCCAGGATGTCGCCGGCTCCGGCGAAGGGGGAGGCGGTGCTGACGCCGATCCGGAAGTGCCCTTCCGCCCGCAGCGCCGCGTCGAGGAAGGAGCCGGGATAGCGGGAGGCGGCGCTGGTGGGCCGGTAGTTCGGTTCCTGCACCAGGACGTCGAGGAGCAGGCCGGCATCCGCGGCAGTATGGGCGAGGGGGCCGGCGACGACCAGCTGTCCGAGGTCCGCCTGCGCCGACCCCGAGGGCACGCGGCCACGGTTCGGCTTGAGCCCGACGAGGCCGGTGGCCGCCGCGGGGATGCGGACGGAACCGCCGCCGTCGGTCCCGGGCGCGAAGGGGACCATGCGCGCGGCAACGGCGGCCGCACTCCCGCCGCTCGATCCTGCGGGGCTGAGCCGGGGGTCCAGGGGATTGCGGGCCGGCGGGGCGATGCGGTTCTCGCTGTAGCAGCTCAGACCGAACTCCGGGACCTGCGTCTTGCCGAGGCTGATGGCGCCGGCCCGCCGGAGGACGGACGCCAGCGGCGCATCCTTCTCGGCGACGGCGTGATCGAGGGCGGCCGTCCCCAGCGTCGTACGGACGCCGGCGACGTCGGTGAGGTCCTTGTGGGCGATCGGCACGCCGTGCAGCGGCCCGAGGGCCACGCCCGAGGAGTGCAGCCGGTCGGCGTGGTCGGCGGCGCGCAGCGCGGCGTCGTGGGTGACCGTGACGAACGAGCCGAGGTCCGGGTTCAGGGCGTCGATGCGCCGGAGGAAGTGCTCGGTCACCTCGCGGGCACTGACGGTGCCGCGGGCGAGCGCGTCACGGAGCGTGAGGGCGGGCAGGTCGTGCAGTTCGCTCATGGGCACTCCAGGGAAGGCGGGGATCCTCCAACTATAGGAGCCGGCCCGCAGGGGTCCGTAGCAATGGCGTCCCCTGCCGGTGCGTGGAATGGTAGGCGCATGAGCGATCTCCAGAACGTACCGGTGACGGCAGTGCCCAGCGACGCGCGCATCCTCGATGTCCGTGAGGACTACGAGTGGGAGGCGGGCCACGTGGACGGCGCCGTCCACATCCCGCTCGACCAGCTGCCCGCGCGGTTCGGCGAGCTGGATCCCGACGAGGACCTGCACGTCATCTGCCGCGCCGGCGGGCGCTCGCAGCGCGCGGCGGAGTGGCTCGAGGGCAACGGGTACACCGCGATCAACGTGAGCGGCGGCATGGGTGCCTGGGCCGACGCCGGCAAGCCGATGGTCTCCGAGACGGGCAGCGAGCCCACGGTCCTGTGACGCAGCCGTCCTCGTACACCTACCTGGGGCCGGAGGGGACCTTCACCGAGGCCGCACTCCTGCAGGTCCCGGGAGCCGGAGAGGCACGCCGCGTACCGGCGTCCACCGTGGCCGCCGCGCTCGACGCCGTCCGGTCGGAGGCGGTGGACGCCGCGATGGTGCCCATCGAGAACTCGGTCGAGGGAGGTGTCAGCGCGACCCTGGACGCCATCGCCGTGGGCGAGCCCCTGCGGATTCTGCGCGAGGAACTCGTGCCCATCACCTTCGTGCTCGCCGCGCGGGCCGGAACCACGCTCGGAGCTGTCCGGCGGATCGCGACCCACGGGCACGCCTGGGCGCAGTGCCGCTCCTGGGTGGACGCCACCATCGCCGACGCGGAATACTTCCCGTCGTCGTCGACCGCCGCTGCCGCCTACGGGCTCGTCGACGGTGACGAGTCCTACGACGGCGCCATCTGCTCGCCCCTCGTGGCCGAGCGGCTCGGGCTGGCCGTGCTCGCGGAGGACATCGGGGACGTGTCCGACGCCGTCACGCGGTTCGTCCTCGTCGGCCGACCGGACGCGCTGCCGGCCCGTACCGGGGCGGACAAGACCACGCTGGTGATACCGCTCCCCGAGGACCACCCCGGGGCGCTGATGCAGATCCTGGACCAGTTCGCTGCGCGCGGGGTCAATCTCAGCCGGATCGAATCGCGGCCCACGGGGCAGTTCCTCGGCGACTACTTCTTCAGCGTGGACGCGGACGGCCATGTGGAGGACGCCCGGGTGGCGGACGCGCTGAAGGGCCTGCACCGGATCAGCCCGGGCCTCCGCTTCCTCGGGTCCTACGCTCGGGCGGATCGCCGGTCCCCCGCCGTCGAGCGCCACACCTCGGACGAGGCCTTCTCGTCGGCGGACCACTGGCTCGGGGGGATCCTCGGGGACCGGCCGAGGTAGGCGCGCTCCTGCGACCCAATACACAGTAGGCTTACCATCGATGGTCCCCCCACTCGAAGGCTGGTTCTCCTGATGGCTAGATTGCGCCGCAGCAACACGCGCAGGCCCGGTATCTCCCGCCGCAGGCACGGCAAGGGTTTCAGCTACCGGGCGCCCAGCGGCGAGCTGCTGCAGGACCGCGCCGAGCTCGAGCGGATCAAGGAGCTCGTGATCCCGCCGGCCTGGAAGGACGTCTGGATCGCGCCGTACCCGAACGGGCACGTCCAGGCGATCGGTACGGACGACGCCGGACGGCGCCAGTACATGTACCACCCGGCGTGGCGGGAGCAGAAGGACCGCGAGAAGTTCGACCGCGCACTCGACTTCGGTGCGAAGCTGCCGAGCGCCCGCCGCGCCATCACCCAGCACCTGCGGAGCGACGGCGTCAGCCGGGAGCGGGCCTTCGCCGCAGCCCTGCGGATCGTCGATTCCGGCGCGCTGCGGATCGGCTCCGCGCAGTATGCGGAGGCCAACGGCTCCTTCGGGGTGACCACGCTGCTGGTGGAGCACTGCACCATCGACGGCGACCTGATCGTCTTCGACTTCCCCGGCAAGAGCGGCCAGCACTGGGACACACGCCTCGAGGACGAGGACCTGGCCGAGGCGCTGCGGCCCATGGTGGAGCGTGAGGACGCCGACACGGTCCTGGCCTACCAGTCGGAGAACGGCGTGTGGCACCACGTGGACGGCTCCCAGCTCAACGAGTTCCTCCGCCAGGTCACGGGCGGCCCCTTCACCGCGAAGGACTTCCGGACCTGGCAGGCCACAGTCGTCGCCGCGATGGCACTCGCGAAGGAGGACATCGGGGCGACCACACGGACGGCCCGGCAGAAGGCGGTGAGCGCCACCATGAAGGCCGTGGCGGAGCACCTCGGCAACACGCCGACGGTCGCCCGCACGTCCTACGTGGACCCGCGGCTCGTGGACCGCTTCATGAGCGGTGAGGTCATTCCCATCGGTACCTACTCGGCCTCGGAGAAGGCCGTGCAGGAGCTGCTGCGCGACTGAGCGCACCGGAGCCCGTTTCAAACCATCCCGTCGGTCAGTACGCTGGCACCGGGCGCCCAACGAGGAGCGCATCCTTCGACGAAAGGCAGCATCATGACCGAGAACGCCCATGGTGGACACATCGTGAACCCCAACGAGGGTGACGGCTCGACGTCGGATCCCAACTGGCAGGGTGACGTCGGGGACCAGGGTAACGACCTGCGCTTCGCCGAGGAGCAGGCCCTGATCAACGAGCAGGCCGATCGCGCCGACCGCGATCCCTCGGAGGCCGTCGCGGCCGCCGAGCAGGAGGGCCACTACACGAGCACCGAGCCGGCAGGAGCCTCCGGCGGATACACGTCGTCCCAGGACGCCGCGGAGGAGGGCGAGTACACCGACAAGGACAAGCCCCTCGTCGAGGCACCCGAGGGTCAGGGCGAGTACACGGACCGCGAGCGCTAGGAGCGGCGCAGCAGCCGCCGCCACCCCTTCTGGAAGTCGGGGAGCGGCAGCACGGAGGACCCCGATGGTCCGGGAGCCGGAGCAGGCACCCGGACCATCAGTGCGTCCGGGTCCACCCGTGCCGTCACCGACGTCGTCGAGCCGGAGGCATCACCGTCCAGCTGGGTCGCGATCGGTTCGGCGGACCACACGGTCACCTCACGGGCGCGGTAGTAGCTGATCACCGGGGTCGCCCCGCGGTGTCGCAGCAGGATCTTCGCGGCCATCAGTGTCCAGCCGATCAGGCTGCGGGGGCTGAGGACCACCACGTCGAGGTAGCCGTCGTCGATCATGGCATCAGGCACGAAGTCCACGCCGGCGGGCAGCTTCCCGCAGTTCGCCACGAGCAGGCTGCGCACCTTGCGGCTCTGCGGCGGCTGGCCGTCGAGGCTGATGGAGATCCGACGGCGGCGCCCGGGGAGGTGGCGTACGCCCGCCTCGCTGTAGGCGAGCCAGCCCAGCTTGTCCTTCAGGTCCTGCTTCGCGTCCGCCACCACGCTGGCGTCGAAGCCCACCCCGCCCATGACGAGGAACGGGTGCTCCGAACTCGTGTGCGTGCGGTCGTTGCGCAGGATGATCCGTGCGGCGTCGATGCGCCGCTCGTAGCCGTGCAGCGCGATCCGCAGGCACCCGGCGATGTCGTGGTACGGCAGCCCGAGGTTCCGCACCAGCAGATTGCCGGTACCGAGGGGCAGCAGCCCCAGCGCCGCGGGCCGATGGGCCAGGGCCTGTGCGACGGCGCGCACGGTGCCGTCGCCGCCGGCGGCGATGACGAGGTCGGCCCCCGCGTCGAGGGCCCGCTGCGCCTGCCCCGTGCCCGGGTCCTCGACGGTGGTCTCGAGGATCAGCGGCCGTTCCCAGCCCGCATCGGAGCAGGCCTGCTCCACGAGTTCGCGGGTCGCGCCGGCCTGCAGCTTGGTCGGGTTGAGGACGAGGGCCACCCGCTGCGGACCCACGGGTGCGGGCACCGGCTCGTGCACAGAGGCCGTCGGGGTCCGGGTCTGCTGCAGCCGACGCACCGACCAGTAGGTCTGCACGGAGGCGACGGCGGCGGAAGCCGCGGCGGTCCCGGCGAGGAGTTTGCGGCGCATGGTCATCCACAATAGCGGCGAGGCCGGGCGATCCGCGGCCGGCAGGGGTTTGGGTAGTCTTGACGGTGTGATCGACGTCAACGACCTCCGCCTGAATCCCGAGCAGTTCCGAGCATCGCAGCGCGCCCGCAGGGCGGACGAGTCGCTCGTCGACGCGGTCCTCGCGGCGGATGCGCGGCGCCGTGAGTCGGTCACCGCCTACGAGACGCTCCGCGCCGAGCAGAACGCCTTCGGCAAGCGCGTCGCCCAGGCCAGGGGTGAGGAGAAGCAGGCCCTCCTCGCGGAGGTCAAGCAGCTCGCCACGGCCGTGAAGGCCGCCTCCGCGACCTCCGAGGAGGCCAAGGCCGAGCAGGAGGCGCTGCTGCGGAAGCTGCCGAACCTCGTGCAGGACGGCGTCCCCGAAGGCGGCGAGGACGACTACGTGGTGCTCAGGACGGTCGGCACCCCGAGGGATTTCGCGGCCGACGGGTTCGAGCCACGGGACCACCTCGAGATCGGTGAGCTCATCGGTGCCATCGACATGGAGCGCGGGGCCAAGGTCTCCGGGTCCCGCTTCTACTTCCTGAAGGGTGTGGGTGCCCGGCTCGAGATCGGGCTGCTGCGCATGGCCCTGGACCAGGCCATGGACGCCGGGTTCACGCCGATGATCACGCCCACGCTCGTCCGCCCCGAGACCATGCAGGGGACGGGCTTCGACATAGCGCACGACGCCGAGATCTACCGGCTGGAGGAGGACGACCTCTACCTCGTCGGGACCTCCGAGGTGGCGCTGGCCGGGTATCACTCCGACGAGATCATCGATCTCGGCGCGGGTCCGGTCCGCTATGCCGGCTGGTCCTCCTGCTACCGGCGGGAGGCCGGCTCCCACGGCAAGGACACCCGCGGGATCATCCGCGTGCACCAGTTCAACAAGGTGGAGATGTTCACGTACACGACCGTCGAGGACGCCGCGGCGGAGCACGAGCGGATGCTGGCCTGGGAGGAGCAGATGCTCGCCAAGGTGGAACTGCCCTACCGCGTCATCGACACCGCTGCGGGCGACCTCGGCATGTCCGCGGCCCGCAAGTTCGACTGCGAGGCGTGGGTCCCGACGCAGGGCGACTACCGGGAACTGACCTCCACCTCGAACTGCACCACTTTCCAGGCCCGCCGCCTGAACATCCGGGAGCGCCAGGAGGGGGAGGGCCAGAAGGGGACCCGTGCCGTCGCAACCCTCAACGGCACACTCGCGACCACGCGCTGGATCGTCGCCATCCTCGAGCACCACCAGAACCCCGACGGCTCGGTCACGGTCCCCGCGGCGCTGCGCCCCTACATGAACGGTTTGGAAACCCTCCCGGTCCTGTGAGGATTCTCCTACCCCGGTGTCGGTGCGGTCTGGTTCACTGAAGTATGAGCACTTTGACCGGTGCCGGCATCGATGACCGGCAGGAGAACCGCACACACCACCTGATCGCCCTGGACGTCGACGGCACCCTCGTGGACCACGAGGGCTCTATGACGGAGGAGGTGCGGGACGCCACACGGGCCGTCATCGACGCCGGGCACGAGGTCATCATCGCCACCGGCAGGTCCCTCGGGGCCACCCTGCCGGTCATCCGGCTCCTGGGGATCACGCGCGGCTACGCCGTCTGCTCCAACGGAGGCGTGACCCTGAGGGTCGACGCGACCCTGGATCAGGGCTTCGAGGTCCTCGAGCGCGTGACCTTCGACCCGAGGCCCGCGCTCACGGCACTGCGGGAACGTCTGCCCTCCGCGAAGTATGCGCTGGAGGACGACCGCGGCCGGTTCCTCTCCACCGAGAGCTTCCAGGACGCGAGCTTCGGCTCCGAGGCCGAGAACGTGGGTTTCGAGGAGATGCTCGAGAGCCGCGCCGTCCGCGTGGTGGTCTTCAGCACGGACAGCTCGGCCGAGGAGTTCGGTACCGCCGTCGCGTCCATCGGCCTCCACGGCGTCACCTACTCGGTCGGCTGGACCGCCTGGCTGGACATCGCCGCCTCGGGGGTCACGAAGGCCACTGCGCTGGAAGTATTGCGCCGCCGCCTCGGCACGGATTCCGCCATGACGGTCGCCGTCGGCGACGGCCGGAACGACATCGAGATGCTGCAGTGGGCGGGTCGTGGCGTCGCGATGGGCCAGGCTCCCGACGAGGTGCGGTCGGCCGCGTCCGAGGTCACGGGCAGCGTGTACGACGACGGCGCCGCGAAGGTCCTCCGCTCGCTCGTCTGACCCGTCGTCGACGCACGGGGCCACGGCCGTGCGAAGGTCCTGCGCCCGCTGGCCCGGCCCGCCACCCCTGAGCAGGGCGTTGCCCGGTCAGGCAGGCGGCGACCGACGTCGCAGGTCGCGCCGGCAGACCGCATGATCGCCGGTGCGGTGCGGTGCGGTGCGGTGCGGTGCGGACCGGATGATCGCGCTCGACGGCTTCAGTAGGCCAGGCTCGCCTCGGGCAGGGCTGCCGGACCGTGGACGAGGTCGAGCAGGCGTGCGGCGGCGGGCCGGGTGGCCCACTCCTCCATCCAGTGCGAACGGACCACGGCGCGGCTGACGGCCTGCGCGGTGATGCCGAGTTCCTGCGCGACATACTTCTGCTGTCCACGGGCTCCGGGTGTCATGAGATCGAGGACAGCCCACTCCGCGTCGGTGCGGGTGTGGACGATCTGCCCGAGGAGACGCAACACGGCCTCAGCCTCTGCGGCGATCTGGGCGTCGGGGCCCTCCACGGCGAGGGGGATCCGCTCGCCGGTCTTCATCGCCCGGTTGACCGCGCGGCGCGCGTAGACCAGCCCGTAGCCCTGACCGTCGACGATGCGCTCGGGCAGCGGGGGTGTGAGGCCGCCGACCCCGAGGCCCACGTGCCACCGCCGGTAGCGGAGGGCCCGGAGGGCGGCGTCGACCGCCGTCGTCGCGCCGTCGACGACACCCTGCACCTCGTCCCCGACGGAGCGCTGGAAAGGGACGACGGTCGGCAGGTGGCGCAGGGCCCGCAGGAGGTCGCCCACCATGTCCCCGACGTCCCGCGAGTCGCGCTGGTTGATCGTGAGGACGTAGTACATGGCACCAGTATCGCTGCTGGGGGACGCAAACAACCGAAGGCAGTTGTATGCCGGTGCGGCGATAGAAGAGGCCCCCGCTGGCGGAATGCGCCGGCGGGGGCCTCGACGGTGCCGGGCGGAGGGCCCGGAGGGTGGCAGGACCCTAGCGCCCCTCGGGCGTCTCCGTCGCGTTCTTCGCGTCGACGTCGACGGCGCGGCCCTGCGGCTCGTCCTGGGCGCTCGCGTCACCGGCCTCCTTGAAGCGGCGCAGCGATGCCTCGATCTCGGCCTCCGCAGCCTCCCGGCCGGCCCAGTCGGCGGCCTCGACCCACTTGCCGGGCTCCAGGTCCTTGTACTTGGTGAAGAAGTGCTTGATCTCGTCGAGCAGGAAGTCCGAGACGTCGGACAGCTCCTGGATGTCCTCGAAACGTGGGTCCACCGGAACGCAGAGGACCTTCGCGTCCCCGCCGCCGTCGTCGACCATGTTGAACACGCCGATGGGGCGTGACTCGACGAGGACGCCCGGGATCAGGTCGAAGTCCTGCAGCATCACCAGGGCGTCGAGCGGATCGCCGTCCTCGCCCAGGGTGTTCTCGAAGTAGCCGTAATGGGTGGGGTACTGCATGGCCGTGAACAGGACGCGGTCCAGGCGCAGGCGGTGCGTCTCGTGGTCGATCTCGTACTTGACGCGCGAGCCCTTCGGGATCTCGATGGTGACGTCGAGCTTCATGGCAACTCCTGTGCTGGGTCGATGGGGAACTGTTGGCCGGTGTCGCGCCCTCACGGGGAGCGGCTGCCGGCCGGTCTACTGTTGATCGTCAGCCCTAACATATCGGTCGCTCACCGCTACCGAGGCATTTTTCCGTGGTGACGCACCGCTGCGGCGCGTGCCGCTCAGACCGCGAAAGGACACCATGACGCGATCCCTCCGCCTGCTGACCGGGCTGCTGCTGGTCCTGGTCATGGCGGCGATCGCGGTGCCCGTCGCCTCGCACGTCGCTCCCGCCGTCCTCGCCGTGGCCGACCCGCCGCCACCCGCGGAGCCGCCCGTCACACCCGCGCTTCAGGTCCCGCCCACCTCCGTCACCGTGCCCGACCTCGTCACCCCGCTCTCACCCGCCGCGCCGTCCCCGGATCCTGCCGCACTGGGTCCCGCACTCGACGCCGCGCTGGCCCTGTCGGGGCCGGGCTCCTTCGCCGGCACGGTGGTGGACTCGGCGGACGGCACCGTGCTCTATGCGAGGGACGCCGACCGCGCGCAGCCGCCGGCGTCCACCGTCAAGGTGTTCACGGCGGTCGCCGCCCTGACCTTCGGACGTCCGGAAGCGCGGCTGCAGACCTCGGTGCTGTCCTCGCCGTCGGCCGCCGGCGCGCTGTTCCTCCGCGGCGGTGGCGACGTCCTCCTCGCGTCCGGGCCCTCCGCACCCGACGCCGTCGTCGGGCACGCCGGGCTCGGCACACTCGCCGCCGAGACGGCCGCCGCGCTTCCCGCTGGATCGGGGCCGTACACCGTGTTCCTCGATGACAGCCTCTTCGCCGGTGCCAGCCTGAATCCCACCTGGGCGCAGGGTGACATCGAGGCCGGCGAGGTTGCTCCGGTGCACGCGCTGGCCGTCAACTCGTCCTGGCTCGAGGAGGGGCGCACCGGGGGCCCACGCTCGCAGGACGCCGGACTCGACGCGGCGAACGCTTTCGCGACGGCGCTCGTGGCCGCCGCCGTCGAGCGGGGCATCACGGTCCAGCCCGACGTGCAGCGGCGGACCAGTCCGGAGGACGCCGTCGCCCTGGCGGCCGTGGAGTCGGCGCCGCGCGCGGCGCAGGTGGCCCGCATGCTCGAGGTCTCGGACAACTACCTCGCCGAGGCGCTTGCCCGGATCGCGGCACTGGAGAGCGGACGTCCCGCCTCCTTCGGCGGCGCGACCGAGGCCCTCGCCGCGGCCGCGACGCGTGCGGGCGTGGCCGGGGAGGGCCTCGCCTTCGGTGATGCGGCAGGACTCTCCGCCCGGAACGCCGTCTCGCCGGCGCAGGTGGCCGCACTGGTCCGCGCCACCACCACGTCGGCCGACCCCGGGATCGCCGCCGTCGCCGCGTCGCTGCCGATCGCCGGGCTGACCGGCACGCTGGCCCCGCGGTTCACCGCCGAGGATCCTGATGCACGGCCGGGCGCCGGGACCGTGCGGGCCAAGACCGGCACGCTGAACGCGGTCACGGCGCTCTCCGGGCACGTGGTGACCGTCGACGGGCGGCTCCTGGTGTTCTCCTTCCTTGCGGCGGGGCTGGACGGCAACACGGGCGAGGCGAGGTCCTCGGCCGACCACGCGGCAGCGCTGCTGGCCGCCTGCGGGTGCCGCTGACCCGTTCGCCGACAGACGAACCCGAGCCCGCTCCACGGGTGCCTCGGCTCGCCGTCAGCAGGGTGTGATCGAATAGGCCCATGCCCAGGAACGAGTCCGCAACGCCCCGCCCGCAGCTGGTCAACTGGGACATCGCGGCGTCGACCGCAGCCTCCCTGACGCCCGCGGGTCCCACCATGAAACCCGCCGAGATCGCCCGGGCGGTGCAGAACATGCGCGAGCTCGCGGACGCATCGGTCGGCCATGTCCACGCCATCTCGCGGCTCGACGCCGCCCGTGACCTCCGTGACTCCGAGCTGCTGATCGTCGATCGTGCGTCCTGGGCCAAGGCCAATGCGCAGAGCTTCCGCACCCTGATGGATCCGGCGCTCGACCAGCTCGCCGCCACACGCCCGGATCTGCTGAAGTCCGCCTCGCTGGCACTCGGTGGGAGCGTCACCGGCGCGCAGCTCGGCGCCATCCTCGCCTTCCTCTCGAGCAAGGTGCTCGGGCAGTACGATCCCTTCGTCCCCTCGCGGAACGGCCAGGGCGGCCGGCTCATGCTCGTTGCCCCGAACATCATCTCCGTGGAGCGGGAACTGAACGTGGACCCGTCGGACTTCCGCCTGTGGGTGTGCCTCCACGAGCAGACGCACCGCGTGCAGTTCGCGGCAGCCCCGTGGCTCAAGGACCACATGACCGGACACATCGGCGAGCTCACGTCCGGGCTCATGGACAAGGCGGACTCCCTGTCGGAACGCCTCGGTGCGGCGGTGAAGAACCTCGCCGGCGCGCGGTCGAGGATCGCAGGAGGCGCCGCGGGCGTGCCGCCGCAGGACGTCGGTGTGCTGTCGATCCTGCAGGATCCGGACGACAAGGCGCGCCTGTCCCATCTCACCGCCGTCATGAGCCTGCTCGAGGGACACGCCAACGTGGTGATGGACGGGGTGGATGGCAGGATCGTCCCCTCCGTGAAGACCATCCGCCGCCGGTTCAACGCCCGCGGGAAGTCCCGGGGCCCCCTCGAGAAGGTCATCCGCCAGCTCATGGGCCTCGACGCGAAGATGCGCCAGTACAGTGACGGCTCGAAGTTCGTGCGGAGGGTGGTCGGCCAGACCGGGATGGACGGTTTCAACGCCGTGTGGGAATCGGCCGACCATCTCCCCACGGAGCGCGAGATCCACGCACCGGACGAGTGGATCGACAGGATGAGCCTGCGCCGCCATGGCTAGGCGCCCGCGCCTCCTGCCGACGGTCGGTACCGCCCGCAACCTGCTGGCGGCCGGTCTCGAGGGGATCGTGGACAGGGCGCCGACGGGGTCCCCGGCCCTTCCCCTCGTCCTCGTCGCGTGCAGCGGCGGTCCCGATTCCCTCGCCCTCGCGGCGGTCGCGGCGCATGCGGCGCACACCGGACGGTGCCGCGTCGGCGCAGTCGTCGTCGACCACGGGCTGCAGCCCGGGAGCGCCGACGTCGCGGCCCGAGCCGCCGAGACCGTCCGGGGGCTCGGGCTGGACCCCGTGGAGGTGCGGACCGTCTCGGTGGACAGGACGGGCATGGGCCCCGAAGCCGCGGCCCGCACCGCCCGATACTCGGCGCTGGACGACGCCGCGGCAGTGCACGGAGCCGCCGCCGTCCTGCTCGGCCATACGCTCGACGACCAGGCCGAACAGGTCATGCTCGGCCTCGCTCGCGGCTCGGGCACCCGGTCGCTCGCCGGCATGCCCGGTCGGCGGGGACTCTACCTGCGACCGTTCCTCGAACTGCGCCGGATCGATACCGAGGCCATCTGCGCCTTCTACGGGCTGGAGCCCTGGCACGACCCCACCAACGAGGACCGGGCCTTCGCCCGGTCCCGGGTGCGGCAGGAAGTCCTGCCGTTCCTCGAGGACCAGCTGGGGCCCGGGATCGCGCAGGCCCTCGCCCGGACAGCCAGGATCCTCGGGCAGGACGCCGATCTGCTGGAGCAGCTCAGTTCGGAGGCGTACGCCGGGCTCAGGACGGAGGGCGACGACGGTGCGGTCCTTCTCCCGGAGGACGGGCTCAGGGCCCTGCCCGCGGCGCTGCGGCAGCGCGTGCTCGCCCTCGCGGCACTCGAACTCGGGGCGTTCCAACCCAGCTCCGAAAGACTCCGCGCCGCCGAGTCGCTCCTCGACCGCAGGGGGTCCGCCGGGCCGGTGCAGCTGGGCGGCAAGGTGAGCGTCCACCGGCAGGTCCGCGGGCGGGCGGTTCTTCGCGGGGATGCAAGCTATGGCAATCTTGTCCTCAGCAGCAATGGCAGCAACAACGGCCCCGGTGTGAAGCAGTCGCGCCGTCCAACCCAGGAGTAACCGGTGGATTCCAACGACGTCCAGTCAGATCTCAAGCACGTCCTCTACACCAAGGAGGAGATCCAGCAGCGGATCAACGAACTGGCGCAGCAGATCGATGCGGACTACGCGGGGCGGGACATCCTCCTCGTGGGCGTCCTCAAGGGCGCGGTGATGGTCATGGCGGACCTGGCGCGCGCGCTGCACTCACACATCACCATGGACTGGATGGCCGTCTCCTCCTACGGGTCCGGTACACAGTCCTCCGGCGTGGTGCGCATCCTCAAGGACCTCGAGACCGACCTCATGGGCAAGCACGTCCTGATCGCCGAGGACATCATCGATTCCGGCCTGACCCTCTCCTGGCTGAAGGCCAACCTGCTGTCCCGCGGACCGGCGTCCGTCGAGATCTGCACGCTGCTGCGCAAGCCGGCCGCCGCGAAGGTCGAGATCGACGTGAAATACGTCGGCTACGACATCCCCAACGAATTCGTGGTGGGCTACGGCCTGGACTTCGCGGAGAAGTACCGGAACCTCGATTTCATCGGGACCCTGGCGCCCCACGTCTACGAATAAGCCCTTCCCGGAGGGTCCGTGCCCGGTACGCCGAGAGGGAACTATCGGCGCAATCCGCGCGTGGAGAATCTCGGACGGTGTATATGTTGAGGTGCTTAAAGCGCACCCGCTCGGCAGTGCGCCCGTACATTCTTACGTGCATCAGCAGGAGGGACAGGGCGTGCTGCCCTGAGACGAATGAAATTCAAGAACATCTTCAAGGGGCCCATCTTCTGGATCGTCCTGGCGGTCGTGGCGCTCCTGCTGGTGCTTCCATCCCTGTTCGGCACGGGTGCCAACCGCGTGGACACCAATGTGGGACTGGAACTGCTCCGCGGCGAGACCGTCGAGCAGGCCAAGATCTACGACGGCGAGCAGCGCGTCGACCTCACGCTCAGTAAGCCGTACGAGGACAAGGGCGAGAACGTCCAGTTCTTCTACAGCACGGCGCGGGCCGAGAGCGTGGTCGAGGCCATCAACGACTCCAGCGCGGACGGCTTCACCGACCAGCCCGCCGAGAGCAACTGGCTCCTCAGCCTCGCCGGCCTGATCTTCCCCATCCTGATCCTCGGCGTCATCTTCTGGTTCCTCCTCAGCCGCATGCAGGGTGGGGGATCCAAGGTGATGCAGTTCGGCAAGTCCAAGGCCAAGCTCATCTCCAAGGACATGCCGCAGGTGACGTTCAACGACGTCGCAGGCGCCGACGAGGCCGTCGAGGAACTGCTGGAGATCAAGGAGTTCCTGCAGGAACCCGCGAAGTTCCAGGCCCTCGGGGCCAAGATCCCGAAGGGCGTGCTCCTCTACGGGCCTCCCGGGACGGGCAAGACCCTGCTGGCCCGCGCGGTCGCCGGTGAGGCCGGCGTCCCCTTCTACTCGATCTCCGGCTCGGACTTCGTGGAGATGTTCGTCGGCGTCGGCGCGTCCCGCGTCCGCGATCTCTTCGAGCAGGCCAAGAACAATTCGCCCGCCATCATCTTCGTGGACGAGATCGACGCCGTCGGGCGTCACCGCGGTGCGGGCGTGGGCGGTGGCAACGACGAGCGCGAGCAGACGCTCAACCAGCTCCTGGTGGAGATGGACGGCTTCGACGCCACCACCAACGTGATCCTGATCGCTGCCACCAACCGCCCCGACGTCCTGGACCCCGCGCTCCTGCGGCCGGGCCGTTTCGACCGCCAGATCGGCGTCGAGGCCCCGGACATGAAGGGCCGCGAGCACATCCTGTCGGTCCACTCGAAGGGCAAGCCGATGGCGGCCGGCGTCGACCTGAAGGGCGTGGCGAAGAAGACGCCGGGCTTCACCGGTGCCGACCTGGCGAACGTCCTCAACGAGGCCGCGCTGCTCACGGCGCGCTCCAATGCGCAGCTCATCGACGATCGCGCCCTCGACGAGGCGATCGACCGCGTCATCGCGGGACCCCAGAAGCGCAGCCGCGTGATGAAGGAACTCGAGCGGAAGATCACCGCATACCACGAGGGCGGGCATGCCCTCGTGGCCGCCGCGCTGCGCAACACGGATCCGGTGACGAAGGTGACCATCCTGCCGCGCGGCCGTGCCCTCGGCTACACGATGGTCATGCCGAGTGATGACAAGTACTCGGTGACGAGGAACGAGCTGCTCGACCAGCTGGCGTACGCCATGGGTGGTCGCGTCGCCGAGGAGATCGTCTTCCACGACCCCTCGACGGGTGCGTCCAACGACATCGAGAAGGCCACCGGCACGGCCCGCAAGATGGTGACCCAGTACGGCATGAGTGAGCGCATCGGCGCCGTGAAGCTCGGCCAGGGAGCCGGTGAGCCGTTCCTGGGCCGTGACATGGGCAGCGACCGCGACTACTCGGACCAGATCGCGCTCGTCGTGGACGAGGAGGTGCGCCGCCTCATCGACAACGCGCACGACGAGGCGTACCAGATCCTCACGGAGAACCGCGACGTCCTCGACCAGCTCGCACTGGAGCTGCTCGAACGGGAGACCCTGAACCAGGCGGAGATCGCCGAGGTCTTCACCTCGGTCCGGAAGCGGGGCCTGCGCGAGGTGTGGCTGTCCAAGCAGACCAGGCCCGTGCACTCCCTGCCGCCGGTCGTCTCGAAGAAGGAGCGCGCCGAAGCGCTGGAGAGCGGACAGCCCGCGCCCGAGACCGTCGCTCCCCAGGACCAGATCGCCGACGCCGACATCCCACGCGGGTTCGACGTCGCCGGATCCGACCTCCCGTCGCCCGAAGCGGGCGACGGCCCGGGCGACAGGCGGGACGCGTAGTCCTGTAGCGACAGACCAGCGGTCACGGGGCCGGTGGGCAGTGCCCGAAGAAGGGGAGACGACCCAATGACAGATTTCGACGACGAAGTGGTGGACGCCGCGCTGGTGGCCACGGGGTCGCCCGTGGATCAGGAGCGGATCGCCAGGGCCGTCCGCGAGATCCTTGCGGCCATCGGTGAGGATCCGGACCGGGACGGCCTGCTGGAGACCCCGAAGCGGGTCGCGAAGGCCTACGCCGAGATGTTCGCGGGACTCCACCAGGACGCGGCCGAGGTCCTTTCCACCTCCTTCGACATCAACCACCAGGAGCTCGTGCTGGTGAAGGACATCCCCTTCTACTCGACGTGCGAGCACCACCTGGTGCCGTTCCATGGCACGGCGCACGTCGGCTACATCCCCTCGGCGGACGGACGCGTGACCGGCCTGAGCAAGCTCGCCCGCCTCGTGGAGGTCTACGCCCGTCGCCCCCAGGTGCAGGAACGGCTGACCACGCAGATCGTGGATGCGATGATGGAACACCTGAAGCCCAAAGGCGCGATAGTCGTCATCGAGTGCGAGCACATGTGCATGTCGATGCGCGGGGTCCGGAAGCCCGGAGCCAAGACCGTCACGTCCGCCGTGCGCGGCCAGATCCGCGAGACGGCAACGCGCGCCGAGGCCATGAGCCTCATTCTCGGAAGGTAGGAGCCCCGCTTTCATGGATTCACTCGCCGCAGCGCCCGGAACAGGGCCGGCGACCTCGCCGTTGCCCGTCATCCGACCGGTCCGTTCCGCCAGGACCTTCGGTGACCTCCCCACGGACCGCGCGGTGGTCATGGGTATCCTCAACGTCACGCCGGACTCGTTCAGCGACGGCGGCAGGTTCGCGGGCACCGACGACGCCATCGGTCACGGCCTGCGCATGCACTACGGCGGGACGGACATCATCGATGTCGGAGGTGAGTCGACGCGTCCGGGAGCCCGGGCTGTGCCGGTCGAGGAGGAACTGCAGCGCGTGCTGCCCGTCATCAGGGGGCTCGTCAAGGCCGGCGCCCTCGTGAGCATCGACACCATGCATGCCGAGACGGCCCGCCAGGCCCTCGATGCGGGCGCGTCGATCATCAATGACATCTCGGGCGTCGAGTTCGATCCGGCCATGCCGGCCCTCGTGGCCGAGCGGGGCGTCCCGTACATCCTGACCCACAGGCGCGGATCCGCGACCACCATGACCTCCCTCGCCGAGTACCACGACGTCGTCGCGGAGGTGGCCGGGGAACTCGCCGGGCTCCGTGACCGATTCGTGGCGGCCGGCGTGGCCGCCGAGCGCATCATCCTCGACCCCGGCCTGGGGTTCGCGAAGACGGACGAGCACAACTGGCTGATCCTGCGCCACCTCGATGCCTTCACGGCACTGGGCCACCGCGTCCTGGTCGGGGCCTCGCGCAAGCGGTTCCTCGGTACCCTGCTCACGTCGGCGGGCAAGGTCGCGACGCCGGGCGAGCGTGACCACGCCTCGCTCGCCGTCGCCACCCTGGCCGCTGCGTCGGGCGCCTGGGGCGTCCGTGTCCACGACCCGGTCACCACGCTCGACGCCGTCAAGGTCGCAGCCGCCGTCGGTCCGCGCCCGTGAGCGAGGGCCCCGGCGCCACGTCCGACGGCGCGTCCCGGTACGCGGTCGCCGACGCCGGGGGAACGTCGCCCGGGCAGTCCCTGAGGACCACGTCCGGCTTCGTCCCCGGGCTCGCCGGTTCGCCGTCCGGTGCCCTCGACTCGGTGGTGCTGCGCGGCATCTCCGCGAACGGCTACCACGGCGTCTTCGACCATGAGCGCCGCGAGGGCCAACCCTTCGTGGTCGACATCGTCCTGCACCTCGACCTGCAGCCGGCCGGTGCCGGCGACGAGCTGGAGCGGACCGCGCACTACGGCGACCTCGCCGACCTGGTGCACGGGATCATCGGCGGGGAGCCGTTCGACCTCATCGAGGCGCTGGCGGAGACCATCGCCTCTGCAGTCCTCGCCGCCTTCCCCGTGGCCGCCGTCGACGTGACGGTGCACAAGCCGAAGGCGCCCATCGAGGTGCCCTTCGGCGACGTGGCGGTCACGCTGCGCAGGAGCCGGCCGTGAGCGGTACCGTGCGCTCCGTGCTCGCGCTCGGCAGCAACCTCGGCGTGAGCAGCGACACCCTGGTGCTCGCCGTCGCCGACCTCGTCGAACCGGACGACGTGCGGCTGCACGCTGTCTCACCCGTGGTGCGCACCAAGCCGGTGGGTGGACCGGAGCAGCCGGACTACCTCAACATGGTGATCGAGGTGGAGACGGATCTGGGCCCGTACGAGCTCCTCGCCCACTGCCAGGCGGTGGAGGAGAAGTACCACCGCAAGCGCATCGTCCGGTGGGGTCCCCGGACCCTGGACATCGACATCATCACCTACGGTTCGTTGGTCTCGGACGATGAGGTACTGACCATCCCGCATCCGCGGGCGGCGTCGCGTGCCTTCGTCCTGCAGCCGTGGGCGTGGATGGATGCCGGGGCCCGGCTCGCCGGCCGGCCGGTCGCCGAGCTGGCCGCGGAGGCGGAGGACCTTGCGGGCCTGGTGCCCTTCGAGGGAGTCTAGGACGTTGTGAGCACCCTTCGGTTCCGGTGGCTGGCCCTCGTGGGCCTCGTGGCCGGGCTTGCCGGCTGGCTGGTCAACTGGTTCGCCACCCGCAACGGGTACGGGACGCCGGCCCTGCCGCTGACGTCCCTCGTCACCACGGCGGCGATCATCGCCATCACCCTGGTCTTCGGGCGCCGCGTGCTCCGTTGGCGGAACGGCAGGCGGGACCGTCCCCTCGATCCCCTTCTCGCCCTGCGCACCCTGGTGCTCGCGCAGGCCTGCGCCTACGCAGGTGCCCTCAACCTCGGCTGGCACGCGGGCATCCTCGTGGACCAGGTGGCCCTGGCGTCCGTCCGCTCCACCAGCCTGCCGGTCTGGGGATCGGTGGCGCTGATGGCGGGCGGGACCGTCATGATTATGGTGGGACTGGTCGTCGAGAACTTCTGCAGGCTGCCGCCCGACGACGACGGCACCGGGGCTCCGGGCCACACCGAGGGGGAATATGCGTAGCGAACCGATCGATCCGTCCGGTCTCGAGTGGACGAGGGTGTCCCCGAAGTACCTCAGGGTCCGCCTGCTCGGCTGGCTCATCGGGTCTCTCGTGTGGATCCTGCTCGCGTCCGTGCCGCTCGTGCTGCGCCTCACCGGTGTCTGGGATTCCTTCCCGCCCGTGTGGCTCGCCTGGGGCCTTCCGGCCGTGGTGCTGGTCAGCGCCGTCTGGCGCGGGATCCTCCTTCCCCGCCAGGTGCGGGCCATCGGGTACGCGGAGCGCGACGACGACCTCCTGGTCCGCCAGGGCGTGTTCTTCCAGCGCACCATGGTGGTGCCCTACGGCCGCATGCAGTACGTCGACGTCGCCGTCGGTCCAATCGAGCGTGCCTTCGGCATCTGCACGCTGAAGCTCCACACGGCGTCTCCCGCGACGAACGCCTTCATCCCCGGTCTGCCGACCGGGGAGGGTGCCCGGCTGCGCGAGCAGCTGTCCGCGCGGGGAGAAGCCAGGCTGGCCGGACTGTGACCGCCGGAGCGGTCGTCCCACCGCAGGCGGCGGACGAGTGGCGCCGCGTCCATGTCATCTCACCGCTCGTGCGCGGCTGGATCGCGCTCGTGGCGATCCTCTACTTCGCGGGCAGGGACTGGTTCGAGGGCCTCTTCGATGCCGACTCGAGGGGTCGGGGCCCCCTGCCCGAGGGGGTCGGCCTGCTGCTCGCGGGCGGTGTGGTGCTCGGTGTCGTCGTCGTCATCGCGGCTGTCTTCCTCGTCTCCTGGTACTTCACCCGCTACCAGGTGACCGCCGAGCACGTGCGGGTGCACTCCGGTGTCGTCTTCCGGCAACAGCGGCAGGCGCGCCTGGACAGGGTCCAGGCCATCGACATCGTGCAGCCGTTCCTCGCCAGGATCTTCGGGCTGGCCGAACTGAAGTTCGAGGTGGCGGACGCGGGGGAGTCGGCCGTCCGGCTCGCCTTCCTCAAGCTCGACGACGCGAAGAAGCTCCGCGCCACGATCCTCGCCCGGGCAGCGGGTGTCGAGCCGGACCCCGAGCACCCGGAGGAGGTCCCCGAGGCCCCCGAGCGGGAGGTCGTGGTGAGCCCTCCCGGCCGCGTCGTCGGAGCTGCCCTGCTCTCCGGCACCACGGTCGCGCTCGTGGTGGCGGCGGCCGTCATCATCACCCTCGGCATCACGTTGGACACGCCCTTCATCGCCACCTCCTTCATCCCGCTGCTGATCGGCGTGGTGGGTGCGTACTGGTCCGCCCTGAGCACCGGCTACAACTTCCGCGCCGCCACGTCACCGGACGGCATCCGCATGCGCTACGGCCTGCTCGACACGCGTGCCCAGACGGTTCCCCCCGGTCGCGTGCAGGCCCTCGGCATCGTGCAGTCCCCGCTGTGGCGCCTGAAGGGGTGGTACCGCGTCACGGTGAATGTCGCCGGCTACGGGGCGTCGGCCTCCAACGAGGGCCAGGCCCGGGCCACCCTCCTGCCCGTCGGCACGCGCGACGAGGTCCTGCAGATCCTCGCCCTGGTCCTCCCGGATCCCGGCACCCCGCGGCCCGTCGAGGTGTTCGGTGCCGGCATGACCGGGCGCGACGGCGGGGAGGGGTTCGTCACGACCCCGCGCCGGGCGCGGTGGCTGGCTCCGCTCGCGTGGCGGCGCAACGGCTTCACCGTGACCGGTACGGCTCTGCTGCTGCGCTCCGGTGTGCTGTGGCGCCAGCTCGTCGTGGTGCCGCACGAGCGGACCCAGTCGTTGTCGATCGACCAGGGGCCCGTGGACCGCCGCGTCCGGGTGGCGAACCTGCAGTTCCAGACGACGCCGGGTCCTGTCAGCCCCCGGGTCCTCCTCGCCGATGCCGATGCGGCCTGGGACCTGTTCCACGGTCAGTCGGTGCGGGCCGCCGAGGCACGACGCCGCAGCGGTCCGGAGCAGTGGATGAAGCCCGTGAGCCTGCCCGCGGCGCAGACCGTCGACGGACCGGACCACCGCATCGAGGTCCGCGCGAATACCGGGCCGGGCGTTTCGGATGCGGCACCGGGGGACTCCGGGCGCGCGTCAGCCGTTCCTCCGTCCGGGCAGCCCGTCGGCCTCCACGGCGCCGCGGAGGACCTGCCGGTGGATGACGTGGCGACGCGGTCCGCGGTCGTGGACGGTGGCCCCCCGATCACCGCTGGATCACCGAGTGGGTTCGTGGTCCCGTCCGGAGCCACCGATGCCGCGGTCGACCGGGCTGCTGCTCCGGAGCAGGCCGCCGTCATGCCCGAGGTTCCCCGGTACGAGCCGGCACCGGCGCAGGCGCCCCGGTCGCTCGAGGAGGCGCCCGATGGGCAGCGCTGATGCGTCCCGCCGCCCGGGCAGGCTCGGGGTCGGCGTCGTCGGCGCCGGCAGGGTGGGGGCCGTCCTCGGTGCTGCACTGCGCTCGGCCGGCCACGCCGTCGTCGGGGTGTCCGCCGTGTCCGAGGCCAGCCGTGAACGCGCCGAGAACCTGCTGCCGGGCGTACCCGTGCTGGAGGTGCCGGACATCATCGAGCGTGCGGAACTCGTGCTCCTGGCCGTGCCCGACGACGCCCTGGCCCCGCTGGTCGACGGCCTCGCCCAGCTCGGCGTGTGGCAGGCGGGACAGCTGGTGGTGCACACCTCCGGCCGGTACGGCACTGCGGTGCTCGGCCCGGCACGTGCCGCCGGGGCCATCCCGCTCGCCATCCACCCCGCCATGACCTTCACCGGGCTCAGCCTCGACCTCGGGCGCCTGCCGGACACCGCGTTCGGCATCACGGCGCCGTCGGCCGTCCTTCCCATCGCCCAGGCGCTCGTCGTCGAGATGGGGGCGGAACCGGTGGTCATCGAGGAGGAATCGCGGGCGCTGTACCACGCGGCCCTCGCGCATGCCTCGAACCACCTCGTCACCATCGCGGCCCAGTCCGCACAGCTCCTGGCGGACATCGGTGTGCAGCATCCCGACCGCATGCTCGGTCCGCTCATGAAGGCCTCGCTCGAGAACGCCCTCTCCGCGGGTGAGGGCGCACTCACCGGTCCGGTGGCGCGCGGTGACGCGGGCACCGTCCGGATCCACCGGGCTGCCCTCGAGGCGCACGACGCCCCGGACACGCGCCAGGCCTACCTCGGCATGGCCCGTGCCACGGCGCTGCGCGCCCTGGAACGCGGCGTCCTGACCCCGGCGCAGGGGGATTCGATCCTCGCCGCCCTCGCCGACGACCCCGGGACGGGCGATCCCCCCGATCCTGGGTCGGACACCCGGGACTGACCCGGGACTGACCCGGGACCGACGGGGACCGACCTGACGGCACCGATCCCGGCACGCTTTTCGCGTGATCCGACCCCGACCCCGACCCCGACCCCGGATCCGTTCCGACGCCGACCCGGACCCGACGGATCGGTCCGCTCCCGACGGATCCGATCCTCTCGACCAGCCCCCAGCGCTACGCCGACGCCGACGCACCCCGGCCGCACGGCCCGCGCTCCCCACCCGGAAGGACCCTCCATGACCGTCGACAGCTCTGCCGGCGCAGGCACCGCGCCGCTCCTCGTCTCCACTCCCGCGGACCTCCGAGCCGCCACGGCCGACCTCCTGGAGCGGGCGCGCGCGCAGCGCCCGGCGGGGCCACGGCCGTCACTCGGCCTCGTGCCCACGATGGGCGGGCTGCACGCCGGACACGCGTCCCTCGCCCGCGCCGCACGGGAGGCGAACGACGTCGTGGTCGCCTCCGTGTTCGTGAACCCCCTGCAGTTCGGCGACCCCGCCGATCTCGAGCGGTATCCCCGCACCCTCGACGACGACCTCCGCCTCCTCGGCGGGGCCGGCGTCGACATCGTCTTCGCCCCGTCGGTCGCTGACATGTACCCGGGCGGCGAACCGCTGGTGCGGCTCAGCGCCGGCCGCATGGGGGAGGTCCTCGAGGGTGCCTCCCGTCCCGGCCACTTCGACGGCATGCTGACCGTCGTGTCGAAGCTCCTGAACCTCGGCCTGCCGGGAACCGCGGCGGAATACCACGCGTACTTCGGCGAGAAGGACGCGCAGCAGCTGGCGATCATCCGCCGCATGGTGCTGGACCTGAACTTCCCGGTCGCCATCGAGGGCGTCGCGATCGTACGCGACGACGACGGCCTCGCCCTCTCGAGCCGCAACAGGTTCCTCGGTGCGGAGGAACGCCGGGGCGCGCTCGTGCTGTCGCGGGTCCTGCACGGCCTCGCCGAGGACGTTCGGAGCGGGTGCACGCCGGACCTCGACGCCGCACGCGCGACGGTGGCCGCCGAGGCCGAGGTGGACCTGGACTACCTCGAGGCCGTCGATCCGGCGTCGTTCGCCCCCGTGGCGGAGGGCGCCCTGACCGCCGCGCCCGTGCTCGTCGTCGTCGCCGCCCGCGTCGGCGCCGTCCGCCTCATCGACAACGTGCTCCTGCCTACTGTGGGCTGACCCACACCGCCTGTCCCCGGCGCCCGTGCCCTGGCACGGAGCCGTAAACTTGTCTTCCGTGACCCCCGACGACACCGCTCCCGCCGACGACCTCAACGAGCAGATGCGCTTCCGCCTGCAGAAGCGGGCCGCGCTGCTCGATGCCGGGATGGAGCCCTACCCCGTGAAGCCCGAGCGGACGCACTTGCTGACCGAGATCCGCGAGCGGTTCGCGGACCTCGCGACAGGTGAGTCCAGCGGGCAGGACGTCGCCGTCGTCGGGCGCGTGGTCTTCATCCGGAACTCCGGCAAGCTGTGCTTCGCGACCCTGCAGGAGGGCAACGGCACGAGGCTCCAGCTCATGCTGAGCCTGGCCGAGGTCGGCGCCGACAGCCTCGCCCAGTGGAAGTCCCTCGTGGACCTCGGTGACCACGTGCAGGTGCACGGCGAGGTCATCAGCTCCCGGCGCGGTGAGCTCTCGGTCATGGCGAAGGCCTGGACCATGGCGTCCAAGGCGCTGCGCCCGCTCCCCACGCTGCACGCAGGACTCAACGAGGAGACGCGCGTCCGCCAGCGGTACGTCGACCTCATGGTGCGGGAGGAAGCTCGCAGCATGGTGCGCACCCGCGCGGCCATCACCCGGACCCTTCGGGACACCCTCCACGCCCACGACTATGTCGAGGTGGAGACGCCGATCCTGCAGCTCGTCCACGGAGGGGCGACCGCCCGGCCCTTCGAGACGCATCTCAATGCCTTCGACCAGAAGATGACGCTGCGGATCGCCCTGGAGCTGTACCTCAAGCGCGCCGTGGTGGGTGGGATCGACCGCGTCTACGAGATCGGCCGGATCTTCCGCAACGAGGGGGTCGACTCCACGCACAGTCCGGAATTCACGATGCTCGAGTGCTACGAGGCCTACGCCGACCAGTTCGTCATGGCGGACCGGATGAAGGAGATGATCCTCGCGTGCGCCGACCTGCTGGGCTCCCGGACCCTCGAGACGTCGAAGGGGACGGTGGAGCTCGACGGTGAGTGGGCGTGGCTCGGCGTCTACCCGGGCCTGTCCGCAGCGGTGGGTCAGGACGTCACCCCCGACACGGGGCTCGACGAGCTGCGATCCGTCGCCGAGCGTCACGAGGTGTCGCTCGACCCTGCCTGGGGCGCCGAGAAAGTGGTGCTGGAGCTGTTCTCCGAGATCGTGGAGCCGACCCTGATCCAGCCCACGTTCGTCTACGACTACCCGCCCTCGGCGCAGCCCCTCGCGCGCCCGCACCGCGAGGACCCCCGGCTCATCGAGGCGTGGGACCTCATCATCGGCGGGATGGAGCGGGGTACGGCCTTCTCCGAGCTCATCGACCCGGTCGTCCAGCGCCGGCGCCTGACCGAGCAGTCGCGCCAGGCCGCCGCGGGCGACGACGAGGCCATGCAGCTCGACGAGGACTTCCTCCGTGCACTGGAGTACGGCGCACCGCCCATGGGAGGTATCGGTCTCGGTATCGACCGCCTCGTCATGCTTTTCACCGACGTCGGAATTCGCGAGTCGATCCTGTTCCCCATTCTCAAGCCCGAGGCCGGTCAGTAGCCGTGGAATATATCGCCGTCCTCCTACCGTCAGTCTGCTTGGCAGTTCTTTTCTACTTCGTGATCAAGGCCATATTCAATGTCGACCGCTCCGAGCGTGAGGCCATGGCCCGCGCGGAGGAAATGCAGGACGCCGAGGACGCCCGCGTCGCGGAATCGCGGGAGAAAAAGAATGACGACCAGGAAATCGACCCCCGCGCGTAATCTCTTTCTTTGACCTCAATAGATGCGTGGCCCATACTCTTTCTCGGGGGCATCTCTATCGAGTAACCATTAGGAGAGCATTGTGGCGCAGAAGGTAAAGATCATCCTCATCGACGACATCGACGGCGGAGAAGCCGACGAGACGGTGCGCTTCGGTCTCGATGGCGTCCAGTACGAGATCGACCTCTCCGAGGCGCACGCGTCCGAGCTTCGCGAGGCCCTCGCCGCCTACGTCGGGGCCGCCCGCCGCAGCAACCAGACGAAGCAGCGGTCGAGCTCCGCCGGTGCGCCGTCCGCTTCCCGCAACCAGGAAGCCGCACAGATCCGCGAGTGGGCCAAGGAGAACGGGTACAACGTCTCCTCCCGCGGTCGCGTGAACAGCGAGATCGTGGAGGCGTACCGCGCGGCACAGCGCTGACCATCCCCTCCGGGCGCCGGAGCGGAAGCCCCTTCCGGTATATCTCGCCTGTGGCGAACACGCGCCCAAAGCACACCCCGTGCCCGTAGCATCGAAATACGCGTTAGCTAGGAGTGTGTCTGATGTTCGAGAGATTTACAGATCGTGCCCGTCGAGTTGTTGTGCTGGCCCAAGAAGAGGCCCGCATGCTCAACCACAATTACATCGGCACCGAGCACATCCTGCTTGGCCTGATCCACGAGGGTGAGGGTGTTGCCGCCAAGGCCCTCGAGTCACTCAGCATCTCCCTCGGTGCCGTACGGGAACAGGTGCAGGAGATCATCGGCCAGGGCCAGCAGGCCCCGTCCGGTCACATCCCCTTCACCCCCCGGGCCAAGAAGGTGCTGGAGCTCTCCCTGCGGGAGGCCCTTCAGCTCGGCCACAACTACATCGGCACCGAGCACATCCTGCTCGGTCTCATCCGCGAGGGTGAGGGCGTCGCCGCGCAGGTCCTCGTCAAGCTCGGCGCCGATCTCAACCGCGTCCGCCAGCAGGTCATCCAGCTGCTCTCGGGCTACCAGGGCAAGGAGCCGGCAGCTGCCGGCGGCCCCCAGCAGGAGGGCACCCCGGCCGGTTCGGTGGTGCTGGACCAGTTCGGGCGCAACCTGACCCAGGCTGCTCGGGAGTCCAAGCTCGATCCCGTGATCGGGCGCGAGCAGGAGATGGAACGCGTCATGCAGGTCCTCTCCCGCCGCACCAAGAACAACCCGGTGCTCATCGGCGAGCCCGGCGTCGGCAAGACCGCCGTCGTCGAGGGCCTCGCTCAGGCGATCGTGCGCGGGGATGTCCCGGAGACCATCAAGGATAAGCAGCTGTACACCCTGGACCTCGGGTCCCTGGTCGCCGGCTCACGCTACCGAGGTGACTTCGAGGAGCGACTGAAGAAGGTCCTCAAGGAGATCCGCACGCGCGGCGACATCATCCTGTTCATCGACGAGATCCACACGCTCGTCGGGGCAGGCGCCGCCGAAGGTGCCATCGATGCCGCGTCGATCCTGAAGCCCATGCTCGCGCGTGGCGAACTCCAGACGATCGGCGCCACCACGCTGGACGAGTACCGCAAGCACATCGAGAAGGATGCAGCGCTCGAGCGCCGCTTCCAGCCGATCCAGGTCGCCGAGCCCTCCGTGGCCCACGCGATCGAGATCCTCAAGGGCCTGCGGGACCGCTACGAGGCGCACCACCGCGTCTCGATCACCGACGGTGCGCTGACGAGCGCTGCGACGCTCGCCGAGCGTTACATCTCCGACCGCTTCCTGCCGGACAAGGCGATCGACCTCATCGACGAGGCGGGGGCGCGGCTGCGCATCCGTCGGATGACGGCCCCGCCGGAGCTCAAGGAGATCGACGAGCGCATCGCGGACGTCAAGCGCGAGAAGGAGTCGGCCATCGACTCCCAGGACTTCGAGGGTGCCGCCGCACTGCGCGACAAGGAGCAGAAGCTCCATGACGAGCGGAGCGACAAGGAGCGCCGCTGGAAGTCCGGCGGCCTGGACGACATCGCCGAGGTGGACGAGGAGCTCATCGCCGAGGTGCTGGCGAACTCCACCGGCATCCCCGTGTTCAAGCTGACCGAGGCCGAGTCCTCGCGACTGCTCAACATGGAAGCCGAGCTGCACAAGCGGGTCATCGGGCAGAACGAGGCCATCAAGGCCATCTCCCAGGCCATCCGCCGCACGCGCGCCGGCCTCAAGGACCCGAAGCGTCCGGGCGGCTCCTTCATCTTCGCCGGCCCCACGGGTGTCGGCAAGACGGAGCTCGCCAAGGCTCTTGCCGAGTTCCTGTTCGGCGAGGAGGACGCCCTCATCACGCTGGACATGTCCGAGTACTCGGAGAAGCACACCGTCTCGCGGCTCTTCGGTGCCCCTCCCGGATACGTGGGCTACGAGGAGGGTGGCCAGCTGACCGAGAAGGTCCGCCGCAAGCCGTTCTCCGTGGTGCTCTTCGACGAGGTGGAGAAGGCGCACGCCGACCTCTTCAACTCGCTCCTCCAGATCCTGGAGGACGGTCGCCTGACCGACAGCCAGGGCCGCATGGTGGACTTCAAGAACACGGTGATCATCATGACCACCAACCTCGGTACCCGGGACATCTCGAAGGGCGTCATGACGGGCTTCCAGTCCGGCTCCGACACCACGACGAGCTACAACCGGATGAAGGCCAAGGTGCAGGAGGAGCTCAAGCAGCACTTCCGGCCCGAGTTCCTCAACCGTGTCGACGACACCGTGGTGTTCCCGCAGCTCACGCAGGACGAGATCGTCGAGATCGTGGACCTGTTCCTCGAGCGCCTGAGTGGCCGCATGGCCGACAAGGGCATGACGATCGAGCTCACGCCCGCGGCGAAGGTGCTCCTCGCAACCCGTGGCTACGACCCCGCGATGGGAGCCAGGCCGCTGCGCCGCACCATCCAGCGCGAGATCGAGGACCAGCTGTCCGAGAAGATCCTCTTCGGGGAGATCAAGTCGGGCGAGCGCGTGGCCGTCGATGTCGAGGGCGAGGGTGTGGACGCGATCTTCACCTTCACTCCCCATGGCGCACCCAAGGAGATCGAGGACTCACCGGCTGCGCTCGAGGCGAGCGTCCCGGAGTAGTCAGAGTCCCTACCAGCACGACGACGGAGCCCGTCCCGGATCACCGGGGCGGGTTCCTTCGTTCCCTGCTGAAGTGATCGGTGCCCACGGCAACGGAATTCATCCCTGAGTGAACTCCCTGTGACGCCGCACACACCGATGGTAGAGATGAGGCATGACCACGCCCTTCTCCTCGCTCGAGGATTTCGTCGCCCTTCCGCGCCTCAGCGGACTCGTCCTCAACAGGGAGGGCACGCGACTCGTCACGTCCGTCGCCACCCTCGACCCGAAGAAGACCGCCTACCAGAGCGCGCTCTGGGAGATCGACCCCTCGGGCGCCGAGCCCGCCCGTCGGCTGACCCGCAGCTCCGCCGGGGAGTCCGGTGCGGCGTTCCTCGCCGGTGGAGATCTCCTCTTCACCTCCGCCCGCCCCGATCCCGAGGATGCCGACGGGGAGAAGCGTCCGTCCCTCTGGCGGCTGCCCGCGACCGGAGGTGAGGCGTCGCTCCTCGTGACGCGTGAGGGTGGGATGTCCGGCGTGCTGACCGCCGCCGAGGCCGACGTCGTCGTCCTGACGGCCGATGCGCTCGCCGGATCGACCGGCGAGGAGGACGACGCCGAGCGGCGGAAGGCGCGGAAGGACTCCGGCGTCGCAGCAATCCTGCACGCGGGCTACCCGGTGCGTTACTGGGACGCGGACCTCGGCCCCGACGAGCCGCGGTACCTTGCGGTGACCGATGTCGACGGCGACGGGCGACCGACCCTCGACGACCTCGTTCCCTCCGCGCGGGGCGGGCTGCGGAACGCCCATGCCGTGCTCAGCCCGGACGGACGCCTGCTGTTCAGCTCCCTGACCGTGCCCGAGGAGCTCGGCTCCCAGCGCTCGGTCCTCGTGCGCGTGGACCTGGCGACCAGGGAACTCAGCGTCCTGCTCGACGACCGGGAGAACGACTACACACCCGGCCCGGTCAGCCCCGACGGCAGATATCTCGCCGTCACGCGTGACCGCCGGACCACGGCCGAGCTGGCGCCGCAGTCGAGCCTCCTGCTGCTCCCGCTCGACGGGGGCGAGCCCCGGCAGCTGGCTGCGGACTGGGACCGCTGGCCGTCGCCGGAGGCCTGGCTGCCGGATGGCTCGTCCCTCGTGGCCACGGCGGACGACGACGGCGGGGCACCCGTCGTCGTCATCGACGTCGCGACCGGGGCGGTGCGGCGGGTGACGGAAGACACTGCTGCCTACTCCGACGTCCGGGTCTCCCCCGACGGCAGGACGGCCTACGCCGTCCGCAGTTCCTACCTCTTCCCGGCCGAAGTGGTGCGCATCGACCTCGCCACGGGCGCCACCGACCGCCTGCAGAACCCTGCCGAGCGTCCGGAGCTGCCCGGCACACTCGAGCGGGTGGAGTCGGTCGGTCAGGACGGGCAGGCCGTGAAGTCCTGGCTCGTGCTCCCGGAGGGGGCCTCCGCGGATGCTCCCGTGCCGGCGCTCCTCTGGATCCACGGTGGTCCGATCGGCTCGTGGAACGCCTGGACCTGGCGCTGGTCCCCCTGGGTCATGGCAGCCCGCGGCTACGCGGTCCTGCTGCCGGATCCCGCGCTCTCCACCGGGTACGGCCAGCACATGGTCGACCGCGGCTGGGGTTCCTGGGGTGCAGCCCCCTACACCGACCTGATGGCCGCCACGGACGACCTGGTGGCCCGCGACGACATCGACGGAACGCGTGTCGCGGCGATGGGCGGGAGCTTCGGCGGGTACATGGCGAACTGGGTCGCGGGCCACACGGCCCGGTTCGCGGCGATCGTCACGCACGCGAGCCTCTGGGCGCTGGACCAGTTCGGGGGCACCACGGATGCGGCGTACTACTGGGCACGTGAGATGACTCCGGAGGCGATGCTGGAGAACTCTCCCCACTCCCACATCGGGAGCATCGACACACCCATGCTGGTCATCCACGGGGACAAGGACTACCGCGTGCCGATCGGCGAGGGACTGCGCCTCTGGTACGACCTCCTGTCCGCCTCGAAGCTCCCTGCGAACGAGCACGGAGTCACGCCCCACCGGTTCCTCTACTTCCCCGACGAGAACCACTGGATCCTGAAGCCGCAGCACGCGAAGATCTGGTACTCGGTGGTGGAGGCGTTCCTGGCGTCGAACGTCCTCGGGGAGGAGCGGGAACTGCCCCGCGAACTCGGCCTGTAGGCGGGTCGCACACCCTGGGTGAGGGCCGGCGCGGACCCTCTGGACATTTCTTCTACAAAGCGTAAAATCGCTCCACACGTCGCGTGGAACAGGACATCTTCCATTGTCCACCGCTGTGCAGGGTTCAATCGATTCTGTGCAAAGGAGTACGTTCATGATTCCGGAAACCCTCACCCAGGGTCAGTACGACACCGTCTACGCACTCCCGTTGCTCGGGATCTCGGGGGCGGACGCATGGGTCCTCAAGCAGGGCGGCTACTCGATCGCCGACATCGCGGCGAAGGCCGTGTACGCCCTGATCATCTACCGCGTGGCGAAGCTCAAGTCCTACGCCGACGACCCCGCGTTCGCAGCCGTCGAGGAGGCGCACGCGGACGAACTCGCCATCGTGGCAGGGCGGCAGGGGCGCCCGGCGCGGAAGCCGCGTGGTACCGCCCCCACCACGGAGGATAGCGCCGTGTAGGGGTGCCGCCGGAGGGTAGCTGTCCACGGGCCCGGGATGCGCACTGCACCCGGGCCTGTGGGCGATCGCTAGAGTGGGCAGGATGAGCCCGACCTTCAGCCTCCGCCGCGCCCGCACATCGGACGTCCCCGCCATCAAGGCCCTCGTCGAGCCGCTCGCCGAGGAGCGCATCCTCATGGCGAAGGAGACCGTGGCCTACTACGAGGGCCTCCCCGAGTTCCGCATCGCCGAGTCCGACGACGGCGAGGTGCTGGGCTGCGGCGCGCTGCACATCATGTGGGAGGACCTTGCGGAGGTGCGTACCCTGGCGACGGCCCCCGCCGCCCGCGGGCGCGGTGTCGGGCATGCCCTGGTCGAGGAGTTGCTGGAGGAGGCACGGGGGTTCGGGGTCAGCCGCGTCTTCTGCCTGACCTTCGAGGTCGAGTTCTTCCGCCGGCACGGCTTCGAGGTGATGGCGGACCAGTCGGCCGTCGATCCGCGGATCTACTCCGAGCTGCTCCGCTCGCACGACGAGGGGGTCGCCGAGTTCCTCGATCTCGCCCGGGTGAAGCCGAACACGCTCGGGAACACCCGCATGATCAGGCCGCTCTGACCCGCTTCGCCTCCCGGGCTGGCATCAGCGGCGCCGCGACGATAAGGTAAGACTGCTTAGCATTCCCTCAGGGGGATGCCGGGACGCCACCGGAACCGGTGGCAGTACACCGACTGAAGGAGGTCCGCATCATGGGACTGGATGACAAGATCGGGAACAAGGGCCAGGACTTGGGCGGAAAGCTCAAGGAAGGTCTCGGCAAGGCGACCGGCGACAAGGACACTGAAGCCGAGGGCCACAAGGACCAGGCGAGTTCGAGCCTGAAGGATGCCGGCGAGAACGTCAAGGACGCGTTCAAGCGCGACTGATCGAACCGGGGCTCACCCTTCATCGGGTGGCCTGAGGACCGGAGGGAGGGGCCCGATTCAGGGCCCCTCCCTCCGGCGTTGGGCGTCGGTCTGACGTACCCGCCGGGCTATAGGCAGGCCGGGGAACGGGCGGTAACGTGTCCCCCATGGCCGGGGTGGTCCACGTGAGGCGGGCTGCAGGCTGTCATCCGTCCGTTCGCAGGCTAGGAGCCGCCGTCGTGAAGAAGCTCATCAATGACCCCAGAGCCGTGGTCAACGAGTCCGTCGAGGGATTCGGCATCGCGCATGCCGACCTCGTGATCGTTCATCCGGAGCCGCTGTTCATCACCCGCAGGGACGCCCCCGTCCAGGGGAAGGTCGGGCTCGTCTCCGGTGGTGGGAGCGGACACGAGCCGCTGCATGCAGGGTTCGTGGGCCGAGGGATGCTCGATGCCGCGGTACCGGGGGCGGTCTTCACCTCGCCGACCCCCGACCAGATCATCCCCGCCACCGCGGCTGTCGACGGCGGCGCCGGAGTACTGCACATTGTTAAGAACTACACCGGGGACGTCCTCAACTTCGAGACCGCGGCCGAGATGGCGGAGGCTGACGGCATCTCCGTCCGCTCGGTCCTCGTGAACGACGACGTCGCCGTCGAGGACTCGCTCTACACGGCCGGGCGTCGCGGCGTGGGCGGTACCGTCCTCGTGGAGCGCATCGCGGGAGCAGCGGCGGAGCGGGGCGACGACCTCGACGCGGTGACGGCGATCGCCCAGCGCGTGGTCGACGGCGTGCGCTCCATGGGCGTGGCCCTCGCGGCCTGCACCGTGCCCCATGCGGGCGTGCCCAGTTTCGAGCTCGCCGAGGACGAGATCGAGATCGGCATCGGCATCCACGGCGAGCCGGGCCGGCACCGCATCGCCATGGAGGGCGCGGACGGCATCACGCAACGCCTGCTCGACCCCATCGTCGCGGATCTGTCCCTGACCTCGGGCGACCGCACCATCGTGATGGTCAACGGGATGGGCGGGACACCCGCGAGCGAGCTGTACATCGTGTTCCGCAAGGTGGCGCAACTCCTCGGGGACCTCGGCGTGAGCATCGACCGTTCGCTGGTGGGGAACTACATCACGGCCCTCGAGATGCAGGGTGCCTCTCTCACGATCCTCCGCGCCGACGACGAGATGCTCGACCTGTGGGACGCACCGGTCCACACTGCCGCGCTGCGCTGGGGGGCATGAGCGTGGCCGACGCCACCGGACCCCTCGACGCCGCCTGGGCCGTCCGATGGATGCGCGGCACGGCGCAGGTCGTCTCCGAGAACCGAGCCCTCCTGATCGACCTCGACCGCGCCATCGGCGATGCCGACCATGGCGAGAACCTCGACCGGGGGTTCGGCGCCGTGCTGCTCAAGCTCGACGGCGACGCACCGGAAACGCCCGCCGCCGTCCTCAAGCTCGTGGCGATGACCCTCATGTCCACCGTCGGGGGAGCGGCCGGCCCGCTGTACGGGACGGCGTTCCTCCGGGCGGCGACGTCGCTGGGAGACACCGGCGTGGTCGATCCCAGCGGTGTGGCCGGGATGATCGCGGCCGCTCGGGACGGCATCGTCGCGCGCGGGAAGGCCGAGGTGGGGGACAAGACCATGGTCGATGCGTGGACGCCGGCGTCCGAGGCGGCGGAGACGGCTGCGCAGGCCGGGGCCACGGCCCCCGAGGTGCTCGCCGCCGCGGCCAATGCCGCGCACGCGGGCGCCGTGGCCACGGAGCCGCTGATCGCACGGAAGGGCAGGGCCAGCTACCTCGGCGAGCGGAGCGCGGGCCACCAGGATCCGGGGGCGGTCTCGACGGCCCTCATCCTGCAGGCCGCCGCCGAGGCCGCCGGTGGAGAGGTCGCATGAGCGTCGGGCTGGTCATCGTCTCGCACAGCCGGAAGATCGCGGAGGGCGTCGTCGAACTCGCGGCGCAGATGGCGCCGGACGTCGTCCTCGTCGCCGCCGGCGGAGCGGACGACGGCGACGGACCGTCGCGGATCGGCACGAGCTTCGAGCGCGTGCAGGCGGGGATCGAACAGGCTTCGGACGGCGACGGGGTCGTGATCCTGACGGATCTGGGTTCCGCGGTGATGACCGCCGAGATGGTGCTCGAGTTCCTGGAGCCGGAGGCCCGTGACCGGGTGCGGCTCGCGGAGGCGGCCCTCGTGGAGGGTGCCGTCGCTGCCGCGGTCCAGGCGCAGGGCGGCTCCTCCCTCGACGAGGTGCTGCGGGCGGCCGAGAACGCCGTCGTCTCCATCCGACCCGAGGACCTCGAACCCTTCGTCTCGCACGCTGCAGCGGCGCCGGGTCGGCAGGAGCCCCGGCCGGAGGAGCCTGGAGCGGCCGGTTCCGCGGACGGGCCCGCGGCCACCGGATCCTTCGTCCTGCCGAACCAGATGGGCCTGCACGCCCGGCCGGCTGCGACACTCGCCACCGGTTTGCTCGAGCTCGACGCGGAGGTGACGGTGAACGGCGTCGACGGGACGTCCGTCATGCTGCTCATGAGCCTCGGGCTCGGCCAGGGACGGACGGTCACCGTCGAGGCCTCGGGGCCGGACGCGCAGGCCGCCGTCGACTTCGTGGGTCAGGCCGTGGAGTCCGGCTTCGGCGAACCGTCCTGATCGGGGGCGCGGAGCCCGGTCGGTGCCGGGGCTGCACGTGGCGCCGTCTCCGGCCGTCAGCCGCTCCTCCTCGACGTCCGGGGCCCGCTTACCCGATGCCTCACGCGCCCGGTCGGCGGATCATCCGGGCAGCCGGACGCCGCCCTCGGACTCCTCCGCCAGCCCGTCGGCGAGGAGGCCGGTGAGGGCGCGCTCGAGCTGCTCGGCCGGAGCCTGCAGGCCGTGGAGCGCGGCCAGCGGACCGGGCGTCAGCGCCACGGTCGACGGTCCTCCCTGCAGCAGGTCCACGGGCGCGTCCAGGAGAACCGAGCGCGGTACCTCGTCCTCGGCGTCCCGGAGGACGGCCACGATCGCACCGCGGACCTGACGGTCCGTCCCCGCCCAGGCCTGGCCTTTCGGGACATGGTCCGGTGCCGGGCGTCCTGCCGCTACCCAGGCACAGGCGTCCAGGACGGGGCATGCAACACAGCGAGGCGCCCGCGCCGTGCAGACGACCGCCCCCAGTTCCATGACGGCCGCGTTCCAGCGGACGGACAGTCCCGCGTCCCCGGGCATGAGGGCCACCGCCCGCTTCATCTCTGCTGCTGTGAGTGCGGGGGCCGGGAGGGCCTTGCCGTCGACGAGGCGCGCGTGGACGCGCCGGATGTTCGTGTCCACCACCGTCTCGCGCCGTCCGAAGGCGAAAGCCGCCACGGCGGCGGCGGTGTAGGCGCCGACCCCGGGGAGAGCCAGTAGTTCGTCGTGTGTCGTCGGCACCTCGCCGTCGTGACCGGCGACCATCGCGGACGCAGCTGCGTGCAGCCGCAGCGCGCGGCGCGGGTAGCCGAGCCGGCCCCAATGGCGCACGGCCGCGCCGGAGGGTTCGGCTGCCAGGTCGGCAGGGGTGGGCCACCGCTGGAGCCAGTCGCGCCACACCGGGAGGACGCGGACCACAGGCGTCTGCTGCAGCATGATCTCGCTCACGAAGATGCCCCAGGGGGTGCAGCCGGGATCGCGCCACGGCAGGTCGCGTGCCTCGTCCGAGAACCACTCGGTGATCCGCGTGTGGAGCGCCTCGAGGCCCGGGGGCGGGCCGTGTGCATCGCCTGCACCGCCTGCTGCGGGTCGGGGGGCCGTGGCGCTTCCGCTGCCCGGATTCATGGTGGTGCTCCTCGCGGTCATCGTCGTGGATACTCTATCCACCGGCGTGGTGGCCCGGTGAATCGGCGCCCGCCTCCCTAGCCTTGATGGATGGCACATACGGGCGATCACGGCAGCGGGCGGCGGGGCGGTCGTCGGGCGAGCCCGGCTGTGTACCGGCGGCGGCGTCTGGCCGTCCTGATCCTGGCCGTCCTCGTGGTCGCCGTGCTCGCGATCGGCGGTATGGCACTCGCCGGGACGCTGGGACGCACGGGTGGTGCGACAGCAGGAGCATCGACGAGCCCGGAGGCACCCACCGCCGCACCCGCGCCGTCCGGGACGGCGACGTCCGCGCCCAGTGCCCAGGCTCCCTCCGCCCCACCCACAGCAGCGCCGACCGCCGCGCCGACCGCGACTCCCTCGGCAGGCCCGACCACCGCGTCACCGGGACCGACGCCGTCGGACGGGTGTGCTGCCGCGCAGGTGGTGGTCTCGGCCGAGACGGACCGTGAATCCTACGGCTCCGGCGAGAGTCCCGTCCTGGTCCTGGTGGTGCGCAACGAGGGGGAGAAGCCGTGCACCGTCAACGTCGGTACCTCGCAGATGGCGTTCGAGATCACCTCGGACGGCGAGCGGATCTTCTCGTCCACGGACTGCCAGCAGGGCTCCCAGGATCTCGAGCGCACCATCGCGCCGGGCGGTGAGGAGCGGGCGACCTTCCAGTGGACGAGGAACCGGACGGTCCCGGGCTGCACCGTCGTGGACGAGGAGCCGGGTGCGGGTGACTACACGGTGATCACGCGGCTCGGCGCCAGGAGCAGCGCATCCGTGGACTTCACCCTCCAGTAGCGCTGTCGGCCCGCGGCCCGTACGCGCGGCTGCCGGTCAGCCCGGACGGCTCGTGGGGTGGCGCTGTCCCCTACATGAACCGGTCGAGGAGACTCGTCTCGGCGATGCGCGAGAGTCCCTCGCGCACGGTCCGTGCCCGCTGCTCGCCGATGCCGTCGACCGCCATGAGATCCTCGATGTTCGCGGCCATGAGGTTCTGCAGACCGTCGAAATGGTCCACGAGGCGGTTGGCGACGGCCGGCGGCACGGCCTTGATGCCCGAGAGCAGCCGATAGCCCTTCGGCTGGATCACCGCTTCGAGCGAGTCGACGGACGGATTGAAGCCGAGCACGCTCGCGATCGTCCCGAGGTCGATCAGGTCCGTCGAGCTGAATCCCTGGAGGGTCGCCACGCGCTCGTCGAGCGGCGCCGTGCTGTTGCCGAGGTCCATGTAGTCGCGCAGCACCATCTCGCTGCCCGGTCCCAGCCCCGTGGTCAGCTCCTCGACCTGCAACGAGAGCAGCCGGCCGTCGACGCCGAGTTCCAGGACGTACTGCGAGATCTCCTCCGAGATCCTCCGCACCATCTCCTGGCGCTGGAGGGTGACGGCGACGTCGCGCACCGTGACCATGGCCTCGATCTCCAGGGCCGAGAGCGAGTTGGTCACCTGGTCGAGGCGCGCGCGGTACCGCTCGAGCGTGGCCAGGGCCTGGTTCGCGCGGGCGAGCACCGGCTCGGAACCCTCGAGGACATGGCGGAGGCCGTCGATGTACAGGGCGATGATCTGCATCGACTGGCTCACGCTGATGACGGGCAGCCCGGTCTGCTTCGCCACCCGCTCCGCAGTCCGGTGGCGCGTGCCGGACTCCTGCGTCTCGATGGTGTGGTCCGGGACGAGCTGGACCGCCGCCCGGAGGATGCGGCTGGCGTCCTTGTCGCACACGATCGCCCCGTCCATCTTCGCTAGTTCCCGCAGGCGGGTGGGCGAGAACTCGATACCGATGTCGAATCCGCCCGAGCAGATCGAGTCCACCGTGCGGTCGAAGCCGAGGACGATCAGGGCTCCTGTCCGTCCCCGCAGGATTCGCTCAAGACCGTCGCGGAGGTGCGTCCCGGGGGCTACTCTGGCGAGGGTGGCTTTCAGCGAGTCCTCCGGACTGCGAACCATGGGCCTATCCTTTCGCCGCCGCGCTGTCGATAGCCCGGCGCGGTCGGGCGACGCCGTCGAACCTCCGACGGCGGGCAGGGCCCGCGGGTGTGCCCGCGCAGCCGAGAGTAATACTACTGGCGCGCGCGAAAGCCGCGGTACGGCCTGCCGTCGCAGATCGGTAACACTCCTGTCCCGGCCCCTGGACTGCCGGCGTCAGAACAGCAGGGCGAGCGCTTCCGCGAGGGTGGAGACCTCACGGACCGAGAAGCCCTTCGGCACCGGACCCGTGCCCCCCGGCGAGGCGGGCACGATGGCGTGCGTGAACCCGAGGCGCTCCGCTTCCTGGATCCGCCGCCCGATGCCGGGCACGGGACGGACCTCGCCCGCGAGACCCACCTCACCGAACGCGATGAGCCGCGCCGGGAGGGGGTGATCCGTCTTCGCGGAGGCGATGGCGAGGGCTACCGCGAGATCCGTGGCCGGTTCGGTCAGGCGTACCCCGCCCACCGTCGCCACGTAGCTGTCGTCCTTGTGCAGGCTGACCGAGGCACGGCTCTGGAGGACGGCGAGCAGCATCGCGACGCGTGAACTGTCGAGGCCGCTCGTGGCGCGCCTCGGCTGGGAGTTGGGGGATTCGGCGAGCAGCGCCTGTACCTCCGCCAGCAGAGGGCGCCGTCCCTCGAGGGTCACGGTGATGCAGGTGCCGGACACCGGGTCCTTCGTGCGCGAGACGAAGAGTCCGCTGGGATCGGCCAGCCCCTCGATGCCCCCGTCGGTCAGGTCGAAGCATCCCACCTCGTCCGTGGGGCCGTACCTGTTCTTCACCGCGCGCAGGAGACGCAGGCGGGAGTGGCGTTCGCCCTCGAACTGGCAGACGACATCGACGAGGTGCTCGAGCAGGCGGGGGCCGGCGATCGAACCGTCCTTCGTGACGTGGCCGACCAGCAGCGTGGTCATCCCGCGGGCCTTGGCGGCGCCGATGAGGGACGCGGCCACCTCGCGGACCTGCGTCACACCGCCCGCGCTGCCGTCCACGGCCGCACTGCTGAGGGTCTGCACGGAATCGACGACGAGCAGCGCGGGATCGAGCTTCTCCACCTGGCCGAGTGCCTGTCCGAGGTCCGTCTCCGCGCTGAGATAGAGGGAGTCCGCGACCGCGTCGATGCGATCGGCGCGGAGCTTCACCTGGGCGGCGGACTCCTCCCCGGTGACGTAGAGGACGTCCTTGCCGAGGCGGGCCACCCGAGCGGCGACGTCGAGCAGCAGGGTGGACTTCCCCACGCCCGGCTCGCCGGCGAGCAGGATCACCGCGCCGGGGACGAGGCCGCCGCCGAGCACCCGGTCCAGTTCGTCGATCTTCGTCGGCTGGAATCCGGAGAGCGTGGCGTCGACCTCCGCGATACGGCGGGCAGGCGTGGTCACGGCGGCCGCCGCCGTCGTGCGCGCGACCACCTGCCCGGTCTCCTCGACGGTGCCCCAGGCCTGGCACTCGCCGCAGCGGCCCACCCACTTCGCCGTGGTCCAACCGCACTCCGCGCAGCGGAAGTTCGGGGTGTTACCGCGGCCCGTGCGCGCAGCTGTGGAGGTCTTGGTGGCCATGGAATCAGGCTACCCGCGGTCACCGACAGCCTGACCACGCCCGTGACCCGGGCGTGGTCAGAGGCGAGGCAGGTAGTCCGCGGCGTCCTCGTGCGAGAGTCCGGTCGCCTCGAGCAGGTCGACGACGAGGGGCCGCAGGAGCAGGACCAGTCCCTCGCCCTCGAGCCGCTGGATGCCGAGCGTCTCCGGGTGCAGATCCGTCGCGACGGCGGCGAGTTCGTCGCGGGCCTGGCGCTGGTTGAGGCGACGCTCGGCGGAGTCGCGTGCCGAGAGGGATCGGCTGAGGACGTCGACGGCGTCGGCCGTGTCCGCCAGTGCCTGGCTCAGGCTCTCGATGGCGTCGTCCGTGAGCGCCGCATGGTTGATGGCCGAGGTGAGGCGGCGGGCGAAGACGCGACTGTTGCGGATCGCGAGGTCGATCGATCCGACCGAGCTCCGCAGCGAACCGAGCTCGTCCCGGTGGCGCCGGTAGGCGGGCGAGATCCGCGCGACCTCCTGCGCGGCCCGCACGCTGCCGGTGAGGCCGTCGAGCTGCGACTGGCAGTTCCGTGCGCGCACGAGTGCGTGCCAGGCGAGGGTGGAGTCGCTCTGCCGCAGTGCCGAGGCGCTCTCGCGCAGGACGCCGGACAGCTCCTCCAGCAGACCGCGGACGTTCGTCTTCGGTTCCCCCCGCGGGTCGCGCGGCAGGAGCATGGTCACCACGAGCGCGAACAGTCCACCGACGATGGCGTCCACGCTCCGCGTGAACGGGCCGCCCTCCGGTGCCGGGAGCAGCACGACCAGGAGGGACTGCAGCCCGAGCTGCGTGGTGAAGATGGTGCCGCTGTCGAGGAACCGGGCCAGCAGGATCGAGATGAAGAGGACGACGGCGGCCTGCCAGATGCCGTTGCCGAAGAACGTGAGCAGGAGGTCGCCCACCGAGATGCCGAGCGTGCACCCGATCGCCACTTCGAGCACCCGCCGGATCCGGGGATCCCGCGAGAAGCCCAGCGAGATCATGGACGAGGTCGCCGCGAACAGCGGACCGTTGTGGCCGAGGACCTCCTCGGCGAAGGCGTAGGCGCCCACGGCGCACACCGTCATCTGCAGGGCGGTGACGATCGAGTTCGAGCTGCGCCTGAAGCCGGTCCGGGAGCGCTTGCGCAGGAAGGCGAGGGTCCTGGTGATTCCCTGGCGCGGCGGCATAGGCCCAGTCTAGGAGGTCGGGCAGCAGGAGACCTTCGTCTCATCCATCAGGGCGGATCGCCCCTACCGGCCAATGGACCGGCGCTGTTCACCTTCCGTTAAGGTCGCTCGGCCAGTCTCTTCACCTGCAGTGCCTAGCTTCGGACGGTACGAGAACACGTACATGTCTACCGAGTGCCACTCGCGCACCGATGAACACATCCCTGGAAGGGGTAAAGATCTAGTGAAGGCTCTTCGCTTTGGCCGCGCTGCGGCAGTAATCTCCGTGGCCGCGCTGGCGCTGACCGCATGCGGTTCCGACAACGCCACCGGCGACACTCCCGCAGCAGAGGGGGCCGCCTCGTCCGCCGCCGGCGTTGCCGTGTCAGGAACCCTCACCGGGATCGGCGCCTCCTCGCAGAACTCCGCCATGGAGGCCTGGAAGGCCGGCTTCGAGTCCATGAACCAGGACGCCATGGTCCAGTACTCGCCCGACGGATCAGGGGCCGGACGCAAGGCCTTCCTCAGCGGGGGAGCGCAGTTCGCCGGTTCGGATGCCTACCTCAAGGACGACGAGATGACCCAGGCCATGGAGGTCTGTGGTCCCGATGGTGCGCTCAACATCCCGGCGTACATCTCCCCCATCGCGATCGCCTTCAACCTCGGTGACGTCACCGAGCTGAACCTCGACGCCCCCACCATCGCCAAGATCTTCACGAAGGCGATCACCACCTGGAACGATCCGGCGATCGCCGACCAGAACGAGGGAGTCGAGCTGCCCGACACCCCCATCACCGTCGTGCACCGCTCGGACGAGTCGGGCACCACCGAGAACTTCGTCGACTACCTGTCGGCCGCCGCACCCGAGGTGTGGACGTACGAGGTGGACGGCGCCTGGCCCGCCGACCTGCAGTCCGAGAATGCGAAGGGAACCTCCGGTGTCGTCCAGACGGTCACCTCGACCGACGGCGCCATCACCTATGCCGATGCCTCCGCGGTCGGCGACCTGGGCAAGGCCAAGGTCAAGGTCGGCGAGGAGTACACCGAGATCAGCTCGGACGCGGCCGCGAAGGCCGTCGAGGTCGCCACGCCGGTCGAGGGCCGGCCCGAGCTGGACATGTCGCTCGAGTTGGAGCGCGACACCACCGAATCCGGTGCGTACCCCGTCGTCCTCGTCAGCTACCACGTCTACTGCACCACCTACGACAGCCAGGAGACCGTCGACCTCGTGAAGGCTTTCGGCTCCTACGTCATCAGTGAGGACGGGCAGGCCGAGGCAGAGGCCTCGGCCGGCAACGCTCCCCTCTCGGCCACACTGAGTGAGAAAGCCCAGATGGCGATCGACTCCATCAAGGTCGCTTCCTAGCGGAGGCCCCTCCGGTCCCGTCTGGTCTAATGGAGACCGGACGGGACCATCCGCCGTTTACGGCCGGGATCAGCAGTGCCCTTCCCTCCCCGCCCGGCGCCGGAAGCCGTCACCACACCTGAACAGACCGCCTGGAAGGCAAGAACGTGTCAATCAATTCGCTGAAGGCATCGACTGATCGAGGCCGTGCCGGCGACAAGATCTTCTCCGGCGTCTCGCTCGCCGCGGGCGTGCTGATCCTGGCAGTCCTGTTCAGTGTCGCCGTCTTCCTGATGGTGCAGGCCGCGCCGATCCTCTCCGCGGATCCCGCCGAGGTCACGGGAGGTGAGGGGTTCGCCGCCTACATCCTGCCGATCGTCATCGGCACCGTCGTCGCGGCCGCGATCGCCCTGATCATCGCGACACCCGTCGGTATCGCCGTCGCCCTCTTCATCTCCCACTACGCGCCACGCCGCCTCGCCCGGGCCTTCGGGTACGTCATCGATCTGCTCGCAGCGATCCCGTCGGTGATCTACGGTGCGTGGGGCTACATCATCCTGGCCCCGCAGCTCGCGAAGGGCTACGCCTGGCTCGCCGAGAATCTGGGCTGGATCCCCCTCTTCGCCGGTCCGGCCAGCCAGACCGGCAAGACCATGTTCACGGCCGGTGTGGTGCTCGCGGTGATGGTCATCCCGATCATCACCTCGCTGAGCCGGGAGATCTTCCTGCAGACCCCCAACCTCCACGAGGAAGCAGCCCTCGCGATGGGCGCGACCCGCTGGGAGATGGTGCGGATGGCCGTGCTGCCGTTCGCGCGCCCGGGCATCATCAGCGCGACCATGCTGGGTCTGGGCCGGGCGCTGGGCGAGACGATGGCTGTCGCACTGGTCCTCTCCCCGGGCGCCCTCGGTGCGAGCCTCATCAGGACGGGCAACCAGACGATCGCGGCGGAGATCGCCCTGAACTTCCCTGAAGCCTTCGGCCTCCGACTCAACGAGCTGATCGCTGCGGGACTCGTCCTCTTCGTCATCACGCTGATCGTGAACATGATCGCCCGCTTCATCATCACCCGGCACAAAGAATTCTCGGGAGCTAACTAATGGCAGCGAACCAGACGCTCCAGCGTCGCCAGTCCCAGCTCACCCGCGGACGCCTCCCGTCCTATGCCATCTGGGTGGTCGTGGCCGCCTCCCTGATCCTGGGTGCAGCGATCTCCTCCCTCGTCGGTTTCAGCGTCGTGGGGTGGGCCATCATCACGGCGATCGTGTTCGTCCTCGCGGCGACCATCGTCACGGCCGTCGCCGAGGGCGAGCGGAAGGCGAAGGACAAGCTCGTCACGTTCCTGGTGTACGGCGCCTTCCTCATCGCGCTGATCCCTCTCGTCTCCGTCCTCTGGACGGTCCTCGAGCGGGGTGTCCCGGGCCTGAGCTACAACTTCCTCTTCACCTCGATGAACGGGGTCACCGGGGCCGTGGACAACCAGGCCGTCGAGGGCGGGACCCCCGTCCTCGGCGGTGCGTACCACGCGGTGCTCGGAACCCTGCAGATCACCCTCTGGGCCACCCTGATCTCCGTGCCGATCGGTCTCCTCACCGCCGTCTACCTGGTCGAGTACGGGGCCGGCAAGAACCTCACGAAGGCGATCACCTTCTTCGTGGACGTCATGACGGGCATCCCCTCGATCGTGGCCGGGCTGTTCGCGGCAGCGCTCTTCACCCTGCTCTTCGGCCCCGGGACCCGCACCGGTTTCGTCGCCGCCGTCGCGCTCTCGGTGCTGATGATCCCGGTGGTGGTGCGGTCCACCGAGGAGATGCTGAAGATCGTGCCGAACGAGCTCCGCGAAGCGGCCTACGCGCTGGGGGTGCGTAAGTGGCGCACCATCACGAAGGTGGTCATCCCGACGGCGATCTCGGGCATCGCGTCCGGCGTCACGCTCTCCATCGCCCGCGTGATCGGCGAGACGGCGCCCATCCTCGTGACAGCCGGATTCGCGAGCTCCATCAACTGGAACGTGTTCAGCGGCTGGATGAGCACGCTGCCCACCTTCATCTACTACCAGATCCTCACCCCGACGTCCCCGACGTCGCCCGATCCGAGTACCCAGCGCGCCTGGGCGGCGGCGCTCCTGCTCATCCTCATGGTGATGCTGCTGAACCTCGTGGCCCGCTTCGTCGCCCAGATCTTCGCCCCCAAGACCAGCCGCTGAGCACTCGCGGTACCGACCGATAAGGAAGCAATGTCCAAGCGAATCGACGTCAAGGACCTCAACGTCTACTACAGCAAGTTCCTTGCCGTGGAGGACGTCAACATCAACATCGAAGCCCGCTCCGTCACGGCCTTCATCGGCCCGTCGGGCTGCGGCAAGTCGACGTTCCTGCGCACCCTGAACCGCATGCACGAGGTCATCCCCGGTGCCCGCGTGGAGGGTGAGGTGCTGCTCGACGGTGACAACCTGTACGACTCCGCCGTCGACCCCGTGACCGTGCGCGGGCAGATCGGCATGGTGTTCCAGCGCCCCAACCCGTTTCCTACGATGTCCATCCGCGACAACGTGCTGGCCGGGGTGAAGCTCAACAACAAGCGCATCAGCAAGTCCGATGCGGACGACCTCGTGGAGAAGTCGCTGCAGGGCGCCAACCTCTGGAACGAGGTCAAGGACCGCCTCGGACGCCCGGGGTCCGGCCTCTCCGGCGGGCAGCAGCAGCGCCTGTGCATCGCCCGGGCCATCGCCGTATCGCCGCAGGTGATCCTGATGGACGAGCCCTGCTCCGCGCTGGACCCCATCTCCACGCTTGCCATCGAGGACCTCATCAACGAGCTCAAGGCCGACTACACCGTGGTGATCGTGACGCACAACATGCAGCAGGCGGCGCGCGTCTCCGACAAGACCGCCTTCTTCAACATCGCCGGCACCGGCAAGCCGGGCAAGCTCATCGAGTACGACGACACCACGACGATCTTCAACAAGCCGACCGTCAAGGCCACGGAGGACTACGTCTCCGGGCGCTTCGGATAGGTCCGACGGCGGTCCACGCGCGACGGCGGCTCCCAGTGCGGGGGCCGCCGTCGTGCTTCCGGCAGGGTCCCTACAGGAGCGGGCTCAGTGCCAGGAAGAAGACCGCACCCACCAGCGCCGTGGCCGGCGCTGTCGCGAGCCAGACGAGCAGGATGCGGACCACGCGCGGACGCTGGACGGACGCGAAGCGCTGGTTCGCTCCCGCTCCCACGATCGCCGAGGTCATGGTGTGGGTGCTGGAGAGGGGGAGGTGCAGCGAGATGGCACCGATGAACAGCATGGCGGAGCTGACGCCCTGGGCCGTCATGCCCCGCAGGGGGTCCATGTGCACCAGGCGGTTCCCGAGGGTGTGCGTGATCCGCCAGCCGCCGAAGAGCGAGCCGGTCGTCAGCAGGACCGCGGCGAACACCTGCACCCACAGGGGGATGTCCGTTCCCGTGGCGTACCCGGATCCCACCAGCGCGAGGAGGATCACCGCCATGGTCCGCTGGCCGTCCTGCAGGCCGTGCCCGAGCGCGAAGGCTCCCGCCAGCACGGACTGCGCCATGCGATTCCCGCGGTTCACCCGAGCGGGCGAGCCGTGCCGAAGCAGCCAGGTGGCCGGGAACACCGCCAGGTAGGCCAGGACGTAGGCGATGACGGGTGACAGGAGGAGGGGCAGGACGATCTGAAGGAGCAGTGTCTCCCCGGCGCCGCTCATCGCCGGCCCGCTGGTCAGCTGCGACGCACCACCTGCGCCGATGACGCCGCCGAGCAGGGCATGGGTGGACGACGACGGCTTGCCGCGGTACCACGTGAGGACGCCCCAGAGGCAGGCTGCGAGAAGGGCCGCCATCAGGATCCCGAGGCCGGTGGCGCCCTCGGGCAGGCCGATCCCGGCGTCGGTGAAGAACAGGGCGAGGGACGTGCTGAGCAACGCACCCACCAGGTTGAAGAGCGCCGCGAGGAGGACGGCGACGGTGGGCGTCAGCGCCCTCGTCCGCACCGCCGTCGCCACCGAGTTCGAGACGTCGTGGAAACCGTTGAGGAAGGCGAAGACGCCCGCGGTGACGATCACCGCTCCGAGGAGGAGGGGCTCCACCTACGATTCCTTGACGAGGATGCTGCCCACCTGTGTGGCGACCCGACGGATGTCCTTGGTGACCTCGACCAGTTGGTTCGCCACGTCCCGGTGGCGGGCGTAGACGAGCGGCTTGTGGTCGTCGAGGAGCTCGGCGCACCAGCTGCGATGCGTGCGCTCGGCCCGCCGCGCGAGGCGCAGGATCTCGATCCAGTACTCCTCGAGGTCCTCCATCGAGTTGAGGCGCTGCATCGCGACGGCGGTCAGTTCGGCCTGCCGGTTGATGACCTCCAGCTGGTCGGCGGCCCGCTGGCTCACCTTGCTCAGCTTGTACAGCGCGATCAGCTCACCCGCTCCGTCGAGCTTCTCGATGGCCTCGTTGAGCAGGCGCGAGAGCACGTAGAGGTCCTCACGGGGCAACGGGTTGATGAAGGACGTCCGCATGGAGGTGAGGAGCGCGAAGTGGAGGTCCGTCGAGGCCGACTCGTGCTGGTGCAGCTCCTCGGACAGGCGGTCGTACTCCTGGACGGACGCTCCGAGGATGGCGGACATGGTGCCGACGCCGAGGACCAGCTGGTTCGCCATGCGGGCGAGGAGCTCGAGCCCGGCGTTCTCCTGCGGGAAGAGGCGTAGTTTCACGGAGTCTTCCTCGGAGGATGGGTGGGCGTCGGCGGTGCTGCCGCCGACGCACATGCCTCTGGGCAGAGTAGTGGCGTCGAACCGGGAGCGCCTCTCGGCGGAAGGCCGCTCGAAGCGGCTGAGTGTTGAAGCCCGGGGGTTCCACGGTCCGACGCCGGGTTAAGTCTTGCCCTCCCCGGAGCGGCTGTCAACATCGCCTGTGACGGGCCGCTCAGTCGAGGTCGCCGCGCCGCCAGGAGGCGGCGGCATGCTCGAGGTCCTCAGCGGTCCTGATCAGCTGGTGCGAATTGCGCGTGAGCTTCGAGGCGTGGGACCCGTTGGCCACCTCCCGGTCGTCGGCGTGGTTGGCCTGGCCGAGGGCGACGACGCGGCAGAACGCGGCGAAGCGTTCGAGGGCGACGTCGAAGTCCCCGTCGAACGCACCCGAGAGGATGGTGTCCGCCATGGTGGTCATCTCCGCGGCGCCGGGCGGTTCGGCCACGCCCGCCACGACCTTCGAGACCTGGGCGATCTCCTTGCCGGAGGCGAAGTAGGCGGCGATGCGCTCCGGGTTCTGCTGGGTCGCGGCACGCAGTGCGTACAGTCGCCACAGGGCCCCGGGCAGAGATCTCGCGGGACTCTCGGCCCACATCTCGGCGATGGCCTCGAGGCCCTGCCGGTCGGCGAGTTCGACGAGGCGGCGGGTCACGTCGGGATCGTCCGCGTCCCGCCCGTGGTGCACCAGGGCGTGGGCCGCCATGTGGGCGGCCTCGGAGACCCGCGAAGGGTCCACGCCCCCCGCGAAGACCTCGAAATCGGCCGGGGTGAAAGGCTTCGGCTTGTGCGGCCGCGGGCTCTTGTTCGTGTAGTCGCCGTCCATGGAACGAGGATACTCCTGCGGTCCTCGCGGCCGGTCGGCATCGCCCTCGCACCCGTCTTCGGCGCGAGGGCGATTGCGATAAAGTGGGCGGGTCATCGCCGCACGACGGACCTGCGGGTCCGTGAGGTGGTGATGGGCGGGCCCTTAGCTCAGTTGGCTAGAGCAACGGACTTTTAATCCGTGGGTCGTGGGTTCGAGCCCCACAGGGCCTACCGCGTGAGGGAAGGACCCCGGGACAGTTCCGGGGTCCTTCGTCGTTGCCGTGCGGTGCTGCTCATCCGGAGACCGTGTGCACCACGAAGGCCGTGAGGAACCCGAGGGCGGCGATCAACCCCGTGAACATGTGCTGGCGCTCGAAGGCCTCGGGGATCATGGTGTCGGCGACCATCGCGAGGATCGCCCCCGCGGCGATCGCCGTGATGAACGCGACGGTGACGCCGGAGGCGTCCGCCAGCAACGAGTACCCGATGAGGGCCGCCAGTCCCGAGGCGAGCGCGATGCCGCCCCACAGGCCGAACACGTAGCGTCTGCCGCGGCCCGCGTTCTTCATGCCGGCGGTGCTCGAGAGTCCCTCGGGCACGTTGGAGATGAAGATCGCGACGAGGACCGCCGGGTTCACCGTGCCTCCTGCCACGAGTCCGAGCCCCAGGACCACCGACTCGGGAATCCCGTCGAGCAGGGCGCCGAGTGCAATGGCGTTGCCGCTCCCGGCGGCGTCGGACTCCGAAGGCTGCTGCCCGCCGGACCGTTTGCGGTGCTGCGCCCCCTTGCGGGCGAGGATCGCGTTGGCCCCCACATAGGTCACGGCGCCGACGAGGAAGCCTCCTGCCGTCGGCACGAGCCCGCCCGCCTCCTGGGCCTCTCCGACGAGTTCGAAGGCGAGGGCGGAGATGAGCACTCCCGCCCCGAACGCCATGACGAAGGAGACGATCCGGGGTGGCACGGCCCATTTCCAGGCGATCGCCGCGCCGAGGACCAGCGCCCCTCCTGCGATCGCACCCCACCCGAATGCCTGCAGCCACAGTGGCACGGGAGCCGCTCCTTCCGGTGCCCACGGCACCACGAGATGAATCCGGCCCAGCTTGCCATGGAACCGCCGGCGTGCGGAGGCACCCGGTAGCGGAACCGGAGCTTGACGGGGAAGGCCGGGCGATCGCGACATGACCGGGAACCATTGGGCGAGTGGAGGGCGCATCGTCCCACGGGCACCCTCCGGGTGAGCTCAACACGGCCGCCCTCGTCGGGGAATCCCTCCGACGTGGATGAGTTTGAATCGTTATCAGCCGGCCCGTTGTGGCCCCCCGGACCCGGTTAGGCTCGACGTACCGGAGCGTTCGACGACGGTGGCGCACGCCTTCAGCGGCGCCGCCCCCTGACCTGAGGAGGGACCTGTGCGTATCCCGACCGCATGCTCGGCAGCAGTGTTCGCCGCCGCCCTCGTCGTCGTCGGAGCTCCCGCCGGTTCCGCCGTCGCGTACGACGATTCGCGGTCCGTGATCGCCGAGACCCGCGCTGGGAAGCAGGATGTCCGGTTCGCGACCTACAACGCCAGCCTGAACCGAGCGGCAGCCGGCGACCTCGTCCGCGATCTGAGTACCCCGGCCAATACGCAGGCGAGGGCGATCGCGGAGGTCATCCAGATCAACCGGCCGGACGTCGTGCTCCTGAACGAGTTCGACTACGTCGCGGGCGGCCGGGCCGCTGATCTCTTCAGTCAGAACTATCTCCGGGTCGGCCAGAACGGCAAGGCCCCGGTCGACTACCCCTACGTGTACACGGCACCCTCGAACACCGGTGTGCCCAGCGGGTTCGACCTCAACAACGACGGGCGCGTCGGCGGCGCCGATGACGCACTGGGCTTCGGCACCTTCGAGGGCCAGTACGGCATGGTGGTGTACTCGAGGTATCCCATCCGCACCGAGGCCGTCAGGACCTTCCAGAACTTCCTGTGGAAGGACATGCCCGGAGCGTTGCTGCCCGACAACCCGGCGACGGAGGCGGCCGACGACTGGTACTCGACGGATGAACTGGCAGCGCTCCCGCTGTCCAGCAAGTCGCACTGGGACATCCCCGTCGAGGTCGGCGGCAGGACCGTGCACGTCCTTGCCAGCCACCCGACACCACCGGTGTTCGACGGGCAGGAGGACCGGAACGGCAGGCGCAACAGCGACGAGATCCGCTTCTGGTCCGACTACGTGACCGGCGGGCCCGGCGCGTCCTACATCTACGACGACGACGGCGGCACCGGCGGCATGAACCGAGGGGAGCGGTTCGTCGTCATGGGTGATCAGAACAGCGATCCCCTGGACGGCGATTCACGGCTTGGATCGATCGATCAGCTGCTCGGGAACAAGCTCATCCAGGATCCGCTGCCGTCGTCGAACGGAGCGGTCGAGGCGTCCGCCCTGCAGGGGGGTGCCAACGCCATGCACCGAGGTGATCCGCGGTTCGACACGGCGGACTTCGAGGACAGGGATGCCGGCAACATCAGGGCCGACTACGTGCTGCCTTCACGTACGCTCAAGGTGGCGGCTGCGGGGGTGTTCTGGCCCCGGGCAGGCAGTCCGGGTGCGGAGCTGACGGGGATCTTCCCCTTCCCGACGAGTGATCATCGGCTGGTCTTCGTCGATGTCACGCTCAGCGGTGGCAAGCTGCGCTAGGCCTTGTCCCGTCGCGCGGGCCGGGTGTACGGTCGAACGCATGAGGACGATTCTTTTTCAGTAGGCGATCCGGCTCCGGCCACGATCCGCGTCATGTGTCGATGACACCCCTCCACAGGCGCCCCTGAAATCCGTCCGACCCCCAAGCATCCCCGCAGGAAAGCCTGTCGTGGCGCTGACGTGTCCCGACGCATCTGGTGGCGCCACTCCAGAAAGGAACACCATGACCAACACGCCCCAGCACGACCCGTCAGCAGACGCTTCAGCCTCCACTTCGGCGGCGGAAGCGGCGGGCCCACCGCCCGCCGAAGCCGGCGGTGCCCAGCGGCGCAGCGTTCAGGACGATCCGCGGGCCAAGCTCGCGCTCGCCCGGAAGAACCACGCCGCCAGCCCCACCGCGGCGACGGGCGCAGGTCACCAGAAGGCCGCCAACGAGAGCAGCAAGCAGGGCAAGAAGGAGAAGAAAGTCCGCTGGTGAGGCCCTGCCCGGGCACGCCGCCGGGCGGCTCACGCTGAGTTGAAGTGGAGCTGGCTCCGAGTTCTGCGTATGGGGGAATCGCAGAAATCGGAGCCAGCGATCTCAGTATACTTCGACAGGAGACCGCAAAGTCCAATCGAAAGGTGATGATGGCCGTCACAGCCAAGGCCTTCCAGCTGTGGCGTTCCCGTATCGCACCGCAGGACACCGTCTCGGACGTGTGCAGGGTAGCCGGGATCAAGCGTTCCACTCTCGCCCAGCAGCTCGTCCGGGGCAAGGTCTCCGTCCCCACGATCGTCTCGATCGCACGGGGCTACGGCCTTCCACCCGTCGAATCGCTGGCCGTCTTCGAGGGGTTCGCCGACGTTCCGGCCGGGGTCCGCACCCCCACGGACGCCGAACTCGTGAGCCAGGTCTCGCACATCGACATCCTCCGGCTGCTGGTGGCGCGCAGCGAGGACCAGGAATGCGCGGGGAGCGACCTGCAGCTGAACCTCGCCCCCTTCCCGCACAGGAATTCCGTCCGCGCGTGGATCGAGGCGATCGACCCGGGGGACCTCCGGCAACAGCTGGCCGCGCGCACGGGGGTCGCCCGGCAGAATCTGTCCGCGCAGCTCACGGCGGGGCGTCTGGCGCCCGAGATCGCGGTCGAAGCTGCGCGGATCGCCGGGGTGTCGCTGGCCAGCGGCCTGGTGGTCACGGGCCTCCTGACGCCTGACGAGGGCGGCTGGCCCCTGGACGGCAGGGCGAGAGCCCTCTGCGCCATGCCCGATCTCGATCTCGTGTTCCTCGCCCGGGACCGCCTCGACGTGCTCGGCAAGCAGATCCGCAGGGCCGAGCTCGACGACGGCAAGGACCGCGCCATGTGGGAGAACCTCGGATGAACAACCTGGCGATCCAGTGGCTGGTTCTCGCGCTCTGCGCGCTCGGCGCCGTCGTCCGGCTTCCCGGCGTCCTCCAGGGGAGGGGCAGGGTGGTCTTCACTGCTCTGGTCCTCCTCACGGTTGCCGTCGGACTCTCGCTCGATGCGATCTACCTCGCCGTGGACCCGGTCCTGGGCGGTGTGAACGTGGCCAACCTGCTGCTCCGTGGGTGCCTGTACGCCGTGTTCCTGCTCCTGGGCCTCCGCATGGCTGCGGCCTTCGACTCCCGTCTGGCGAGCCGACTGGTCGCGGGACCCTTCGGTATCGCCGTGCTGGCCGTGACCGTCTTGGCGACGCTGTACTTCTTCCTCGCCAGCGAGTTGCAGGGCAGCTCCACCGGTCTGCGGGGATTCGACACCCAGGACACGGTGCTGCAGTACATCGTGGTCGGACGGTTGTACCCCGCGTACGTCGCGGCCTGCCTCGTCGTCCCGGGAGTCCACGCGGCCCTCGACCGGCAGGCCCGGCCCCTCCACCGCCTGGCGAGCGGCTTCCTCGCCGCCGGGTTCACCCTGGTGGTGGCGAACGTCGCGCTGCGGCTGATCGCGGCCGACCTCCATCAGTGGGACATCATCCTGCCGTTCTCGGCCATCCTCCTGACCGTCGTCGGACTGTGCCTGATCTGGGCCAGCCACCTCGTGAACGTACGGAGCCGCCGTCGGGCGAACAAGCTTGCCTAGGCGCCGCGCGAAGCGTGACGCAATCGTGTCCTCGCTGCATTCACGTTTTCATGTTCGTGTGTAAAAATAATGATTATGTAACTGCCGCTGTCCGTGGGGGGTCAGCGGATCGTTGCGAGCCGGGTAGGTGAGTCCATTAGAACGGGTGGACCCACCTACCCGACCACCAGTGCTGGGGGCACAGCGAAGGGCACCATCCGCCAGGTATCAGCGGCGGATGGTGCCCTTCCTCGTGGGTGCTACTCGGCGTCGTGGTCCGTCTCGATGATCCTGGCGAGGCTCTCGAGTGCGTCCTCGGCGCCGTCGCCCTCGGCGCGGAGGACGATCACGTCGCCGTGCGACGCACCGAGGCTCATCAGCGAGAGGATGCTCGAGGCGTCCATCGCCTCCTCCGCGGGCTCGCCGTCCATGGCGATGGTGACCTCGATGGGAAGCTCGCCTGCGGCCTCCGCGAAGATGGACGCGGGTCGGGCGTGCAGGCCGACCCGGCTCGCCACTGTTGCCTTGCGTTCTGCCATGTTGTGCTCCTCTGTGTAGGTGGGTTCAGGTACAGCCAACCGGACCTGCGGTCAGGCTGCAACCGGCTCGGCGACCGGGGCGTCCTTCTTGCTGGTGGCGTAGCGCTTGAGGCCGATCACCGCCAGGGCGGAGATGATCGTCCCGACGATGATCGCGATGACGAACATGGCGACGTTCCCGATGGCGAAGAAGACGAAGATCCCGCCGTGCGGCGCCTGTGACGTGACGCCCGTTCCCATGACGATCGCGCCGGTGACGGCGGAACCGAGCAGTGAGGCCGGGATGACGCGCAGCGGATCGGCGGCGGCGAACGGGATGGCCCCCTCGGAGATGAAGGCGGCGCCCAGGAGCCAGGCAGCCTTCCCGTTCTCGCGTTCGGCGACTGTGAACCGGCGGCGGTCGAGCACCGTGGCCAGGGCCATGGCCAGCGGGGGAACCATGCCGGCAGCCATGACGGCGGCCATGATCTGCCAGGGTGCCTGGTTGTCGATCGATCCGGCGCCCAGGCCGGCGACGGCGAAGGAGTAGGCAACCTTGTTGACCGGACCACCGAGATCGACGGCCATCATGAGGCCCAGGATGAGGCCCAGGCCGACGGCGGCTGTGCCGGTGAGGCCGGAGAGCCAGTTGTTGAGGCCGACGGTGATGGCCGCGATGGGCCCGCCGAGCACGAGGAACATGAGGCCCGAGGCCACGATCGACGCCAGCAGCGGGATGATGACGACCGGCATGAGACTCCGCAGCCAGCGAGGTACCGCGAGGCGCCCGATCATCAGGGCGACGTACCCGGCGAGCAGGCCACCGACGATCCCGCCGAGGAAACCCGCTCCCATGAACCCTGCGACGGCGCCCGCGACGAAGCCGGGCGCGATGCCGGGCCGGTCCGCCAGGGCGTAGGCGATGTACCCGGCGAGTGCCGGCACGAGGAACCCGAGGGAGAGCTGGCCGATCTTGAAGGCGACGGCGCCGAGGTAGGTCGCCAGGCCCCCGTCGGGCAGGTTGCCGAAGTTGTTCTCCAGCACGATCGTGTCCGCGGTGTCGGTGATGAGGTACCCCCCGAGCAGGAAGCCGAGCGCGATCAGCAGGCCACCGCCGGCCACGAACGGGATCATGTAGCTGACGCCCGTGAGCAGGGCGCGCTTCAGCGTGCTGCCGATGCCGTCCCGGCCGCCGTCGTCGTCGGACTGCTCCCCGCCGGCCGTGCCGGCGACCCTGCGGGCGTTGGGGTTCGAGGCGGCCGCGAGTGCTTCCTCGACCATCTCGCCGGGCTCGTCGATGCCGCGCTTCACGGGCGCGCTGATGACGGGGAGGCCGGCGAAGCGCTGCTTGTCGCGGACGTCGACGTCGACGGCGAAGATCACGGCATCGGCCGCCGCGATGACCGCGGGGTCCAGCGGAGTCGCTCCGGAGGAGCCCTGCGTCTCGACCTGGAGGTCGACCCCGCGCTCCTTGGCGGCGGCGACGAGTGAGTCCGCAGCCATGTAGGTGTGGGCGATCCCCGTGGGGCACGCGGTGACCGCGACGAGGCGCCGGACCTTCGTGTCCGTGGACCGTCCCTGCTCGACGGCGGGGCCCGTGGTGTCGGTGCCCGACGGTGACGTTCCGAGGGTCGCGGCTGCCTCGCTCGAGCGGTCGCCGGCGGCGGTGCCGGCTGCGGTGCTGCCGGCCGCGTGGGCGCCGTCGCCCGCGATGGCCGGCTCACCGATCCCGAGGGCGCCGTTGACCAGCGCGACGACGTCCGCCGGGGTCCGGGCGGCCCGCAGCGAAGCCGTGAAGTCCTTCCTGATGAGGGATCGGGCGAGCTTCGAGAGGAGCTTCAGGTGCTCCTGGTCCGCGCCGTCCGGAGCCGCGATGAAGAACACGAGGTCGGCGGGGCCGTCCTTGGCGCCGAAGTCGACGGCCGGGGACAGGCGGGCCATGGCGAGCGTCGCCTCCGAGACGGCCTTCGAGCGGCAGTGCGGGATGGCGATACCACCGGGGACGCCGGTGGAGGTCTTCTCCTCCCGGGCGAGGGCGTCGGCGTACAGGGCGTCGACCTCCGTGGAGCGCCCCTGCGCGGCGACCTGTTCCGCGAGGTACCGGATCACCGAGGAACGCTCGGCCCCCAGGTCCTCGTCCAGGGAGACGAGCTCCGGGGTGATGAGTTCGGACATCAGAATTCCTCCTGTGCTTTGGGTCCGGCGATGGACCCGGTAGCGCTTGGTTCGATCACGGGAAGGGTGACCATGAGGGGGGTGACGGTGACGGCGGCGGGCGTCGTCCGGTCGAGCGATGGGACGGTGGAGCCAGGAAGGGCGGCAGCCGCCGATCCGTGAGCGACAGCCTGGCGCAGGCAGTTCTCGGGGAGTTCGCCTGCGCTGTGCGCCAGCAGGTAGCCGGCCAGTGCGGAGTCTCCCGCACCGACCGTGGAACGCGCCGTGACGGGCGGGTGCACGGCGTGCCAGGCCCCCGCGTTCGTCACGAGCAGGGCACCCTTGGAACCAAGGGTCGCCAGTACCGCACCCACCCCCGCGGTGATGAGCACCGCGCAGGCCTTCGCGGCCAGTTCGTGATCGTGCTCGAGCTCGTCACCCGTGCCGATGCCGGTGAGCTCGCTGAGCTCCTCGGCATTCGGCTTCAGCAGATCGGGTGCCGGGACCCCGGCCGCCGCCTCGATGAGCGGCTCGCCGGAGGAGTCGATGGCGATGAGGGGAGCGGACAGGCCGTAGGCCTCACGGACCGCCGCGGTCACCGTGGTGTAGAAGGTCGCGGGGACGCCCGGCGGCAGGGACCCGGCCAGGACGAGCCAGTCGGCGCCGTCGCTCTCCTCGACGACGACGGCGACGAGACGGTCGATCAGCCCGGAGGATAGCTCGGGGCCGGGCTCGTTGATCTTCGTCGTCGTGCCGTCCGGCTCGGTGATCGCGGTGTTGGTGCGCAGGCCCGCTCCGACGGGCAGGTTGCGGAACGGGACCCCGACGGCGCTGAGGCCGGCCAGCACGGGGTCGTCGTCGTCCCCGGGAAGGACCGCGAGGGTGCGCGTCCCGGACATCGCGAGAGCCCGGCTGACGTTCACGCCCTTGCCGCCGGCTTCCTGGACCACGCGGGCGGCCCGCTGCACGGCGCCGCGCGCCAGGGGCTCCGTGAGCTCGACGGTGCGGTCGATACTGGGGTTCGCGGTGAGGGTGAGGATCATGCGACCGTCACCTCCACATCGGCAGCGGCGAGCGCCTCGGCGAGGGCGCCCCGGGGCGCGCGGTCGGTGATGAGTACATCGATGTCCTCCAGGGTGGCGAAACTGATCAGGGTCTCCTCGTCGAATTTCGACGAGTCCGCCAGCAGCACTACACGCCGGGCGGAACGAAGGATGGCGGTCTTGACGGCAGCCTCGTCGACGTCCGGTGTGCTCAGGCCGAAGCCGGCCGCGAGGCCGTTCGTCCCGATGAACGCGACATCCGCCCGCAGGCGTTCGTAGTGCGACACCGTGCTGCTGCCGACGGCCGCGCTGGTGAGGGCACGGACGCGCCCTCCCACCAGCTCGACGCTCAGCCCCGCACCCGAGATCATGGCGGCGACGGGTACGGAGTGCGTGATGACGGCCAGGCCGGTCCGTGCTTCGGCCACGAGGAGCTCGGCCAGGGCGCCGGTGGTGCTGCCGGCATCGACGACGACGGCACCGGCGAGGGGTGCGAGGTCGAGGGCGGCCCCGGCGATGCGCTTCTTCTCGGGGGAGCGCCGGGCCGAGCGGCTGCTGAGGCTCGGCTCGTCGGTGGTGGCACCGCTGCCCGCGATGGCCCCGCCGTGTACCCGACGCAGGACGCCGTCGTTCTCGAGCAGGGCGAGGTCCCGCCGCACGGTCTCCTTGGTGATCCCGAAGCGGGAGGAGAGCGCGGACACCGTGACGCGGCCATCGGCGAGGACCATGGTGCTGATCTGCCGGTACCGCTCTTCCGCGAACATGAGGACCCCGTCGTCTCGGATCGAGTAACCCCGACCGTGTGGCTTTGTCTGTGTTTGAGTGACTCTAGACCCGGTTTTCCTGTGACGTCAAGCACTTTCGCACCTACCCGGAAGTAAACACAGAAAAGGGAAGACCGGGACGATGCCCCGGCCTTCCCCTACTCCTCGTGAGTGTGTGCTCCCGGATCAGAGGCCGGTGTCGCGGGACTCCCTGCGCGTGATGGTCTCGCCCGTGTTCGGATCCACGACCGAGCGGGACTCGGAGACACGCGCCTGACGGCGAGGGGCCGCCAGGACGAGGGAGGCGATGAGGCCGATCACGCCGACCGCCATCAGGATGTAGCCGACGAGTGCCAGGTCGACGAAGCTGACCTGGACCTGCACGGCGAAAGCAAGAATTGCACCGAGTGCAATAAGAAAGATTGACGAACCGATTCGCATGACAAAAACTCCTCCGGTGTGACGTATTGGCAGATTCGAGAGAATTCCCCAGCGGTTTCACTGACTCTGCCGCTTACTCCCGGGGCGGCCCGCTTGCGCTCAGCATACGGGTGGATCGCCGGAAAACCGGGGTGCCTGATGGCACCACGCCGCGTCGGCCTGCCCCGTATCGATTCGGAGAATGTTGCCCGCGACCTCTTGCTAAGCAGGATTAGCGTGGTGCTACGATTGCACCCTAAGCATGCTGATGAAGTACAGTTGCAGCCAGTTGCACTTCGATGCACCGTAGTACTCGACAGCATCCTGTCCCCGGACAGGATGCCTCATCACTCAAGGAGCACCACATGAGTTTCATCGCATTCCTTATCCTCGGCCTTCTCGCCGGCGCCCTCGCCAAGCTGATCATGCCCGGCAAGCAGGGCGGCGGCATCATCGTCACCATGATCCTGGGCGTCGTCGGCGCCTTCCTCGGCGGGTTCATCGGCGGCAGCATCCTCGGCATCAACATGGGCAGCACGTTCTCCCTGCCGTCGATCCTCTTCGCCGTCCTCGGCGCCCTGATCGTGCTCTTCATCTACGGCCTCATCACCGGTCGCAAGGGCTCGCGCGTCTGATCTGCACCATCGGCTGAACCGTGGGGGAACAGCTGTCGAAGGGCGTCACCGGACCGGTGGCGCCCTTCGCTGTTACAGGCGGACATCCGGATCCGCTCCTGCACCGCAGACAGAACCCCGGGCGGGCAGGGCGATGCCGCACCTACACTCGAATCAGGGGCATACGAACCATCGGAGGGACCACCATGTTTGGCCGCACCAAGGAGAACCCGGCAGTCAAGGCCGCCAACGGAACGCTGTTCGACAAGGACGGCAACCCGAAGCCGGCCATCCTTCGCGCCGTGGAGCGCGCCCTCGACGTCCAGCGCCCGTTCGTCCTGTCCAATCTCGAGCGGCTGAGGAGGCGTCACCCCGAGGCGTCGCCTGCGGAGCTCGCCCGGCTGCTCGAGCGTGACTACCTGCGCGCGACGACGGTGGCGGGAGCGGCCGTCGGCGCCACCGCAGCGGTGCCGGCCGTCGGGACGCTGGCCTCCCTCGGACTCTCCGCCGCGGCGACCGTCGGGTTCCTCGAGGCGACGGCGCTCTTCGCGGAGTCCATCGCGGAACTGCACGGCGTCAGCACCGAGGACCCCGAGCGTTCACGCGCCATGGTCATGGCGATCCTCATGGGGGAGGAGGGCACGGCGCTGATCCGCTCCATCCTGGGTGCTTCGGCGGGCCAGGGCGCTCCCCAGTACTGGGGCCAGCTCGTCAACAAGGCCGCCCCTGCCTCGATGGTCAGGACCGTGACGCGCTCGATCCAGCGGCGCTTCCTGAAGAAGTTCCTGGCGAAGCAGGGTGGCTTCATGCTCGGCCGCGCCCTGCCTTTCGGTGCAGGCGCCGTGATCGGCGGAACAGGCAACCACCTCATGGGCAAGGGGGTCATCAGGACCACGCGTGAGGCGTTCGGGCCCCTGCCCCAGACCATCCCCGGAGAACTCGCCGACGTGCTCGAGCTGTCCCGGCGGGATGCCGGGAACAAGCAGGCTTGACGGGCGGGCCGAAGACGCGCGCCTAACCGAAGATCGCGTGGGCCACGGTGAAGATCAGCAGTCCCGCCAGCGAACCGACCACCGTGCCGTTGATGCGGATGAACTGCAGGTCCTTGCCGACCTGCAGTTCGATCTTGCGGGAGGTCTCCTCGGCGTCCCAGCGGCCCACCGTCTCCGAGATGACCCCCGCGATCTCACTGCGGTAGGTACGGACCGCGTAGGAGGCCGCGTCGGCGATCCAGCGGTTCACCTTGGCCGCGAGGTCGGCGTCGTTCGTCAGGCGTGAGCCGAAGTCCTGCACGGCCGCCTTGAACTTCGTGGTCAGTTCGCTCTCGGGGTCGTTGACGGCATCGAGCAGGGCGTTCTTGATGGTGGACCACGTGCGCGCCGTCAGGTCGCGGACGCGTGGATCGTCGAGGAGCTGGCCCTTGATCTCCTCCGCCTTCGCGATGGTCTCGGGTTTGTGCTGCAGGTCCTGGGCCAGATCACGGAGGTACGTGTCGATGGAGATGCGGACGTCGTGCTGTGGATCCTCCTGCACTGCGCGGATGAACTTCGAGAGTTCCGCGTGGACGCGGTCGCCGACCACCCCGTCGACGAGGCGTGGGACCCAGGTGGGGGACCGCTGCGCGACAACCCTCGTGACCACCGAATAGTTGGCGTCCACCCAGTCCGCAGCGCGCTCCACCAGCAGGTCCACGAGCTGGTGGTGGTGGCCCTCGGCGAAGATCCTCTCCGCGATGCTGCCCACGGGTGGTCCCCACGGCGGATCGAGCAGATGCTTCCGGACCATGGACTCGATGACACCCTGGACGGCGTCGTCGTTCAGTACCGTGAACAGGCCGCGGATCAGCGCGGCGCCCTCCACAGCCACACGGTCGGCACTCTCCGGCTTCTCCAGCCACACGCCCGCCTTCTGGGCGATGCGGGCGGAGTCGAGCTTGGCGCGCACGACGTCCTCGGAGAGGAAGTTCTCCTCCACGAACTGGCCCAGCGATTCGCCGATCTGGTCCTTCTTCCGGGGGATGATCGCCGTGTGCGGGATCTTCAGGCCCATCGGGTGCTTGAACAGCGCCGTCACCGCGAACCAGTCGGCCAGGGCGCCGACCATGCCGCCCTCGGCCGCCGCGCGGACGTACTGCAGCCAGGGGTAGGAGTCCTGGAGTGCGAAAGCCACCACGAAGATGACGGCCATGACGGCCAGCAGTCCGGTCGCCACGGTCTTCATGCGGCGGAGGGCGGCCGCCCGCTCCGCGTCCGAGGAGGTCATCAGGTCATTCACCCTCCCGAGTCTATCGACGCGGTCCGGCTCTCCGCGGTGGGAGGCGGCGACGGGCAACCGGCGAAGCGGTCACGTACGGTGGGAGCCGGACCCCCGACCCCACCGAGAGGTTGCCCCGTGACTCCTGTCATCTTCGCCCACCGTGGCAGCAGCGGCACCTATGCAGAGCACACCCGGGCGGCGTATCTGCAGGCCCTGGCGGACGGGGCCGACGGCGTCGAGTGCGACGTGCACCTGACCCGCGACGGTCAGCTCGTGTGCTTCCACGACACCACACTGGAGCGGACCACGAACGGCACCGGCGACGTCGCGGACCACACGCTGGCAGAGCTGAGGGCGCTGGACGCCTCGTCCTGGAAGGGCGTGGACCTCCCGGAGGGTTACGGCGAGGTGGGCGACCAGGTGCTCAGCCTGGCCGACCTGCTGCAGCTCCTGCGCGCAGCGGGGCGCCCCCTGAAGCTGGCCATCGAACTGAAGCACCCGAGTCCGTCCGGTCTGCGGCTGGAGGAGTCACTCATCGCGTTCCTCATGGACGAGGGGTGGGACCCGGAATCGTCCACCCTGGGCCTCCTCGAGGTGAGCTTCATGAGCTTCAACCCGGATTCCATGCATCAGCTCGCCGAGACCGCGCCGCACCACCTGCTGTGCCAGCTGGTCGCCGATGTGGAGCCGCAGGAGGTGCGGGACGCCCTGCGGTTCGGTTCGATCGCCGAGGGCGCGCTCATCAACGTGATGCGGAGGGCGCTGAAGGAGGGCGAGGAGCTGATCGACCGGCAGGAGGTCGGCATGGCGGGCCCGGGCGTCCAGTATGTCCGGGACCACCCCGAGCGGGTCCGTCGGTGGATCGACGAGGGCACGAGGGTCCGGGTATGGACCGTCAACACCGAGGAGGACGCCTTGTACCTCGCCGGCCTCGGCGTGCAGGAGCTGACCACCGACGTGCCGGCGCGGATACGGCTGGCCCTCGACACCAGGACGCACTAGCTCTTCGGCCCCGCGGTGGGCCTGTGGTTGAGTGGGAAGATGCAATCACCGATCAAGGACTACGCGCTCGTCTCCGACCTGCACACCGGTGCCCTGATCTCCCGGGACGGCAGCGTGGACTGGCTCTGCATGCCGCGCTTCGACTCCGAGTCGGTGTTCGCCGCCATGCTCGGTACGCCGGATCACGGGCGCTGGCTCCTCGCGCCGGACTCGCCCACCGCCACCGTCGTCAGCCGCACCTACATCCATTCGACGTTCGTCCTGCAGACCCACTGGAAGACCGACGAGGGTGAGGTGCTGGTGACCGAGTTCATGCCGGTCACGGACCGGCGGGCCAACGTGGTGCGGCGCATCCAGGGGCTCGTCGGCACCGTCTCCATGCGGCAGGAGGTGCAGATCCGCTTCGGCTACGGGGAGATCCTCCCATGGGTCAGCCAGGGCACCGAGGACGGCGTCCCGGTCCTGCTGGCCATCGCCGGTCCCGATGCGCTCCTGCTCCGCGGACCGCGCCTGAGGGCCGCCGACCACCGCCATGAGGGGACGTTCCCGGTGATCGCGGGTGCCGTCGTCGACCTCGAACTCGTCTGGTACCCGTCCCACCGGGAGACGCCGCCGGCGCTGGACATCGATGACGCACTGGACACCACCATCACCTACTGGCGCGCCTGGGCCGCCAGCTGCGTCGACGACGGACGCTACACCGACGCCGTGCGGCGCTCGCTGCTGGTGCTGCGGGCGCTCACGCACGAGGACACCGGCGGGATCGTCGCCGCTCCCACCACCTCGCTGCCGGAGCACTTCGGCGGCGCGCGCAACTGGGACTACCGCTTCTGCTGGCTGCGTGACGCGGCGCTGACGCTCGAGGCCATGATGACGCACGGCTTCGCGGACGAGGCCCACGAGTGGCGCAACTGGCTGCTGCGGGCGGTCGCGGGTGATCCCGAGGACCTGCAGATCATGTACGGGCTCGCCGGCGAGCGCAGGCTGCCGGAACGCGAGCTCGGGCACCTGCCCGGCTACGCGGGATCGACGCCCGTGCGGGTGGGCAACGGCGCCGTGGGCCAGTACCAGGCCGACGTCGTCGGGGAGGTGATGGTGGCCCTCGAGAAGCTGCGCGGCCACGGCGTCACCGAGGACAGCTTCTCGTGGCCCCTCCAGCGCGCGCTGCTCACCTTCGCGGAGAACCACCTGGACGATCGCGATCACGGGATCTGGGAGATGCGCGGAGATCTGCAGTACTTCACGCACTCGCGGGTCATGATGTGGGCGGCCTTCGACTGCGCCGTGCGCGCGGTCCGGGACCACGGGCTCAGCGGGCCACTCGATCACTGGATCGGCCTGCGGGACGGGCTGCGCGCCGAGATCCTCGAGCGCGGGTTCGACCACGGGCTGAACTCCTTCACGCAGGTCTACGACGGCGGTGAGGTGGACGCCTCCCTCCTGCAGCTTCCGCAGGTGGGGTTCCTCGACTACGACGATCCGATGATGCTGGGCACGGTCCAGCGGATCGAGCAGCACCTCCTGGATCCCCACGGGCTCCTGCTGCGGTACCGCACAGGCGAGTCCGACGACGGTCTCGAGCCCGGGGAGCACCCGTTCCTCGCCTGCTCGTTCTGGCTCGTCGAGCAGTACGCGCACAGCGGCCGGCTCGACGACGCCGCGCGCCTCATGGACCAGCTGGTGGGCTATTCCAACGAGCTGGGCCTGCTGTCGGAGGAGTACGACGCCGAGAACGGCCGCATGGCGGGCAACTACCCGCAGGCCTTCTCCCATCTTGCCCTCGTGCGTGCGGCCGACGCGCTGCAGATGGCTCGGGGCGAGACGAATCCGCACGAATCTCTAGCGCGGGAAGAGCCGGAGACCGACTGATCTCCGGCTCTCGCCGCGACTGGTGATCCGGGACTCTCGCGCCGTCCTGCATAGCGCCGGATCCATGCGCGACGGCGCGAGTTCGATGCCGCCACGGCCCCACGGGATACGGCCCGGTACGGCCTGGGCCCCACGCGACCTCGGCCTGACGTGCGCCGGCTCGGTGCGGCGGGGCCCCTCGCGATCCCGGCCCGACGTCCGTCGGCCCGGATCGGTCACCCGGCCCGGACCGGCGCCGTCGTGCTGGTCCGACGCCGTGCCGTCAGACCGTGACGCCCTGGGGCTTGAGCACCACCTTGATGGTGCCGTCCGTCTTCTTCTGGAAGTTCTTATAGGCGGCCGGCGCCTCGTCGATCGAGACCTCGTGCGTCATGAGGTCGGTGACGCCGAGCGGATCCGATGCTTCCTCCACGATCGGCAGGAGCTGGTCCGTCCAGCGCCGCACGTTGCACTGGCCCATGCGGAACTGGACCTGCTTGTCGAACATGGTCAGCAGCGGCATGGGGGTCGCGGACCCGCCGTAGACGCCACTGAGGGACAGCGTGCCGCCCCGGCGGACGGCGTCGATCGCCGAGTGCAGGACCGAGACGCGATCGCTGCCACCGGTCTCCATGACCTTCTGCGCCAGCCTGTCCGGCAGGATCCCCACGGCATTCTGCGCGAACGCACCGACCGGCGAGCCGTGTGCCTCCATGCCGACGGCGTCAACGATCGCGTCGGGGCCGCGGCCGTTCGTCATGCTGCGGAGCTCCTCGGCGGTGTCCTTCGTGAAGTCGATGGTCTCGATGCCGTGGCGCTTGGCCATCTCGCGTCGCTCGGCGATGGGCTCGACAGCGATGACGCGGTGTCCGAGATACTTGCCGATGCGGGCGGCGAACTGGCCGACGGGGCCCAGGCCGTACACGGTGAGCACTCCGTCCTTCGGGACGTCCGCATACTGCACGCCCTGCCAGGCAGTGGGGAGGATGTCCGAGAGGTAGAGGTAGCGCTCGTCCGGCAGGTCGTGCCCGACTTTCACCGGTCCGTAGTCGGCGAACGGCACCCGCAGGAACTCCGCCTGTCCTCCGGGGACGGAGCCGTACAGCTCGGAGAATCCAAAAAGGGCAGCGCCGGATCCCTGCTCGTGCACCTGGGTGGTCTCGCACTGGGACTGCAGGCCTCGGGTGCACATGAAGCAGTAGCCACAGGAGATGTTGAAGGGGATGACGACGCGGTCGCCGACCTTCAGGTTGGTCACGCCCGCGCCGACCTCCTCGACGATCCCCATGGGCTCGTGCCCCAGGATGTCTCCCTTGTGCATGTACGGGCCGAGGACCTCGTAGAGGTGCAGATCGGAGCCGCAGATCGCTGTCGAGGTGATCCGGACGATCGCGTCGGTCGGTTCCTGGATCGTGGGATCGGGCACGTTCTCCACGCTGATGTTGCGCTTGCCCTGCCATGTCACGGCTTTCATGTCGCACTCCTCCGGGTAGTAAGTATGCTTCGTTTCCCACTCTTCACCATGTGAACCCGAATGGGAAGCCGGGGCGGCGGCTCGCCTAGCCTTATCAGGTGCAGCTCCTCCAGTCACCGGCGGTCAGGATCGCCCTCTCCGTGGCCATCGCCACCGGCCTCTACGGCTTGTCCTTCGGTGCCCTGTCCGTCGCCGCGGGACTCGACCTCCTGCAGACCATGGCCCTGAGCCTGCTGCTGTTCAGCGGCGGATCGCAGTTCGCATTCATCGGCGTCGTCGCGGGCGGTGGCAGCGGGCTCTCGGCTATGTCCGCAGCCGCCCTGCTCGGCATCAGGAACGGCGTGTACGGGATGCAGGTCAATGTCCTGCTCAGGCCTCCCCGCTGGCGGAAGCTGCCGATGGCGCACCTCACGATCGACGAATCCGTGGCGACAGCGACGGGCCAGACGGATCCGCAGGAGCAGCGCCGCGGGTTCTGGGCCGCGGGGATCGGCGTCTTCGTCCTGTGGAACCTCTTCACGCTCGTCGGGGCCCTCGCCGGCAACGCCCTCGGCGATCCGGCCACGTGGGGACTCGACGGAGCCGCCGTCGCCGCGTTCCTCGGCCTGCTCTGGCCGCGGATCCGCGCGCGGGAGCCCGCGGCGATCGCCGTCGTCTGCGCCGTGGTCACCCTGATCGCGGTGCCGCTCGTGCCGCCCGGTGTCCCGATCCTCATCGCCGCGGTGGTCGCCGCAGTGCTGGGGCTCTCGGGGTTGGGGCCGGCGACGGAAGGCCTCGAGCCCGACGTCGACCCGTACCCCGATGGCGCTGCCGGGGAGCCCGACGGCGCGCGGTCCGGCGTAGCTCGGCAGTCCGAAGGCGCCGGGCGGTCCGAAGGCGCCGGGGGGTTTGGCGTCGCTCTGCAGTCCGGGGTCCCACGGCAGCCCGGGGTCCCACGGCAGTCCGGCGGACGGGAGGACGCATGAGCCTCTGGGGCTGGATCCTGCTCGCGTGCGCCATCTCGATCGCCACGAAGTTCCTCGGGTTCCTGGTCCCGGCCACGCTGCTCGACAATCCGCGGATGCTCCGGGTGGCCGGTTCGCTGACCATCGGGCTGCTCGCGGCGCTGACGGCCGTGAACACCTTCGCATCCGGCCAGGAGCTCGCCGTCGACGCGCGGGTCGTCGCGCTGCTGGTGGCCGCCGTCGCCCTGTGGCTGCGGGCGCCGTTCCTGGTGGTCGTGGCTCTCGGGGCGGTGGCGGCCGGTGTGGCGAGGCTGCTCGGCGCCGCGTAGGTCATCTACCGGGGGTGCACGCCCTGTCTGGGGCGTTCTGCCCACGGACCGCGCCCGGTCAGTGGGAACAGGCGCCTGTGCCCACTGATCCGGCTTGGTCAGTGGGAGCGTCTGCACCTGCGTCGGCGCAGGAGGACCTGCCCTGCCGCGTCAGCTCGGCGAGCGTGGCACGACCATGATCAGCGCGACGCCGACCAGGCAGACCGCCGATCCGAGGATGTCCCAGCGGTCGGGGCGGAAGCCGTCGATGAGCATGCCCCACGCCAGCGAACCCGCCACGAAGACACCGCCGTACGCCGCGAGGATGCGCCCGAAGTTCGGGTCGGGCTGCAGGGTCGCGACGAAGCCGTAGGCGCCGAGCGCCATGATGCCGAGCCCGGCCCACCACCACGGCCTGCCCTCCCGCACCGCCTGCCAGATGAGCCACGCCCCGCCGATCTCGGCGCCCGCGGCGAGGACGAACAGGAGGGCCATGCGGATGATCGTCATGGCCTCAGTCTGCCGGAGCCCTGCCGTCGGCGGCGTGCCCCGGTGCTCGGACGCGGCCACGGAGGCGAGGCCGCGTCGGAGGGGTGGGCGCTGTGGTCACGACCCGGCGACGGACCCGGTCAGGGAGCGGCGCCGCGTCGGAGGGGTGGGTGCAGTGGTCAGGACCCGGTCAGGGAGCGGCGCCGCGTCGGAGGGGTGGGTGCCGTGGTCAGGACCCGGCGACGACGGCGGCGGTGGCCTCCGCGATCGCCGCCTCCTCGTCCGTGGGCACCACGAGGACGGGGAACGCGGACGACGGCGTGCTGATCACGCGCGCATGCTTGCTGCGCTCGGCATTGAGGCTCTCGTCGAGCTCGAGGCCGAGGGCCCCGAGCTTGGAGACGACGGCGGCGCGGAAGTCGGCCGCGTTCTCCCCGATGCCCGCGGTGAACACGAGGGCCTCGGCACCGCCGACGGCGACGTGGTAGCCGCCCACGTACTTCGCCAGCCGGTAGGACGCCACCTCGACCGCGAGCTTCGCCCGCTCGTCGCCTGAGTCCGCGGATTCCGAGACGGAGCGCATGTCGTTCGTACCGGTGAGGCCCTTGAGCCCGCTGTTCCGGTTGAGCAGCGTGTCGAGGTCCTTCTCGCTGTACCCCTCACGCAGAAGGAACAGCAGGATGGACGGGTCGATGTCCCCGGACCGCGTCCCCATCACGAGCCCTTCGAGGGGCGTGAAGCCCATGGATGTGTCGATGCTTTCGCCGTCACGCACGGCCGCGACCGAGGCGCCGTTGCCGAGATGCGCGATGACCCCCGTGAACGCGTCCGTCCCGAGGAGCTCGGCCGCACCACGCGCCACGTAGGCGTGCGAAGTGCCGTGGAAACCGTAGCGGCGGATGCCGTGCTTTCGGTACAGCTCGTCCGGCACGGCGTACCGCCAGGCGCGCTCGGGCAGTGTGCGGTGGAAGGCGGTGTCGAACACGGCCACCTGCGGCAGGTCAGGCCACTTCTCGGTGATGGCCCGGATACCCGTGACGGCCGCGGGATTGTGCAGGGGAGCGAGCGGGTTGAGGCGCTCGATCGCGCGGGTGATCTCGTTGTCGATCAGCACGGGTTCGCTGAACCGTTCGCCGCCGTGCACCACGCGGTGCCCGACGGCGTCGATCGTGCGCTCGCCGAGTGCCTCCGCCACCTCGCGGTCCACGCGGTCGAGGGCGGCGGCGTGGTCGGGGACCTCCGCCTCGCCGATGCGCTCGACGAGGCCTTCCGCCAGGACGTCGTCGCCCTCGCGCACCTGGTACTTGAGCGAGGAGGAGCCGGAGTTGATGACGAGGATGATCATGGGGTCCTGTCCTGGAGCGGGTCGATGGGAACGGCTAGGAGGTGGGCTGCTGAGCCTGGACGGCGGTGATGGCCACCGTATTGACGATGTCCTCCACGGTGCAGCCGCGGGAGAGGTCGTTGACCGGCTTCCGGAGGCCCTGGAGGACGGGTCCGACGGCGACCGCGCCGGCCGACTGCTGGACGGCCTTGTAGGTGTTGTTGCCGGTGTTGAGGTCGGGGAAGATGAACACCGTCGCCTGGCCAGCAACGGACGATCCGGGCAGCTTGGAGGCCGCGACCGAGGCGTCGACGGCCGCGTCGTACTGGATGGGGCCCTCCACGGCGAGGTCCGGGCGGAGCTTCCGCACCAGCTCGGTAGCGCGCCGGACCTCGTCCACCGCGCCGCCGGACCCGGACTCCCCGGTGGAGTAGGACAGCATGGCGACCCGCGGCTGCACGCCGAACTGCTCGGCGGTCTCCGCCGAGGCCACGGCGATGTCCGCGAGCTGCTCGTCGTTCGGGTCCGGGTTCACGGCGCAGTCGCCGTAGACGAGCACGCGGTCCTGGAGCAGCATGAGGAACACCGAGGACACGATCTTCACGCCGTCCTTCGTCTTCACGAACTCCAGCGCGGGGCGGATGGTGTTCGCCGTCGTATGGGCCGCGCCGGACACCATGCCGTCGACCTTCCCGAGCTGCACCATCATGGTCCCGAAGTATGCTCCTTCGAGCATTCTTTCGCGGGCCTGGTCGAGTGAGACGTTCTTGTGGGCGCGGAGGCGGGCGTACTCGGCGGCGAACTCCTCCAGGAGGTCCGAGGAGGCGGGGTCGATCAGCGTGATGCCCGTGAGGTCGATACCCTGCCCGGACGCGAGCTCGCGGATGCGAGCATCCGGCCCGAGGACCGTCAGATCGCAGACGTCCCGGCGGCGCAGGATCTCGGCCGCCTTCAGCACGCGGACGTCCTCGCCCTCGGGCAGCACGATGTGCTTCCGCTCGGCCCGCGCACGCTGGATCAGCTCGTGCAGGAAGCGCAGCGGGGTCATGCTCACGGGCCGTGGCAGTTCGAGGCGCTCGAGCAGCTCGTTCTCGTCGACCTGCCGTGACCAGGCGCCGAGTGCAGCGGCGGCCTTCCGCCGCAGTCCGCTCGCGATCTCCCCGCGCACCTTGCTGACGCGCCGCGCCGCGGTGTAGGTGTCGTCGTCGAGCGCGAAGACCGGGAACGGCGCCTGCGCGAGGAGGGCGAGGATGTTGGGATCCGGGGCGAGGCCGCCGGTGAGGAACATGCCCGAGGGTACCGGGAACTCGGGCGAGAACGACGACGCCAGGGTCGCCACGAGCACGTCAGCGCGGTCGCCGGGCACGATCACCAGCGCGCCGTCCGTGAGCAGGTGCAGGAAATTGCCGACGTTCATGGCGGCGACGCGCACGCTCGTGACGTCACGCTCCAGGTTCGAGTTGCCGGCGATCTGGCGCGCGCCGAGCTCGACGGAGACCTCGGACACCGTGGGCTGGGAGATCTCGGTCAGTTCAGGGATGACGTAGACGGGCCGTCCGGAACGCCCGGGCCGCACCTGCTCGCTGATGGCGGTCACGGCGTCGTCCGCCGCCCGGTTGACCATCATGGCCAGGAGGGACACCTTCGCGGCGTCGAGTTCGCGGCGGGCGACGTCGACGGTGTCCGCCGCCTCCTCCACGGACATGTCCTTCGCGCTCACGACGGCGAGCACCATGGCGCCGAGGTTGTTGGCGAGGCGGGCGTTGAGGTCGAACTCGACGGCGGCGTCGTTGCCGGAGAGATCGGTGCCCTCGACGATGACGACGTCACACTCCGCGGCGATCTCGCTGTAGATGGCGACGCACCGCGCGTCGATCTCGGCGCGATCACCCGTGACCAGGAGTGCACGTGCCTCGGCGCGGGTCAGGCCGCCCCGGGCGCGGCTCTCGGGGAGGTCGAAGGCGCGCTGCATGAGGCGCACCATCGGATCCGCCGAGGGGTCACTGCCCTCGACGATGGGCCGGAAAAAGCCCACGCGGTCGGCGTGCCGGTGCAGCATGTCCGCCAGGCCCAGGGAGATCAGGGACTTGCCGGAGCCGTTGGTCATGGCGCTCACATATATTCCGCGGGTCATGGGGCCAGTCTCGCAGGCTCCCCGGACGCGTGCCATAACGGGTATCACGTCCTGCCGGGTGTCCCCACGGGCGCCGAGAGGACACAAAAGACGACGCCGGGGCGCTTTGACGCGTCATTTCTGTCCTTTCGGCGGGGTGGCGGGACCCACGGGTGAGCGCCATCCTTGACCGGCGTCCAAACCCTGCGTAACGTACAACCATATGGTTGTAGTTCAGATGAGTGAGGACGAGGTGGACCGTCTGTTCCAGGCGCTCGCCGACGCGACCCGGAGGGACATCGTGTCCCGCGTCCTGGTCGCCGAGTACTCGGTGTCCGGCCTGGCGGAGCAGTACGCCATGAGTTTCGCCGCTGTGCAGAAGCACGTGGCCGTCCTGGAGCGGGCCTCGCTCGTCACGAAGGAGAAGCGCGGACGGGAGCAGATCGTGCGGGGACGGGTGGACGCAGTGCAGCGGGCCCGCCGCCTCCTCGACGAGTACGAGCACATCTGGCGGCAACGGATCGACAGGATCGGCGACCTCCTCGCCGAGGATGCATCGGATCAGGACTAGGAAGGCAGCATCATGGCAGTCATCAGCACCGAGAAGGACACCGACGCTCTCCACTTCCGGCTCGTCGCGGAGTTCGACGCCGGCACCGAACGCGTGTGGCGGATCTGGGCGGACCGGACCCAGCTCCAGCGCTGGTGGGGACCGCCCACCTGGCCGGCGACCTTCGAGACCTACGAGTTCGAGGAGGGCGGGCGCGCCGCCTACTTCATGACCGGGCCCGACGGCGAGAAGGCGCGGGGCTGGTGGCGGATCACCGCCGTCGAGCCCCACCGCCTCCTGACCTTCGTGGACGGCTTCGCGGACGAGAACGGCGATCCCGTGCCGGACATGGGGGAGACGACGGCAACCGTCACGCTCGAGGATCTCGACGGGCGCACACGCATGACGATGACGACGGCCTTCCAGTCGCTGGAGCAGCTCGAGCAGATGGCTGCAATGGGCATGGAGGAGGGCGTGCGCGAGGCGCTCGGCCAGGTCGATGCGCTGCTTGCGGAGGACGCTCCGGGCTGAGCTGGGCCGCGCCGGGCGCCCATTCCTCCGCTCAGGCGCCCGAGAGGACAGAAATGACCGCCGAAGAGGCTCTTCGGCGGTCATTTCTGTCGTTTGGACGAGGTGGAGCGGGGAACGCCGCGCGGGCTAGACCGTCGCGGCCTTCTGCTTGCGCGGGGGCAGGGCCAGCTTGAAGATCTTGGCCCACGTGGAGCCGACCTGCTTGGGCAGGGGGCCCGTGGTGTAGGGCAGCTTGTAGCGCGTGCAGATCTCGCGGACCTTCACGGCGACCTCGGCGTACCGGTTGGAGGGCAGGTCGGGGAAGCAGTGGTGCTCGATCTGGTGGGACAGGTTCCCGGACATCAGGTGCATGAACTTGGAGCCGGAGATGTTGGCCGAGCCGATCATCTGGCGGACGTACCAGTCGCCGCGCGTCTCGCCGTCGACCTCCTCCTCCGTGAACGTGTCCGTCCCGTCGGGGAAGTGGCCGCAGAAGATGATGGCGTGCGCCCAGAAGTTGCGGATCGCATTGGCCGCGAGCGTCCCGTAGAGGGCCTGCTTGCCGGAGCCGGTGAGCATCGCGACGGCGGGCGTCGCGGCATAGTCCTTGGAGAACTGCTTGAGCACCTTGACGCCCACGGCCTTGAGGTCGCGGTTCATGGCCTCCTTGGTCTTCAGGCCCTCCTTGTACTCCGGGATCTCGAGGTCGTACAGGGCGATACCCCACTCGAAGACCGGCGCGAGGATCGCGTTGTACAGCGGGTTACCCAGGTTGAAGGGGCGCCACGGCTGGTCGGGGTCCATGCGCAGCAGGTTGTATCCGATGTCCCGGTCCTTGCCGATGACGTTGGTCCAGCGGTGGTGGAGATCGTTGTGGGTGTGCTGCCAGGAGCGCGCCGGCGTCACGAAGTCCCACTCCCAGGTGGTGGAGTGGATGTCGGGATCCCGCATCCAGTCCCACTGGCCGTGCAGCACGTTGTGCCCGATCTCCATGTTCTCGAGGATCTTCGCGACGCTCAGCATCGCGGTCCCCGCGAACCAGGCGGGCTTGTACTTGCTGAACAGCAGGGTGCCCCGTCCGGCGAACTCCAGCGAGCGCTGGATCCGGATGATGCGCCGGATGTAGGCGGCGTCGGTGGCGCCGCGCTTGGCGAGGATCTCGTCGCGGACGGCGTCGAGCTCGCGGCCCAGTTCCTCGACCTGCTCGTCCGTCAGGTGCTTGGCGGCATCGGGACGGACCAGGGGGTGGCCCGACGCCGCAAGGGCGCCCGGGCGGGTCAGCGTGGTGGTCATGGGGACTCCTCTGGTGGGGGGATTTAAAGGTCGAGGTTCACGGGCCCGGCGGCTGCCGAGACGCAGGTCTGGATGAGCTGGCCGGGCTCGTTGTGCAGTTCACCGGTCCGCAGGTCACGGACCTGGCCGGAGCGGAGCGGGATGAGGCAGCTGTGGCAGATACCCATGCGGCAGCCGCTCGGCATCAGGACTCCGGCGTCCTCACCGATGTCCAGCAGGGGGGTGTCACCGTCGGCCTGGACCTCGCGGTCCGACTGCTCGAAGGTGACGAGGCCGCCGTCGTGCCCGGCCCCGGCCGTCAGGTCCGTGCTGAAGCGCTCGATGGTCAGCGTGGCCCCGCCGGACGCACCCGCGGCGACATTCGGGACGGTGCGCGCCGTCTCCAGCGTGGCCTCGCGCTGCCACAGGTCCTCGGCGTCGTTCAGGAAGCCCTCAGGACCACAGGCGTAGGCCGCGCGTCCGCGCCAGTCGGGGCAGAGGTCGGCGATGGTCTTCGCGGTGAACTCGAGGCGGCCGCGGGCACTCGTGAACCAGTGCCGGACCGTGAGGTTGGAGAACTGGTCGGCGAGCTCGTCCAGTTCCTCCCGGAACAGGCTCTTCTCGGGGGTGCTGTTGGAGTTGATGAGGACCACGTCGGCATCGGGGCGGCGCGGGATCAGCGTGCGGATCATCGACATCACCGGGGTGATGCCGCTGCCCGCGGTGAGCATGAGCAGCGACCGCGGGTGCTCGGGGAGCACGAAGTCGCCCTGCGGAGGCGCGAGGAACAGGACGTCGCCCGGCTTGGTGTCGCGGACCAGGACGTGCGAGACGGAGCCGGCATCTTTCACGGTGATGGCGGGATCATGGCCGGCGGCGTTGCTGAGGGAGTAGGAGCGCCACTGGCGTACCCCGTTCAGCTCCACGCCGATGCGGGCCCACTGGCCGGCCTTGTGGGCATGCCAGCCGTGGCCGGGGCGGAAGTAGATGGTGGCTGAGTCCTCGGTTTCGTGGACCACACGGGTGACGACGCCGCGCAGCTGGCGTGAGGAGTACACCGGGTTGAACAGCGCGAGGAAGTCTTCCGGCGCGAGCGGGGTGGTGAGCGCGGATGCTGCACGCGCCAGCTTCGTGAACCGGATCATTGTCCTAACGATATAGCCTCTGCCGCTAAAGATCTTCATCCCGGGCATACAGTTGGGGGAGAAGAACTGTCACGGAGAAATAGATGGGGGTCGTCCATATGGGTTCTGACGAGGTAGCCGTCGCTCCACCGGAACCGCCGTGGCTGGCTCTCCCGCCGGATGTGAGCGACCTGCTGCGGCCGCTCAACGCTAATCTTGTGGAAGCCATCATCGAGGCGGTCCCCCAGCTGGTCCCCGCCTATGCCCGGCCCATCGAGGGGAGCTTCGGCCGCTGACTGCGGATGGGAGTGGCTGCCGCCCTGGAGCGGTTTCTCGACTTGCCGGGCACGAGGCTGCCCGCCCTTTCCGACCAGAGCCGCCAGCTGGTGGCGGGACTGGGCCGCGGCGAATTCCGTCAGGGGCGCAGCATGGATTCGTTGCTCGGCGCCTACAGGATGGGAGCGCGGGTGACGTTCCGGGAGATGTCCCGCCGCTCGATGGACGCGGGACTCGGCTCGGCTGTGGTGGTGGATCTCGGGGAGTCGATCATGGCGTACATCGACGAGCTCTCGGCCGTGAGCGCCGAGGCGTACGCGTTCGAGCAGTCGGAACGGGCCGGCGCCGTGGACCGGCGCCGCGCCGAACTCCTGGAGCTGCTGCTCCTCGGCAAGGCCGACGAGACGGCGCTGCGGCAGGCCGCGCAGCTGGCGGACTGGACCGTGCCGGCGCAGGTCGCCGTCGTCACCCTCCCGCTCGACCGTGCCCAGGGACTCCGGCAGCGGCTCGCGCCCGGGGCGATCGTCATCGAGCGCGAGACCGACGCCGTCGCCCTGGTGCCCGAGCGCGGTGCGGTGTCCCGTGCGGAGCTCCACCGGACGCTGACCGGACGGAGCGCGGCGGTCGGACCCGCAGGCGAGCTGCACCAGGTCGCGGAGTCGCTGCGTCTGGCCATCCTCGCCGCGTCCATGCTCCCGCCGCGTGAGGGTGACGACGAGCCGCCCGTGTGGGCGGACGAGCACCTGACCGAGGTGGTGCTCGCAGCGGAACCGTCGGCGGTCGCTGAACTGTCCCGCCGTCGCCTCGCACCGCTCGCGGAGCTGCCGGAGAACCAGCGGCAGAAGCTCGAGGACACCCTCCTCGCCTGGCTCCGGCACTGGGGCCAGCGATCACCGATCGCCGAGGAGCTGGGTATCCACGGGCAGACCGTCGGCTACCGCGTGCTGCAGCTGCGGGAACTCTTCGGCGACGACCTCAGGGACCCGAAGATCCGCTTCGAGCTGGAGATCGCGCTGCGGAGCGTCCGCAGGACGCCGGCCCCGTCCGCCTAGGACGGGTCAGCCGCCGCGGTAGGTCGCGGAGGTCCAGAGGTGGAACAGCGCGTAGGCGCGGTAGGGCCGCCATGCCTCGGACCTCCGCTCCGCGTCCCGGATGCTCGGGTTGCCCATGGCTCGGCGTGCCACCAGGTCCCCCGGGGTGAAGGCGTCGGCGTCGCGGAGCACGCGCACGGCGAGGTAGTCCGCCGACCACGGGCCGATGCCCGGGATGGCCAGCAGTTCCTTCCGCAGGCGCACGGGCTCCGCCAGGGGATCGAGGGACAACCCGCCGACGACGGCGCGCGCCACGTTCTGCACCGTGGCCGCCCGGCTACGGGTCACCCCGACGGCGGCACGCAGCTCCTCGGGTGGCGCCTCCGCGATCGCTTCCGGCATGGGGAACACCGTGAGGCCCGACGGCGACGGCGTCCCGTAGGCGGCGGCCAGCCTGCCGCCGAACGTCCCGCCGGCCGCCACGGACACCTGCTGGCCGAGCACCGTCATGATCGCGGCCTCGAACGGCTCGGGGTAGCCGACGGCCCGCAGCCCTGGGCGGTCGCGGACCAGGGGCCCGAGGAGTGGGTCGGCGTCGAACGCGCGGGCGATCGCCTCTGTGTCCGTGTCGAGGTCCAGCCAGGCGCGGGTCGTCGTGACGAGGTGCGCGAACTCGCCGTCGTCGTCCGTGTCGGCGGTGAGTTCGACGTCGCCCGGCCGGACGGTGACGGTCACCCGGCGCGGGCCGCCCGGCGTCGTGAGCAGCCGGGTGTGCCGCCGGCCGTCCGGGTCCGTCACCTCGCATCCCGGGACGGCGTGGTTGGCGAGGATCGCGGCCATGGGGCCGGGCTCCAGGGCGCCGTGCGGCGTCAGGACCGCGCTGCGCGTCACGGGAGGATGGAGTCCACGTATCCGCCGTCCACCCGCACCGCCGCGCCCGTGGTGGCCGAGGCGAGCGGCGAGGCGAGGTAGGTGACCATGTTCGCGATCTCCTCGGGTTCGATCAGGCGCTGCAGCAGGGACTGCGGCCGGTGGTCCTTCATGAACTGCTTCTGGGCGTCCTCCCACGGAAGGTCCTTGTCCACCAGCTGGTAGACGAAGTCCTCGACGCCGCCGGTGTGCGTGGGTCCGGCGATGATCGAGTTCACGGTCACGCCCGTCCCCGCGGCCTCCTTCGCGAAGCCGCGGGAGACAGCGAGCAGCGCGGTCTTGGAGACGCCGTAGTGGATCATCTCGGCGGGGATGACGACGGCGGAGTCGCTCGCGATGTACTGCACTCGGCCCCAGCCCTCACCGATCATCCCCGGGAGGTAGGCGCGCGTGAGGCGGATCGCGGTGAGCACGTTGACCTCGAAGTAGCGGCGCCACTCGTCGTCGTCGATCTCCAGGGCGGGCTGCGCGCCGAAGATGCCGAGGTTGTTGACCAGGACGTCGACGGCGGGCAGGACGCCGAGGGCCCTCGCGACGCCGTCGTCCGTGGTGACGTCCGCGGGGACGGCAATCAGGTCGGCATCGGGTACGTCCCTGCGGATGGCCTCCATGGCGCGGGCGACGCTGCGGTTGCTGCGGCCGTTGACGCCGACGCGTGCGCCGGCGGACGCGAGTCCCACGGCGATGGCCAGCCCGATGCCCTGCGTCGATCCGGTGACCAGGGCGGTCCTGCCGCTGAGGTCGAGTGCCAGTGCCATGGGAAGCTCCTTCGGCGTTCGGGGAGGGGTCTCGGGTCCACCCTACGACGACGGCGCGGGGGCGGCCGCGGGGCCCTCCGCCCCGCCGCGACGGACCGGCCGGACGTGATGCTGGACACGGAGCAGGGGCCCGACGACACCTATCACGCCGGAGCCGTCGCGTCACAATGAAGTGCGGATCGATGCGCTGGTGACGGGTGGAGAAAAACCTCAGCGCCAGCAGGTATATTGCTCCCGGTATATGGAATACTTCCACCTCCCCCGAGGTTGAGAGTGGCATCTGGGCGTCATTCCCGCCCATAGAAGGAGATCTACCCCCATGGCAACCGACTACGACGAGCCACGCGTTCGCCCGGAAGACCAGCCGGCCAACGAGTCCCTCGAAGCGATCCAGGCACAGCGGAGTGCGACCACGCAGACCGCACTGATCGACGTCGAGGACGGCGAGACCGCTGAAGGCATCGACCTCCCCGGGGCCGACCTCTCCCACGAGGAACTCCTCATCCAGGTCATCCCGCAGCAGGAGGACGAATTCACCTGCATGTCCTGCTTCCTGGTGCACCACCGCAGCCAGCTCGCCCGTGAGAAGAACGGCGAGAAGTACTGCACCGAGTGCGAAGGCTGACACCCCTCCGGACGTACGCAAAGCCCCTAGCCCGATGGCCGGGGGCTTTCTTCGTCAACAGGTCCGGCCGGGCGCCGCTCTCGGCGTCGTCGCGCCGGATCCTGTCCGCGCGGGGGCCGGCCGGTACCCGCGCGGAGTGCACGCCGACACGGACGCCGATGCTGATGTCGCTACAGGTCAGGGCAGGACGACGAGCGGCAGGCCCGCCGCGGCGCAGGACACCCGGACCAGTCCGTCCCCCGCAGCGCGGGACAGGCGGTTGTTGACACCGGTGTCGTCGCACCAGTCGACGTCGTACGGGTACGCGGACACGAGGTAGTCGCCGGGTGGCGTCCCCAGGGGCACCACGACCTCGGTGGAGAAGCCACCCGCGTCGGTCATGGGTGCGAGCTCCCGGAGGATGCGCCCGCCGTCGACCGTGGTGACGAACACCTCGACCTGCGCCGCGTCGCCGTACGTCGGGTCGCAGTCCGCCTCGCCCGCGTCGATGCCCACCGTTCCGCCGGCACGTACCTGATCGGGGGTGATGACGTACGGCGGGGGCATGCAGGCGGGCTGCCGGAGGAAGCCTCCCGGGCCGTTCCCGCAGGCTGTACTGCACAGCAGCACTGCCACGACGGCCGCGCGGAGGCTGAGGTGCACCCGCGTTCGGCGTCCCCCGCCATCCCTCCCGGTATTTCCCACGGTCCAGATCCTTCACCCGTCGGCGTGCGGGGGACAGGGCCGTGTCGAACCGTCACGCGATCGTGACGCAGGCGGCCGCCCAGTACGGTGATGGGATGGATTCCTCCCACGTGATCGTGCTGCCCGGCGGCGGCTACACCATGCTGTCCGACAACGAGGCGGAGGTGGTCGCGGAGCGCCTGCGCTCGTTCGGCCTGTCCGCGAGCGTCTTCGACTACCCCGTGCAGACGCGGCACCCAGGACCGCTCGATGCCGTCCGCTCCGAGGTCCGGCGCGTCCGTGCGGCCGGCGCCGCCCGGGTGGCCCTGCTGGGCTTCTCCGCCGGGGGACACCTTGCTGGGCAGGCAGCATTGGCCCCCTCCGGCGAGCCGGCCGAGCGCGCGGACGCCGCGGTGCTCGGCTACCCGGTCGTGTCCATGGAACTGGCAACACATCGAGGTTCGCAGGACGAACTCCTCGGGCCCGACGCCGGGAACGCGCTCCGCGCCTCGACCTCCCTGGACCGTCTCGTCACGGCCGATGCACCGCCGTTCTTCATCTGGCACACCGCGGCGGATGAGGCCGTCCCCGTCGAGCACGCGTACCGGCTCGCGCAGGCGCTCGCCACACACGGAGTCCCGCATGCCCTGCACGTCTTCGAGGAGGGTGAGCACGGTCTGGGCCTCGCGGACGGGCAGGGTGCCGCCGGCCAGTGGAGCCGGCTGGCGAGCGAGTGGCTGCAGGCCCGGGGCTGGTGATCGCACCGATCCTGACCTCCGGCAGGGGTGCCGCCCGGTGATCCTGCAGACCGTCGTGGCGCTCGGCCCGGTGATCGGGCTGATCGCGCTCGGCTACGGCATCCGTGCACGGGCGTTCCTCGCGCCGTCGTTCTGGCCCCCTGCGGAGCGGCTGTGCTATTTCGTCCTGCTGCCCGCGCTGTTCATCAACGGCACGGCGACCGCGGACCTCGGCGGGTTGCCGATCGCCTTCATGGCGCCGGTGCTCGCCGGGCCGGTGGTCCTGACAGCCCTGGGACTCGTGGTGGCGCAGCGGTGGCTGGACCTGGACGGGCCCGCGTTCACCTCCGTGCTGCAGGGGAGCATCCGCTTCAACAACTACCTCGGCCTCTCCATCGCCCTCGCCCTGTTCGGGCCCGACGGCGTGGCGCTCGCCGCGATCGCGAACACCATCCTCGTGCCGCTCGTGAACGTCGTCTGCACGCTCGGCTTCGCGCGGTACGGGGCGGAACGCCTGACGGTCGGCAGAACGGTCCGCAGCATCGCCACGAACCCGCTGATCCTCGGGTGCGTGATCGGGATCGGCCTGAATGTCACGGGGATCGGGCTGCCCCCGGGTGTCGAGGGCCTGGTGCGGACGCTCGGTGCCGCGTCCCTGCCGCTCGGCCTGCTGTGCGTCGGGGCTGCCCTGGAACTGCGCAGCATGGGGCGCAACCTCGGTGCCGTGGGCCTCGCGACCGCCGTCAAGTTCGTGGTGATGCCCGGACTCGGTCTCGCGGGTTGCCTGCTGGTGGGGCTCACCGGCGAACCGGCGGCAACGGTGATCCTCTTCCTCTCCCTGCCCACCGCGTCCTCGGCCTACGTCATGGCGAGGGCGCTCGGCGGTGATTCCCGGCTCATGGCCTCGATCATCACGCTCCAGACCGTGGCGGGCATCCTTTACCTGCCCGTGGTCTTCCTGGTCATCAGGGCCTTCACCGGCTGATCGCGCCGGGTGACCGCGACGGCTGATCGCGACCGGTGGTCGCGCCGGGTGGCCGCGCCGGGTGGTCGCGCCGGTCGATCGCGCCGGTTCGGACACGGACAGTGGACCCGTCGACCGGCAGAGGCGCGCTCCGTGGCGCAGTGGTCGCCTCAGAGGTCGACGCAGTGGTCGCCTCAAGGGTCGCTCAGTGGTGAGCCCTGATGGCCGCGCGCACCTCCGCGTACCGCGTGCTCTCCGCCGCGACGAGGAGCACGGCCACCGCAGTGACGAGAGCGAGGGCGGCGAGCGGGGCGAGCGGTGCGGCGACGGGAATGAGGAGCAGCAGGACGACGGCTCCGCCGAGCCGCCACCTCTTCCACCCGCCACCGACCCGGCGCCAGAAGGCCGCGCTACCGAGCAGGTAGAGGCCCGCGCCGCCGCAGAGGGCGACGGACCCGACGGCACCGAAGTCCTCGGTCTCGTAGACGTGGGCGAGGACGTCCTCGACGCCGAGTGCCGCGAGCACGATCCCCGCCACGAGCGGGAGGTGCAGGTAGGTGTAGGCGTCGACGGCGAGCCGCGCGCGCTCCTGGCCGCGGAGGGCCGCGAAGCGGTGTTCGGCGGCGATGGCCGTGACGTCGAAGTGCAGCCACCACAGGCACACCGAGAGCGCGACGCCGAACACCGCGCCGAGGAGGATCGGGACACTGACCGGTTCCTGGGCCGCGCCGACGCCGATCGCGACGATCGACTCACCGAGCGCCAGGATGACCACCAGTCCGTAGCGCTCCGTCCAGTGCGCGGCGGAGTGGACGCGCCAGTTGCCGCGGGCTGAGGTGAGGTAGGTGATTCCGGCGTCCACGCCGAACCCCGCGAGCCAGAACCAGGTCTGGGCGGATCCGCCCACCAGGGCGCCGGTCACGATGAGCGCCGAGCCCGCGATCATTCCGACGGTGGTCTTCGCCACCTGCCGGCGGAGCGGTGCGTCGTCCCCGGCGGCGTAGGTGTAGAGGGTCACGTGGAGGACGCGTACGACGGCGTACGCGAGGGCGAGCACCAGCGGTCCGCTGAGGCCGCCGTCGAGGTCGTCGAACGCCTCGGGGATGGCGAGGGCCGCGATGAACATGGCGATCATGACCGCCGAGAGCCCGAACCGCATGATGCCTTCGTCGACGTGCGTCTGGTTGGAGAGCCACGAGTAGGACACCCAGGACCACCAGAGCAGGCCCAGGATGACCACGCCCTGCAGCACGCCGAGGAAGGAGTGCTCGTGTGCCATGAAGGCCGTGACCTGCGTGAAGGCGAAGACGAACACCAGGTCGAAGAACAGCTCGAACGTCGTGACGCGGTGCGATTCGTCCGAGACGCGCGCGGCACGGAGGGGTCTTCTCATCAGCGGCATGGACACAGGATAGGGCGGGATCCACGGATCGCCGAGCTTCGGCGCCGACGGCGACCACGTTCGGTACTAAGCATGCTTGCTATCACGTCGATCGGCACCTACGGTGAGGAGGAACGATCCACGTCGAAAGGGCCACCATGATCACGCTCGACCAGATGAAGGACTCGATGAACGCCGGCGGCAACGTGCTGAGCGAGGACGGGGCGGTCCTCGGGCCGATGGGGCACCTCTACGTCGACGATGCCACCGGCGAACCCAGCTGGGTCACGATCACCACCCACGCGTCGGGCGAGCCGGAGTCCTTCGCACCGCTGCGGGATGCTGTCCTCGACGGGAACGACGTCCGCCTGCCGTACCCGCACGGCACCGTCCATTCGTCGCCGAAGATGTCCCAGGACGGGCACCTCAGCCCGGAGGAGGAGCAGCACCTGCTGCGCTACTACGGCCTGATGGCGCCGAAGGACGAGACGCTGGCCGAGACCCCCGCCACCGGCGGCAACCGGTCCTCGCGCTCCGACGCCTTCGCGGGGCGTGCCGAGCAGCCGCGCCGTGACGAGGGACTGCGACGCGGTGCCGGCCCGGGTGGGACGGACGATGACGGTGATCTGGCCATGACGCGCTCCGAGGAGCAGCTGAGGGTCGGCACCGAACTCCGGGAGACGGAACGTGTGCGCCTGGTCAAGCGCGTGGTCACCGAGGACGTCACCATGACCGTCCAGATCCGGCGCGAGGAGCTCGTCGTCGAGCGCGTCCCGGTCAGCGACGGCAAGCCCCTCTACGACGACGGCTCGGGTACGTTCAGCAAGGCCGAGCGCGAGCGCCTGTACTCGGCGGTGGAGACGGCCTTCAGCGGTGACGTCGTCGAACTGGTCCTGTACGAGGAGAAGCCGCGCGTCGAGATGGACGTGGTGCCCATCGAGCGGGTGCGTGTCAGCCGTGAGGCGCACACCCACGAGGAGACAGTGGGCGGCCAGGTCCGCAAGGAAGTCATCGAGACGGAGCGCATCGAACTCTGACGGAGAACGGGCCGCCGGGCGGCCAGCCCTGAGGATGTGACGAAGGGCCGTCGGACCTGCTGTCCGGCGGTCCTTCCGGGCGGGTGGCGGCCCCGCCGGATCGGACTCCGGCCGGGGATCAGTACTCCCGCGAGGACAGCACGCAGAACTCGTTGCCGTCCGGGTCGGCGAGGACTTCCCAGCCGACGTCGGCCCCCTGGCCCACGTCGGTGCGTATCGCCCCGAGGCCCACGAGGCGCTCGATCTCGGCCTCCCGGTCCTGGCTCGTGTGCGGCGCGAAGTCGAGGTGCAGGCGGTTCTTCCCCTCCTTGGCGTGCTCCACGGGCACGAACACGAGTCCGGGCGGCACCTGCTCGAAGGTGAGCTTCGAGCCGAGGTCGCGAGCCCAGGGCGGTACGAGGACGGCTTCCTCGTCGGTGTCAAACATGACCTCCCACCCGAGTGCCTCGGCCCACCAGCGCGCCAGCGCACGGTGATCGGCGGATTCGATGACGGTGGAGTACCAGCGCAGGGTCATGACCGGATTCTGCTCCCCGACCGCACCGGGCGCACTCCTTCGCGGTCAGTGAGTGTCCGCATGACTGTCGACGGACCGGGCGGGACGGTCGAACGAGGCGTCGGAATAACGTCACAATCGCATGCGCTAATCCCTGCTAAGGTAATCCTTACCTGATGCTCCGAGGGTCGATCCGACCGGTAGCACGCCGGTACCCGTCATTGTCGTCACCCTGGAAGGCCCCCATGCTCCGCGCCCCGAAACTCCTGACCCTCGCCGCTGCCGCAGCCATGACCGTCGCGCTCGCCGGCTGTTCCACGCCGGCCGCCGAGTCCGCCGCCGAGGCACCCTCCAGCGCCGGCTTCGAGCCCATCACCATCGAGCACGGCTTCGGGACCACCACCATCGAGGAGAAGCCGGAGCGCGTGGCGACCGTGGCCTGGGCCAACCAGGAGGTGCCCCTCGCGCTCGGCGTCGTCCCCGTCGGCATGGCGGCCGCCACCTTCGGTGACGACGACGGCGACGGCGTCCTCCCCTGGGTGACCGAGAAGCTCGAGGAGCTCGGCGGCGAGACGCCCGTGCTGTTCGACGAGACCGACGGCATCGACTTCGAGGCCGTCGCGGACACCGCGCCGGACGTCATCCTGGCGGCCTACTCCGGCCTGACGCAGGAGGACTACGACACCCTCAGCGAGATCGCCCCCGTCGTCGCCTTCCCCGAGACCGCCTGGGGCACCCCGTGGCGCGAGATGATCGAGCTCAACAGCGCCGGCATGGGCATGGCTGAGGAGGGCAAGGAGCTGATCGCGGACCTCGACCAGCAGATCAGCGACGCCACCGCGGAATTCCCGGGCATCGCCGGCAAGAAGACCATGTTCATGACGCACGTGGACCCCACGGACCTCAGCGAGGTCAGCTACTACACCACGCACGACACCCGGGCCATGTTCTTCGAGGACCTCGGCCTCGCCACACCGGCGAGCGTCGCCACCGCATCCGCGGAGACCGACCTCTTCTCCGGGACCATCAGCACCGAGCAGGCCGACGTGCTGGACGACGTCGACATCATCGTCACGTACGGCGACGACGAACTGGTCTCCACGCTCGAGGCCGATCCGCTGCTCTCGCAGATCCCCGCCGTCGCCAACAAGGCTGTCGTGAACCTTCCCGGCACCACGCCCGTGGGCACCGCGGCCAACCCCACGCCGCTGTCCATCTCGTGGGTGCTCGAGGACTACCTCACGCTCCTCTCGGACGCCGCAGACAACGCCTAGTGCCCCCGTCCGCCCCGCCGGCCGTCGCAGCCCCCGCCACCGCGCGGGGACTGCGGCGGCTCCGGCCGCTCTGGCTCGTCATCGCCCTCGCCGTGCTGGGGGCGGTGGCCTTCGCGTCCGTGGGCATCGGCTCACGCGATGTGTCGCTCGCCGACGTGATCGCGGCCCTGGGCGGATCGACGGACGGCTTCAACGAGGCGGCGGTGGCCAAGCGGATCCCGCGGACCCTGCTCGCGGTGCTCGCCGGTGCGGCACTCGGCCTCTCCGGGGCGGTCATGCAGGGCGTCACCCGCAACCCGCTCGCCGACCCCGGGATCCTCGGGGTCAACACCGGAGCCTCCCTCGCCGTCGTCACCGCGATCGCGACCGTGGGCCTGAGCTCGGCGACGGGCTACATCTGGGTGGCCATCGCCGGAGCCTCCGTCACCGCCGTGTTCGTCTACGTGGTGGGCTCGCTCGGTCGCGGCGGAGCGACGCCCCTCAAGCTCGCGCTGGCCGGTGCCGCCACCTCCGCCGCGCTGACCTCGCTCATCAGCGCCGTCGTGCTCCCCCGCGGTGACATCTCGGGCAGCGTGCGGTCCTGGCTGATCGGCGGTGTGGGCGGAGGCACCTTCTCGAGCATCTCCCAGGTGCTCCCGTTCCTCGCCGTCGGCCTCCTCCTCAGCCTCCTCTCCGCCCGCTCGCTCAACTCCCTGGCCCTCGGCGACGAGCTGGCGGCCGGGCTCGGCGAACGCGTGGCCGTGGCGCGGGGGCTCGCCGCCTTCGGCGCCGTCCTCCTGTGCGGGGCGGTCACCGCCGTGACCGGCCCCATCGGCTTCGTGGGCCTCGTGGTCCCGCACGCCTGCCGCCTGCTGATCGGCGTGGACCACCGGTGGCTGCTGCCCCTCTCCGCCGTCCTCGGGGCCATCCTCCTCACGTCCACCGACGTCCTCGGGCGGATCGTGGCGCGCCCCGAGGAGATCGACGTCGGCATCATCACCGCGCTCGTGGGTGCCCCCTTCTTCATCTACATCGTCCGCCGGCAGAAGGTGCGTGAACTGTGACAGCGCTGCAGGCACCACCGCGCCTCGGCATCACCGCCGGTGAGATCGCGCAGGGGCGACGGCGCCGCACGGCTCGGCGACGCCTCGTGGTCGGCGTCCTCGCCGCCCTGATCGTCGCCGCCTTCATCGTCTCCCTGTGTGTCGGGCAGACCACCTACTCCCCCCGCGAGGTCCTCGGGGTGATCCTGGGGCAGGACATCGACGGCGCGAGCTTCACCGTGGGGCGCCTCCGGCTCCCGCGCGCCACCCTCGCGGTCATCGCGGGCCTCTGCTTCGGGATCGGCGGCGTGACGTTCCAGACCATGCTGCGGAACCCGCTCGCGAGCCCGGACATCATCGGGATCAGCGCGGGTGCGAGCGCCGCCGCGGCCTTCGCCATCATCACGCTCGGACTCGGCGCCACGCAGGTCTCGATCTTCGCCATCATCGCCGGTCTCGGGATCGCCCTCCTGGTCTACGGGCTGTCCTTCAAGGGCGGCGTCGTCGGGACGCGCCTGATCCTGATCGGCATCGGGATCGCCGCCATGCTGGACAGCCTCACGGCGTACGTCCTCAGCAAGGCGGCGCAGTGGGACCTGCAGGAGGCCTCGCGCTGGCTGACCGGCAGCCTGAACGGGGCCCGCTGGTCCGAGGTGGTGCCCGTGGCCATCGCCCTCGCCGTGCTCGCGCCCGTCCTCCTGACCCAGTCCCGGAACCTGTCCACGTCCCAGCTGGGCGACGACGCCGCGGCGGCCCTCGGGGTCCGTGTCGAGCGCACGCGCATCATCGTGATCATCGCCGCCGTCGGCCTCATCGCGTTCGCGACGGCGGCTGCCGGGCCGATCGCGTTCGTCGCCTTCCTCTCCGGGCCGATCGCCGCGCGGATCGTCGGTCCCGGGGCGTCGCTACTCATCCCCTCCGCCCTGGTGGGCAGCCTGCTGGTGGTGACGGCCGACTTCCTCGGCCAGTACGCCTTCAACGTCCGCTACCCGGTCGGCGTCATCACCGGTGTGCTGGGCGCGCCCTACCTCGTCTATCTGATCGTGCGGACCAACCGCTCGGGAGGCTCGCTGTGACCACTGCCCATACGCTGAACGCCCTGGACCTGACGGTCGGGTACGGGGACCGGACCGTCGTCGAGGGCCTCGACCTGCAGGTGCCCATGGGTGGCATCTCGGTGATCGTCGGAGCCAACGCCTGCGGGAAGTCCACCCTGCTGCGCGCCATGTCCCGGCTCCTCGCACCCCGCGGAGGGCAGGTCGTCCTCGACGGACGGGCGGTGCACCAGACACCGGCCAAGGAGCTGGCACGGACACTCGGGCTCCTGCCGCAATCGCCCACCGCACCCGAGGGGATCACGGTCGCGGACCTCGTGGGCCGCGGGCGGCATCCCCACCAGGGCCTGTTCTCCCGGTGGACGCCGGCCGACGACCAGGCCGTGGCGGATGCCCTCACCGCCACCGAGACGGCTGCGCTCGCGGACCGGCCGGTGGACGAGCTCTCCGGCGGGCAGCGGCAGCGCGTGTGGATCGCGATGGCCCTGGCGCAGCAGACGGACATCCTGCTGCTGGACGAACCCACCACGTTCCTCGATGTCAGTCACCAGCTCGAGGTGCTCGATCTCCTCACGGACCTCAACCGGTCCCGCGGGACCACCATCGTGATCGTGCTCCACGACCTGAATCTCGCCGCGCGCTACGCGGACCACCTCATCGCCCTCACCGACGGACGGGTCCATGCGCTCGGCACCCCGGCCGAGGTGCTGACCGAGGACACCATCCGGGCCGTGTTCGGGCTGGACAGCCGCGTGGTCGTGGATCCGACGTCGAACAAGCCGCTCATGCTCCCGCTCGGCCGGCACCACACGACCACGGAGCGCTGATCCGCCGACGGGGAGTGGGTGCCGCCGTCGTACCGTCTGCAGGAATACCAAGCCTGCTGATCATAGGCGTAGGCTGACGGGACGACGTCGGACGAGCACCGCTGCCGCGTCGGACCGACCAGGCACCATCCCACCGGAAGGACGTCCCATGAGTACTCACGACGAGAAGCCCCAGCACGATCCGAGCGCCGACCAGCAGCTGTCCGAGTCCCTGGAGGGACACAAGGGACTGGCCGACGAGGCCGAGGAGGGCTCGCCCCTCGAGGAGACCGACAGCCCGGTGCGCACCGAGAACAGCTGACCCGCTCCGGCTGTGCCGACGCATCGGCCCGGCTGGACGAGGTAGACGCAGAAGGGGCGCCCGCAGCAGCGGGCGCCCCTTCCGTCGTTCGGGCGGGACTACTTCTCGACCGGTCCGAACATCGCATCGATGTCCGCCATCTCCAGGTCCGCCGTCGCCTGGATGAGCTCGAGCAGCGCGGGGTCCAGCCCGGGGGCGAACTCCTCCAGGCGCTCGGGCGCGATCTCCGACGGCACGCCCTCCGGGGCCTGCTCGCTGGCGTCCAGCTGGGTGCCGTCGTTCGACGGGGACAGCCCCTGGTAGATCTTCCCGGCCTCCGACTGCCCCTTGAGGTCGAAGGTGTACTGCTTGCTCTGCAGCCCGAGGTCGAGGAGCTTCTTGACCTCCGGGAACTGCTCGGCGTTGGTCTTGGGAATGGGCAGCAGTGCTTGCCACTTCACACCGAGCGTCTCGAGCGCCTTGGCATAGCCGTTCTCGTGCGCCTGGTCGCGGACGATCAGGTAGGCGATGGTGGAGCGGGCGGTCTTGTTGTCCGTCATCTCGTACATACGGCACTTCTGGAGCCGGCCGGTCGCCTCGAGCATCAGGTTGTACAGGAGGTCCAGCGGCAGGTTGCCCGAGTTGTAGACGTAGCTTCCGCTCCAGGGATTGCCGGCCGAGTCCACCGGCATGGCACCCTGCGCTCCCACGAGGTAGTGGTGGATGTTGCCCTGGGACAGGGCGAGGTTCAGCGGGATCGCGCCGCCGGCGCCGGGGGTGTCCAGCGGGTCGTCGAGCGTGCCCTGGTAGCGGGGTGAGCCATCGAGGAGCCGGGAGATGGTCGTGCCGATCAGTTCGACATGGCTGATCTCCTCCGTGCCGATGCCCTGGATCAGGTCGCGGTAGGGCTTGGCGGCCGCGCCGCGGAAGTTCATGCTCTGGAACAGGTACTGCATCATGGTGCGCATCTCGCCGAACTGTCCGCCGAGGCCCTCCTGCAGGGCGTTGGCTGCGGCGGGATCCGGCTCGTCGGGGATGATCTCGTTGATGAGCTGCTGGACGTGGAAGAACATGGGACCTCCTCAGGGAGCGGCAGAATGCCACTCGATCTCCACACTCGTCCCGAAAAGTCGACCCCACAACCACCCTTGCTTTTCTGCGGTGGGGGTTGCCAGAACCACGCTGATCGGCGGCACCGGCGGAATCATCACGACGGCGGCAGCCCGCGGCTCCGTCGGTATCGGTCCATCCCGCCGCGCCCCGTAGCCTGGGAGCTCACCATGCTGGGGGGTCCATGATGTCCGGGAAGAAGTACGTCTGGTTCGTCGTCGCGGGAGGATGCTTCGTGGCGGCGGCACTGGTCTTCGGGGGGCGGTCGCTGCTGCTCGACTGGCTGGGCACGTCCCCGGCCTACCGCACGGTGATCGCCGCCGGCTGGGTCCTCCTCGCCGCGGGGGCCGGCGCGGTGGCGAGGGGATGTACCGCCGAGGCGCCCGACGGCGATGCGTCCCGTGGGGCGACCGAGGGCAGCACGCCGTGAGCCCGTTGCCCGGCGGTGTCGGGCCGGCCCCCTACGTCCCCCAGAACCATCGCCTGTATGGCGCCGATGCCGGGCCGGTGGTGACACTGCAGCAGGCGGGCTGGGCCCTGATGTTCGTGGTGCTGTACGTGGCGGCGGCGTGCGGGGTCATCCTTGTCCTCGGGCTGACAGGCCTCGTCGACTTCACGCTGGAACTCCTCGTGCCCGTGCTGCTGGGAACCGTCACCGCGGCGGCGCTCGCAGCGCTGTCCGTCCACCTCGTCCGCCGCAACCACCTCACGCCGGCCCAGCTGGGCTTCCGCCGCCCGGGCCCACGGATGACCCACCTCCTCTGGCAGATCCCCGCGGCCATCCTGGGCGCCCTCGTGCTGCAGGGCGTGTTCCTCGCCGTCCTCGGTCTGACGGGATTCGACATCGACGCTGCCCCCACGACCAACGATCCGCTGGCGGACCTGGCCGGTCTCCCCGTCCCGGTCGTCCTGTTCGTGGTGCTCGTGGTCGCGGTCCTCACGCCGCTCTGGGAGGAGGCCCTCTTCCGCGGCGCGTTCCTCGACGGGCTCGGCCGCCGCTTCCGCCCCGCACTCGCCGTGCTGCTGTCCGCCGCCCTGTTCGCCGCCGTGCACCTCGTGGTGGTCGGGTTCGCCTATCTCTTCGCGCTCGGCGTCGCGCTGGCCCTTCTGCGGCGGTTCCACGGGAACCTCTGGGCGCCGATCCTCCTGCACGCCGTGAACAACGGCCTCGCCGTGCTGATCGTGCTCTCGGGTACCTGACCCTCGAAGGTGCGGCCCCCGAAGGTGCGGACCCCGAAGGCGCGGACCCCGAAGGCGCCCCCTTCAGTCCTCCGGGAGCGCCGCGAACGTCTTCTTGGTGCCGTTGTACCAGCCGAGCCCCTTGATCGGGTTCTTCCAGCGGCCCTTCATGGCGTCGCGCGCCGGCTGGTGCGCGGTGTCACCGGCGGCGACGGCGTCCTTCAGGTGCTGGTCCTGGGCCTGGATGATGATGTCCGCGGAGTCACCGGTGAGGGCGAGGTCGCAGGGGCCGCCGAGCTGCTTGCAGGTCATGGTCTTCATGGGGTGTTCCTCCTGTGATTGCGGGCGACCCGGAGCGGTGCCCTACCTGTACGACGACGGCGAGCAGCCGGATGTGACATTTGCCGCGTCATTTCTGCTCCGCACCCGTCCGACGCACGAGGGAGGCGAGGACCTGCGGCTCCGCCCGGAAGGTGATGGCCTGCACCAGGCCGTCGGCCACGGTGAAGTCGAAGAGGACGCGGGCCTCGCCCCGGTGGTACCAGGCGGCTCCGGGACGGCCGTCGACGACGACGGGCAATGCGGCTTTCGCGGCGCCGTCGAACATCGAGGCAACGGCCTCGCGTCCGGAGAGCATCTCGGGGGTCCCGGCGGCGATCGCGGCGGCATCGGCGCGGACGACGGCGTCCGGCGCCAGCAGGTGCAGCAGGCGTGCGAAGCTGCCGCCGCGGGAGGCCTCGAGGAAGGCATCGACCACCTCCCAGTCGGCGGGCGCTTCCGCCGGCACCGCCACCGCGACCTTAGAGCGGGCGCGTGACGCGAGTTTCCGTGCGGCATCGGCTGACACATCGAGGACGGCCGCCACGGTGCGGAACTCCACGCCGAAGGTGTCGTGCAGCACGAAGGCGACGCGCTCGGTCGGCGTGAGCCGGTCGAGGACGATCCGCAGCGCGACCCCGACCGCTGCCGCCCGGATCACGCCGTCCGCCGGATCGGGGGAGGAGGGGCCGACGTCGACCCGGGTCTCGACCGGTTCGGGGACCCGTGCGCGCAGCCGGTCGAGGCACAGGCGCGTGGTGACGACCGTGAGCCAGGCCGGCAGGTTCCCGATGACGGCCGTGGTGCCGTGCAGGCGGAGCCAGGCCTGCTGCACCATGTCCTCGCCCTCCGCGCGGTCGTCGAGCACCCCGGCGGCGATCCGCACGAGGCGCGGCCGCTCCGCCTCGAACTGCCCGGTCAGGTCCATACCGCCACCCTAGGCGGCGGAAGCCGTCCGGCGAAGGGACGGCGGCATCAGGTGCCGCGGAGGGCTACGACGGGCTCGATGCGCGTCGCCCTCCGTGCGGGCAGGCTCCCCGCTGCGAGACCGACGATCGCGCCGAGGAGGGCGCCGCCGACGGCGACCAGTGGATGCGTGACGGGTGTCCACTGCTGCGCCATCGAGATGGCGATCACGGCGAACACCCCTGTGGTGGCACCGAGCAGCCCGCCGAGCAGTCCGATGATCACGGACTCCGTGACGAACTGCGCAGCGATCTGCCGCCGCGTCGCCCCGATGGCACGTCGCAGGCCGATCTCACCTGTTCGTTCCATCACCGAGAGCATGGTGACATTCGCGATCCCCACGCCGCCGGCGAGCAGCACGACGACGGACAGGACGACGAAGATCAGGTTCACGTCCGCCTGGACGGACTCCGCGAGATCCGAGCGTCCCTGCGGCGCTGCGACGATGACGGCCTCGGGAGCATCGGGTGAGAGCGCGAGGGCCGCCTGCTCCGCGACCTGCGGACCGGCGCCGATGACGATCCGTGCCTGCACCTCCCCGGGGGCGGTCAGGCCGAAGTCCTTCCGGGCCGCACCGGTCGGGATGACCACGCTGTCGAGGAGTTCGGCGCGTTGCTGCACGTCGCCGAAGACGCCGACCACCGCGTAGGGGATGCCGTTGACGAAGATGGAGGGTTGCGAGTCCACGCGGGTGATGCCGAGGCGTCCGGCGAGCCGCTCGCCGAGGACGGCCACGCGGTCCTGGCGCTGGTCGTGGCCGGCATCGAACAGGCGGCCGTAGCGGACGGTGCCCTCCAGCGCGTCGACGAGGCCTGCGGACGCCGCGAAGATCCGCGGTGGCACGGTCCCGGGAGCCGAGGGATCGTTGACGGGAACCGCCGTGACGGTGCCCTCGGGCAGGCTCACCTCGCTGATGAGCGCTGCCTGCTCGATCCCGGCGAGGCGCTCCATGCGCTGCACCGCGTCCCAGGGCAGTGCGCTGGTGTCCACGCTGTCGCCGTCGGCGGTCTGCGCCTGGGCGGGTGAGGCCACGATCTGCGTGGCGGCGAAGGCGTCGAACTGCTTGCTGAGCTGCCCCGCCGTCGTCTGGGCGAAGCCGATCGTGGCCACGAGGGCGCCGATGCCGAGGATGGTCCCCGCGAGGGTCATCAGGAGGCGGCCGGGGCGGGTCCCGAGATCCGACGTCGCCTCGATGAGGAGATCGGTGACGCCGAAGCGGTCCGCGGCGGGCACGGGGTGGAGCAGGTCCGGTAGGCCGTCGGCGGACTCGTCGCTGATGCCATCCGCTATGCCATCGGTCGTTCCATCCGTCGTGTCATCTGTCGTGTCATCTGTGGCGTCGTCCGGTGTGGCAGGCGGGAGGTCGGGGGCGAGGTGTCGTGTCACGGGGCGCTCGTCACCCGCCCGTCGGCGATGCCGACGCTGCGGGGTGCGCGGCGGGCCACCGCGGCGTCGTGGGTGATGATGACGAGCGCCAGGCCGTCGGAGACCAGCTCCTCGAAGAGTTCCATGACGTCCGTGGACGTCACCCCGTCGAGGTTGCCCGTGGGCTCGTCCGCGAGGAGCAGGCTGGGCCTGGTGACGACGGCGCGGGCGACGGCCACGCGCTGGCGTTCACCGCCGGAGAGCGTGCCGGGCAGGAACCCGAGGCGGTGCCCGAGCCCCACGCGTTCGAGGGCCTGCCTCGCCCGGTCCTCCCGTTCGTCCCGCGGGGTCCCGCTGTACAGCATGGGCATCATGACGTTCTCCAGCACCGAGCGTCGTGGCATGAGGTGGAAGGCCTGGAACACGAACCCGATGCGCTGGGCCCGGACCGCAGCGCGCGTGTCCTCGTCGAGGGCGCCCGTGAGGTGGCCGGCCAGCCGGTACTCGCCGACGCTGGGCCGGTCGAGCAGGCCCAGGATGTTCAGCATGGTGGACTTGCCGGACCCGCTGGGACCGACGATCGAGACGTAGTCGCCGTCGTGCACGGTCAGGTTGATGCCCTTCAGGGCCTGCACCTCCGGCGGGCCGGGAAAGGACCGGGTGACGTCCCGCAGCTCGACGAGCGGTGTGCTCATCGCCCCACCACCACGAGATCGCCCTGCTCCAGCTCGCCCTCGAGGGGCGTCACCTCCACGGCGCCCGGCGTCGCCAGCCCGCTGCGGACCACCACCAGGCGCGTCGTCGTCTCCTCACCCGCCCGCGGGTCACCCTCGGTGACCTCCACGCGCGTCTCGCCGCCGGGCCCTGCCGTCAGAGCGGCGTACGGGACCGAGAGGACGTCGCCGTCGGTGGCGCCCACCGCGATGGAGACCCGGACGTTCGAGCCCTGCAGCTCCCTGATCTGCTCCGGGCTGAGCGGGTCGGGCGTCAGCTCGATGGTCCACCGCTGGGAATCGCCCTCGCCCGGCGTCACCGCCGTGATGGTGGCCGGGTGGGGCGTGCCGTCCGGCAGTTCGAAGGACGCCGTGTCCTCGACCTTCAGGAGCCGGGCGTCGCCCTCGGCGGCGGATCCGGACAGGCCGACGGTCGCACCCGAGACGGTCATGGCAGGGCCGTCGAGGACGCTGCCGCGCTGTGCGGCCACGGCATCGACGCGGCGGGGCAGTTCGGTGAGGTAGAGCACCTCGCCCGCGGGCAGCGCGGGCAGGGCGGCCACGTCGGCGCGCGCCAGCTCCTCCTGCGCCGCGATCAGCTGCGCGGTCGCTGCGTCGACGGCGGCACGCTGCGGTGCGTCGGTGCGGTCGGACCCGACCTGCTGCCGTCGCAGTTCCGCGAGCTTCAGTGCATCGGCCGCGGTGCCGATCTGCAGGGGATCCTGCGGGTCCGCCTCCTGGGCGGCGGCGAGTTCACGGCGGGCGCCCGCCACGGCGTTGTCGGCTTCGAGGATCTCGACGGCGGTGGCTCCGACCGGCGTGGCCGCGAGGTCGTTCTGGGCCGTGATGAGGCCCTGCTCCGCGGAACGGACGGCCTCCTGGGCGGCCCGGAGGCTCTCCTCGCTGCCCTCCTCCGAGGCGGGGGCGCTGTAGCCGGCGTCCGTGTAGAGGGTCGCGACGGCGTTGGCCGCCTCGACGCCGAAGACCGGGTCCGCGGGATCGCCGGCGTCGATGCCGATCGTCCGGAGCGCGGTCTTGAACTGCACGACGTCGGGACCGGACACCCCGATCTGCAGGGTCCGGTACGCCGGGAGCTCACCGGGCAGGACGATCACCGGACGTCCGGCCACCTCGAGGGCGATCGCGAGCGCCTTCAGTTCCGCCCCCTCCTCCGGTACCTGACCCGTGACGACCGCCGCACCCGAGATGGACGACGTGTCGATGCGGACCTCCACCGGATCGGCGTACGCCACCTCGCCCCGGATGGTCACGTCGTTGCTGAGGCGCCCGAACTCGACGGGGACGGTCACGAGGCCGGGTGCCGGCGGCTCCGCCGTCGACGCGGCGTCAGCGGGGGAGACGAGGAACCGGCCGAGCAGTAGCCCGGCGACCAGGCTGAGGACGGCGGCGACGGCCACGATCCACAGGGTGCGGTTGCGGCGGAAGACGGCGGCCACCCCGGCCCCGGATGCGCGACGCGGGCCGTCCCCCTCGTCCGGGGCAGGAGTCAGGATCTCGTCGAGGCTCCGGGTCTCCCCCGTGGCTTCAGCGGTCCGGGCTCGCCGGAACCGTGCCACTCAGCTTCCCTGCTCGAGATCGGCGCGGAAGGCCTCGAGCTCGGTCTTGTGGTCGTCCACGAACTGCTGCTCCTGGGCGAACTGCACCTCCTGCTGCTTCTGCCGGTAGTCGGTCTCCTCACGGCAGTCGAGGTCCACCAGGGCGAGCTCGATCTCCTTCTCGCCGAGGGCGTCCATCTCCGCCTGGTTCGGCATGCCCATCCCACCCGTCATCGCCGTGTCATCCGTCGTGCCGATCTCACCGGTGCTCTCGTAGAGCTTGTTCATCTCCTCGTTGATGCTGGTCTGGGCGTCCATCTGGGCGGAGAACCCGGGGTGGCCCGCGTCCGCCATGCAGGAGGACCACTCCGCATCGATCCCGGTGAGCTCCGGCGAGGTCATCATGGTCTCGTAGAACGTGTTCATCGCGTCCATGAGGGGCTTGTGCTCGTCCGAGGTGGAGGGGTCCTCCGCGGTGCCCCGCTCGTTCTCCGCCCACCCGTAGCAGCCGGCCGTGGTCCAGTCCCACTCCATCGGCTCACCCTCGGCGGGCATGTCCTCCGGATCCGGCATGGGCCCGTGCAGGGCCTCGTTGAACGCCTGCTGCTCCGACTCCGAGAGGCTCGCGACATAATCGGCATTGGCGTCGACGTATTCGCCCTCCCCGCCGGACTCCATGTCGTCGCGCCCGGGGTAGTTGATCATCCCGTACCCGTACTGAGCCACCCATTCGCGGGAATCCGGATCCCATTCATCACCGCTCACCGGCATGGACATCGAGGCGGACTGCACATTCGGTGAATATTCGAATCCTTCCTCCGACATGCATTGCGCCACGAGTTCCTCCCGCTCGCGCTCGTCCTCCGCGAATTTCTTCTCCTGCTCCTCCTGGCTCAGGTCCCCGCCGTAGGCGGAGGCGAAGAAAGCGGACAGCGGGGATTCCTTCTGGTCAGCGGGAGCTTCCTCCGGCGACGCGCAACCCGCGAGCAGGGCCGAAGCACACATCGTCGTGGTCAGGGCAGTGATGGCTCGGGATGACAGTCGCACGGGTCCTCTTCCTCCATAGGGCAATAGTGAGGATGCTATTGCCTGGAATCGTCCACGGAGTCATACCCAGGGAGGACATCACGGCCCGCTCGATAACGATTGGGAACCATGTCCTTTTCGTCCCGTCAATGGTAGACAATCAGGCGCTCCCCCATTGATCGGATAGCCCCGGACCGAATTGCTGCGGCAAACCCGAGGGGCTGGGCGTGTCAGCACAGCCGCGGGCCGGGTCCGGGCCTCTGGTCATCGAGGCTCGGCGGGCGTACAGTCCGGCCATGGCAGAGGACCCGGTGCAGAGCAATCCAGGCAACTACCGCGTGGTTCTCGAGAATGACAGGGTCCGCGTCCTGGAGTACACGGACGAGCCCGGTCACACGAGCGTCGAGCACCACCACCCCGACAGCGTCATGATCACCGCGAGTTCCTTCCGGCGTCGCCTCCACGCCCGGGGCGCCAGCATGGAGGTGGACCTCCCGGACGGTGCTGTCCGCTGGCTTCCCGCGCAGGACCACCACGGCGAGAACATCGGCGATACGCCGACCCATGCGTACTTCATCGAGTTGAAGGAGACGGGCCCGCAGGCGGAGGAGACGATCGATCAGCTCGGCCCGTCGGTACCCTGAGACTGCTGCGAGATCCAGGGACGACGACGGGGCGCCCGCTCGTGCGGACGCCCCGTCGGTCGGGTGGAGGGAGGGTGCCTAGCGGGTCAGCGTCACCCGGTAGGTGCCCGTCGCCGTGCCGTCCTCGCTCGTCACCGTGATGACGGCGGTCCGGTCACTGCCCTTCGGCTGCGTCACGGAGACCGTGGCGTAGGGATCCGCCGCTGCGGCGGACACGGCGGGCAGCTTGCCCTTGACCGGCACCGCATAGGTGGTGACCGCCGGGTCGAAGCCGGCGATCGGCGTAGCGCCCACGCTGATCGAGGAGAGCGTGGCGTCCGAGGACACCGCCGGAACGGCCCCGAGCACCTTAATCTCGCTGACCACCATGTGCGTGTTCGGCCGGGCCGTCATGACCACCCGCACGGACTGCGCCGTCACCCCGGTGAGCGGCAGGGTCACCGCGGGAGCCGGAGCGCCCGAGGGGACGGCCACTGGCGCGCCGGCCGAGGCCCAGACGCCGTCGGCGCCCTGCACCTGCAGCTGGAGGGTCTGCGCGTAGCTGTCCGTGGTGCCGTCGCGGAAGAAGTTCACCACGACGCCGCCCAGCGGCCGGGCCGACGGCAGGGTCACCGTCAGGGTGTCCGAGGTGTTCTTCGCGCTGGACTTCCAGTTGGACCAGGCCTTGTCGCGGAGATCGCCGTTGAACAGCCCGGCCGTGCCATAGCCCGGCTCGGTGAACGTCGCCGTAGCGGTGGTGCCGCCGTCGTCGGCCACGTTGTCCAGCGTGCCCGCGGTGACCTGGATGCGGACGGTCGCCGGGAGCGTGCCGCCCGCGCCGTCGTCCGCCCGGCCGGCGAGCTCGTACGTGCCGGGGGCGGGGTAGCTGACGGCGGTGTCCCAGGTGACGTCGCGGTCCACGGTGCCGCCGAGGCTGCCCACGGCCGTGACGGTCTCCGGCAGGACGGGGACGGCCCCGACGACGGCCTTGGCGCGTGCCGGCTGCGTGGAGACGAGGGTGTCGACCGTGACGGTCAGTTCGGCGGGGAACTGCGCGCCGGTGACGTCCGTCGCGGTGCCCTTGACCTTGACGGTCCCGGCCTTCTTCCAGCGGTTCCCGTTCGGGATCTTCCACTCGACGGGGATGGCCCCGCGGGCGCCGTCGCGGTACACCGGCGTCACGGTCTCCGGCAGCACGGGTGCGGTGCCGGGGACGGTGAAGGCGGTGGCCGGTTCGACGCCGAGCACGGTCTCGTCGACCAGTGTCCAGCGCTGGTTCGCACCCGAGTTCGCGATATACAACGTGACCGCCGCGCCCTCGGCCGTCGATCCGCCACCGACCTCGAGCAGGAGGTCGGTCTCGGCGTTGACGAACGTGTAGGTGCCGTCCCCGGTCGTGGAGGCGATCCACTCGGCCCGCGGGCTGCCACCGGCGGGAGCGACGACGGCGGCGCCGCCCTCGTCGGCGAGCTGCGCGGCGCCGTCGAGCGTGGTGATCGCATAGCGCTCGCGGTTGGTGTTGTCCTCGCCGAGGCTGGTGAAGCGGAACAGCTGCTGCGCGTCGGCGGGGTCGGTGGCGCTGATGACGGCGGTGCCGCCGGCGGTCTCGATGGACTTGCCGCTCTGCACGCCCTGCAGCCGGTACACGTGCCCGTCCTGGAGGGCTGCCGCGTCCCCGGCGATGCCCGAGACGCCGTCGACCACGAAGGTCGTGACGGACTCGGCCGGTGCGGTGACGACGGCGCTGCCGCCCTCGATCGCAACCGGCTCACCCTCGACGAGGGCGCCTTCCGCATCGCTGACCACGGGACTCACCGTGGCACCCCTGGCGACGGAACCGAACTTCGAGAAGTCCAGGACCACGGGCTTGTCCTCGGCGTCCTCGTTGATGTGCACGACGGCGGCACCGGAGTCGGTGATCGCGGCGGTGGTGTCCTCGTCGTCCACCTGCACCAGGCGGTCCCCGGGCTGGATGTAGTGCGTGTAGTTCCGCACGGTGTTGAACTTGGTGTTCGTGTAGATGGGGCACGTCTCGAGGGTGTCCACGTCGGTGCAGTCGAAGGGCATCTGGATGCTGCCCCAGTTGGCGCCGGCGGCGGACTCGCCGCCGGGTGCCATGTTGTCGTAGTCCTCGACGGGCTGCCAGAACACCCAGGCGCTGGGCTCCAGCTCGCGGAGGTCGTCGGTGATGCGCTTGGCCATGCCGAGGCCCGGCTCCATGCTGGTGAAGCTCTGGCCGTCACCCCAGGAGCCCTCGACCTCGCTCATCCACAGGGGCTTGTCCTCGGCCTTCGCGATGTCCCGGACGGTGGTGCGCTGCCCGGTGCCGTAGGTGTGCACGTTCAGCTGGTCCACGAGGGCGCGGACGTCCTCGGGGTAGGAGTTCCAGTTCGTGGCGAAGGTGCCGGGGTTGGTCTCGTCCATCGCGGAGATGGTGGCGTCCGTGTCGGCGTCCTGCAACTGGGCGGCGAGGTCGCGGAGGACCTGCTGCTGCAGCTGCGGGCCCATGTGGGCGCCCTCCTGGCGGCCGCCGGTCGGTTCGCCGGCGGCGTCGAGCTGCGTGCTCCAGTAGTTGGTGTTCGGCTCGTTGAACGGATCGAGGGTGTCCACCTCGATGCCGTGGGCCTTCTCCAGCTCCTCGGTGACGCGCACCAGGTAGGCGTTGAAGTCGGAGATGCTCCCGGGCTTCAGCTGGTCGGCGGTGGAGTTGAACCCGCCGGACGTGTAGCCGCTGACGGTCTGGAACCACGGCGGGGAGTTGCTGAACGTCTCCCAGTGGGTGATGTCCTGCTTGATGCGGTCGATCCACCAGCGCTGCGTGGCGTCCGCCTCGAGGTTCCAGTCCGCGGGGTCCTCGGGGGACCACCAGTCGGTGTCCTCGCGCGTGGTGCCCTCGGGGGCGTTCCACCAGCCCTCGACGGCGCCGCCGGGCCGCAGGTAGTCCTTCACGTCCGGGGCGTTGCCGCCGCCGATGTTGTAGCGGGCGATGTTCAGGTTCAGGCCGTCGGGCCCGAAGACCAGGTCGGCGAGGCGGTTCCGGATCTCGTCCGGGTAGTCGCCGGTGGCGTTGGCGAACCAGACGAGGCTGGTCCCCCAGCCCTCGAACTCCTCCCCCTGGTAGGAGGGGTCCGGGGTGAGGGTCAGTGCGCCCTCGGGAGCCGCGGGCGGTGCGGGTGGGGCCGGGGGTGCGGCCTGCGCCGCACCTCCCATGAGGGAGGCTGCCGCCAGGACGGCGGCAACCCCTGTCGCGGCCGCTCGTGTGGCGGCGCGCCTGGATCGATTCGTCATTGAACGTGGTTCCTTCCAGCGAGGGGTGGTGCAGGTCTTACGAGACGGTGGTGCGGGCCTTCCTCGTGAGGACGGCGACGGAGCGGGGAGCCAGCTTGGACTCCTCGCCGGTGAGGGTGTCGCCGTCGACGCCCGTGATGTCCACGGGTGCATCGGTGCGGTTGATGAGGAAGACGTGGTCGGCGTCGTCGCCGGTGCGGATGACCTGCTCGACGGCGCCGCGGAGTTCCGCGGGCAGCTCGCTGGTCACGCCGGCGCGGGCCGCGAGGTCCGCGAGGACGGGCTCGAGACCGTCGGCGCCGAGGCGTGCGCCGACGTACGCCGCGCTTCCCCGGCCGGCGGCGCGCCGCGTCACGGCGGCGTCTCCCGCGTGGTCGCCGGTCGTGTAGCGGGAGAGGACCTCCACGCCGTCGACGCGGGGGAGTACGCGGTCCGCCCACAGGGTCGCGGTGGTGCCGTTGTCCAGGGCGACGGACTCGCCGTCGAGCAGGGGGCCGAACTCGTCGATACGGATGCCGAGCAGGTCCGCGAGGGCCCCGGGGTAGCCGCCGAGCCAGATGTGGTCGTTCTCGTCGGTGATGCCGCTGAAGTAGCTCGCGACGAGGTGCCCGCCGCCGGCCACGTAGTCCTCGAGGCGCGTCTTCAGGGCGGCCGGGACCACGTGGAGGACGGGGGCGACGACGAGCCCGTAGCCGGTGAGGTCCGTGGCGGCGGGGATGACGTCGGCGCGGATGCCGAGGGCGAGGAACGCCGAGTACCAGTCCAGGGCCTCCTGCCGGTAGCGCAGGCGGTCGGAGGGGTGGGAGTCCTGCTCGGAGGCCCACCAGGAGTCCCAGTCGAAGAGGATGGCCGCGGGTGCCTGGCTGCGGCGGGAGCCGACGACGCCGGACAGAGCGCCGAGCTCGCGGCCGAGGGCGACGACGTCGCGGAAGATGGGGCTGTCCTCGCCGGCGTGGGGGACCATCGCGGAGTGGAACTTCTCGGCGCCGGCCTTGGACTGCCGCCACTGGAAGTAGCAGACGGCGTCCGCGCCGTGGGCCACGTGGGTGAGCGAATCGCGGCGGAGGGCACCGGACTTCTTCGGGGTGTTGACGGGCTGCCAGTTCACCGCGCTGGTGGAGTGCTCCATGAGGAACCAGGGCTTCCCGCCGGCGATGTTGCCGGTGAGGTTCGCGGAGAAGGAGAGCTCGTCCACGGCCTGGGGGCCGGGCACGAAGTAGTGGTCGTTGGCGACGAAGTCCACCTCGGCGGCCCAGTCGGCGTAGTCCATGCCCTTGGTCTCGCCCATGACCATGAAGTTGGTGGTGACGGGGATGTCCGGCGTGATGCGGTTCAGGATGTCGCGTTCGGCGCGCAGGTACTGCTTGAGGGCGTCGGAGGAGAAGCGCTTGAAGTCGAGCTGCTGCGTGGGGTTCGGGTGCGAGGCGGCCTGGCGCGGGGGCAGGATCTGCTCGAACCGCGTGTAGCGCTGGGACCAGAAGTCGGTGCCCCAGGCGTCATTGAGGGCGTCGATGCTGCCGTAGCGGTCGGCGAGCCAGGTGCGGAAGGCGCCGGCGGCGTCGTCGGAGTAGTCGTAGATGTTGTGGCAGCCGAGCTCGTTGGAGACGTGCCACGCGCAGACGGCGGGGTGGTCGCCGTAGCGCTCGGCCATCGCCGTGACGAGCTTCAGGGCGTGCTCGCGGAAGACGGGGCTGGTGGGGCGCCAGTGCTGGCGTGCGCCGGGCCAGAGGGTGCTGCCGTCGACCGTGACCGGGAGGATCTCGGGGTGCTCGGTGGCGAGCCATGGCGGCGGGGAGGCGGTCGCGGTGGCGAGGTCGACGGCGATCCCGTTCGCGTGCAGGAGGTCGATGACCTCGTCCAGCCAGGCGAAGTTCCATTCGTCGCGCTCGGGCTGCAGGCGGGCCCAGGAGAAGATCGCCAGCGACACCACGTTGACGCCGGCCTCGCGCATGAGGCGGACGTCCTCGTCCCACGTCTCGCGCGGCCACTGCTCCGGGTTGTAGTCGGCGCCGTACGCCATGCGGGGGCGGGCGGGCTCGGACGGCCAGCGCAGCCAGCGGTGGGTGGTGGGTGTCGACACGGTGAAGCTCCTTGGGTGTTTCTCGAGACGTGTGGCGCGCGGGTGGTACTCCCGCCGTCGTCGTGCTCTGCCTCCCTGGACGGAGGGGCGGGGACGACGACGGCGGGTCCAGCGGGGATGGAACAGGGGTGGAACGGACCGGGCGGGTGCGCGCGAGCTCCCGCCCGGCCCGGGTCCGATGAAGCAGGGACTACTCCTAGACGGTGAAGCCCTGCTCGTTGCCGTACTTGACGCTGGCGTCCTGCCAGTTCTTCAGGCCCTCGGACAGCGGGGTGTCCGAGACGTAGGCCTGGCCGGCGGTGTCGTTGAAGATGCTGTTCGCGTAGACCTGGAAGGGCAGGTAGGACCAGCCCTCGGGGACGTTCTGCGCGGATTCGGCGAAGATCTCGTTGGCCTTCTGGCCGCCGAAGTACTCGAACTCGGTGTTGAGGAACTCCTCGGACTGGAGCTGCGCGGACGTCGCCGGGAAGGCGCCGCCGTCGATCCTGGTCTGGACGCCGTCGCCCACGTTGGCGTAGTCGAGGAAGGCGTACGCGAGGGCGCCCTGCTCACTGGCCGCAGGGATGGTCAGCGAGGAGCCGCCGTTCTCCGCGCTCGCGGTCTGGCCCTCTTCCCACTGGGGGAGCGGCGCGGCACGCCACTGGCCTGCGGCCTGGGGGATGCCGGAGGTGAAGTTGCCGGGCATCCAGGCGCCGGTGGAGAGGGTGGCGATGGTGCCGTTGCCGAGGCCCTGGTACCACTCGTCGCTCCAGGAGCTGATGGGGGCCAGGAGGTCCTCGTCGAGGAGCTGCTGCCAGGTCTCGGCGAACTTCGTGGAGCCCTCGTCGGAGAAGTTGACGGTGACGTCCGTACCGTCCACCTGGTAGGGCTGGCCGCCGGCCTGCCAGATGAGGCTGGTGGCGAAGCCGGCGTCTCCCGTGTCATTGGCGATGTACACGTTGGGGTCCGCCTCGTGCAGCGTGCGGGCGGCCTCGACGTACTCCTCCCACGTGGTGGGAACCTCGACGCCGTACTTCTCGAACACGTCCGTGTTGTAGAAGAGGGCCATGGGCCCGGAGTCCATTGGCAGGCCGTAGATGCCCTCGTTGGCCTGGACGGAGCTCCACGGGCCGGGGCTGAAGGTGTCCTGGAGATCGCCGGCGCCGTAACCGGTGAGATCCTTCACGGACTCGGCCAGGGCGAACTGGGGGAGCGCGTAGTACTCGACCTGCGCGACGTCGGGCACGCCCGAGCCGGCGGCGATCGCGTTCTGCAGCGCCGTGTACTGGTCGTTGCCGGTGCCGGCGTTCACGAGGTCGATGTTGACGTTCGGGTACTCCGCCTCGAAGTCCTCCACGACCTTCTCGAGGGTGGGCTCCCAGGCCCAGACGGTGAGGTCGCCACCGGTCTCGAGAGCTGCCTGGACGTCGTCCGCGCTGACCTCTTCGGGTGCTGCGCCGCCGGCGTCGTTGCCGCCGCCGCCACCGCAGGCGGAGAGGGTCAGGGCGGCCGCGAGGGCCAGGGCCGAGCCGCGGAGCACGGCCGGGGAGATTCTGCTCTTCATGGGGTTCCTTTTCACTTCATCGTTTTCGGAAGGGGGTGTTCGGGAGGGGTTCTACTCTTTGACCGCGCCGGCGCTCAGGCCGGACTGCCAGAAGCGCTGCAGCAGCAGGAACGCCGCGATCAGCGGAATGATGGTGAGGAGGGAGCCGGTGATCACGAGGTTGAAGATCGCCTCGCCGCCGGCGGTGGACGCCTGGTTGTTCCAGGCGTTCAGGCCCAGGGTCAGCGGGTACCAGTCCGGGTCCTTCAGCATGATCAGCGGCAGGAAGTAGTTGTTCCAGGTGGCCACCATGGTGAACAGCAGCACCGTGACGATGCCCGGGCCCAGCAGCGGCAGGGAGATCTGGAAGAACGTGCGGAACTCGCCGGCGCCGTCCATGCGCGCCGATTCCAGCAGCTCGGTGGGGATGGCCTCGGAGGCGAACGTCCACATCAGGTACAGGCCGAACGGGGACATCAGTGAGGGGATGATCACTGCCCACGGCGTGTTCGTCAGGCCCATCTGGCTGAACATCAGGAAGGTGGGAACCGCCAGGGCGGTGCCGGGGACGGCCACCGCGCCGAGGACGACGGCGAACACGGCCTTCTTGCCGGGGAACGTGAACTTCGCGAGGGCGTACCCGCCGAGGACGGCGAGGAAGGTGGCCCCGCCGGCGCCCGCCACCACGTACAGCACGGTGTTGAGGAACCAGCGGCCGAAGATGCCGTCGTCGTATGTGACGGTGTCGCCGATGTTGCTGAACAGCGCGAAGTCCCCGCTGAACCAGAGGCCGAAGGAGCTGAACAGGCTCTCCTGCGTCTTCGAGGAGTTGATGACGAGCCAGACGAGCGGGACGAGGCTGTAGACGAGGACGATCCCGGTGAGGACGGTCAGCAGGACGCTGCGCTTCGGGGTGTCCACGCTGCGGCGCGAGCTCTTCATGCGCACGTAGCCGGGTTTGGGGGTCCGCTTGTCGCTGCGGGGGCGGGTGGGTTCGACGGCGACGCTCATGGTCAGCCCTCCTTCCGCATGCCGCGCAGCTGCACGGCGTAGGCGATGACCATGGTGATGATGCCCATGACGATCGCCACGGTGGCGGAGTAGTTGTACTGCTGGCCGGAGAAGCTCAGCGAGTAGGCGTACAGGTTGGGGGTGAAGTACGTGGAGATGGAGTTCGGCGCGAGGCTCTGCAGGATCGCGGGCTCGTTGAAGAGCTGGAAGCTGCCGATCACCGAGAAGATCGCGGCCACCACCATGGCACCGCGGATGGCGGGCAGCTTGATGGCGGTGACGAGGCGGAACTGGCTGGCGCCGTCGATCTCCGCGGCCTCGTAGAGGGACTTCGGGATGACACTGAGCGCCGAGTAGAAGATCAGCATGTTGTAGCCGATGAACTCCCACGTGACGATGTTGCCGATCGAGGCGAGGATCAGGTCCGGGTTCAGCGGGTTGGGGATGTTGGTGCCGAGCGCCTCGTTGATGTTGCCCACCAGGCCGAACCGCGTGCCGTACATGAAGCCCCACATGAGGCTGGCGACGACGGCAGGGACCGCGTAGGGCAGGAAGATCGAGATGCGGAAGAAGGATTTGCCGTACAGGCGGCCGCTGTCCAGGGCCAGGGCCACCAGCATGGCGATCAGGAGCATCACCGGGACCTGCACCGCGAGGAACAGGACCACCCGGATGAGCGAGGACCAGAACTGGGAGTCCTGCAGCACCTGGGCGTAGTTGGCGAGGCCCACGAAGCCGTTGCCGCCCACCAGCTGGTTGCGGAAGAAGCTCAGGTAGATCGAGTAGGCGATGGGTGCGAGGAACACGAGCGCGAAGACCGCCATGAACGGGCCGATGAACAGCCAGCCGGACCAGGAGCTCTTCTGGCCGCGCTTCTGCGCTCGTTTCGCGGGCTTCGGCTGCGTGCCGAGCGCGGCGGGTGGGGGTGACGCCGTCGTCATGTTCGTCCTTGTCCTCGATCGATGTTTGCGTAAACACCAGCGTGCGCTCTTCTCGATGTTTACGCAAACATTGTTGTTACGATGGTCACATGTCCACCACGCCGCGTCAACACTCCATCCGGGATGACCGGCGTGTGTCCATGTCCGACGTCGCCCGGCTGGCCGGTGTCTCGGCGCAGACGGTGTCGCGCGTGTCCAACGGCAGCGCGGGGGTCATCGATGCGACGCGGCAGCAGGTCATCGCGGCCATGAACGAGCTCGGCTACCGACCCAACAGTGCGGCGCGGGCCCTGAAGCGGGGAAGCTTCCGGACCATCGGCGTCATCCTGTTCACGCTCTCGACCACCGGGAATGTCCGCACGCTCGAGGCCATCGCGGCCCGGGCCGCGGAGGAGGACTACGCCATCACGCTGATCCCCGTGGCCGCGCCCACGCAGGCCGGCGTGCGGGGTGCGTTCTCGCGGCTGAACGAGCTGGCGGTGGACGGCATCATCGTGATCATGGAGGTCCACCTGCTCGACGCCGCCACGGTGTCCCTGCCGCCGGGCGTCCACGCCGTGGTGGTGGACTCCGATGCCAGCGACGGCTTCAGCGTGATCGACACGGACCAGGCCGACGGCGCCCGGAAGGCCGTGGAGCATTTGCTGGACCTGGGGCACTCGACGGTGTGGCACGTGGCCGGGCCGTCGGCGTCCTTCGCATCGGAGCGGCGCGTGAACGCGTGGCGGTCGGTGCTCTCATCCCGGGGATGCGCCGAGCCTGCGTTGCTGCGGGGGGACTGGTCGGCGGACTCGGGCTACCTCGCGGGCCTGACGTTGGCCGCATCCGACTGCACCGCGGTGTTCGTGGCGAACGACCAGATGGCACTGGGAGTGCTGCGGGCCTTCCACGAGAAGGGCATCCGCGTGCCTGAGGACGTCTCGATCGTCGGCTTCGACGACATCCCGGACAGCACCTCGTTCAGTCCGCCCCTGACCACCGTGCACCAGGACTTCGCCGAGGTGGGCCGGCGCTGCGTGGACAAGGTGCTGAAGCAGATGCGGGAGAACTCAACGGAGCCGGGGCTTGATCTCGTGCCGACACGGCTCGTGGTGCGGGGGAGTACCGCCATGCATACCGAATTTGCCGTCTAATCAGTTGAATCGTGCGTAGTCATAGCTGACGAGGCAAGCCCACTAGGATGGAGTTTCCGACTTGCCAAAGCAACCAAGGTGAGCACCTAAGTCGAATATCGGTTAATCTCTAACGGACTACGTCTGATTGAGCTAGGGTTCGGTAATGACCATTGCTACCTCTGAAGCTGAAGACGTGCCCGCGCTAATCAGCCAAGTCATCACACGCGAACCGACGAAACAAATGTGGTTTCGTGGACAAGGGTGTAATACACACGAGCTCAATCCCTCGATATGGCGGCGGATGCGTCTAAAAGCCTTTCCGGACCCAGTTTCATCCGCTCAAGTACTCGATTTAGAAACCAGATTGATTACACGATTTAGGCAGCGCAGCTTGCCCTACTGGCCAGCGGGCTACCCGCAGACGGATTGGGAACATTTATTTGCAATGCAGCATTTTGGCTTACCCACGAGATTGCTTGACTGGACCACCAATCTGTTGATGGCCGTATATTTTGCTCTTGATCACGACGTTTCCAGGTGCCCCTGTGGCACCGACCGCTGCGTGCCAACGATCTGGCTTCTTGATCCAGTCAAGTTGAACAGGTCTAATCCCCGCCTCCACGGCCTCCCTATTGAGGTTCTAGCGACTAGTGATAAGCACGTGAATCACTGGGAGCCTGGTGTTGAGGATGCTGTTTTTGCTCCTGACCCCATCGCAATCTACGGCACCTACAACAGCGACAGAATCGCTGCGCAGCACGGGACCTTCACGGTAGCTGGGAAATCGATGACTCCGTTGGAGGAAGGCGCGGTTGCGGCTGGAACCATAGAGCGAATTCACCTGACTGGAGATGTGAGTCAGCTTTGGCGGCTCTTCGTAAACGAGAGTGTGCGCTGGGTGCTGGCGGCGTGAGCAGGGTGGGCGCGTCGGTGACGGGATAAAGGTCGAGGCCTTCCGATGATGGAAGTTCTGACGCTATCCACCCGAAAGACCT
>NZ_VJXX01000008.1 GCF_009377195.2 Arthrobacter bussei
CGATCGTCCCCGGCAGGTTTTGAAATGGGCCAGCTCCAACGAGCTCTACCAAGCCCACATCACCACCTTCGATCAGCCCGCGATACCCTCAAGACCACAGGTGGTGCATTGACCGGTTGAGGTCGCCATCCTTTGACTGGACGAACGGCAAGGCTCGACGACGGATCTGCGATCTCCAGGATCGGCGGGGGAGTGGGCGGCCGCGTCCCGTCCCAACAATGTGTCTCACGGCGGGTATTCTCAAAAATAGGAGAATCAGCCTTTGATGAGTGCATGAGGAGTCGGCGTGGGAAGTATCGGGTATGCCAGGGTCAGCACGCTGGAGCAGAACGCCGATCTGCAGCACGCAGCACTCTCGGCGGCGGGCTGCGATCGGATCTTCACCGACCACGGGGTGAGCGGGACGCGGGCGAGCCGGCCCGAGCTGGATAAGCTCCTGGATCATCTCCGGGCGGGGGATGAGGTGGTGGTGTGGAAGCTGGACCGGCTGGGCCGCAACACCCGGAACCTGCTGGCCCTGATCGATGACCTCGAACAAAGGAGTGTCCACTTCCGGAGTGTCACCGAGGGGATCAGCACCACCGGTCCCATGGGTCGGGCGATGCTGACCGTGATGTCCGCGTTCGCGCAGCTCGAGCGCGACCAGCTGGCCGAACGCACCAGGGCCGGCATGGCCGCGGCCGCCGAGCACGGGAGGAGGGCTGGCCGGCGGGAGGTCACGGCCGAGCACGCGAAGGTCCGGCGCGCCCAGGAGTTAAAGGCGCAGGGGCTGACGCCGGCGGATATCGGGAAGATCATCGGCGCCAGCCGGGCGACCGTGTACCGGTACCTGAGCATCGGATCGACCTGACCCGCCGGCATCAACTCAGCCCCGAGGCCGGGGTGATTAGAGGCCGCTGGGAGAGACGACCGCCGTCACTGCGAAGGCTGATCCGACGACCACCGCCATGATGCCGAAGAGGCGCGCGTACAGGGGCGTCGAGAGGAAGGATCGCGAGTAGTCGGCGCCCATGGGCCGGTACTCCTTGATGGCGGATGCCATCCCGTCGGCGGTGCCGTTGATGTTCAGGCTCGCGCAAAGACCCAGCAGAAAGACCAGGGTGCCCACTCCCACGAGAGCGACTCTCCGTGCTTCTGCGAGATCCATGACGAAGGTGGCGAACAGCAGCACGAAGGCGAGGAAGATCAGGACGTACAGCGTCTTCGCGGGCTGCGGGAGCCTGCCGATGAAGGAGAACATCCGGCCAGCCTACGACGCCGGGTGAGAGCTGGTGACCCGAGTGCAGTTCCGCCCGAATCTGGGGCCCGTGCTGGGCCTCGTGCCGCGTGGGGGCGGGCCCAGTTGTGGTGCCCCGTGCGATTGAAGGTCCTTGGCTGGGACACTGATGGACTCCTGACCGCACAGTGTGCCAGGAAGGGGTTCCTATCGGGCGTTGAGTGTTCGTATCATTTCAAGTTCTTGCTGGCCCGGGTCGAGGGAGTAGGCGGTAGTGATGCCAGTCAGGTCGTAGCCGCGTCGTTGATAGAACGCTTGCGCCCGGTGATTGTGCTCGTGCACGGTCAACCGCAGCGTCGCGGCGTGAGTAGCTGCCCATGTCTCGACAGCATCGAGCATCCTGTCCGTAACGCCGGCGCTGCGCCCTCGATGCGAGGGAGCGGTGTAGACGCCGACGAGCAGGGGACCGGTAGACGCGTTCGGAATCCAACCACTCATTGCTCCCACCCATGTCCTATCCGCGTCGATCGCTACCATCGATGCGCTGTCCATAGCGTTGCCCCGCCTTCCGCGCCGCCGCCACTCCTGCTCATCCTGTCGCTCGGCGTCCACCAAACGTTCGGCGAAGCCGTATGGGGTATCCCGAATCATCTCTAGTCGGAGGTTTCGGATGGCCTCCCAGTCATCCTCGGTGGTGGCCCTGATCGTTACGTCCTTCACGAGCCAAACCTACCATCGCCCCTCCTTGGTAGGCGCTGCCCTGTCCGTGAGTAGACCGTTTACCGGGGCAGCGAAATAGTTCGTTCAAGGGCTCGCTGGACGTACGGCGACAATGCCTCCGTCATGACCGCGGCCAGGACCGCATGCCCCTCGTCGTTGGGGTGCAACTGCCCTTCTTCAGGGAACAGGTACGGCAGATAGTCCTCGCCGAAGACGCCCCGTTGCCCCTTGACGAACGGCAACCCGGCTTCCTCCGCGCATGCACCGTGCAGGTCGAAGACGCGCCGGCCCTTCGGTGGTTCCTGGCGTGTCGAGGGCCAGTACGGCTCCACGACGAGTACCTGAGACTCGGGCAAGGCGTCGCGAAGCGCAGTCATGTCCTGAAGCATGACGCGACGCAGCTCGTCCTCCCGATCGGGGATGCACTCGTAGTCGTTCTGGCCCAGAGCGATCAGGGCGATCTGTGGCTGGGCGTCGATGACCATCTGCAGGGGGTGCAGCAAAAATGCGCCCGTGTCGCGCCGCCGGATGAAGCCAAGACCGTCGACGGAGAAGTTGTGTTCCTCCAGATTCAGGTTGGTACAGGTGATGCTTGTCCAGCGCTTGCTGCGGTCGGAGATTCCCCGCCACCCGGTGCCGATACTGTCTCCGTAGATCCCCATTCTGATGGTCATCGGTTCACGCTAACAACGCCCCGACTGTTATCCAGTCATCACCACGAATGACCGCAAGCGTACTCCTCAGGGGCCTGTCGGGGCAGCGTTGGGGCAGTGACGGGGCGGACGACGGGGGCGGTGAAGTCGCTGTTGTCGATCACGAAGGTAGCTCGTTCCCGGGGTCTCGCGGCTGCGAAGTAAAGCCGCTGACCGTGGACATACCGGCGCATCGTCGGGTGTTCCGGATCGCGGTTGGTGCCGTCCCGGGCTGCCATTCGCGCCGCGGTCACGGTGAAAGGAACGTCGAGGTACACCGAGGCGTCCCAGGACGCGACGAGTTCATCGCGGTGCAAGAACATGCCCTCGACCAGGACCAGCGCGTCCGGTGGGGCCTGGAGAAAGGCCGCCAGTGCTGGTTGGTCCGTCACCGGGTCGTAGGAAGCCGGCGAGTATCGTCCATCTCCCTCGGTGCCCAACGGTGTGAGCACATGCTGCTGGAGGGCCGGATAGTCGTAGGTGTCCTTCCAGAATCCTTCCGGTGAGTGCCGGCCGCGGGCGTGCCTGAGTGGCGAGGGGTTGAGGAAATCGTCTGCGTGGATGGTGATGACGGGGCGATGATGAGTCTCCGCTGCCAGGTTGGCTGCGAATGAGGTTTTTCCGCTGCCATCGACGCCGTCGATCGCCACGATCCTCCGCCCGGTCCCGACGGCGCCGAGAATGCTCTCGGCCAGGTCACGCATGAACTTCCCCATGCCCCCATCCTCCTAGAGATGAACGTCCAGCAGCGTGCGAAGCGGGATCCGTCACCGGACGCGGGCCGTTACTGCTTGACCGGTTCGGTCGGGAACTACTGCCTTGTCACCTGCGGCCTTCGGATATATCGTCTATCGATAACAACGGTAATCGATAAGGATGTGGGTATGAGTATTTCTTCCAGCGAGTCCTCCCGACCAGCGGGTGGACGGATGGCTGTCTCCCGTTCCACCCGCACCGACCTGGTGGCGACTCTCGGAGTCGGCGTCGTCGCCGCGGCCTATGTCCTGACTGTGCTGGTCCTGCGCCTGGTCGAGATCCTCGGCGGCACCGGTATAACAGTGCCGGTGCAGTTCGCACCAGTGGAAACCCTGGTTCCGGGTCCAGACTCCGGAGCGCCCGTGAGCATCGATGAAGGGCTCGTCGTGGTCTCGGACCTCCCGATCGCCACGTTCATCAGCGTGCTCCTGGCGGAGGTGCTCCCGGCCGTCGCGGCGCTGATCGTCATCGGCTGCGCGGTCGTCGTCTTCCGGCGACTGTGGCACGGCGAGGCGTTCGCACCGGGGACAGCCCGCCTGGTGACCATCAGCTCGTTCGCGATCCTCGGCGGGTGGGTCGCGTCCTTCGTCTTCGGGACCATGGCGTCCATCGGTGCTCTGACTGTCGCGCTGGGCGCCAACGCACCCGACGATGGCAGTTGGCTGTTCGCCGCGCACGTCGACTGGCTGCCCTTCCTCGCCTCTATGGCACTCGGCGGGCTCGCGATCCTCACTCGCAACGGAGAGAGGCTGCGCGCGGACACTGAGGGCCTGATCTGAGCATGCCCGACACCGAGTTGAGTGGCGTGCACTGTCGCCTCGACGAGCTCCTGACCGAACGGGGTATGACTCTCACCCGATTGAGCGAACTGGTCGGCGTCAGCCTCGTCAACCTGTCCGTACTCAAGAACGACCGGGCACGAGCGATCCGCTTTTCAACCCTGACCGCCATTTGCCGGGCCCTTCGCTGCGATATCGGAGAGCTCCTCGTAGTAACCCCAACACCTGAAGCACAGCCGTAGACGGCACGATCGCCGCAGCATTCCTCAACAGGACGTCATTCCGATAGCCGATTGGCTTGCGGGCATCCGCAGCGGCTTATTCGAGGATGTCCACCATTACAGGGATGATGATCACGTGCTATCCATGCTTGACGTCATCGACAACTACCTCGCCACGCGAGAGGACACCGACTTCTCCACTGTCCCGGGGCGCGACATTGAAGCGTTCGGTGAACGGGTTAGAGAATTTGCCGTTAGCCACACACCGACGATTCAGCAAGACGCACACCCCATCTACTTGGGGGGCTGGCCCTCAGCAAACTTCGCGCTACTCGGCGGCGACCTAATCTTTTCGAGTCTGCTTTACAGCGGGCAGGTTCTCGTGCGCGATCCCATCGCCGATTGGTTCTCTGGGGAGCAGTACCGCATCGAACACATGATTGCTGCTCGCCGCGGCTATCGCCCTCCAGACGACGACGCAGAAACCCGGACGCGACGCACCCGCGCGTTCCTGTGCACCGTGATACCGGCGCTGGTTCGCATGCGCCCGCTCATTGAAGCAGGCATCATCGTCCCCGTTGCGTCTGAACCGCTCTACTTCGAGCGGCGAGCCGCCATCGACCAGCTACGACGCGAAATACGCGCGCGCGTCCTGCAGGATCCGCTCCATTACGCGAGCAGATTTGGTGCCGCCGAGATTGCCGCTGAGGACAACGTTCGCGGATACTTCGCCTTGGCCCCGGGCGCGAACCACGGCCCAGGAATCGAAAGAGCCATCGATCATGGCATCCGATATTTCTCCCGCGAGTACACGTTGGCAAACGCCTACGGCGTCACCTACAGTGCTCCGTTCGACCACGAGCGATTCCTCTGCCGCGAAGGGATCACTCCCATCGTCGGAAGCTCAACGAGGGTTGTCGAATCCGTCCTGCGGTCGGGTCTGCCGATCTTCCACGGTCTCAGCCCACGGTTGATCCGAGATATTCACGACGACGATTCGTTCGCAGAGTTCAGAAGCACACTTCATGAGGTGTACCAGGCGACCCCAGTCGAAGATGCCACACAGGCAGAGGCGTACCTCAGGGATCAGGAGAACGCACTACTGCGCCCACTGATCGCGGAAGCAGAACGCGGCGCCTCCGAGGGACTGCTCAATCGCTTAGGGGCTTCGCTCACCGGCAACAAATACGGCATCGCGGCCGCCCTTGCCGCCGACGTCGTGTTCGGTACGGTCGGCGCGGCAACCGCCCTTACGGTTGCTGGTACGTTCCTCGACGATCTTCCAGGCCGGCGCAAGGGACCGCAACGCATCTGGTCGTCTCTTGTGGCACACGACCGCACCGCCGCTAACGAGCTCGACGGTGTCACGCGAATGCCCGCATCCAACGCGGGTCGCGACAAGGCGGCGGCAGCAGAAGGCGATGCCGCGACCGTGTCGCCTTGGGGCGTGCCGAGCCAGGAGGCAATGAGCATCTCCGTCACAGCTGGTGAATTGATCTGGGATGCCGACCCGCGCACACTTGTCGAGCCAGAGATCGACGAGCAGGCACGTTCTCGCCTCGGCGTCTACGGACCTTGCCGCTGCGGTAGCGGGAGAAAGAACCGCTTCTGTTGCGCCGGCCTGCAGTGAACACACTCGTTCAATGAAGGACCGATGCTTTCGGGCGCTTAGTGATCCTGCAACGGACTTACTACTGTGTGTTCCCAGGAAGATCCGCCCGTGTCTGCCGTTCTAGGGTGGCTGCGCGGCCGATCAAAGCCCAAAAGCCCCCGATGATGACGATTCCGGGCAGGCTCAGCACTAACGATAAGGAGTAGAAAACTTCCAGATTCGTGGACTCCGCGCTTGACGGTGCGTCAAGCCTGCCCTGCATTGTCATCAGGGCGACCGACGCGATGACGGCAAGGCCCACCATCCACAGGTATCGCGTCCAGGCTTGCATGTCGGGTTCTCTCCTGAGAACGAGGAGCCCGACAACCAGAACGCCGATTGGCAAAGCAACGAATCCTGCGATGAACCAGATGAGCTCCATGGAATTCATGATTCACCATAACCAGACCAGGTCTGCAGGCAAGTGTTCACCTAGTGTCCGCAAGCCGATCCTCAACGCAACACCTTGAGGTGGTGTTCCGCAGCTTCCGCCTAGTCGGCTGTTCGGTGAAGGACGAAGATCCCACCGTAGGTGGGTTGATCAGATCGTTGCTTGTCGCTGTCGGTGTATTCGCTCAGTACGGCATCGATGCGCGTGATGAGGTCTTCGGCGTCTTCTGCTGAGAGGTGCAGAGCGAAGCGCGACAGGCTCGCCAGTGCGTCCGGACCCGCTTCGACCAACTCTTCCCGAAACGCCTCGACCGGCGCCAGGGGGCTATCCGGATCGGCGTCGCTGAGGGCGGTATCCAGGTTCCAGGACCGCCCGGTGGATCGGTACGGCTTCTCGAGGGCGCCGCTGCTTCCGGTGCGGACCTCGGCCGGTTCGAGGAACCCGGTGGAGAGCAGTTGCCGCACGTGATAGAACATCGTTCCCGGATCCTGGCCGAGCCGGTCGGCGAGTTCCTTGTTGGTCAGTTCCTGGAGTCCGCACAGGCGCAGGATCCTCAGGCGCAATGGATGAGCTAATGCCTTGATCTCCCGGGCAGTCGCGGCCGGCTTCTCTGTCCGGTTTGCCTGCCCATCTGCTTCTAGCGGCGCCGCATCGGTCATGAGCCCATCCTACGGTCTAATGTACTGAAATCTATCACCTTGAAAATAATCAATCAGCATGGAATGGTCCACCTATGACTCCTCATGCAGCGCAGGCGAACACGACGGGGCGGGCGCCATTGGGTGCCTCCTATTGGAAGCTGTGGGCCTCCTCGGGGCTGTCCAACCTCGCCGACGGGGTCTTCAAGATCGCGCTGCCGCTGCTGGCCATTCAGCTCACCCAGTCGCCTGTCCTGATCGCCGGGCTCAGTGTCGCAGCTACGCTTCCCTGGCTGTTGTTCGCCCTGATCGCGGGAGCGCTGGCGGACCGGCTGGACCGGCGCAAGTTGATGGTGTGGGCGAACCTCGGCCGGGCTGTGCTGCCTGCCCTGTTGGTGGGCGCCATTCTGCTCGGCTGGGGGTCCCTCTGGGCCCTCTACGTTGTTGCCCTGACGGTGGGTGTGGCCGAAACGCTCTACGACACCTCCGCCCAGTCGATCCTGCCCCAGGTGGTGCACAGGGATCAGCTCTCACGCGCCAACGGCCGGCTTTACGGGGTCGAACTCATCACCAACCAGTTCATCGGACCACCGCTGGGCGGACTGCTGGTGGCTCTCGGCGTCGTTGCTGCCTTCGCTATGCCCGCGGCACTGTGGCTTGTGGCCGCTGGTGGCCTGATCATGATTCGGGGATCGTTCCGCACCGAACGCGAGCACAAGACCACGCTGCGGTTCGACATCGGCGAAGGTCTGCGGTTCCTACGGGATCACAGGATCCTTCGCACCCTCGCGGTGATGACCGGAGTGTTCAACTTCGCCTCCAGTGCCGCCTTCGCGGTCCTGGTGCTGTTCGCCGTCGGCCCGGCCTCACCGATGGGCCTATCCGCAACGAGCTTCGGTCTCTTCTTGACGACCTCGGCCGTGGGCGCGTTCGTCGGCTCGATCATCGCCGAACGGGTGGAAGCCAGACTCGGCAGGTCGGCATCACTGACTGTAGCGATCGTCGGGGTCGCGTTATTCGTCGGTGCGCCCGCCATCACCGACAACCCCTACGTCCTCGGACCGATCTTCTTCGTCGGAGGCATGCTGATCGTGCTGTGGAATGTCATCACCGTGTCCCTACGCCAACGCATCACCCCCGACAACCTGCTCGGCAGGGTCAACAGCGCCTACCGCTTGCTGGCCTGGGGCACCATGCCGCTCGGAGCCACAGCCGGCGGCCTACTGGCCCAATGGCTCGGCCTACAAGTTATGTTCGCCATCATGGGACTACTGACTCTGGCACTACTGGGTTTGATGCCCGTCCTCACGAACAAGGCAATCACCGCCGCCGACATCCAGCCATAAGCCGACAAGGTTCTCTGCCGACCGCCCTCTGAACCATTGGACTCCAAAGTCCACTACGAAGCTCACCCGTACCCGACCGGGAGTTTGCACCTCATACATGCGCCAGTTGGTCGCGGAGACCGTTGCACTGGGGTACACCCCAACGCCACAGTTCCAGACAGCCGGTTTAGTTGTGACTTTTCCTGACCGTGGCGGGCTTTTTGAAGCCTCGATGGCGGGGCAGCCCGCCAACGCCCTCCCGTGGTCAAAGCATCCGGGGTCGTTCCAGCGTGAAATGAAGCCTGGTCGAGTGAAGTGCGAGAGTGGAAGCATGACTGAGCCACCGCTATCTCACGCTGAGTTCGGGTTCCCAGGGCCGCTTCGAGACTCGCTGGTCGCGTCCATCCTGTCGGGCGCAAAGACCACGACGACATCGCTGCTTGTGGAGTACGCCGTCGAAGGTGATCCGCTACCCGCAGTGGGAAGGAGGCAGGCAGTGATTGATTCGGCGGGACAGCCTGTCGCCATCATTGAAACAGTGCAGGTCGACCAAGTGAGATTGGATCAGGTACCACTCAGTCACGTCATTGATGAGGGAGAGGGGCATGTCTCCGTCGCTCAGTGGCGTGTAGATCACGAGCAGTACTGGCACGGTGAAGAGATGCGCTCTTATCTAACGGACCCTGCGTTTACGGTCCGCGATGAGACTGCAGTGATTCTCGAGCGCTTCCAACTCATCAGCTAGAAACCGCGGAAAGACCGCCCCGTAAGACGATCCCTCAGCGGGCGGTTGGGTCTACGTCGCAACTTCTGCCGGTGGAGTCGCCGTCGACTGTGAAGTCCAGGTGCAGCATGACGGCATGTGATGGTGGTGCCGGCGTGTACACGCGCATGTCGTCCCAACCGATACCATCGCCGATCATCCGGAACCCTGACGGCTCGTACCGGGTGCCCTGGTCGTCCGTGATGGTGATGCCTACCCTGCTGAGGTTGCTCAGCTTGGGAGGACCGTCTTTCTGGGCTTCCACCGCTTCTGCGGCAAGGTCCTCGAGGCTCCGGGTCTGAGCAATTTCCGCGTCGTGGCTCACTGTCTCGTATCCTCGTGCTGCGCTGAGGTAGACCACTACGCAGGGGGTACCGGATGGAACATCTACGTGCTGGGGAGCTTTCGTGACGTCGATTCCTGCGAGGCGGACATCAACCTTTCCGATGGTCGCAACGATCAGGTTCCCTGGTGCGCGCACGATGGTTGTCATGCGTCACCCTAACTCTCGGCCCCGATGCATCATCTCGTATAAGGATGGTGCATCGTGCGATGTGGGTCGTGCGATGTGGGTCGTGCGGGGGGTGTTGCGGTGTGGTGTTAGTGGGATGTTCGGTGGCGGAGGAATCCAATGACGGTGAAGCATGCGGCTGTGAAGGCGATGGCCATGATCCAGCGCACGTTGCTCCAGGCCCACCCGTGCTGCAGTCCTTCGAACGCGAGATACCCGAAGGCCGGGAGTGCGATGATCCACGCGATACGGCGCCAGCGTTCGCGGACGCGTCTTCCGGATGTTGATCGAGGTAACCGGGAGGCGTAGTCGTTCGGTGCACCGAATTCCTCGCTCAGGGTGGTGTTGTTGTTCCGTGCGTGCTGGCGTGCTTCGACGATGGTGGCTCGGACTTCCTTTTCCGGCATCTCGATGCGTAAGCGCAGGAGCCCTGCCAGCTCGAGAGCCCATTGATCGTCGGTCTGGGCGGTCGGGGCGGCTTTGTGTTCGGTCTGGGTTGTGGCGCCCTGCCGGGATAGCGTTGAACGCAGTGAGTGGTGAAGTGTGCGATGTGCTTGAGCGTCGGAGAAGTAGCGGTAGAGACCGATTGTGACCAGGGCGTGTCCCACGGTGAGTACGGCGTACCACCACAGGGGCCCGGTGAACAACGGTGTCGTATTGCCGAGAACGAAAAGTGAAGCGGTGAGGGTTATTCCCAGGAGGGCGGGAAGGAGCGCGAGGACAACAGCCCAGAGTCGCCTGATGTGTTGGAGCCGGGTCTCAAATGTTGTGAGGCTGACCAGTGCGGTGGTCCCGATCAGTGCTGGGGCCAGGAGCTTACCGAGGGTGTAGTCGGTGGTCCAGTTGCCGGAGAACAGCTCGAGAACCCCGAACATGGCGATCGTGAAGGTCGCGATGCTTGCGGCCAGGACAGGAACGTCCCGCCAACTCGTCGGGGGCTCCACCGGTAGAACTGGGGCACCCTCAGTGCGCCACTGTTGGATCTGGGCGTCGACGTAGTCGAAGGGATCGCCGAAAAGATCCTGCGGGCTTTCGCCGGAATCGCGCACGAGTGCCAGTACCTGAGTCAATTCCGCATGAACGAGGGTGTGGTTGATGTTCTCCAGATACATGCGGCCGATGACGAGTTCGGCCCAGTCCTGATCCGCCTTCACACCCCGGGCAAGGCCGAAAGCGGCCGGAAGTTTGTGGACGTCCAGTGTGGGGGATGTCATGATCGGTTGTCCTTTCCGCTGCTGAGTGCTTCCGTCAGCGTTTGCCACTTGATCAGCCCATCGGAGAGATACTGCCGGCCTGAGTGTGTGATGGAGTAGCTTTTACGACCCGGGCCGGTATCTGCTTGCTCCCACCGCGCTTGAACGTATCCGGTGTCTTCCAGTCGGCTCAGAACGGGGTAGAGCGAGCCGCCTTTTGGTCTTCCGAAGCCGCGTAGTTCAAGTTGTACCGCGATCCCGTATCCGTGTAACGGCCCCTCGAGGACACAACCGAGCACGGCCAGATCCAGACTTGCTCGGATCCACGGCAACGGCCACTGCATCTCCATGTACCTAAGTATGCAGCATACCTATGCAGGCGATCAATCCCTTGGTCCTCGAACTTGATGCCTTTTACACACGAGTAATACCGTTCACCGGAGCGTTTCAGGATCCTGCTGCGTGCTCTTCGCACCGCGTTTCTCTAGCTCGGCGCGAAAGCCGAGATGTACACCGGTTCTCCGGCGTTGGGGTTGCTTCCGAGTAACCGGATGAGCCCACTCTCACGTGGGCTGGCGAAGGGCTTAACTGGCTCGTGCTGCATCTCGACGAAGAGCTCGAATCGGCGCCCACGCGCGTTCTCTTCTATCCACTGGTGGACCTGCGTCAAATCCTCAACATCGCTAAGAACGAAAGCATCGAGCATCCAGCCCCGCGGCGGTGATGCTTGTTCCCAAAAGTTCACCCGGTAGAACGGAGAGTCAACGAAATCATGGTTCTCTGCGTGAACAGTTTCAGATGCCTGCATGCTCTCCACGGTAGGCACCTGCATCGCCGCCGGCGGCTCAGGACAAGAGAATGTGACCTAGTCGCAACGGAGCAGTGCCGCAGGAGGATCCCTCAGCGGGCGGTTGGGTCTACGTCGCAACTTCTGCCGGTGGAGTCGCCGTCGACTGTGAAGTCCAGGTGCAGCATGACGGCATGTGATGGTGGTGCCGGCGTGTACACGCGCATGTCGTCCCAACCGATACCATCGCCGATCATCCGGAACCCTGACGGCTCGTACCGGGTGCTCTGGTCGTCCGTGATGGTGATGCCTACCCTGCTGAGGTTGCTCAGCTTGGGAGGACCGTCTTTCTGGGCTTCCACCGCTTCTGCGGCAAGGTCCTCGAGGCTCCGGGTCTGAGCAATTTCCGCGTCGTGGCTCACTGTCTCGTATCCTCGTGCTGCGCTGAGGTAGACCACTACGCAGGGGGTACCGGATGGAACATCTACGTGCTGGGGAGCTTTCGTGACGTCGATTCCTGCGAGGCGGACATCAACCTTTCCGATGGTCGCAACGATCAGGTTCCCTGGTGCGCGCACGATGGTTGTCATGCGTCACCCTAACTCTCGGCCCCGATGCATCATCTCGTATAAGGATCGGCTTACGGGCAGTCAGGGTGCAGCTGAATGCCGATGGCGCCGGAGAGGCATACCCTTAGTCCATGGCTGTGACCTGGGCTTCGGCACTGGGTTGGCGCCTGCGCCGTCAGTACCTCGACGACGAGCGAGCAGCAACGGTCGAGGGTGTGGTGGATCGACTCGTGGCCTTGCCCTCGTGGTCCGGAGACGCTGCAACTTCAATCCGGTTGCGGCTGGCTCGTTCAACCCCGGGCGACGTCGAGACCGCGATGATGGAGGGACGCGTCTTTGCGACGTACGCGTTTCGCGGAGCCACACACCTTATGACCTCTTCGTCGGCAGCGGTCCATCTTGCGTTACGCTGCGCAGGTCGGCAGTGGGAGCGGTCAAGCTGGCGCAGCCACTACGGTATCGAACCCGAGGAGTGGCCGCGCCTGCGCGCGACGGTGCGCGAGGCGCTGGTCGCCGGTCCCCTGACCCAGCATGAGCTGGCCGAGGCTGTCGCGAAGGACCCGGCTTACCGACATCTAAAGCCAGCCTTCGCTGATAGGTCCCACACGTTCCTCAAACCGTTCGGGTGGCAGGGCGACCTGTGCTTTAGCCCCTCAGACGGTGCGCCCAGGTTTCAGCTTCTCGAGTCCGTGCCCGGCTGGACCGGGCTAGCCGAGCTCGATGATGCGGGGCCTCGGGCGATACGCGCCTACCTCGCAGCGTATGGGCCTACCACTCCGGATCGGATCCAGTACTGGCTGGGTGAAGGTCTGAGCGCTGGGCGCAAGCGCATCGCAGGCTGGATCGATGAGATCGACGCCGAGCTCGCCACGGTCTGGGTCGACGGCGTTGAGGCGCTGTGCCTAAGTGAGCACGTCGAGCCCATCGCGACTGCGGCCGAATCTCACCAGGTGGTGCTGCTGCCAGGATCCGATCAGTGGGTCCTCGGTGCCGGCACGTCAGCGACCTCTATCGTGCCTGCCAAGCATCGGGGGACCGCTACCGGCGGGGCGAATCTTATTCTGATTGGCGGGCGGGTCGGCGGGACCTGGAAGGTTGACCGCAGCACGATCCGGATCAGCTGGTTCGATGGGATGAGCGCCGCGCCCTCGTCGGTGGCCACCGCTGCCGATTGGTTGTCCCAAGCACTCGGGCGCGAGCTCGAGCTTGAAAGTCATTGAGGCGAGGGGAACATGTCCGGTGTAGGGATCCAGCAACGCGACGTTCGCTCGAGGATCGGTCTACGGGACGGGGTGATGGGCTAAGAGTGGTTGAGGGGGCCACGCAGTTCACCCCACCCGAAATGGCTTTCAGCGATGAAGTCCTGAAAATCGCTTTGCACAGAACGAACGAGGGCGTCTACACCGTCATCAAGCCGAAGGCTTCCAGATCCACCTTCTTCACCCAGCACCTGCCACTTGACCCAAGCGTCATGCGTTTCGATGATCGCGTCCGCAGGAAGCTCGCTGCCACGCCCACGGTCGGCGACTTTCTCCAATCGAAAGGTCAGCGACTGTAGCTCTGTGGGATTGAGCATGAACTCAAACATGGGCTCGAGCAGTCGCTTCACGTTTCTCACATACACCCGTTCAGCCATGCGCTCACAGTAGAGCCATCGGTCCCAAGCTGGCCGCCCCGTAGGGCGATCCTCGTGCGCTCATGTCGCAGATGTGTTCGAGGCGTTGCAGGCGGACCGTGAGATTCCTTGCCTAATCTCCGGTAGATCCGTCCAACAGTTCGCGCAGGATGTCTAGGTGCCCGCAATGCCGGCCCGTTTCTTCGATCATGTGCACCAGAACCCACCGCACACTTTGTGCGCCGCCTCCACCGCGGCAGAGATCGTCCATTCCATGCCGCTGCAGCACTTCACGGGATTGTCGGCAGGCAGCCTCGTAGTCTTCGATGATTCCCGCCAGGCTGTCCTCTTCGCTTACCCGGAACTCCCCGTCGGGATCCTCGGCGGACCATCGGGTGGGAACATCGTGTCGGCCGTCGATGCGGTCCTGGAACCAGAACTGCTCAACGTCGGTCAGGTGTTGCACCAAACCTGACACCGTTGTCAGCGAGGGCACGAGCCGCTTAGCGCCGTCGGCATCGGTGAGGCCACTGGCCTTCATCACTACAGTGGCACGGAAGTATTCCAGGAAGCCGGTTAGGGTTTCCCGTTCTCCGGCTGCCGTCGGCGGCTCAGTCCGAGTGTCGTTGTCCATCTGCCCAACCTAGTCATGGCGGTCGAGGCGTGGCATAGGCGCGCCCAACCCCACCAACCAAGAACTGAGGACCGGCCATAACAAGAGTCCCATGCCGATCGACTTACGAACTTGCCGGGCTCTGCTTAGCTGGTGACATGAATGCTGTCCTTCCACCTGTTGAGTTTGCCTTTCCCGGCTCCCTCCGCGATTCGCTGATCTCTGCTATCCAGTCCGGCGCCAAGACCACGACAACTTCGCTTCTGCGCGAGTACGAGATCGAGGACGAACCGCTTCCGATGGTCGGTCAGCGAGGCGTCGTCATCGACTCGGAGGGCAGGGAATCGTTCGTCATTGAAACGACCGGAGTAGTCACGGTTCGGTTGGGTGATGTTCCCTTAGAACATGCGGTGTCCGAGGGTGAGGGGTACGAGTCCGTGGCGCAGTGGCGGGCCGGGCATAGTGAGTTTTGGTCCTCAGCAGCTATGAGGGCAGAACTTGGATCCGATTTTGAGCTGACCGATGACTCACTGGTAGTTCTCGAGCGGTTCGTCGTGGTTCGGTAGCCGATCGGTCACCAGGACGGCCAGCGATCGGCTTGCGTACTGATCGCACGGAGAGATCCAGCGGACGGGCCGATAGGTTGAGGACATGACTCCCTCAGCTTTGCGCTTGCGGCCTCTGCAGCACGCGGATGCAGCTGTCCTCGCTGCATGGGGAGAGGACACTACTTTCTGTCAGCACACCGGGTGGACCGTAAGGTCCCGAGCTGCACTGCACGACTTCTGGGTGCGACAGGTCGAGTATTCGCCTGGTGAGTTGATCCGGTTGGCGGTCGAAGACGCCGACGATGACCTGGTCGGGTACGTGGATCTTCACGGCTCGACTTCGGGCGAGAAGGAGCTCGGGTTCGTGATTGGCCCCTCATGCCGCTGGGGACATGGCCTTGGCCAACGAGTCGCCCGAGCCGGCCTTGCGTATGGCTTCAACGAACTGGCTCTGAACTGTATCTGGGCGGAAGCGCTGGTCGCCAACACGGCTTCCGTGCGGATCCTTCGATCCCTTGGGATGCAGGAGACAGGAACAGGTGGGCCGGGAGTGTTCCTTGGAGCGGAAAGCTACTACCTGCAATTCCGGACGAGACGGAATGGGTGGACACGGAGCCTGGAAGAGTGAGGCTCCCTGCCGGAGTTCAAGCAATAGTGTTCGACGTCGGCGACACGCTGGTCGATGAATCCCGATCTTAGACAACACAGGCCGAGCGTGCGGGAGTGACGCCCTTTGCGTTGATGGGGACACTCGGCGCCCTGATAGCCCAGTACAAGGACCATCGTGGTGTCTGGGACGTGTTGGGTGTCGAGCGTCCTGCTGAGCCTCCGTCCATCGACCAAGCGGACCTGTACCCCGACGCGCTGAGCTGCTTGCAGGCTGCCAGAGACGCCGGTCTCGTTGTTGGGATAGCTGGGAACCAGCCAAGCGGTGTTGAAGCCCAACTACACGAGCTCGGCTTCAATGCGGACTTCATCGCTTCTTCCGCTGCCTGGGGTGTAGCGAAGCCCTCTGGTCAGTTCTTCTCCCGCGTTGTTCAAACCGCCGGGCATGATGCCAGCGCGATCTTGTACGTCGGGGACCGCTTGGATAACGACATCCTGCCAGCGCGGGCAGCAGGTATGCGCACCGCTTTCATCCGTCGTGGCCCGTGGGGATACCTGCACGCGCAACGCCCTGAGGTCGACCTTGCCGATGTACGCCTTGAATCCCTCACCGAGCTAACGAGGGCGTTCACCTAGCCCCGAACAGATCTCAGTGAAGGATCCGCTTGTGCGATGCACACCGATGGCGGTGTAATCAGCCCGGGGTGTCTTGGGTGGTTTCGGTAATGCTGATTGCCCACTGCTGACCGGTCTCGCCCTCGACCTCCACAGAAAACTCTCCCTCTATGGAGCGGGTATCGAACACGTTCCGCAGGCCCTCACCTTCCGGGTCGACCTGACACGGTGCCGTGAAGCTGCCGAGGCTTGAGGCCTGGACGTCTACTGTTCCAGTACCCCTGCAGCCGACGTACACGGCGATCGCAGGTGCCTCCGTCGAGAGCGGCCCGAGCGCATTGGTCCCTTCCTGCTCATCCAGAAAGCCGAGCACCGTCTCATTCGCCGGCTGGTACGCCAGTATCGGGCCCGGCGTCGGTGTTGTGGCTGCAGGCGTCGGCGCTACGGCTTGACTCGGTGCGCTGGCCTCAACTGTGGAAGGAGTCGTTTGATCGGGTGCCGGGGACGAGGACGTACATCCGCACAGCGCGAGGAGGCTGCCGATCAGGATGGTTGAGGCCGTACGGCGCATACTGCTACCCCCACGTACTTCGGTATTCTCTGACGATGTTCCTCGAACTGTAGAGGACGGGGTAGAAGGATTGCTGATAGCTGAGGCCTCATTTCCCATCAATACAAACCACGAAGCGGAACGACTCCCCACAGGGCGCTAAGGGATGGGCTCGAGGAGTCGCTTCACGTCTCTCACATACATCCGTTCAGCCATCCGCTCACAGTAGAGCCATCGGTCTCAAGTTGGCCGCCCCATATGACGATCCGCTACCGACCCTAAAACGTCTAACGTTCGAGGATAGAGGCGTTCTTTCTCGTCCATCCAGACAAGGGAAGATCACGAGGACCGCGCCACCATCCACCAGACTGCCAAGACTGGCCCTCGGCAGAATCGATGACCGTAACGATGGAATCCGCGATTTCTTGGTCCGGGATTGTTCCAAAAACCGCTTGTCGCGTTTCAGGTTCGCCCTCCAGCTTGGACAGTGCCGGTATTACCCGGTGCTGGTGGTACATGGCGCAACTCGGGTAGAAAGCAGCCCCGATTGATCCGTCATTGGCTGCCAGTGACAGGCAACACCAGATGAAGTCGAACTGACATAGGGAGTCGAGAAAAACATCCGGAGAGTCAGTGCCCGACGGTAGCTCAATGTCTGGACGTAGCTCTGGGGTCTCGAGGAGGAGTGCGGCGGTGAAGGCGATGAGGTTCCCTCCCTTGCCGGACGCATCGGCCCTAACGAACATGTTTGCTCGGGAAGCTTCGACCAGACCGTGGCGAATCCACGATCGGTATGAGTATGTTTCGTCGCCGATGCGTCGAAGGACGATCGTTGGGATGGCCTCATACATGCCGGCTCGGATGGCGGCGGACCCTACTGCCATCACGCGCAAAATGATCTCTAACCACTTCGCTGGTGCTCCGGGCCCACCAGTTGTTCTGTCCGGTGTAATCAAGTGTGTCTGGTACAGCTCGAAGAGCGTGTTCATCACGTGCTCCACGACAGCAGGTTCGGAGATCAGCACTGCCTCGGTGGCGACCGCGGCGATCCGGTTGAGGGTAGCGGACTGCTCCTCGGCTGTAGAGCTGTTCTGGTAGGCATTTTTCGCGGTGAGGAGGAACCGCTTGAAGAGCCGCTCGTTCCCCTCGTTGAGGGTCGAGCGTACAGCGTCGATGAAGGTGGCAGGATCCATGGCCAGGTCGGGGATGATCACGGATTGTCCCGGTCGATCGCCCATCGTCTGGACCACACGACGGATCAACGCGTCGGTGTCGCTACGGGCTTCGGTTCGAACTTGGGTACGGAAGTTCTGCAGTACCTGGCTCCACGTTCGATGACTCACGACAGCGTTGGTGGTGCCCTCACGGGTGAAGACTGTGCCCTGATGGAACTTGGTCTCAGGGCGCCCAGGAGGTTTGTGCGGGATGATGCCCGGCTTGGACATGGCGGCGGGAAGACCATCAGCAGGGGGTGCGACATAGATGACGGCCATTGTCGCGGGCTTGCCTTCAATCATGAGCTGGTGCACTTGTGCCCTGATGTCCACCGGCGCATCGACGTAGCCTTTGACGATCTGAGTCAGCGCAGCAGACTCGAACATCTCCTTCGTGGGTACGGCAACGGCTCCCGCCGGGGTGCCATCATCATTTGCCCCTATGACCAGGTACCCGCCTCTAGGAAGGTTCATCATGGACGCGCAGTCCTTGACGAAGTCGAGCTTCTTCCCGAGGTCTTTTAGATCCAGTTCCCTTTTGAAATCTAGATCAGGCCGTTCCGCCCCGAGAGCCAACAGTTCGACGAGCTTTTCCTCCCCAACCTGACCGTCATAAGCAAAGGGAGGTATCGACCCGGGAATTTCGCTGGGGCTATCACTCATTTATTGATTCTACTCACTATCTCGAGATGGGAATTGGACAACGAAAATGAACTGAGTCGCCCAGGGCAGAACGTTGGCCCCTTGAAGCAGGGTGGGGCGCGTACGCTGCAGAATGGTTCACTGCACCTATTTACGTCGAGCGGTGATTGCTCCGTGGGGCCGCTGAGTTAAAGTTGTTCTGGTATGAGTTTCGACTACCTCGAAGCCGGCGGCAGCAAGCTTCTCGCTAAGAACACTCACTGGCCATCGATACGCCGGAGTCACTCCATGGGCGAACTGGTTGACCAGGGGGCCTTCGAAAAAGCCGATGAGCAGCGCACCATCTGGTTTCAGAGCCCGGCCGAACTCTTGAAGGGGAATCCCGATCGTGCTGGGCTCATGGTGAATGAGCGAGTACCACGAGAAGATTCCGTCTACCGTGCCGGTTTCAACATTGAGGGTGTTGAGACTGCTGACTTCGAATGGGACACCTGGATAAGTGGTGCGTGCGTGCTCGATGAACTCGGGGACTAAATCCACGCCGCAAGCAGCGAGCCGATGCTCGGTTAAGAAGTTCGTCCACTGGCCAGGACCACAGCCTGCATCGATGACGCAACCATTGATGCCCTCAGCCCAAGTGGCTACGAGCTGACGATCGGACGGATGTACAGCATCCATCGACCCGAAGAGCCCGGCGTACTCCGCTGCACGACGCGCGTACGCCTCGCTCACCTCGTTAGTCATGCGATCGAGTCTAAGCACCTTCAAATCTGCGCCCGCAAGCCAGTCCCTGACCGGGACGGGTGGATGACGAGATTCCTGTCACTGACGCCGAGGGCAGTGGATGCGGCCACGATCGCGTGGTGACGGATGACCACATGATTCATCGTCCTTCCATGGCGAGGCAATCGAGATGGCGGGAGAGCTCTCTTGCCGCCCAGTTCGTGTCCTCGTTTTTGGGCTGTCGAATGAGGTGGAGTGCGAGCCCGTCGATGACGGCGTGGGTGCGCGCTGTCTCGACGGCTGGGTCAAGTCCGCCGTACTTCGAATCCACCGTGAGTAGTTCGAGGAATTTGAAGCATCCTGCCCGCAGGTCCTGGTGCGCTCGATCGTAGGCGGGCTGGAGTACGGGATCTGTCAGGGCGAGAACCCCTACGGAGAGAAAGACTTCCATCTCCACGCGACGCTCGGCATCCAGCGGTAGAAGTTGGGAGAAGTAATTCTCCACCGTCTCCCGCGGCGACACCGAAGGCTCAATCGCGACAATCCGGTCCAGGACGCGCTGACGGACCAGGTCCAGCACGTAGACGCGCAGGACCTCCTGCGTCGGGAACACATACCGCAAAGATCCAGCGGCAATTCCAGCTTCCAGAGCGACGTTGCGGACGGAGAGACTCGTGATCCCATCGCGTACGACGACCCGCCAGGCGGCTTCACCAATAAGCCTTTCCCGGGCCGACTTGTCGATCAACTTAGGCATAACCATGATTCTGACACGACCGTGTGATAACTTCGTGGCACAGTCGTGCTAACAAGGGGCATTCATGATTCTGGGAATCATCATCGCGTGCGAAGTAGGGTTCTGGGCCGCCATCCTTTCCGGGCTCGCAGCTCGATACATCCTCGGCGCCAAGCGGCTCGGCACTGCCCTGCTCCTCTGTGCTCCGCTGATCGATGTGGTGTTGCTCATTGCAGTTACCGTGCACCTATCCAGCGGTGCTGCAGCTTCCTGGCACCATGGTCTGGCCGCCCTCTACATCGGGTTCTCCATCACCTACGGCCATCGGATGATTGCTTGGGCCGACACACGGTTCGCCCATCGATATGCCGACGGACCGGCACCATCGAAGCTCGCCGGTGCGCGATACGCCCAACGGTGCTGGGGCGACTTCCTGCGAACCCTCGGCGCTGCAGTGATCGCCGGAGGAATACTCGCAGCCATCACCTGGTGGATCGACGACCCTGTCCGCACCGAAGCGCTCACAAGATGGAATGGCATCCTCGGAATCGTCGTCGCCGCCGAATTCATCTGGGCACTGAGCTACACCATCTGGCCGCGCAAACTCTCTACATCGACCGTCCAGAACCTTTCCACTCCCTGATCATCGATCGCTGGCTGACAGCAAGCAATCAATCTGGACACGGCTGTTGCTGGTGAGGTAGTTATGGCCAGAACTGCGTCCCGCTACCCGGTCCCCACCGGCACACCTACACCCGACATCGAGCTGACCGCTTCGTCCTACTCGCGACAGACGGCCCCATTCCCGTAAGACCTGTCCGACTTAACGCCCGGTGAACGCACCGTATGCGGGACACCGATGTGAATCGCAGCGGTGAATGGCGTGGTTCTCGCAGCGTTGGATGGCCGACCAACGTCCGTACCAGGATCGATCGGCTTACGACAACCTTCGACGATGATCGATCGGTGCGTGCGCTGCGGCTGCCCTGACTTCGGACTTGTAGGAGACTCGGGTCGAGTCAGCTGCGGTTGAGCATGCGGCTGTGTCGGTGTTCGATGATTGGGGGATCGAAATGTGCGTCCTCCAGGGTGCCCCCGTCGTCGAGCCAGCCGTGCTTGTTGTAGAAGCTGATGGCTCGCTCGTTGCCTTTCGCCACCCAGAGGAAGGCCCGTGCGTAGCCAAGCGCGGTCAGTCTTTGCTCGGATGCGATAAAGAGCGTCGACCCGAGTCCTTGCGCCCACCAGTCTGGGTGCAGGTTGAGGGCGTACAGCTGTCCGGTGTCGGGGGCGCAGTCATTTGGTGCTGGGCCGAAGATGGCGAAGCCGACGGGGAGATCGTCATGGGTGACGATCAGGTGTTCTGTGCCCTTGGCTGGGTCGGTGATGTTCCGTTGCCAATGAGCCGTTGCACGCTCGATGCTCATGCCGTCGAGACGCTCGTCGGTCATGATGCCTCGATACGTCGCTTGCCACGCTGCTATGTGAATCTCCGCTAAGCGCCCGGCATCGTGGTCAACAGCTGGGCGAACCGAGGTTTGAACAGGATCCATGGTCTACGTGTCGATCCAGTAGCGCAGTTTCGGTGTCTCAGCAGTATCAGCCGTCAAGGGAGCCTCGAGGACACCTCCGCACCTTTCGATAGTAGTTCTGGACCCCAGGTTGTCCGCGTCGCAGGTCACCAGGACGTGATCGATCCCGAGCCGTTTCGCTTCAGTGAGGGCGTGCTTCAACATCTGCTGGGCATAACCACGGCGCCTGAACTGCGGGCGAACCGCGTACCCGATGTGCCCACCGACAGTGCGCAAGAACGGGTTCAGACTGTGGCGGATTGAGATCCGGCCGACGAGGTCTCCGTCGACTTCCGCGATGAGGAAAGTAGCCGGGACGTGCTCCTCGGGAAGGTTCTGGCCTTGTCGTGTGTCTTCGACCTTCTCGAGATACTCCGCCCAGTCGAGACCGTCGTCGTAGCTGAAGAGGAAATCGAACTGCTCAGCGGCCAGTTCCCTGTGGGCGAGTAGGGCTTGGTCCTCATCGGACGTGGAAAGGAGACGTAGTTCCATGGGTTCAGATGGTACGGGCAGTCGTTGGACCTGCCCGAGAGGCGAAGTCGATGAGCGGCAGAGGATCCCTCAGAGGGATGGAGTTTTTGCGGGTAACCCGGAGTCGGTGTCCCCTGAACTGGCCGGTAGCCAAGCCAACTACTTACTAGTGATTGCTGATTCGAGATCGACGTCGTGGTGCCGAACCAGCAGTAGTACCTGCCCAAGGACATCTGCCAGTTCGGCTGCAAAGTTGTTGTTGATCTCAGCCGGGGAGAGCTCTTTGTCTCGCGCCTGGCCAACTTTCATCAGGTAAGCCTGAGTGAGCTCACCAACCTCCTCATGCAGCTTCAGCATGAATCAGGAGTCATCTCGTTGGATGCCGTTGCGCTGGGGTTGGGCCCGAGACACTTCTTCCACTTGGTGCGAACAGTGCTCTAGTTCCATTTGCACACCCTATGTTGCGCCAGCCCGTCGCACGGGTGAGCATAGGTATCCGTCGAGCAGGTATGCGCAGGTCGATCTCTCTACCGGACACGATTTGCTGTAAGAGTGCGCGCTGATTCAAATCAGCACGGCAGAGAGCCCCCGTACCCGCGTTAGTGTCTGGTCATGCCTCTCATAAATTCTTCGATTCGAACGATCGATAATTCGGTGTCGCATACCTGGCACATGGCCGTGCCGGCAGATCGCTTGTGGTGGGCTCTCACCGACCCGGTGGCATTGCCGCAGTGGTTGGGGAAGCTAGCTGCTGGAAGGTTCGTTGCAGGAGACGTCGTAAAAATTCAACACGCGGCAGACTCCTTCTGCACCAGCCGGATCATGGAATGTGAACCGGAGCGTCGGCTCCAGATGACGTGGGAGTTTCCAGATGAACCTCTATCGACAGTCCTCATAAGGCTCGCTCCTGAAGCGGGTGGGACCCGTATGGACGTGATGCACGAGGGGCTAGGAGACGAGACCCGCAACTACCTTCCTGGATGGCACACGCACCTGCTCTACCTTGAAGCGCTGCTTCTGGGTCAGCCTCGATCCATGAATGACTTCTGGCCAACCTATGAAGAACTTTCCAAGTCTGAGACCGACTTTCGTTGAGTACTGCGACAGTGCCTGTCAAAGTAGCCAAACCACCTCGTGAGCATAGACATGATGACCGCAAGTCGATAGCTGTGCGAGCGGTGTTGCTTAGCTATGGTTGCGTGCGGGATTTTTGAAGGTACTGTTCTCGCACCTCGAACCAATCGTTCGGTCCAAGCCCCCCGGGATAGGGCAGCGGTGTCATCGCCAGCCGCGATGGTGGAATGGCGCCCACCTGCCATTGGTCTTGGTAGACAATTTGACCAGGATCAGATGAAATTTCGCGCTCCCATATGACACTTTTGGCATCAAGAATATCTAGGAGCGGCTGAAGAGGGTCCGTCATGTCGTCAGCTTGCTCCCTGAACCAGGTGATAGCGCCGACGGAATTTCCATCCGCGTAGAACGGCGGGTTGGGCAGGTTCTCCTGGAACCATGCATCAGCAAGGGCGTAGCGGGTGATTTCTTCTTCATTGAGTCGTCCCGCGCGGCGTAGATGGTCCACCGCCACGAACACGCCTACGGCCGCCCCTGTTCGCCCCACACACTTTGCCTGGAATCGTTGGTAGCTCACCATATCGGCATGATTTCACTATCGAGCCTTCGCCACCTAACCCTTGAATCAATTACTGTCCCGCAGCAACAGGAGGCGCCCCATCACGTGCAGTTACGCATCGACATATGCCGAGAGGCGCGCCCGTAAGCATCGGTCGGTCGCCCCTGCAAACCCCTCTGGGATGTGTGCAGGCGATTACAAGAACCGACACGTTTACCCCGGAGATGGGAATGCATGCACAGGCTCCTCGTACGTGCATCAGTTGTTGCAGTAGATGTCGGGTTGGGGTACACCCTGCGCAGCGCCGCCCGCACGGAAGCCGATCCCGCTGTGGGGCGCGAAGCTGGTGGGCATTATTGGTGGCTGGTTGTGGGGGTGAAGTCTGAGTGGAGCGGTTTATCCATTACTCCGAGTTTGCGTAGTGCCCAGGGACCTACGATGGCTCCGGAGAGGATCACTCCTCCTGCGATGAAGCAGGTGAGCTGCCAGGATGCGGCATCGTAGAGCATTCCCGCGGACGAGGCCCCGATAGCTGCTCCGATGAGCGTGGCAGCTGTGTAGATCCCCATCGCTGCCCCGATCTGGTGCGGGTACTTCTCGGTGATCACGGCTTGTTCGATCGGCATCACCAACGCCCATGCCACCCCGCAGAGAATCCATAGAGCGGCGATGATCAGGGGCCCGGAAGCGTATGCCAGGGAGATGGCAAAGACGCCGCTCAGGATGGACCCGACGATCATCCCGGCGCGCCGACCGATGCGCAGGACGACCTTGTGCAGCACTGGTGGAAGGACTCCCATGGCGATCGCTCCTGGGAGGAAGATGTAGGCGATTCCGCTAACACCCAGCTCGAACGCGCGCTGAAGATGCAGGAGCAGCAAGATCCCGATCATGGTCTCGGCCAGCGCGGTCATCAGCGTCGCAATGAGCATCGGGCGCAGCGAACCGATCAGGACACGTGACCCCTGGGGCGTGGTGGATGCCTGTCTATCCGCTGACCGCAACGGTGCGGGTGCTGGGCTGAGGAAAAGAAGCACGGCGCCTATCGCGCATGCCGCCGCGCCGGCGAAGAAGGTCACCGGAAACGAATCGAACTGCCCCAGCAACATCAGGCCGGCAACAAAAGCGATCCATACCCCGGTTTCCTGGAAGGACATCAGCCGGGCGAACACACCGGAATCCTGTGGGAGATGCTCACCGACCATGGCTCGCAGCGAAACCCACAGGAGTGCTCCGCCGATACCACCGACAGTTGCTGCCGTGTACGCCAGAGGCAAGGAGCCGGCTACTGCGTATCCGCAGCAGGACAAGGCATACAGGAGGGCCCCGAGACCGGCAATGCGTTCGCGTTTCCGGGAATCTGCAAGGTGCCCGGCGATCGGGCGGGCTATGACGGAGACGATCATCTCCAGTGCAACGAGGAAGCCCACCTGTGCGGGACTGGCGCCGAGGGCTATTCCGGCCCAGAGCGGAATCAGGAAATCGAGCAACTCAGCTGGCCCGTTTGTGAGACCTGCTGCGACCAGTGCTGATCCGAGACGGGTGCGGCCCCGTGCAATGTCCCCCTGCATGCGCTCGATCCTAGCCGTACGAGACCAACCCTCCACAGCACTACTGCAGCGACCCCATAACTAGCCGTTCCAGGTGGCTGAAAGCTCGTCCGGAACCGATTGGGCCAGAACCCGGCGCGGAGGGTTTCGGTCAGGACACGTGGGTGTCGCGTTGGGATACACCGAGAGCAACATCGACGATACACGCGGAGCTTCTTGACCGCTTTCTCTGCACTAAGTCATTTCTTCTTGGGTGAGGGGTTAGCGGATGGATGGGCCGTTTTCGTAGACGAACTTTGCCTCGTACTGGGTGTCAGGCTTGGTCGCGGTAATGGTCACGGAGTGCTGCCCTGGTTGGAGCTCGTAGGAGGACTTGGCCGTGGTGGTGCCTGGCGAGGCCTGGCAGATCACCTCGAAGCCATCAGTCAGAGTCAGAGTGCCGGCGCTCAGGCACTTCAATTCGGCGCCGATGTGTGTGGCGTCCTCGGGCGGTTCGCCGAGCTCGATGGTCTGCGTGCCCGTGTAGGTGCCCGATACAGGTTCTGCAACCGCCGAAGGGACAGGGCCAGCGGGTGCGGGTTGGGGCTGCTTCTCCGTTTCGAGGTCTCCGGCGGTGCATCCGGTGATTAGGAGGCCGGCCAGTAACCCGGTGAGCACTAGGACTGGTGATCGTCGCATGATCGACATGGTTTAGATCTGCGCGTCCGTGGCTTCAGCTTCCCTTGATCGCTCGAGCGCCGGGGCCAACGTTCTGATGACGATAGCTGCGCCGACGAGGGTCGTGCCCATCGGTATCAGTGCCCATCGAACCAGTGTCAGAACAAGGTCCACGAGTCCGACCCCGATAGAGGCCGTCGGTCCCACTGATTCTGCAAGTGCACCCATCAGCTGCGGAAGGAGTACCAACATGAATCCGCCGGTCACAATGAGGATGATGCCCCACTGGACGCACTTTTTGGCTGTCGCTTCCATTGTTCCCCCAAACGAAACTGATGATCGTCTGCTGATCGTAGTAGTTAGGCGGGTGAATGGGACCGGGGCGGGCACACAATTTTGGTCACGAGTTTCCAACTGTCTCTGACACTCTCGGCATAGAGGCGGTCCGCCCAACAGGTGTTGCGTTTGGGTACACCCATACCTGACGTCAGACGATGTGGCGTAAACCGTCAGATTAGACTCCGATCTATCATTTGTGGACAGTAGTTGTCACAGGTCTTAGAGTCAAAGCTGACAGATGAGGGGTACTTGGGTGACCGGGCAGCGCGTTGGCTACATCAGGGTGAGCAGTCTTGACCAGACGACGCTCCGTCAACTCGATGGAGTCGCCCTTCACCGCAAGTACACCGATCACGCGTCAGGCAAGGATCAGAATCGGCCCGCGCTAGAGGACATGCTCGATTTCGTCCGTGACGGCGACACTGTGGTCGTTCACTCGATGGATCGGCTCGCCCGCAACCTCGAGGACCTACGCAGCATCGTCCGACGACTGACCACAAAAGGCGTCCGGATCGAGTTCGTGCACGAGAAGCTCACGTTCACAGGGGACGACAATGCGATGGCGACCCTGCTGCTGAACGTCATGGGCGCGTTCGCTGAGTTCGAACGCTCCCTGATCCGCGAACGCCAGCGAGAAGGAATAGCCCTCGCGAAAGTGCGTGGCACCTACAAGGGACGTTCCCGATCTCTGAGCCCGGAGCGGGCAATCGAACTGTGTGAGAAGGCCGCTGCCGGCGTACCTAAAGCGGTACTGGCCCGTGAGTACGGCATCAGCCGTGAAACCGTGTATGCATACCTCCGCGCCGGATCCGGTCAGAAGCCTGAGGCTGATCCTGACGGGGAGAGCACGTTGCGTACCCTCGTTGAGAGTCTGCCCGCCGATACCAGGGAAATCCTCACAGTCAGCCCCTACGACAGCTTGCTCTCGGCATCTGCTACGACCCCGAACCCTTCACCTAAATAAGCCTCACTTCCTAGCTTGAGGGCTACACCCTGTTCAACGGCGGCCGAAATGCATGCCGAAGCCGAGTCTCCAACGCGGCAGCGTCATGCTCAGTACGCGCAAGGAGCCATGAAACGTCGCAGCTCAGCAGCCAGTTCCGAATCGCTGTCGCCTGCTCAGTCGTCACTTTCTGCCGGGTCGGGTTGCCCGTGACATTCGGCGGGATCTGAAACAGCAGTGCACATACGTTCCGACGCAACGAAGATCCCGCAAGGTTCACGCCTCCGCCAAGGTGCGTCGAGAGCCGCGTCTGCAGACTTGTCGCCTTCCCGACATACTGCGGTGCCCCACCACGTGACCACAGGTAGACCCCAGGCTCATTAGGCAGATCCGCGCGGGTCAGACCACTTGCAGCACGTCTCGGCACCGCAAGGAGCTGACTCCAGTCCTTGTCCGCAGGCTCAGTGGAGTCGAGCGGTGTCGACGAAGTCGCTTTCTCCATCGCATCAAGGATGGCGTCCATCTCGAAGTCATCCTCGGCACCGTAAATGTTCAGATCGCTTTGGTCATAGGAGTTCGTCACGACGCAACAGTATCGCCATCAGAATTGCAGACAAGAGCAGGAGGACCAGGCTGACCGGTGCTCATACGCCGAGGCCGAACCGAGCCGCTCATGGCGCCGGCTAAGAAGATTTCTCACTCGGCCTTCGAGTGGCCTGGGACAAGTACCTGCGGACGCCGAGAAGAAGTCGGCATCTGCAGAAGAAGGCCGCGGATCGTGCTTGTCGTCGTCAGTCCTGGGTCCGCCGGGACTTGATGAGTTCGATCGCCCGTTCCCAGCTCGGCCGCGCTGGCTTGTGGTTGGCTCCGGGAGGCGCCAATGCGTACGCCTCGACGTGTTCAGGTTCGACTTTCAAGCGCCGAACGTAGTCGCGCGCCTTGCCTCCGAAGGCAACGACTGTCGCGTTCGGAAGCATCTCCAATTGGGCCCGGAGGTAGCGCTGAGCGCATCGGTGGTCTCTCTGGCTGCCGATCTCGTTATCGATTGAGCACAGGCGGCCCTCGGTGAGCCACACGTGGCGAAGCTGCTCATCGAAGGTGAGATCGGGGTACAGCTGATCCATGAACCAGCGGACATTGCGATGGAACAGATCCGTTCCCTCCGCGAAGGACTGATGCGCATGACGCATCCCATTTTCAAGCAACGTATCCGGACCGTCCTGAGGGTCGTAGATCTCCGACGGGTGAGGATGTCCGGGTTCCGCGAAGACCATCACGAGCTCCACGTCCTCAAGCGCACCCGTTGCGCCGAGGAAACCACGCGGGATGTGCCCCGATTCCGGTGCCCACCGTGCTTCCCGGCAGACCCCAAAATTACTGCAGGGCAGGTACGCCTGACGCAACAATGCTGATAGCTCGTCGTCCGGACGCATCTGAATCCCCCATATGTGAAGCCAGTCCGTGTTCACAGTAGTCGCAGCTTCCAGCGGCTCCGCAGTGGTTGTATGCGGGCGGGCGCGGTTCTTGCGGGACTCGTCCCTCGGCCGTGAAGCGCTGTGCGAACTATTCATTCATCGGTGCGACGCTCGTGTTAGGAGATCGCTCCTGTAAAAACGACCCTGTCATCAAAGTTGTTGCCGTAGATTTCCAACTGAACTTTTTGAGCGTCAATGGCTGAGAGACCGTACCCGAAAACGCCCGTTTTCGTTTCTCCGGGCAGGATCGAACCGAGGGTTGGGTTGGTAATACCTTCATCGGCCGCGGAGGGCGCAGGCGTCCCGGTCTCTCCTGCGGAAGCGGTCAGCGCTGAGACGCCGGCCGCGTCCACGACCTCCTCGCCTTCGTTCGTCACGGTAATCTGCACCGCGGCGATTTTGCCCTCCACAGCTCCAGCCGCGTAGGCCGAAGCAGGTTTCAGACCTGCGCTTTGTATCGTTACTGTCATACCGTCGGCGAAGGTCACGGTGTCCCCGAACGCTGCGACGTCGGGCAACGCGGGTTCAGAGGCAGAAGGCGCTGCGGATGATTGAACGCTCTCAGGTGCTGTGTCCCGTTCTATTTGTGGTTCAGTGCTGCTACTGCATCCGACCACCGTCACGACGAGGAGAGTGCCGACTAGCCAAAATTTCCTGTTCATACGTCTGAGCCCCAGTTTCGATGTACGGCCCCCGCCCTCGCGAAAGCTACCTCAGACACATTGGCATATCGATGGCGGAGCGCGGGATTGAAAGTGGTTTGCGACTGAGTGTCGAGTTCATTCACAGGTGGACGGCTTGGAGCTCTCACCCTTCGGGCTTCGCCCACCCCGTACGTGGATGCCGGGAGTGCTGCATGAATGGATCAGAAGCTTCCGCCCGGTTGCTCGGTTCGGGCGGAAGCTTCTGAATCATGCCTTGAGTGATGCGGGTCTAACGACGTCCATCCAGTCCAGGAACTCAGCGACCGTACCGATGCGGGCAATTCGTTCGTGGATGGCTCGTTGGTCGTGCCCGGGAATGAAGTCGCCTCGGGTTGTCCATCCTTCGCAGCCACACCGGCAAAGTGCTCCAGAGCCGCCATCCAGTTCTTCGTCGTTGAAGTAGCGGACAGGATTCCTGGCCACGCTGACTGGAGTTGGTTTGCCCACGTACTTGTCGAAGACCGGATGTCCATTGGACAGGATTTTCCCGTGAATGGTGTATCGGTGGTCCCTTGTGTCGTCAGGTTCGCGTTCGTTAGTGAGTTCGAGAGATTCGATCTCGACGGCCTGGATGACGGTCCTGCCGAAGGAGAAAAGCGCGAATCTCTCGTTCTGTGCACGCGCTCCGACGGCCCACTCCCCGTGGTTCGCTTCGTACATTTCGTCAGGCGTCATTCCAGCTTCATACCCTACAAAAGGTCGGCCGAGGCCATCCAGTTCAGGATCCACTGACTTCTTCGCAGTGACGGTGATGTGCAGCATGATGGCTCTCCTTGGATAGTTGGCCCTTCCGGAATAATCAACTATGCATCATAAATCAACCGGCTGTCAATAGTTGGGTATCCCGGGTCGTTCAACTATCGAAGCAGCCGTGCACAGACACCCAGGCATCAGCAGTTCCTGTCTACTCAGGCGCTACTGTAGCTGCGGGTGTATGAGCACCTCTCAGCAAGGGGGAGCAAATGCTGCACGAGATTCTGGAAGACACTGAGAAGGCCATCGCACACGTGCGCGATTACTACCGGGCCGACTTTCGTCAAGGACTCCCGCGCACCGGGGCGAGCTTCGACCAATGGGCGGGCGGAGGTGATCGCGCCGACGTCGCCAATCAACTGACTGGCGATGACTTCGTGGCGGTCTCCTTCCTCAGTGTGGAGGTGCCGCCGATGGCTGCCATCGGGCTGATGCGCGACGAGAAGAACAACGTCGACCGCCTTCTGTCGCTCATTCCGACGAATGTGAGGATGTCGGACCTCGACGAGAAAGGCTACGAGCGGCATCTTGGAATGGATAGCCCCGCGCAGGAGCTATGGGAGGTCATTACCCGCCGTAACGGTGCCAAGTGGGACATCGGGTCAACGACGGCAAGCAAGATCATGGCCCGCAAGCGCCCGCACCTCATACCAATAGTGGATAAGGTCATCCAGGACCTCATCGGGGCCGGCCACTACTGGCACGACTGGCACAAAGCTCTGACGGATGGGTTAGGGCTACCGGAACGGCTCGACAAGATCCGTTGGGACTCGGGCATCCTCGACCTCGGCTACGAGCCCTCGCTCCTGAGGATCATGGACATCGTGCTGTGGCAGGAAGGCCTCGCGGAGAAAGCCCGACGGCGCGACATCGCAACCGCCGCGGCTTCCATGATTCTCCCCGCCTAACCCTGCACTCGTCCCTGGCCAAGAGGTTCGAGCCCCATCGTCGTCTTCACCTCGAACCTCGCTTCACACTGCTAGCTCAACGAAAACCGACGGAAGAACTCAAGCGAGGAGCTCGGTGGCACGCTGCTTACGACCTTCTAGCGAGACCGGTACCGACACCCTGCAACTCAACTCCCTGACCTATACCCAGATGGTCTTGGCGGGCTTGAAAGCGCAGCTGTCAGCGACTGACGCGGATGACTCGTGCGGAGGTGCGCTCGTCGTGAACCTGAAGGCATCAGCTCGCGCAGGTATTGGTCAGCCGGCAGCTTGATACCTGTTGATTGGGTAGCTCCACATCTACGTCCAAGCGTCCTCGACCATCGAGGTTCCGGTAGCGAAGCCGTGCGACACGCCGTTTAGCTTCCCACTTAAGTGATTCAGAAATCATAAGTTGAAGCTATGGCACCTTCAGGACCTAAGAAGCGCGGACGCCCTAGCAAGGGCGACCGTCAGGTTGTGACGTTCCGCATCAACACGGTTGACGCTGAAAAGCTCTTCCGTATAGCGGAGAAGCTGGACATGTCCGTCAGTGACCTCGTAGCCGAAAACATCTACGGGTACCTCGAAGGAGCCGACGAAGCCAAACTCTCCAACCAGGAGGCCCTGTCCTTCGATAAAGCCAGTTAAAGCGAGAGGGTCCGCCTAGGCGGACCCTCGTCATATTCAATTCTCGAAGCGTTTCACCCCATCGCTGCCAGGCACCGGGTGAACCGCTCAACCAACTACGTCCTTCTCAGGCCGTACCTGTATATGAGAAAGAGTGTACCTGAGTGCTTGAAGCACCTCCACATCTTCCTGCGCCGACGCGCCGTGGTGATTCTCGTGTCGCTGCGTGGGTTCTCGCACCGCTCATTGCGGGCCAGCAGTTCTACCGTCTCGGGCGGTGGAAGGACGGCCGGTTCCAGTACCCGCGGCCCACCACTCCCCTGCCGATTACCAGGACGCCTCCTGCGCGTCCGGCGGCGGTCATGCTGCACGACGTCGACGGCTCTGTCCGCACACTATGCCTCGACCTCGACACCTCGAAGGCCCGGAAATCGGTCGTTGATGACGACGCCCGCCGCCTCGGAGGGATCCTGCGCACAGCAGGCCTCGCCTACGTTGAGGACGAGTCCCCAAGTGGCGGCCGCCACCTGTACGTGCCGCTGCAGGAACCAATCACCGCAGCCGAGGCCCGCCAGCTGGTCGAAGCCCTCGGACATCGCGCCGCCAGCCTCGACCCGAGTCCGCACCAGAACATCGTCCACGGCTGCATCCGCGTCCCAGGATCAGCACACAAGACCGGTGGCCACCAGAGGCTCGTCACGTCGGTCACGGACGCCTACGGCATTCTGACCCGCCGCAACCCCGTCAGCGCGGTAGAAGCTTTGCGCCGAGCGCTGGCACCGGAGCTGTACCGCATCGAGCAGCAACGCCGCGCACAGGAACGCGCGACAGCGGCGACAGCAGCCGTCCGCGCGATCGCGAAGGGCTCTGGGGCACCATCGGTGGGCAGTGAGCGCCCGCTGCGTTCGGTGGCCCGCACAGGGATCTACGACACCAGCCGTTATGCCAGCCACTCCGAAGCCCGCATGGCGGTCCTCAACCACTTCGCCTCCTGCCACTGGACCCTCGACCAGGTCCGCGCCGGCATGACCAACCAGTTCGCTGGCCTCGCCGCCCTCTACGGCAGCAAGACCGACCGGCTCCTGCCCTTCGAGTGGGCCAAAGCCCAAGCGTTCACCGCCGCCACAGCGCCAGCGAAAGACCCCTCCCAGCGAGCAGGGAAGAAGACTGCGCACAAATACGACACAAGCCGTACTTACCTCACGGGGGGCAGCCCCGAACCCTTCACAGAGCTAAGCCAGCACTCCATTCATCAGCTCGTGAACGACCTCGAGAATGTCCTCTACGCGACTCTCGATTACCGGCTCATGGAACGAGGCAGGGAAGGCATTCACCTGCGCTTCCTCATTCGTGCAGTCCTGGCTTATATGCGGACCATGGAAACGAACATCCTCGACGTCGGGTGCCGCACCTTCGCCCTCGCCCTCGGCAAGAGCCATGCCACCATCGCCCGCCTCCTACCCATCCTCGAACGAGTATCGGCAGGCATCCTCACCCGCATCGACCGAGCACGCGGCCGCAACGCTGATACCTACGCCGTCCAGCTCCCAGAACACTTCCAGCAGCTCGCGCGCGAGCTCACCTGGCGCAAAGGCAAGATCCACGCCATCCGCCCCGTGTTTCGGGTCCTCGGAGACGTCTCAGCCCTCGCCTACGAAGCCATCGAACGCGATCACCACTCCCCCAGCACTGCCGACCTCACCCGCACCACGGGCATCTCACGCCGTGCCCTCATCGACCACCTCGCCGGCATGGAAGCCCTGCAGATGATCCGCAGACACCACGGCCGCTGGGAACTCGTAGCCACCACCAACCTCGCCCAGCTTGCAGACCGCCTCGGTGCTACCGAGGACCGTGAAGCCCAGCTCACCCGCTACCGCAAAGAACGCGCCGCCTGGCACGCATGGCTGGACCGCCACCTCATCCCCCAGCTCAACGAGCACGAGCTGCACGACGCAGAAGTAGACGATCACTGGCTACCGCCCCTCGAGAACGAGGACGAGTACCAGCGATCCCTCTGGAACGCCTCGAGACAAGCGGCTTAGCATCGACCACAACACTCAACTTGGCCGCGAGCAGTTCCACGGGCTGCACCGCATGGAGGTTTCAACAATGTCTGAAGTTGCCGGCGACCAACTCGAAGCGTTCATCAACTCAAGCGCTCACCGGGGCCTCGGTCACGGTCTTCGGTGGCTCAGTGCCTACGCCAAAGCCTTCTTCCTCGGAGATTTCAGCGGGGCCTCACTCGGCACCATCGTGGTCAGGTACAGGACCACCGGAGAGGAAGTGCTGCGTGTCAGCAGTGGAACCCGCGACGAGACAGCCGACCTGCTCATGCGCATCGAACAAGACCTGGCACAGCTGACACTTAGCGACTTCCTCGCGGAGTGGAACGCGACCACACCCTGACCGCACAGTGGCCGCGCCTCCTGCCCACCCGGGCACGGCACCAGCTCCCCCACGCTCCGCTACTTGTCCCGCACACACATGGACAGCAGAAACCCCGTCACCGGCTACACGCCGCCCTGATTGCACTCACACTCCCAGCTCCACCTCGTTTAAACGGCTGCAGAGCAGGGTCTAAGACTGTTGTAAAACATAAGACTTCAAAGACTGTAAAGACTATAAAGACTTGCAAGGTGTAAAAGACCAATAAGACTTTTAGGACTGCCAAGACGGGAGCTGCCAGTGCATCACGGTGGATAGGTAGGGTCAGGTCATGAACGGATCAAACATTCCTGCTGATAAGACCATCGACCCGGTGAAACTCCAGGCGTGGATCGAGATGAATACCGTGACGGGGCGAAACCCCAGCCCAGGTGCGGCCTTCATCTACATCGATGACCTGATGCAGGGATTTGTCGGTAGTCGCTTGGAGCCGGCTCGTCCTCACCCTGACGCCGACCCGATCACAGACTGAGTCGCGGACCAGCTGGTTGAAATCCTGATCGAGTACACAAGCCAGACTGTGCACGGTCACCACTAGCCATTGGTGACCTTCAAGCAATGGTGACCGTGGTGACCGTGGTGATCGTGTGCAGGCGATCGCCTGGTCCCTGCTGTCCACATGTGTACGGGACAAGCAGCGGAGCCGCGGGGAGCTTGTGCCGTGCCCGGGTGGGCTGGAGGCTACGAGTTCCACCAGCGGTACAAAAGCTGGAACCCCCAAAAACATATAGGACTACAAAGACTAATAAGACTTACAAGGGGTATAAGACTTGTAAGACTAAAAAGACTTGTAACGCACATAGAACTGGAATAGCAGCGTAAAGGCTTCGGTCCTCCGCTTCGCTGCGGCCTGCAAATCTTTCTCCGTTGTGCGGGGCGGGGCTTTCTCCGTCATACAGGGCCGCTGATCGTAGCCGTCCGGGGGCCCGTCCAGTCAATCCACGCGCCCTGCACCGGGGACGCGGTCGCTGGTGCTCCCTTATTTCGCCCCCGGTCCTGGTCACTCTTCGGGATTGACAGTCCACCCTCGACCGGCTGGCTCAGTGGGGCCCCGCATGTCGGGGCAGGAAGGAGGTGTGGCTATGAGTAACGACGCAGTCGAACTCACTACTGCGGTGGTGCAGCTGGCGACGGCAATCGCAACTCTTCTCGCTGCACAAAGCGTGCGCTTAAAGCGCAAACGCTCCCGAGCTGGAACTCGGAAGCGAAAGCATCGTGCAGGAAGGTAGTCACTCATCAGCCCGGTGGTCGTGACCGTCAGTTGCGGCCGCCGGGTCCTCCTATTTTATCTGTCCGATACCTAGAAGGGAACAGCGAATGGATTATCTCAATCTCGTCATGAGCATCATCGTTCTGGCGTCACAGGGCGTGTTGATCCGCGAACTGAAGCGTTCTCAGTCCGAGTAACGAGGCGAGGGGCCGGCATGCAGCTGGCCCCTCACCTGGCGGGGAGGCAGGGGCCCGTTCGTTTCACGGAGCGTCGACGCACCGATGAGCTAGTACGACTTCAAAGACTCCAACAGCTAGAGTGACTCATAAGACTCGTAAGACTAAAGGAGTGCGCGTGATCTATACATTCGCTTTGCCGAAGGGTGGAACCGGCAAGACCATCTGCGCAGCTGAGGGTGTGTACTATCTGTCGCGCCTTGGCAGGCGCGTCCTGGCGATCGACCTCGACCAGCAGGGCAACCTCTCGCACCGTCTTGGACTCACGAAGGACGCGGAGATCAAGTACGGGAGCGCGCAGGTGTTGACGGCGACCGCTGACGCGGCAGACGCCGCGGTGCCAGCCCTTTCGATACCTGCGGACGTCGTGCCACACGTTCTGGTGGGAACGCATGAGCTTGCGGCGGTGGAATCCCAGCCGCCGGCGGATCTCGTGACGACGCTGCGCGATCACCTGCCGTCGGTTGCGGGGGAGTACGACGACATCGTCATTGACACCCCGCCTTCGGCTACAGGGCTCGCCCTGGCGGGCCTAGCCGCTGCGGACGTGGTGATAGCACCTGTAGCAACTGCTACGGAGTCCTACGACCAGCTGGAGCGGTTGGACGCCATTCTCACGGTCACGCTCGGGAAGCGCATCAATCCCGGTATCCGTATCGGGTGGGTGATGCCGACGCGCTATGACCAGCGGCGCATCCTTGATCGGGAAGTGGTGGAGGCGATCACGGAGCATTACCCGGGCAGGGTCACAGTTCCCATCCGGGAAGCCGTCACGGTGAAAGACGCATACACAGCTGCATTGACCATCAGCGCCTACCGCCCGACAGCCCCTGTCGCAGTGGACTACGCCGCAGCGTTCGCTCAGATCATGCCGGAAGGGAATCTCTGATCATGGCGAATCCCAAAAGGGTGAGTCTGCCAAAGCGGACTCCCGTCGCCCCTCAGGTGTCACCGACGACTGTCCGGGAACGCGAAGCTGCTGCGATCGCTGAGACGGTCAACCGTGACCTTGCCCGCCTATCTCAGCCAGTGCCTGTGAGGGCCCCAGTACAGCCCCCGAAGGAGAGGGTTTCCAGTGGTGCGAGTCCCGTCGGGAAGAGCCGGCTGGGTACGAGCTGGCAGGCTGTCACGTTCGAAGAGGCCAAGAGCGCGTACATGGTGGATCTCGATCTGAGCGATACCACCCCTAACGCGTTCAACGAGTGGATTGAGGCGGCGATTGTCAGGCATGCGCGCCTGTCACCGAACCGCCGGCAGAAGGTTGTTACAGCGATACCACCGGAGACCAGGGATGAGCCTCCGCGGCCGCGGAGCTTTGACGTTGCTACCAGCGCCCTCAGTGCCATGGATGAGGCGATTACCGAGGATCGGCAGAAGCTCGCGGTTCTCAACGGACGCTCGTCCTTCGTCAGGGACGCTGTGCGTGCCGCTGTGGCTGATGTGAAGCAGCGCAGCGGACGGACGGAGCTGCCGCCGGCGCCGGCACGGCTTCCCCGCCGGCCTCCCAAGTAGATCCTCTTGGATGAGGATGAGGCGTTGCCCATTGCGCGCTCAAAGGTAGACCAGGCATGTTTGGCCGCCGGGCTCCCGCTGCCTGCCGTGGTGATTGTTGAGAAGTTGCGGGGCAGGAAGGGGTCTGACTTCACGGCGCAGTTCCATGCCCGTCAGGGTGTACCCACCATTGAAGTGCCACTCCGGGTCGTCAGGGAGTATCCCGATGATGCTCTGACGTGGCTCCTCGCGCATGAGGTGGGCCATTACAAAGAGCATGCGGGTCGGCGCGTGAAGGACCGTCTTTTCAAGACCGGAATGGTCGTCTTCGGGACTGTGCTAGCTGCCTGGACGCTGTGGGTTGTCGTCGGCGCCGTTATGAGTCCTGTGTCTTCATTCGGTGGGATCTTCGTTTGGCTCGGATTCTTTGCGTACACCACGTACCTGGCTCTCGTGCTGGCGGACAGTCGCGCGGAGGAACGCGCAGCAGACCGTTTTGCTGTTCGGTATCAGGGCTCGATGGCGGGCGCCCTGCAATGGGCGTCACTGCCGCACCGCAGCTCGTCCATCGCCGTCCAGCGCCGCGGTCTTCGACGGTGGGGAAGGGCCCTCTTTGAACCTTTCAATCAGTGGTTGGGATTGATCTTCAGTACCCACCCCTATGTGCCTATGAGGATCGATGCGATGCGTGCCGAGCTGGAACACCCGGTCGAGAGGGGATAGTCGTCAGACGACTAGTGCCCGCACTAGGAGACTCGGCGTAGCTCAGAGAGGTTCGCCGCAGCTCATGCAGGTGTCTTCGCCGTCTTCGTAGATGGCCCCGCAGCATTACTTCGATCCTGAATACTCGGAGTCAGCGTTGCAGTCATCGCATTCACCCTCGGTGAAGTCGAGCACGTCGGTCTCTTTGCCGCAGGAGGGGCACGCTTCCGTCTCCACAGCATTGCTAGGTGATGCGCTGGAATCATCACTTGAACTGCCGAACAATCGGCTGATGAGACTCACTCTTGTTCCTCGCCGGTAGTCGAAGCCTGGTCGCTGGGTGACAGGGCGGCCGACTGCTTCCGGTTGTTGCGGCGGCGGGTTGTTGCAGCGCTATTCTCGAGCCCGAGCTTCTTGAGTTCATCGGCACTCCACCCGTCCTTTGTGGCACGGACGTAGGCGCGCTTATCTTCCTTCTCTGCTTCGGCGAGCTGCTCCTGCAGGTCAGCTATTCGCTGCCTCGCTTTGACCAGAGCTGTCACGGACTCGATGCGCGAGTTCAGGAGGTTGCGTGCCTGCTCTTGTGTCTGTTCGATGCTCAGGTTTGCCATGCTTTCCAGCGTAGCTGCGACCTTCCTCGGCGGCACTAGCTCACACACCGTTTCGCCACTTCTTCGGCAGGGAAGTCATGCAAATGTGCGTAGTCGGGGTCGTGAAACCAGTCACCGACGTCACCGATGTCATAACGGATGATCCGAGCCAGTGGCTGGTAGTAGTCAGGCCCGATACCGAGTCGCCTCCACCGAGCCAGCTCCGCCACAGGCACGCCGTACTTCCGCTGTACGTAACGCGCTCCTACCAAGACCATTGCACCCATCGTGATCCCCGCTTTCATCATTGCCCCGTTCCTTTCGGCAACGCCGTCATCACTTGGACGCGAAGTGAATTGGCAAGTCGGAGACGGTGGACCGTGGAATACCGGAGGGAGCGCAGCGAGTGAGGATATGCCGCGAAAGCCGCCGTCGGAGACTTGCCAAGAGAAGGGCGGACAGTACAGTTACCAGCCGAAACGGAACGGCGTAGCCGGTCCAGCATCGTCAGGCGCGAAGCGCGCCATTGAACGTCAATGACCCCGAGCCCTGTGAAACCGCTCAAAAGGGAGATTGGGTAGTGAGACGGAGCAAGCTGGCAGTTTAGGTGCCCTAAACTTGGTCCTTCCTCGACGCTCGGCGTTCGGTCGGGCACACTGGGAGTGTGATCCCCGGGCAGGCCGGGTTCGCTGCGCTGGCAAAGACACGGGCGGGAAGGCGGTACAAACGGATGAGCGAAGGGATCGCGGGCAGCGGCCTCGCGGGATGGAAGTCGCGCCGCCGCCGCGCAAACGTCGACGGGGGGCGGATGCACCGCCACGTTGTGAAGGTGACCCCGGAAGAAGAAGCGCAGCTCGTGATGGTTGCCGAGCGCCACCACGTGACCGTCGCACGATTACTGATCGAGTCAGCGTTGAGCGAAGCCGGCGAGACTCCGTCAGAGCGGCGGAGCCAGTTCGTGGAGCTGTCAAACCTTGCTCGCCTCGTGGGGACAGTCGCGAACAACGTCAACCAGGTCGCGCGTCATGCGAACAGTACGAGCGAGATCCCCGCCGATGCCGCAGCGTCCGTCGCGCACGCGAAGAGCGTTATCTACCGGGTTGACCGGCTCCTCGCGGAAATGTCGGGTAGGTAATCGTGATCCCGAACATCACCCAGGGTGACCGTATGAGTGGCCTCATGGTCTACCTCGCCGGTCCGGGTCGAGCGAACGAGCATGAGGAACCGCACTTAGTTGCCGGAGACGCCTCGCTTATGGCATGGCACGACGATAACGAGTTGAACCGTGATGCAGCGCTGGACATCGCAAACTCACTAGATCGGGCCAAGCAGTTCTACGGAACCGACGTTGACGGCGGTCACGTCTTTCACTGCTCACTGAGCCTCGCTGCTGAGGAAGGCAAGCTCACCGACCAGCAATGGGGCGACATCGCAAACGATTACATGGACTCGATGGGATTCACGGGTGCCGATGGCAAAGCCCCTTGTCGATGGGTCGCAGTGCGTCACGGCGTCAGTAAAAACGGTAACGATCACGTGCACATCGTCGCGTCTATGGTGCGTGATGACGGCACTAAGTGGAACGATTGGAAGTCCAAGTACAAGTCTCAGCAGGTGTCCCGTGAGCTGGAGAAAAAGTACGGATTGAACCAGCTTGGAGAGATCCGAGCGGAGCGTGGATTCACTCCGGCTGAGCAGGAGAAGGCCCGACGCCAGGGCAAGCCCGAGGTGGAGCGGCACAGCGTGGCACGGACCGTCCGTGCCTGCGCTGCAGCATCAAGTGATGAAGCTGAGTTTGTCCGTCGCACTCGGCAGGAAGGCTTATTGGTTCGCCCGCGGTTCGCGGCGGGAAGAAGCGACGTCGTTACCGGCTATTCCGTTGCGGAGAGACCCGTAAGGGGGGAGCGGGCCATCTGGTACGGCGGTAATGCTATGGGTCGGGATCTCACCTTGCCCAAGCTGCGGATGAGCTGGACGAGTACTCCCGAGAACGCGACCGAGGCTGTCAGTGAATGGACCGCCGCAGGGCGTAATAAGCGCGTCGTGACACCGGGTCGAGAGACCATCACCCCGAGCGCCGAACTATGGCAGAAGCATGCTGAGGAAGTGGGGGAGCTACGGGCCAAACTCGCAGCCACCCCGTACACCGACCACGCGGCGTGGGCGCAGGCCGCACGAGAGACGTCAGCGGCGTTCGGTGCTTGGTCCAAGCGCATCGAACCAACCCCGGGACCGCTGGCAGACGCGGCGCGGGAGTTGTCGAAGTCCGCGCAGCTGCGCCACTACCCACAGGTCGGCGAGCCCCGCACGGGGCAGTCACCAAAGGCCGGCATCGTGTCCGCCAGGGGAGCGACGATGATCCTGCTGGCATCGACCTCCAAGAGTGACCGCGCGGCCTATGCGCTGATGTTCCGGCAGCTCGCGCTCACCGCGAAGGCTATCCACGATATGCACGCGGCTACTAACGACCTCCAACGCGTCCGCAGGCTCACCACGGCGATGGCTGGTATCACCCAAGCCGTCGAGGCAAGCGCCCTCGCCAACACCGTCAGGACCAGCACCCCCGACGAGAAGGTTTCGGAGCATGCTGTGAGAACCCCGGTGAAGGTCCAGGAGGCGACGCTGGAGGAACTGCGGGTGCAGCACCCAGGGGCCGACGAGGAGACGCTGAGAGCCTTCCAGATCGCCGGCCGAGGTCGTAGCGGATCGCCGGTACCGACACCGCTCACCAAGGGTGAGGGCCGCGCGGCACTGGCAGGTTCTATGCCACCGGCACGAGCACCACAACACACGACCAACGAACCAGACCTTGAACGATGAGTCAGAGATAGGGGACTACTGATGAGCGAAGCCGATGGCATTGATGACGTTGTGGAGAACACGCTGCGGGCAGGGCTGATGGCAGCCGCGCGGATAGGTGAGCAGCTGGCGCGACTGCGCGAGCAGGAGCAGCGCAGAATCCAGCAGGAAGAGGAACACCGGGCTCGCGTCCTGAAAGAGCGGTTGACCGCATCGCAAGCCGCGGCACGCGCCCAGCTTGAACCGGTGGGCCGAAATGACTGGTGGGACAAGGCAACGCCAGCCATGGTGGAGCGAGCCCACGAGACGGCGACCGCATGGAAGGACCACGACCCGATCGCCGCGGAGCACGCAGCGCGGATCAAAGACCAGGTGCAGCAGCGCTACGGAATCGACGTCGACAACACTGGGGCCACTGAGCAGCAGATCTCCGCAGCGCTTGCCGAAGCCGAAAGGGCACGCGGGCAGTCGCAGGAAGAACGGACGAACGGCGCATCGGCCAGAGCCGATGAAGCGATAGTCGGCGTGGCTGTGGCAGGAGCACGCAGGGAAGACGCCTCACGATCTGTAGAGCCCAGGCAGGAAGGCTGGGACACCACGGAACGACGATCAGACCTCGCCGCCAACCTCAGCAAGAGCGCGGGCAGCGAAGCCGTACAGGCACGAATGATCGCGGACACGCACCAAGCCACCCACCCAAGCGCCGCGGTGAGCAGCCGCCCGAGAACGACACAGACGGCCAAGAGCCGCCCAGTACAAAGCCCAGGCCGCACCATCGAGAGAGACGGACTCTCGCGATAGGAGTTTTGAAGCTGACAGGCCCGAACGGATGAGTAGCGACGAGTACGACGCATTCGAGATGTCTTTTCCCCCCAACCGAGATTTGAAGCGCATCGAATGGCGCCGAAATCTGGCAACTCTGTCATCATCAGACTTCTCGATACGCGAAGCGACCATGACTGCGTCAGATGCTCGCCGGGTGACCGATCTACAGGGTGCGTGTGAACCACTTAGCATCAGGTCTGTACGAGATAACGCCTCGATGATCAGTACACAGACTGTCCTTATAGCCGAGATCGATGAGACACACATTGGCTTTTGCGTCTCGTTCCCCGGCCTCCAGGAATTCGACCCCCTGTTCATTCAAGTCATCGGGGTGGTACCGGAAGCTCAACGACGAGGATTGGCCACAGCGCTACTCCACACCGCAGCGGAACGAGAACCACACCGCGATATCGCACTCGCCACCCAGGACGACAACCTCGCTGCACAAGCTCTGAATAGACGCTTCGCCCACTCCATCGGCGCGAACATCGAACGCCTTCACCTTGGCACCTACCGGGATCACGACCTTGGAATCATACGAGGGATGGGCTATCGCGCCTGGATCATCCAACGTGAAAAACGCATCCAGAGCTGACATCACACATCAGCCAGCGCCGCGGTCTCCCCTACGGAATTTCGTTAACTGAGCCAACCGAAAGCGCAACCAGGAGACACTAGCCCATTGCTACAGTCAGCCACTCAAGACAAGAACACATCACCACCCAGCGTGGGCTTTGAACTGCGACAGTTTTTCTCGGTGTGCCACCAGACGTGCCTCGTAGCCATCGAGCCCTCCAAAAGCCTCAACCCAAGGCCATTCGTGAGCAAGGCCGGCTGCTTCTCGGAAAGCTAGCTCTGCCAGCGGCACGTCCTGTTGGTCCCTCGACCATGCTCTCTCGCCGACATATTCACCCGGCATAGGCCCGTGGAGATACTCCGTACCTTTGGCGGTGAGGGCATGGACGAGGCTCATACGGTATTCGTACCCGTGAAAGGTCTCGATGTATTGATCGTCGTCCGGTATGAGACTGGACAGGGCATCCCTAGTGTCCTCCCTTAGAAGGCGGCTGACTGGGTAGATCCAACGCTGATTTCGATAGCGTGGCAGTAGTTTCACACTGTCCTGGTCGAGGGCGCGCCAGGGATGCACGAGTTGTGCTGCAGGAAACCTGAGGCGGACTCCGTAATCGAGTGTTCCAACGACCTGCGTACCGAGGTTGATAATCAGGTCGTCGCGACGGCGATGTGTAGCAGCGGTTCCCATTGCTGACTGGACGAGTAAGGCGGGATAGAGCCGGGCCTTGTCCAGATGCTCCTGAATGGGTACTCCAAGACGTCTGACGGAGCCGACATCCATTAGTCGCTGAAGGACATCCAGCCACAGTCTGTCGTGGACTCTATCGCTATCGTGTCGGACGCCTTCGACAAGGAGCGTGCGTAGGAGATGTGATCGTTCTCGGTGATCATCGAGCACCTCTTGGAGTGCCACGCCCTTGTCTTCCGGTATGGACAAGGGCTGCTCGATGACACCCTGGGCCACTACCTCGGTAGCGTCCATCACCAGGTCGTGCAGACTAATACGTCGGATAGGGTCTGGTAGGTATCGCTTCAAGCGAGCGACAGCCATAGCTGTGGTCAACGGCGGGGTGGCCAATCGTTCCAAAGCTTCGATGTTCGAAAGCACCTCGGTGAACAACTCATCAGCACCAGCTGCTGGGATGACCGCCCCTTGGCGCCCAGCCAGGAGTTGTTGAGCGTTCTCGCCCTTGCTGCTGCGCGCATCCCAGTACAGCGGGTATCGCCTGTTCGGGGACGCATTCATGAGAGCCACCAGTGCGGTGTCCCAGTCTGCGGACCAACCGGAAATCACCAGTCCGTACTCATCCAGCACCCGTCCCACGAGGTCGTTCCACGGCTGCGGGTAGGAAGCCAGCTCCTCGGGAGTATTCAGCGAACCCAAGTCTTTGTAGTCACCGTGCAGTTTGACGACCGTTATGGGCGCGTGGGGTAGGGACTGCATTCCAGCCACAGCGTCGGAGCGGGAGATCACTTGAGCGGCCACTCCCTCGGCGCTCAGCGCCTCCTCCATGAGACGATCGAAGTTCGTGGTGAGGATGACCTTTACGTATCCCTTTTTGACCAACTGGGCAATGGCCCGGTGGGCGGCACTCGGACCCTTCACCCCGTCCTCGCGCTCCTGGTTGGTGGGTTCAAAATAGCCCTCCAATAGACCCTGACGAGCAGCGGCAGTCGGGGCTAAAGACTCGAGTAGGGAGGAGTACCCAAGGCCCTCACCGTGGTGCTCGGACCACCATGCCTCGGGGTTGGCTGCGGCCTGATCAGCAGTTTTGGCATCTTCCTGAACGGCAACCTTCCGAACCAAGTCCGTGACGACGCCCCAGCCTGTCGGCATACCAGCACCGGTTGATATGCCTGAGCCCAGCAGCAGGGCGTAGACCCCTGGTTGGGCGTGCATTGATGTCGCGAGCATCGCACTAGGTGAAAGTGGCCTAGCCATAATCTGGGACCCTTCGGTATTCGGCTCAGTTTGTAAGTAGGGAATGGAATCGATGGACTGCCCTATGGCTCAGCGGAATCCACGCAACGCGTTGCGCCGCTGAACATCAGACGCGAGCTTGGCGGTGAGTGCTTCCTGCATACGCATCTTCTGAAGCCCACGTCGCACATCGTCTGGGATATCGCGCTTTGTCTCTCCTGCCATGATGGCGTCACAGAACTTGGGTCCACAGGTATCACACCAGCCTGATTTCAAGACCACGGCGTCTTGGTCATCCTTTGGCAACCGATCGACCTGTACATCGGACCACAAGCTCGCGGATGGCCCATCGTGACAGTCGCAGCTGAAGGCAATGTAATCGTTGCCCCTGAACTTCTCCCAGACCGACTGCGTGACGATGACTTGGTGACGCTCAGCTGCCTGCGCGCACTTAGCTGCGTAGTTGACCGGCTTACCTGCCCACACGGCTTCCTGCTCGCTTACGACTTTGCGAGTCCCGATCCGCTTAACCAGCGTGCGGGCCGCATGGATACCTACCTTGTACCCGGTTTCGGGGGCGTGCGGCCAACGCTTTTCCAGCCGCTGCACGAGGTCTTCGCTGAATGTCCGGATCGTCACGCCGGCACACAGGGCGCGCTCGTAGGCACGATCACCCCAGAAGAGGCCGAAGCCGCCATCCCCTTGGATGTCGATGAAGTTGGCCTCGAAGGTGTGCAGAATACTGACAGCGCCCTCGACGCTGCTCTTGTAGATGCGGGCCGTCGACTTATCGTGCTTGCCCGTTCCGAGGTGGGTGGAACCCTTCAGGTCACATACCACCGCAACCACCTCGGGAAGTTTCACCCAGGTATCACTGGAAGACGAGGGAATGTCTTTCGCGTCGAAAGTTCCGTCCTTCTCCACCACAGGAAAATCCGAGTTGGCGAGGACCGTGTCCACCTCCTCGCCCAAAGAGTCGAGGAGGGAGGCCAGGAAGGAGGTGTCATCGCTCATGGAAGAAGGCTACGGAGGGTTTCTGACATTTTCGGCTACCAGGAGTGGATCTCAACTACCTACGTATAAGACACAACCGACCTTGCTCAGTGGCCGACAATCACAGAGATTACGATGCCGATCAGGACAGCTACTGCAGCTAGTTCTGCTTTGATGGCTCGATCTACGTACTTGAACTTGTTCGTAGCCACATGTGAGTTCTCGTGAATCTGTGCAGCGATTTGCCCCGTCAGCCGCTCCCTGTCCTTCGTGATGAGAGTGAGCACCTCGTGGTAGCTCGGGCCTTGGTCCTTGTAGTGCGTGGCAATGTGCCCAAAGAAGAGCAGGTTAATTTGATCCTGCTGCGCAGCTTTCCCCGCCGTTGTGGCGTCGGATTGAGGTTGTCCCTTTCTCCTTTGAACCCACTTGCGTCGCTCGGCCCGAGTCTTCGTACGAGGAGAGAGCGCGAAATAAGCAAAGGTAATTGCCAACACGAGCGCTAGTAGGTCTGCAAACACGAGGATGTTGAGGAGCGGGCTCCATTCCATCTCGTCCTTGACCAGGTTGAAGAGCGTCGTACCAGTTACGCCAACAAACGCCAACGTGACACCTGTCTTTGCGTCAGCATGACGAATCCACTCATTCGTTGTCGCAAGGACCTTCCACGCATGATCAGGTTCTGCCAGTACAACTTCGGGCACCGAAGACGCAGGCTTTCGAAAGAGGTTCATTCGACCGTCTCAGGTCTGATTGGTTTCGGCACCTTGTTGCGTGTTCGGTTGGTGTTACCCACGGGTGAAGTTCCTCGGCTCTCTCAGTCTTATAAGTCTTACGAGTCTTAGTAGTCTGGGTACAGATCCATCTCAGGTTCGATGTGCGGCAAGCTCAGATGCTCTGGCTTCGTGCGCTCCGTGTGGCCGTTGTAGACGCACTTTTTAAAGCACCCATTGGGAGCCATGAGCATCCGCATGTGCGGGTCAGCGTGGTTGATCCACCACGTACTGATCCCAAGGGAGCCGTCCATGCGCAGGTATTCCCATGCTCTCCAGACCGCTTCTATCCGGCTCAGAGCCTCAGGGTGTTTGTGCCACTCCGGGCACCAGATAAACTCGGAGCCGTTGCCGACGTCGCGCACATATGACGGCCCCAGAGTGCCGGCGAAGAACGCGATCGGGTTGGGATAGTACAGCTGCGGTGCAGCGTCTTCCGGTTCGGCAGCGGCAGCGGCAGCAGGTCCGTCGACGTCGACGGAACCGGTCAGCTCACCTGTGTTGGTGTCGACAGCCTCCAACGTGTCCTCATCGGAGTTGAACACGTCCACGAAGTCACTCACGCGACGACCTCACCGAGATCCCGAGCTGCGGCAGTTGCTTGCGCTGCTTTCAGCCGCTCCGCGTGAGGACCGTTCATGTACGGGATCGTTTCGATCATTGTGGCCGGTGCTCCCGAGGCCAGCATGATTGCGCGAAAGCGAGGTAGGGCAGTCAGATCGGACACGGACAGGATCTCGTCCTTCGATTCCTGCCGTGAGCTGGAGCGCCCAGATTTGCCCGAGCTCCGGGAGACATTGATGTAGCTGTACTGGCCGATGAGCCGTGACAACTCATCGAGGTATTGCACTTCCGAGACGCCGCCGCCGTAGATCTTGATGTTGGACGCGGACCAGAGCTTCCGCATTCCCTCGACGTTCCAGACCTCCACGCCCTGTGACCAGGACTGAAGGATCGTCATCAGAATGATCCCGCGCGAGCCGTAGTGGCTGTACTGATCGGGCAGGTTCTTCCACCGGCAGACGTTCGCGGCCTCGTCCAGAACGCCGAGCAGGGGACGCGCGAGCCGTCCCCCGGGCTGGGAGGTAGCGAATCTCTCAGCGGCCTCGACAACGGCGACCGTCAGGGCAGTGACGAGGGGGCCGGCGGTCCCCTCACCTTCACGGGACAGGCTATAGAGAGTGCCGGTGCCACGCACGAAATCCTCCGGAACGAACTCCGGGCGCTCCTGGCCGCCATCTGAGACAGTGCGGTTGATCCACTTGCTCACCTTCCGATCGGTGAGACACGAAACCATTTCGAGTGCTGTACCGAACACGCCGGCACGCTGCTTGTCTGGCTGGTTGAGACGCGAGATCACCGTCTCAGCGAGCAGGTCGTAGCTGTGTTCCTTGAGAATGTCAGCGGGACGTTCGTCAGCCTGCCGAGTGAGCCATAGGTAAACCTGCGTGATCGGCTGACCGTCGAGAGCTGCTGCGAGCAGGTACGACTTCAACAGGTTCCGCGCAGCCGGATCGAAGTAGGCATCGGGCTTGGAGCCCGGTTCCCGTGAGCCGGTGGCGAAGTGGACCGCCAGCCGCGCGGCCGTGGCTTCGTCGGTGACATAGCTCAGGGGATTCCACCACCAGGTGGCTTCCTCTTCGGCCACGTTCTGCGGGTCGAAGACCCACACGTCGCCAGCCTCGCTGCGGACCGCGCGGGTGACGTCCACGATGTCTCGCTTGTTCGACGTCGCTACAACCGCTCCCGGTGCCTCCAGAATGGCCGGCACTGCGTAGGACGTCGTTTTCATCGTTCGTGGTCCCGCAATGAGGATCAGCATGTCCTCCCACGAGGACCACAGCGCCCGCTTGCCGGCCACCGTGCGCCCCAGCGGCACGCCGACCGAGTCGGAGACGCCGAGGCGTTCCGCGGTGGCTTTGGCGCCCTTAGTGGAAAGGTGATCGAGATCCTTGCCCCGGCCCATGTACACGGCTGCTTTGTCGACCCGTGTCCGGTTCTTTCCGGAACGGGTGGCGAGCACGATGATCATGACGATCAGGGCCAGCAGGATCACACCCAGACCGCCGGCGACGAAGGTCGACTGGATCGGCCACGGGATTTCTCCCTTGGCCAGAGCTGCGATGAGCTCCACGGGGTGTGAGGGCGGGGCCGGCAGGCCGGCTAGAGCTGATCCCCAGTGGAGGCAGATCCATGAACCTCCGACGACGACGGCCACGAGGCCCAGAGCCGAGAACAGGAGGATTGCCTCGGTGTAGCTGCCAGTGGTGCTTTTCCGCTTCGGAGCGCTCATGAGAAATCTCCTGTAGCTGGAGTCGGTACGGGAGCCAGTGCAGCGGATTCTGCGAGGAGTGGTGCTTCCCCTGTGCCGTGCCACCGCTTCTCGGTGTCGTTCAGCCGGAGATCTTCTTCCACGTTGGTCAGACCGATATGGACGGGGATGCCGGGGCGACCGCCTACCTTGATGAGGAACTTTCCCCGCCCGGGTGGTTCAACGTCGGTGCCGTGGGAGTCCCATGCTGGCGGATCTTGCCAGGACACGAGTTTCTGCTGTTCCTGACGCGACAACGGTACCGCTTTGGTCAACAACGCCATCTCGGATGCCGGGAGGCCACCGCAGATGACCATCCCGGAACGCTCCACAAAGCCTTGGGCCTTCATCCGGTCCTCTTCGGCCGGCAGTGCCAGAAGGTCACTCATCGTGTGGGAGATCATGACCTGTCCGACACCGACCGAGCGGTTGAGGCGGGTGAGCGCGTCCACGCGGTCAACCATGCCCTTGCCCGCGCGCAGCGCACGCCACAGCTCATCGAGCACCACGAAGTAGTGCCGCCGCGGTTCGATACCGGCGTCAGCCAGAGCGTGGGCCACGTTGACGGTGGCGAAGCCGTAGGACCAGCAGGCCAAAAGGATCGCTGCCTGCAAATCGGTTTCGGTCTCGTCGACGCTGGACACGTCGAACACCACGGCCTTGCCTCGCTTCATCGGGTTTGACGTGTGGCGGGAGAAGATTTCACCGAGCTTCCCACCGCCGGTCAATCCGAGCAGCGTGGCCTCCAGAGCCCGTGTCTCCTGCTGGTAGAGCGCCCAGTCGCCACGGTTCAGTGCTACCTGCTGCAACTCGTCAGGGCCGTCCTGGAGGACTTTGAGCAGGTCCCCGAGGATCGGCACGCCGTCGAAGTTGTCATCGAGCCAGCGCAGCGCACGGTCAAGGATTGTCTGTTCCTGATCGGTGGGCGGCATGTTCCGGCTGATTGTCACCAGCGCAACCACCATGTTCAGGCGGCGCGCGTGTGCGTCTGCACGCACCCGTGACGCCTCCTCTTGGTGGCCCTCGCGCTCGAGAAGCTGTGCGACCTCGATGGCCTCGCCCGGGTCGAGGATATTCAGGTATCCACGGCCTCGACCGAGGGGAATCACCTGACCCTCCAGAGCCTCCACCAGGTCAACGTATTCGCCTTTTAGATCCCCGAGGATCAGGGGGCTTGTGCCCTGACCGGCGAGCCCGAGCGACATCCGACGCACAAGCGTGGACTTCCCCAGACCCGGCTTCCCGAGGATGAACGCGGATGGATTCGAGATCAGCCGTGCCCGCTGGAACCAGCTGATTGGATCGCAGCAGACTGTGGCCTGAGTTTCCTCATGCTTGCCCAAGGGAACGCCGATCATGGGTGAGGATGCCCCGGAGGCGAACGGCCAGAGGCCGCAGACCTGCACTGTCGTTCCGCGGTACTCGCGGACCGTCGGAATCAAGGACGTCGCGCCGCCACCGCGGCCGCGCCAGCCTCGGGAACCGGGGACCTTTTCTCGGATCAGTGCCGGCTTCTGGGCTTTCTTCTCCTTTTTTGGCTTCGGTTCCGCCGTGCCGGCCCCGCGGGCGGTCTTCTGGATCTTCATGCGAGCCATCTACAGTGCCTCCCGGATCTCGCTTGGCAGCAGGGCGTGCCTTGGCAGCACCAAGCCGATCGGCAAGGACGCCGCGAAGGCAGTGTCCTGCGCCCCGTAGGCGCGGCGCAGCAGCAACCGGGCAGCGCCCGACGTCTGTTCCACAGCGGCAACAGCATCGGGCAGCCTGTCGACTGCGTTGACGGTGGCCGTGACGACCAGACCGAAATTCACGAGCCCCGCACCTTGGGCTTCCTCAGCCGCCGTCTGTGCAGCGGATCGGGCGTCGACAAGGGCACGAGCTGAGGGGCGAGTCCCTGAGGTAATCCGCACGTTGGCGTTGTTCTGGTCACGCTCCACGACTTGAGCGGCCCGCGACGAGTCCATCGGGCGGTACAGCAGTGTCACCCGTTTGCGGTCAACGTCCCCGTGCGGAGCCAGCAACTTAGAGAGCACGTTGGCATGGACAGACCCACGCGGAGCGGCTGTCATCGTCCACGACGCCGAAATGGCCCCCTCGTGCCGGTAGTGCTCCCAGTTCGTCTGAGCCCCGGACGGGCCGACGTCGGCCCAGGACAGTTCCACGGGGTGACCGGCGGCGTGAGCCTCATCGATCACGAGCGCAGCCGGCGGATCGTAGGCGACCCTGACAACCTCGCATAGCTCCTGCGCAGCCATCGGGCGGGCGATGCCGGCACCGGTTGCCTGCAAGCGCTGAGAGAGCCCAGGAAGGCGGGAAGCAAGGTCACGAGCGACCTCCTGCGGCTCCCGCTTCCGTGAACCGGCACGCATCGTTGCGTTGAACGTCAGCGTGATCCATGCACGCACGGTGGCCGAGCCCTCAGGGTAGGAACGGATGACCTCCCGCAGCATCGCCTTCGCGACCTCCGGTGCCGATTCGTCAATGTTCATCTCGACCTCGTTGCGAAGCCGGTACCCCGAATCGGGGGCGGTCTCGACCGTGACCGATGCGGCCTCGATCCCCGCCTCATCACCTAGAGCGGCAATCCAGCCACCCCAGTTTGCAACCCAGTTGTCGACCTGTTCGGGATCGACCAGCGAAGCACCGTCAGGTTCCGTCGAGAAAATCACCGTGTAGTGACCAGTTGTAGGCATGTGCAGCATGGCGAAACGCCGCTTGTACGAGTCCTCGAACTCGTACAGCCGGGACTTCGCGGCGATACCGGGAAGCTGGAACATTCCCCAGGGCGTCACGCCGAGCGGGCCGGAACGGTAGAGATTTGTGCCTTTGCGCCGTGCACGGTTGAACACCGCCCGTGTCCCTACCCGGTCCACGAGCGTTTGCCCGTGCTTGTCCTTGATCGTGAGCAACAGAAGGGCGATGCCGAAGACGCCGAGCACGCCCAGGCCAACGAAAATGTTGAAGATCGCGAACGAGCTGATCGCGAGGATCAGTCCTACGAGAATGATTCCGGTACCGATGGCACCGAAATTGCCGAGGCCCGCCGATCGTGGAACCCGCCAATTCCCGTATGTGGGCTCCTTGTAGTTGTTAACCGTTGCTGCCACTTGGACCATCCCCCGCCGCTTCGTCTGAGACCTGCTTTACTGCCTGCGCACCCTTGGATGCCGTGGAGATCGCTGCACCCGCAGCGGCCCCTACAGGACCAGCTACCGCACCGACTCGTGCTCCTGCCGCTGCGCCAGATGCAACCCCAGCACCACCAGCACTCGCGCCGGCACCGGAGACTCCCGCACCAGCCATCGCCGGCACTGCGCCACCAGGAGCACCGGACGGCCCCGGCGTGCCGGTACCAGCTGCGCCCTGCGTACCCTTGCCACCCGAACCCGCAGTGGGCGCGGCTCCAGAGGAGCTACTCCCTGTAACAGAGCTACCGGACGGCGAGCTGGACGACTTACCGCCGCTGTCACCACCACTGGAACTCTTCCCGCCGCTCGAACTGCTAGCCGGCGTTGGAGCCGCCGCACCACCACCGCGGCCCGCCGCTCCAGTCGATCGCGCACCAGAGGGCATCGCAGCTGTGGCCGCAGCGCCGAGCGCTCCAGCGGCCATACCCCCACCGCCGCCGCCGCTTGCGATAGCACCCACAACAGGAGTGACGAACCGCAGCAGGGCAGGTAACGCCAGCAGGGCGACGATCATCAACGCGACACCGGTAATGGTGTTCAGCAGTACGTTCGCGTTCGCGAGGTCCGTGTCAACAAGCCGGAAAGCCGTTGCATAGACGATGGCAGCAGCGGGCTTGTACAGGATGAAAGCCAGCGTCCAGCCCACTGTCTTCTGAAACCACTGCTTGCCCATTTCGGTGTTCGTGAACGCCGCAGTGGTCGGGAGTATCCCGGCCAAAATGACGAGCATTCCGCTGCGCACGACCATCAGCACGATCTGAATAACCGACGTGATGATCCCGACCAAGCCGAGGATTATCACCATGAAGATGGCGATTTCTCCTTCCCCGCTCAGGATCATCGCTTGAATCGCTGGAGCGAACCCGTTGCCGTCCGTTGACTGATCGATGATCCAGGACGAGAATCCGTCAGAGGCGACGATCAGGAGGGCGATGACCGCCAGACCCATGCCTGACACAAGGGTCAAGGTCATCAAGGAGCGCAACAGATCTCGCACTGGCTCGCCGCGCTGCTCCCACATCATGCGGGTGCCGCCGACGATGACGGCCACAACCGCCAGCGCTGCTGTCCAATACCAGAGCCCATCTTGAAGGAACGAAACCGTGGGAGATCCAGAGACGCCGTCAGTGGTCGTCAGGTTGCTAGTAGGCATATCGACCCAAAAGGTCGATAGGGTGGTCACGATTTGACTCAGTGACTCAGTAATCGCGACACCTAGATTTTCGAGTGCATCGCCGGCAACGCTACCTACCCAGTCCGACGTACCTTCTTTTATCTTGCAACCCGCGTCCCAGAACTGACACTCTTCGTCTTCCATATCAGACACCGCTCCATGGAATGAAACCGGTCAGGTCATTGAGCTGCCGCGGTTCTGGAGGTCCGCTTTGTTCCAGAGCCAGCTTCCAATCTCCGTCTTCCCACACCAAAGGCATGGTGATAGAGCCGACTGAGCCGTTTTCGATGTTGAAGCCAAGTACGACAGTTGCAGCGGACGTTGAGTACCGCTGTAACTGGAAACCCTGCACCTGGAAGGCAGGGTTAGCTGGAGTGCTGGAAACTCCATTCGCTTGGAGCGCAGCGATAGCCTCATCACGTTCTGGACCGGAAGCTACCTGCTGCTGAAAGACGTTCATCTGATCGCCGTAAACAAGTGAGGCGAAGATGTTGGTCGCCGCGTAGAGGGCGCCAGTGGGAGTTGCTGCGAAGCAATAGGGAGTGCCGGAGTCAGTAGCTTCGCCCGGGCCTACCTGTGCAGGATCACTGGGGACGGCCATCGTTCCAGTCAGCTCCCAGTTGCTCTCAGGCGCAGCACCTAAAGCAGTTTCACTACTCCCGCTGAGACCACACACGCTCTCCCCCGCCGCTGCACTCTGAGCCGCACTAGGTTCGGCGGTAGCGGCGGAGGAAGTTGCAGCTGGTGTCGGCGTGGTGGCCTCATCGTTTCCGTTCCGAGGCAGGAAGGCTATTACCAGCACGGCCGCAATGAGCGCCACGATCAGCGCGGCAGAGAGGATGAAACCGGGCCGGGTGAAGGGGTTGCGGTTGTCGTTCTCGGTCGTCGATTCACTCATCGTGGGCTCCGTTCCTGATTAGACGAAGGTGGCGACGAGGCCGGACGCGCCAGCGACGATGACGCAGCCTGCGAGCACCCATCCAAGGCGGGCGAGACCTTCACCGCCGCTGCCGTTGCGGACCTGAATCATCATCGTGATTCCGGAAATAATCACGCCGAGGACGCCGATCGCGAAGCCGATCCATGCCGCCCAGCGGAGGATCGTCAGCAGACCCTCAGAGCCGGGAGGTGCCTCACCACCGCCGGGGTTCGGTACTACTGCGAGGACGTCCAATGCTGCGGCTTGTAGTGCGAGGGCGGAGTGAATCATGGTGAGACCTTTCAATTAGAGACGACGCCGCTGCACGAATTTAGGGCAGCAGCGAATTTACTTCGGTGAGAAATTTTCGGATTTCGCGTGGCAGTTGTTCAGGTGCCACATCGCCTGTCCGCCAGGCTTCGACCCATGGCAGATGCCACAGGCGTGGGGCTCCGCCTCCCACGATCGCTGCGAGATCTCGCAGCGGCTTGGGCAGCTTTCCCGGAGCGTCTGCCAGCACGGTCAGCCCGAGGAGATCTACCTGAACTAGTGGCGTCGACGTCCACTCGATGAGTGCTCGTTGCGCCGCTTCCAGCCCGTTCATGCTGGAACGGCAAACTAAGAGAACTCGCGGGTTGGTGTCTGTATCCCCGGTCACGGGCCATGAATGGTGCGTGGCTCGTGAGCCCTCGATCAGGCGAGAGAGAGTGCTTTCGCCCGCTCCGCCGTGACTTCCAACGACCCAGAGGGATGCTGTCCCGAGGACCTGCCGGCGAGGAAGCCGATCGGCGGCGTCAGGTGCAGGGATGCCCCCCTGAGGAAGGGCCGCACCTGTCAGTGGAGGTAGCGAAACTGGTGCAGCCTCCGCCTCAGCCGGTGCCACTACAGGCGTGACTGCAGCTATCCAGGCGTTCTGCTGCTGATTCATAAATCCCCCTTTCGAATCGAGGATGATCCTATAAGGCATTAGTGACGATCCGCGTTCTGCCGTCCTTACAGCTTAGAGGATCGTACGGTTTTGTCTACCTAGTTCTGTTTTGTCTGTTTAGGCGTGTATTATGTGGCGATGGAAGGTGTACAGCTAGTGGGAGTTTTGTATGACCGGTTCGCGGAGTTGCCGGAGAACCTGACCATCGAACAACTGGCCGACGTGCTGGGAGTGAAGCGGGCTACCGCCTATCAGTGGCTTAACCGCGGGGTGGTCCCCGCCTACAAGCTCGGCGGAACGTGGATCATCTTCCGCGACGAGGTGCGCGAGCACCTGATGAGCTCACGCAACATTCAGTCTCCGTCCGAGGCTTCGACAGAAGAACAGGCAGAGGTGCCGGAGAAGGCACCGACTGAACTGGAGCAAGACCCGCAATAAGGTGTACCTAGGGGGAACAGCTTGAAGTCGAAAGGTCTCATTTACTTTGCGCTGGCACTGGTGCCCGCGCTCTTTTTCGGGTTGATTCTCGTGGTCGTTCTCATGGGCGGTAGCGAACAACCCGCCGCAGCGGGCGACTGCACGCCCACGAGTAGCTCCGACGTCGACCCGGCCAATCTCCCCACTGAGGACGTTGCCGGTTATGCCGGTGAGCAGTTGGTGAACGCTGCTCTGATCGTCAACGCAGGCAAAGCCATCGACCTCAGCGTGAAGGGCCAAACCATCGGCGTCATGACAGCCATGGGGGAATCCACACTCCAGGTACTCGACCGCGGAGATGGACCTGGTCCTGACTCCCGAGGACTCTTTCAACAGCGCGACAACGGCGCGTGGGGCTCCTACGAAGACCGCATGGACCCCACGACGAGTGCAACCAACTTCTTCAAAGCGCTGCAAGCTGTTGAGGGGTGGGAGTCCCTGTCGCCTACCGAGGCCGCGCATAAGGTCCAGCGAAACGCAGATCCGTTCCATTATGAAAAATACTGGGCTGACGCAGTCCAAATTGTCGCGGTAGTGGCCGACATTGAAGGGCTGGAGCCCTGTCTTGCCGGGGGAACCGGTCAGCCGATCGGAGCGGGCGATGACTTGCCCTGGTCAACTTCCGCCTTCTGCCCGATCGGCGGCTTCTGCCCGCCGGGAGCCGTGTCACCGCTGGGAATGTATAACCGCGAGTGTACTGACTTCGCGCTCTGGCGGCTGAACGCCGCAGCTGGCGTTACGAGCGCACCGTGGAAGTACCACAACTCCGATCTCACGCTTGGCAACGCCGAAACGTGGATCGGAGCATGGCAGCGCCAAGGCTGGGAGACAGGGCAGGAGCCCCGCGTCAACGCCGTCGCCTACTACGCAGCCAACGTCGGCGGCGCAGGCTCCGTGGGTCACGTCGCATGGGTCACGGCCATCAACGACGACGGCATCGTGGCGATCGAGGAATACAACGGTCAGGCACCCCCGAACGATCACAAGTACGGGTCACGCAACATTCAGCCCGACGAGGTCAGCGCATACCTCTACTTCCCCGGCGATAACTAAGGAGCCCACCTGATGAATCCTGCCGCGCAGCGACATCACAACCACCGCACGTCCTACGTCCGTGTCAGCGCCCGGGCCGGTGCTATCGTCCTCACCGCAGCGTCTTTGCTGCTGTGTGCCGCCTGCTTCGGCGGTGACCGAATCGGGACTACGTCCGAGGACACACCACCCGCGGCCGAGCCGAGCCCCACGAGCACCTACACCCCCTCACGCAGTGTCGGAGATGGCCCGCAGGCACCGGAGACCAGTGTGTCGGCGACCCCCGAATGGCTCCCCGGGGACGAAGAAGCAGCCAAGGAAACCGCCGTGAATGCGCTCACGGTTTTTGCGCGACCGACCGTCGAGGAAACCCAGTGGGCCAATGACTTCGCCCGCTGGCTCACCCCGGAGGCCACGACCGCCTATTCCGCCGTCGACCCGGCCAACGTGCCCGTCACCGAGGTCACGGGACCAGCAATCCTCGATGTCGACCCCAGCAACGGGTTCGGCGTCATGGCGACCGTGCCAACCGACGTCGGCCCCTACGGTGTGCAGCTGCTCCGCCAGAGCCAGGACGAGCCGTGGAAGGTCAATCGCCTCTACCCACCCGAGGGCGTGAACTAACGCCCTCCCAGTTGCACGAACGCTCTTTACCGATCCGCCTCTGACGTAAAGGAACACCAGCATGACCACCAACCCAGCCGACGTCTCAGACTTCCCTCAGATCCGTGCCATCGTCCGTGCCAACGGCACCGGAGAAGTCGTCATTGCGGGCAACTCCCGCCCCATCATCGCCGCGGACGAGACCGCGCTACGCCGTGAATCAATGACCGTCATAGCCGCGCAGGCGAACGTTCTCAACCGACCCGTTCGCGTCTACACCGAAGGCCCGGAAGGCGACGGCGAGCTGATCGTCCACCCGGACGGGAACATCCAGGAAGTTGCCACCGAGGCCAAGAACCGTCGCCGCCGCCCTGAGTCGCCGGCATCCTCAACTACCAAACCTCGCGGTACCGAGAATGACGCACCCGCGCCGATCTTCACGCCAGCCGGGTCGGCCCCAACGTCTACGGAACGACCCGTAGAGCGACAGGATCACACCATGACACCATCGACGCTTATCAGTTCCGTGCCGACGTCCAGGGCAGTCCCGCAGGGCGCTACAGGCACTAGCTCCGCTCCTGCCCCAGCACCCGTTGCAGAGCCTGTTGAGGACGCACCGATGCGCCGCAGTTTGAAGGACACGTCTTTCCTCGTGAGTGAACCGGTTATGGAGCCGGCCACCCGAGGGTGGCGGGGAGCGATGACGAGACTGGGCTTCCGCATGGCACCGTCAGCAGAGGAGCTGGCCGAGCGCGACGACATCAGAGTTGTCAGCCAGCACTGGCCCGGTCCTCGCCTCATCGCCGTCGTGAACCGGAAAGGTGGGGCTAATAAGACACCCACCGTCGTGATGCTCAGTGCGATCCTCGCCCGCTATAGCGGCGCCTCAACCTGCGCGTGGGACAACAACGAGTCCCAGGGCACGCTGGGATGGCGCACTGAGAAGGGCGCCCATGACCGGAGCGTGCTGGATCTCATCGACTCCTCGCAGCAGCTTCTCTCCCCCGAGACCAACGCGGCCGAGATTGCCAAGTTCGTCCACCACCAGACCGTCGACAAGTTCGACGTCCTGCGCTCAGATGAGGATGAGGAAGGCGATCACGAGGTCACCGCCGAGGAAGTCGACATCGCCCACCAGGTACTCACCCGCTACTACCGGCTGATCGTCATGGACTCAGGCAACACCGCCCGGGCCGCAAACTGGCGGCGGATGATTCACCACACCAACCAGCTTGTCGTCCCTGTAACAGCCGTCGAGGACCGCGCCGAGGCCGCACGCCTGACGCTCCAGACCCTCATCTCCCGCGGTGGGCACGACGCCGAGCTGGCACGCAACGCGGTTGTCATCGTCTCTGAGTCAACCGACGCCAAGCGCAGCATGTCCGGTGATGCTTTGAAGCGAGCGAAGCAGGAGGCCCGCCGTATCGCGGATGGGTTCGAGCCCTATGTCCGCTCCGTCGTCCGCATCCCCTACGACCCGGCTCTGGTCAACGGACCGATCCGCTACGAGGCGCTGCGCCCCGAGACGCAGCGAGCTTGGCTTGCAGCCGCAGCGGCCGTCGCCACAGGGTTCTAGCTCAACGCCACCTCAGACAAAAAGCAGCCGGCGCTCTACGTGAATGGGGGAATCACGGAGTGCCAGCTGCTTCTGTCGTTAAGACTATCTGCCGCCTCTGACGGGACAAATTCAGGGGGCGGTACCGAACCGATTCTTGACCGGGATCTCGCGCCGGCTGCATTGGCTTGGTAGCACCCACGCCTCACGAGCACGCGAGAACTCGACCCACTGCGCGCAGACCTCTCCCGCCGCCCACGCCATCGCGAAACCACGCATCGTCTGCTTCGCGCCATCAGGGTAGGACAGCTCCAGCCAGATCGGCAGAGCCTTCGCAGGCTCCGTGATATCTCCGGACGGTGCCTCGAGCTGCACAGGAGGTCGAAACCGGTCTGCGCTCGGAGGGATGCCATGCCAGCCAGGACGGGGCGCGTGGCGAGGTTCGGAGGACATCGGCACACCGTACCGGCCAGCCCAGACAGTCAGCGCTCACAGAGAAGGCTGCTAGCCCCGCCCCGCGCTTTTTGCTCCGCCGGCCACCGCGTCAACGTACTGCCGCAATGACGGCACCCATGCCACAAGTTGATCTACGTCGCTCCACTTCACAATGAGCCGCAGCCCTAGTTGTGGCTGAGCATAACTTCGTACCGCACGTCTCTCCACGGCCACGGAGTAGGGGACGTCAAACGCATCAAGGCCCTCGCTGAGCTCCGCGATGCCTCTTTGCCAAGCCTCGCTGCCGTCCATCCTCCAGATAGACCAGCCGGTGGCCTTATTAAGTCGGAATGCACCTACGCGCACGAGACCGACAAACACTCGCTGCGCGGTGCGCTGCTCCGGGCTCAGCGGCACATGATCAACTCCTCTCGGCTATTCAGGGCTCAAGCAAAGACTTACTGCATCATGTCCCAGACTTCTTGGCGCGCCGCAGGGAAATCAAACGTGCCTCCTGATGTGAGCGACGTGACTCGCTCAAGAGGCCACTCGGTCAGCACACCGTAGCGAGCAGAGAAGATGCCCACCCGATCGATGTTGTACCGGTTTGAGTAGTCCAGCAGCGCGTAGCCAAGAAGCTGGTAAACGTTGACGGGCTTCAGCACGTCCGGACGGAGCCCCACTTTGTTCTTGGGAGCCAGAGTCGTCTTTACGTCGATGAGTAGCCCATCCGCTATGAGGTCAGCTTCCGCGGCATAGCGTCGATCAGGTCCACGGTCGGAGAGATCGAAGGTGGGGCCTAAGCTAAACGGACCTGAGAGCGCCGGAATGAGGCGTTCTTCGGAGAGTTCCCTCAATGCGACTAGTTCAGAAATAGCGGCATCGTCTGCCTGATCAAGCATTGTGTCGACAGTGAAGTTGCCAGAACCCACCAGACTCGGTATTAGAGGAGCCCCTGCGGCGCCAGCCCGGTGTGCACTGACACAGAGAGCCAGAGCCCATGCGGCCCGGGCGGCAAGCTCGCGATCATCTGACTGGCCGACGAAGCCCGCCAGTTCATTAACAACCCGACGGTAGCCCTCGAACGGGTAGAAAATGAGCGCCGACATCGGTGTCTCATCAGGCTTCAAGATCAACCGAACGATCAAATCGACAGCAGTTCCCACGGTGGCGGCATGCGCCCCCATTGAGTCGATCACGAGATCTCCTGCAACCGCCTTATATTCGGCCTGAAGGGCCTTCATATTCGGAAAATTAGCACGGACATATTGGCCAATAGAGGTCTTCGGGTCTACGACGTCTCTGCTGAGAAACCCAGTGGTGTTGAACATGTTTAGACCATAACCGTAGGGAGTGACGTTAGAACTCAACCCGCTGCGTATAGCAGTCCTCTAACCACTAACTCAACCAACCACCAGGTCGAATGCACTTCGGTTTGCTCAGCTCCACGGTCAACGTCTTTTGCTGCTGCCTGGGGAGCGTACGCACTCCCTCCGAGCTGCCTACGGCTGCGCCGCCCCGACCTGAGGGGTTCTCCCAGGCGCTTCGCTTATTTCCCGGGAGAACCCCTGCGCTCGTGGCCCTACGGGTAGACAGCTCTGCGCGGAGTGCAGCGAGACAAGCTCGCCAGCAGCAAAAAACGCGGATGGGAAGGGCAGGGACCACCATGGTTCAGCAGACAAAGACCACAGCAAGCACCACCCGAAGGCCACGAAGAGGGCCACCGGGAAAACCGTCGAGGAGCATAGGGTGGAAGCTGAGGTGTAGCACCGTCAGCTCATCGTTCTGCTCGAGTCCCTAACCAGTGGATAAGTCAGTTTTCACGGCCGCCGGGCTTGTCCTGCTCGAAGTCCTGTCCTTCCGGCTCGTCAGCACTGGTGCCTGACTACTCCGGGGTGCACCAGACCGTCCGGACAAGAACTGACGAGCAGGAAGGCAGGGACTAGAGCTTCCTGTCCCCTACTCGTGTGCCGCAGTTTAGGCATCCACGAGCGACTGCGAGATCCGGCTCGTCCTCACTAGCAGATTCCGGTGTAGCGTCGGGATTCTCATCAGCACCATCGTCTTCGGGCACCATTGAGAGCCCTTGTTCCTCGTCCGACGCCGGTGAACCGTCGCCGACAAATCCGGGTTTGGTGTTGTAGCTTGCCTCAAGGTGCTCGTGCACGTCATCGCGAAGAATCACCCACGTGCCACCGAGGCGGATGGCAGGCAGCCTGCCCTCGCGTAGCCATCGATACGTCACCGTCTTATCAAATAGCCCAAGCATGTCAGTCAGCTGCTTCGCACTGAGTCGAGAGGGTAGATCCGCGAAAAGAGTGCCGAGTGCTCTACTCATGACCGGCGTCATCCGTGCTGGCGGGGGTGTCTACTTGTTGGCCTCCTTATAGGCATCCACTACTGACTGCGGGATTCGCCCCCGAGAGCTCGGGTTATGGCCGTTGTCCTGCGCCCATTGACGAATCTTCTGTACGTCGTCGCGCTTCGTACGACTCGTGGATGTCCCAAGGCGCCCACCCTGACCCCTGCGGCCACCGGACGCCTTACGAGCGGCATCGACGTACTGCGACAGCGTAGAACGCAGCTCAGAGGCGTTATTCGTAGTCAGGTCGATCTCGTACTCCGTGCCGTCCAAGCCGAAACGAACGGTCTCCTCAGCCTCCTGGCCGTTAAGGTCATCAATCATCTGAATCTGTATACGCTGCGCCATTCTACGTCTCTCCAAGTGATTCGATGTGTAGTAAGGATCCCCGACTATTGACCTTACTAGCTGCAGATAGGGGAAGACTTCAGGGATGACTGAGCACGTCCATCGATATTCACTATCTTCATGCTCAACCCTTCCACTGCGGATGGGTATGCGGACGATGGCACCATCAGGTGCTGCTTGTCACTGGTTGACGCAGCGGGAGTTAAGGGACTACGCGTGGTCAATTTGTTCGCTTACCGCAGCACTGATCCGGCCGGCCTTAAAGCCGCGTCCGATGCGGCGGGGGGAGACGACACTCCGGCTGAGGTTTGCAGGTGCCGGGTCTCAGCGCGCCGGGTCAGCTTCTTGTCTAGGATGGTGCTGGCCGTCCCGGACGTGGGTTAGCCAGAACTAGGATGAGCCGTATGACGACATACGATCGGGCTTTGACGGTGCCCGCTGTGCGACGCGCCATCACCGATTTGCAACGTACGCGCATCCACCCCTTCTTCCTCGCCTATCTTGTGCTCAGAAGGCATGCGATTGAATCTGGCAGCGTGATCGGGCTTACTCCTCGATGGCTCCGGGATCTTGCACCTTTCATCCGGGTAGAAGGTGCGCCGCATAACAAGCCCTACTACCGGCCCTTGTCCAACCAGCAGGTCAGTGACACCAACTCCTACTGGCTGAACAGAAACCTCGCTGGATCATTCGCGCCGAGCTCTCTACGGGGACCCATCGTGGAGCTGGCCACCGACGGGCAAGGGAACTACGAACTTAGTGATAACCATGAGCAGCAAGCTCTCGACGCGCTGCTCTACGGACAGCGCGTCGACGTAGTTTCGCTAGCTGCCTTCCTGCTACGAGACTTTGGCTTCGAGCTACTGCTGTCAGAGGTGGATGAAGCTCTTGTCATCGCCTTCCGCAGCGTGTTCCGCTTCGACTTTGATCCGGCTGGCGAGGAGGCCTTCGAAAAATTATTTTTCGTACCGGATGATACTCCGCTGGTGCAACTTTTTGAGCCGCTCGATCCCCCGTTCACGGAGGAGGGCTACGGCATCATGGCATCCGGCGTGGACGCCGAACCCCTACCGGTCGAAACGTCACGGGAACCGATTCGTTCGCTCTCTGTCACCGATCTAGGCATCGGTTACGAACAGGGGCCCATCATTTCGCATGCCTCGAATAGTCCTGCGACCGAACAACTGCCGGAATCTGACCCCATGGTGGCCTTGGTTCGCCGTCTGCTGGAAACCAGCGGGGGGGTGATCTTCACAGGCCCTCCGGGTACAGGGAAGTCGTATGCGGCGGCCCTAGTAGCAGAGAGCCTCGTAGACACGCACTCGGAACGTACCCGCTACGTCCAATTCCATGCTTCCTACCAGTACGAGGACTTCATCGAGGGCTTCCGTCCGAAAGAAGGCGGTGACGGCTTCATCCTTCGCGCCGGGCACCTTATTGAGATGAGTGATCGAGCCCGAGAGAATCCCGAGCAAACGTTCGTTCTCGTGGTGGACGAACTGAGTCGGGGGGATGTTGGACGAGTTTTTGGCGAGGCCCTGACATACGTCGAGAAGAGCAAGCGGGACGTCTCGTTTACGCTGTCATCCGGGCGAGAAGCAACCATTCCCAGCAACCTTCTTCTGCTGTGCACCATGAACCCTATGGACAAAGGAGTTGATGAGGTTGACGCAGCATTTGAACGCCGGTTCGCAAAAATCGAAATGCTGCCCGACGCGGAGGTCCTTTCGGTAATGCTTAAAGACAATGGTCTTCCGGAAGAACTTCGTCATCGCGTCCTAGGGTGGTTCCGCCAGGTCAACAAGCGAGCTACCGATATACCGATGGCGGCACTTGGCCAGGCGTACTTTGCACAGGTCACTAATGCCAACGACCTATGGGACTTGTGGAGCCATCAACTGAAGTTCCATGTTGCGCGAGCATTCCGCCACGATAACGAGTCGCGTCAGAGTGTAGAGCAGGGATGGCGCGCTGCCGTCGGCAGTGACGAGGTGCCAACGGCGCAGGACTCACCCCAAAATGGATCCGGCGATGAAACCCCGTAGCGTGCATGACAGCTGACGAACAGGCCGAGGACAAAGACGATTTCGCAGTCCTGAAGCTGCGCGAGTTCGAGTCCAGAACGGTGCCAGCCGAATTGATTCTCAACGAGGACCGATCGCTAAACATCTACGAAGATGTGCTGCAGCGGGCGCTTGTCACCGTAACGGTTAAGGGTGGTTCCTTCCGGCTGCAGGCGGGCCAGTACGTAGGGGTCGTGCCCATCAACGCTCGGTGTGTGCTCCACATTGAGCCACGGACCCCACTAGCGAATCTCACCGCGATGGTGAAAATGGCCGGCTACGACCCGGAAGCGCTGGTTGCGATGCGCACCTATGGTGTATCGGCAGAGTCAGAACAGTGGATGAGGGACCTGCTGGCGGACGCACTCCTCGAAGCAGTTTTTAGGATTCGGGAGAATGGGATGCTGCGCTCATACGAACGCAGGTCGGATGAGTCGTCAATGCCGCGTGGCCGTATTAATATCAACGAGACGATCACCGCTCTGGCTTCCCGGGGCATCAATCACCGCGTCCGATTTTCATGGTTCGAGCGGACCGTCGACACACCTGAGAATCGTTGTCTTAAGTCAGCCCTTCTCGAGCTTGCGCGCGAGTACACGGACCCATTGACTCGCGGGAAATCCGGAAACCGAGAACGGGTCCGTCGCATCAGCACCGCCCTACACATGTTCGCTGAGGTCACGGATGATCGCCGCCGTGATTACCTGAACAGCGACGTCGTACAGGGATTTAGGAGATTGCCGGACCCACGGGCCTACTACAAGCCGGCGCTCAGCATTGCCTTGAGAATCCTCCGGAAAGAGGGGCTGCTACTCGAAGAGCCAGGGGCAGCAGTGCTGGAAACCTCTTTGCTCGTCAACATGGGGCACATTTTCGAACAGTACGTTCGAGCTCGGCTGCAGCGTCACGCAGAGGAAAGCTTTTGGACAGCTGAGGTACTCGACGGTAACTTGCAGGACGGACGCCTCGCTTTATATAGCGAGACAACAGCTGAAGAGAGGGCCTTGGCACCCGATCACCAGCCACCTAAAGGTGTCACCGGTTCTGCGGCGATGATGACGCCCGACATTGTGTTCCGGAGAAACGGAACGACGTTCCCTATGGTTGCCGATGTGAAAAACAAGGTACCGAAAGGTGACATGCCTTCAAGAGACGATGTGGAGCAGGTTGCCACCTATGGCTTGCGGTACGGGTCGAAGTACGTGTTCCTGGTCTATCCGCGGTCAGGGATCCGGCGGGCAGGGATGCAGCCGGTTGGCAACCTTGGACCCATTACCGTCTTTCAGTACCACTACGATCTTGCGGCGTCCGATATGGATAATGAAGCGCAGGCTTTCGGCTCGGCCGTTCAGCGCCTACTGGCAGCATCGCCGCAATCACCTTGAGGGAGCGATGTGGGCCTTGTCGAGCATGGGGATAAGGTCCACGCCCACGGCATCGAGACCGGACTCGTTGGCGATTCGGAGGGTAGTCCCAGTGCCTACGAAGGGGTCCAGCACAACGCCCCGGCTCGGTGTCCTGTGCCCGCAATCAGTCCAACCTGTCGTGACCTTCTTCGCGAAAGTAAACTCCCTGAAGTAGCCTCCGAGAACCTCTTTCGCTTCGGCCGCTAGCTTCTGCACGGGCAGGGCATTTCGGCCCGTACCCGTTTGCACGCTCAAGGCCTTGCCCGCGTCCGAGACGCCAGTAGCCTGGATGGCGGCTATGTGAGCCGGCGTCAGGTTGTGCTCCTTCGCCAGTTCCATTGCCCGCGCTGCCTGAGGTCGAGCTGGGTCAAGCTGATCCGTGCGCTCGACAACCCGCCGCCTTGGAGTGCCGCAAGTAGCGCAGATCTGAGGCGGGCAACCTAAGAGCAGTGAGCGACGCACCAGTTCACGAGGGAACGGCGCAAGGTGCTTGCCCATATTCCGCTCCGGGTTTATGTTCCAGACATCACCGGGGTTAGCACCATTGCCCATAACTTCGGAGTAACCGACGAGGTCGTAGTAGTAGGACTGCTTCGGAGCAAGGTGAAGGATGTACTCGTGCCTGTTGGCCAGTCGGTTCTTTACCGGATCCGGCATCCCAGACTCTTTCGCCCAGATAATGCGGTTTCGCACGAGCCATCCAGCATCGACTGCTGCGGCTTCAATGCGCCCGGGGATACCCACCAGGGAGCGCTTGTTGTAGGTGTCTCCGACGTTAAGGAAGACCGAACCGGTCGGTCGCAGGACACGCTTCCACTCCGTAAGGCAATCCATGATCGAAGACACGTAAGCCTGCGGAGTGCTCTCGAGCCCGATCTGATCGACGTGCCCGTAGTCACGCTTCTGCCAGTACGGAGGAGACGTTACGACGACATCTGCGGAGCTGTGCTTGAGATGGGTGTCTCGTGCGTCACCTGTAACGACCGAGCTCGTCGCAGGTGCCAGTCCCGTCTCCCAGGATTCAAGGCTGGAGACAGACACCGAGCCCAGGTGAGGAGTACCTGCGACTTCTCTAGTGAGCGCAGATGGGTCCGTAGTCGATGACATGCGAGAAGCGAGCTCCCAAGTAGTAGAGGACGTGGATCTAACGTTCACGAACGATAGCCAGTGACACCCACGTTACTAGCTGGCTGTCCCGTCGTCGAGGGCTCTGGAATACGCGGTGTTGAAGCGAGAACCGCAGTAATCCTTGCGGACAGAGCAACACGGGACAGACCTGAGGAAGTATCTAACCCACCCGAACCGTGCCCTGTGCGGCGGTAGGCTGATGGGCATGTCGAATCTAGAGGGCGAACCGCGCGTCACCCTCGCTCAACTTGCAACGGCGGCAGGCGTATCGCTACCAGTGACATCTAAGGTACTCAATGGGCGCAGCGGTGTTTCACCAAAAACGCGGGCAAAGGTTAATGCCCTTCTGGAGGAACATGGCTACCGCCCGCGCCAAAAGTCAGCCGAGCAAGCATCTCTTATTGAACTGGTCTTCCATGAACTAGAAAGTGCGTGGGCGCTTGAAATCATCCGAGGTGTGGAACATGTTGCGCGCGAACACGGTATGAGTGTAGTACTTACGGAAACTGGTACGCGTCATACTCTAGGACCCGAATGGATCGAAGGAGTACTTTCGAGGCGACCAGCAGGCGTGGTACTTGTCCTCTCAAATCTGCCTTTGGATTTCCGTAGGAAGCTCGACGTACGAGACATTCCGTTTGTCATCATTGATCCTGCGGGTAATCCGGCACCCGACGTCCCCTCCGTCGGCTCCGCTAACTGGGCCGGCGGTATGTTAGCAACCCGCCATCTGATCGATTTGGGGCACAAGCGAATCGCAGTAATTAGTGGCCCCAAGAACATGATGTGCTCCCTCGCGCGTATTGATGGATACCGCTCCGCAATGAACATGGCAAATCTTCCCATCGACACTGGATTCATCCGGTACGGCGATTTTCATGTTGACGGAGGACGCGCTCACGCTTTCGCTTTGCTGCGCAGCACTGACCCACCCACTGCCATCTTCGCGGGCAGCGACCTTCAGGCGCTGGGTGTTCTCGACGCGGCGCGTCAGATCGGGCTTCGGGTTCCTGAAGATCTCTCAATTGTCGGATACGACGACTTACAACTTGCTCGGTGGACAAGTCCCGCTTTGACTACCGTTCATCAACCCCTTATACAAATGGCCGAAGAAGCGGCAAGGATGGTGCTGCGGTTCCGCAGCGGTGAACGGCCAAATAATTGTCGGATTGAGTTAGCAACTAGTCTCGTGGTGCGGCAGAGTACTGTAGCACCATCAAAAGATGGTAATTCGCCCTAAAGCCCAGCCTTCTTGTTGTGCCTTTTAGCTCGATCAGCCCTCTCTGGGTTAAGACTCCCAAGTGTATTTTGCTGGGTACGCACAAATTATGGGAAGGGTGGACTGAGTAGTCGATGGCGTCATTGATACTGATGTGTGGGGCTAAAACCCTTCATCACGGGTTCGAATCCTACTCTTGCTCGAGGGTACCAAGTAAAAACCGCTTTGTAGCGGCTTGGTCGCGAGTGCTGGCAGTCAGTTCAGCATTAGCGTCTCGCGCTCTCCCGCCTCCGGTCATTCGATGAGGGCACAGCTTTATTCATCGCGCGTCATAAGCTCGTGGGCATCTACGATCTTGCCGAGCGCGTCATCGCAGCCATTCGTAATATTGACTTCAGCTCCTGCTCGAACGCCGAGCACGCGGCACTCCTGTGAATAAAATTCAGCGCCCTCCTGCATTCTTCTATAAGTAGCTGACTGCTCTTCGGCGTGTGAAGATAGGCCATCATAAGCATCGTCAGTTTCCAAATAAATAGCCGTAAGTATCTCAGCGCATTCCTGCATCGAGCCCAGTACTTGGCACACACCCAGCACTGGACGGTCGGGTCCCTCGACCAACGGTGTGGTCGGTAAATTTTGAGTGGAACAAGCGGTAACGAACACCATCGCTACTGACGACGTAGCCGCGAGCCTTCCCACCGATCGACGCAACTGGACAGCCGGGGGCGTCTTCACTTGCATGCCTCCTGTGCCGTCTGGATCGCTTGATCTACCGCTTCAAACTGGGAATCGACCAGGAAGCGCCGTTCTTGCTGATCAGTAGTCTCACGTCCCACTTCAGCTAGGAGTAGCAACTCCCTCTCAAGCACCTCGGACGATCTTTCAGATAATTCGACAAGTTGCTCCGCCTGCTCGATTGACGGCAGCGCGCGCAATGTCACCTTATCTCCGTCGAAAGAACGCAATTTGATACACGTGTCTTGCGTACTGAGACGTTCCGGGGCACAAGCCGTACTCGTCAGTAGTAAAAACGAGCTGAGTAAGAGCACGAGAAGTCGGATGTCTTTCGTGCCGATATGCAAAGAACCGGTAATCATTGCCCAGCTTTTCTTATCTGTCGGATTTAGGCGCACTGTCGCTTCAGCTTGAAACGGTATCAGGGCTCAATTGGGTACCTGGCGATGCAAACTCGATCTTGCGCTATTTCAGCATTTTTCCACCGTGCCACTTGAGCGAGTAGCAAAGCTGAGGATCTAATATATTGATGCAAGGTTTAACCGGGTCTTTAACAAATTCAAAGAACGGCTGGGGACGATTACCAGCTACGTCAATTGATTCTTCATCAAAAATTGTATCGTCGTCATCGTACGAATCTGAATCCTCAGTTGAGGACTCCACTGCCTTCAATCCATCGACTATTTTGTGTGCAATTACGTGAAGATTATTTATTTTTGCCTCCAGATTCATTGCATTTACTTTTTGTTTATTATAGAGACTGGCGACCTTACCGTCGGAGGAAGTGTTATTTTTTCTTTCTGGATAGACTCGCATTCCAATTGAAGTTTTTAGCTCGTCAAGCGAGACCGTGGGTTTAGCGCCTAGGTCTCTCAAAACGAACAGAATGAGTTCGTAGCCGTCATACTCTTTGGATCCGATTCGATAAGTCTTGCGCTCATGTCCGCGCTGTTTGGGGCCATTAATAAGGATCTTGAGCCATTGCTCCGACTGAGGGTCCCTGACAGAACCGAAGAAGTCCTGCCACCATTGAGGTTCTTGAAGTTGGAAAGGTTGTGGGCCAGGAACGGTCTCGGTCACGCCGTTCTCTAATTCGCAGAGATTCAGGCACAACTGTTGCATTATTTGGGGACTGCCAAAGCTATTCTTCGAAAGCTCTTGAATGATCGATTCCGACGCTTGTACATTGAGTGCCTCGAATCCTTTGTACGCGATCTTCCCGAGGTCCTCTAAGCTCCAGGTCGGAACCTTAATTGGCGTATGCCTTCCTCCTGCATTGGTATTATCAAAGGCTGGATCTGTTTCCCGGTTTGGTAAGGTTATGAGAACGATAGAAACTCCAGTACCAGCAACTGGACGAAGAGCTTTGATGAGTGATCTTCGCCTCTCGACGTCAGTAACAAAGTGGAAGTCGTCGATTGCTATTGCTACAGTCATGCCCTTATCGATGAGAAGTTCGAAGGCTTTAATCACTTCAGTTTCAGCATCGAGCTGAATGGCGTTGGTGCTAGTGGTTTGCTTCATATGTTCGCCACCCACCTGTGATCCACCCTCGCCTTTTGCTAACCCCAAAGTCGCCGAGAACTTCGCGAAAAAACCCCAGGTTGATTTGTCCCCGGAAACTGTTCCTGTTTCTTTCGAGACTGGAATCTCAAGGGCTGCCCCTAGTTTTTGCCATAAGGCATTGTCTCCCTCAAGGAAGGAGTTGCCGTTGACGAAAATGGAAAAGCTAACTTTCCCCAGCGCCGTTTTCACCAAAGTCGTTTTACCCAGCTTCGTCGCTCCTAATACGGAGACGTACCAGCCACCTTTCTTTATCTCCCAATCAATTTCTTGAGAGAGATGAGTGCGATTCACCCCTGTTATCGTGGGCCGTTTCGCCGGTGTGAAGACGTCTGTTGTCAGCTGTGTCATAGGTAGATCCTAGGTGTCTTCGCCGAGCAGCCTGGAAGCTTGACTAGATTGGTTCGTCAGGCAGCCTCATCCCAAGGGTGTCTATCTGAGGTACACCCTGCGCAGCGCCGCCCGCACGGAAGCCGATCCCGCTGTGGGGCGCGAAGCTGGTGGGCATTATTGGTGGCTGGTTGTGGGGGTGAAGTCTGAGTGGAGCGGTTTATCCATTACTCCGAGTTTGCGTAGTGCCCAGGGACCTACGATGGCTCCGGAGAGGATCACTCCTCCTGCGATGAAGCAGGTGAGCTGCCAGGATGCGGCATCGTAGAGCATTCCCGCGGACGAGGCCCCGATAGCTGCTCCGATGAGCGTGGCAGCTGTGTAGATCCCCATCGCTGCCCCGATCTGGTGCGGGTACTTCTCGGTGATCACGGCTTGTTCGATCGGCATCACCAACGCCCATGCCACCCCGCAGAGAATCCATAGAGCGGCGATGATCAGGGGCCCGGAAGCGTATGCCAGGGAGATGGCAAAGACGCCGCTCAGGATGGACCCGACGATCATCCCGGCGCGCCGACCGATGCGCAGGACGACCTTGTGCAGCACTGGTGGAAGGACTCCCATGGCGATCGCTCCTGGGAGGAAGATGTAGGCGGTTTCGATAACACCCAGCTCGAACGCGCGCGGAAGATGCAGGAGCAGCAAGATCCCGATCATGGGCTCGGCCAGCGCGGTCATCAGCGTCGCAATGAGCATCGGGCGCAGCGAACCGATCAGGACACGTGACCCCTGGGGCGTGGTGGATGCCTGTCTATCCGCTGACCGCAACGGTGCGGGTGCTGGGCTGAGGAAAAGAAGCACGGCGCCTATCGCGCATGCCGCCGCGCCGGCGAAGAAGGTCACCGGAAACGAATCGAACTGCCCCAGCAACATCAGGCCGGCAACAAAAGCGATCCATACCCCGGTTTCCTGGAAGGACATCAGCCGGGCGAACACACCGGAATCCTGTGGGAGATGCTCACCGACCATGGCTCGCAGCGAAACCCACAGGAGTGCTCCGCCGATACCACCGACAGTTGCTGCCGTGTACGCCAGAGGCAAGGAGCCGGCTACTGCGTATCCGCAGCAGGACAAGGCATACAGGAGGGCCCCGAGACCGGCAATGCGTTCGCGTTTCCGGGAATCTGCAAGGTGCCCGGCGATCGGGCGGGCTATGACGGAGACGATCATCTCCAGTGCAACGAGGAAGCCCACCTGTGCGGGACTGGCGCCGAGGGCTATTCCGGCCCAGAGCGGAATCAGGAAATCGAGCAACTCAGCTGGCCCGTTTGTGAGACCTGCTGCGACCAGTGCTGATCCGAGACGGGTGCGGCCCCGTGCAATGTCCCCCTGCATGCGCTCGATCCTAGCCGTACGAGACCAACCCTCCACAGCACTACTGCAGCGACCCCATAACTAGCCGTTCCAGGTGGCTGAAAGCTCGTCCGGAACCGATTGGGCCAGAACCCGGCGCGGAGGGTTTCGGTCAGGACACGTGGGTGTCGCGTTGGGATACACCGAGAGCAACATCGACGATACACGCGGAGCTTCTTGACCGCTTTCTCTGCACTAAGTCATTTCTTCTTGGGTGAGGGGTTAGCGGATGGATGGGCCGTTTTCGTAGACGAACTTTGCCTCGTACTGGGTGTCAGGCTTGGTCGCGGTAATGGTCACGGAGTGCTGCCCTGGTTGGAGCTCGTAGGAGGACTTGGCCGTGGTGGTGCCTGGCGAGGCCTGGCAGATCACCTCGAAGCCATCAGTCAGAGTCAGAGTGCCGGCGCTCAGGCACTTCAATTCGGCGCCGATGTGTGTGGCGTCCTCGGGCGGTTCGCCGAGCTCGATGGTCTGCGTGCCCGTGTAGGTGCCCGATACAGGTTCTGCAACCGCCGAAGGGACAGGGCCAGTGGGTGCGGGTTGGGGCTGATTCTCCGTTTCGAGGTCTCCGGCGGTGCATCCGGTGATTAGGAGGCCGGCCAGTAACCCGGTGAGCACTAGGACTGGTGATCGTCGCATGATCGACATGGTTTAGATCTGCGCGTCCGTGGCTTCAGCTTCCCTTGATCGCTCGAGCGCCGGGGCCAACGTTCTGATGACGATAGCTGCGCCGACGAGGGTCGTGCCCATCGGTATCAGTGCCCATCGAACCAGTGTCAGAACAAGGTCCACGAGTCCGACCCCGATAGAGGCCGTCGGTCCCACTGATTCTGCAAGTGCACCCATCAGCTGCGGAAGGAGTACCAACATGAATCCGCCGGTCACAATGAGGATGATGCCCCACTGGACGCACTTTTTGGCTGTCGCTTCCATTGTTCCCCCAAACGAAACTGATGATCGTCTGCTGATCGTAGTAGTTAGGCGGGTGAATGGGACCGGGGCGGGCACACAATTTTGGTCACGAGTTTCCAACTGTCTCTGACACTCTCGGCATAGAGGCGGTCCGCCCAACAGGTGTTGCGTTTGGGTACACCCCGACGCCACAGTGCAGGTCGTCTCGAATCCTGTTGCTTTAGGGTTCCAAGGAGGTTTTTGCAACAGAAGCGAGCGAGGGTCTAGACCTCGTGCAACGTCCGCGGGCTGCCTCGTGATTCGCTAGGCCGGCCGTCTCACTTCTGGTTGAACTGTTCATCGTGTTGTCACCTGTCGCTGGTAGCTTCACCGGATGGACGCCACGCTGCCCACGCCCCAGACCGCGAACACCGCCACAATCTCGGACCTCGCCGGCCGAGCAGGCTTTGATGAGCAGTTCCTCGGGGTCCCGGTGCCCGTGCCGGCGCTTGCCGGGGTAAAAACGGTCCTGCTCCCGTACACGCACTTCTCGGTGCTGATGCGCCCGGACAAGCGTCTGGCTGCTGTTACGGCGCTCGGTATCGACGGGGCGAAGCTCATGGACCTGGACCGGTCCGGCATCGACTGGCGGTTGGATCCACGGCTGCCTGAGGACCAGCAGACGGGGGAGCGGGTCTACGCGCGCAACGACATCGACCGCGGACACCTCGTGCGCCGGGCATCAGCGGTGTGGGGCGACACCCGGGCCGAAGCCGCCACCGCGAACGAGGACACCTTCCACTACACCAACGCTGCCCCGCAGGCCGCGAAGTTCAACCAGGGCCTGGAGCTCTGGCTGGGCCTGGAGTCGTACCTCCTCGAGAACGCCGCCGACAACGGCCGGCGCCTGATCGTGTTCACGGGTCCGATCTTCAGCGACGTCGACCCCGTGTACCGGGGCGTGGAGATCCCGTTGCGGTACTTCAAGGTCGCCGTGTTCCTGCAGGAAGGTGCGTTGGCGGCGACCGGATACGTCGTCGACCAGACCCCACAGCTGGCCGACCTCGATGACGTGCCGAAGCCCGGCGCCGTTGGGGATGACGCACCGCCGTTGGGGCCGTTCCGGACCTTCCAGGTGCCGATCCGCGACATCGCCGCGCTCACCGGGCTCGACCTCGACCAGCTGGTTGGGGTTGATCGGATGCCGATCGCCGCGGCCCTACCCAGTGCGCGCGTGACCTCCGCCTGGCGGGAGCTCTCCAGTCCGGAATGCCTCGACCTCGACTTCGAACTCAACAGCTGATCATGAGGCCCGGAAGGCACATCATCGTCGCGGTTCTTACGGTTCAGTGAAGGATCCTCAGCGTGTGCCCGTCAGGACTGTCTTAGATCCTTCTCGAAGTGAGTTGGTGGTCGGCGTTCCAGCTGCGCAGGAGGTCCAGGGCGTCGGCGGAGGGGCTTCCGGGTTCGGGCAGGTAGGTGGTGAGGTTCAACCCGGGGGTGGAGTTGATGGTCAGGACGTCGTACCCGATGGTCATGTCTCCGACGACGGGGTGGCTGATGCGTTTGGTTCCGCTGGCGTGGGTGCGCACCGTGTGTCCTCCCCACCAGGTGCGGAAGTCAGTGCTGTGGGTGGATAGCTCTCCCACGAGGTTCATCAGTGCCCGGTCCGAGGGGTCGTGGCCGGCAAGGAGGCGCAGCGCGGACACGGATTCTCGGGCACTGGTCTCCCAGTCCGGGTAAAAGGTCTGGGAGCGGGGATCCAGGAACAGGTATCGGGAGTGGTTCAGCGGTGCAGCGTCCTCGGGGAACAGGTGGGGGAACAGGGCCCGCCCGAGGGAGTTCGATGCTGCCGGGTCTCCGAGGTGGGTGAGGACCAGGGCGGGGACGTCGCGCATGGTTTCGAGCATCTGAGGGAGCCGCGAGGGCAGTTTCGGTGTCGGTTTGATCCGGGGTTTCGGGCGTGGCCCGGATGCGGCATGTGCGAGGTCGAACAGGTGGGTCGTTTCGGCGTCGTTGAGTTGGAAGGCCCGCACGAGGGCGTACAGGACACTGTCGGAGACGCCGCTGAGGTTCCCGCGTTCCATCCGCGTGTAGTAGGCGGTGGACACCCCGGCAATCTGGGCGACTTCCTCGCGGCGCAGCCCGGGCACTCGTCGCTCACCACCGAAGAGGGTCAGCCCGGCCGCTTCCGGGGTGATGCGTGCGCGCAGCGCGGTGAGGAACTGCTGCACGTCGCGTCGATTGTCCATGCTCTCAAGGCTACGATCACCCGTTCAGGGGGTGGGAGTCCCTGTCAGGAACCCCCACCCTGCCGGCACATAAAGCTCGGTTGACCCAGTGCCGAGCCGTCGAAGCAAGGAGGATGTGCCCGCCTGGGGGATAACACCAGTGACTCTCACCCGGGCCGGTAACCGTCCTAGCGTTGTCATCATGACGAATACGACATCGGACATGACATTGACCCTGAACAACGGCGTCACCCTTCCCGCGATCGGTCTGGGCGTTTTCCAGACCCCGGCCGAGGAGACCGCGACCGCAGTGGCCGAGGCCCTGCGCGTGGGCTACCGACACATCGACACCGCTGCCGCCTACATGAACGAGCAGGGTGTCGGTGAGGGCATCCGGGCCTCCGGTGTTGCCCGTGAGGACATCTTCATCGAGACGAAGCTGTGGATCAGCGACTACGGGTACGACGCTGCCCTGCATGGGTTCGACAAGAGCGCCGCGAAGCTCGGCGTCGACCAGATCGACCTGCTCCTGCTCCACCAGCCGCTCACCAGCCGGTTCGACCTCACCCTGGACGCCTACCGGGCGATGGAGAAGCTCCTGGCCGACGGGAAGGTCCGCGCGATCGGCGTCAGCAACTTCATGCCCGAGCTGCTCACCCGCCTGCTGGCCGAGACCACGGTTGTGCCGGCGGTCAACCAGATCGAGCTGCACCCGTACTTCCAGCAGAAGGAACTGCAGGCCCTGCACGCCGAGCACAACATCCTTACCCAGGCGTGGTCGCCGATCGGTGGGATCACCTCCTACGGTGGAGGCGCCAAGAGTGCGTTCGAGGACGAGACACTGCTGGCGATCGCCGGTGAGTACGGCAAGTCCGCCGCTCAGGTGATGCTGCGCTGGCACCTGCAGGCAGGCCGCTCGGTCATCCCCAAGTCGACCAAAGCAGCCCGCATGGCGGAGAACTTCGACGTCTTCGACTTCGAGCTCACCGCCGACCAGATCCAGTCGATCGACGCACTCGACACCGGCGTCCGCGGAGGCCCCGACCCTGACAGCATCACCCTCGAGTCCTACGGCATGCCCATCCCCGAGGCCTGAGCACCCCCGTCAGGATCATCCACCAGCAATGGTGGATGATCCTGGCTTGCTCGTGCTTGATGAGTACCCGATACCGGCCGCTCTGTTGGTAGCCCGTTCAGACAGATCCGACGCACAACGAATGGAGCACCACGCGTGTCCTACGAAATTTTCCAAGCAAAAGCCGACCTCGCCGACCTTGTCGCCACCTTCGCAATCACCTCCGATGAGCGCCGTCTTCCCGATCAGATGAAGCTATTCACCCCTGATGCTCACGTGGAAATATGGATGGGCGAGAACCTCGCGTTCGACATCAGCGGGACGGAGAAGATGCTGGAAATCTTCACGGCTTTCACAGCAGATGTGAAACGGCTGTTCCACATGAATGGGCAGCAGATCTTCACCGTGAACGGCGACACGGCCACCGGGATCGTGTATTGCGAAGCCAAGCTGATCAGCGGTGAGAGCAACGCCGAGACCATCACGGTAAGCAGCATCCGGTACGACGACACGTACGTTCTGCGGGACGGACGCTGGTTGATCGCCACCCGCATCTCCCACTTCTCGATTAACGACACGCGGCCCCTCGCTACCTAACCGTGGACGGGGTGATCCGTCGCGCGTAGCCGGCCCACCCCGCATCAAGGACACCGGATCGCAGCTCGCAGGATTCGATGCCTATCGCAGCGCCTAGTAGGACCTGATGAGTGCCCGGAAGCAGGCCACCCCCACGGTCGGCTTCCGGGCACGCACATATCAGTGCTCTTTTGAGCAGGGTCAGGCGGTGGCTTGGTCCTTGATCTGTGCCAGGGCGTCCATGAAACCTTCCGAGCACCCACTGGATCCGGCGAGACGGTCGACGTTCAGGTCATCCAGTTTCCGGCCGACGATGGCTTGCGGCAGGGCTTCGGCGAAACGCTGCTGGTAGCCGAGCGAAGTCTCATTCTCGGCAGGTGTTGTGATGTCTACGTCGGTGACGGTGCCATCGTCGATGGTGAGGGTGACGTCGTGGTGGGACGGCAGGGACCCGTACCAGCCGGTCGCACTGTATTCACCGTCCCGGTACCCCTCAGTTGAACCACCCGTTGCAGCCGAGGACGCGGGTGAAGGCGATGAGGTGGACGTCTCGGGCTCGCTCTCGGCCGCCCCCTCAGATGCCGTACCAGTGGCGGTAGCAGTCGCGGTATCAGTACTCGTGTCGGTGCCGGTACTGGTCGAGGTGCTGGTCGAGGTGCTGGTCGAGGTGCTGGGTTGGTCGGGGGTGCAGGCGGTCAGGCTCAGTGCCAGCAGCGCACCGGTGCCCAGTACTCGGTGGGTGGGTCGCACGAGGGATCCCCAAAACACGTCAAGACAAGTTTCCGAGACAACGAGGGGGCCGGAATCTCGGGGGAGTGGTTGCTCGACGCGGGACAGCTGCAAATGTCTTAGAAAGCTTTGGTGGTCTCAACCGGTCAATGCACCACTCCTTGGCAGGATGAGTGGTGGAGGTGCGTGTGGAGTTCACAGAGGAGCAGCAACAAGCGATTTGGGAGGGGTGGCGGAACGGTGAGTCGTTCCGTCAG
>NZ_VJXX01000009.1 GCF_009377195.2 Arthrobacter bussei
GGTCTTTCGGGTGGATAGCGTCAGAACTTCCATCATCGGAAGGCCTCGACCTTTATCCCGTCACCGACGCGCCCACCCTGCTCACGCCGCCAGCACCCAGCGCACACTCTCGTTTACGAAGAGCCGGATTGTGTCAGCTGATCGTCGCCCGCGCGACCCCGTCGTTGTCCGCCGCCATCTCGATGTGCGCGTCGATGCGGGTTCCGGCCAGCAGCTGCGGTAGCCAGTGCGGTGCGTCCTTCCACATGGCCGCCCAGGGAATCGCGTCGACCGGATACCAGCGCGGCTCGATCTCCTCGCACGGGACGGGCACGCTGCGCCCGGCCTCGGCCGTGAAGAGTGCGGACTGCATGTTCCAGCCCGGCCTGGCCGGGAAGGACCAGCTGATCCGGCCCGCGTACCGCAGGCCCGACGGCGGCAGGACGATCCCGCTCTCCTCCTCGACTTCGCGGACTGCGGAGTCGAGGTCCGACTCGTCGCCGTCGACCTTGCCGCCGAGCGCCACGACCCTCCCCGTCCCGAAGCCGGTCCGCTTGAGGCCGAGCAGCACCTCCCGGCCCGTGGGCGACGGGCGGAACAGGAAGCACAGGACCACGCGCCTGTAGGCTGTGCCGTCGATCGTCGCCCACTCACGGGACACTTCGGGAGTGGTGGAGCCCGGCGATCTCCCGTCGGGTATCACAGCGCCGGGCGAGACCCCGCTGGCCACCGGGACCTCGGGTGGAGTGCCGTCGGGCCCTCGGGCGCCGACGTCAGGCACGGGCCCTCGGGTGCGCCGCGGCATACACCTCGCGGAGCGTATCGGCCGTGACCAGGGTGTACACCTGCGTGGTGGTGACGGAGGCGTGGCCGAGCAGCTCCTGCACCACCCGGACGTCCGCGCCCCCTTCGAGCAGATGCGTCGCGAACGAGTGGCGCAGCGTGTGCGGTGAGACGTCGCGCGTCACACCCGCGCGCTCGGTGGCCGTCTTCAGGATGCTCCAGGCGCTCTGGCGGCTCAGGCGCCCCCCGCGCATGTTGAGGAAGAGGGCAGGACTGCCCGTGCCCTTCGAGGCGAGCAGGGGCCTGCCGCGGACGAGGTAGCCGTCCACCGCGCGGGCCGCGTAGGACCCGACCGGGACCAGGCGTTCCTTCGAGCCCTTGCCGGTCAGGCGGACGACGGCCGGGAGGTCCTGCGCGTCGCTGACGGAGACATCGTCGACGTCCAGCCCCACGGCCTCGCTGATCCGCGCACCGGTGGAATACAGGAACTCCAGCAGCGCCCGGTCCCGTTGACCGGTGGAGGTCGAGGTGTCCACGGACTCGAGGATCCTGACGACCTCCGCCACCGGGATGGCTTTCGGGAGCCGCTGCCCCGCCATGGGCGGATGGACGTCCCGGGCCGGATCCCCCTCGGTGATGCCCTCGAGGGCCCAGAACCTGTGCAACCCGCGGACCGCGACGATGGTCCGTGCCGCCGACCGTGGACTGAGAGCCGCGAAGCCGTCGTCGCCCGAGACGACGGCCTGGGCGAAGGCCGAGACGTCGTGCCGCGTCACGGCGGTCGCGCCACCGACGTCCCTGGTCCGGAGGAACGCCGCATAGCGGCGGAGGTCCCGGCGATAGGCCGCGAGCGTGTTGACGGACAGGCCCCGCTCCACGGACATGTGCTGCAGGTAGTCCCGGAGCAGCGTGGACAGCGGCCCGTCCTCGTCGACAGGTGCCTGTTCCGCCATGGTGGTCAGTTCTCGAGCACGGCGCCGCGCGGCCACGTGGAGTGCCGGCTCGGATGTTCCGGCCACGGCGTCATGGCCGGGCGCAGATCGATGAAGCCGTTCTCCCGTGCCACGCGGGCCGCGAGGACCGCCGCGACGGCGGACGGACTGTGGATCCGGCCCTCGAGCGCCGCGCTGACGGCGTCGTCGAGATCCACCCATCTGAGTTCGATCTCCGCCTCCTCGTAGGTGCGCGTGTGGCGATCGGCCTCGGGCACATCCCCGATGCCGCGCGCGAGGTAGACGCGCAGCGCCTCGGAGGACGAGCCCGGGGACAGGAACAGGTCCACCAGGACGTGCCACTGGCGGGCCGTGAGGTCCGCCTCCTCGGCGAGCTCGCGGGCCGCCGCATCGACGAAGTCCTCCCCCTCCTCGTCGAGGAGACCGGCCGGGATCTCCCAGAGCGCCATGCGGACCGGGTGCCGGTACTGGCGGATCAGCAGCACCTGACCGTCGTCGTTCAGGACCAGGACGGCGACAGCCCCGGGGTGGCGGATGAAGTCGCGTGTGATCGTCTCGCCGTCCGCCGTGAGGCTGAACTGCTCGCTGACGACGTCCCACACACGCCCCTCGTAGACCGTCGACGTGTCGATCAGCCGGCGGGGGCTCTGCTCGTCACTGAACGTCGCACGATCGTCCCCGGACACCTGCATGCTCAGACCTTCGCGCCGCGGCGCTCGAGCGCCGCCTTCACGAGGCCGGCGAAGAGCGGGTGCGGACGCGTGGGCCGCGAGCTCAGCTCCGGGTGGGCCTGGGTCGAGACGTAGTACGGATGGACGTCCTTGGGCAGCTCGGCGAACTCGACGAGCTTGCCGTCCGTCGTCGTCCCCGAGAACACGAGGCCCGCCTCGGCGATCTGTTCGCGGTACTCGTTGTTCACCTCGTAGCGGTGCCGGTGCCGCTCGAAGACCGTCGTCTTCCCGTAGGTGCCGGCGATGACGGAGCCCTCCTGTAGCTTGGCCTCCCAGCGGCCCAGGCGCATCGTGCCGCCCATGTCCCCTTCGCCGGCGACGATCTCGAGCTGCTCCGCCATGGTGGCGATGACCGGGTAGGTGGTGTCGGGTTCGAACTCGCTCGAGGATGCACCTTCCAGCCCGACGACGTTCCGTGCGTACTCGATGACCATGCACTGCAGACCGAGGCACAGCCCGAGGGTGGGGATCCTGTTCTCACGGGCGTAGGTCAGCGCTCCGAGCTTGCCCTCGAGGCCCCGGATGCCGAACCCGCCCGGGATACAGACCGCGTCGACGCCGTCGAGCGCCCTCCTGGCTCCCTCGGGGGTCTGGCACACGTCGGAGGGGACCCACTTGATGGTGACCTTCGCCTTGTTCGCGAAACCGCCGGCACGCAGGGCCTCGGTGACGGACAGGTAGGCGTCCGGAAGGTCGATGTACTTGCCGACGAGCGCCACCTCGACGTGGTGCTTGGGGTTGTGCACGGCCTCGAGGAGCTTGTTCCACTTGGTCCAGTTGACGTCCTTGAACTTCAGGTCGAGTGCCTGGACGATGTACGCGTCGAGCCCCTGCGCGTGCAGCGTCTTGGGGATGTCGTAGATGCTGGGGGCGTCGGCTGCGTTCACGACGGCGTCGATGTCGACGTCACACATGCGGCCGATCTTCTCGCGCATCGCGGCCGGCACCTCGCGGTCGGAGCGGATCACGATGGCGTCCGGCTGGATACCGATGGAGCGCAGCATCGCGACGGAGTGCTGCGTCGGCTTGGTCTTCAGCTCCTGGGACGGCCCGATGTACGGGACCAGGGACACGTGCAGGAAGAAGACGTTGTTCCGTCCGACGTCCTGCCGAACCTGTCGGGCGGACTCGAGGAAGGGCTGCGATTCGATGTCGCCGACCGTGCCGCCGATCTCCGTGATGATCACGTCCGGGGCCTTCTTGCCGGGAGCACCTTCGGCCGGAAGCCGCATGCGGCGCTTGATCTCGTCGGTGATGTGCGGGATGACCTGCACGGTGTCACCGAGGTACTCGCCCCGGCGCTCCTTCGCGATGACCGTCGAGTACACCTGGCCCGTCGTCACGTTCGCCGAGCCGTCGAGGTTCTCGTCGAGGAAACGCTCGTAGTGGCCGATGTCCAGATCCGTCTCGGCGCCGTCGTCCGTGACGAACACCTCGCCGTGCTGGAAAGGGTTCATCGTGCCGGGATCGACATTGAGGTAGGGATCAAGCTTCTGCATCGTCACGGAGAGGCCGCGCGCTCGGAGGAGGTGACCCAGGCTGGATGCCGTCAGTCCCTTGCCGAGTGAGGAGGCCACGCCGCCGGTCACGAAGATGTGCTTGGTCGTTGCGGACTTGAGGAACCGGGAGTTTATTTGCTGCGCCACGGAGTTCAAGGCTATCACCGAGCGACGGTCCGGGCCGCATCGGCCAGGAGTTCCTCTGCGTGGGCCCGAGCGGAGGCCGAGTCCTCCTGGCCGGCGAGCATCCTCGCCAGCTCCCGGACCCGCTCGTCGTCGGGGAGCACCTCGACGTCGCTGGCCGTCACGCCGCCACCCTCGCCGTCGCGGGACACGTTCTTCGTGACGCGGATATGACGCGCCGCGAAGGCTGCGACCTGGGGCAGGTGCGTCACCACGATGACCTGCACGTGCTCAGCCAGCATCGCGAGGCGACGGCCGATCTCGACGGCGGCCTTGCCTCCGACACCCGCGTCCACCTCGTCGAACACGAAGGTCGGTACCGGATCGACGGCGGCCAGGACGACCTCGATCGCCAGCATGACGCGGGAGAGCTCTCCACCCGAGGCGCCCTTGCCGAGGGCCCGCGGCGCCGACCCGGGATGGGGCTGCAACATGAAGGAGATGTCGTCGGCGCCATGGATGGTCAGCGATTCCGCTGCGGTGACGTCGATGATCAGCTGCGCGTCCGGCATGGCGAGGGCCGTCAGCTCCTCGCTGACCCGGTGGGCGAGATCCTCGGCGGCGGTCCTCCGCAACACGGACAGGGCCTCTGCCAGTTCGTGCACGCGACGGTCGAGGTCCTCGATCTCGTCATCGAGCTCCTCCACCCGGGAGGAGTCGCTGCCGAGCTCCAGGAGCCGCTTCACGGCGTCCTCCTGCCACGCGAGTACCTCGTCGATCGTCGGGGCGTACTTCCGCACCAGGACCGAGAGGGCGGCCCGGCGGGACTCCACCTCCTCGAGCCTGCCTGCACCCTCACCGTCGAGGGACGTCCCGTAGCCGGCGAGCTCGGCGGAGATGTCCGCCAGCAGATACCCGACCTCGGCGAGCCTCTCGGCCAGTTTCCCGAGATCGGCGTCGTGCTCGGCGACCGCCTCGAGCTGGCGCTTGGCCTCGTCGACCAGCGACACGGCGTCGGCGCTTGCCCCGATGTCCTCGGAGACGAGCGCCTGATGGGCCACGAGCGCAGCTGTCCGCAACTCCTCCAGATTACCGAGCCGCATCGACTCGGCCTTCAGGGTCGCGTCCTCCCCCGGTTGCGGGTCGAGGTCGCCGATCTCGGTCAGGGCGGCCTCGAGACCTTCGGCCTCACGCAACCGCTCGCGGGCCTCGCTGCGCAGCCGGTCGCGTTCCGCGAGGGCGTCCCGCCACTGGCCGAAGGTCGCCGTGTAGTCGCGGATCGCTTCCTCGACGGGCCTGCCACCGAACTTATCGAGGGCCTGGCGCTGCGCCGGAGCACCCTTCAGCCGCAACTGGTCGGACTGTCCATGGACGACGACGAGCTGGTCGCCCAGCTCCGCGAGGACACCCACGGGAGCCGCGCGGCCCCCGACATAGGCGCGGCTGCGCCCCTCGCTCGTCACCGTCCGGGCGAGGATCAGTTCAGCGGCACCGTCGTACTCCTCGAGGGCAGCACCTGCCTCGGCAGCCCGCAGTGCGGCACCGCTCGCTGGATCCAGCCGCAGGACGGCCTCGGCTGAGGCGGACGCTGCCCCCAGCCGGACGGCGCCGGCGTCGGACCTCGCGCCCCGCAGCAACCCGAGGGCCGTGATCACCATGGTCTTTCCCGCACCGGTCTCGCCGGTCACCACGGTCAGGCCGGGTCCGAGGTTCAGGGTGGCATCGGTGATGACGCCGAGGTCGCGGATCCGCATCTCCTCGATCATGAAGTCCCGCCGTCCTGATGCCTGATCGGGCCGCGCCAGCCCTGGATGGGGAGCTCGAACTTGCGCACGAGACGCTCCGAGAAGGGTGTGTGCCGTGTCCGGGCGAGCCGCACGGGATGCTCGGAGCGCCGGACCTCGACCCGGGCGCCGGGCGGCAGATCGATGCTCCGCCGTCCGTCGCACCACAGGATGCCGGTCGCGTCGGTCCGGGCGAGCAGCTCGACGGCGAGGACCGAGGTGGGAGCGACGACGAGCGGCTTGGCGAACAGGGCGTGAGCGCTGATGGGTACCATCAGGAGCGCCTCGACCTCCGGCCACACGATCGGCCCGCTCGCCGAGAAGGCGTAGGCCGTGGATCCCGTGGGCGTGGCGAGGACGACGCCGTCGCAGCCGAAGGAACTGACCGGTCGCCCGTCGACCTCCATGACGACCTCGATCATGCGTTCGCGGTTCGCCTTCTCCACGGCGGCCTCGTTCAGCGCCCAGTTCGTGCCGAGCAGGGTGTCCCCGTGCCAGACCAGCACCTCGATGGTGGTGCGCTCCTCGACCGTGTAGCTGCGTTCGGCGACCCAGCGTACGGTCTCCTCGAGGTCGGCCCGCTCGCTCTCGGCGAGGAAGCCGACGTGCCCGAGATTGACCCCGAGGAGGGGTATGTCGGCTTCGCGGACGAGCTCGGCCGCGCGCAGGATGGTGCCGTCCCCGCCGAGGACCATCACGAGCTCGACGTCGCCGAAGGTCACGTCGTCACCGAGCACCTGGGCCGGCGCCGCCAGCTCGCCGTACTCGCGCTGGATATCGGCGAGTTCCTCGGGACGCATGACCGGCTGCAGGCCCAGGTCGTGGAGGCGTGTGCACGCCTCCTGCGCCGCGATCATCGCGTTCCTGCGGCCGGTATGCGCGAGCACCAGGATTCGTCTACTCATCGAGCTCCGTCTGATCGGTGGAACGGTCGGGTGGTCCGAACAGATCACCGCCGGGCAGGGCCTGTTCGGTCAGCCGGTCCAGTTCCCCCTCGATCCTAGGCACCAAACCCTCGTGGGGCACCTTTGTCCACACGAAGTACTCCAGGTTGCCGTCCTGCCCGGGCAGACGGCTCAGCGCCACCCCGCGCACGTCGAGCCCGCACTCGAGCGCGCTGCGGAGCACTCCGGCCACAGCGCGACGGCGTGCGGCGGGCTCCGTCACCACCCCGAGCCGGTTCAGCCCCGCGCGCCCCACTTCGAATTGCGGTTTGACCATGAGCAGCAGGTCTCCGCCCGCCTCCGTGGCGCCGGCGAGGGCTGCCATGACCAGGCGCAGGGAGATGAAGGACAGATCGGCGACGGTGAGCTGTACCGGGCCGCCGATGTCACCGGGAAGCAGATGACGCACATTCATGCCCTCGAAGACCTGGACACGCGGATGGTCGCGCAGCTGCTGCACGAGCTGGCCGTGCCCGACGTCGACCGCCGCCACCTCGCGTGCCCCGCGCCTCAGGAGGACGTCGGTGAATCCTCCTGTCGAGGCCCCCGCGTCGAGGCAGCGCCTACCCTCGACCATCACGTCGGGGAAGGCCCGCAGGGCGCCGTCGAGCTTCGTCCCCGCCCGACTGACGAAGTCGTCGCCGTCGCCCTCCACGATCAGGACGTCCGCCGGGCCTATGGGTGCGGAGGACTTGGCAGCGAGGGCGCCATTGCGCGTGATCCGTCCGGCGGCAATGAGCTGCGCTGCGTGCGACCGCGAGCGGGCGAGACCGCGGACCACGAGTTCCTGGTCAAGGCGCGCCATGGGCTCCGCCCGGACGAAGGGCCTGCTCGGGTGCGAGGACGCCGCCGAGTCGATCGTGGACCTCGAGGAGGACGGCGGCATGATCGTCGACGGGGAGTCCGGCCAGCCGGTCGAGGGAGCCCAGCACGTCGTCGACCAGTCGATCCCCTGTCCGCGACGTGCGGGTGCCGGTCTCCACCTGCGCGTCGAGGTCGTCCTGGTGCACGGGCTCCTCCTGTTCTGCTCCCACTCGTCCTTCATCGATCTGTCCAGCTGTCATGCAGCGGTCCTCCGACGAACCGTACCCACCCTAGCGGGCAGGGGCGACATCGACCGCCGGAGGCCGCTCGGGATCGTGGGACGGGTGGGCGGCCCACCAGGCTGCGCACGCGGCACGCCAGCTGTCGACGTCGTCCTCGCTGCCACTGATGCTGACCGAACCGCCGACCACGCGAGCCGTGGACCTCCCGCACGAGTAGGTGTCCCCGTCCTGCGTGACCGCGGGATACTCCTCGTACAGGTCGGCGAGCGAGGCGATGAGGTACGTGGGGCGCTCCTCCAGCGTCGCGCCGAGCGCCGTCCGCACGGTGTCGACGCCGGTCAGGACGAGCGCAGTGGCCATGCCGGCGCGGTTCCCACCGAGGATGTCGGTGTCGAGGCGGTCACCCACCACGAGGGCACGATCGACCCCCGAATGCCGGGCGGCCGTCTCGAAGAGGGCGGCGCCCGGCTTTCCGGCGACGAGCGGCTGCTTGCCGGTCGCAGCGGCGACGGCGGCGACGAGCGTGCCGTTGCCGGGCGCGATCCCCCGCTCCTGCGGGATCGACATATCGGTGTTGGTCGCCACCCACGTGGCACCCGCGGTCACCGCATACGCGGCTTCGGCGAGGTCCTTCCATCCGAGGGTCGGTGAGAATCCCTGGATGACGGCGGCCGGCCGGTCGTCGGCGGAGCCGACGACCGAGAGCCCCTGGGCCCGTACCGCGTCCTCGAGCGTCTGACTGCCGACGACGAGCACAGCCGACCCCCGCGGGACCTGCGCAGCCAGTAGCTCCGCACCGGCCTGCGCCGAGCCGAAGACCTGCTCCGCAGTAGCGGGTGCACCGATCTCGCGAAGGTGCTGAGCAACCTGCGCGGAGGACCGGGAGGCATTGTTGGTGACATAGGCGAGGCTCTTGCCCTCACCCTCGAGCCGATCCAACGCTTCGATGGCTCCCGGAATCGCATTGGGCCCCGCATAGACGACGCCGTCGAGGTCGGACAGCACCCCGTCGAAGCCGTCGATCAGTCGCTCACTCATCCGCTGCGTCCTCCGTGGTGGCCTTCGTCTTCGGCGTCCGCCTGGCCTTGGCACTCTTCGCCGGGATTTCGGCCGCCGGCGGCACGTCCTGCGCATCCTGCGCCGGCCCGTCCTGCCCTGGCTCGTCCTGCACAGCTCCGGCCGTTGCCGGATCTTCCGCGTCCTGCGGTGCGGCAGCTCCCGAGGAGGAGCCACTGGGCGAACCGTCCGGTGCCTCACCCGCCGAGAACTGGACGGCGGGATCCCCGGCCGACGAAGCGATGTCGACGTCGTCGGTGGACGGCTCGATCCGGGTTCCGCCCATGGCATCCATGCTGAACAGCATCTCGGTCTGAAGCGGTTCGACCCGTGGCGCAGACTCGCCGGCGGAAACGGCGTCCGCTGCAGGAACGACGTCGTCCGCGCCCTGCGCCTCGTCCGCCTCATCTGTCTCCTCGGGACCGCCGGCTACTTCCGCCGGCAGGTTCCTGAGGTCCCCTGACTCCTGGCTTTCCGCTGACTCCTGAATCTCCGCCGTCCCCGGCGAGCTGTTCTCCAGGACAGGCTCCTCGATCGCTGTGGTCTCGGTGGTACGACCGGTTCCCGGCTCTGCCAGATCTGCCTCCAGATCGAGCGAGACGTCGCCCACGAGACCCTGGTCCATTGCCGCCGTGGTGGCAGCTGGGTCCTGTGTCGCACGTCCGGCGGCACGGTCCGGCATCTCGGTGGGATCCGTGCCCAACTCCTCGTCCGGGTGTTCGAGGAGACCGTCCGTCACGTCGTCCTGGTCGCGGTCCTCGTCGTCGTCCTGCTGTACGGCGGTCGGCTCGTTCCGTGCCGACGTTCCCGCACCCTCTTCGGTGAACCCTTCGGACTGCTGGGTGGGCACCTGGCCCGCCTCGTCGTCCGTCGAGCCGTGCGCGTTCCGAGCCGGACCGGCGAGTACCTCCGCCACCCTGGGGACTCGATCAGGGGTGGGCTCGTCGTCCTCACCGAGGTCGATGATGTCGGGTTCCAGGTCATCGTCGAGCCCCAGGGCCTTCTCGGCAACACGGGCCTGGCGGCGCCATTTCTCCGATTCAGCCGTCCGTCCGACTGCGTCGAGAGCATCGGCGTACGCACGGAACAGACGAGGACTGAAGGCGAAAGCGCGGTGCAGGTCGAGCTGCGGGATCTCGAGGGCCGCGACGGCGGCGTCGAGCTGATCGAGATCCGAGCGCGCGCCGGACACGACCATCGCCAGTTCTGCCTTGCCCGCTGCATCCAAGGACTCCGCTTCCTCCGAGCGCGCGAGGTCGAGCGCCCGGTCGGGTCGCCCCAACCCGCGCTCACAGTCGGCCATGACCGGGAGGTGCACGTTCGAACCGCTGATGCGGCGGAAGGTCCTGAATTCGCGCAGCGCCTCGCCGTAATGTCCCGCCGCATATGCCGTCAGACCGACCGCCTCGCGGACCGCGGCAAGGCGCCCGCCTCGACGGCTGGCTGCCAGTGCGTGCTGGAACGCCAGCTCGGGGTCGAGATCGAGGAGCCGTCCGGCCATCACGAGGTGCTTGGAGACCCAGAGCGCACTCCGCTCCTCGAGGTTCCGTATCTGGGCGCGGGTGACACGATCGAGCTCATCACCCTTGACGTCCTCGTCGATCTCGGGCGAACGCTCCCTGTCGGGCCTATTGGCGCTGCGCAGATCGCGGGCGTTGTGTGTACGCGGAGCCGTCGCGGCATCATCCGGTCGGCGGCCGGACCGGTCGTCGCCGCGTCCGTAGCCGGCCGACGACCCGCGGTCCTGCCTGTCAGAGGGCCGACGGAAGGTACCGCCGCCATCCCCGGAGGGGCGACGGGCCCTGCCGGAGGAATCGCCCGCGGACGACGTCCGCGACTGCCATGGACGCTCCGCACCATTCGACGGCCTACCCGAGGATGTGCCGCCACGACTGCCGTAGCTGCCCTGCCGGTCGGCAGCCGATCCGGAGGCGGAGCCACCGCGGGACGCGGCGCCGCGCAAGTGCGCACCTCGTCCCCCGGCATCTCCCTGATCCGACCGCCGTTCATGGCCCGATCCACTGCCGCGGCGATCGGTGCGCCGACCATCCGAAGATTCGTCTCGGGAACCCGGCCGCCTCTCCTGGCCCGACCCGCTGTACGGTGTCCTCGCCTGACCATCGCGTGACCCACCCCTCGGACGATCATCACGATTGCCACCTGCGGCGCCACCGCCGCGACCATCCGCATTCCGGGCGTCGGACTGACCCTTCCAGGCGGGCCGGCGGGGTTCGCCCTGTGCCGCGGTGCCGCGCTCGTCTGGCCGGCCGGTCCGCGGAGCACCCGCGGCACGGTCCGGGCGGCGCGACTCCTGTGACGGGCGGTTCCGGTCGGCGGTCGGCGGACGTCCTTCCCCACCGTCCACGTCGCTCTGTCCGCGGTGAGAGCCGGCGGCAGCTTCACGGCGAGGATTGCTCACCGGTGAATTCGCATGGTCATCGGGTCGAGCAGAGGAAAAAGCAGGTGCGGATGTCTCGCCGCTGGGGGACCGACCAGTCGCTGGTGATCTCCCAGGGCTGGACTGCCTGCCAGCCTTGGAACCCCAGGAGTGGCGTCCCCGCTGAACGGATCCTTCCTGACGATCGCCGTCTCGACTGTCCGCTCCACGGGACTCTGCATCGTGTCCAGCGGTGTGCTCCTGCTCAGTCATGGCAGCGCGGTCCTCTCATCAGGTGCCGGTGGGTACCGCCGGCGGATCTCTATTTTGCTGTAGGTCTTGCCTATCTATGGAACCACGAAGCCACGCTTCCCTACTCATCGGGTGGCTGAGGTGCGCGACTCGCGTACTCGCCAGTCCTGGCCGGCCGTAGATCTTCGCTTGTGGCCGGCCCGGGATTGAGTGTCGTCATCCTGGTGTCGTCATCCTGGTGTCGTCATCCTGGTGGGCAGGCTGTACGGGCCGAGCCGAGACGGGCCGAGCCGAGACGGGCCGAGACGGGCCAAGCCGAGACGGCCTGTGCGGACACGACGAGCCGAGTGGTGGGCTGGGAGCTCGCGGGGCTGGTGCCCGGCCCCGGGCGCCATTGGGTGCTGTTGTCCTGCCGGCCTCGTGGCGGGCTTGTTGGCATGGTGGCTAAGTGCTCGCAGGGCTGGTGCCCGGCCGGGTGGCTGCCTGGTGCTGGCCGGCCTGGTGGCCGGCTTGGTAGCCGGCTGGTAGCCGGGCTGGGTGCTGGGCTGGCCGGCTGTAGGCCTTTGGGCCTGGCCTGGCCGGCCTGGCGCCGGCCGGCGTGCCGGCCGGCGGGCTGACCTGGTGGGGTTGTGGGGTTAATGGGGTGAGGCCCCGCACCTGGTGGTGTGGGGCCTCAGCCTGTGAAGTGTTGTCCGGCGGTGTCCTACTCTCCCACACTCTCTCGGGTGCAGTACCATCGGCGCTGTG